>NZ_BOMY01000055.1 GCF_016862435.1 Paractinoplanes tereljensis
GGTGGGACGAACGTTGGTGGGACGAACGTTGGTGGGACGAACGTTGGTGGGACGAACGGTCGTCGGCCTTGGCTTCCGCGGATTCTTTCGGCTGGCTTGATCGCTCTGGTTGCTGGGTTTGTCGGCGGGCTGGTGGGGCGGGCTACCGGCGGCGGTGAGCGGCAGCGGTCGGTGGGGGCGGCTACCTGTTCGGCGGCGAGCATCGCTGAGCGGGTGCTACCCACCGTCGTCACGCTCTCGGTCGGTGGTGGGAACGGCAGCGGGGAGATCATTCGCGACGGGGGCTACATCCTCACCAACGACCACGTGATCTCTCCGGCCGGTGCCCGCGGGGCCATCACCGTGCTGTTCAGTGATGGGCGAACCGCGCCGGCCACGATTGTTGGCCGTGCCCCGCTCGTTGACCTGGCCGTGGTGCGGGTGCAGACCACCGAGAAGCTTCCGCTCATCGAAGTGGGGCGGTCGTCGGCGCTGCGGGTCGGGCAGCCGGTGGTGGCGCTCGGGGCGCCGCTCGGGCTTTCCGGCACCGTTACCGCGGGGATCGTCAGCGCGCTGGGACGGGATATTCCGGTGCCGGCCGACGGTGGGCAGACCGCGGTGTTGCCGGGGGCGGTGCAGACCGACGCGGCGATCAACCCGGGGAACTCCGGTGGGCCGCTTGTCGACTGCGATGGGCGGCTGATCGGAGTGAACACGGCCATCGCTACCGTGCCCAACGCGGACGGGCAGGCCGGGGGTGGCAGCGTCGGGATCGGGTTCGCCATCCCGGTGGACGCGGCCACCGTGGTGGCTGACCAGCTCATCTCGCAGGGACGATAGGGGCTGATGATCCGCATGGGGCGCGCAGCGCTCGGGCTCGATAGGCTGTGGGACACCGCCGCCCCCCGAAGCTCGAAAGCGACATCACCAATGCAGGTCTCGGTCGCGCACCACCCGCCCAACACGGCCGTCCTCGTGCTGCGCGGTTCCCTTGACATCGACACCGCACCGTCCCTCAAGGCGAACCTCAACCGACTTGTCGAACGCCCCAGCCCTCGGGTGGTGGTAGACGTCGCGGGTCTCGACTTCTGTGACTCGATGGGGGTCGGCGTGCTGGTCACGGCACACGCCCGGGCCATCGAGCGGGGCGGCTGGGTGCGGCTGGCCGCGCCGAGCGGTTTCCTGCGCCGCCTCTTCGACACCCTGGGGCTGGCCGACTACCTGGCACTCTTCCCGGACGTGGCGGCCGCCATCAAAGAGTGAGTAGACCGTTTCGCGCCGAGATCTCCAGATCTTGTAGACCTACGGCACGGAACGGGGGCCAAGTCCACAAGATCTCGGCGAATCGGGCCGCACGCGGGGGAAATAGGCGGCATGTCCGGCTATCCGAAGTGGACGAATCCACCATGCGGAAGCTTCGGCCCACGCTGCGAGACGTCGGCCCAGGATCCGAGATCGGCGGCCACTATGTGGACGACCGGCCGGGCAAGACGGGCGTCGCCGGGCGCTGCCCGGTAACGCGGTATTCCGGGGCCGGAATCGCCCGGAGCGGACACACGGGCGAAGCGCTGCCCGACACGGCAATGCGCGGGGCCGAGCGCGTGCCCGGAACGGACGCGCAGGTGGACTGCTGCCCGGCAGGGCAGTGCGCGGGGACCGGGCTCGCCCGGAACGGACGCACGGGCGAAGCGCTATCCGACAGGGCAATGCGCGGGAGCAGGGCCCCCGCGGAACGGGCGCACAGGGCGGGTGTGGCCCGGCAGGGCGGGGTTTGGGGTCGGGCCCGCCCGGAACGGGCGCGCGGAGGGTGAGCGCCGCCCAGCGGGACTGAGTGCCACGGGACCGGGCATGCCCGTATTTGAAAAGGGATCAGCCCCGCCGCGAGCGACGGGGCTGTCCTTTCCTGATGAACTCAGCTTGTTACGCCGAAGACGATTCGGCCGAGGGTGTCCTCGGTGCCGATGAAGCCTTCGGAGGGGATGAACTGGCTGTCGCCGAAGTCGACGTCGGCGTCGTCGGCGGTGCCGCCTACGCCGTCGGGGCCTACGCCGAACAGAGTCGCGAAGCCGGTGCCGCCGGCGTCCATCAGGTTGGGGAGGGCGTCCTGGTTGTCGGTGTGGTAGTCGCCGAAGAAGTGGCCGGCCTCGTGGGAGATCACGTTGCTCAGCGCCTGGCCCAGGAAAGCGATGCGGTCGCTCGCGGGGGTCAGGTAGGTGTTCAGGGACGCTGACGAGTCGCCGGCGGGGGCGCTCAGCACGTCCAGCAGGACCAGCGCCGTCTCTTCGGTTTCGAAGTTGCCGGGGTCGATGCTCTGGGCGATGCCGATGGTGTCCACGCCGCTCTCGTCGATGGTGCCGCCGACCACGATGCGGCTGACGTTGGCGCCGCCCCACGGGTCGTCGTCGTCCTTGCTGTTCTTGATCTTCAGCTTGAACTTGGGGTTCAGGCCGCTGGCTAACAGGTCCTTCTTCAGGTTCTCGGTCACGCCTGCGGTCACCGCGTCGATCACCGCGTCCTCGTCGGCCCGGGTCAGGCCCCAGTTGGCCAGGAACGCGGCGAACGGGCTCAGGTCGCGGTTGCCCGGACCACCGAAGACCCCGGTGTTGACACGCTCACCATCAAAATCCAGATACAGCGTCTGTACGGGGGTCGCACCCTGCAGGACCGGGCGGTAACCCTCGACCGTGATGTCGTAGGCGCCGGAGCCGGACTGCACGCCGACGTAGTGCCAGCCGGCCTTGGTCGCCACGTAATCCGTCACCGCGGTGCCGCCCGCGGGCAGCGGGGAGGCCAGCGGGTAGATGTAGGAGGCGTCCTGGTCGGAGCCGTGCACCTCGCGCGGCGTGGTGTCGTAGACGGTGATGTAGGTCGGGCTGCCCTTGACGCTGGCGCCGATGATGTCGCCGGCCTTCAGCTTGATGGCGAAGAAGTCCTTGTCGATGCCGCCGGAGGTGAGCGTCAGCGTGTACGGACCCTCGGACGGCGGGGTGGTGTCGCCGATGCCGCCGCCGCTGGCCGAGTCGAACGGGTCGGCGGGCAGACCGCCGTAGGCGGCAACCGCCAGGTAGAACGTGCCGGCCGTGGCCGCCGTGTAGGTGATCTGGCTGTCCAGGCCGGTGAAGTCGTCGTTGACGGCGACCAGCGTGCCGTCGGCGGCGAACAGTTCCAGGACCGTGTCGAGCGGGCCGGTCGGGGTGGCCGTCTTCAGCGTCAGCACCTTGCCGGCCGCTGCGGTGATCTTGTAGAAGTCGAAGTCGTTGCTGCCGTCGCCGGTCTGCCGGCCGTGCGGGCCGTCGCCGATCACCGAGTCGATCAGCGCACCGCTGCGGATGGTGCCGATGCCGGTGTCGCCGGCCAGCGTGATCGAGCCGTTGTCCTCGGCCGGTGCCGGGACGGCCGGAGTGCTGATCGGGTCGTTGTCGAGGCTGCCGAGCACCCGGATCTTCGGGTAGGTGCCGGTGCCGAAGGTGGTGATCCGTTGGGCGTTGGCGGGCGTGTCGTTGCCGCCGTTGGTGCCGTCGATCTCGTCCTCGTCGACCACCACCGCCGGGACGGCGGCCTGCGCGGCGAGGGCGGGGTTGGTGCTGGCGAGCGTCTTCGCCCGAAGTGCCGCCCTGGACTTGGCCTGCACCTTCAAGTAGTTCGCCCAGCCCGAGTAGTCGACCTTGCTGGCGTCGGCGACCTCGGCCAGGAACGGGTTGGGGCCCTTGGGCTTCGCCCCGTAGTCGGCCTTGGGTGCCACGCCGATGCCGGCGGCCAGCGAGGCCTTGTCGGCCGGGCTGAGTTGATCATCCTGAGTGGGTGGCGGAGCGGCCTGTGCGGCGCCCGGCGTAATCAGTGCCAGGCCCAGCAGGGTCGCCGAGATGGTTGCGATGCTACGTCGCATTCGTCCCCCTTCAGCACATCCGAGCCCCCCGGCCGCGGATGGCAAGGGCTGACGTTACTGAAGGACAACCATCAATATCTAGAGTTGTGAATATGCCTTAACAGATCTATCGACCATCTGTTGACCGGCGCTGCTGGACCCCTTCGAGGGCGGCCACCGCGGCACCCCGGGCACCGGCCATGTCGAGGTCGGCGACCAGTGCGAAAGTGGCCGCGGCCTGCTGTTCGGCCCGCAGCTGGGTGTGCTCGCGGACGGTGTTGAGGAACCACTGCCGGAACTTCGGCGCGGCCTCCACCACCCCGCCGCCGAGCAGGTAGGCGTGCGGGTCGGTGAAGTTGGCGGCCACCGTGAAAAGCTTCCCGATCGCCTTCGCCTGCTGCCCGAACACCGCCAGGGCCAGCGGGTCCTCCTTCTCGCCGTAGCCGCGCAGCTGCTTGGCGGCCACCGCGATCGGCTCGGCGGCGAGCGGGTGGTCGGGGAACTTGGTGAGCCAGTAGGGCAGCAGGTTGTTCTTGATGCCGGTGAGCGACGCGAGGCTCTCGCCGTCGCCGGCGAAGCCGCAGTTGCACTGCGGGACCGGCTGGTCGTCCTCCAGCACACCGTGCAGCGGGATCTGCACGTGGCCGAGCTCGCCGGCCATGCCGGCCGCCCCGGAGATCACCCGGCCGTTCTCCACCACGCCGCCGCCCAGCCCGGTGCCGACGATCGCGGCGACCGAGGACCGGCGCATCGCGTCCGCGCCGAACAGCTGGTGGTGTGCGTAGAGCGCGGCCGCGTTGGCGTCGTTGTTGTAGAACACCGGCAGGCCGATCCGGGCCTCGAGCGCGCCCCGGATGTCGAAGCCGTGCCACGACACCTGGTTGAAGTTGGTCGCGCCCTTGGACGAGATCACCCCGGTGGCGCTGGCCGGGCCCGGCGTGTCCAGGCCGACCGCGCGCACCAGCGTCAGCGGCGTGCTGGTGAGCTCGATGATGTTGGCGAACGCCTCGGCCAGGGCCTCGACCGCCGACTCGGGCCCGTCCGTCACGAGACTGGGATTTTCCACCAGATGGTCGACGAGATATTGGCCCGTCGCGTCGAGCACGGTGGCGTTGTTGCAGGTCCCACCGTTGTCGAGGCCAACGACGACCCAGGAGGCGGGAGTGCGTACCGGTTCAGCCTGATCCACAAAGCTGAGCGTACGTCCGGTTCCGCCGCCAGGGTACGGGTGCGGGCGGATTGCGGGTCGGTTAGTGATGGTTGCTCGGGCGACGGCCCCCGGTTAACCGGTCGAACCGGATGGCATGACGACAGATCTGCTCGTGCGCCGGGCCACCTTCGGGCCCACCCCGGCGACCCTGGCCGAGGCCGCTCAGCTGGGCGTGAACGGCTGGCTGGAGAAGCAGCTGGCGCCCGAGAAGATCAACGACGCGGTCTGCGACGACCTGCTGGCCCGCCTTCCCCTCGCGGGGGCGAGCATTTCGGCCGTACGGGCGAAGCTGCCGGTGCACTCCTACGACGCGTTCAAGCAGCTGGGCCGGGCCGGGGTGGCCCGCGCCGCGTGGAGCAACCGGCAGCTGTTCGAGAGCGTGGCCGCGTTCTGGGCCAACCACCTGCACGTGGCCGCGCCGTCCAGCGGTGGCTGGGACAGCCGGGCCGACTACGACGCTCAGGTGATCCGCAAGCACACGTTCGGGAAGTTCGCCGACATGCTCAAGGCGTCGATGCGGCACCCGGCGATGCTCACCTACCTCGACAACCGCTCCTCCACCAGGAGCCACCCCAACGAGAACTACGCCCGTGAGCTGATGGAGCTGCACACCGTCGGCCTGGTCTACGCCGAGGACGACGTGCAGGCGGCCGCGCGCCTGCTCACCGGCCTGACCGTGGCCAAGAACGGCACCTATGTGTACGACGCGTCGAAGCACCTGGGTGGCGCGGTCAAGATCCTCGGTTTCTCCTCGGCGAACGCGCCGAATGATGTGGCACCGCTCGCCTTCGCCGACCATCTGGCCCGGCACCCCTCGACCGCCGAACGCATCGCGACCAAGCTGTGTGTCCGTTTTGTCGCCGACGAACCCCCGGCCTCGCTGGTCGCCAAGCTGGCCAAGGTCTACCTGGACAACGACACCGCGATCAAGCCGGTCCTGAAGGCCCTCTTCACCTCACCGGAGTTCTCCGCCAGCGCCGGGAAGAAGACCCGCACGCCGTTCGAGGACCTGATCGCGACAATCCGGACGCTCGGCCTCGGACCGGAGAAATCCGGCACCAAGGCCATCGACGCCCTCTACAACATGCTCGTCGACGTCGGGAACGCGCCGTACCGGTGGGGCCCGCCGAACGGCTACCCGGACGTCGCGGTGGCCTGGGCGTCGCCGTCGGCGTTCCTGCTCAAGTGCAACTGGCACCTCAACCTGGCCACCGGCTGGTACCCGGCGCAGCTCACTCGCCCGGCCGACCTGCGCAAGGCCCTGGTCCCGACGCTGCCGGCCACCTACGGCGCGCTGATCGACGCCCTGGCGACCCGGCTGACCGGCACCAGGCTGCCGCCGACCCACACCGCCGCCGTGCTCAGCGTCGCCGGAAAGCTGCCGACCAGTCCTCTGACCAGCTCTGACAAGACGCTCGCGGGCAGCTTCCCGTACCTGGTGGCGCTCGTCCTCGACTCGCCGGCCTTCCAGCTGAGGTGATCATGAAGTTCCCCGGATGTGTGGAGAACGCGACCATCAGCCGCCGCACGCTGCTCGGCGCGGCCGCGCTGACCGGCCTGGCCGGCGCCGGGCTCTCCACCCAGCTGGCCTTCGCCGACCCGACCTACTCCGGCGACACCCTGGTGGTGCTGTCGCTGCACGGCGGCTTCGACGGGCTGTCGGCGATCGCCCCGATCGGCGACCCCGACTACTACAAGGCGCGGCCGACCATCGCCCTGCCGAAAAGCCAGGTGATCGCCGGGGACGGCACGTTCGGCCTGCACCCGGCGCTGAACCCGCTGCTCCCGCTGTGGAAGGGCGGCAAGCTCGCCGCCGTGCACGCGGTCGGCCAGCCCAACCCGACCCGCTCGCACTTCGCCGCGATGGACGCGATGGAGAACGCCGCCCCCGGCACCTCGATCCGCGGCGGCTGGCTGGACCGGATGCTCGGCGTCACCGGCGCGACCGGGCCGCTGGCCGGCGTCTCGGTCGGCGGCGCCATGCCGAGCCGGCTGTTCGCCGGGCCGGTGCCGGCCGTCTCGATGGCCGCCATCGACAAGTTCACCCTGGCCGGCGACTCGGTCCAGCGTCCGATGGCCGCGGCCCTCAAGACGATGTACGCGGACGCGCCGCCCGCCCAGGCCGGCCCCGCCCTGGCCGCCGGTAGGGCACTGACCGCCACCGCCGCGATGCGGGCCACCCCCTACACCCCGGCCAACGGGGCCGCCTATCCGGCCACTGAACTCGGCGGGGCGCTGCGCGACGTGGCCCGGCTGATCAAGTCGAGGACCGGCCTGGTCACCGCGGCCGTCGACTGCGGCGACTGGGACATGCACGACGCGCTCGGCACCGCGACCAAGGGCCAGCGGATGTACGACAACCTCACCGACCTGGCCCTCGCCCTGGCCGCGTTCAGCACCGACCTCGGCCCGGCCGGGATGAACTCGGTGACCCTGCTGACCATCAGCGAGTTCGGCCGCCGGGTGCAGGAGAACGCGTCGCACGGCGCCGACCACGGTCACGGCAACGCGATGCTGCTGCTCGGCGGCGGGGTCCGCGGCGGCAAGGTCTACACCGCCTGGCCCGGCCTGTCCCCCGGCGCGCTGGTGGCCGGCGACCTGGCCGCCACCACCGATTACCGCTCGGTGATCGGTGAACTCCTCCAGAAGCGCTGCCGCTTCGGCTCGCTTTCCGAGGTGTTCCCGGGTGTCAAGCCATCCGCGTTCGGCCTGGCCGCCGCCCGCACCTAAGCTCAGCTCTAATGGAAAGCGTGCTGGACACAGGTCAGGACGACGGCTTCTCGTCGCTGCGCAGGCCGGCTCGCCCCCGCGCCGAGCGGTACGAGCTGGGCCGGTCCCTGCGCGAGCGCGCGCACCGGACCGACATGGCCTACTGGAACCCGCCGGACGACCGGCCCGATCCGGTGCAGCAGGTCATCGGGCAGAACGAGGGACGCCAGGACTGGCTGGTCCCGATTCGGATCGGCCGCATGATCAGTTCGCCGTACGCGTTCCTGCGCGGCACCGCCAACATCATGGCCGACGACTTCGCCCGGCTGCCCGCCACCGGCATCACCCCGGTCATCTGCGGCGACGCCCACTTGGGCAACTTCGGCTTCTACGCCTCCCCCGAGCGGGAACTGGTCTTCGACCTCAACGACTTCGACGAGGCGCACCCCGGCGCCTGGGAGTGGGACCTGCGCCGGCTCGCGGTCAGCGTCTACGTGGCCGGCCGGCAGAACGGCTTCCGCGAGACCCAGTGCGGCGAGGCCGTCCAGCACTGCGTCGACGAGTACCGCGAGCAGCTCGCCCACCTGGCCGAACGGCCGCTGCTCGGGCGCAGCTTCGACCGGCTCGACGTCGACCAGCTGCGCTCGGCCGCCTCCAAGGCCAGCTTCCGCGAGGAGATCGAGCGGGCCGCCCGGCGGGCCCGCCGGCGCACCAGTGACCGGGCCCTCCCCCGCTTCACCGAACGGCACGACGGCACGCTGCGGATGGTCCAGGAGCCGCCGGTGATCACCCGGCCCTCCGACGAGGAGCGGGAGGCCCTGGCCGAGGCGCTGGACGGCTATCTCAACACGCTGCCGCCGCACTGGGCGCGCATCCTGGCCGGGTACCGGATCGTCGACATCGCGCACAAGGTGGTCGGGGTCGGGTCGGTCGGGCTGCGGGCCTACGTCGCGCTGTGCGAGGGCAGCAGCCCGGACGACGTGCTGTTCCTGCAGCTCAAGCAGGCCCGGCGGTCGGTGATCGCGCCGCACCAGCACGGCGAGGCGGCCTGGCACCGGCATCAGGGACAGCGGGTCGTCGAATACCAGCAGGCGCTGCAGACGGTCAGCGACCCGCTGCTCGGCTGGACCACGGTCGGTGACATGCAGTTCTACGTGCGCCAGTTCCGGGACATGAAGGGCGCGATCGTCGTCGAGGACATCAGCGCCGGCGCGCTCGCCGACTACGCCGGCATCTGCGGGTTCCTGCTCGCCAAATCGCACGCCCGCACGAGTGGAGCCTCGATGATCACCGGATACATCGGCGGGAGCGACAAGCTCGCCGACTCGCTGTGCCGCTTCGCCCGGGCGTACGCCGACCAGGTGGAACGGGATCACGCCGCCCTCGTCGACGCGGTCCGCCGCGGCACCCTGCCGGCGGAGCGCTTGGTATGAGCGGCCTCGTCTCGTTGTCATCCGCCGCGCTGTCAGATTTCTGGACCGAGCGGCACCTCTGCACGTTCACCACGCTGCGCAAGGACGGCTCGCCACACGTGGTGGCCGTCGGTGCGACCCTGCTGGGCGACGTTGCCCGGGTGATCTCCTCCGCAGGATCTGCTCATGTCCGGCATATCCGAAATGGGCAAGCGAGGGTGGCGATTTGCCAGGTTGATGGCGCCCGGTGGAGCACGGTCGAGGGCCTCGCGGTGGTCAAGGACGACCCGGTGTCGGTCGCCGAAGGAGAGAAGCTGTACGCCGCGCGCTATCGGGTTCCCCGGCCCAACCCGATTCGCGTCGTCATCGAGATCAGCGTGACGAAGGTCCTCGGTTCCAGCGCCTTTACCGGCTAGCGTCGATGTCGTGAGCAGCTTCGAGGCGGACCCTGAGGTCGGGCCGGCCCCGCCGGCCACGATGGAATTGCTGGAGGGCGCGCCGGTCGCGCTGGGCGGCCCGCGCGGCTTCGCCGTCACCCGCACGCTGCCCAACCGGCAGCGGCGGATGGTGGGCGCCTGGTGCTTCCTGGATGCGTACGGGCCGCACGACCTGGCCGGTAACCAGGGCATGCGGGTCGGGCCGCACCCGCACACCGGCTTGCAGACGGTGACCTGGCTGGTGGCCGGGGAGGTGCTGCACCGCGACAGCCTCGGCAACACCTGCGAGATCCGGCCCGGGCAGCTCAACCTGATGACGGCCGGCCGGGGCATCTCGCACGCCGAGCAGACGCCGGTCGAGCATTCGGGCGTGCTGCACGGCGTACAGCTGTGGGTTGCTCTGCCGCACGCGGACCGTGACATGGCCCCGGCCTTCGCCCACCACGAAGATCTTCCCGTCGTCGAAGACGGCGGTCTGTCGGCCACCGTCCTGATGGGCACCCTGGCGGGTGCCACCTCCCCGGCGAAATGCCACACCCCCCTGGTGGGTGCCGAGGTCACCCTGACTGCCGGGACCACCGCTCAGCTGCCGCTTCAGGCCCATTACGAGTACGCCGTACTGGTGCTCGACGGCGCGGCCGACGTGGACGACGCCAACCTCAAGCCCGGCCCGCTGCTCTATCTCGGATCCGGGCGCACCTCGGTGCGACTGTCCACCGGATCGGCGTCGCGGCTGCTGCTGCTCGGCGGCGAGCCGTTCGACGAACGCCTGGTCATGTGGTGGAACTTCGTCGCCCGCGACCACGACGAGATCGTCCAGATGCGAGCCGACTGGGCCTCCGGCACGCCGCGGTTCGGCGAGGTGCGCGGCTACGACGGCCCGCCGCTGCCGGCCCCGCCGATGCCGATCACCCGGCTCGTTCCGCGCGGACGGGTGCGCTGACGTATTCGGCTTGACGGGTTCCCGGCGCGGGCGGATCGTCGAGATGACGCCCATCCCGGGGAGACCCATGAACGTCTGGGATGCAGCAAAACTCGCATTGATCGTGGCCACGCCCACGTTGTTCGGCGCGCTGATCCTCTATGCCCCGAAGTGGTTCGACGTGGCCTCGGCGTACTGGGAGGCTCGCAAGCCGCCGGTGCCGCAGCCGGTCGGGCCGCCGATCGAGCAACTGGCCGCCGACCTGCGCCGGCTGCTGCGGCTGCACGCGTCGATGACCGCGTCCGCGCACATGGCGATGCGGGCGCACCGGCTGTGGGCGGTGGAGGCGGCGATCGCGGTGCGGGCCGTCGAGGCCGCCCGGGCCCTGGAGTTGCCGCACCGGGTGCCCTGCTCCCCCGGCGAGCTCGAGTCGCTGCTCCGGGCCCTGACCGCGGCCGGGCTGGTGTTGCCCGCCCAGGTCGGCCGGTTCACCTCCGACGGGCGGCTCTGACAGTTTTCGAAACGGCGGCGGTGTGCACCCCGCCGCCGTTCCTCTCCCGGCACTCCCGCGCAACCGTGACCACACACCTGCACCTGGGGGGCAAGCGCGATGTGTGAGTCCCTGGGGTGTGGCGCGAGGGCGGCCATTGTTACTACCGGGGGCGGCAGCCGCCGGCCGGGGGATTGAGGGTCTCCAGCGTCCAGTGGTTCGTGGACCCTGGGGACCGCGTTGTCCGTGGGGGCTCATCCACCGTGACATCCCCGAGGACCATGATCCGCGCCGCGCGGGAGTGGTCTTCGCCACCCCCTGTCCACCTAACGAGGTCGTGGGGATCCTCAAAACGGGTTTAAGAATTCCTTAAGTCCACGATCTGGAAAGCGGTGACCACGCGTTATTCCACGCCGACGATCCGTGCCCGGGAAAACGTGTTTGAACTGTTCGCGGCGCCCACGCGTAGTCATGGCAGAGGAAACCCATGCGGTCCGCGCGACGTCGGCGCCGACTCTCGGTCACCGCGCCGCCACCGGGCCGTGCGGCACGCTCCCGAGGGTGCTGGCGCACCGCGCAAAAGCGTGGTTAACCTTCCACAACCGCCGGATGGGGGGACTATCCGGGCACTGGGGCGACGAGACGGGGGAGCAATGCGGCACTGGGGCTCAGGGCTCTTAGCCGGGCTACTCCCGGACGGGGCCGCCGCATGAGCTTCGAGGACGACGAATACTGGGAAGACGAATACTCTGAGTATTCCATCATGCCGAATTCGGCGGTCGTTCAGGAACGTCAATTCCAGAAACGATCAGCGCCCGATCCGGTCATTCCCACCCGTCGTTCCGGCGACGTCGACACTCCCGTCGACGAGCTCGCCGCCCGCCGCCGGCAACGTGCCACCGGCAGCCGCAAGCCCCAGGTGGCGTTCGACTCGCAGCGCCCGAGCTGGCTCGACGACCCGGACTTCGCCCCGGTCGACACGTCCGCGCCCAACCTGGCCGGCGACGAGTTCGCCGACATCGACTTCAACCGCCCCGAGCTGGGCGCCGACTTCGACGCCCCGGACTACCCGATCCCGAGCACCGGCGACGTCCGGCAGCGCCGCGACGACCGCTTCGGCGACTTCCAGGACGACATCGACGAGCCCTTCGACCACCGCGACCTGGCCGCCTACGGCCACGGCCCGACGACCACCACCCGGGTAACCCCGGCCGACGAGAACCTCGGCCGCGCGGGCCGGTCCGGGCGGGGTGCCCGACCGGCCTCCCCCGGCGAGCCGCAGCGCGGCGGCCGGCCAGGCGACCCGGCTCGCGGTGGCCGCCCCGGCGACCCGGCTCGTGGTGGCCGACCCGGCTTTCCCGCCGACCCGGCGCGCGGTGGACGACCCGGCTCGCCCGCCGACCCGGCGCGTAGTGGACGACCCGCAGCGTCCGGCGAGCCGCAGCGCGGCGGCCGGTCCGGGAACGCGCAGCGTGGCCGCACCGAGTGGGTCGACGACACCGGCTGGACCGACGAGAACCGGCCCGAGCGCGGCGGCCGCACCGGATGGTCCGGCGACACCCCGCGACGTGCCGGCGGCGCCGAGTGGGCCGACGACGCGCCGCAGCGCGGCCAGCGGGGCCCGGCACCGCAGCGCGCCGACTGGGCCGGAGACGTGCCCTCGCGTGGCGGGGCACCGCTTCGCTCCGACTTCGTCGGCGACGTGCCCCCGCGCGGCGGGCGGCCCGGCGAGGCGCCGACACGTGCCGACTGGGTCGGCGACGTGCCTCCACGGGGCGGGGCACCGCTTCGCTCCGACTTCGTCGGCGACCAGCCGCAGCGCGACCTCGGCGGCCAGCCGGGCGACGCGCCGCAGCGCGGCGAGCGTGGCACTCGCTCCGGCGACGTGCCGCAGCGCGGCAACCGCCCCGGCGACGTGCCGCAGCGCGGCGAGCGGGTCAGCCGGGCGAACGACGTCACGCAGCACGCCGAGTGGTCCGAGGGCGGTTCGCCGCAGCGCGGGGACCGCGTCGCGTGGGTCGACGATCCGGCTGGTCAGGGCACTTGGACCGGGCAGGACGCCGCCGAGCTCGCGGGCCTGGATCCGGCCCGGCCGCAGCCGCCGGTCCGCGACGAGCGGGTCGAGGCGCCGGAGGCTGCGCAAGCGGCTGCCGCCGCGGCCGCGCCGGTCGAGGAAGAGACGCCGAAGAGCAAGCGCGGATGGCTGCGCCGGAAGAAGAACGCCGACCAGGACGGCCGGGCCGCGAAGCCGAAGCCCGGCGACCAGCCGGCCCCGGGCACGACCCCGCCGCCGGCTCTGCCGCCGGGCCCGGCCCCGGCGACCGGACGGGGCGTTGTCTCGCTGAGCGGCCAGCCCGGGCAGGACGTGGAACCGCAGGCCGCGCAGCCGAGCCAGGGTGCCGCGCCGCAGGGCGGCCAGGCAGCCCCGGCCGCCGGAACGCAGGGCGGGCAGGCAGGGCGGGCTGCCGGAGCGCAGGGTGGGCAGGCCGCACGAGTCGCCGGAGCGCAGGGCGCCGCGCCGCAGGCCGGGCCGGTGGCTCGGGGTGCCGCAGCGCAGGATGCGCCGCCCGGACGGCCCGCCGGGCCGCAGGGCGCCGCTCCCCAGGCCGGACCGCCCGCACGTGGTTCCGCAGTCCCGGATGGACAGTCCGGGCGTGTTTCCGCGCCGCAAAATGGAGAGTCCCGGCCGGGTGCCGCACCGCAGGATGGACGGTCCGCGCGCGGCGCCGCCGCGCCGGACGGCGCTCCGGGGCGAGCCGCCGTGCCGCAGGGTGGGCGAGCCGCCGGACCGCAGGCTGAGCAGCCGCGTCGCGGCGCTGACCAGCGCGGCGCTGACCCGCGCGGTGTCGATCCGCGCGGTGTCGATCCGCGCGGCGCTGACCAGCGTGCGGCCGACCCGCGAAGTGCTGAGCTCGGGGCGGATACGCGTGGCGCCGAGGCCTACGGGCCGCCGGCCGTGAGTGGGCGGGCCCAGGTCCCCGGGCTGCGGCCGCCGGTCAATCCCGAAGAGCTGTACCGGCGACCCGAGGACGGGCGTCCCGCTCAGGGTGGGCGTGCGGCTCAGGGAGGGCTCCCAGAGCAGGCCGGGCGCCGGCCGGTTCAGGACGGACGCCCTGGTCAAGACGGACGCCCTGGTCAGGACATGCGCGCTGGTCAGGATGGGCGCGCTGGTCAGGACCGTGGTCCGGGCCGGGACGAGCGGCGGCGGGCCGGGGATGAGGTCGCCTTTGAGCGCGGCGACCGGCGGGCGCGACCGGGCGAGCGGACCGATCCACGGATCCGGCGGCCGATCGACAGCGAGCTGGACATCACCGACTCGCGGTTGCGACGTCCGGCCGACCTGGACAGCACCGACTCACGGCTCCGCCGACCGGGCGACGTCGACAGCACCGACTCGCGGCTGCGGCGTTCGGCCGACCTCGACAGCACCGACTCGCGCCTGCGCCGGCCGGAAACCACCGATCCGCGGATGGCCGACCCGCGCCGCCGGCCGAGTGGCCGGATGGGCGAGCGCACCGCGTTCTGGGACCCGGCTGACGGCGACGACCTGGCCGTGCGGCGGCCCGACGGGAGCCGCGACGAGCGGCGCCCGGACGAACGCCGCCCGGACGAGCTGGACCCGCGGTCCGAGCGGGAGGGACGCCGCCGGGCCGCCGACGATCGTGGCCGGCGCACCGACGGACGGCCGCCGATCACCGCGATCGGCGACTACGACCAGGGCTTCCGCCCGGTCGGCGGCAGCGGCTGGGACGACCGTCGCGCCGACGACCGGACCACCTGGTCGGAGCAGCCCGCCGCGTGGAGCGGTGACGGCCGCCCCGGCGAGCATGTCGCCTGGGCCGGCGACGACGACCGAGCCGTCGAGGGCACCGGCTGGGAAGAGCCCGCCGCCGAGGAGGGCTGGTCCGAGGACGGCCGCCGGGTCACCTCCTGGGACATCGAGGGCGAAGCCACCTGGAACGACGAGCCAACCGGCCCGGACGCTAAAGGCGCGGAACTCCCGGCCGCGGCCGACGAGCAGTCCGACGAGTACGGCGGCCAGGGCCCGCGGGTGCTCAGCAAGACCCCACCGCCCACCCAGCCGAAGGTGATCAGCCGCGAGGAGCCCGCCCCGGTCCCCCGCGTGGTCAAGAAGGCCGAACCCGAGCCGCCGCGCGTGATCGGCACGACCCCGGCTACCCCGGCCGCCCGCGTGGTCGCCCCGCCGCCGGCTACCCCGACACCAACCACGGACACCCCTGCCGACCGCCGCCCGGCGGCCGGCCCCCAGCATCGCCCGGCGACGCCGATCATCCCCGGCGCCGACGGCACACCCGGCCAGCAGGCCCGTCCGGCCGGCCCCGACCCGGCCCGGCGTCCCGGCACCGCCCGCCCACCGGCCGCCGACCCGGCGTCCCCGCAGCAGCGCCCGGCCGCCGCGGCCGCCGCGGCCGAGCAGGGCACCCCGCGACCGGGCACCGGCGCGCCCGGCCAGGACCAGCGCACCGCCGGCTCGCCGCGCCCCGACGCCTCCGGCCAGCAACTCCCGGCCGCCCACGCGGGCCCTGCCCACCAGGCCGGTTCGCCGTGGGACACCAGCTCCCGCATGCAGGCCCCATGGGAAACCGGCACCCGCATGCCGGCCCCCCAGCAAACCGGCCCACAGGCGCAGTCGCCGTGGGATACCAGCACTCGCATGCAGGCGCCTGACCAGACCGGCACACGCATGCAGGGCCAGCCACAAACCGGCCCGCAGACGCAGCCATCGCAGCAGAACGGCCCGCAGGCACAGTCGCCGTGGGAAACCGGCACGCGCATGCCGGCACCCGACCAGACCGGCACACGCATGCAGGGCCAACCGCAAACCGGCCCGCAGACGCAGCAACCGCAACAAAACGGCCCCCAAGCGCAGTCGCCCTGGGAAACCGGGACACGGATGCAGACGCCGGACCAGACCGGCACCCGCATGGCAGCACCCCTGCAAAACGGCCCCCAAGCGCAGCAACCGCAACAAAACGCTCCCCAGGCGCAGTCGCCCTGGGAAACCGGAACGCGGATGCAAGCGCCGGAGCAGACCGGCACCCGCATGCCGGCGCCGCAGCCGCAGAACCGGCCGCAGACGCCGGCGCAGCCCGGGCCGCAGGCGCCGTGGGAGACCGGCTCCCAGATGCAGTCTCCGTGGGAGACCGGCAGCCGCCTCAACGGGCCGGACGGGCCGCCGCGCTCGCGCCGGACTCCGCGCACCGCGCACGTCACGCTCTCCGAGTCGGACGGCGGGCCCTGGTCGATGGTGCCGGACGAGGCGCCTCCGGCGTCCCTGCCGGTGAGTGGCCTGTCCCGGCCCATCTCCCCCAGCGCCCCGCGCCCGCAGACCGACCCGAACCAGCCGGCGCGGCCCGGTCCGGTCCCCGGCTACGACGTGCCCGCCGCCTCGGCTCCTCCGGCCGCAACCCGGCCGGCCACGCTCCAGCCGCCGGTGCGGCCGGGCGTCCAGACGCCGCCCGGATCGCAGGTGCCGCCGGGCACCCAGCTGCCGCCGGCCGCGCAGGTCTCGGCCGCCTCGCCGGTCGCGCAGCGGCCGCCCGCTGCTCAGGTCATGCCGGCCGCGCAGCTGCCGATTGCCGGGCAGGTGCCGCCGGGCGTCCAGGCCCCGCCTAACGCGCAGGCTTCGCCGAACGCTCCGACCGCCTACGCAGGCTCGCCGGGCGGGGCCCCGACCGCGCGGCAGGCTCCCCCGGTCACGCCGGTCTCGCCGGCCGCCGCGCGCGGTCCGGTCGATGTTCCGGTTTCGCCGATGCCTACCGCTGGCCGGCCTCCGGCCGGCACCCCGGCACGGCCGGCCGCTTCCACACCCGCGGATCAGGACCCGGCCGCTTGGCCCCGGCCGCCGGTCTCCGGCGCCGAACAGACCCGGCCATCGGCCGCCGGAACCGAACAGACCCGGCCGCCGGCCGATCAGATGCCCGGCGCCCACAGCAGCCGGCCCACTTCGCTGGCTTCGGCCCCGGTCAGCGCACCCGCTGGGAGGCGCGGGCCGCGTCCGGCCGGCCCGGTGGGCACCCCGCCGCAGCAGGGCGGCTCCGCGCGGCCGGTCTCGCCGGCCGCCACGCCGCAGGACGACGTGCCGACGCAGCCGATGGTTCGCCCCGCGCGGACGGCTGCCCAGGACCAGGGCACGCCCAGCCACGCCGCGCCGCAGCAAGCAACGCCCGGCCACGCCGCGCCGCAGCAGGCAACGCCTGGGCGCGGCGGCGGCCAGCACCAAGCAAAGCCCGGCCACGCGGCCGCGCCGGAAGCGGCAACTGGGCAACCGGCGGTGCCGCAGCAGGCCGAGCCCGGTCACGACGCCGCCCAGCCGGCCGCCGCCGGTCACGCCGCGGCTCAGCACGCAGCGGCTGTGGCACCGCAGGGCGCGACGGCTCGGCCCGATGGCTCGCAGCAGGCTGCGCTCGCACCCGAGAAGCCGGCGCCGGACGGTGACAGCGGGGCCGGGGCCGCTCGGATCGCGGTGCCGATGCAGCGGCCTTCGGTGGACGGGGCCGTGCCTGGTGCACCGGTCGCGGCGCCCAAGGCTCCGCGGCACGGGGCGCCGGACGCCGGTGACGCGGCGGCAGCGGACGCGGCGGCAGCGGAGCAGGGGCGGCCCGGGGCGCATGCGGCGCCGTACATGGATCCGGACGGGACGCTGCACAACCTGCGGCCGATCGGCAAGCTCATGGTGTCCGGGCCCGATCAGGAGCCTCGGCGGGCCGCTGACACCGCGTTCGTCGGGCAGTGGTTCAACAAGTCGGATCCGCCCGCTCCCTCGGTCAAACCGGTGGGGGACGGCGGCGACGGCATGGTGCTCGACCTGGATCTGGCGGGGCTGCTCAACGGGGTCGTGCTCGACGCCGAGCCGGACGTTTCCCACCAGAACGACCAGAGCGACGGGGACGAACAGACCGATCAGGACGACAACACCGAAGCGGCGCCGGACGAGGCGGAGCGAGGCGCCGCGCTGGTTCCCTCCGAGCCGGTGGTTGAGCTGGTCGAGAAGGCTGTGCTGTCGGCGGCCGACCTCGAGGCCATCCGGTGGCGGCTCGACGGTGGGACCCTGCGGGAAGTGGTCGACAACAAGGACGCGCTGCGGGAGCTCGGGGAACGGCTGGACGAGCCGCTCGCCGACGAGACCGACAACGTCGCCAAGGCGGGGCTGCTGGCCGTGCGGGCCGAGGTCTACCGGCTGCTCGGGGAGCTCGGCATGGCCGCGGCCGCGAGCCGGCTGGCGCTCGCGCACGCCGAGTCGGCGCAGCACACCCAGTCGACGGTGATCGCGCAGGCCGAGCTGGCGCACGTGCTGCGGCTGCGCAAGGACTACGAGGAGGCCGACCGGTTGTTCGCCAAGGCGGCAAAAGCGGACGTCCCCGACCCGTTGCGCAGCGTCGTCCACGAGAACGCCGGACGCAGCTGCTTCGACCAGGGACGGCACATGGAGGCGCTCGATCACTTCGCCCGGGCCGTACGGCTGGGTGAGCCGGAGGATCAGGAACTCGCCGAGCGGATCGGGGTTTGCCTGGAAGCCGTGTACATCCACGTGCTGCGGGACGGCTGGGGCCCGTACCCCCGGAAGGAAGCCTGATCAACCGCTGAGCGGGAGCGGGGTCGGCGGGTGAGCCATCGCCGTGCGGCCCCGGCCGGCCTGTTTGGCCTCGTAGAGGGCGGTGTCCGAGGCGTGGCCGAGTTCGATCGCGGTCCCGGCGTGGTCGGGTAGCACGGCCACGCCGATGCTGAGGCCGGGTGGGCCGCTCGGCAGGTCCTCGATCTTCGCGACGGCGGCCCGGATCTCATCCGCGGCGCGGCGGGCACCCATCCGGTCGGTGCGCAGCAGCACCACGAACTCGTCGCCGCCGAGCCGGCCGACCACGTCGTCCTCGCGGCGGGCGACCGTGCGCAGCGCGTCGGCGACCGACTGCAGGGCCATGTCGCCAACGCCGTGGCCCCAGGTGTCGTTGATCTTCTTGAAGTAGTCGATGTCGATGGTGAGCAGGGCGATCGGCTCGGTGCCGCGGTTGGCCCAGACGACCGCGCGGGCCAGTTCGCCGTCGAACGAGCGGCGGTTGGCCACGCCGGTGAGCGGATCCGCGTACGCCTGGGTCTCCAGGACGTCGCGCAGCCGGTCGTTGCGCAGCCGCAGCGAGTTGACCACGATCGCGGTGAGGATCATCGCGACGGTCAGCGACGCCCAGTCGGACAGGCCCCGGTTGGCGCCCTCGACCGGGAAGACGACGGCCGCGTTGCCGGCCGAGACCAGGGTGAGGACCAGGTAGTTCCCGGTGCGGCTGAGGAAGTTCGCGGCGTACAGGACCGGCCACAGGTAGAAGAACTGGGCGCCGGTGCTGGCGTCGGCGGTGGCCAGGTTGAGCGCGGTCACCAGGCCTACGCCGAGGTAGGGCGCGAGCAGCCACATCACCCACGGCACCCGCTCGGGGCGCCACCGGCAGATCGCCCCGCCGACGCCGAGCACGACGGTGAGTACGGCGAAGACGCTGACGCCGGTGATCGTCCGGTTGTCCGGCAGGATCACGCCGGTGACGAACATGAACGGCCCGGCACCCATCAACAGGTACGCGACGGAACGGGATGCCCCGGCCTGGTCACGCAACTGAAACCGCACGAGGGATCACTTCGGTCCGGGCGGCACGCAGTTGAGAGTTTCAGGCGCGGGCCAGGGTCACTCCGGCGCTGGCCGCGGTCACCAGCACCAGGGCGACGATCTCCACCACGCCGAGGCGCTGGTGCAGGACGAGCAGGCCGGCGATGGCCGCGCCGGCCGGTTCGAGGCTCATCAGGATCCCGAAGACCCGGGTGGGGATGCGGCGCAGCGCGTTGATCTCCAGGCCGTAGGAGAGGACCGAGGAGAGCAGGGCGACGGCGACGCCGCCGATCAACAGACGAGGATCATCCAGTACGGCGGTCGCACCGCTCGCGCCGAACGGCAGCACCAGCAGTGCCGCCACGGCCAGCGAGACGGTCAGCCCGCCGGTGCCGGGGACCAGCCCGCCCAGTTCGGCGCTGAACACGATGTAACCGGCCCAGAAGAGCCCGGCCAGGAACGCCAGCAGCAGGCCGCCGAGCGGAGCGGAGCCGCCGTTCGCGGTGCCCAGCAGGATCACGCCGCCGGCCGCCAGCGCGGCCCACACCAGGTCGAGCAGGCGGCGGGTCTGCACGACGGCGAGCAGCAGCGGCCCGAGGAACTCGACGGTGACCGCGATGCCGAGCGGCACGGTCCGCAGGGCCAGGTAGAAGATCAGGTTCATCCCGGCCATCACCACGCCGAGCAGGGCGGCGGCCCGCCAGGCCGCGCCGGACCAGCCGCGCAGGGCGGGCCGGGTGACCACCCCCAGGATCACCGCGGCGAGGGCCAGCCGGAGGAGGGTGACCCCGGCCGCGCCGAGATCGTCGAAAAGTGTGCGGGCGACCGCCGAGCCGAACTGCACCGAGACGATCGCCAGCAGCACGAGCAGGGGTGCGGGCACCTCGGGGCGTTTCACCGGGTGAGCCTCCCCCGGCGGCGACCGGCCGGAGTCGCCGGATGCCGCCGGGGTGAGCAGGCACACCTCTATTCGGGCTGGTCGCTCCCGCGTCGCCCGCGGAACCAGTCGGGCTGGCCGTCGAGGCTGTCCGCCGCCGGGGACCGGGGCGGCCAGGAGCGGCCGGCGTGGTCGACCGGCTCGCCGGGCGGGTGGTGGGCGGCCGGGCGGCCGGCCACCGGCATACCGAGATCCCGGTCGTTCTCCACACCGAGCATGGCGTGCCGGGCGGCGGCGACGCGCTCCGGGACGGGGTCGACCTCCGGGGCCGGCGCCGGTGCCATCGCGGCTCCGGCGCCGACCGGCAGCGGTTCCGGCTCCGGCTCCGGCTCCGGCTCCATTTCCGGGGCGGGGGCAGCCGCCGCGGGCCGGCTGGAGGCGGGCCACAGCCGGGGCGACCGGCGGGCGGCCAGGTCCTCGGCCCAGCCGAAGCAGACCACCGCCACCAGGGTGAGGGCCATGGCGACGCCGAAGTCGACCGCGATGGCCAGGTCGCCCTCCAGGTCGTCGAGGGCGATGAAGGTGAGCACCGGCCAGACCGCGGCGATCGCGATGTTGTGCCAGAGATAGACCGTGACGGCCCGTGCGTTGAGCAGGGTCACCGCCCCGTCGAGGGGCTTGAACTTGGCCAGCCATTCCATGCTGGGCTGCCAGCGCAGCACCAGCAGGACGAAGGCCAGCGACCAGAGGGCCTGCGACTCGGCCACGTCGTTCAGGTCCCAGGGGTCCTCCCCCTGGTGGCCGTTCATCCACCACAGCGCGACCGCCCCCATCACCGCCGCGGCCGGGTACGCGATCCAGGGCTTGACCCGGGCCAGCCGGCCGTCGTGGTGGGCGAACCCGGCGATCCAGCAGGCGCCGTAGGTGACGAAGTCCCACAGGGCCGCGTCGGCGGTATCCGGCAGGCTGAACCCGGTCAGGTCGAGGAAGCCCATCACCAGTAGCGGCGCGGCCACCGCCCCCCAGCCGATCCGCCGGTAGAGGGCGTACATGACCGGCGAGAGCAGGATGAACCAGAGGTAGGCGCGCAGGTACCAGAGCGGTTCCCAGGCGTCGATGGCCAGGTCACTGCCGGGTGGGTCGGCGATCGGCAGCAGCCAGAAGAACAACCGGCCGATGCTGAACGGATGGTCGCTGTCGATCTCGGTCGCCCAGCCGGCGACCAGCATGACGGGTACGGCGACCAGGCCGAGCAGCCACAACGGGGGCAGCAGCCGCCGCACCCGGGAGAGGACCACCTGCCCGGCGGCCCGCTTGTCCAGGGAAGCGGCGGCGAGCGAGCCGGCCAGCGCGAACATGATGCCCATCGCGGGCAGCAGGATGGACAGCCAGGGCCAGCCGAACAGGTGGTAGATGATCACCCGGACGATTGCCGCGGCACGGAGCAGGTCCAGGTAGCGATTTCGCACCGGGGAACGGTAGCCATCACTGCCCGGTCGGCGGGACCGCCGAGCGGTCGCCAGAAAGGCCGCGCAGGCTTACCCCGAAGGGATGAACTGTCCGAATTGTCTGTGCGGTTGTGCGACGCCCATGGTGACCGTGGCCGGTTTGTGACGTTGTCCCCTGGCGAGGGCGACCGGGGAGGCCGGACGCCCGCGACTCGATGGGACTTACTGGGAAATGCGGAAACCTCTGGTGGTGGTGTGCGCCGCGGCGTCGGCGATGTTGCTCGGAGGCGGGGTCCTGGCCACGGCGGCGGGTGCGTCGGAAACGCCGGACGAGCCGTTCGGCTTCAGCATGCCGAGCCTGTGGGGGTGGCCGCAGTTCGGGGACGACTCGGACGACACCGGGGACTTCGTCGACGACGCTGATGACGTCGACGAGGAACCCGTGGTGGGGAACGCCGACGACGCCGGTGACGGCTCCGTTGTGGAGGACCCCGATGCCGTACGGGACGGGGACGGCGATCCTGATGATCCGGACGCCGTACGGGAGACGCCGGACGCCGAGCCGGAGCGGCCCGAACCGCGCGACCAGAACCGGGTTGCCGCGGCGCCGCAGCGCCCGGCTGCGCAGCAGCCGAAGAGGCAGACCCTCGGCTTCGCCCAGCAACCCGCCACGGCCGCGGACGGCCTGCTCGCCACCGCCCGCCAGGACGTCACCCGGGCCGACGTGTCGTCCAGCCCGTACGCGCGCTGGCAGCAGCAGATCCTGACGCTGGTCAACCAGAACCGGCGGCGCGGCGGCTGCGACGCCGTGGCGGTGGACCGGCGGCTGATCGAGGCGGCCAACGAGCACGCGGCCGACATGGCCCGCCGCGACTACTTCGCGCACGAGTCGCCCGACGGCGACAGCGCCGGGGACCGGGTGAGCGAGGCCGGTTACCGCTGGAAGAGGTACGGCGAGAACATCGCCCGCGGCGCGGACAGCCCGTTCGAGGTGGTCGACGGCTGGATGCACAGCCCGGCGCACCGGGAGAACATCATGGATTGCCGGCTGCACCAGATGGGCGCCGGCCTGGCCGTCACCCGCGACCGCACCACTTACTGGGTGCAGGACTTCGCGACACCCCAAAGCTAAGGGTTCTGCAACCCGTCTTCCCTCAACTGAATCCGGCGCGAACCGAAAACATCTCACAGATTCGCGCCACGGTCGTTCCCCACACACCGAGGCGAGCCCGGTTGTGTTTCGATGTGCGAACACATGTCCTGGGGAGGACCAAGTTGGTAGTGAGACGGGCTTCCGCCCGCCTCACCGGGGTCGTTTTGGCGACCCTGGTGGGCGGCGGTCTCGGTGTGGCACTGACGCCTGCGGGCGCCGGTGCTGCGGTGCGCACCGCACCGGCGGCCAAGGTCGTGACCACCTCGGTGGTCACGCAGGCGGCGGCCGCGAGCTGTGCCACCGGTAAGTTCCAGAAGCAGGTCGAGGGCAACCTCAACAAGATCGGCGGCTACGGCACGCTCACGGTGGACGGCAAGCAGTCCGCCACCGATTGTGCGGCCATCAAGAAGTTCCAGACCCGGTTCGGCATCAAGCCGGCCTCCGGTCTGGCCGGCCCGACGACGAACGACGTGGCCAAGCGCCTCGCGGCGTCCAACACGGCCGCGTGCAAGGCCAAGAAGACCGGCCTTACCTTCTGTGTCGACCTCACCCACCAGACCACCTGGGTGATGAAGGACGGCAAGGTGCTCGTCAAGCCGACGGTCACCCGTACCGGCATGAACAACTACGAGACGCCGGCCGGCACCTTCAAAATCAACAAGCGGACCAAGAAGGAGTGGTCGGACCCGTACCACGTCTGGTTGCCGTACTGGCAGCGGTTCATCGGCGGGCGCGGTTTCCACCAGACCACCACCTACATCCACGACATGTGGCGTGGTTCGCACGGCTGCGTGAACCTGCTGCCGCAGGACGCGACGAAGTACTACAGCCTCGGCAAGATCGGCTCCACGGTGAAGGTGTTCGGGCGTCGCCCGGGAACCTGATCCGGATCCTTTGAAGCCCGGACTCCACGGATGGGGTCCGGGCTTTGCTGTTTCTAGGCGGCCTTGCGCGCGTGGGTGGTGAGGACCTCGTGGCGGGGTATCAACTGCTCGTCGCCGCGGGCCGTCACCAGGCGTAAGCCCTCCCGGCTCAGGGTGTATGTCACGTCCTGGAACCGGCTCTCGGTGTCGTCGTGGTGCACCACGGTCAACTCGTCGGCTCGCTGCATCGCTGCGTCACGTCCTTCACGGTCACGTTGTCCAAACAGGTACGGTGGGGCCGTGGGGGCGGTTCACTCAGGGTGCCTCCCCGGGTCAAGCAGGTGGCCTCGGTGTAAGCGATCCGACTGGCGACGGCCTAAGGTTGCGGGCGTGTCCCGCCCCTTTCGCGCCCGCATCCGACCCGAGGTTCTCGCGCTCGCCATCGTCATGCTGGTGTCGCTCACCGCGGCCTCCTGCGGCAGCGACGACGACGGCATCACGGTCGGGTCGGCGTCCCGCGGCACGGTCGGCGAGATCGTCGAGGCCCCGGGCTCGGTGACCGCGCGGGCCGCCGCCACGCTCAGCGCGCCGGCCGCCGGCACCCTCGCCGAGCTGCGCGTCGAGGCCGGACAGAAGGTCAACAAGGGCACCGTGGTGGCGGTGATCGACTCCCCCGATCTGGAGGCCCGCCGGGATTCCGCGGCCAAGGCGCTCGACCAGGCCTCCCGGGGTGGCGGTTCGGCCGGGCTGAGCACCGCCGGTTACACCGCGGTGCGACGGAAGACCGACAAGCAGGCGGCCACCGCGTTCGACGACGCCCGGGACGCGGCCGGCAAGATCACCGATGCCAACCTGCGGGGCGTACTCCTCAAGCAGGTCGACGCGGCCGAGCAGCAGTATCAGGCCGCGTCGGCGGCGGCCGCCGCCACGCTGCGGTCGGTCCAGCGTGGGGTCGCTTCGCTCGGCCAGGCGGTCGAGTCACTCTCCGCGGCCCAGAAATTGCAGGCCCAGCAGGCGTACGAGCTGGCCGACGCGGCCGTGGAAGCGCTGACCCTGCGGGCCCCGGTGGCCGGCGTGGTCCAGTTCGGTGGGCCGGCCACCGGCGGCGCCGCGACCTCGTCACTGACCGACCTGCTCTCCGGCGGCTCCGCCCCGGCCGCGTCCACCTCTCTCCCGGGGGTCGACACCGCGGTACCCAAGGGCGCCTACGTCGCGGCCGGCACGCCGATCGTGACGATCGTCGACGTGTCCGCGCTCGGGCTGAGCGCCCAGGTCGACGAGACCGACGTGCTGCTGGTGCAGCCGGGCATCACCGCCGCCGTCGAGCTGGACGCCGCGACCGGCGCCTCCTACGCGGCCACCGTGCGCGCGGTCGACCTGCTGCCCACCACCTCGGCCCAGGGCGGCGTGTCCTACCGGGTGCGGCTCGACCTGGCCGCCGGGAAGTACGACGACGGCACCAAAGCGCCGACGCCCCGGCCCGGGATGAGCGCCGTGGTGCGGCTGCAGGTGCGGGAGGCCGCCGACGCGGTGACCGTGCCCGCGTCGGCGATCGTCAACGCCGACGGCCAGGACACCGTGTGGACCGTCCGGAACGGCCGCTACCAGCGGGTTTCCGTCAAGGTCGGTGTTCAGGGCGAAGACGTGGTGCAGGTGACCTCGGGCCTGGACGCCGGCCAGCCGGTCGTGGTGGGCGGCGCCGACCTGGTCAAGTCCGGCGAAAAGGTGCCATGACCGAGCCCGCGATCGTCGCGGTCGACGTGACCCGCACCTATGACCTGGACGGCGTGTTCGTCTCGGCGCTGCGGGGCGTGTCGCTGACCGTGTCGGCCACCGACTACGTGGCGATCGTGGGCACCTCCGGTTCCGGCAAGTCGACCCTCATGCACCTGCTCGGCGCGCTCGACCGGCCGTCCAGCGGCACGCTACGGATCGGCGGGCGGGACGTGGCGACGCTCGGCCCGGCCGAGATGGCCCTGCTGCGCAACGAGACCATCGGGTTCGTCTTCCAGTCCTTCCACCTGCTCGCCCGCACCACGGCCCGGGACAACGTCGCGCTGCCGCTGGTCTATCGCGGGGTCGGGCGCAGGGAGCGGCGGGCCCGGGCGGCCGAGATGCTCGAGCGGGTCGGCCTCGGGCACCGGCTCGACCACCGGCCCAACCAGATGTCCGGCGGCGAGCAGCAGCGGGTGGCGATCGCCCGTGCGCTGGTCACCGGGCCGTCGGTGCTGCTGGCCGACGAGCCGACCGGCAACCTCGACTCGACCACCGGCGAGCAGGTGCTCGGACTCTTGGAGACGCTGAACGCCGACGGGGTGGCGGTGGTGCTGGTGACTCACGACCGCGAGGTGGCCGGGCGGGCGCACCGGCAGATCGTCATGCGCGACGGGCTGATCGTGTCATGAGAGTCGCGGAGGCTTGGCGGGTCGCCATCGACGCGCTGCGGGCGAATCGGCTGCGCAGCATCCTGACCATGCTCGGCGTGGTCATCGGCGTCGGGGCGGTGGTCGCGCTCGTCGCCATCGGCACCGGGACCAAGCGGCAGATCGAGCAGCAGGTCGAGGGCCTCGGCTCGAACCTGCTGATCGTGGTGCCGGGCCGGCTCGACCCGGGCGCCGCGCCGACCGCGTCCACGCTGACCATGGACGACGTCGACGCGGTCATCCGGGTGGTCGGCGACCGGTCGCGGGTCGCGGTCACGATCAGCTCCGGGGAGACGGTACGGGCCGGCTCTCGCGAGGCGTACGCCAGCATGCAGGGGGTTTTGGAAACCACGCCGGACGTCTTCGTCCGGCGTCTCGACCGCGGGTCTTATCTGACCAGGACCGACGTGACCACCGGGCGGCGGGTCGCGGTGCTCGGCGCCGGCACCGCCAAGGCGCTGTTCGGCGACCGGGACCCGATCGGCCGGCAGATCACCATCGGCGGGGTGCGGTTCCGGGTGATCGGCACCTTCGAGGAACTCGGGCAGAGCCTCGGCGTCGACCGGGACAGCGAGGTGCACGTGCCGGTCACCGCGGCCCAGCGGCTGCTCGGCACCCAGCGCATCGACGGTCTCGCCATCCGCGCCCCCGACCGCGACCGGATCGACGCGCTCGGCAGCGCGGTGGTGGCCGCCCTGGTCAAACGCCACCCGGACACCGACTTCAGCGCGGTCACCCAGGAGCAGATCCTCGGCGTGCTGGGCGACATCCTCGGCGTGCTGACCGGGGTGCTGGCCGCGATCGCCGGGATCAGCCTGCTGGTCGGCGGCGTCGGCGTCTCCAACATCATGCTGGTGTCGGTGCGCGAGCGCACCAAGGAGATCGGCCTGCGCAAGGCGGTCGGCGCCCGCCCGCGGGACATCGGCGTGCAGTTCCTGCTCGAGGCGGTCCTGCTGACCACCATCGGCGGGGTCCTCGGGATGGCCCTGGGCATCTCGGCCGCGCTGCTTGTCGACCGGCTCACCCCGGTCCCGGCCGCGGTGACCTGGTGGTCCCTCGCGCTGGCCTTCGGGGTGTCGGCCGCGGTGGGCATCATCTTCGGGGTGATCCCGGCACAGCGGGCCGGTCGGCTCGACCCGGTGGTCGCGCTGCGCACAGAGTGAGCAAAACTCGGATTTAATCCCTCAAAGCTCGATAATCTCGGCTGGTGCGGCAATACGGGCAACTGCCGGAGGTCGAGGCCGTCATGGCGGCGCTCGTGTTCCGTGCTGGCCCACTGCTCTGCGCCCTGCGGCTGGACGAGGTCATCGAGACCATGCGGCCGCTCGACACCCAGCCGCTCTCCGGCACCCCGGCCTTCGTCCTCGGGATCAGCGTGATCCGCGGCGTGCCGATCCCGGTGATCGACGTCAACCGGCTGCTGCGCGGCGACCAGGGCGAACCCCAGCGGTACGTCGCGGTCCGCACCGAACGCGGCGCGGTCGCCCTGGCCACCGGCGAGATCATCGGCATCCGGGACGTCGACGCGAGCGCCACCGGCGGCCACCCGGCCCTGCTCGGCGGCCGGTCCAGCCGGCTGGTCGCGGGCGTCGGCACGATCGGCGCCGAACCGTTGCTGCTGCTGCAGAGCATGCGCGCGGTGCCGGACGAGGTCTGGGAAGCCGCCGCCGCGGCGGTCGTCGGATGACCGCCGACGCCGAGGCCGGCCGGTTCCGGGAGCTGCTCGCGCGGTGGCTGGGCTGGACCTTCAGCGACCGCGACGCCGGGCAGCTCGGCCCGCTGCTGGTCGAGCGGGCCCACGTGCACCGGATGAGCCGCGGCGAATACCTCAACCGGCTCGCCGCCCGCCCGTGGAACACCGAGATGACCGAGCTCATCGAGCACCTGAGCATCACCGAGACCTACTTCTTCCGGCACGGCGAACAGTTCAAGGCGCTGCGCGAGGAGGCCCTGCCCCAGCGGCTGCGGGACCGGTCGGCGCAGCGGGCGCTACGCCTGCTGTCGGTGGCCTGCTCGTCCGGCGAGGAGGCGTACAGCCTGGCGATCTCCGCGAAGGAGGCGCTGCCCGGCCCGGACTGGCTGGTCAGCGTGCTCGGGGTGGACGCCAACCCGGCGGTGCTGGGCCAGGCCGCCGAGGGCTGGTACTCGGGTTGGTCGCTGCGCGAGACGCCGGACGCGGTGAAACGCCGCTGGTTCCGGGCCGGCGAGCGCGGCTACCACGTGGACGACGAGATCCGGCGCCTGGTGCAGTTCCGGCAGCACAACGTCGCCGAGACCGACGACATACTGTGGCGGCCCGGCCAGTACGACGTGATCTTCTGCCGGAACCTGCTGATGTACCTGGTCCCGGCGGTGGCGCAGGCCCTGGTGGCCCGGATGACCACGGCCCTGGCCCCCGGCGGGTACCTGTTCCTCGGACATACCGACTCGCTCGGCGCCGACCCGGCCGGCCTCGAACTGCGGCAGACCCACGAGGCGTTCTACTACCGGCGCCCGTTGCCGTCGGCCATCGTTCCCCCGCCGGTGCCCCGGCCGACGCCGGTTCCGGTCCGGCCGGCCCGGACAGATCCGCCGCCGGCGACCGACGACGGGTACCAGAAGGCGGTGGTCCTGCTCGGCGACGAGCGGTTCGCCGACGCGCTCGCCCTGCTGCCGGACCCGCGTCAACCGCACGAGCGGCTGCTGCGGGGCGTGCTGCTGGCCCAGGCCGGCCGGCTCGACGACGCGATCGACACGGCCCGCCGGCTGATCGACGACAACGGGCTCAACCCGGACGCACACCAGCTGCTCGGGCTCTGCCTGGACGCCGCCACGGCGGTCGGCGACGCGGTCGCGCAGTACCGGCTCGCCGCCTACCTCGACCCGGACTTCGCGCTGCCCCGGCTGCGGCTCGGGCAGCTGGCCCGGCGCGGCGGCGACGAGCGCACCGCGGCGACCGAGCTGGAACGCGCCCTCGCTCTGCTGCCGGCCGAGGACGATCTGCGGATCACCCTGTTCGGCGGCGGATTCGGCCGGATCGCGCTGACCACGCTGTGCCGGGCCGAACTGGACGCCTGCGGGGTGCGCCGATGACCACTGTCGAACGCCGGATCACCCGGCTGCGGTCGGACTTCGACCGGTCCTTCGCCCAGCCGCTGGGCAGCCACGACTCCGGGCACGTGGAACTGCTGGCGATCAAGGCCGGCGGGCGCCCGTACGCCCTGCGGCTGGCGCAGACCGCCGGCCTGCACCCGGACCGGCCGGTCACCCCGCTGCCCGGCCCGTTGCCGGCGCTGCTCGGGCTGGCCGGTTTCGCCGGGACCGTGATCCCGGTGTACGACCTGGCCGCCCTGCTCGGGCACCCGGTCACCGACCGGCCGCGCTGGCTGGTGCTGGCCACCGGCACGCCGCCGCTCGGCTTCGCCTTCCACGAGGTGGACGGGCACGTGCGGGTCGCCGCCGAGGCGATCATCGGCGAGGCCGGTGGGGCCGGCCGGCGGGGCGTCCTGCGCGGGATGGCCACGCTCGACGGCGCCGCCCGCCCGATCATCGACGTGCCGTCCGCCCGGGCCGCCGTCCACACGCTTGCCGGGCACGCACCGGGTACCGAGGAGGCAACGGGATGATGTCGGGACGGACCTTCGGGTTCAAACTGGCGGCCAGCTTCGGGCTTACGCTCGCGCTCACCCTGCTGATGACCGCGACGTCGGTACTGGCCCTGCGCTACGTGGTGACCACCAAGGACGCGGTGATCAAGGAGGCGTCCGAGGGACTGGTCGGCGCCACCGAGCTCAGTGCCACCATCGAGCGCCGGATCAGTGACTACCGGGCGTTCATGCTGGGCAAGTCGGCGGAGTGGCTGACCGCCACCAACGCCGACCGCGCCGAGTTCCTCGCCCAGGTCAGCGCGTTGCGTTCGACGCTCGACGACGACCCGACCGCGATCCGGCTGCTGGACACGGTGTCGACCCTCGAGGTGACCCACAATTCGGTGGTCGCCGAACTGATCACCAAGCGGCAGAACATGGCCGTGCTCAACATCGACGTGCTCAACGACCCGCGGGCCAAGCCGGCCCGGGAGGCCCTGCTCGGCGCCATCGAAACCCTGATCGAGCGGGTACGCACGACGATGGCCAAGACCCGCACCGAGTCGTCGGACCGGGCCATGTGGGCGATGATCTTCATCATCGGCCTGGGCGGGGTGCTGATCCTCGGCTCAGCCGCGGTGGCCTGGCGGCTCAGCCGCGACCTGCGCCGCGAGGTGGGCGCCGCGGTCGGGCACATCCAGAGCTCGTCGGCGCAGCTGGAGGCGGCGGCGGCCCAGCAGGCGTCCGGCGGCCGGGACCAGGCCAGCGCGATGAACGAGATCACCACGACGATCAGCGAGTTGCTGATCACCTCGCGGCAGATCGCGGACAGCTGCCAGCGGGTCTCCAAGGTCGCCGAGGACACCGCCGACGCGGCCCGCACCGGCGACGCCACCATCGACCAGACCCGCGCCTCGATCACCGCGATCCGCACCCAGGTCGATCAGATCGTGCAGCACATGCTGGCGCTAGGCGAGAAGTCGCAGCAGATCGGCGGGGTCGTCGACCTGGTGTCGGAGCTGGCCGAGCAGACCAACATCCTGGCCATCAACGCGACCATCGAGGCCAGCGGGGCCGGCGAGTGGGGCCGCCGGTTCGCCGTGGTGGCCGAGGAGATCCGCAAGCTGGCCGACCGGACGGCCGGGTCGGCCAAGGAGATCCGGGCGATGATCGAGGACGTCCGCGGCGCGGTGAACACCACCGTGATGGCCACCGAGATCGGCGCCAAGGCGGTCGACGCCGGCTCCCGGCAGTTCGACGACGCGACCAACTCGTTCCGCCGGATCGCCCAGCTGGTCGCCACCACCAGCGACGCCACCCGGGAGATCGAGCTGTCCACCAAGCAGCAGAGCACGGCCGTCGAGCAGGTCAGCTCGGCCGCCTCGGACACCGCCCGGGCCAGCCGGGAGACCGAGGCCAGCGCGGTACAGACCAAGCAGACCGCGGCCCACCTCAGCACGCTCTCCGGTGACCTGCTCGACCTGGTCGGCACCGGACGGCACTGACCATGGCCGAAGCCCGGGACCCGCTGCGCTACTTCCGGATCGAGGCGCGCGAACTGGTCGACCAGATCAGCGCGGCCGTGCTCGACCTGGATCAGGAGCCGGCCCCGGACCTGGTGGCCCGGCTGCTGCGGTACGCGCACACGCTCAAGGGCGCGGCCCGGGTGGTGAAGCAGAGCGAGATCGCCGACCGGGCCCACGAGTTCGAGGATGTCCTGGTACCGCATCGCGGCGAGACTCCGGTGCTGGTGCCCGCGGAGGAGATGCGCGAGCTGCTGCGGCTCAACGACGAGATCGCCCGGTTCGTGGGCGAACTCGAGAAGCCCGCGGCCCCACCGCCGGAGAACAAGCCGGTCGAGATGGCCGAGGACGACGAGCCGGCTCCCCGCGCGGCCACCGCCGACCTCGACGAGCTGCTCGACGCGATCGGCGAGGCCAGCGCCCGGATCGCGCCGCTGCGCGACGGCAGCCGCACCCTGTCCCGGCTGCACCGCGGCGTGGAGGCGCTCGGCGACCGGCTGCGGGTCGGCCGGGCGGCCGGTGACGCCGGGGCCCGCTCGGCCGTGCAGCGGCTGGCCGGCGAGATCGGGGTGCTGGGCCGCCGGCTCACCGACGCCGTCGACCAGGTGGAGCGGGAACTCGACGAGGTGCGCGGCCGGGCCGAGGGGCTGCGCCTGGTCGCCGCCGGGACGATCTTCACCGCACTGCACCGGGCGGTGCACGACGCGGCCGAGGCGGAGGGCAAGCGGGTCCGGTTCGCCGCGCACGGCGCCGAGACCCGGATGGGCCCGAACGTGCTCAACCAGATAAACGGCGCGTTCCTGCACGTCGTCCGCAACGCGGTGGTGCACGGCATCGAGTCGGCGGCCACCCGGAAGGCGGCCGGCAAGCCGGACGAGGGGTCGATCAGCGTCGACGTCGAGCGGCGCGGCCGATGGGTCTACTTCCGGTGCACCGACGACGGCCGCGGCTTCGACCTGACCGCGCTGCGCCGGGTGGCACACGCCCGGGGCCTGCTGCCCGAGGGCCGCGAACCCGGCCAGCAGGAGCTGATCGACCTGGTGCTGCACGGCGGGATCAGCACCTCGGGGGCGGTCACCGAGGTGGCCGGCCGGGGCATCGGGATGGACGTGGCCCGCGACGTGGCGCTGCAGCTGGGTGGGGCCGTGAACATCGACAACCGGCCCGGCCAGGGCGCCACCGTGGAGATCTCGGTGCCGCTGACCCTGCTCAGCATGAACGGCCTGATCGTCGAGGCCGGCGGCATGGTCGCGACGATGCCGCTGGACGCGGTGCGCCAGTGTGTGCGGCTGCCGGCCGGCGACGCGGTCACCGCCGCCGCCACCGGCCGGTTCGCGCACGAGGGCCAGGTCGTACCGTTCCTGCCGCTGGCCCGCACCATGTCCCTGTCCGCGCCGGACACCACCGGCGCCGGGGTCGCCGTGGTGCTTGTCGCCGACGACGACACCGTCGCCGTCGGCGTGGACCGGCTGGCCGGCACCAGCACGCTCGTCGCCCGGCCGCTGCCCGACCTGGCCCCGGCCACGCCGGTGATCGGCGGCGTCGCGATCGACTCGGACGGCAACCCGCGGCTCGTCCTGGACGCGCACGGCCTGGTCGCCGAGGCGCACCGCGACGTCATGGTGGCCGGCGCGCCGCCGGACCCGGGCAAGCCGCGGATGCCGATCCTGGTGGTGGACGACTCGCTGACCACCCGGATGCTGGAGCGCAGCATCCTCGAGTCGGCCGGCTACGAGGTGGACCTGGCCGCCTCGGCCGAGGAGGGCCTGGACCGCGCGCACCGCCGCGACTACGGCCTGTTCCTCACCGACATCGACATGCCCGGCATGGACGGGTTCGGCTTCGTGGCCACCACCCGGGCCGATCCGACGCTCGGGCACATCCCGGCCATCCTGGTCAGTTCGCGCGCCTCGGCCGAGGACCGCCGCCGCGGCGAGGAGGTCGGCGCCTCCGCCTACGTCATCAAGGGCGAGTTCAACCAGGAGGAGCTGCTCGCGCACATCCGGAGGCTGATCCTCTGATGATTCGGGTGCTGCTGGTGGAGGACTCCGCAACGATGCGCGGTCACCTGCGCGAGTCGCTCGCCGCCGACCCGGACCTACATGTTGTCGGAGAGGCGGCGGACGGCAAGGAGGCGATCGAGCTGGTCGGCCGGCTCCGTCCCGACGTCGTGACCATGGACATGATGCTGCCGACGATGAGCGGGCTGGCCGCGACCGAGCACATCATGGCCGAGCACCCCACCCCGATCCTGGTGGTGTCGTCGGCCGACCGGCAGGAGCTGTTCAGCACCTACAACGCCCTGGCTGCCGGGGCAGTCGACGTGCTGGAGAAGCCGCGCGGCGACGACACCGATGCGGACTGGGGACGGCGGCTGCGTTCGGCCGTACGCCTGGTGTCCCGGATCCGGGTGATCACCCACCCGCGGGCCCGCCTCGACGGCCGCCGGCCCGACCCATTTCCGATGGATGCCCCGCCCCGGGAAACCCTGCGCCTGGTCGCGGTCGGCGCCTCCACCGGCGGGCCGCGCGCGCTCACCGACCTGCTGCGCACGCTGCCGGCCGGCTTCCAGCCGCCGATCCTGTGCGTGCAGCACATCGCGGCCAGCGAACCGTTCGCGGTGGCGTTCTCCGACTGGCTGGGCGGGCAGACCAGCCGCGACGTCACCTACGCCCGGGACTGGACGCCGATCGAGTCGCTGGCCGGCCGGGTGGTGCTCGCCCCGCCGGACCGGCATCTGCTGGTACGCGACGGGGTGCTGCGGCTCAGCGACGCGGCGGCCCGGCACTCCTGCCGGCCCTCGGTGGACGTGCTGTTCGAGTCGGTCGCCGACGAGTGCGGCGACAAGGCGGCCGGGTGCCTGCTCACCGGCATGGGCCGGGACGGCGCCGAGGGGCTGCTGCGGATGCGCTCGCACGGCGCGGTCACCTTCGCCCAGGACGAGGCCAGCTGCGTCGTCTACGGGATGCCACGGGAGGCCGCCCTGCTCGGCGCGGCCGCGTACGTCCTGCCACCCGCCCGGATCGCGGCCCGGATCGCCGAGCTGCAGCCCACCGGGAGTCGGCGATGACTTTCACGGTGCTCATCGTCGACGACAGCCTGACCGTACGGATGGACCTGCACGACACGTTCACGGCCGACGGCTTCACCACGATCCTCTGCGCGACCGGCGCCGAGGCCCGGACCGCGTTCGCCGCCGGCGGCTTCGACGCCGCCGTGCTGGACGTGCTGCTGCCCGACGCCGACGGCCTGGAACTGCTGCGCGAGCTGCGCGCCACGCCCGAGCTCGGCCGGGTGGTCACCGTGCTGCTGTCCAGCGAGGACGAGGTGGCCGACCGGCTGGCCGGCCTGCGCATCGGGGCCGACGAGTACGTCGGTAAGCCGTACGACGCCGGTTACGTGATGGCCCGGGTGCGGCAGCTGCTCGGCGACGCGCCGGTGCTGGACGACCGCACCACGGTCCTGGTGATCGACGACAGCATGACCTTCCGCGAGCAGCTGCGCGAGCTGCTGGAGTCCGAGGGGTACGCGGTCGTCACCGCGTCCAGCGGCGAGGAGGGCCTGCGCACCGCGGCCGACCGCCGCCCGCAGGCGATCATCGTGGACGGGGTGATGCCGGGCATCGACGGCGCCACCGTGATCCGCCGGGTGCGCCTCGACCCGGCGCTACGCGACATCCCGTGCATCCTGATGACCGCGGCCGACGACTACGCCACCGAGCTGCAGATGCTCGACGCCGGGGCCGACGCGTTCGTGCGCAAGCAGCAGAACCTGGCGATCGTGCCGGCCAAGCTGAACGCCGTGCTGCGGCAGAGCTCGGAGCAGCTGCCGATCGAGGTGACCGGCAGCCTGCACGGGCCGAGCAAGGTGCTCGCGCTCACCCCGGACCGGGAACGGCTGGGCGAGCTGGCCGGCGCGCTGCGGGCCGACGGGTACGACGTGGTGCCGGTCGCGGGCACCGAGGACGCCCTCGACCTGCTCGCCGAGCAGCCGGTCGACTGCATCGTGCTCGGGCTCGGCCTCGGCGGCGACCTGGGCCGGGACGCCTGCCGGCGGATCAAGGACGTGCCGGTGATCGGTGAGACACCGGTGGTGATGACCGGCGAGAACGACGACGACATGCTGGCCTGCCTGGCCGCCGGCGCCGACGACTACGTGCGCTCGGGGGCCGGGTCGGAGGCGCTGCGGGCGCACGTGCGGACCCAGATCCGACGCAAGCAGTCGCACGACGAGAGCCGCCGGATCCGCGAGGAGCTGATGCGCCGCGAGCTGGACGCGGCCGAGGAACGCTCGGCCCGGCAGCTGGCCGAGACCCGGGCCTCGCTGGTCGAGGAGCTGGAGTGGCGCAACCGGGAGCTGGAGGCGTTCTCCGGCTCGGTGTCGCACGACCTGCGCGGGCCGCTCCAGGTGATCAGCAGCTTCGCCGAGCACATGATGGATGACGAGGACGATCCGCTGAGCCCGGAGGCCAAGCGCCGGCTGAGCCGGATCCAGGCGGCCGCGAACCGGATGGCCGACCTGGTGGAGTCGCTGCTGATCCTGGCCCGGGCCAGCCGCGGCGAGCTGCGCCGGGAGGAGTTCGACCTGACCGCGACCACCTGGCAGGTGATCTCCGACGTCGAGGCGCGCTACCCGGCCCGCAAGGTCGCCTACCGGGTGCACGAGGACATGCGGGTGGACGCCGACGAGGGCCTGGTCCGGGTCATCCTGGAGAACCTGATCAACAACGCGGTGAAGTTCACCGGCAAGGTCGACACGCCGGCGGTGGAGATCGGCGCCGCGCCCGAGGGGTTCTACGTCCGGGACAACGGGGCCGGGTTCCCGGCCGGGCAGGCGGGCGAACTCTTCCGGCCGTTCGCCCGGCTGCACAAGGCCGAGGACTTCCCGGGAACCGGGATCGGATTGACGACTGTCCATCGGGCGGTGGAGCGGCACGGCGGCGACATCTGGGCCGACGGAGAGAACGGGCAGGGTGCGACCTTCTGGTTCACGCTCCCATCAGCGATTCCGGCCGCAAACGAACGCAGAGCGCAAGCGCGCCGTCACGGATAACGTTTCAGCTAAATCGATACTGATTAAATTTGAAACGACTTCTGAAAATATGTGAAGTGCTATCGGGTCTTTCACAAGGATTTAACACGACGGTGTTCGGGCGATTTCCGGGAAGCGCGGATGGTCATTATCTGCGCATTAAGTCAGCGTTAGATCCGAAATGTCGACTTTGGAAGATCAGATGCTACAAGCCTGAGATGACCGATTTATCGGTTATATCGCTTTACTGAGAAACACGCCTTGACCTGTGGGTGTTCCGCCCAATAGCGTGTGGAGCCTGACTGGTTGGCCACCCCCAAGTGCGAGGCCAGTTGGCCGTTCGGGTAAATTCGCACGGCATGGACGGTTGGAAACAACTGCCGACCGTCGCGCAACACAACGCTGACGTCGCCCCCGATTCATCTCAGATAACGTGCAGGATTACCGAGTCCGCAGCGAAGCCAATTGCGCATCGTTACGGATTCAGTGACCCCACGATCCTGGAGCTTGCGTGTCCGTCGACGACATCCTTGGCAGCAGCCGAACCACGGAAATCACCGTGCCGCGACAGCCGGCCAGCTCGGGCGGCAAGCGCCGCCCCCGCGTAAGTGTCGTGATACCGGCCATGAACGAAGCCCGGAACCTGCCGCACGTCCTCGGGCACATGCCCAAGGACATCGACGAGGTCATCCTGGTCGATGGCAACTCCGTCGACGACACCGTGGAAGTGGCCCGCAAGTGCTGGCCCGGCATCGTCGTCGTCAACCAGGCACGAAAGGGCAAGGGCAATGCCCTCGCGGCCGGTTTCGCGGCCTGCACCGGTGACTACATCGTGATGATCGACGCGGACGGCTCGATGGACCCGCGCGAGATCGCCCGGTTCACCGGCGCGCTGGACGCCGGCGCCGACTACGCCAAGGGCAGCCGGTTCGCCAAGGGCGGCGGCAGCGACGACATCACCGCACTGCGCAAGGTCGGCAACTGGGGTCTGAACTTCATGACCAACGTGCTGTTCCGCACCCACTTCTCCGACCTCTGCTACGGCTACAACGCGTTCCGCAAGGACTGCGTGCCGATCTTCGGCCTGCCCGACCACACCGACGCCACCGCCCCGCGCTGGGGTGACGGCTTCGAGATCGAGACCCTGATCAACACCCGGGTCGCCAAGGCCGGGGTGCGCATCGACGAGGTGGCCAGCTTCGAGTTCCGCCGGATGTACGGCGAGAGCAACCTGCAGACCTTCCGCGACGGGTTCCGGGTGGTCCGCACGATCATGCGTGAGCGTTTCGGCTTCGGGGCCCCGGCCGAGACCCCGGCCCACCAGACCTCCACGGCCGCGTAACGAGCAACACAGCCGACACACGTCGGGCCGCCCGGCTCAGCCGGGCGGCCTCGTGGCATACGCACCATTTGCTGCTTTTGGCCGGAAGTCAAAACCCGAATGGGTGAAATCGTCAGGCCAATGCGGTAGCCTGCCCTGCTGACCGTCGCACAACCCTGCACTCAATGCGGAAGCGAGTTTGTCCCGGAGTTGGAAGGTTGGTTGGGCCACCCCCGCGCCCCTCATAAGCAGCCGTTCCGCGACTTCGACGCCCCTCATCTCCTGGAGAACGATCTCGTGAACCCCCTGGTCGGATTGCCGGCGCCCAACCCCGGAGCCGACGGCAGAGCCGGCCTGTTCGAGAAGGCGGTGCTCGGTGGGCACTGAGAATCAGTCATCCGGTCGCGTCTACGGGGCACCCACACCGCCGATCGTGCCGGGGCGCACCACCGGTGCACCCAAGCAGCGGGGCGAAGAGGGCAAGGTTTACGGTGCCGCGCCCAAGAAACCGGCCGAGGAAGGCCGGGTCTACGGGGCGCCGCCCAAGCAACCCACCGACGAGGGCCGCGTCTACGGCGCGCCACCCAAGAAGCCGGCTGAGGAAGGCCGCGTCTACGGCGCGCCCGCTCCCCCGGCCGAGACCCAGGCTCCCCCGGTCGAGACCCCGGCTCCCCCGGTGACACCGGCGCAGCCCGCGCCTCCGGCGAAACCCGCGCCTCCGGCGACTCCCCCGGCGCAGGCCGCGCCTCCGGCTGCTCCCCCGGCGAAACCCGCGTCTCCGGCGAAACCCGCGCCTCCGGCGGAAAAAGGTCGCACCTATGGCGCGCCCGCCTCACCTGCCGACACCACCGTGCTCCCGGCACCCCCGGTGAAGCCGACGCCGCCGGCCGAAAAAGGTCGCACCTACGGCGCGCCTACCCCGCCCGCCCCGCCCGCCTCGCCCGACGAGACCACCGTGCTTCCGGCACCCCAGGTGAAGCCGACGCCGCCGGCCGACAAGGGCCGCACCTATGGCGCGCCCACCCCGCCCGCCGCGCCGACCTCGCCCGCTTCGCCCGACGAGACCACCGTGCTCCCCGCGCCGGCCATCGAGACCGCCGTATCAACGCTGGGGCCGGCCAAGGATCTCCGCCGCCCGCTCGCGATCGTCGCGATGGTCATCTCACTGCTGGTCGCCGGCAGCACCGCGGTCAACATCGCCTTCCCGGGGCGGGCCGTGCTGCTGGTGGCGTTCGTGCTGGTCGTACCGGGCTGGGTCGCGGTCTCCTACATCCGCTTCCGCGAGCGGCTCGTCGAGATCACCGCCTCGATCGCGCTGAGCATCTCGATGGGCCTGCTGCTCGCGATGCTCCAGCTGGTGACGCACTTCTGGCATCCCCGCATAGCGGTCATCCTCTGGGCCGTAGCCACCGCGGCGGGCGCCCTGCCACACCTGCTCCGGCCCCGGCCCACCGCTGAGCCCGAACCCGAACCGGCGAAGGCCACCGAGAAGGCACCGGAGAAGGCTGCGGCCCAGCCGTTCCTGAAGCGGATCCCGCTGAGCCTGGTACTCGCGGCGGTCAGCCTGATCGTCTGGTTCGTCGGCGCCCAGCTCACCGACTCGTCGCAGTTCGGCCTGCTCGGCATGGTCGACGCGCTGAGCCCGCTGTGCTGGGTCGCGCTGGCCCTGCTGGTCGGGGCCATGGTGATCGAGCTGCGCCGCTCACCGGTCATCGCCTGGCGCGGTTACCTGCTGACCGCGGTCCTGGTCATCGAGACGTACGCCCTCCAACCCCTCGTCGAGAACGCCGCCCGGCTCCCGGTCGCCTGGCTGCACGTCGGCTTCACGGACTACATCGCCCAGCACGGCGCCGTTCTTGAGAGTTTTGACGCGAGATTCTCCTGGGCCGGCTTCTTCACCCTGGCCGCGGTGCTCACCAAGGCGGCCGGCATGGCCGACGCCGCGCCGATGCTGCGCTGGGCGCCGGTCGTCATGATGATGGGCTGGATGGTCCCGATGGGACTGATCGGCCGCGCGCTGCGGCTGCCGCCCCGGGCCATCTGGCTGGCGCTCTGGATCTTCCTGGCCGGCGACTGGGTCGAGCAGGAGTACTTCTCCCCGCAGAGCCTGGCGCTGCTGCTGTTCCTGTGTGCCGTGGCACTGGCCATGCGGCTGCTGTGCCGGCGCCTGGTGCAGGGCAACGACGGCGGCGTGCCGCGGCTCGACCCGGGGCTGGACGGTCACCGGCCGGTGGCCCGCGCGGCCACCATCGGCATCCTCGTCACCGTCATGGCGGCGCTGGCGCCGACCCACCAGCTCACGCCGTACCTGCTGGCCGGGGTGATGTTCCTGCTCGCCGTGCTGGCCGGGCTGCGCCCGCGCGGCCTGGTCGTGGTGGCCGCCGTGCTGCCGATGACCTGGCTGGTGCTGGGCGCGCACGACTTCTGGGCCGGCCACCTGACGCTGTTCACCCAGGACGTCGGCGCGGTCGACAGCGTGGTCGGCAACAACCTGACCGAGCGGCTGGCCGGCAGCGAGGCGCGCCAGCTGGCGCAGACCGTCCGGCTCGGCCTGATCGCGATCATCGGCCTGTTCGCCGGGATCGGCGCGTTGCGCTGGTGGCGCGGCGGACGACTGCGGACCGGCTTCCTGATCGCGGTGTTGGCCGGCAGCCCGGCGTCGTTCGTGCTCGTGCAGAGCTACGGCGGCGAGATGTTCCTCCGGGTCTGGCTGTTCGCCCTGCCCTGGGTGGCGATGCTGGCGGCCGGTGCGTTCCTGCCGCCGGCCAAGGCGACCACCGTCGCGGTCCCGGGACCGGCGCCGCAGCCGCGCTGGCTGCCGGTGATCGCGACCGCCGTCGCGGTACTCACGGTCACCTCGATCGGGCTTGTCGCACGGTCCGCCAACGACGGGTTCACCCAGGTCACCGCGCATCAGGTGGCGGTGATGCGGCAGTTCTTCGCGCAGGCGACGCCGGGAACCCGGCTCTCCCAGCTCAACTCGTACGTGGTCGGCGGCTTCGAGAAGATGGGCCAGGTCACCTACACCGAGGTGATGCCCAACTGCCTGGACACCAAGTCGGTGGCCCAGTGCGTGGTCGAGACCGACCCGGACGTGGTCGCCATCACCAAGCAGCAGGACATCTACGGGCAGCTCACCCAGGGTCTGCCGGCCGGCTGGACCAACACGGTCATCGACCAGCTGCTGGCCACCGTCCGGTTCACCACGGAGCACCGGGACAGCGAGATCACCCTGCTGAAGTCGCGGGTGCCGACCGTTCTCGCGATCGGCGACTCGGTCACCCTGGGCGACTCCAACCCGGTGGCCGGCGAGGACGGCACCCGGTCCTGGCCGAGCATGGCGCGAGACGCGCTGGACCAGGTCGCCCCGGTCAAGATGATCAACGCGAGTGCCGACGACGAGTCGACGGCGAAGATGCGCAAGCGGCTGACCGCCCTGCTGGCCACCGACCGCCCGGACGCGGTGGTGATCTACGGTGGTCCGGACGACATCTACCAGGCCCGGTCGACGGCGTCCTCGATGGCCGACACGCTCGCCATGATCAAGGAAGTTCAGGCCGCCGGGGCGAAGCCGGTGCTGGTGAACTCCCCACCGAACGGCGACCCGACCGTGGTTCCGTCCTACAACGCCGAGCTGACCAAGCTCGGCGCGCAGACCGGCGTCCCGGTGGTGGACGTCTACTCGCTGCTGGCCGCGCCGGACGGCAACTGGAAACAGGCCGACCAGACCATCGACAGCCTCCACCCGTCGGCGGCCGGTGCCCAGGTCATCGCCGGGGCGATCGCCGACGCAATCAAGATCGCGACCGGGTCCTCGGCCACCACGCCGGCCGGTTCGGTCCACCTGGAGACGGTGAAGTGACGTGACTCTTGCCCTCGACATCATGGCCGGCGTGTTCTGCGCGCTGATCGTGGCGCTGGTGACCGTCCGCGGCGTCGTGACCGAACGGGCCTACGACTCGCTGCACTACACCCGGGCCAACCCGTCCGGGTGGTGGCGCAAAGACCTGATCGCCAACATCGCCCTGACCCTGCTGTGTGTGGCCCTGATGGCCTGCCTGGCCGGGCGGGTCTATGTGGAGATCGCATGACCGGTCCCGCCGGGCTCTGCTCGCGGCCCTGTCCCTGATCGCGGTGGGCGCGGTGCCGTCCTCGGCCCGGCCGCAGTTCCGGCGGCCGGTGCTGGGTGTCACCCACACCCAGTACACGGCCGACGGCGACACCGCGGCCGCCGCCCGGGCCCGGGACTACCTGGCGGCCACACCGCTGGCCGGGAACCAGCAGATCATGGGCTGGGGCGCGCTCAACCCGCAGCCCGCGCCGGGCGTCTTCGACTGGCACACCCTGGACGAGCGGGTGGCGCTGCTGCGCCGCACGACCGCCGAGCCGGTGCTCACCCTCTGCGGCGCACCGGACTGGATGAAGGGCGGCCAGGCCGGCCACACCGACTGGGCCGAGCTGGAGACCGCACCCCGGGAGGAGCACTTCGACGACTTCGCCGCGCTCGCGGCCGCGGTCGCCCGCCGATACCCGGACGTGCGCGACTTCCTGGTCTGGAACGAGCTGAAGGGCTTCTACGACCCCGCCCGCAACGACTGGAACATCGAGGCGTACACCCGCCTCTACAACAAGGTGTACGCCGCGCTCAAGGCGGCAAACCCGGAAACCCGGGTCGGCGGCCCGTACGTAGTGTTCGACATCTGGCCGGACGTCGACTCACCGCTGACCGGCCGGTGGGGCACGGTCGACCCCCGGGCGGTGGCCGCGATCGACTACTGGATGGCCAACAAGGCCGGCGCCGACTTCGTGGCGGTGGATGCTTCGAGCCGGACCAAGGACGGCCACTTCCCGGCCGGCGACGTAGCGGCCACCGAGATGTTCGCCGACGCCACCCGCTGGCTGCGCGAACGCACCGGCTTGCCGGTCTGGTGGGCCGAGTTCTACCCCGACGTAGACCCCGCGCTGCCCGCGTCATCGCCGCGCCGGGCCGCGGTCGCCCTGCTCACGCTGGCCCGCACGGTAGCCGCCGGCGCCGCGAAGATCCTGCTCTGGCAGCCCCAGGAGGAGGACGACCTGCATTCCGCCGCCCTGTGGGCCGACGGCGGCGACCTATATCCGCTGGCCGGCGCGTTCGCCTGGCTGGCCGAGGCGGCCGAGGCCGGCCGCCCGATCACCGCCGACTGGACAAACGACGTGGTCCGGGTAAGCGACGGCAAGACCGGCATCGCCCTGGACGCCACCACCGGCCGGGTGACCCACCGCGATAGGCCGTGGTAGAGCTGACCGGACAGCTTTCCGGTTAAGACCAAAGCCTTTCCGGTACGGGCAACGACCTCCCCAACCGCAACCACACCCGACCGCCCGCACCCCGCGACCGGCGTGCCACACCGGCACGTGCCGCGACTCTCGCGCAACGAGACCCCAACCCCGCCCGCGCTCCGCTCACCCAGCGGCCGGGCAGGTATCCCGCATCTCGAGCCCACGATCCCACCCTGCGGATGGCGCTTCCACATCGTGGCCACAGCGCCCCAAAATGCCGCTTATATCCAGCAGCATCGTGGCAGCCTGCGGCGAACTTGTCGATTTGCCCCCCGCTGAGTGGCCCAGCGTTCCAAGATCTCTGTTGATCATGTCGGCGAGGACCGGAATCGCCAGGCTTGTTCGCTAGTTTCTCGAAGATGCCCACCAGTCGCGGGCGGGTAGCCGGACCCACCGGTCCGGCTCGGTGAACGGGCGGGCGTCGGCGGGGCGCACCGCGGCGTAGGCGCAGCAGTACTCGACGGCGTGGTGCTGGTACAGGAAGTCACGCAGGACTTCGGCGGCGGGGGCGTTCGCCTCGGACCAGCCGCCGCCCGGGTGCAGGTCCGAGCCGGTGATGACACCGTCGTGCGCGGCCTCGCCCTGGTTGCCGCTCTTGGGGTTGGCGTACATGCCGTAGCACACCGTGCCGGCCGACAGCAGCAGCGCGACCAGCGGCATGGATGCGCCGTACGCCCACGGCTGGCTGATTATGCAGCCGCCGGGCACCTCGGTGACGCCGAGCGTCCGGATCGACTCGTCGTCGTCAGCGTCCCACATGTCCTCGACGTCGATCTCCTCGTCGAGGACCGCGGCGTCCAGGCGCCGCACCGCCTCGGTGGCGTCGATTCCGGTCACGCAGCACAGGCTCATTCCTTCGCTGTCGACATCGGCCAGCGCATCGATGAGCCGGCCCGCCTCCGCGACCGTGGCGGCCTCCGCCTGCGTCAGCGTCACGCTCGTGTCGAACAGATCAGGCGTCGCCCCGGCCAGGCTCAGCCGCGCCGGTGACCAGCCGGCCATCATCGGCCGCTCGGGATCCGCGCCGGCGGCCACGAGCGCGCGGGCGTTGGCGGGCCGGCCGGCATGCACGGCGAGCCAGAGCGCGGTACGCCCGTCATCGACGGCGTCCACGTCGTCAACGAGCCGGACCAGCTCCGTCACCACTTCGGCCGAACCCTCTCGCGCCGCGTGATGCAAAGGCCGCCCGCGCCCGCCGGCGAGAGTGTTCGGGTCTGCGCCGGCCGCGAGCCGTTCCCGAACCACGGCGAGGTTCGACCATGACCCGTACCCCATTCGCGACCAATCCGTCATCCGTACCTCCCGATGCCCGTCGGACCGCATCAGCGTAAGAGACGACAGCCTTACGGGATGTAGAAGAGGCCGTCTGAGACGACTGTGGGGCGGCCGCCGGTGGCCAGGGCCGTCACCGTCACCGTGTGCTTGCCTGGGGTCAGGGCTCGGACCCACAGGCCCTGGCGGTATGCGGTCGCGCCTTTGGTGTCGACCGTGGCGATCTTCTTGCCGTCCAGGTAGATGTCGGCCTTGCCGGTCTTCGCCGCGCGGGAGAACAGCAGGGCCGCCGAGCGGCCGGTGAACGTCCAGGTCAGCTTGCTGTTCTTCTTGGTCGTGGCCAGGGCCTTGCCGCCCAGGTAGGAACTGCCGGACCTGGCCGTCCAGGTGCCGGCCCGCTTGGCCGAGGTCTCCGCCAGCGGCACGGCTTTGCGCGCCACCGAAGCGGTACGGGCATTGCCGGCCCAGTCCTTGGCGGTCAGCGTGAACGTGGTGTTGGCCGACGGCCGCACCGCGGTGTTCCAGTACGTCGACGTGGGTGACAGCCCGGTCTTCGACGGCGAGGTGACCGCCAGCGAGCCGACCTGGACGTTGTCGGTGGCGCGGTAGGTGACGGCCACCGGGGCGGAGGTGGCCGAGTAGGTGCCGCCGCGCAGCAGCACGCCCGGCGCGCTCGAGAAGAACGGCACGGACACGTCGCTGAACACGGCGGACGAGCCGGTCACCGAGGTGGCGCCGTACAGCTGGACCGCCCGGATCGCGATCGCGTGCTTCCCGGCCGGAACGGCCACGTTGAAGGCACGCCAGGTGGGCGGCGCGACGCCGGCGACCTGGCCGTCGAGCAGGATCTCGAAGCGGGACAGCAGGTTCGACGGGGTGGCCACCGACCAGTTCACGGTGACCACGCCGCGCGCGTAGTAGACGCCGCTGACCAGCGAACCGCCACCGCCGAACGGCTGCGCGGCCAGCCCGGAGACCATGTTCACGGCGAGTGCCCGGATGGCGGGCAGCCGGGCGTACAGGTTGTTGCCGGGGCATTCGGTGGCCACGCCGTCGCGGTGGCCGGAGATGCGCTGGAAGTCGACGACCTGGCCCTGCTTGAACTTGCCGTCGGGGGCGTTCTCGGTGAGCTGGCCGACGGTGGCCGGGTTGTACTTGTACGCACCCAGGCGGGCCGCCGCGACCTGCGCGATGGTCTTCTCGGCCGGTTCCGGCGAGCCGGTGGTGCTGTAGTTGCCGAGCACCGCGATGCCGGCGGAAGAGGTGTTGAAGCCGTACGTGTGCGCGCCGATGACCGCCTTGGTGACCCCGCCGCGCCGGCCCTCGAAGAGCGTGCCGCACTTGTCGACCAGGAAGTTGTAGCCGATGTCGGCCCAGCCGTTGCTCTTCACGTGGTACTTCTGGATCGCCCGGACGATGGCCGGCGAGTCGGCGCAGCTGTAGTTGTTGGTCTCCGCGGTGTGGTGCACGAAGAGGACCCGCACCTCGCTGGCGTAACTCATGCTCTCGGTGACCAGGGTCTCGTCGGCCGACCAGGCAGCCCGGCTCACATAGGACGGCAGCGGCGTTTCCAGCGGCGCCGTCGAGGTGGGCATCGGCAGGGTGGTGGTCGGCGCCACGGTCGGCGCGGTGGTGGTCGGCGCGGTGGTCGTCGGTGCCGTGGTGGGCGCGGTCGTCGTAGGAGCAGTAGTCGGCTCGGTGGTGGGCTCGGTGGTGGGCTCGGTAGTGGCCGGCGAAGACGAATCGGAAATTTCCGGAATGTCAGAGGAAGCGGACGCCGACGGATCCGGCTCGCCGCCACCCCGGCCGCCCGACCTACCCGGGTCGATCATGTCGAGGCGCAGCCCGGCCGGCAGTGCGGTCGCCGCCGACCCGTCGGCTGGCACGATCCGCGCGGCCACCCCGTCCGAGGCACCGACCCACAGCGGCTCGGTGGCGCCCCGGGCGTGCGAGCCCTCCGCGCTGTCCGCGCCACCCTCACCGGCCGAGAGCACCTGCCAGCCGCTCCACTTCCCGGTGGCGATGCTGTGCGTGCGCACCTGCACGGTCCCGTCCGGCGCGTCCTTCGGGTCGTTCCAGGTGATGCCGAGCAGGCTGAAGACCTTGGTCTTCTGCTCGGGCAGGTTGAGCGACGCCGCCGAGATGTTGATCGTGGTCAGCGAGGCCGTGATCGAGGGCTGGGCCGGGTGCGGGTCGGGCGGCATCGCGGTGATTCCGTCCTGAAAGGACGCCGCAGACCCGTCCTCGTTCCAGGCGAACACCATCGCGCCCCCGCCGGCGGCCAGCAGCGCCACCGAAGTACCGATTCCGATCGCCAGCTGACGATTCACGCCTATGTCCCCCTAGTCCCGGCCGTGCCGCCGCGAAGGGTAGCGGAAGTAATGATCGGCCTGCCATCCCAAAAGACCGATCGCCGGCCGCCGGGGGCAAAGGGCGGCCGGCGATCGGAGTTCTCACTCGGTGCCGAGGGCGGCGACCGGGCTGACCCTCGCCGCGCGGCGGGCCGGCAGGACGCCGGCCGCCGCGGTCAGCAGCACGAGGATGACGAAAACCACCGCGAGCTGGGCGACCGGCAGGCTGAGCGGCGCGTTCACGCCGAGTGCCTTGACCATGAGCCAGGCGTACGGGACCCCGAGCGCCAGCCCGAGTGCGGCGCCGATGACGCCGTAGAGGGCGGACTCGGTGGTCAGCATGATCCGCAGCCCGCCCCGGGAGAGGCCGACCGCCCGCAGCAGCCCGGACTCCCGGACCCGCTCGACCACCGACAGCGCCGTGGTGGTGCCCACGCCGACCACCGCGATCATCACGGTGAGGCCGATCAGCCCGAGCGCGATGCCGAGCAGCACGGTCAGTTCCTTGTCGATCTCGTCGCGCTGGTCGGCGAGGACGTCGATCCCCCACTGCCCACCGGCCGCGGTGCTCGCGTCGGTGAGCGCCCGCCGCCCGTCGGTCCGGCCCTGTTCACCGCCGGTGGCCGCGTCGGCGAGCAGCCCCGCGTAACCGGCCGGGGCGCCGAGCGCGGTCAGGTCAGACGGGTCAAGCACCATGGCCGAGCCGAGCGGCGCCGAGTCCGGCAGTTTTGCCACCACGGTCAGCTTGCGGACCTTCTTGCCGTTGCTGAGGGACGCCTGGTCGCCGACCCGCAGCCCGGTGATGTCGGCGGTGAACCCGGAGATGACGACCTTGCCGGGCCCGAGGTCGGCGAGGCTGCCGCCGACCACGTCGAGCTTCTTGAGCTCGGGCAGCGAACCGATGTTCAGGTCGTTGGCGTCCAGCTCGTTGACCTGGGTGCCGGCCACCTTCACCGACAGCCGCCGGTAGGGGGTGACGTTGGCCAGTTCCGGCCGCGCCTTGAGCTGGTCGACCACGGCCGCGCTGATCAGCGGGTCGCCGTTGGTGGTCAGCTCGTAGTCGGCGGGTGCCGACGAGGCGGTCTCCCGGTCGGCGAGGAGCCGGATCGAGGCGCCGCCGACCAGGGTGCCGGCGATCAGGGTGACGCCGAGCGCGACCACCACGCTGACCGCGGCGGCCCGGCGCGGCGCGGCGCCCACTCCCCCGGCGGCGAGCCGGCCGACCGGCCCGGACCGGCGGATCGGCATGCCGAGCAGGAACAGCACCGGCCGGACCAGGGCCGGGCCGAGCGCGATGAGGGCGAGGAAGGCGAACCCGCCGGAGGCCACCACCGCGAGGAGGTTGGTGCTGGGGTCGTAGTCCTTGGGGTCGCGGCCCGGCAGCCGGGTGGCGACGAAGCCGGCCAGCAGCCCGGCCACGACGGCCAGCAGCAGTCCGGCCGCCCAGCGCAGCTTGCCGATGTCCTTGCGGGCGCCGGTGGTGCCGGCCCCGCGCAACGCCTCGAGCGGCGACACCCGGCCGGCGGTGAAGGCGGGCGCCACCACCGCGACCATGGTGATCACCACGGCCAGCGCGATGGTGCCGAGCGCGGGCAGCAGCGGGAAGCCGGGCGATTCGATCTTCGGGCCGAACGTACGGACCAGCGCCGGTATCAGGTGGCCGGCGCCGAGCGCGAGCAGCACGCCGGTGGTGCCGGTGGCCAGGCCGACCAGCGCTCCCTCGACCGCGAGGGACAGCGAGACCCCACCCCGGCCGGCGCCGACCGCGCGCAGCAGGGCCAGTTGCTTCATCCGCTGGGCGAAGACGATCCGGAAGGTGGAGGCGGCAACCAGGCCGGCCGCGATGACCGCGATCGCCACGAAGACCGCGATCACCTCGAAGACACTGTTGACCTGCTCGGCCTTCTGGGTGGCCTCGGCCAGCCGGACATCTGCCCCCGTGGCGATCTCCGGCTTGGTGCCCTCCTTGACCTTGCTCGCGGCGGCCGCGGTGAGGGTCTGGACCTGCTGGCGGACGGCGTCGGCGTCGGCTCCCGGCGCGAGGCGGAGGTCGATCCGGCGCAGGTAGGTGTCGCCGACCAGGGTGGAAACGGTCGCCTGGGGCGCGTACGCCTGGAAGCCGTAATCCTCCGGGCCCTCGACCATGCCGACCACCGTGAGGGTCGCCGGGTCGATGGGTTTGCCGTCGTCGCTGTAGCGGAAGGTGGCCTTGGTGGTGCTGCCGACCTTGAGGCCGAGGCGTTCGGCGGTCCGCGCGGTGATGGTGATCTCGCCGGGCGCGCTGGGTTTGCGGCCGGTGGTCAGCGTGGTGACCGACAGCGGCCCGGTGCCGCTGTCGGCCGAGAGGTTGAGGTATTCGGTGCCGATCTGGCCGCCGGCGTCGAGCCGCCCGGCGGTCTCGGCCACGCCGGGGATCTTGCCGATCGCGGCGAGTTCGGCGGTGGAGATGCTGCCGTTGTCGACGACCAGGTCGACCGCCTCGGGCGTGCCGGACAGCCCGTTGAGCACGCTGCGTTCGGTGATCGTCTGGGCCAGCACGGTGGCGTAGACGACGAACGACACGACAAGGACGGCGAGGCCGGTGAGCAGCAGCCGGGCCGGTCGCCGGGCGACGCCGCGCAGCTGGGTGCGCAGGACCGCGCTCATCGGTTGGCCGCCAGCGACTGCAGCGCCTCGGTGACCGACGCCAGGCTGGGCGACTGGACCTCGCCGGCCACCCGGCCGTCGGCGAGCAGCACGACCCGGTCGGCGTAGGCGGCCGCGGCGGGGTCGTGGGTGACCATCACGACGGTCTGGCCGAGCTCGCGCACCGAGTTGCGCAGGAAGAGCAGTACCTCGGCGCCGGAGCGGGAGTCCAGGTTGCCGGTGGGCTCGTCGGCGAAGACCACCTCGGGCCGCGACGCCAGGGCGCGGGCCACCGCGACGCGCTGCTGCTGGCCGCCGGAGAGTTCGCTGGGCCGGTGGCTGAGCCGGCCGGTGATGCCGAGCGCCTCGGTGAGGTGCCCGAACAGGTGCCGGTCGACCTTGCGGCCGGCCAGTTCGAGCGGGAGCAGGATGTTCTGCTCGGCGGTGAGCTGCGGGAGCAGGTTGAACGACTGGAAGACGAAGCCGATCCGCTCCCGGCGCACCTTGGTGAGCACCCGGTCGGACTGCCGGGTGAGGTCGGTGCCGCCGAGCAGCGCCTGCCCGGAGGTGGCCGTGTCGAGGCCGGCCAGGCAGTGCATGAGCGTCGACTTGCCGGACCCGGACGGGCCCATGATCGCCGTGAACTGGGCCCGGGTGAACCCGACGGTGACCCCGTCCAGGGCCCGTACCGCGGTGTCGCCGCTGCCGTAGACCTTCACCAGGTCGACCGCGGCGACGGCGGCGAGGGTGTCCTGCTCCGCCGTTTTCACGAACATGTCTTGCTCCGCTCACAGGGTTATCGATGTCGACGCAGAGCATGTCGTTTCCGCAAGGCCTGCCACATCGGCCGCGAGCCAGGACCACGAAGGCCCGCAGGTCTGACTTTCGGCCGATGGAGGCCGGTTGACCTGCCGTTACGCTGGGTCACGATGGAACCGAATCCGAACCGCCTCGTGCTGCTCCGCCTGGGTCAGGTGGGCGCGCTGGCGATCATGGCCGCCCTCGGCATGTTCGACGTGCTCTCCGGCCGCCTGCTCACCGGGCCGGGTTCGGCCGGGATGGGCCTGGTCCGGATCCTGCTGGCGATCGGCGCCGCGGCGGTCTGGCTGCCCGCGCACAGGCAGAACTCCACCGCCCTGCCCAAGGCCGCGATCTGGCTGAGCCTCGGGTCGGTCAGCGTCACGTTCCTGGTGGCCGTGGCCAACGACGGGTACTCGTACACCTGGGGTCTGGCCGAATCGCTCGCGCTGCTCGGCGTGATGCTGGTGGTGGCCCGGCGGGCCAGCCCCGGCTGGGCGGTCGCCGCGGTGGTCACGGTGGGCGCGGCGGTGAGCTTCCTGCCGCTGCGCGGCGGTCGCACGGCCGAGTTCGTCATCTTCGGCCTGATCCAGGCCTTGGCCGCGGCCGCGGCCCTCGGCGTCGGCCTCTACCTGCGCATTCTCGAAAGCTCACGACAAAGAGCAGTCGATGCGGTACGGGCGGAGCAGCGCACCGAATTCGCCCGCGACCTGCACGACTTCATCGCGCACCACGTCACCGGGATCGTGGTGCAGGCGCAGGGGGCCCGGTTCATCGTCGAGCAGGACCCGAAGCGGGCCCTGCTCGCCCTGGAACAGATCGAACAGGCCGGCGCCGAGACGATGGCCTCGATGCGGCGCATGGTCGGTGTCCTGCGCGACCCGCTGACCCGGCCGGACGCGCCGCTGGCCCCGGTGTCCGGGGTGGGCGAGCTGGGGCAGTTGCTGGAGCAGTTCACCGCGGCCGGCGGTCCGCTGGGCCGGCTGCACGTGGACGGCACCATCGACGGCATCCCGGTCGAGGTGTCCACCTCGGCCTACCGGGTGGTGATGGAGGCGCTCACCAACGTGCGGCAGCACGCGGTCGGCGCCCGGGTGGCCGACGTGTGGATCCGGCGCACCCCGGAGTGGCTGCTGGTGCGGGTGGCGAACGACGGCACGGCCCGTCCCGCCGGGCCGCGCGAGCGTTCGGGGTACGGTCTCGTGGGCCTGACCGAACGGGTCCGCGCGGTCGGCGGCCGCATCTCGGCCGGCCCCGGCATCGAGGGCGGCTGGGTGGTCGACGCCGCCTTTCCCTTGAACGTAAAGGTGGTCCAATGAGGTTTGTTCACGACGGCCAACACGAGGCGGCGGTCTCGCCGTCGCTGCAACTCGAGGAAGGTCGTGAACAAACCTCATGATCAAGGTTCTCATCGCTGACGACCAGGCGATGGTCCGTACCGGCTTCGGCATGATCATTGGGGCGCAGCCGGACATGGAGGTCGTCGGCGAGGCCGCCGACGGCGTCGAGGCGGTGGCGCTGGCTCGCCGGCTGCGGCCGGACGTGGCGCTGTTCGACATCCGGATGCCGAAGATGGACGGCCTGGAGGCGCTGCGGCTGCTGGCCGGCCCGGGCGTGGCCGATCCGATCAAGGTGGTCGTGGTGACCACCTTCGACCTGGACGAGTATGTGCATCAGGCGCTGCGCAACGGCGCGGCCGGTTTTCTGCTCAAGGACTCCGGCCCGGCCCTGCTGGTCGAGGCGGTCCGGGCGGCCGACTCGGGTGACGCCCTGATCAGCCCGTCGATCACGGTCCGGCTGCTGGAGCACCTGTCCCCGCCGGCGCCGAAGAGCGACGACGGCGGGTTGTCCCCGCGGGAACTGGACGTGGTGAAGCTGGCCGCGAAGGGCCTGACCAACGCGGAGATCGCCGGTGAGCTGTTCATCTCGATCGGCACCGTCAAGACCCACCTGGGCAGCGTGCAGACCAAGCTCGGGGCCCGCAACCGGGTGGAGATCGCCGCGTGGGCCTGGGAACGCCGGCTGATCAGTTGACCCGCTGGCCCAGCAGGGCTTCGAGGCCGCCGGTGCGGCGCAGTTTCTGCCAGCCGAGCCGGATGCCACCGAGCGCGGCCAGGGTCGACTGGATCAGCACCAGATACATCACCTGGCGGTAGACGAACTGCTGCAACGGCAGCCGCCACAGTGGTTTCAGCGACTCCTTGTCCAGCCGGAACGCGTAGATCGTGCTGAGCGCCTGCACGGCCAGCATGCCCAGCCACGCGGCCAGGGTTTCCAGGGGGTTGAGGAAGAACAGGCCGTAGATCAGGAACACGTCGATCAGCGGGGACAGCAGCGGCAGCAGGGTCTGGAAGATGGCCAGGTTGAGCAGGCCGCGGCGGCCGAACGTGCCCTTCTCGACCAGGGCCCGGCGGTGCTTCCACATCGCCTGCATGGTGCCGTAACTCCACCGGTAGCGCTGCCGCCAGAGCTGGGACATCGTGGTCGGGGCCTCGGTCCAGGCCCGGGCGTGCTCCTCGTAGACGACCCGCCACCCGGTCCGGATGATCGCGATGGTGAGGTCGGTGTCCTCGGCCAGGGTGTCGTCGCTGAGCCCGCCGACCTGCCGCAGCGCGGCCTGCCGGAACGCGCCGATCGCCCCGGGCACGGTGGCCATGCACTGGGCCACGTCGTAGGCGCGCCGGTCGATGGAGAAGCCGACCACGTACTCGATGTGCTGCCAGAGCGCGACCATGCCCTGCCGGTTGGCCACCTTCGCGTTGCCGGCGACCGCGCCGACCCGCGGGTCGGCGAAGGGCTGCACCAGCCGCCGCACGGTGTCCGGCTCGAAGACCGTGTCACCGTCCATCATGATCACGACCTCGGTGTCGGCGTTGGCGATGCCGGTGTTGAGGGCGGCCGGTTTGCCGCTGTTGGGCTGCCAGATGACGGTGACGTTGGCGAGCTTCAGCGACTCGGCGATCTCGGCCGTCCCGTCGGTGGACCCGTCGTCGACCACCACGATCCGGATCGGATAGGTGCTGGCGGCCAGGGATCTCAGCGTGTCGGCGATGCACTCCTTCTCGTTGTAGGCGGGCACCACCACGGTCACCGGTTTGGTGTACGGGGTGGCCGGCGGCTTCCGGCGGGCGTGCCGGCGGCCGAGCACCAGGATGATCACCAGCCGGGCGACGGTGAGGATGCCGACCACCAGAAGCAGCGCGGCGAACCAGCCGGTCACGTGCCGGGCCACCCGCACCGCACCGACCAGGCCGAGGCCGAGCGCGCGTTCCTTGCCGGTGGCGGCCGGGTTGACCGTGGTCATCCCGGTCAGCTTGGCCACCGTGGTGAAGGTGTATCCCTCCTGCTGCAACTCCGGGATCACGGTGGCGAGCGCCTCGGCGGTCTTCGACCGGTCGCCGCCGCCGTCGTGGAACAGCACGATCGCCCCGGCGTCGTCCTCGGGCAGCACTGCCTTGGTGATGTCGGCGATGGTGGCACCGGACTCCCAGTCCCGGCTGTCCAGGTCGTTGACCACGGTCAGGTAGCCCCGGCCGCCCATGTCCGACATGACGGCCCAGTTGCTGTTGTCCAGGGCCTGGACCGTCGACGAGTACGGCGGCCGGAAGATCACGCTGGACACTCCGGCCGCGCCGGCCAGGGCGAACTGGGTCTCCTGCATCTCCACCTCGCGCCGCCACTCGTTCTTGGTGGACAGGTCGGGATGGGTGAACGTGTGGATGCCGATCTCGTGGCCGGCGTCGCGCACCTGGCGAACGAGATCCGGGTGCTGGCTGATCTCGGAACCGATCATGAAGAAGGTGGCCGGCACGTCGTACTCGGCCAGGACCTTCAGAATTTCCGGGGTGTACTTCGGGTCGGGCCCGTCGTCGAAGGTCAGCACGATCTGCTTGTCCGGCACGGTCACCGTGGTGGTGGTCTTGCCGTCGGTCTGGATGACCGGGCCGCCCTTGAGCGCGGCCGACGGCACCTGGTCGGTGTCGGCGGTCGAGGCCACCGCGCCGTCCTGGGTGAATTCGCCCAGGACAATGCCGTTCACCACCAGGATGCTGGCGAACAGGGTGACGACCACGGCGAGTACGACCCACCTCGCCCGAATTGCTGGCACGAAATTTCCCCTTTAATCGCGTTCTTATCTCGCACATAGGGAGCAAGGGGATAGTGCGGAGATGCATCTCCGCCGTCTCTCCCTCGCCGCTCTTCTTCTCGCCGGCGGCTGCTCGTCCTCGGCCGCACCGTCCTTCGTGGCGGGCACCTCCCCCTCGGCCGCCCCTTCGGTGTCGTCATCCCCGTCGGCCTCGGCATCGGCATCGGCGTCGGCCTCCGCGACCAGCACCGCCGCCGTGGCCGCGACTCCCCCGGTCGCGCCCTACGTCGACGTGGTCAGCGGGACCGCCGACATCGCCGCGATCCAGAAGGCCACCGGGCAGGGCGACTTCGCGGTGGCGTTCGTCGTCGCCGACAAGGCCGGCACCTGCACGCCGACCTGGGACGGGACGTTGGCCATCGGCAACGCCGCGGTCCGGGCGCGGCTGGCGAAGATCGACGGCGACGTCATCGTCGCCACCGGCGGGGCGACCGGCACCTACCTGGAGAGCGTGTGCTCGGCGGCGGGGCTGGCCACGGCGTACGGCAAAGCCCTTGATGTGGCCGATAGCAACCATCTCGACGTCGACATCGAAAGACCGGTCGACAACGCCGTCGTCTCGGCGGCGCTGGCCAAGCTGCAGAAGTCGCGGCGCACCGCGATCACGCTGACCCTGCCGGTCGGCGACGGGACGGCCGGGCTGACGTCGGCGGGGATCGCGCTGCTGCGCAGCGTGGCCAAGGCCGGGGTCACGGTCACGGTGAACGCGATGACGATGAACTTCGCCGCGGACGGCGACTGGGGTACGGCGATGGCGGCGGCCACCGAGGCGGTGCACGACGACCTGGCGAGCGTCTGGACCGGCAAGAGCGACAAGCAGCTGTACGCGATGCTGGGCGTGACGCCGATGATCGGGGTCAACGACACCGGCCCGGTGACTACGCTCTCTGACGCCCGTACCCTGCTGGGCTTTGCCACTTCCAAAGGTCTTGGTTTTGTCCGGTTCTGGTCGGTCAACCGGGACAACGGCGACTGCGACGACGGCACCCTGAGTGCCACCTGCAGCGGGGTTGACCAGTCCGATTACGCGTTCACGAAGCTGTTCGCCGGTTGACACCCGGCTCAGCCGCCCGCCTTTGCCGTCGAGGTCGGGGTGACCGTGCCCTTCGTGGTCAGGCCGGTCTGCGGGGCCTGCAGCACGCTCACCCCGACCACGCCGATGTAGAGCGCCGCGGCGGCCGCGACGACCAGGCCGGCGACGGTGAGCATCCGCTTGCGGCGTCCCGAGGAATCGACGAAGACCTTCTGGTCAGTGGATTCATTTAGCCGGGTCGAGGCGTAGAGCATGCTGACTTCCCCTTTGGTGGTAGCTGCCCAGGACGCTAGGGAGCCAACCTAGGGGGAAGTTATGCCGCTTCTCAGCGCATTCTGTGGGTCACCTTTCGCGCTTGAGGTATTTATCCGGAAATAGCGATCCAATACCGCTGTTTACCTTCCCGAACGTCCTCGAGAACGCCACCGGCCTTCAGGATCGTCCGGGCCGAACCGGTGTTGCCGACGTCGCAGGTGATCAGCACCCGGTCGAGCCCCAGCTTGCGGGCTTCGTCAAGAATCTCGGCGAGTGCCCAGCTGGCCAGCCCGCGTCGGCGCGCCGACGGCCGCACCCCGTAGCCGATGTGCCCGCCGATGGTGAACAGCATCTCGTTGAGCTCGTGACGCAGCGCGATCGCGCCCAGCACCCGGCCGTCCTCGACGATCCACCGATAGGTGCAGTGCACCCAGTTGGGCGCGGGCGGAACGGTCACGTCCTCCTCCGCCCGCAGGCGCGCCACCCAGGTGGCGAAGCCCTCGGCGGAGTCGTATTCGTCCCCCGACCGGAAGCCGGCACCGTCCTGGTGCACGCCGCGGCCCCACTCGTCGCGTGACTCCAGCCAGGCCCGGTGCAGCCGGGTGGTCGGCGCGATCAGCTCGGTCATCCGGCCACCACCCGCTTGACGAACCCACGCACCCCGGTCATCGCCCGGTCCACCCGCTCGTCGAGGGTCAGCGTCTCCTCCGGCCGCACCAGGCGACCCCGCGGCTGCCGCTTGCCGCGCAGGTAGAGCGAGCAGGCCAGGTCGGAACACAGATAGAGGCCGACCGAATTGCCCTGGCGCCCGGCCGCGCCGGCCAGGGGTGCCACGAAGAGCGTGACGCCGCCGGCCGAGTGCCCGGTGAAGCAGACCTGGCACATGCTGGAGCGCACCACCGTCGTCCGCCGGGTCTCCGGCCGGCGCAGCAGCACCCCGACCGGCCCGGAGTCCATCGGCACCACGAGCAGCGCCCGCTGCGGCGCCCCCGGGTCGGCCCAGCCGAAGAAGTCGAGGTCGCGCCAGGCGGTGGTCGCCAGGTCGAGCGGCATCTTGATCCGGCCGGCCTCGCCCTTACTGCAGTTGACGAACGAGCCGCGAAGCTCCGGCTCGGTGAGTGGTTCCATCGCGCGAACGTATCCGATCACTCCGGGGCCGGGCAGCCGATTAATGACGCATCGAGAAACTTCGTTAAGTTCTATTTACTGTTAACAATCTTTAACTTATGTTCGACGAACCACGCCGTCCCCCTTCATGAAGAGCCCACGACCCCGAAGGAGTCCCTTCATGAGACGTAGGTTCGCACTGCCCGCCCTGACCATCGCCGCGACCGCCGCATCGCTGCTGGTAGCCGTGGCCCCCGCCGCGGCCCACGGCTACATCTCATCCCCGCCCAGCCGCCAGGCCAACTGCGCCAGCGGCGCGGTAGCCAACTGCGGCGACATCGTCTACGAGCCGCAGAGCGTCGAGGCCCCCAAGGGTTCGACCCAGTGCAACGGCGGCGGCAGCCGCTTCGCGGTCCTGAACGACACCTCGAAGGCCTGGCCGGCCGCCGCAGCCGGCCAGACGGTGACGTTCAACTGGGTGCTCACCGCCCGCCACTCGACAAGCACGTGGGAGTACTTCATCGGCGGCACCCTGCTGGCCAGCTTCAACGACGGCGGCGCCCAGCCCGGGGCCACCAAGAGCCACACGGTGAGCATGAAGGGCTTCACCGGCCGCCAGACGGTGCTGGCCCGCTGGAACGTAGCCGACACCAACAACGCCTTCTACTCCTGCGTAGACCTCAACATCGGCGGCGGCAGCACAACAACGCCCACCACGCCGCCGACCACCGCACCCACCACAGCCCCGCCCACTACCGCTCCGACCACCGCTCCCCCGGCTTCCGGCACGTGGAAGGCCGGCACGACCTACCAGGTAGGCAGCGTGGTCACCTACAACGGCATCTCCTACCGCTGCCGCCAGGCGCACACCGCGATAGCCGGCTGGGAACCGCCGAACGTCCCCGCCCTGTGGCAAGCCGTCTGATCCGGTTAGCGCTGCTGTTGACGCTGGTCGCCGGTTGCTCCGCAGAGCAGCCGGCGGCCACGCCCGCCTTCAACAGCGCCGACGTGATGTTCCTGCAGATGGCCCTGGAGCAGATAGCCGAGGGCGACCAGGTAGCGGCCCTGACCGAGGCCCGAGCGACCGACCCCGCACTGCGCGAGATATCCACCGAGCTGCGAACCCAGTGGCACGAGGAGGACGGCACGTTCCGCCGCTGGTTGCTGGGCTGGCAACAGCCGCTGACCGCCCCGGACTCGGCCGACGCTCACGAGGGCCACGGCGCCCTGCACATGCTGCGCCCCACAGACGTAACAGAGCTAAAAACAGCAAACCCCTTCGACCGTACGGCGATAAGCCTGCTCCTGGGCCACCTGGGCAATTGCGTAGAGACGTCGAGAATGGAACAGACGGCCGGCGCCTACCCACCCACCCGAGCCCTGGCCACCACCTTGACCACCCGCCGCCAGTCCCAGATCCAGCGCCTCCTGAAGCTGGCCGCCGCCAGTTAGCGGTCGGCCGGCCTACGAGGGCGTCGACGGGCAGACCCGCGAGTAACTTAGCCCTTTCGCCGTACGGGCATTGATCGATATCTTTCCGGCCATGAAGCGTGCCGTCGCCGTCCTCGGCGCAACCGCCCTCGCCGCCGCCCTTGTCGCGATCCCGTCTGCCGCGTTTGCGGCCGACGCCTCCTACCGGACCCTGAGCACCGCCGGCAACCCGGACTGGATGCGCAGCCTGTCCGATTCCCGCAGCCTGGCCAGCCTGTCCATCCCGGGCACGCACGAGACCATCTCGATCCACGGCGGGGCCTGGACGCAGACGCAGGAGGACTTCGGCGACTCCGGCGCGACGCTGACCGCGCAGCTCAACGCGGGCATTCGGATGATCGACATCCGGGCCCGGGTCAACACCGGGAACACCTTCACGATCCACCACGGGGCGACCTACCAGAACGCCAACTTCGACGACGTGCTGAACAAGCTCGGCGACTTTCTGACGGCGCATCCGGGCGAGACCGTGGTCGTACGCCTCAAGCAGGAGTGCACCGGCGAGATCGGTTCGTGTACGGACGTGACCGGTCAGTCCAGCTTTATTGACATTTTTGACGCGTACGTCGCCAAACGCCCGAACCTCTGGTGGTCCCCCAGCGTGAGCCGATCGTCGGCCGCGGCCATGCCGGCGCTCGGCGCCGTGCGGGGCAAGGTCGTGCTCGCCGTGCTGAACGGCGCGCGTGGCGGACGGTACTCGAATTACGGTCTCGCTCAGTTCGACGGCTGGAACGACGGCAACTCCACGTACGTGCAGGACAACTACACCGTGTCCAGCGTCGGGGCGATCGCCACCAAGCGTGACCAGGTGCGCCGCTTCCTCGACGCGACGAGCGCGGGCGACCCCAGCAAGATGTACGTGAACTTCGGCAGCGGCTCCAGCGTCTTCGCCCAGCCCCAGCAGGTGGCCGGCGGCGCGCTCGGGGTACAGGGCGTCGACCCGTTCCTGCTGATCTACCTGAACGAGGGGCCCGAGGTGCACACCCCGGTGGTCCGCACCGGCGTGCTGATGCTCGACTTCCCGGGCGGCGGCCTGATCAACAAAATCATCTCGTTCAACTGAGGACGGTGTTTAGCTGAAGACCCAGGCCGGGCGGTCGATAAGGCCGCCCGGGAGGGCCGATGAGCGACATTGCGCGACAGGCGGCACGGCTGCTCGAGCAGGCACAGAGCGGGCAGGCAGCGGCAGCGCTGGCCGAGGCCGAGACGTACCTGACCGGCGGTGACGGGCCGGCCGGCATGCATTTCGTGCGGGCCCTCGCCCTGATCAATCTGGGCGATCCGCACGGCGCGGTCCCGGCCCTCGACCTGATGGCCGAGGCGGCCGTGCGGGAGAACAGCCCGGGCTGGCTCGCCTGCGCGCTCGCCACCCGGGCCTCGCACCAGCTGCGGCTGGGCGAGGGCGAAGGCGAAACCGGCGTCCTGCAGGACCTGGTCACCGCGGAGACCGCGGTGACCGGCGAGACCGACCCGGTCGCGGCGGTCAACGGGCGGGTCGCGGTGGCCATCGGCTACTTCGAGCTCCGGCTGTACGAGCTGGTCGGCGCCCACTACGACGCCGCGTACGCGATGAGCCCGGCCGACAACGGCAACCGGGCGATGTGGCTGTACAACCAGGCCGAGCTGCACCTGTTCTGGGCCCTCGAGCTCTACCAGGTCGGCCAGGTCGCGGAGGCGGAGAGCCACACCGCCGAGGCCGAGCGGTACGCGTTGCGGGCCGCCGCCGAGGCCCGCGGGCAGGACGCCGAGGCGTGGCGGGAGACCGCCCTGCTGGCGGCGGCCTGCGCGCGGGCCGACCGGCACGACCCGGCCGGCGCCGCCGTCGACATCGAGCGCTACCTGCGGATTCTGGAAGCCCGCGGGATGAGTACCACCGCGCTGGCCTACAGCCGCCCGTTCCACGCGGTCGCGCTGCGCCGCTCGGGCCGGCCCGACGAGGCGTACGCCGTGATCGAGCACGCCGTCGCGACACTCACCCCGGACGCCGGCTGGCTGATCACTGCGGCCACCCACCGGACCAGGGCGCTGCTGCTGGCGGCACGCGGTTCGGCCGAGGCCGGGGCAACCATGGCGTACGGCGACACGCTCGCCGCCGCGATGTGGCGGCACCGGCTGCGCATGCTGCAGTCGGTCGAGGCGATGAAGTCCCTCGAACTGCTGCGGACCCAGCACGAGCAGGCGGCCCGGGCGGCGGCGCTGGACGCGCTGACCGGCATCGCGAACCGGGGCGCCTTCGACCGGGCGGTCCGGCAGGCCCAGCTGCGGCCGGCCGACAAGCTCACCGTGATGGTGGTGGACACCGACAAGTTCAAGCAGATCAACGACACGGCCGGGCACGCGGCCGGCGACGCCGCCCTGCGGGCCATCGCCGACGCGCTCGGCGCCCAGTTGCGCGAGGAGGACCTGCTGGCCCGGCTGGGCGGGGACGAGTTCGCGGTGCTGCTGCCGGGGGTCGGGCCGGCCGACGCGCTGCGGGTGGCGGCGCGCATGGTGGCGGCGGTACGGGCGATCCCGGACTGCCCGGCCACCGTGAGCATCGGGGTGGCCGGGGCGTACGCGGCCGACCTGCCGGAGGCGCTGCGCCTCGCCGACGAGGCGATGTACCGGGTGAAACGGCGCGGCGGCGACGGCGCCGGCGAATGGGCCGAGGCGGCGTACGCGGCCTGAGGCATGAAAGAACCTCGATCCGGGTAGTGCCCGGCTCATGCTGGAGAAGGCGGCGTACTACGCCAAACGAATCGTGCCGTGGCTCATCGCCCTGCTGCTCGGGATGATCGCCCTCGGCCTGCTGGTCACCAAGGTGCTCAACGACGTATGGCCGTTCACCGCCGAGGACGGCATCAACCGCTATTTCGCGGCGCACCGCACTCCACCGTGGAACCTGGTCACCGAGATCTTCAGCCTGATCGGCAGCACCCCGGTGATCATCGGGGTCACCGCGATCGCGGCGCTGATCCTGCTGAAGACCCTGCACAGCTGGTACGAGCCGCTGTTCCTGTGCGCGGCGGTCACCGCCCAGGCGCTTGTCTTCTTCTTCACCACGCTGGTCATCGATCGGCAGCGACCGCAGGTCAAGCACCTCGACAACTCGCCGCCCACGTCGAGTTTCCCGTCCGGGCACACGTCGGCCGCGTTCGCCCTGTACTGCGGGCTGGCCCTGATCCTGGCCCGGCTGGTGCACCAGACCTGGCAGAAGTGGCTGTGCTGGGCGCTGCTGCTGATGCCGGTCGGGGTGGCGCTGTCCCGCCTCTACCGCGGCATGCACCACCCGAGCGACGTAACGGCGTCGTTCATCAACGGCGCTTTGTGCGTGACGCTGATGTCCTGGGCGATCCTCAGCTCAAGGGTGCAATCTGCAGCTTCGTTATCGACACCGGGCCGACGGTCGAGCTGATCAGCACCTGATCGACCCCGCCGTGCGACTTCGCGACGTCGGCCGGAACGGTGAGCGTGGTCGAGTCGACCCGCTGGAAGTCGCGGAACGTGACCTCCATGAGCAGCGTGTTGGGCGTCAGCGGGGTGACCTTGAGCGCCCCGACCGGCGGGCCGTCCGACAGGAAGTCGATGAGCAACGGCACCTCGTGACACTTGGTCGGGTCATCGGGTGAGCTGGACGTCAGGAACTTGCCGGTCGGTTCCTCCACCACGGCGGCGCTGCGCGCGTTCTCACAGCCGGCCACCGCGACCGCCTTGGGGTCCCCGCTGACCAGGAAGCCCTGGTTGCGGAAGACGTCACTGGCCACCACCCCGGGCGGGGGTGTGGTCAGGTCGATCTCGCGCTCTCCCCCACCGGTGGGTGCGGTGGTGGTGGCCGCCGCCGAGGTCGGGGCTGTGCTCGCTTCCACCGGCGGCGCGACCTGCGAGGGTGCCGCCGCCGAAGTGGCCGGGGGTGCCGCGCTCTGCTGTTGTTGCGCGGCGGTGGTCGCCCCCGCCGTCGGAACCGCGGCCGTCTGGTTGACCGCGGCCGGGTCGGGCTTGTCCTTGGCCCGGTTGAGCAGGGCCGGCACCGCGATCGCCGCGGCCAGCACCACCACCGCGGCCGCGATCCCGGCGACCTTGGCGAACTTCGACGCGATCCGCGGCTGCTGCACGAACGTCGCCGTACCGCTCACCGGGGTTGCGTTGGGCAGGTCGGGGGTGGCGGCGATGGTGAGCTGGCGCTGCTTCTCCTTGTTCCACGGCAGCGGCGCCGACACGTTCAGCAACACCCGGGCGTTACTGCCCGGCGGCAGATCGAGCCAGCCCGGCTGGAAGGTAGCGGTGACCCGTCGCTCCGGGTCGGTCGCGGTCAGGTAGAGCCGCACCGGAGCGTTACCCCCGTTGGCGATCTCCAACGTGTACTGCCCGGTGCGCCCACCCGTCACCACCTCGGGGGTGGTGCGCAGGGTGATCTGCTCGACGCTGGCCAGCTCGATCGGCACCTCGACGCAGCGTGACACGTCATGCCGGTACTTCGACCGCACCAGCGCACCCACCACGTAGGTGCCGGCCGGCGCCGGCGGCTGCACCGGCAGGTTGACCTTGACGGTCAGCGTGCCGCTCTCGGCCGGCCGCAGCTTGGCGACCTCGGGCTCGGTGCGCACGGTCGCCCCGTCGGGCAGCCCGAGCAGCTCGACGCCGTAATGCTCCACGATGTCACTCGCGTTGCGCACGGTGACATCGAACTGGAGGTTGTCGCCGGGCGAGGCATCCGCCCGCTCCGGCGCGACATTGACACGCAGCGGCAGGGTCACGCGCTCATGCTGTCACTTCGCGACAACCAGGGGCTATCCAATCCCTGACACAAGATCTTCGAGGGTCGCTCGCGCTCCCTTGTGGTGCAGGCCGGCGAGCACCGAGGTGTACGCCGAGACAAAGCGCTCGCTGTCCACCAGGTCCCCGAACACCTCCCGGTTCGCGATGAATGCCAGTGGTTCGTCCTGTTGTTTCTTGGCCGCCGCCATCAATGGTTCCCGCAACCGGTCGACCACCTCGATCGGCTGTCCCTGCTCGTCGACCCCTTCGTCGTAGCGGGCCCAGGACGCCACGATCGCGGTGGACAGCACGATGTCGCCGCCGGTGTCCAGGTTGTGCCGGATCACCGGGAGCAGCCACTTCGGGATCCGGTCCGAGCTCTCCGCACACAGCCGGGCGACGGTGTCGCGTACCTGCGAGTTGGAGAACCGGTCGATCAGCTGATGCTGGTATTCCCGCAGGTCAACACCGGGTACCGCGGCCAGCGTCGGGGTGGCCTCCCGTTCCATGTAGGCCAGCAGGAACTTGGCGAACAGCGGATCCTGCGCGACGTCGTGCACCAGCCGGTAGCCGGCCAGCCAGCCGAAGTAGCAGAGCCCCTGGTGGGAGGCGTTGAGCAGGCGCAGCTTCATCAACTCGTACGGTTCGACGTCCGGCACCACCTGCACGCCGACGTCCTCGAACGGCGGCCGGCCCGTTCCGAAGCTGTCCTCGAGCACCCACTGCGTGAACGGCTCACACACCACCGGCCAGCCGTCCTCCAGCCCGAACGTGGCGCGCACCTGGTCGCGGTCCTCGTCGGTGGTCATCGGGGTGATCCGGTCGACCATGCTGTTCGGGAACTCCACGTGCTCGGCGACGTAACTGGCGAGGCCCGGGTCACGCAGCCGGGCGTACGCCACGAAGCTCCGCCGAGCCACCTCCCCGTTCCCCTGGATGTTGTCGCAGCTCATGATCGTGAAGGGTGTGATCTGCCGCTGCCGCCGCCGTTCGATCGCCTCGGTGATCAGCCCGAACGTGGTCTTCGGCTGATTGCCCAGGGTGAGGTCGTGCTGCACGTCCGGGTTGTCGGCCATGAACTCGCCGGTGACCGCGTGGAAGTTGTAACCCCCTTCGGTCACGGTCAGCGACACGATCCGGATCTCCGGCGACGCCATCTTCTCGATGACGGCTTCCGGGTCGTCCGGCGCGTAGAGATATTCGACGATCGACCCGATCACCCGGGCGTCGAGTGCGCCGTCCGGCGACTTGACCACCAGCGTGTAGAGCCCGTCCTGCGCGGTCAGCACCTGTCGCATCCGCTCATCGGCCGGCATCACCCCCACCCCGCAGATCGCCCAGTCGAGGGCCTTGCCCTCATTCATCAGGCGATCGAGGTACATCGCCTGATGGGCGCGGTGGAAGCCACCCACTCCGAAGTGCACGATGCCGGCTCGCAGCGCGGCCCGGTCATAGTTCGGAACGGCGACGTCTTTCCGCTGGTCTTGCAGGGATGGCAGGTTGGCGTTGCTGAGCGGCAGCATCTTCGATGACCTCCCGGCGGTGGATCGGGGATAACCCACAGCATCCCACCAACCTCCCTAGGTCACCGCCGACCGACTCCCTCGATCTTCTGCCCGCTCCCGGTCACCGGACGCCGCCCCAAACCACACCGGCCCGCACCTCCACCGCGCACCACCCCGGGCCCGCTGCCGGGCCGCCCACGATCATGATGACTTCCCGTTAGGAGCCAACGGCTTCCCTACAAGATCGAGGCCACCACCCGGCCGGCGCTCCCCGCCGCCGTGACCCACCCGCGATCATGGCGACTTCCCGTTAGGAGCTGACAGCAACTCCGCAAGATCGAGGTTCCGAGCGGCTATCGGCGCCAGGCCCGCGTGGTCTCCTCCGCCGGTTGCGCGATCCGGGTGAACGGCGGGTGGGTGATCCGGGCGAACGTGGCGTCGGGGAGGTCCCATTCGCGTAGTAGGTCTCGTAGGTCGGGTGGGTGGCAGGTCAGCGCGCCGCGATCGCCGTTGTCCCAGGTGATCACGTCGGTGATGTCCAGGTGGCCGTCGCCTACGCGGACTCCGATGTCGGTCTCGGCGGGAAGACCGGAAATGCGCCGTAGCAACTCGTCTCGCATCATTGCGCCGACAACCTTTCTCCGGAATTCGGGGTCGGCCATGATCGGAGGTGTTCTAGAACGCGCAGCAATTGGTCGCGAGTCGGCATGCCATCATTCTCCGGAATGGTTGGCCGCGTCTCGCTCCGCAGCTCCGGATGCACGTGCGTGCCGGGGATTCGCCGGGGCATCTGGTCCACGCCGCAACCCTTTCGTCAAGATCGGGACACTGATATCGGCGGTGGCGGATGCCCACCGGGGGCCGGGACATCCGCCGCCTGGACTCATCGTGGACGCGGCATCGGCGAGGAACAACATTCCGTTAGATTGAATTCGGCTGCACACTAGTTTTTGGCCGACTTTCTCGATATGTATTCCACGAAGGCGACGCGCGCCTTCCACCATGGAGTACGGGCCGACTCCATACCGGATAGATCAAACCGCTCGAAGGGAAGCGAACTATCCATGGAGATCGACAACACCGAACGCGCCAACTCGACAGTTCCCCGCCGCCAGCTGGGCCGGTTCCTGCGCCAGCAGCGCGAGTCCGCCGGAAAGACGATCAAGGTAGCGGCGGAATACATGGAGTGCTCCACCCAGAAGCTGTGGCGCATCGAGAAGGGCGCCGTCCCGGTCCGGGGCCCGGAGGTCAAGATGCTGTGCGACTTCTACGGCACCGACGCCGGCGTCACCGAAGCCCTGGTGAGCCTGGCCAAGGAGACCAAGGCCCGGGGTTGGTGGCAGTCCTACAACGACGTGGTCATGCCGGACTGGTTCGAGCTCTACGTCGGCCTCGAGGGCGCGGCAGCGCGGATCCGAACCTTCGAACCGCAGGTCGTCCCGGGTCTGCTGCAGGCGCCAAGCTATATGGAGGCCGTCATGCGGGCCGACACACCGCAATTCACGGATACCGAGGTCCTGGCCGGGATCAAGATCAAGCAGCAGCGTCAAGGGCTGCTGTCGCGACACTTCCCGCCGCCGCCCCACCTCGAGGTGATCGTCTCCGAGGCCGTCCTGCTCGCTTCCACGGACATTCCGGGCGCAATGCAACAGCAACTGTGGCACTTACTGAAGGCCAATGAGGAGAAGAAGGCCAGCGTGCGAGTGCTGCCACTGACGGCCGGACTCCATCGGGCCTCCGGGACCGGCAAGTTCACGATCCTGGAATTCCCATCGTCGCCGAATGGCGACGGCGGAGCCCAGGAACCGCCGACCGTCTACAGCGACAGCGTGACGGGCGCTCTTTACCTGGACAAAGCCAATGAGATCGAGGCATACGAGCAGGTCTGGAACGACCTGGACAGTCGCTCGCTGGATATGGAAGGCTCGAACGCGGTGATCAGCAAGGTCCTGAGGGAGAAGAACCACCATGAGGGATCGTGACCCCGCCACCCTGACCTGGCGAAAGTCGACCAGATCCGGTGGCAACAACAACTGCGTCGAGGCGGCCGGCCTCCCCAACGGCGGCACGGCGGTGCGCGACTCCAAAGATCCGGATGGGCCGGTGCTGTTCTTCGGCGCCGCCGGCTGGGCAGCTTTCGTCGGCGGCGTCAAGGGCGGAGAGTTCTCCGTTACCTCCTGAGGGTGGTACACCTGGTACCCCTCTATCGGGGCGGCGCCGAACTAGCGTCGGGGCATGACCGCAGAACTGGTTCTCAACAACGGCGTACGCATGCCGGCCCTTGGTCTCGGTGTTTTTCAGAGCCCACCCGAGGAGACCGCGGCAGCGGTCGAGGCCGCGCTCAAGATCGGCTACCGGCATGTCGACACCGCTGCCGCCTACGGCAATGAGCGGGAGGTCGGCGAGGGCATTCGCCGGTCCGGCATCGACCGGGGCGAGATCTTCATCGAGACCAAGGTGTGGGTCAGCGACTACGGGTATGACGAGACGCTGCACGCGTTCGAGAAGGCCACCCGCAAGCTCGGCGTCGACCGGCTCGATCTGCTGATCCTGCACCAGCCGGCGCCCGACCGTTTCGACCGGGTGGTCGCGGCCTACCGGGCGCTGGAGAAACTGCTGGCCGACGGCGGCGTGCGGGCGATCGGGGTCAGCAACTTCATGCGGCATCACCTGGACGATCTGCTTTCCCAGACCCAGGTCGTGCCGGCGGTCAACCAGATCGAGCTGCACCCTTACTTCAGTCAGCCCGATGTGCAGAAGGCCGACGCCGAGCACGGCATCCTGACTCAGGCGTGGTCGCCGATCGGTGGCATCACGTTCTACCCGGGCTGGGGCGAGGAACGCCGCAACGTCCTCGAAGACCCCGCGATCGGCACGATCGCGACCGGGCACGACAAGACGCCGGCCCAGGTGATGCTGCGCTGGCAGCTGCAGCACGGCCGCTCGGCGATCCCGAAGTCCACCAACCCGGGCCGCATCGCGGAGAACTTCGACGTCTTCGACTTCGAGCTGACCACCGAGGAGGTCGCCCGCATCGACGCCCTCGACACCGGCGTCCGCAACGGCCCCGACCCGGACGTCCCCCGCCCGGCGTTCTTCGACCGCGCGATCCCCGAGGAGTAGACCCAGGACAGGCCTCAGACCCGGAACTGACCGACCAGCACCCGCAGCCCGTTGCTCAGTTGGGAGAGCTCTTGCGTTGCCTGCTTGATGTCGATGACGCCGCTGGTGGTGGTCTGCGCCTCCGACGAGATGGTGGCGATGTTCGCGGCGATGTCTGCCGAGGCGGTCGTCGACTGGGCGATGTTGCGGCTCATCTCGTCGGTGGCGGCGGTCTGCTGCTGAACGGCCGTGGCGATGGTGGACTGGAAACCGCCCAGCCGGCCGGCAATCTCGACAATCTCGCCGATCGCCGCGGCCGCCATCGTCGTGTCCTGCTGGATGCTCTGCACCTTCGCGGTGATGTTGTCGGTGGCGACCTCGGTCTCCTGGGCCAGGTCCTTCACCTCGCCGGCCACCACGGCAAAGCCCTTGCCCGACTCGCCGGCCCGGGCCGCCTCGATGGTCGCGTTGAGCGCGAGCAGGTTGGTCTGCTGGGCGATCGCGGTGATCGCCTTGACGATCCCGCCGATCTCCTCGCTCGAGGTGGCGAGCCGCCCGATCACGTCCTGGGTCGCGCGAGCCGCCTGCATGCTCTGCTCGCAGACCTGGCTCGCCTCGGCCGCGGTGCCGGCGATCGTCTGCAGCGAGCCGCCCATCGAGGAGGTGCTCGCCGCCGCCGTGCGCACGGTGGCGGCGACCTCGTCAGCGGCCAGCACGACCTCGCCGGACTGCCGGGACGTCGCCTTGGCGTCCACCATGATCTGGATCGCGGTGGTGGTGAGCGTCTCGCTGGCGTTGGCGACCGTGGTGGCCGAGGCGCCGATCTCCCGTACCGTTCCGGCGATCTTGTCGACGAACTTGTTGAACGACCGGCTGACGTCGGTGAACTGGTCGTTTCCGCTGGTCTCGAGCCGCCGGGTCAGGTCTCCCTCGCCCTCGGCGATGTCGGCGAGGCGGTCCTGCAGGGCGCTCAGCGGCCGGATGATCGACAGCGACAGCGCAACCGCAAGCACCACCGCGACGATCAGGGTGAGGCCGCCGACCAGGTTGGCGACGTGGGTGGTGCGGTTGGCGGTGTTGTCGGCCCGCCGGTGCGCGACGGCCTCGTGGTCCCGCGCGCTGGCGAGCAGCCGGTCGACACCGCCGGCGATCACCGCGTACAGATCGAGGCCCACCCCGGCCACCAGGTCGTTGGCCTTGTCGGTCTGCGCGGCGGTGCCCGCCCGGTAAGCGGCGATGACCTCGGCGTCCATGTCCGCGAACTTCTGGAACGCGGTCCGGATCGTCGCCACGTCGGCCTGCTCGGCGGCGGACAGCGACATCGCCGCCATCGCGTTCAGTTCCTTGACGAAACTGTCCATCGACGCAAGGAACGCGGCCCGCTCGGGCGCCGTGTCTGCACTCGCGCCGGCCGCCCCGCGCACGATGTTGAAGGCGTAACCGGCCTGCCATCCACTGACGTCGGTGACTCGGTATTTCAGCTGCTGGGCCGCGTCGAGCTCGGCCTGCGACGCGGCCAGGGCCTGAGCCGTGGTCCGGGTGCTGTCCGCCGACCACACGGCCGCCATCCAGATGGCCACCACGCACAACGCCAGGAGCAGGAAGCCCGCCACCAGGCGGGTGGTCACCCGCATACGCCGAAGCACTCTCACGTAGATCAATGCTATCCCGGCATTTCCCACAAAACGCGCAAACCGGGAACCCGGGTTAACAGCGACTTGCCAGGGAGTGCACAGCTAGAACGACGATACGGTCCCGTCCGAACGGATGATCCCCGCCCAGGCCAGTTGATCTTTAGGCTGCGGCTCGCACCAAGATCCAACAGCTATGGGGGACCTTCCGCATGAACCGTGTTCTGGTCCGGCGCCTGCTCGCCGCCGGTGCCGCCGCCTTCGTCGCCGCGGCCGTCGCCGCGCCCGCACAGGCCGCAAGCCCCGCCGTTAATGTTCTACTTCCGGACGTGACGGTCGCGGCCGGCGGCAGCACCTACGCCGCACCGCTGCTGTTCGCCGAGGAGAGCGACGCGCTGACCGGCGGAAAGATCGTCTACGAGCTCAGCGGTGACCTCACCGGCGTCGCCCTGGCCACCGTCGACGGCGACCCCGGCTGCGTCAACGAGGGCCCGGCCAAGCTGGTCTGCACGGACGACTTCTATACCTTCGTCGGCCCGGACGGCGGCCTCGCCGACTTCGCCGCGGTCACCGCCACCAAGGCCGCGCTCGGCGAGAAGGGCAAGCTCACCGTCACGTTCAGCGCCGACGGGATCGCCACCTCGACGCGTACGGTCGACGTCAACGTCGCCGAGGGTGTCGACCTGGTCGCCGGCAAGACGCAGAGCGTCTCGGCCAAGCCGGGCTCGAGCTTCACCGCGTCGCTGCAGGTCACCAACAGCACCGACACGGTCGTGCACGGCACCGCGCTGCTGGCCGGCACCGACTACGCCATCGCCGGGGTCAAGCAGTTCTCCAACTGCTTCTACGCCGACGGCGTGCTGAACGCCTGCACCTTCGACGAGGAGCTGCAGCCGGGCGCCACCTACCAGGTCGAACTCCCCTACCAGCTGCGCAAGGACACCCTCGCGCCCGGCAAGGCGACCGGCGACTACGAGTGGCTGACCGCCGGCGACTACGACGACCTGATCAAGTTCGTCGGCGACAACGGCTTCGACGGCCCCGGCAACCCCGGCACCGACGGCAAGCTCACGCTGAAGCAGATCTCCACCCCGAAGTCGGCCGCGAAGCAGACCGACCCCAACCCCGACAACAACTGGCAGGCCCTCGACGTCACGGTCACCGGCCAGCAGGGCGCCGACCTGGCCGCGGTCGGCGCGACCGCGTCCGGCGCGGCCGGCACCACGGTCAGCATCCCGGTCGGCGTCAAGAACCTCGGCCCGGCCACCCTGGCCTCCCAGTTCGGCCTGCCCGCGGCGGCCGCCCTGGTCACCATCCCGACCGGCGCGACGGTCACCGGCGTTCCGGACGCCTGTTTCCGCAACACCACCGACAGCATCCTCAAGGGCGACGCCAACGCCGTCCAGTACGCCTGCTTCACCGACGAGGTCCTCCCGGCCGGCACCACGGTCACCTGGAAGTTCGCCCTGAAGATCACCAAGGTCGTCCCCGGCGCCCGCGGCTCGGTCCAGCTCAACCCCAAGTGCGAGTGCGACGCGTTCAAGCCGGACGCCAACAAGGCCAACGACACCGCCCAGATCGTCCTCAACGGCACCAGCACCGGCGGCACCACCGGCGGCGACGAGAACACCGGCGGCGAGGGCGGCGGCCTGCCGATCACCGGCCCGCAAACGGCGTTCATCGGCATCGCCGGCGCCGCGCTGATCGCCGCCGGCATCGCCGGCTTCATGGTCACCCGCCGCCGACGCACCCGCTTCGAGGCCTGACCGGCAAAGCGAAACAAACGGCGCGGGCCAGACCCGCCCGGAACGACGGAAATCGAGCGGCGCGGGCTTTCGGCCCGCGCCGCTCAACGTCAAATTCCATGCAGAGATACGCCGAGCGGCCCAGACAACCGCACTATCCCGAACCCCGCCTTCGGCGGCTGCCGCGGCGACCCGGGCGGCCCCACCGCCGGTTGCCGCCCGCTACGGCGAAGCGACCGCTGACCCGGCCAACCCGGGCCGGGGTCCGCCCGAGGTCCGAGGTCCGCCCGGGGTCCGGGGTCCGGGGTCCGAACCGCGCCCGGCCAGTTCTGGGCGGGGTTCGGCTGCGGCCGGCTGGCTCACTTCACCGCGGCCAGTTCTGGGTGGGGTTCGGCTGCGGCCAGCTGCTTTGTCAGCTGCTCGCCCTCTACGTCGACGTTGGGCAGGAGGCGGTCCAGCCAGCGGGGCAGCCACCACGCCGCGCGGCCGAGCAGGGACAACACCGCCGGGACGATGGTCATGCGGACCAGGAACGCGTCGATCAGGACGCCCGCCGCCAGGGCGAAGCCCAGTGACTTGATGATGGTGTCGTCGGCCAGGATGAAGCCGGCGAACACGCTTGTCATGATCAGGGCGGCGGCTGTCACCACCCGGGCGCCGTACTTCATCCCGGTGAGCACTGCCTCGTTCGGGGTGGCGCCGTGCACGAACTCCTCTCGAGTGCGAGTAACCAGGAAGACCTCGTAGTCCATGGCCAGGCCGAACAGGATGCCGATCAGGAAGATCGGCATGATGCTGACGATCGGGCCGGTCGACTCCACGCCCAGCAACCCGGCCAGGTGCCCGTGCTGGAAGACGGTGACCAGCAGGCCGAACGCGGCCGCCACCGAGAGCAGGAAACCCAGCGTGGCCTTGAGCGGCACCAGCAGACTGCGGAACACCAGCATCAGCAGGATGAACGCGAGCCCGACCACGATCGCCAGGTAGGGCACCAGCGCCCCGGTGAGCTTGTCCGAGATGTCGATGTTGATGGCGGTCGTCCCGGTCACCGCGAGGGTTCCACCGGTCAGCGTGGTCGCGTACGCCCGGATCGCATGCACCAGGTCCTTGGTGGCCTCGCTGGTCGCCGCGCTGCCCGGAACGACGGTGAGCAGCGCGGTGTCGCCGGCCTGATTCATCGTCGGGGCGCTGACCAGCGCGACGTCACCGAGCTTGGCGATCGCCGTCCCGGCGCCGGCGGCAACGGCCTGGGTGGTGTTCTCGACGACCACGATCAACGGCCCGTTGAAACCGGCCCCGAACCCGTCGGCGAGTTGGTCGTACGCCTTGCGCTGGGTGGAATCGACGGCGGCCGTGCTGTCGTCCGGCAACGCCAGCCGCAGGTCGAGGGCGGGCAGGGCAACAACGACGATCAAACCGAGAGGCACGAGTACGGCGATCGCACGGTGCCGCAGGACGCCGCGGGCCCACCGCTCGCCGAGCGCCGGCTTGCTGGACGCCGACCGGCGCCGCTTCCCGACGATCTTGCGGCCGGCGAAGCCGAGAACCGCCGGCACCAGACTCAGCGTGACCACCACGGCGACCGCCACGGTACCGGCGGCGGCCAGGCCCATCGCGGTCAGGAACGGCACGCCGGTGACCGACAGTGCGGCCAGCGCGATGATCACGGTCAGCCCGGCGAAGACCACCGCCGATCCGGCGGTGCCGACGGCCCGGCCGGCCGCCTCCTCGCCGTCGCGTCCCTCGGCCAGCTCATGCCGGTACCGGGAGACCACGAACAGCGCGTAGTCGATGCCGACCGCCAGGCCGAGCATGGTGGCCAGGGCGGAGGTCGACGAGGACAGGTCGAGGAAGCCGGTGGCGATCTTGATGCCGAGCATCCCGATGCCGACCCCGACGAGCGCGCTGAGCAGCGGCAGACCGGCCGCGACAAGCGACCCGAACGTGATCATCAGGACCAGCGCGGCGATCACGATGCCGATCGCCTCGGCGGCGTGGCTGCCCTCGGCGGTCGTGGTGACCTCACCGGAGTACTCCACCCCGACCCCGGCGGTCTCGGCGACGTCGCCGGCCGCCATCATCGCCTCGCGGTCGGCGGTGCTGACGTCGGCCGCGGCGACCGAGTACGTCACCGTGGCGTACGCCGTCTGCAGGTCCTTTGAAATTGTTTTGGCCTCGAAGGGGTCGGTCACCGTGGCAACCTGCGGGGCCCGCCGAAGCGCGGCGACGGCATTCTCGATGGCCGCCCTCTGCTGGGTGCCGGTCAGTTTCGTGTCGCCGGTGAAGACGACCTTGGCCGACGCGGTGTCCGCGTCACCGCCGAACTTCTCCCCCAGCACGTCCATGGCCCGCGACGACTCGGTGCCCGGGATGGAGAAGGCGTCGCTGGTCGGACCGGAGAGTTTGGCGGCGCCGAGGCCGAACAGCGCCAGCACGATGATCCACACAGCGAGGGTCAGGCGCCGGCGCCGGAACGAGAACCGGCCGATCCGGTACAACAGGGTCGCCACGAAAGGTCCTCCGTCGGTTGGTTACAGGACCAATCCAAGATCTCGGGGTACGCCGGATAAGTCGTCCCGTCAGGGCAGGCGGCGGCGTACTGCGTTCGCGGTATCCGCGCGGGCGATTGATACCGCGGAGACAGGACGTGGTGACGGGAAGCGACGGCCTACCGTCGTGACCATGCAAGACGTGACTGCCCGGTGGTTACCGCCCTGGCTGGGTGACCTGCTCCTGGCCGCCGGAGCGTGCACGCTCGTGCTGCGGATGGACGAGCGGCCGCTCACCAGGTCGATCGTCGGGTTCGCCGTGTTCGCGGCAGCGGTGACGCTGCTGCGCCGCCGCTATCCCGAGCCGGCCCTCACCCTGGCCGCCGCGGTCACCACGATCACCATCGTGCTGGACACCGCACCGGCCGGCCTGTTCGTCACCGTGGGCCTGCTGACCTACTCCGCCGCGCTCTACAGCCCCCGGCGCCGGCCCTGGTTCTACGCCGGGACCGTATGGACCGTATTCATGATCGCCGGGACCGCCACGCATCTCCTCAGCTGGTGGGGGTGGAACCAGGTGGGCCTGTTCGCCTTCATTTTCGGCGGGGCCGGGACCGGCGACTCGGTGCGGATGCGGCGGGCCTACATCGTCGAGGTGACCGAGCGGGCCCGGCAGGCCCGCGAGCAGGAGGCCCAGCGGCGGGTCATCGACGAGCGGCTGCGGATCGCCCGGGAACTGCACGATGTCGTCGCCCACCACATCGCGGTGATCAGCGTGCACGCCGGGGCCGCCGACCACGTGCTGCGCAACCGCCCGGACGAGGTATGGCCGGTGCTCGGGCACATCCGGACCGCCGCCGACACCGTCCTACGCGAGATCAAATCGGTGATCACCGTCCTGCGTGACCCGCAGGAGGTCGCCAGCACCGAGCCGACGCCCGGGATGGACCGCCTCGGCGACCTGCTGGCCGGGCTGCGCGAGGCCGGTTTCGAGGTACGCCACCAGCAACGTGGCGACTCCCGCCCGCTGCCTGCGGTTGCGGACCTGGCCGCGTACCGGATCGTGCAGGAAGCCCTGACCAACGCCCACCGCTACGGTTCCGGCGCGCCGTTCTTGATCTTGAATACACCGAGGACGCCCTGACCATCGAGATCACCAACCAGGTCGCCGGGGTGCACCCGGCGGGTTCCGGGTTCGGGCTGCTCGGCATGCGGGAGCGTGCCACCGCCGCGCACGGCACGATCAGCGCCACCACGATCGCCGGCGGCCGTTTCCGCGTACACGCCGTCCTGCCCGCCGATTCCACCGAGGGAGCCTGACCGTGCCGATCCGCGTCCTGCTGGCCGATGATCAGGCCCTGATCCGGGCCGGCTTCCGGATGATCATCGACGCCGAGCCCGGCCTGGAGGTCGCCGGCGAGGCCGGCGACGGCAAGGAGGCGGTCGACCTGGCGCACAGTGCCCGGGTCGACGTCGTCCTGATGGACATCCGGATGCCGAACCTGGACGGCATCGAGGCCACCCGCCGGATCTGCGCCGACGAACGCCTGGCCGGCGTGCGCGTGCTGGTGCTGACCACGTTCGACAACGACGACAATGTGATCCTCGCCCTGCAGGCCGGCGCGAGCGGATTCCTCGGCAAGGACGTGCACCCGGCCGAGCTGGTCAACGCCATCCGGGTGGTCGCCGACGGCGAGGCCCTGCTCTCCCCGCGCGCCACCCGCGGGCTGGTCAGCCGCCTGATCCACCAGATCCAGCCGGCGAACACCCGCCGGCTGCCGGCGCTCGACCTGGTCACCGAGCGGGAGACCGAGATCCTCGTGCTGGTGGCCCACGGCCTCTCCAACGACGACATCGCGCGCCGCTTGCACCTTTCCCCACTGACGGTCAAAACCCATGTGAATCGTACGATGGTGAAGCTGCAAGCCCGTGACCGCGCACAACTGGTCGTCATCGCCTACCAGAACGACCTGATCCGGGCCGGCGACACCCTGCCCGAGGTTTGACACGTACTCCACCTGCGGTAATCACAACACCGCGTCGGGAGGATTCGCAGAGCCGGGAATCCCGCGACCCTTGATCTTGCAAACGAGAACGAGGGAAGGACATCCCATGACCATCCGGGTACTGGTAGCCGACGACCAACCACTCATCCGGCAGGCGCTGCGCACGCTGATCGACGCCGACCCGGAGATGACCGTAGTGGCCGAGGCGGCTACGGGGGTGGAGGCAGTCGTTCGCTGCCGGGCCGGCCTGGCCGACGTGGTCCTGATGGACAACCGGATGCCGGACCTCAGCGGCGTCGAAGCCAGCCGCCAGATCACCAGCGACCCCGGCCTGGCCACGGTCCGGGTCCTCATGCACACCACGTTCGTAACCGAGGACCTGGTAGCGGCCGCACTGCCGGCCGGCGTGGCCGGCTTCCTACGCAAGGGCGTAGACGCCGGCACCCTGCTGCAGACCATCCGCGACGTGGCCGCAATCGGCCGAAAGTCCCTGCGCTACACCTAGATCCAGAGCGTCCGGCGTTCCGCACCCGGCCCACCGATCGACGCGCGCCGATTTCCAAGGACCCCTCCCGCAAGGAGCAGCTTCCGGGAACTGGCTGCTTTGCCCAAAAAGAGCAGATCCCTTCTTCCGTACGCGCCACCCCAGTCCCGTGGCACTCGGTCCCGGTAGGTGCAGCTCACCCTCCGCGCGCCCGCCACGGGCGGTCCCGACCCAAGACCTCAACCCAACCCGTCAGCGGGCGACGGCTCACCCTGCCGACCAGGACAAACGCCAGCCCGTTCGGCAGTTTGCTCTGCTCACCAATACGCGCTGCTCTGCTCACCCCAGGTAAGCCCCCAGACGGGCCGCCCCAGACGGGCAGCCTCAGGCGAAACGGCGTTTTACCAGCTTTTGCCCCTTCCGTGCGGACCTATTCCGCATCCGGGCCCTCCCTGCCCACTCCGGCACGCAGACCTTGAAGACCTACTGCTCGCAGCGAACAGGAACTCCGCAAGATCGCGCCGGCCTTCGTCAGTGACATCCGATACATCCGGCATGTCACGTTTTCCTGCCGGGCACCGATAAGGGAGTCGGCGGCACTGTCCACAAGGCAGGACCGGGCTCCGCGATGTGGAACGCCGACCCACGCTTCGATCCGGCAGCCATCACGTGGGAGCCGCCACCAGCGTCGGCGTCGGCGTCAGCCCTGGTGGCGGTCTCGGCGCTGGTGGCGACGCCGGCGCTGGCGTTGGTGGCGGCGTTGGGGCTCGGTTCCGTGGTGGGCGGCGGGTCTGGCCAAGCCTGGCACTGGCCGGAATTCCGGCGCTTACCGGAGGTACGCAGAGCAGGGCGTATTGGTGCGCAAAGCAAAGCCCCGGGTTGTGTGTTCGGTTGCGCGAGAGGCGCTGCACGTGCCGGTGACGCACGCTGGTCGCGCAGTCGCGGCGGTCGGGGGGAAATGCGGTTGTCTACGGGGTCGCCCGTACCGGAAATGGTTGTTCTTGCGAACTTGATCCTGAAGGTGTTCAGCGCCGCCGGGCGGTGGCGTCGAGCGCTGGGCTGACCCAGCCGTTCTCGGCTGGGTTGATGGTGACGCCGGGCGGCACGATCGCGTCGATCCGGTCCAGGACGTCGTCGGCGAGGACCACGTCGGCCGCCGCCAGCTGGGATTCCAGGTGTTCCATGGTGCGCGGGCCGATGATCGGCGCGGTGATCGCCGGGTGGCGCAGCACGAACGCGAGCGCCAGCTGAATCAGCGTCAGGCCCGCGTCGTCGGCCAGCTGCGACAGTTGCTCGACCGCGGCGAGCTTGCGCTGGTTCTCCGGAAGCGACAGGTCGAACCGGTTGGCGAGCCGCTGCCGGGCCGGCGACATCGGCCCGTCCTGCGAGTCCTTGCGGTAGCGCCCGGAGAGCCATCCGCCGGCCAGCGGACTGTACGGAATGACGCCCATCCCGTATCGCTGGGCGACCGGCAGAACCTCGTTCTCGATGTTGCGCACCAGAATGTTGTAGGGCGGCTGCTCGGTGACGAACCGCTCCCGCCCCCGCCGCTCCGAAACCCATTGAGCCTCGACGATGGTGGACGGCGGATAGGTGGAATGCCCGATGTAGCGAACCTTCCCGGCCCGTACCAGATCGGTGAGCGCCCCCAAGGTCTCGTCGAGATCGACAGTCGGGTCCCACCGATGAATCTGATAGAGGTCGAGATAGTCGGTGCCGAGCCGTCGCAGCGAGTTCTCCACCGACTTCATGATCCACCGCCGCGACCCACCCCGATGCTGCGGATCGTCATCGAACGGCATGAAGAACTTGGTGGCGAGCACCACGTCGTCCCGCCGCCCGGCGAGAGCTTTCCCGACAATCTCCTCGGACTCACCCTGCGAGTAGACGTCGGCGGTGTCCACGAAGTTGATCCCCGCGTCGAGCGCCCGATGAATGACCTTGATGCTTTCGTCGTGGTCCTTGGTCCCCCAGTCCCCGAACATCATGGTCCCAAGGCACATTTTGCTGACGTGGACGCCGGTGCGCCCAAGCGGTCGAAGTTCCATGCCTCGACGGTAGGCACCCGCGAGCCGCCAAGGCAGGTAACAGCAGTACCTCCCAGCGGTGGGATACTCCGCAGGTGGACAGCGTTTCCGGGGAACTCCTGCTGGTGGCCGTGGTGGAGATGGCGGCTGGGAAATCCGCGGGTGGGCAGCGCTATGAGGACGCCGTGCTCGGGCTGCTGGGCCGGCATGGTGGGACGCTCGAGCGACGCCTGCGCGGCACCGACCAGGCTGCCGAGGTGCACGTGATCCGGTTTCGGGCGCGGGCCGGGTACGAGTCGTTCATGGCCGACCCGGAGCGGCTCGCGCTCCGCGAGCAGGCCGGGGACGCCGCGCCGACCGCCCGGGTGATCGAGGTGCGTGACGTCTGAGCTGGACGTGGTCGGCATCGGGGCGCTCAACCTCGACTACCGGGCGGACGACTTCGGCGGAGCCGGCGGCACTCGACGCGGCCGGGATCGACCGGCGATTCGTCTTCCGGGACGACGATCACCTGCCCGGCACCTGTGTCTCGGTCATGCGCGACGGTGAGCGGACGCTGCTGACGCACGCCGGCGCCAACACCACCTTCGCCGACCACCTCGACGGCGCGTTCGACGAGCTGGCCGACTACCTGACGCGGGCCAGGTTCCTGCACGTCACATCGTTCCTCGACGACCGGAGCCCGGGACGGCTGCGGGCGCTGCTGACCGCGGTCAAGGCAAAGCGGCCACAGACCCTGATCAGCCTCGACCCGGGCCACGTGTGGTGTACCAACCGCACCGCCGACATCGACGGAATCCTGCGCCTGGCCGACTTCCTGCTGGTTAACCGCCGCGAGTTCGAAGCGCTGGGCGACCTCCCCGGCAACGCCGTGACCGTGGTGAAGCAGCCGTCCGGCACCCGATGGCACGGCCCCGGTGGCGACGGTTTCCGCCCACAGAAACCCTTGCCCACCGCCGAGATCGGAGACGCCACCGGCGCCGGCGACGTCTTCGCGGCCGGCCTGCTGACCGAACTGTGCCGCGACCCAACCCGGCTCGGGCCCGGCTGCGACCTGGGCATGCACCTTGCCCGCGAAAAGCTCCGGCGCGCCGTCTGACAGCTAGTCCGCGACATAGAGCGCGAGGGTGGCGCGCTTGCCGGTCCACACTCCGGCCTGGTGGTAGCCCTCGCGCAGGAAGGACGCCAGGTCGGGGCGGCCGGTCAGCGGGTCGGTGCGGCGGGCGTAGAGCACCAGCCAGATCCGGTCGGTGCCGGCCAACCTGACCACCGGGTCGGGGTATTCGCGGGCGGACAGCGACCCGATGGCCGCCGCGGACGCACTGACCAGGGCGTCGCGGGGGCGGCCGGTGTCGTTGCGCAGGTAGTACTCGACGCCGGCCCGCATCGTGCGGCCGGCCTGGTAGACAAGCACGTCGCCGGGCTGCTGGCCGGAACGGATCAGGGCGGCCAGTTTGCGGTAGTTACTGCCGTTCTTCACGGTCGGGCCGCGTACCTCGATCTCGCCGGGCACGGCGACCAGACCGACCAGGCAGAACGCCGCGAGAAGGCGTACGCCCCGGGTCTGCCATCGCGGCGCGGTCGCCGCCCGTACCAGCGTGGTGGCCGCCAGCATCGCGATCGGCATGAGCGCGAACAGCAGGTAGCGGTTCACCCAGAAGGAGGTCCCGGCCGCGGCCAGCGCGAGGACGACCAGCGGCGGCCCGAAGCCGGCGACCGTCAGCTCGACCGAGCGCCGGTCGGCGGTGATCGCCGCCAGCAGCGCCAGGCCGAGCAGCAGCCAGGCGGTGGGGGCGGTGCCGGTGAGCTCGGCCGGGAACTGGTAGATCGTGGCGCCGGTCAGCGGCGGCATCCAGTGCAGTTGCGCCTGCCGCTGATGGGTCCCCCACCAGAGCAGCGGCAACAGCGGAACAAGCGCCACCGCGACGGTCAAAATCCAGGGCAGAACCGCCCGGCGGGTACGCATCAGCAGGATCACCAAGTGCGCGACAAGCGTGGTGAGCGCCACCACGTGGCTGAGCCCTAGACCCAGGACCGCGCCGCCGTAGACGGCCCACCGAAGCCGGCTCGGCGCATCCAAAACCCGGTAAAGAAGCAGCAGGGCCAGGGTGGCGAAGAAGCAGGCAAACGCGTACGGCCGTGCCTCGGCCGCGTAGCGCGAGAGGTTCGGCAACAGGCACAGCAGCAAGCCGGTGACCAGCCCGACCGCCGGACCGGACAGCCGCCGGCCCAGCTCCCCGGCGAGGGCGACCGCCCCGGCCATCGCCACGATCGACGGGAACCGCAGGTCCAGCACCGAGTCGCCGACGACCGTGGTCCACAGGTGCATGAACAGGTAGTACGGCAGGAACACCCCGTCGATGTGGTGCGCGAGCAGCCAGATCTGCGACACCGAGCGGCGAGCGACGTCGGCGGTGGCGATCTCGTCCCAGCTCAGCACCGCCCGGGTAGGCCGCACCAGCCCGAGGACGAGCATCAGAACGCCGGGCAGAAGAGCGGGCGCCCACCGCTTCATGGTGATCATCGGGCGGTATCTTGCCCGGCGAAACTTGAAGATCAGTTGAAATGCGCCGTGACTCACATGTGCGGAAGACGACGTCCGGCTGGAGTTTCCCCCAGGCGACGAGGAACGGCGCGGCCCAGTGCCGGGACCGCGCCGTTCTCGCTACCGCTCAGGCTGCGACAGTGGCCTGTTCGGTGGTGGCAGGAGTTCCGGACCCGCCGGACATGTGCCGGAGGTAAGCCGGCAGGGTCAGGAACTCGGGGCAGGTGCGCTCGGTCAGCAGGACCGTGAGCAGGGTCCGGGCCTGGCCGAACCGCCGGGCCGAGTCCTCGTCCAGGGCACCGGTCTCGCTGAGCACGTCCAGCTCCTCGCGCAGCATCCGGGTGACCAGGGCGGCCGAGACCGGCACGCCGTAGTCGGTCGGGGTGCTGGCGTGGATCCACTGCCAGAGCTGCGCGCGGCAGATCTCGGCGGTGGCCGCGTCCTCCATCAGGCCGCCCATCGCCACCGCGCCCCGGCCACCGAGCCAGGCTGCGATGTAGCGCAGCGCGACACTGCTGTTGTTGCGCAGCGCCACCTCGGTGACCTGCACGCCGAGGGCCTTCACGTCCAGCAACTCGGTGGCGGTGACCCGCACGTCGTCGCGCTTGCGCACGATCTGGTGCGGCTCGGCGCCCAGCCACTGGTCGAACACCTCGCGACAGGTGGCGACCAGGCCCGGGTGCGCCACCCAGGAACCGTCGAAGCCGTCGCCGACCTCGCGCCGCTTGTCCTGCCGCACCTGGTTCAAGGCCCGCTTCGCGGCCACCGGGTCCCGGCTGGGGACGACGGCGGCCATGCCGCCGATGGCGTGCGCTCCGCGACGATGACAGGTACGGACGAGAAGCTCGGTGTACGCCCGCATGAACGGTGCCGTCATGGTGACCTGGGAACGTTCCGGCAGCACGACGTCGGGACGGTTCTTGATCATGCTGAACAGGTAGTCCCAGCGGCCCGCGTTCAGGCCGGCCGAGTGCTCCCGCAGTTCGTACAGGATCTCGTCCATCTCGAACGCCGCGGTGATCGTCTCGATCAGGACCGTGGCCCGGATCGTGCCGCGCGGGATGCCGAGCTGCTCCTGGGCGAAGACGAAGACGTCGTTCCAGAGGCGGGCCTCCAGGTGCGACTCCAGCTTCGGCAGGTAGAAGTACGGGCCGCTCCCCCGGTCCAGCTGACGCTGGGCGCAGTGGAACAGGTAGAGCCCGAAGTCGAACAGCGACGCGGAGACTGGCCGGCCGCCGACCCGCAGGTGCGCCTCCGGCAGGTGCCAGCCGCGCGGCCGCACCATGATCGTCGGGAGGTCGGCGCCAACCTTGTACTCCCGGCCGTCCGGCGCGGTGTAGTCCAGCTTGCCGTCCAGCGCGTCCCGCAGGTTGGCCTGGCCGAGGACCACGTTCTCCCAGGTGGGCGAGGTGGCGTCCTCGAAGTCGGCCATCCAGACCTTGGCGCCCGAGTTGAGGGCGTTGATGGTCATCTTGCGTTCCGGCGGCCCGGTGATCTCGACCCGGCGGTCAGTGAGATCGGGTGCGGCCGGCGCGACCTGCCAGGACGCGTCGTCCCGGATCGCCTGGGTCGACGGGAGGAAGTCGAGCTCGTCGGTGCGGGTGGCCCGGCGGCGCCGGCGGCGCTCCAGGATCTGCACCCGCCGGGCGCCGAACTCACGGTCCAGCGCCACGACGAACGCGATGGCCTCGGGGGTCAGAATCTCGGAGTAACGGCCGTCCGTGGTGCCCGTGATGGTGACCTCTTCGCCGCCCATGTCAGAACTGCTCCTCCTCGGTAGAACCGCTGAGCGCGGTGGTCGAGCTGTCGGGGTTGAGCGCGGTCGAGACGGCGTCGAAGTAGCCGGTGCCGACCTCGGCCTGGTGCTTGGTCGCGGTGTAGCCGTCCGCCTCGGCCGCGAACTCGGCCTCCTGCAGCTTCACGTACGCGGTCATGCCGGTCTCGGCGTAGCCGCGGGCCAGCTCGAACATCGAGTGGTTCAGCGCGTGGAAGCCGGCCAGGGTGACGAACTGGAACTTGTAGCCCATCGCGCCGAGTTCCTTCTGGAACCGCGCGATGTCGGCGTCGTCGAGGTTCTTCTTCCAGTTGAACGACGGCGAGCAGTTGTACGCCAGCATCTTGCCGGGGTGCTCCTTGTGCACCGCCTCGGCGAAGCTGCGGGCGAACTCGAGGTCCGGCTTGCCGGTCTCGACCCAGAGCAGGTCGGCGTAGTCGGAGTAGGCGACGCCGCGGGCGATCGCCGCGTCGGCGCCGGGCCGCACCCGGAAGAAGCCCTCGGCCGTACGCTCCCCGGTGATGAACGGCTTGTCGCGCTCGTCCACATCGGTGGTGAGCAGGTCGGCCGCCAGGGCGTCGGTGCGGGCGATGACCAGCGACGGCACCCCGAGCACGTCGGCGGCGAGGCGGGCGGCGTTCAGCGTGCGGATGTGCTGCTGGGTCGGGATGAGCACCTTCCCGCCCAGGTGGCCGCACTTCTTCTCGCTGGCCAGCTGGTCTTCCCAGTGCACGCCCGCGGCACCGGCCACGATCATGGACTTCATCAGCTCGAACGCGTTGAGCGGCCCACCGAAGCCGGCCTCCGCGTCGGCGACGATCGGGGCGAACCAGTCGCGCTCGTAGCGGCCGGCCGCGGTGTCGATCTGGTCGGCCCGCATCAGCGCGTTGTTGATCCGCCGGACCACGGCCGGAACCGAGTTGGCCGGGTAGAGCGACTGGTCCGGGTAGGTGTTGCCGGACAGGTTGGCGTCCGCCGCGACCTGCCAGCCGGACAGGTAGATGGCCTTGAGACCGGCCCGCACCTGCTGGACCGCCTGGCCACCGGTCAGCGCGCCGAGCGCGTTGATGTAGTCCTCGCTGTTGAGCAGTTCCCACAGCCGCTGCGCGCCGCGCTCGGCCAGGGTGTGCCGCTCCTGGACCGTGCCGCGAAGCTTGACCACGTCATCCGCGGTGTACGTGCGCTTGATGCCGGTCCAACGGGGATCGCCGGCCCACGCCTGAGTGAGGTCCGCAGCGGTACCGCCCCGGGTCAGCTGATCAGTCATCGAAATCCCTTTCCTGCCCTGTCGCCGTGTTGCTCGGTGGAAGAATTTGACTGTCGCGCATCACGCAAGGGGCTCGGGAGGCATTTGTGAGCAGAAGAAACGCGGAATTTCTGTTAGCGTCAAACCCGTGACCGCTTCACCTTCTGTCGACCTCGTGACCCTCGGCCAACGGCTCCGCCACCTGCGGAAATCCAAGAACATGACGCTCGAGCAGCTCAGTGAAGCGGTCGGAAGAGCGCCGTCCCAGCTCTCGATGATCGAGAACGGCAAGCGCGAGCCGAAGCTGTCGATCCTGCAGGCCATCGCGACCGCCCTCGGCGTACCGATGCAGGATCTTCTTCGTCCCGAGGCACCGTCCCGGCGGGCCGGGCTGGAGATCGACCTGGCGCACTTCCAGCAGGAGACGGCGTACGCGGCGCTGGGTCTTCCGGTTGTTCGCGGCGGCCGCAGGCTGCCCGCGGACGCGTTGGAATCCCTTGTCGGCCTGCACCGCGAGCTCAACCGGGTGCTGACCGCGCAGAGCGCGACGCCCGAGGTGGCCCGCAAGGCCAACGCCCAGCTGCGGGTCAACATGCGCGAGCGCAACAACTACTTCCCGGAGATCGAGGCGGCCGCCGCCAAGGTGCTGCAGTCGGTGCGCTACACCACCGGCCCGCTGTCCCAGCGCGGCATCCTCGACATCGCCGCGTCACTGGGCTTCTCCCTGCACTACGTGAACGACCTGCCCGGCTCGACACGCTCGGTCACCGATCTGAAAAATCGCCGCATCTACCTGCCCCAGGTCGCCAGCGGCAAGGGCCACGACCCGCGCGCGGTGGTGCTGCAGACCCTCGGGCACTTCGTGCTGGGCCACAACGACCCGAACGACTACGGCGACTTCCTGCGCCAGCGGGTCGAGGCCAACTACTTCGCCGCGGCGCTGCTGATGCCGGAGAAGTTCGCGGTGGAGTTCCTGCGGGTGGCCCACGCCGACCGGGCGCTGGCCATCGACGACTTCCGGGACGCGTTCGGCGTCTCCTACGAGACCGCGGCACACCGCTTCACCAACCTGGTCACCCAGCATTTCGGCATTCCCGTGCACTTCACCCGGGTGCACGAGAGCGGCATCGTCTACAAGGCCTACGAGAACGACGGCGTCCGCTTCCCGTCGGACGTGACGGGAGCGATAGAGGGCCAGCCGATCTGCCGAAAGTGGGCGTCCCGAACCATCTTCCAGGCCGAAGACCCATACTCGTCGTTCTACCAGTTCACCGACACCTCAGCCGGCACGTACTGGTGCACCGTCCACATCGAGTCCACCCGCTCCGGCGAGTTCTCGGTGACGGTAGGCACGCCATACGAGCACGCCCGCTGGTTCCGAGGCGGCGACACGACCCGCCGCACGGTTTCCCGCTGCCCCGACCCCGACTGCTGCCGCCGCCCACCCACCGACCTGGTCTCCCGCTGGGCCGGCTCAGCCTGGCCGAGCGCCCGAGTGCACTCACACTTGCTGGCAGCCTTGCCGCCGGGCACGTTCCCCGGCGTAGACAACCAGGACGTCTACGAGTTCCTCGAACGCCGCGCCTAGCCTCTCCGGCTGCACTCGAGGGTTGTGCCGTCCGCGCGCATCACCTATGTCCCACCGCCCAGCGGATCCGAGGCCCGGCGGATCGTCTCCACCCACGATTCCGGCCACCGGGTGCCCTCCGACCAGCGAATCCCGGCCAGCTGCAGCCCGGCGAGATCGAGGTGCGACAGGTCGGCCGCATTGAAGTCGTCAGCGATCCGGTGCAGCTCCACCACATGCCGCCGATCAGCGTCGACCAGGTTGGTGATTTCCCGGAGGCCGAGCCGGGCCGCGAAGCTACGCACCGAGATCCGGGCGGCCACGTCCGCCGCGAAGGCCTCCGACAGCTGACCGTCGAACGGGGCCAGCGCCTTGGCCAGGTTGCGCAACGGAATCAGCTCGCTCCGGCGCAGCCCGGATCTGGTGGTCAGCAAGGACGGGCAACCGGTGCATCGGATCGAGCGGCGTGGGCGCGAGCTCCTCGACTTCGGGCCGGCCTGCTGGTGGCAGCAGACCTGGCCGGGGTCGCACTTCCGGAAAGGTACGGTCTGCACCCGGCTGGACGGGGACGGGCGCATCACGATCTCGGGGCGCACCCTGATCCGTACCGGTCAAGCGGGCCGGACCGAGACGCTGCTGGAGTCGGACGCCGACCTTCTCGCCGCCTATCGGGATCTCTTCGGCGTGGTTCTTGATCGTGCCGTGTCATAGGCAACCCCTATGACCGCGACCCCAAGTTGGCCGCTACCCGGGTGGGTCGGCCGGCCGCAGGCTGAGAAGCGTGATCGTTCTCGTGGTGGGCCTGGCCGCGCTGGCGGGCGGCACCCTCGTGCCGGTGCTGGGCGTCCCCGTATTCGCCGTGGTCGGCGGGGTGCTGCTGAGCCGCGTCGCCAAGCCTCGGCAAGCCACCCTCGACCTGGCGAAAGGGCCGGTTCTGCAGGCCTCGGTGGTGCTGCTCGGGGCGCAGCTGTCGCTCGGTGAGGTCGCCTCGGTGGGGGTTGGCTCGATTCCGGTCATGCTGGGCACGCTCGCGGTCTGCCTCGGGCTTGCCTGGGTGGCCGGGAAAGCGCTGGGTGTGCCGGGTGATCTGCGCACGCTGATCGGGGTCGGCACCGGCATCTGCGGGGCCTCGGCGATCGCGGCGGTCACCCCGGCCATTCGGGCGCGCAGCTCCGACGTGGCGTACGCGATCTCGACGATCTTCCTGTTCAACGTGGCCGCCGTGGTGGTGTTTCCGCCGCTCGGGCACCTGCTGGGGATGAGCCAGGAGGCGTTCGGGCTGTTCGCGGGGACGGCGGTGAACGACACCAGTGCGGTGGTGGCCGCGGCGACCGGCTACGGGCCGGTGGCGGCCGAGCACGCGGTCGTGGTCAAGCTCGTGCGTACCCTCATGATCGTGCCGGTGGTGCTGGCGCTGGGCGGCCGTTCCGGCTGGCGGCAGCTGTCCTTCCTGGGCGCGTTCGTGCTGATGGCGGGCCTGCACACGATCGGGTTCATCCCGGCGGTCGTGTTGCCGGCGCTGCACTGGCTGGCCGTCGGGTGCGTGGCGGTGGCACTCGCCGCGGTGGGCCTGTCCACCGACGTGGCCGCGCTGCGCCGGGCCGGGCCGCGGCCGCTGCTGCTCGGCTTCGTGCTCTGGGTGTCGGTCGCCGCTACCAGCCTTGGCCTGCAGCAACTCACGTAGGATCGAGCACCGATGCCCCTGCCGCCGTGGATCAGCGACCTGCCGGCGCTCGACCTGCTGCTGTCGGTCGCCGAGACCGGCAGCGTCGGCCGCGCCGCTCAGCGGCACGGGATCAGCCAGCCGGCCGCGAGCGAGCGCCTCGCGAAGCTGGAGCGGCGGCTCGGCGTGCCGCTGCTGGTGCGGTCCCGGCGCGGAAGCCTGCTGACCCCGGCCGGACAGGCGGTCGTCGTCTGGTCCCAGCAGGTGATCGAGGCCGCGCACACCCTCGCCGACGGCGTTCGCACCCTGCGGGACGATCAGAAGGCCCGGCTGCGGGTGGCGGCCAGCCTGACGGTGGCCGAGTACATGCTGCCGGCCTGGCTGCTCGCCCTCCGCCGCACCCATCCCGACCTGGAGATCTCCGCCCAGGTCGCGAACAGCCAGGGGGTCTGCGAGGCGGTCCGCGGCGGGGCGGCGGACCTCGGCTTCGTGGAGTCGCCGGACATCCCGGCCGGCCTCAGCTCACGCCAGGTGGGCGAGGATCGGGTCGCTCTGGTGGTGTCGGCGAGCTATCCGCTGGCGGCGCGGGCCTCGCTGAAGATCGCCGACCTGCCGGACCAGCCGTTGCTGCTGCGCGAGCCCGGATCGGGGACCCGCAACACGTTCCTGAACGCGCTCGGCGACGTCGACCTGCCGCACGCCACCAGCCTGGGCTCCACCACGACGATCCTGGCGACGGTGCGGGCCGGCGGCGGCATCGGGGTGGTCAGTGCCCGGGCCACCGACGCCCTGGTGCGGGCCGGCGAGCTGGTCGAGGTGCGGGTGCGCGGGTTGTCGCTGGTCCGGCCGCTGCACGCGGTCTGGCTCGGGGCGGCGCCGACCGACCTGGCGGCCGAGCTGATCGCTAATTCGATTGCCGCCTGAGCGCCGTCTGCGCGATCCTCTTCGCATGTATCGCTGACGGAACCGCCCTCGACTCCTTCGCCCGCCCTGCGGGATTCCTCTCGCGGCATCTCGCCGCGCCTGAGCGGCACCTCGCCGCCGAAGCGCCGCGGCCGCGCTGAAGCGGCACCTCGCCGCACGGAAAGTGAGCAATGGCTTCCGTTCGCATTTTTGCGTCCCCATCCAGCTGGATCGAGTCCGACGCCGTCGACCAGTGCCACCAGGTGGCCGCCCTCGACGGCATGCTGCACGTGGCCGGCATGCCCGATCTGCACCCCGGCAAGGGTGCCCCGATCGGTGCCGCCATGCATTCCACCGTGCTCTACCCGTTCCTGGTCGGCTCCGACATCGGCTGCGGCATCGCGGTCTTCCCGATCTCGCTGAAGCGGCCGGTGCCGGAGAAACTGGCCGCCCGCTTCCCCGACCTGGACCGCTCCCCCGACCCGGACGACCCGGCCTGGGACTTCGTCGGCCGGGACGTCCCGCTCGGCCACCTGGACGCCATCGGCACGGTCGGCCGGGGCAACCACTTCGTGGAGCTGGCCCGGCTCGACGAAACCAAGGACCTGGTGCTCATCGTGCACAGCGGTTCGCGTGGGCTCGGCGAGAGCATCCTGCGCGACCACACCGCGCAGCACGGCGCCGGGCCGGCGGCTTCGCCCGCCGACTACCTGAAGGCCCACGACGAGGCGGTGCGCTGGGGGTCGCTCAACCGGCGGCTGATGGCCGCCCGGGTGGCGTACGCCCTGGGCGCCGTCCCCGAGGATCCGATCGTCGACGAGTGCCACAACTCGGTGGAGTGGCGGGACGGCGGCTACCTGCACCGCAAGGGTGCCGCCAACGGCGACGGCCGGACCGTGCTGGTCGCCGGCACCCGGGGCACCCGGTCCTACCTGGTGGCCGGGCACGCCGGGCCGGAGGCGGGCTGGTCGGTCGCGCACGGGGCCGGCCGCAAGATGTCCCGGTCCGACGCGCTGCGCCGGGGTAAGGCCAAACACACGGTGGCCGAGTTGCGGCGCACCCCGGTGGGCTCGCTCGTCGTCTGCGACGACCGGCAGCTGCTGTTCGAGGAGGCACCGACCGCGTACAAGAAGATCGAGCAGGTGATCGGGGACCTGACCGCGCACGGCCTGGCCACGCCGATCGCCACCACGGTTCCGCTGGTCACCTACAAGGTGGCGCGGCGATGACCGTACACCTGCTGATGTCGGCGGGCCGCGGCCCGCAGGAATGCGCCTGGGCCGTGTCCCGTCTGGTCCTTCGGTTGGAGGCGGCGGCGGCCGACCCGGAGGCCCGGCCCAAGGTCAAGCGGCCGAGATCCCCTACCGCCGCGCTGATGGTCGACCGCCTCGAGTCGGTTCCCGGCGAGCGGGCGGGCACGTTCCGCTCGGTGCTGCTGCGCATCGACGGGCCGGGCGCGGAGGCGTTCGCGGCCGGCTGGACCGGCACGCTGTGCTGGCAGGCGCCCAGCCCCTATCGCAAGGTGGGCCGCAAGAACTGGTACGTCATCTCCGAGCCGTGCGAGGTCGAGGTCCCGTCGCTGCGCTTCGCGGAGGCCGATATCGACTTCGTCGCGGTCCGGACCGGCGGGCCGGGCGGTCAGCACCGCAACAAGGCGAGTACGGCGGTGCGCGCCACCCACCGGCCGACCGGCTTCACCGTGGTCGCCGACACCGAGCGCTACCTGAGCCAGAACCGCCGTATCGCGATCGGCCTGCTCCGGGAGAAGATCTCCCGCGGCATCGAAACCGCAGCCCAGGCCGCCGTCACCGCCCGCTGGCAGGTCCACGACAACCTGGTACGCGGCAACCCGGTCCGGATTGAGCGAGGTTACCTGTAAGAAAACGGCTCCCCGGCGCATTTCCAGGTGACCGTAAAACCTGACTAAGGACGGCTCATCAGTGGCAGACCTAGAGGCTGCAGAGGAGTTCACCGCGCTGTACGCCGACAATCACCGACGCGTGTACGCCTACGCCGTCGCCCGCGCCGGGCGGCCCCTCGCCGACGAGGTGGTGGCGGAGACGTTCCTCGTCGCCTGGCGAAGCTTCGCGAAGATGCCGCGCACCGCGGCCCTTCCGTGGCTGCTCGGCGTCGCACGCAACGTGATCCGGGCGCGGAATCGCGACGAGGAACGGCACCGGCTCGTGGCCGGCGAGCTGCGGGACTGGGCGGCCGAACCGGACATCGCCGACGGCGTGGCCGAACGGTCGGCGGTGCTCACCGCGCTCGCCGGCCTATCCGAGAACGACCGGGAGACGCTGACGCTGATCGCCTGGGACGGCCTGTCGCCCCGGGCGGCGGCGCGCGTCGTGAACTGCTCCACCCCCGCCTTTCTGGTGCGCCTGCACCGGGCCCGCAACCGCCTGGCCCGGGCCGTCGCGGCCGCCGACGAGCTGACCATCGCCAAGGAGCCCAGCCGATGAACAAGCACCCCGACATCATGAAGGTCCTCGCCGAGGCGCGACCGGACCAGTTGGATCCGTCCGGGACGCCGCCGATGCCCGTACCGGTATGGGAGCGGACCGCCCCGGCCCGCCGTTTCCGGGCCGCATTGCTGGTCCCGGCCGGTGCCCTCGCGGCCGTAGCGGTGGCCGTGGTGGTGGCGGTCTCGGTCCAGAAGCCCGCCGGTCACACCCCGGACGCCGCGATGCCGGACCGTCCGCTCACCGCCTCCCAGCTGCTGCTGACGGCGGCCGAACACAGCAGCACCGACGCGTACGGGTCCGGGAAGTACCTGGTCATCCGCACCGAGGACGGCTCGACGATCACCGTGGGCACCGGGACGGCGACCTACGAGATGACGTCCAAGTCCTCGTACGAGACCTGGTTCTCCCGCTCCGGGAAGGAGCCCAACCGGGTGATCTCCACTCGGTTGGGGATGACCCCGCTCACCCCGGCCGACGACGCCGCCTGGCGGGCCGCCGGCTCACCGCACCAGGTGCTGGTCGGCAAGCCGCTGCCGAGCGGGGAGCTCGGGAAGGGCTACCCGGTGAGCATCGACGGCGGGAAGCGACAGGTCGACTCGTACGACGACCCCGAGATCTACGCCTTCGGCAACGACAACGTCACCCTGCGCGACCTGGAGAAACTCCCGGCCGACCCGGCGGCGTTGAAGGCCCGGCTGCTGAAGTCGTTCGACGGCGGTGGCAGCGACATGCCCACCGACAAGCAGGAGTGGCTGCTGTCGGTGACCTCCGGCCTGCTCGTCGACCTGCCGGTCAGCGGCCAGGTGCGGGCGGCCGGCCTCCGGCTGATCGCCACCCTGCCCGGGGTGCGCTCGCTCGGCGCCGTGACCGATCACAGCGGACGCCCGGGGCAGGGCTTCGCCTTCACCACCGGGAACGCCACGTACGGCTCGATCGAGCAGCGGTTCGTGATCGACACCGCCACCGGTCGCGCGCTCGGCCGGGAGACCCGGGTCGTCAAGCCGGCCGGTACGACCGTCCGGCTCGACCCCGGGAGCGTCCTCGCCTACACCGTGGTCCTCGAGCAGAGGACCACGGACGAGGCGCCCCCGAAGTAAGGGCTACCGGTAGCGGAAGACGATCCGGCCGCGGGTCAGGTCGTACGGGCTCAGCTCGACGAGCACCCGGTCGAACGGCAGGATCTTGATGTAGTTCTTCCGGATCTTCCCGCTGATGTGGGCCAGCACCGTGTGCCCGTTCTGCAGTTCGACCTTGAAGTTCGCATTACGCATACATTCGAGGACGGTGCCCTCGAGCTCGATTCCCTTGGCTGTTCTTGGCATAGCTCAGCGCACCACCAGTTCGAGGTTGCTGCCGGTCCGCCGGGCATCGAAGCCCTCGAACAGCGCGGTGGCGGCAACGTTGGATTCGGAAACCTCGGCTGAGGCCGTGGTCTTGCCGACGCCGTGAAGGGCGCCGAGTGTGTGGGCCAGCAGCGCCCGGCCGATGCCGCGGCGCTGCTGGTCGGTCCGGACGGCGATCAGCCCGATCCGGGGAAGCCGGGTCACCATCGCGACCCGCAACAGACCCACGTAGTGCCCGTCGACCGCGGCCACGGCGTATTTCGACAGGTCGAGCGCGGGCGGGACGAAGATCTCGGCCGGCAGGTCCGGCCATCGTTCGGCCCGGATCGCCCGGTCCAGGGCGACCAGCGGGGCCTCCTCGGCCCGGCCGAAGGCCTTGATCGTCACGCCGGTCGGCGGCAGGGCGTCGTCGGGGGCGGTGGGTACGGTGTACTCCCACTCCCGGCGCCGGACGGTGAAGCCGGCTCGCAGCCAGCGGGCGGTCAGGTCGAGGTCGGTCTCGTCGACCAGGGTGTGCAGCGGCCGGGGCAGTTCGGCCAGCATGGCCTCGGCCAGCCGGTCGAAAGCCTCGTCGCTCCAGGCGTCGATGCTGACGAACAGCCGCTCATCGGGCCGCCGCGACACCTCGCCGCGGCCGACCACCAGGTCGTCCTCCAGCGCGTGCCACCGGCCGTCCGCGACGCGTGCGAGAAGCACGGCGTGGCGGGACTTCAAAGGGTTCATAGTTTGGTGCCTTTCGGGATCGCTCTGTCGGGGCGCTCCCGGCGGCACCTAGATCAGTGCCGGCCCGTGACGACGAGGGGAAGCGCCCGCTTCGGACAAACGTTCACGGGTCTCACCTCCTCGGTTGGTGCCACGGCGTCATGAAAGGTACCAGATCACCCCAGGTACAGCCACGCCAGTGCGGCGATCAGGGCCAGCAGGGACAGCGCGGCCAGGATGATCAGCAAGATCAGCAGCCAGGTCCAGCTGCGTTTGCCGGGCTGTTGCTGGGCGATCATGGGCGGGGCCAGCCGGGCTGCCTGCGGGCGGGCCGGCTGCAGCTCGATGCCGCAGCGTTCGCAGCGGATCCGGACCGGCTCGTTCGGGTAACCGCAGTTGCGGCACTGCGCCTGGCCGCGCGGCGGGGCGCCGTAGTTGCTGGCCGGGAACTGCCGGGTCACGGTGCGGGGCACCTGCTGCGGAACCGCCCGGATGCCGGTCTCGTCGACCCGCTCGTTGGGGCTGCGCGGGATGGCCTGGGCCTGGGCGTCGTCGGTGCCGCCGCCCTTGCGCAGGAACATCAGCGGGTAACCGCAGTTCTGGCACAGCTGGTCGCGGTCCGGCATCACCGGGTTGCCGCAGTCGGGGCAGGGCATCTGCCGGACCTGGCCGTACATCTCAGGCATTGTCGTCTCCACTGCCGGGTGGGCGGGCGCGCCCGCGCGCGGGCTGCGGCTGGAAGCGGACGTCCAGCTGGATCTTGGCGCCGAGCGGTAGTTCGCTCTGCAGGAACGCCATCACCTGTTTCTCGGTGAGGTGGCCGGTGTGGTCCATCTGGACGACCACCACCGGGTCGGGCGCCGGCACCTGGTCGTTGCTGCCGAAGATGCCGCCGGCGTCGATCACGGTGACCCGGGCGCCGGTGGCCGCCTGCAGCAGCGCCTCCACGCCGTACCGGGTGCCGCGCCAGCCGAGCAGCTTGCCGACCTCGCGCACCAGCGAGCGGCGGTACTCGGCCGGGTCGGTGGGCTCCAGCATGACGCCCAGCCAGGAACCCAGGTAGGCGAGCATGTCGGGGCTGGCCAGGCCGGTGTCCATCTGGAACTCGATGGCGTCGATGCGTTCCCGGACGGTGTCGTGGGTCTGTTCGAAAGCGGTCACGAAGTCGCGCAGCACCGGGTCGGTGGCCATCACCCGGGGCAGTTGCTCGACGAGCCACCCGTCATGGCCGGTCATTGCTGGACCACCACCCGGTGCTCGTACGACATGAACAGCGCCTCGGGCAGCAGCCGCAACCGCTGTTCGACCTGGTCAAGGGTGCGTTTGCGGCGCAGGTCGGCGGAGAAGAAGTGGACCGCCTCAACCCCCTGAACCCCGAACGACCCATGCAGTACGCCGTAGACGTCGCCCAGGCGCAGGTCGGTGTCGAACGGCCAGCCCTGCCCACTCGGCCCACCGGTCAGCGGGTTCAGGTACTCGTAGAGGGCGCGCTCCGCGCGTTCGCGCACCGTCTCCGTGCGTACCCCCGGAGCAGCCCGCACCTCCGCGACCACCTTGACCCCCTGGTAGCGCGGCGCGTCGATGCGCAAGCGCATCGTCAAAAGCCGGCGCGGTTCCAGATAGGCCTTGATCGTCTCCTCCAGCTCCTCGGAGATGGCCAGGTCATCCAAGGTCAAATTCTCCGGAGCAACATCAACCCGGGGTACGACGAGCAGGCGCGCCGGGTCCGACGGGTTGTCCGGTGGCAGGCAGCGGGCCCGGGCCACGCTCGGCGCCGCGTCCAGGGTGAGCCGTTCCACGTCCTCGGCGGTGACCGCCCGCCGGCCGCCACGCAGCAGCATCGGGCCACGCACCTTGGCATTCTCCACCGTCTCGGCGTCCACCCCACCGGCCGACGGGTCGAGGTTCGTCACCCCGGCCACGAACGGGATCGAGGTGTGCAGCACGGTCAGCCGGTCGGCCGGCACGTTGCCGCGCCGCCCGCCGCCGAACCGGTAGCCGGTCACGTAGATCTGCGCGTCGATCGGCGGGATCGCGCCGTGCTGCCACACCTTGCCCTCGCGGTCGAGCACCCGCGGCCCGAACCGGATCTCCCCGGTGGCGCCCGACCAGGTGAAGACCTGGTCGTCCTCCTCCGCGTCGGACAGGTCGGCGACCTCCATCCACTCCTGCTCCTCCGGCTCGCCGGTGCGCTCGTGGCGGGGCAGCACCACCCGGACCGTCTCGTCGTGCCGGCGCGGCAGCACCGGCACCCGGCGGACCTGGAAGACCTGGCCGGGCCGGCCGTTGCTGGCGCCGAGCAGTTCGGACGGGGCCGGTTCGGCGTGGTGGGCCGGGACCGCGCCGCCGAGCGAGACCGCGGAGAGCTGCTCGAGGATCGGCGGGTTGGTGTAGTCGGGCTGCCCCTCGACCGGCCGCACCAGGCGGCAGCGCAGCCAGAACGCCCGCTTCGAGCCGATCGCGAGGGCCTCGTGCCGCATCGGCAGCAGCAGGGTGACCTCGCCGGTGGAGTTGAAGCCGGCGCTGGTGTCGTCCAGGATCCGGACGTTCTTCCAGGCCGTGCCGTCCCAGGCCTCCCACACCCGGGGCGGGCGGCGCGGGTCGACGCCGGCGCCCTCGGGGCCGGTGGTGACGTCCAGGCGCAGCAGGTTGCCGGCCGCCGATTCCTGCAGCCCGAAGTAGACCGCCTCGTCGACCTGCAGCGTCGGGAACAGCTGCACCGACGCGGCCTCGCGGCGCAACTCCTCCCAGTGGTCGGCGTAGCGGTCGCCGGTGTGGGTCAGGCAGGCGATCAGCTTGGGCGGGGTGACGAGCAGTTCCGAGTCGGTGAGGAAGACGATCGGTGCCTCGTCCTCCCGGCGCTCGGTGCTGACCTGGGTGCCGGCCGGCACCCGCACCACGTCCTCGCGGGCCGAGGTGAGCCGGAACAGCAGGTCGGCGCGGGCCGGCACGGCCGAGAACAGCTCCACCCCGACCAGTTCGAGGAACTTCACGTAGAGCCGGTCGGGGACCTGGTTCAGCCGGTACAGCGTCATCTCGGTCATCCACGCGAACAGCTCGATCAGCGCCACGCCGGGGTCGGAGACGTTGTGGTCGGTCCAGTCCGGGCAGAGCCGGTTGATCCGCCGTTTCGCCTCGTCGACGATGTCCTGGAACCGGCGATCGTCCAGGTCGGGTGCGGGCAGACTCATGGCGCCGGCTCCTCGGTGGGAATCGTGTAGAACGGAAAAACCAGATTTCGTACGTCGTTTGTCGACCGCACCCGGTAGGCGACCGTGATGTGCACCGTTCCGGTGGCCTGTTCCCCGTCGGCGTCCACGGCTTGCAGCTCGATCCGCGGCTCCCAGCGTTCGAGGGCCTCCTTCACGGCCTGCTCGATGAGGCCGAGGGTGCCCGCGGTGAGCGGCGCGAACAGCTGCTCCCACATGGCGCAGCCGAACTCGGGCCGCATCACCCGCTCCCCCGGCACGGTGGACAGGATCATCCGGATCGCCGCGTCCACCTCCTCGGTGCCGGTGACCAGCCGCACGCTGCCGTTGCGGTTGATCGCGGCCGGGAACGCCCAGCCGTTGCCGATGAAGTCGTCGCCGGCCATCACGCCACCAGCACGTCGGGCGACCCGGCGCTGATCACGCTGGTCGGCGCGTCGACCGGGTCGTTGCAGGTGGCCACCTGGTCGCCCATCCGGGCCAGGGGTTTGCCGTTGACCAGCACGGTCGGCGAGCCGATGATGACCCGCCCCTGGTTGGTCGGCGGCTTGCTGAACGGCGACGGCGGGATGTGCGGCGGCATGTTCTGCGCGATGCTGCCCTGGGTCGCGGCCGGAAGACCATTGATGAGTACGTCGGTGGAGAGGCTGAGCATCAGCTGCCCCGCGAACGGCAGCGGGGTGGGGGTGGGCACCGGGCCGCCCGGCGACGGGACCAGCAGGATGTGGATGTCGGTCCCGGTGACCGGGTCGTTCTGGCGTGCGGCCGGCTGCGGCATCGTCGGCCCCTTCAGTTCAGCTTGATCGGCTTGCCGGACGCGGTCAGCGGCCCGGACGCGGTGATCTCGACCTGGGCGCCGCTGAGCGTCAGCTTCGACGTCGCCTTAATCTCGATCTGGGTGGCGGTGATGACCAGTTTCTGGTCCCCGGTCAGCGACGACTCGGACTCCGCCAGCTTCAAAGAGCAATTCGACCCGCCGAGCAGCACGTCGATCTCCATCTTGTCGTCGTCGAAGACCAGCCGGGAGTCCTTGCGGCTGACCAGCATCCGCTGCTTGACCACGCCGCCGGAGAGCGCGCCGGGCTCGGGCGGGTTGTCCCGCCGGTTCCACAGCCCGCCGAGAACCACCGGCCGGGTGGTGTCGTCCAGTTCGAACCCGATCAGCACCTCGTCGTCGACCTCGGGGATCCACTGCAGGCCGCGTTCCTTGCCGCCGCCCGGGGTGGCGATCCGCGACCAGGCGCTCTCGTCGTCCTGCGACAGCGTCGGGAACTTCACCCGCACCCGGCCCAGCTTCTCCGGGTCGTCGTTGTTGGTGACGATCCCGACCACCAAGCCGGACCAACCTTGTTTCTCCGGCGTCTTCACACTCGTCAGATCCGCGATGCCGGCCGGCTCTTTCCCACCGCAGACGAACCGCGTGAGATAGGGGCGATTTGCACCATAGGTGTGCTCCACCTGGGTCACCCGGTAGTCGCCGGTCATCCGCGAACCGACGCCCTCGACGTGCACCTTGGCGCCGGCGCCGATCAGCGGGTCGCCCATCGCCTCGCCGCGCAGCACCACCTCCTCGCCGGAGGCGCGCAGCAGCAGCGACCCGGCGAGGGCGTCGGCTTCGGCCTGGTCGGTGACCGGGAACTGGCCGGCGTTGCGCTTGGTGCGCCCGAACGCGCGCCGGGCCGCGTCCGACATCTCCTGCCCGGCCGGCGCATCGGTGCCCAGCTCGGTGCGGTCGGACCGCCCGGTGATGGCTTCCTTGCCGAGGTGGTCCCAGCCGCGGATCTCCACCTCGTCGGAGCGCTCGGCGGCGGAGAACCGGGTGGCGAACTTGGCCAGGTTTTTCCCGTAGGTGAGCTTCGGCGGGGTGGCGGTCGAGCGCGGTGCCTTCTTGAAGTAGAACTTCTTGTCGCTGACCCACACGTCGAAGCCGATCCGGGCGGCCCGCCGGCGCAGGAACGCGTAGTCGGTCTCGCCGGCCTGCAACACGTAGTCGTGGGCGGCGCCGGTGGCGTCCACATCGGCGTCCAGGCCGTACTCGCCGGCGATGCGGGAGGCGATGTCGGCGTCGGTGACCCGCTGGAAACTGCGCGACTTGGGCACCCGGGCCAGCCGGTGGGTCAGATCGAAACCGGACAGGACCAGCTCGTGCCGCCCCGAGATCCCCGGCTCCACGCTGATCGCGGTGATCTCCCCCGAGGTGACCACGACCGGGTCGCCCTCGGCCCGGAAGGCGATCTCCACCCGGGTGCCGATGGTGAACGTGCCCTTGTCGAACAGCTCGAAGTGCGGGTCGTCGAAGTGGATCGCGAAGTAGTCGGGCAGCTGCACCGACTCCTCGACCCGCACCAGCGCCAGCAGCGGATAGTTCTCCGGCGCCAGCGGCCGCCCGTCGATGGTGAGCTGGGCACCGTCGAGCCGGCGTTTCTGCTCAGCCACGGCGGCGCACCGGCAGCTCAGGGATGACCAGCAGGGTGCCGGCGGCCAGCGCGAGCGGGTCGACGATGTTGTTGGCCTCGGCGATCAGCCGCCAGCGGGTCGAGTCGGCGTAGTGCTTGGCGGCCAGCCGGTCCAGCGTCTCACCGTGGTGCACCCGGTGCACGGTCTGCAGCGACGGCGTGTGCGAGGTCGGGTTCTGCAGGGGTTTGACCTGCTCGTCCTCGTACTGCTTCAGCGCCAGGTCGGCCTTGGCCCGCAACGGCATGCCGCTGGCCGCGAAGTAGGTGAACTTGAGCGTCAGCCGCTCGACCACGGCCTTGAACGACTGCAGCGGCCCCCAGTGGAAGGTCACCCACGGCGGCCGGAAGTTGTTCCGGTTCTTGTCCGAGGCGGGCAGCTTCGCGTCGACCGCGACCAGCTTCATCAGCTTGTCGGTGTGCAAGGTGACCGAGGTGCCGGTGTCGGTGGTGTCCAGCGTGATGCTCAGCGCGAGCGTGCCCGGCTGCCCCGCCTGGAAGCGCAGCAGCGGCGCGTTGGCGCCCTTGTTGTCGGCCCCCTGCCAGGAGGCCGACTTGGTGATCGTCAGCTCCGCCGGATTGAACAGGAACGGGATGACTTCCTTCAGTTCGGTCCGCAACTCGGCCTTGGCCGGCGCGCCGGCAACTCCCGCCATCAGAACTCACCCACCATCTAAAATCTCATCCATCAGAAGAGGCCAGCCCACCGGCCACCGCGCCGCTCGATCTCCCGCAACAGCCGCCGCTCCACGATCTCCACCACCTGGTCGGCGTCGAGCCCGGCCTTGGCCGCCCCCGCCGCCTGCCCCACCGCCGAAGCCGCGCCACCCACCACATCGGAAGCGGCCGCGCTCACGGTCGACGCTGCTCCCGAGGCCGCCTCCTGCATTCCCGAGGCGGCGCTGCCCGCAGCCCCTTGCAGTCCCGAGAACGCGTCCCCCGCCGCCCCTTGCAGGCCGGAGAAGGCGTCGCCGGACAGCCCCGAGAAGGCACTCCCGACCGGGCTGGCGGTCGCCTCGATCACCGCCGCCCGGGCCGCCCGGGTAGCGACCTCGCTGACCGCGCCGAGTCCGCCTCCCACCGGAAGCGAGTCGACAATTCCCGCACCCGTCGCAGCGGCTTGTTTGCCGGCGGAGAGGGCCTGCCGCTCATCGTCGTCGAGCAGCCCGGAAACCCCGTCGAGCAGGAACCGCGGCCGCCGCACCGGGCTGCGCGTGTGCATGAGCTCGTGCGCCAGAACGGCCGAAACCGCCGGCCCGGACGGCGGCGCGGCCGGCAGGTGCACGACGGTCCCGGTGGTCGCACCCAGCGCCCCCGCCGCCGCAAGCGCATGCCGCGTGTTGGGCCCGGTGGTGAACAGCGGCGGCCGAGCCCGCCCGGTAAGCGCCGACGCCATCGCATGCAGCGCCCCGGGCAGGGCCCGCGGCGCTTCCAGCGGCCGCGCGGCCACCGCCGCTTCCCACCGTTCCCGAGGACTTTTCCGTACGAGGTCAGCGACGTCCCCGCCACCCATCCGATGCCCCGCCGCCGGACTGGCCGTGAACGCCCCACTGGGGTCCGGAACACTGCCGGGCGGCGCCGTGGCCGCCCCGAGCACCCGCAGCCCGGCCGCAGACTCCGGATTGCTCACCTCAGGCCCGGCGTTGGGCCGCCCGGCCAGCGGCACGCCATGCCCGCCAAGCGCGCCCGCCCCGCTCCCACCAGCGAGCCCAGCCCCGCCGCCCGCACCGCCAAGACCACCGGCGCCTCGGCCCCGGCCCGCGGCGATGCCGCTCGCGGAGCCTCCGGCGCCGCCAAGCTGTGCCGCGCCGAATCCCGCCTGGCCGGCGCCGCGCGCGCCAACGCTGCCAAGCCCCGCACCGCGAACGCCAGCGCTACCGAGCCCCGCGCCGCTGACGCCGGCGCTCCCCGGCCCCGCACCGAGGGCGCCAGGGCTGCCGAGTCCGGCCAAGCCGAGGCCAGCACCGCGTAATCCCAAGCCGCCTGCGCCGGACCCGGCGCCGAGGTAGCCGGCTCGGCCCGCGCCACGGTCGGCGGCGCCGCCAATGCCACCGCCGGAGTCGGCAGTGGAACGGCTGCCGCCAGAGCCGCTTCCGGCTCCGCCTGGCGCACCCGCGCCGCGCCGCCCGACGGCGCCCAGCCCGAACGGCACGAGGTCGTCGAGGTCTGACCAACTGACGTTCGGCCCGCGCTCGTCGGCTCCAGACCCGGTCGCGGTTCCAGGCCCGCCAAGCCCTCGTCGCCCAAAACCGCTGGACCCGGGCCCGGTCAGCCCGCGGCCGCCCGGTCCGTGCTCGCCAGGCCCGCCCGATCCGAGCCCGCCAGATCCGTTCGCGCCGAGCCTGCCCGGTCCGTGCCCAGCGCGGCCGGCAGGGCCGCTCGACCGGAGGTCGGCGGCCGCGCGGTCTCCGTGCGGGAAACCGGCCGGGTCGTGCGCCGAGTGGTCGCCGTGCCCGCGCCCCCGATCGTGCCCCGTGGCACCGGCACGCCCACCACCGCCCGCCGACCCGGCCGGAGCTGTTTGGCCTCCCTCGGACATCCCAGCACTCATCCCGCCCGCAAACCAGGTGCGCACCCGCATCCGATCCGCCAGCCCGGCCGCGACGGAGATGTCCGTCGGCTCGCCGCCCGCGGATCCTGGCCGCCCAGGACCGGCGCCGGATAGCCCGGCCGAAAGCCCGCCCGGGCCCATGGCCAGCTCATGTCCGGGCCGAACGTCCGGCCCGGCGGACGGCGCACCGATCAGCGGTCCGCGCCCGCGGGTGTCCCGTGGTGTCCGGGCGAGCATCCGCTCGCGTGCACCGGCCCCGACCGCGCCGGGGCCGGGCAGCCTCGTCATGTGCGGTCCGGAACCGGCCCGCCGGGTGCCGGAGTCCGGCTTCCCCTGGACGGTCAAGTCGGCCGTCATCCTCGCGCTTGCGGTCCGTAGGGACCGGTACCACCTGAGCACCGACCACGAGGTACGCACGCGCAGACCGCCGGACAGGCCGGAGCCGACCGACGGACCGGCCGGGCGATGCGCGAAACCCGCCGCCTGCCCAGCGGCCCGGCCGACGGAACCGACCGACGGACCGGCCACCCGGCCGGTCTCGGCGGCCCGGGTGGTGGAACCGGTCAGCCCCGGTCGCAGGGACCGGGGCAGCAGGCGGGCCAGGAAGCGGGCGGCGCGGCGGAGGGGCCGGGGGCCGTCACTACGGTGAGGTGACGGTGAAGCCACTGTGGCACACCTCCAGCTCCTCGATGGCCAGGTCGCGGGAGGACGCGGCCAGGCGCGGGCCGGTCCACTTCACCGGCTTGACGCCGATCAGGGACCAGGTGCGGTAGGGCTTGCCGGTCTGGTAGAGGACGCTGATCGAACCCGTGACCGGGGCGACCTTGTTCTGCTTGCCGGTCAAGCCCGCGCCGGAGAAACCGGACAGCCAGGTGAACAGGGCGTCGGAGTTGGTCAGGCCGCGCTTGAACACGATGTTCGGCCAGCGCATCCGGCCGAGCAGCTTGTGTGTGTACGCGTTCTGACCACCCTCCGGCAGTTCCTCCACGTCGATGGACACGGCCAGGCCGGTCACCTCGGTGAACTGGCCGATCTCCAGGTCACCGATCTTGAAGCGGAACTTGCCGACGAAGGGCGGTCGGAGGTTTCTCTCGTCAGCCACCTGCCACTCCTTGCCATGCGCGTTCGTTCAGGCCGCCCACCTCTCGCAGGAGGCGGATCCGGTCGCCGTGTTCCAGGTCGAGCAACCGATCGAAGTCCCAGTGCAGGTGATAGGCCAGGAAGGCGATCTCCTGCCAGAGCTCGTCGTGCGCGTAGTGCCCTAACCCACCCCCACTGACGTCTGCGGGAAAGGGGCGCCGGGCTCCAGCGCCTCGAGGATGCTCGGGTCCTGGAAGTTGACGATCCGGTACAGGTCTTGCAAGTAGGAGAAATCCGAGACGAACAGGGACTCGATCGTCTTGGTGGTGACCCGCGCGACCGAGCCGAGCTGGATCACCACCCGGGCGAGGACGATCACCGTCGCGTACGCCTCGTTCTCCTTCACGCGGCCGTCGCGCAGCGGCTCGATCTCGTCGCGGGCGCAGGCCAGCCGCATGACGCCGGTCTTGTGCAGCGTGCCGTCGTCGTCGACATAGCCCTTCGGCAGCGTGAAGGGAAACTCGGTCTGTAGCCCGCTCATGCCCGGTGAAGCCCTTCGTGGGTGATGGTCACCTTCTCGGTGGCGACCTCGTTACTGCCCGCGTCGAGTTCGGCGCCGGTCCACTTGGAGACCCAGCCCTTCTCGAAGTTCCAGCGGGCGACTTCCTTCTTCACGGAGTCCTTGATGACGATCGAGCCGTCCCGGCGGGCCGCGTCGACGTCACCGTCCTCGACCTGCTTGCGCCATTCCCACAGCGCTTTCGACTCGTCGATCCGGCGCTCCAGGGTGATGTCGCTCCACTTCATCGCCCCGGGAACCTTCCGGATGATCATCTTTCCGTCCTTGGTGGCTTCCTTGTACTCGATGGTCTCGGTCTCCGACTCGACACCCGAGCACTTCCGGAAGCTCGCCATTTCGACTCCGCCGATTTCAAGAACGAAGTTGAAGGTAGTAGACAAATCAGGCACGGAGGCCTCCTAATCACTCGGTTGCGGCTCCGCCGCCCTGCCACTGGCTGATCCGGAAGATGACGAACTCGGCCGGCTTCACCGGGGCGATGCCGATCTCGACGATGAGCTTGCCCTCGTCGACCGAGGACGCCGGGTTGTTGCTCTCGTCGCACACCACGTAGAAGGCCTGCTCGGGGGTGGCGCCGACCAGCGCGCCCTGCTGCCAGAGGCCGCGCAGGAACGAGGTGATGTTGCGCTTGACCCGCTGCCACAGATCGAAGTCGTTCGGCTCGAAGACCGCCCACTGGGTGCCGCGCTGGATCGACTCCTCGATGAAGTTGAACAGCCGGCGCACGTTGATGTAGCGCCACGACGGGTCGGTCTTGGCCAGCGTGCGGGCGCCCCAGATCTTGGTGCCGTAGCTGCCGAAGGACCGGATGCAGTTGACCCCTTCGGGGTTGAGCAGGTCCTGCTCGCCGGCGGTCACGTCGTTCTGCAGGCGGACGATGCCGCGCAGGGCCTCGTTGGCCGGTGCCTTCCAGACGCCGCGGGTGCCGTCGGTGCGGGCCCAGACGCCGGCGACGTGCCCGGCCGTGGGAACGGTCAGGTAGAGCTCGCCGTTCGTGGCACCGGGCCGGGCCAGCGGGTTGGGGACCACCACGTTCGGGTAGTACAGCGCGGCGAACGCCGAGTCGCGGGCCAGCCGGGACCGCCACTCGAGGGCGCGGGTCGCGTTGAGGCCGGGCGGCGTGTCGAGGATGGCCATCTTGTTGTGGCTGGCCTCGCAGAAGTCGATCAGCTGCTTCTGGGCGCCGAGGAACATCTCCTCGTCGATCGAGCCGTCGTCCTTGGTGGCCACCGTGACCAGGTCGGGGATGGCGACCATGGTGACATTTTCGGCGATGGCGAGACCCTGGTAACCGGTGCGGTCGCTCTCGTTGCCGACCAGGTCGGCCGGGGTCACCGACTTGGTGGAGACCGGCGGCGCCTGCAGCGTGTATCGGCCGGCGGCCGGGGTGCGCTCGGCCAGCGACGCGCCCTGCAGGGGCTGCACCTCGATGCGGACGAACTTGGAGCGGTCGTTGACCGTCTTCTCCACCGTGCGCGCGCTGCGGCCGCTGAACTGCAGGCCGCTCAGCTCCTCGCGGAGTGCGCCCTCCTCATACACCCGCAGGGTGTACTCGCCGCTGCCGTTGCTGCTGGTGCCGCCACCCTCGCCCTCGCCCTCGGCGGGCGGTGCGGCGGCCGGCGGGACGACCTCGACCTCGAGGTTGGCGCCGGACTGCACGGCGGACAGCTGCAGGCTCGGGGTGCCCGGGTTGTCGGCGCTCGGCAGGGTCAGCGTCGGCTTGCCGCGGCCCGCGGTGTTGCCCTCTTCATCGGTGGTCGGGATGCGGCAGATGTAGGCCTTGCTGCCGCCGTTCTCGAAGAAGCCGCGGACGGCATGCGGGAGTACGGCGCCGCGCACGAAACCGCCGTAGATCCGCTCGTACTGCGGCCAGCTGGTCACCAGCTGCGGTTTCACCCCGTCGGGGTCGGTCGGGTCGCCCTGCTCGATGTCGTATCGCTCGGTGAAACCGACGAACGCGGCAACGGCGGTGCCCACCCCCTCGATCGGTATGGACCCGCTCGGTTGCTCTTCGATGTAGACGCCCGGTGCTCCGTACGACGCGGCCATGAAGTCTTCCCCCTGTCAGGCCTGCACCGCGCTGGTCAGCAGCGCGGGGTCAAGGTCGGATTCGTAGAACTCCCCGTAGTGCAGCGGCGGGAACACGCGCATCATCGGATGCCGCGACGAGCAGGCCACGACCTTCACCCGCGGGAACCGGTGCACGATGACGTGCACGAGCGCGCCGGTGCTGACCTTGTCGAGGTCCAGCACGATCACGTCGGGCAACGCCTCCAGCAACCGGTCGAGCACGTCGTCGCCGTCGGTGTCGACCAGCTCGATGCCGTCAACCCGCAGGATCTGCTCGAGGCCCAGGCGGTGCAGGGCCTCGAAGTCCCCCATCAGGACCCGCGTCATCGCCTCACCTCCACGGTCTCCGCCGAAGAGAGCGTCTCTCGCGTCTGCCCGCGGGCATAAGGTGCGGCGGTGCAGCCATTGGTGCACCGATGCTTCCGGGGACTTGCCCGCCACGACGACGGCATTCGATGCTGGGGGCCGGAGGTGGCCGGTGAAACTGTCCGCACGGCAGGAGCCGACCGTCGACGAGCACCAGTCGCGCTCGTCTCCTGCGGTTGTGGAGCACGTTGCCCGTACGGTCAATGAACGAGCAACCACGACGGAGCCGGCGGCCGCCGGCGGCAATGCGGCCCTGCAGCGTCTGGCGTCGGGCCGCGCGAAGCATCCGGTTGCGCTCAAAGCGCTGGCCGGCGGGGGTAACGGCGCGTTGTCGCGCCTGGCGCAACCCAAACTCTCCGTGAGCAAACCCGGTGACCCGTACGAACGTCAGGCCGACGCGGTGTCCGAGGCGATCGCCGAGGGTGGCGGTCCGATGCCGACGATCTCCCGGCTGGTCACCCCGGCCGCGGCCGCGGGCGAGCCGCCGGAAGGCCCGAACACCCCGCCCGGCCTGGAGCAGATGATCGCCTCCCCCGGTGGCGGCCGGCCGATCCCGCCCGACGTCCGCGCCAAGATCGAGGAGCACCTCGGCTTCCCGCTCGGCGGGGTGCTGGTGCACGACGACGCGAAAGCGCAGGCCGCGGCGGCGCAGCTGGGTGCGCGGGCGTTCACCACCGGGCAGCACATCTTCCTCGGCGCGGGCGAGTCGGCCGGCGATCTGGCGCTGATGGCGCACGAGGCCACCCACGTCGTGCAGCAGACCTCGGTGGGCATCTATCGCACGCCGGTGCAGCGCGACGCCTCCGACTACCTGATGGGGCCGATCGTCGGGCTGGTCAAGAGCGTGCCGGGCTACGACATGCTGACCGTGGTCGCCGGGTACGACCCGATCGCCAACCGTAATGTCGACCGCAGCCCGGAGAATCTGACCCGGGGCGTGCTGGGCCTGGTGCCGTTCGGCAACGTCGTGGCCGGCAAGTTGATCGAGCTGGGCGTGGTGCAGGGCGCCTACAAGATGCTCGACGACGGGCTCAAGTCGCACAACCTGACGCTCGGCCGCATCCAGGGTGAGATCGATCAGGCCTGGAAGGAGATCGACCTCACCGACCCGGATGGCGCGCTGGTCATCGTCCGCCGGCACGTGAGCGGGCTGTACGCCGACGCGCTCGGGTTCGTGAAGGGCATCTATGACGCGATCGTCCAGCTCGTCCGGGACGCCGCGGTCGGGCTCGCGGAGAAATACCTGGTCGGCACGCCGACCTGGGACCTCGCCAAGAAGGTGCTGCACCAGGACCCGCTGCGGGGCACCCCGGTCGCGGCCACCACGGTCGAGATCCTGGAAGACTTCCTCAAGCTGATCGGCAAGCAGGACGCGCTCGCCCAGATGAAGGAGCGCGGCACCCTCCAGAAGACCGCCGACTGGCTGGACGGCCGGATCGCGCAGTTCCTCGGCATCCTCGGCGAGTTGAGCGCGCTGTTCAAGGCCGGTTGGGAGGCGATCCAGCCGGAGAACATCGCGAACCTCGGCGACAACCTGTCCAAGCTGGCCGATCAGGCCAAGGGGCTGATCACCAAGATCGGCGCGTTCGCCAAGGACGTGCTGACCGAGGTCGTCAAAATCATCAAGGACGCGCTGCTGGAGTGGCTGAGCACCGAGGCCACCAAGATGCGCGGGTTCCGGCTGATGACGGTCATCCTCGGGCAGGACCCGTTCACCGGAAAGGCGGTCCCCCGGTCGGCGGAAAACCTGATCGGCGGGTTCGTCGCGCTGCTGCCGGGCGGCGAGGCGACGTACAAGAAACTCGCCGAGGCCGGCGTGATCGCCGAGGCCGGGGCACAGATCGAGGGCGCCATGGCGCGCCTCGGCATCTCCACCGAGATGATCGTCGGGACGTTCAAGGGCATCTGGGACGCGTTGACCCTGGAAGACCTGGTCAACCCGATCGGCGCGTTCATGAAGATCCTGGAGAAGTTCGGCGAGCCGCTGGGCCGGATCGTCGAGTTCGCCGGCGAGGTTCTCAAGGTCGTCATCACCCTGATCCTGAAGCTGATGAACTTCCCGCCCGGCATCCTGGACAGCATCATCTCCAACGCGATGGCCGCGATCGAGGACATCAAGCGCGACCCGGTCGCCTTCCTGATGAACATGCTGGAGGCCCTCAAGCAGGGCTTCCTCGGCTTCATCGACAAGGCCGTCGGTTACCTGCTGAACGGGCTGGCCGACTGGCTGTTCCGCGGGCTCGGCGCGATCGGCATCCAGAAGCCGAAGGACCTGTCGTTCGGCTCGATCCTCACCATGGTGCTGCAGGTCCTCGACATCACCACCGAGAAGCTGTGGAAGAAGCTGGGCGACCACATCGGCGCGGAGACCGTCGACAAGCTGCGCAAGGGCCTGGCGATGGCCGAGGGCGCCTACGACTTCATCAAGGACGTCGAGGAGGGCGGCGTCGCGGCGATCTGGAAACACATCGAGAGCCAGCTCGGCAACCTGTGGGACACGCTGCTCGGCATGGTCAAGGACTGGATCGTCGGCGAGATCGTCTCCAAGGCCACCACCAAGCTGCTGTCCATGCTCGACCCGACCGGCATCATGGCCGTGGTCAACAGCGGCATCGCGTTCTTCAAGGCCGTCCAGTCGGTGATCGAGTACGTCCGCGAGATCCTGATGATCGTCAACGACTACGTGACCACGCTGGCCGCGGTGGCCGCCGGCAACGTGTCGGCCGGTGCCCAGAAGGTGGAAAAGGGCCTGGCCGCGGCGGTGCCGGTGGCGATCGGCTTCCTGGCCAACCAGGTGGGTCTCGGCAACGTGCCGGAAGAGCTGGTCAAGCTGATCGGCGAGCTGCGGGTGCTCGTCGACAAGGCCATCGACTGGCTGCTGGCCAAGGCGGTGGCGCTGGGCAAGTCGGCGCTGAACGCGCTCGGCCTGGGCGGCAAGGGCGAGCCCGGCGACGAGGGTGACGACGGGGACACCGAGGAGAGCATCGCGGTCAAGGAGGAGGCGGCGAAGCTGCTCGTCGCCAAGCACGACCAGGTCAAGAACATCGACGAGCTGAAGACGGCGGGCGCCGAGATCCTCGCCAACCTGACCCCCAAGGGCCTGAAGACCCTGGAGATCGTCCAGGAGGGCGGACCGGGCAAATACAAGATGTACGTGTCGGCCAGCGCCCGGCGCAACGCCGCCGACATCGTCGACCCGCAGGCGGCCGAGTCCAATGTCACCCTGAACGCCAACGTGACCTTCGGCAGCGCGCCCGACCTGTCCCAGCACGACTTCCCGGACAACGAACGGCACGGCGCCAGCATGGCCCCCGAGCGGGTGCCGCTGGGCAAGGTGTGGAAGCCGGCCGGGAGCGACCCCAACACCGTGCACACGGCCACCTACAACAAGACGCACCGGGTGGCCGGCACCAACCACAGCCACGCCGAGGCGAACTTCCGCAAGTGGGTGACCGAGCAGGAGATGGGCAAGGTCGTCACGATCGTCGCCACGCTCAGCGGCGACTGGTCGCCGTGCCGCCAGTGCGCCAACAGCCTCACCGAGATCGCCACCTACGTGCGCCAGCAGGCACCGCCGGGCGCCCAGATCAACCTGCGGTTCGACTACTCCGGCGTGGCCGCCGTCTTCCGGGACTGGAACGGCGACGACGGGGCGTGCCGCGCCGCCATCAACGGCTGGGACCAGGTCGTCGGGCTCGGCGGCACGAAGGCCGCGCCGCTGACCATCACCCCGGTCGCGATGCCCAAGGTGATCCGGCGCAAGAAGCCGGCGCCGACCGGCTGATCAGTTCCGCCCGGTCGCCCGCACGGTGATCGCCTCGGTCGGCGGGCCGGCGACGGCGCGCAGGGCCGCGTCGACGGTGACCGTGACGACCAGGTCGAGACCCGGTTTGAGCTGGCCGCCCAGGGCCGACCAGAAGTCCGAGTTCTCCGAGCCGTCGCCGCTGCGCAGCTTGAGCGTGGGCAGCGGCCGGATGGTGGCGAACGCGCCGCGCAGGTGCTCGGTGTCGATCACCGGGTGCAGCAGCAGCGCGGACAGCACGTCGCCGAGCAGCGAGTGCTCGTCGCGGACCTCGCTGGTCCAGGCGGTCACCAGGTAGCGGCAGTCGACCCGGGGCAGCGGGTCACGGCGGTAGCGGCGGCCGTCCGGTTCCTCGACGATCACCTCGCCGTAGTCACGTTCGGCCAGGTTGGGGCGCACGTCCCAGAGGTAGAGGTCGACGGTGGGCCGGGACGACAGGGCCGCCGACCACTCGCCGTCCGGCGCGTCGAACGCCACGTCGACGTCGCGGGCCGGCAGCGGCACCACCTCGCGCAGGAACGCCTCCAGCGTCTCATCCAGCAGGTGCAGCATGGGCATCCCTATTGACTAGGTCGAAGTAGCGGTCGAACTCCGTCTCGGTGCGCAGCCGGCCCATCTTCTGGAACTCGCGCTTCACCGACAGGATGGCGTGCCGCATGGTGATCGGGCTGTCCTCGGCCGCGGCCAGGAACGCGGCGCCGAGCGCGGCGTTGCTGATCACACCACCGGTGATCTTGAATTGGCGGGCCAGGAAGTCGAGATCGAGATCGGACATCGGCGCGGTCGTCGGGAACACCCGGGACCAGATCTGCCGCCGTTCCGGCTCCTCGGGCGGGACGAAGTCGATCGCCACCGAGATGCGGCGCAGGAACGCCGGGTCGATGTTGCGCTGCAGGTTGGTGGCGAGCACGACCATGCCGTCGTACGTCTCCAGGCGCTGCAGGAGGTAGGCGACCTCGATGTTGGCGTACCGGTCGTGGGCGTCGCTGACCTCGGACCGCTTGCCGAACAGCGCGTCCGCCTCGTCGAAGAACAGCACCAGGTCGCCGGCCGCGGCGGCGCCGAAGATCCGTTCCAGGTTCTTCTCGGTCTCGCCGATGTACTTGCTGACCACCGACGAGAGGTCCACCTTGTACAGGTCGAGGCCAAGCTCGCCCGCCACCACCTCGGCGGCGAGGGTCTTGCCGGTGCCGGACGGCCCGGCGAACAACGCCACCACCCCGGTCGACGGTGCCGGGCTGAACTGCCAGCGCCCGTAGACGGTGTCCCGGCCGCGGTGCCGCTGCGAGAGTTCGCGCAGCTGGGCGGCCTCCTCCGGGGGGAGAATCAGGTCGTCCCAGGCACGCCGGGGACGAATGCGGACGGCGACGCCGTCGAGGTGGCCACCGGCCAGCCGGCGGACCGCCGGCGCGACCTGCCCGCCGTCGGCCGACGCGGCGGCGGCGACCAGGCGCAGCTGCTCACGACTGAGCCGGTACGCCGGGTCGGGCGCCCGCCCGAGCAGCTGCTGCCAGTCCCCGTCGTCGGCCATGCCGTCGTGCACGTGCACCTCGCGCCAGGGCAGTCCGGGAATTGCCTCCAGGGGCTGCTCCCCGGCCGAGGAGAGGGCCCAGCTCAGGTGGGCGGCGCGCTCGACCGCGTCGCGCCCGGCGGCGGGCAGCGGCTCGCCCAGTTCGAGCACCACGGTGAGACCACCGATGGTCGCCTCGCGCACCACCGCCTGCCATCCGGCATCAGTGGTGGGCGGGTCGGTGACCAGCAGCCCGCCGTCGCCGACCGCCCGCAGCCGGCTCTCCCGGTCGCCACCGTGCACAAGCACCAACCCACTGCGGCCGGCCGTCGAACCGGGCCGGACCGCGGCCCCGGCGGGCAGCCCCCGGTCGGGGGTGTCGTCGCCGGTCAGGTGCCAGATCAGCCGGGCGGCCGGCTCGGCCACCAGCGACGCCCACGGCCCGTCGCCGGTCAGCCGGGCCAGGGCGGTGCGGACCAGGCCACCGCCGGGCGACAGCACCGTGGCGGCCGGATGGTCCTCCTCGTGGAAGATCCGCTCGATCGTGGCCAGGGTGAGCCGGGGCAGCTGGACCGAGTCCTGGATGTACGCGACCAGGCGCTGCCGGGCCGGCGAGATCTCCACCGCCACCACCAGCGCGAGCACCTCGGCCTCGGCCGGGGTGAGACCGATCGCGGTGATCAGGTCACCGAGCACGCCCGCGCCGGGGTTCTCGGCCAGCGCCGCGCGCGCCGCGACGACCGGGGCGGCCGCCCCGGCCCGGACGGCCGCCACCCGCTCCGGCCCGGGTCCGTTGAGACCGGGCAGCGTCGCGAGCAGGCGGTCGACCTCCTCGTCCGCGACGTACAGGCCGGCGAAGTCGCGCGGCGGGCGGCCCTCACCCAGGCGGCAGATCAGGGCCTCGCGCTGCAGCAGCGCGTCGGCCAGAGTGATCCAGTCTTCCACCGGCTCAGATCACGCCCTCCCGGGTGGCCACCGCGACGGCCTGGGCCCGGGTGCGGCAGTTGAGCTTGGTCAGCACGTCGTGCACCACGTTTTTCACGGTGCGCTCGGAGAAGCACAGGTCCTCGGCGATGCCGCGGGTGTCCATGCCGTCGGCGAGCAGCCGCAGCACCGACCGCTCGCGGGTGTTGAGCCCGCCCGGGCCGAGGTGCGAGGTCTGGGTGACGTGCAACAGCAGCCGGGCAAGCATGTCGCCGGGCAGCGCCACGTTGCCGGCCACCACCGACCGCAGGCTGGTGATCAGGTTGTCGGCGGTCAGCGTGTGGTGCGGCAGGATCGCGGCGACGCCGGCGTCGACCATCTCGCGGACACTCTGTTCGGTGGCGTCGCGGACGGTGGCGACCAGGCGGGTGCCGCGGCCCTCGGCCAGCCGGACCGCCCGGCGCAGCGTGGTGGCGCCGTATTCGAAGACCAGCACGTCAAGATCGGCAAGGACCGGTTCGGGGGAAAGGACCGAGCTCTCGCCGCGCACGACGAAGTCGGCCTGCTGCAGGCAGGCCGCCATCCCGCGGCGCACGATGGCATGACTGTCATCGATCCAGACAGTCGGCGGCCGATTAGAGATCATGCGTTCCCCCTGGTCAGCGCCCATTGTGCGGGCGACCGCCCAGTCATGATGGCCCGGCCAAGTCGATCAGAACAATAGCTCTTTCGGCTCTGTCGTTGATCCAACTCTCCTGCCCCTTTCGTTGCCCTTTCGTGCAAGACACCTGGCCCGTATACAGAGTGGATTACGCTGTCTACCCTCGGGACCATGCCGAGGTACTCCGCCGAACAGATCTACGGTTTCGCCCGACGGGCGGGCTTCTCGCCGGACGAGTCGGCCACGATGACCGCGGTCGCGCTGGCGGAGTCGGGCGGCAACAGCAAGGCCCACAACCCGCACGGCGAGGACAGCCGCGGCCTGTGGCAGATCAACGGGAAGGCCCACCCGAGCTTCCTGACGAAGTACAACCTGTACGACCCGGTCGACAACGCCAAGGCCGCCTTCGAGATCTCGCACTCGGGTAACGACGTTTCCCCCTGGACCACCACGCACGGCGGCCTCAGCTCGCGTTATGTGCGGTTCAAAGAGGACGCGCAGGCCGCCGCGATCGCCTACGGCGACGGGCCCGGCCGCGGCATGTGGACCGGCACCCGCGGTTACGGCGACCACAAGGGCGCGTCGGCCGGCGACGACGACCCGGGCGCCGCGCTCCACGACGTCGCAGGCACCCCGGTGGCCCTCGCCGCGACCCAGCCCGCCGCGGCCGGCGCCGACAACGCCGCACTCGACACGTTTCTCAAGGTGGCCAAGGCGCAAATTGGTGATCGCTATGTGTTCGGTGCGGAAGTGAAGCTCTCCGATCCGAATCCGGCGGTTTTCGACTGTTCTGAATTCACCCAATGGGCGGCATTCCAGGCCGGCGCAAAGATCCCGGACGGCGCCACCGCGCAATATCTGCACTTCAAGGAAAAAGGGCAGCTGATCGACCCGGACAAGGCGAAGGACATCCCGGGCGCGCTGCTGTTCTCGTTCGACCGCGAGCCGCGGGCCGGCGACGGCCGCACCCCCGGCGCGCACGTCGCGATCAGCCTCGGCAACGGCAAGGTCGTCGAGGCCGCCAACCCGCGGGTCGGGGTCCGCGAGTCCACCGCCGGCAACCGTTTCGAGTTCGCGGCGGTCATCCCGGGCATCTCCGACGGCAGCGCCACCCCGATCGCCAACCCGGTGACCGACCCGCTGTCCACGCTGATGGCGCAGACCGCCGCCCCGGCGGTGCTGCCCGAACCGGAACCGGTCGCGCTGGGCGGCGCCGACACCGACCGCGACGGCCTGTCCGACCTGCTCGAACGGCGCTACGGCCTGGACCCGATGCGGGCCGACACCGACGGCGACAACCTGACCGACGCGCAGGAGATGGTCACCTACGGCACCGACGGGCGGAAGGCGGACACCGACGGCGACGGGCTCAACGACGCGTTCGAGCTGGCCCAGGGCCTCGACCCGCGCTCGCCCGACTCGGACGCCGACGGCCACATGGACGGCGCGCTCACCCCGCTCCAGCAGACCGACAGCGACCAGGACGGGCTGGACGACTCGCTGGAGAAGGTGCTCGGCTTCAACGCCCAGCTGGCCGACACCGACTCGGACGGTTTCAGCGACGCTCTCGAGTACCACTCGCATTCGAACCCGCTGGACGCGCACGACAACCCGCTGCTGCACGGCCAGCTGGCCGAGCAGGTAGGGACGAACGGGTCGACCCAGATACCGGGCGGTCAGCTTACCGACGCCACCGATCTTCCCTGACCAGGTTTCTGCGACCATCGTGGACGTGGAACTGACCCTGCCGGACGAGCCCGTGTCGCTCGCCCCCGGCGTGCCGACCCGGGTGCCGGTGCAGCTGCGCAATCCCTACGCGCAGCCGCTGGACCTGCGCGTCTACCTGGCCCGCGGCCGTGCCGCCGGGTGGGCCACGGTGGACCCGGCCGGCGTGCACCTCGGGCCGGGCGAGACCGCCGAGGTGTCGGTCATCCTGCAGACCCCGCCCGAACAGCCGCCGAGCTCCTCGCTGGTGCCGTTCACCGTGCACGCCGAGGAGGCGTCCACCGGCGAACCGGCCGGCTTCGCCACGGCCCTGCTGAAAGTCGCCCTTCCCGTTCCGGTGACGGGCCGGTTGGTGGCCAAAGAAGGTCCCACCCATGAGTACGACCTACGCCTGGCCAATGACACCCGGGTGCAGGCGCCGTTGCGGATCACCGCCGAGCTCGACCCGCCGTCCGGCTCGGTCACCGTCGAACCGAACGCGGTGCTCCTCGAACCGGGCACGGCCGCCGTCGTCGCGGTGAACGCGAAACCCCGGCGGCCGTTCAGCGGATCGCCGCGGTCCTTCGCCGTCGTGGTCAAAGTCTCCGACGCGTACGACGCGGAACGCGCCCCCTATCTCACCGAGGTGGCCAGCGGCACCCGCAAGTCACGTGTCCCGACCACGGTCCTGTTCGTTACCGCCATCGTGCTGGCCGTCGGCGCCAGTGCGGCGATCCTGCTCACCGGCGACCACGACTTCCTGCCGTTCACGAAGAAACCGGGCACATCAAGCGTGACGACGCCGGCCCAGGGCACCGTCGGTAAGCCGTACGCGCTGGTGGACGTCTTCCCGCACAGCGGCGCCGACGGTGGCAAGGCCGCCGCGGACGCCGCCCTCGCCAAACTTCAGGCCGCCAACATGCCGGTGCGCCTCGTGGACGATCCCGGCGGCTACTGGATGCTGCTGCAGGACGGCTTCGGGTCCCCGCAGGCCGCCGAGCAGTACTGCACGCAGTGGCGTTCGGTCGCACCGAAATGCAAGGTCACGTCCTAGGGGGCAGCACATAATGCAGTACGGGTTGGGGATCGACCTCGGCACCACCCAGACCGCCGCGGCGGTGCGGGTGGACGGCCGGGTCGAAGTCGTGCGCCTGGGCGGGCGGCGGGCCGAGATCCCGTCGCTGGTCTTCGTCAAGTCCGACGGCGGCCTGCTCATCGGCGAGGCCGCCGAACGCCGTGGCCAGGCCGAACCGGCCCGGCTGGCCCGCGAGTTCAAGCGGCGGATGGGCGACCCGGTGCCGATCCTGGTCGGCGGCACCCCGTTCTCCGCGCACGCGCTCACCGCCAAGCTGCTGCGGCACGTCCTGGACACGGTCAGCCAGCTGCAGGACGGGCCGCCGGCCGCGGTCACCGTCACCCACCCGGCCAATTGGGGTCCCTACAAGCGCGAACAGCTCGACCAGGCGATCAAGCTGGCCGACGCCGGCGCGGTGCAGTTGCGCAGCGAGCCGGAAGCGGCGGCCCTGCAGCACGCCACCGCCCGGCGGATCGCCTCCGGCGAGACCGTCGCGGTGTACGACCTGGGCGGCGGCACCTTCGACGTGGCCGTGCTGCGCCGCGACGGGGACGGGTTCGTGCTGCTCGGCGAGCCGGAAGGGGTCGAGCAGCTCGGCGGCATCGACTTCGACGAGGCGGTCTTCGGGCACGTCCTCGAGGTGCTCGGCGACAAGGCCCAGCTCGACCCGGGCGACCCGGACGCGGTGTCGGCTCTGGCCCGGCTGCGGCGCGACTGCGTGGAGGCCAAGGAGTCGCTCTCCTTCGACACCGAGACGATGATCCCGGTGGCGCTGCCCGGCCTGCACACCCGGGTGCGGCTCAACCGGTCCGAGCTGGAGTCGATGATCGCGCCGTCGCTGGCCGACACGATCACCGCGACCCAGCGGGCGCTGCGGGCCGCGGGCGTCGCGCCCGAGCAGCTCAGCGCGTTCCTGCTGGCCGGCGGCTCGTCGCGGATCCCGCTCGTCGCGCAGCTGCTGTCGACCGAGTTCCAGCGGCCGGTCGTCGCCGACCCGCACCCGGAGCACAGCATCGCGATGGGCGCGGCGGTCGCCACCGCCGTCTCCACCGGCGGCCCCTCCCCGTTCTCGGCGGCCGTCCCGCCACCCCGCCCCGCCGACGGCTATTCCGCGGTGTCGGCGCCCCAGCGCGGCGGTGCCGCAGCAGTCGGCCTGGCCGGTGCCGCCGCAGCCTCGGCGCCGATCAACGGCGGAAGCCCGCTCGCCACGCCGATCAGCGGAAACGCAGCCGGCAGCAGCCCGCCCTACGGCGGCAGCACGCAGGCTGCCAGTCCGCCTTACGGCGGCGCCACGCCTACCGGCAACGCTCCGGCCGGCTCGCCGGCCTACGGCGGCGCCGCGCAGGCCGGTGGCCCGCAGGTCAGCAGCCCGCCATATGGCGGAGCCGCGCCCGCAGGCGACTCGCCGGCCTACGGCGGCGGCTCGGCGTTCGGCGGTGGCGCACCGGCCAATGGCGCGCCCGGCGGGACGGTGGCTTTCTCTCGTGGGGCGGCGACGGTTCCCGGGAACGCGCCCACCTCGGGACCGGCGTTCTCGGGTGCGGCTACCAGCACTGCGCCGCAGGCGGGGGCGGCTCCGATCTCCGGCGCGGGGGCGGTGAATGCGGCTTTTGGGGGCGGTGCTCCCGGCGTACCGCAGGAGTCTCGGCCTTGGCCGCCGCCTCCCCTGCCCGGTGCGCCCAAGCGCAACCTCGGCAAGATCTTGATGATTGTCGCCCTGGCCGTGGCCGTTCTGGCCGGCGGCACGACGACCGCGCTCGTGTTGATCAACAAGAACAAGGACAAGGAGACGACCGGCGGGGCGCCGACCGAGCCGAGTCAGGCCGTGTCGCAGGCGGCCGTCGATCCGCTCGCCGTGCCGACCGACAAGATGCTGATCCGCGTCGATACGCCGGGGTCCGGCTTTCCGGACAAGAACTCGAAGATCTACGAGTTCACGCCGGGCGAGGACGCCCGCACGCTGCTGCCGGGCTCGGGGCCGGGCGATGTGCTGCCCAAGTGGTCGCACTCGCGGGAGCAGATCGCGATCACGCACGTCAACGGTGACCACAGCTCGATCGACATCGTGAACGCGGACGGCGGGGACCGGCACGAGGTCGCCGACGAGGCCGGTGGGCGGGTGGCGTGGTCGGCCGACGACAAGAAGCTCGCGTTCATGAAGGAGTTCGACGGGGTCAACCAGATCGCCGTGCTCAACCTGGAGACCAGCGAGCTGAAACAGCTCACCTACTCCAAGACGCTGAAGGACGACGCGATGTGGTCGCCGGACGGCGCACACATTCTTTATTGGCTGGAGAAGGACGGGGTCAAGCAGATCTACGAGCTGACCGTGGCCAACCCGAAGGAACCGGGCCGGCAGGTCACCGGGCCGAACGTGGGCCCGGCCAACGACCCGGTCTACTCCCCCGACGGTTCCCAGGTGCTGTTCACCCGCGAAGGGAACGACGCCAACCCGTCGGACATCTGGCTGGTCAACATCGACGGGTCGGACCCGCGCCGGGTCACCTCGAACCCGGCCCGGGACATGGATCCGACCTGGTCACCGGATGGGAAGTGGTTCGCGTTCGTGCGCGGCGACTACGCCAAGCCGACCGTAGTGGTGCAACGGCTGGACGGCTCCGGCGAGAAGGTGCTGACCAAGAACGGGGCCCGCGAGGGTCATCCCTGCTGGTTCTGAACGAGGATGCCCTCGCAGCTGCGGGCCGCGGCCCGCGCCGCGGTCTTCAGCTCGCGCGGCGAGAACGGATGCTCGGCGATATTTTGCCAGCGCACCAGGGCCTCCTGCGCGGCCGCGGCGATCCGGCCCCCGGCCGCGTCGGAGGGAAGACCCAGGCGGCTGTACGCGGCCCCGCCGGCCCCGCCGAGCAGCAGGTCCATCTCGGCCAGCTGTTCGTCGGTCCCGGGCAGCCGGCCCGAGCGGAGCTGATGCAGCAGGCGCAGCTCGACGAATTCGTGGGCGCTGGCCCGGATCCGTTCCGCCTCGGCGGCGAGCACCGAGCCGGGCGGCAGGCACTCGTCGAGCACGGCGAGCGCCGACCGGGCCTTAAGGACCTCGCTGCGGCCGACGAACTGGGCGGCGAAAACCTCGCGGAGCCGGTCGATGCCACTGTGGTCGGTGAGCGCCTTGGCCAGCGCGGCCGAGTCGGTCACCGATTTCTCGCGAATCAACCGGATGGAAAGCCGCACCCCGAAAAGACCAAGCCGCTGGAGTACGTGCGCCCGCTGCGCGCCGGACGCGGCGAACCGGTCGGCGGTGAGCAGCAACTCCACCACCTGGTCCATCGGCTCGGCGGCGATGGCGGCGAGGATCCGGTACTCCTCCTCGCGCAGGGTCGCGCCGGCCGCCCCGAGCAGGCCGGCCACCGGCACCACCACCGGGCACAGCCGGCGGAGTCGTTCGTCGGAGGCGTACCGGGTGGCGACCCGGCCGGCCGCCTCCATCGCGTCGAGCCGGCAGCCGCCGATCTCGTCGGCGCGGGACAGCACCCCGACCGCGTTGACCGGGGTGCCGCTGGACAGGCCGTCACCGTGGAACGACTCGAGGAACCGGACGTCGCTGCCGTGCATGTGCCGCAGCAGGTAGATGACCGCGTCGGTCTGCGCGGCCCGCTCCCCCTCGGCCTCCAGGAACGCCATCGTGCGCAGCGACACGTCGGTGGACAGTGACGCGATGCCGGGCGTGTCGATCAGGGTGTGCTGGCGGAGCCGGCTGCTGGGCACCCGCACCTCGAGGTGCTCGACCTGATCGGCCGGGCGGCCCAGGGAGATCTCGATCGCCCCGCCACGGCGGGTGAACGGGCGCGGCTCGGCGGTGCCGTCGTTGAGGTAGGCGGTGACCGCGTAGGTGCGGCCGTCCGCGTACCAGGTGACGATACGGGTGCACTCGCCCGCGTCGGTGGGCGCGAGTTCCTCGCCGACCAGGGCGTTGAGCAGGGTGGACTTGCCGGCCTTGACCTTGCCGGCGATGGCCACCCGCAGCGGCTCGTCGACCCGCCGCCGGGCGTCGATGAGCCGCTCGTCCCGGCTCGCCGCGATGGCCTGGTCCAGCAGCCTGCGGACCTGGTCAAGAAGAGTCATGCCGCCAACCTGTCCAACCGGCGCCGCTGCTCGGCCAAAACGCCGGCCCGCTCGCGGCGCTGGTCCGGGGGCAGCTCGGCGATCTCGCGGACGGCGGCCGCGGTCGAGGCGGCCGAGCGTTCGACGGCCTGGGCGCGGGCCGAGAACTCGTCCCGCAGGAAACGCTGGGTGCGCCGGGTCGCCTCGCGGCAGTCCCGGCCGACATGGAAACCGACGTCATCGACGTACCGTCGCAGTTCGGCCTTGGCCTGAAGCCGGCGCTGCTGCACCTGGCGTTCCCGCTCGCTTTTGATCATGCGGCGGCCGAGGGTCATGCCGGCCAGCAGGCCGAGCGGCGCCGCGAAGGCGAAGCTGAAGAACGTGCCGACCGCACCGAGCATGTAGAACCCGCCGTAGGTGACCCGGGCCGCGGTGAACGCGCCCAGGAACTGCTGCAGGCCCGACTTCTGGAAGCTCACGTCGAGCTCGTCGACCTTGCGCAGGGCCAGTTCGGGGGCGGGCAGGTCGACGTCGAGGCTGTCGTATTCGAGGCCGAACCGCTCGGCCACGTCGTGGGCGAGCTGCTCGGTGCGGGTGACAAGCAGCATCAGGTTGTCCACCGCCGCGGCCGCCGCCTCGCGCTGCGCCCAGGCCTGGAAGTCCCGCCAGGTCTCCCGCGGATCGGACTCGCCGAGCAGGTCCTCGCCGCGCCGCACCATGATCCGCAGGCGTTCCCGCAGGTCGTGCTCGACGTCGGCGCTCAGGTCCTGAATCCCGTCACCCAGCACGGTCTGCCACGAACCACCGGCCAGCACGGCGCTGCGCTTCGACTTCTCGGCGTAGCGCCGCACCACCTCGGGCGCGGCCTCCGGGGCCGCCGCCACCGCCTGCTCGGCGTCGATCCGCTCACGCAGCTGGCCGACCACGAACCGCAACTCGTTCCGGGCCGCCGCCAGCTTGTTCTCGGCCGAGGCGCCGAGCACGTCCCGGCGCAACACCTCGACCAGCTTCGGGAAGCCCGACTCGTCATTCAGCGAGGTGTCGTCGCGGGCCTGCGCCCGCATCCGCAGGAACGACGAGACGGCCACGATCGGTACGTCCAAGCCGGCCTGCCGCAGGTGACCCTGGTTGATCTCGACCATCCGGCGCCACTCCGGGTAGAGGTCGGTCTTGGTCATCACGCAGAACGCACGCGGGCACCGCTCCATCGCCCGCCGCAGAAACTCCACCTCGGGCGCGGTCAGCTCCTGCGCCGAGTCGGTCACGAACAGCGCCGCCCCGGCCAGCGCGAGCGCACCCAGCGTGAGGTTGCCCTGCGCCGAGTCGAGCCCGCCCACCCCCGGCGTGTCGATGATCGACAGTCCGGCCCCGAGCAGCCGCCGATCCAGCCGCACCTCGACCGCCCGCACGCCGGCCCGGTCTCCTTCGGCGATGTGCCGCGGCAGTTCCTCGAAGCCGACCGGCACCGAAGCGAGCCCACCGTCTTCCTGCGGCACCTGCAGAAACGCCGCCGGTGGCCGGCCATAACGCAAAATCGTCGGCACCGCCGTGACGATGTCCGAGTCGACCGGGCAGATGTCGGTGCGCACGAGGGCATTGACCAGGGTGCTCTTGCCCTGCTTGAACTCCCCCACCACGGCAACGGTGGCGTCGTCCCCACGAAGCCGTTCGACCGCCTGATCGAGCCGCTGCACCAGATCGGAGCGTTGCGCCGCTTCGGCCAGGGCGCGGGCGTCGGCAAGCTCGGCGAGCACGCCCGTGACCAACCGCCCTGCCCCCACTTTCATCACGCAATCCCGGCGCCCGAAACCCTACGCGCCCCGCTCACAGCCTGACCAGCGCGACCCGGCCCACAGAAGATTCGAAGCAAGCTGCAACTCGGATAGGTCGCCCATCAGACATGTGCGAGCAACCCACAGGACCACTAACATCGGTCTATCTCCAGACCCTCCGCACGGACCTCGCGGTACGGCACCCCGCGAGATCCGTGCGGAGCTTTATGGGTGACGGCAGGCTAATAGGCCGGTGGTCGCCTGCGGCCGTAAGGGTGCAGGCGGCCTCGTTGCTCTCAGTGGGCTGGGGCTATCCCCGTACGGGAGAATTAGCGCAAGTTGTCTATGCGGCGGATTGCCGCCTGGACCTGGTCTATCAGGTCTCCGAAAGTGTGCTGTTGGTTGCCTGCTACCGCTCGGACCTGGTCTATCGCCTGCCGGACTGCGCCAATCGTGTCGTTCATGGTCGCCACCGCCTCTGATACGTCCGTCGCTGTTGTTGTCAGCGTGCCCAGCGTCGCGGTGATGCGGTCGGCTGAGTCGGCGGTGTCGTCGGCCAGCTTCTTCACCTCGCCTGCGACTACCGCGAAGCCGGTGCCGGCCTCGCCTGCTCGGGCCGCTTCGATTGTCGCGTTCAGGGCCAGCATTCTGGTCTGGCCGGCTATCGACGCGATCAGCGCGACCATCTCCCTGGTTGCGGGCAGGGAGACCGTCAGGGCCTCGGCGGCCCGGTCGGCCTGGGTGGCGTGGCCGGAGAGTTCCTCCGTGGCGGTCTGGGCGGTGGCCGCGCCCGTGTTGATGTCCTGGACCGACGCTCGGGCCGCATCGACCTCGCGGACCGCTTCGGCCAGCTGTTCCGCTACGCCGTTGATGGCCTGCTGAGACTCGGCCTGGACTCGTTGTTCGGTCTCGTGGCGGGTGCGTTCCTCGGCGGCTCGGTGTTCGTGGCGTTCCTGTTCCTCGCGGCGGTGACCCTCGGCCAGCTCGGCCCGGTTGGCGGAAAGGGCGTCGAGCATGTCGTTGATGGTGGCGCCCAGGGCGCGGATCTCCGGCTCGCCGGAGCCGGCCGGTACGCGGTGGGTCAGGTCGCCGGAGCGGATGATGTTCTCGGTGGTGCGGCGCAGCGGTTTGATCTCGCGGCGGACGCCCCGGCGGATCACCACCACGATCAGGATGGCTACCGCGGCCACCGCGACGATCAGCACCACCAGGATCCGCAGCATGGTCTTCTCGGCCAGCGCGCGAATCGGGCGGTCGACCGTCACCTCCAGCGTCACCGGGGTTCCGTCCACGCCGACGATGGTGGTGTCCACGGCCAAGTGGTTACCGACGAAGCTGGTGGTCACGCTCATCCCGCCGAACATGGTCTGCTGCTCGGGGTGGGTGACCGCGTCGGTGCGGGCGCCGGAGCGGGTGGTCACCGCGTCGTTCGTCTGGTCGGCCAGACCGGCTATCGCGGCGTCGTCCAGAGCCCGCATCAGGATCAGGGCGCCGGCCGACCGGCTGCGGTCGTCGGGGAAGGCCGGAAAACCGCAGAATTCGGTGGGCGTGCCGGTCACGCTGACCAAACCGCAGGTGTACGTGCCGGGAGAGGCACCACTGGTGAACATCTTGCCGAGCACCGCGGGGTCGGCGAGGGCGTCCGGCAGGTCCTGGTAGCCGTTCATCGTCACCAGGCCGCCGACCTGCGGGTTGCCGTCGTGGTCGACGCCGATCGCGGCGGTGATGCCGTACTTCCCGAGCAGCACGTCGCCGGGCAGGTCGCCGGCGAATCCGGGCTGGTCGCCGTGCCGGATGTCGTCGTACGAGCTGGTCCAGATCGAGTTGGTGATGCCGAAGTCCTGCAGGCGCTGGGCGTGCTGGTCGAGTGACACCCGAAGTTCGTCGGCCTCGGTGGTGGCCTCCCGCTGCTCCAACTGGTCGAAGGCGCGCAGCGCCAGCATCCAGAGCGGCACGAAGATGAACAGCACCATCACCGTCACCACGGCCACCACCGGCAGCAGCGCCTGCCGCGGGAAAGCCATGCCCTGATTGTCTGATCTTCTCGGCCATTCCGGCCGTCGTACCCCAAGCTACTGGCGAGTACATTTCGGTTCGTGACGCATGAGGTGTTCAACCAGCCGCCCCCGCTGGTCGACTACGACGTGTCCGCCGACGCCGCGCTGCTGGCCGGTGTGGCGCGCGAGGGCGCACCGTGGGCGGTGGGCGATCTGCACCGGCTCGGCAAGCTCGCCGGTACCGCCGAGCCGCAGCTCTGGGCCGACTCGTCCAACCGTTATCCGCCCCGCCTTCTTACCCACGACCGCTATGGCCACCGTATTGACGAGGTGGAGTTTCACCCGTCGTGGCATCAGCTGATGGCGGTCGCGGTTTCGGAAGGGCTCGCGGGTTCGGCCTGGGCTTCTTCTCGGCGTGGGGCGCACGTGGCGCGGGCCGCGGGCCTCTTCGTGTGGTCCCAGGTCGAAGCGGGGCATTCGTGCCCGATCTCGATGACCTATGCGGTTGTGCCCGCATTGCGGAACAATTCGGATTTGTCGGGAATGTTTGAGCCGCTGCTTGCCTCGCGCGACTATGACCCCGGGCTGCGGACGCCGGCCACCAAGCGTGGTCTGCTCGCCGGGATGGGCATGACCGAGAAGCAGGGTGGCTCGGATGTGCGGGCCAATTCCACCGTGGCGACGCCGGCCAGGGACGGCACGTGGCGTCTTCGCGGGCACAAATGGTTCACCAGCGCACCTATGTGCGATTTGTTCCTGGTGCTGGCACAGTCGAAGTCCGGATTGTCGTGTTTTATGGTGCCGAGGGTGCTGCCGGACGGTTCGCGGAACGTTTTCCGCATCCAGCGCCTCAAGGACAAACTGGGCAACCGGAGCAACGCCAGCTCCGAGCCGGAATTCGACGACACCGTCGCCTGGCTGGTCGGCGAGGAGGGCCGCGGCGTCCGCACCATCATCGAGATGGTCGCGATGACCCGCCTGGACTGCGTCACCGGCTCCGCCTCCGGCATGCGCGCCGCCCTCAGCCAGGCCATCCACCACACCCGGCACCGCAGCGCCTTCGGCAAGCTCCTCGCCGACCAGCCCGCGATGACCAACGTGCTGGCCGACCTGGCCCTGGAGTCCGAGGCGGCCACCGTGCTGGCGATGCGGCTGGCCGGCGCGGTCGACCGGCGCGAACAGCACTTCAAACGCCTGGCCATCGCGATCGGCAAGTTCTGGGTGTGCAAACGGCAGCCGGCGGTGGTCGGCGAGGCCCTGGAATGCCTCGGCGGCAACGGCTACGTCGAGGACTCCGGCCTGCCCCGCCTCTACCGCGACGCCCCGCTCAACTCGATCTGGGAGGGTTCCGGCAACGTCCAGGCCCTCGACGTGCTGCGCACCCTGCAGCGCGACCCGGACAGCCAGGCGGCCCTGCTGGCCGAGGTGACCGGCGTCGACCGGCGGATCGACCAGGCCGTGATCGCGCTGCAGAAGATCCCGGCCGACGAGAGCAACGCCCGCCGGGTGGTCGAGCGAATGGCCCTGGTGCTGCAGGCGTCGCTGCTGGTCCGGCACTCCCCGCCGGAGGTCGCCGACGCGTTCTGCGCCTCCCGGCTGGACGGCGACTGGGGCCACACGTTCGGCACGCTGCCCGCTTCGGTGGACACCGCCGCGCTCGTGGACCGAGCGGCACCCGCTTAGCAACCAGGCATGACTCATCCGGCCGGTCGGATTGTCGATCTCGCTGGTCGTGAGGGCTTGGTGGACGTGGCTGACGGTCGGGGTGCTGGTATCCCTCGGCTATCCGCTGCTGCCCGAGGGCAGCGTCCAGTCCACGGTCGTGTACAACGGCCTCGGCTTCGTCTCGGTCCTGGTCATCGCGCTCGGGGTGCGCCGCAACCGGCCGCCCAACCCCGGCTCCTGGTACCTGTTCGCGGCCGGGGTGCTCACCTTCGTCGTCGCCGACGTGGTCTACGAGGTGAGCGGCCTGATCCTGGGCAACCACCCGTACCCGTACTGGGACGACGCCCTCTACTTCCTCGCCTACCCGATGCTGTGGGCCGGCCTGCTCGGCGCCTCCCGGGGCCGCCGCCGCTACGACCGCCCGCGCGACCTGGCCGGCGCGATCGACGCCGCCGTGATCGCCGTCGGGGTGGGCCTGGTCTACTGGGTCTTCATCATCCAGCCGACGCTCAGCGACAACGGCACCCCGATGCTGACCCGCCTGGTCACGGTCGCCTACCCGACGTTCGACGTGCTGATGTGCACGGTCGTCACCCGGATGCTGACCCGGGCCGGCAGCCGCAGCCCAAGCGTCCTGCTGCTGGCCGCCGGCTGCCTGCTCAACCTGGCCTGCGACGTGGTCTGGACGCTGACCGAGTCGTTCTCCGAGTACTCCGGCGGCATCATCAACTCGGGCTTTCTGCTCGGCTACGTGGCCTGGGCCGCCGCCGCGCTGCACCCGTCGGTGCGCCCGCACACGGCCGCCCTCAGCCCGGGCGGAAACGACTTCGGCCGCGGCCGGCTCAGCCTGCTCGCCGCCTGCACCCTGCTGGTCCCGGCCGTCCTGTTCATCCAGGGTGTCCGGCGCGACGAGATCAACTGGATGGCCGTGGGTATCGGCGCGGTCGCCCTGTTCCTGCTGGTGCTGGCCCGGGTGGCCGGGTTCGCCGGCCAGGTGCGCGAGCAGTCGGTCAAGCTCGAGGACCTCGCCATGCGCGACGAACTGACCGGCCTGGCCAACCGCCGGCTCTTCGAGCAGTCGGTCACCGCGGCGGTCGCCGCCGGCGAGGCGCAGGTCTGCCTGCTGGACCTCAACGGCTTCAAAACCGTCAATGACCTGTACGGGCACACCGTCGGCGACCGCCTTTTGGTGGCCGTCGCCGAGCGCCTCAGCGGAGCCCTGCGCGACCAGGACGTGGTGGCCCGGATGGGCGGCGACGAGTTCGCGGTACTGATGCCGGGCGCCGACGCCGAGGACGGCGACGTGATCTGCCGCCGGCTGGCCGAGGCGCTGCGCGAGCCGATCTCGGTCAGCGGCCACGAGCTGCTGGTCGCGGCCACCTTCGGCATCGCCGACACGGCCGGCACCGGTGACCCGATCGAGCTGCTGCGCCGGGCCGATGTCGCGATGTACGCGGCCAAGGAGGGCGGCAGCCGCCAGCACCGCCGGTACTCGGCCGACCTGGACGACCGGGCCGGCGAGGCCGCGCGCCTCGGCGTGGAGATGCGCACGGGCATGGACACCGGCCAGTTCCGGATGGTCTACCAGCCGATCGTGGCGCTGCCCGAGGGCCGCACCCGCTACGTCGAGTCCCTGGTGCGGTGGCAGCACCCGGAGCGCGGGTTCGTCAGCCCGGCCGAGTTCGTGCCGGTGGCCGAGCAGAACGGCCTCATCGTCGAGCTCGGCGAGTGGATCCTGAGGACCGCCTGCGCCCAGTTCGTGGTGTGGCGCGACCAGCACGGCGTGCACGCACCCCAGCGGATCAGCGTGAACGTGTCGGCCCGGCAGCTCAACGAGCCCGGTTTCGCCGCGGTCGTGGCCGAGGTCCTGGAGTGCAGCGGCATGCCGGCCGACCACCTGATCGTCGAGGTCACCGAGACCGCGGTGTTCGGCGGTGGCACGGCGGTGCAGGCGGTCAAGGACCTCAGCGCCCTGGGCGTACGGATCGCCCTGGACGATTTCGGCACCGGGCACTCGTCCCTGGGCCTGCTGCAGACCGTGCCGGTGGACGTGCTCAAGGTGGACAAGTCGTTCGTCGACAACCTCACCATGGCCGGCCGGCACGCGGTGATCGCGACCGCGCTGATCCAGGTCAGCAACGGTCTCGGGCTGACCGCGGTGGCCGAGGGTGTGGAGACCGCCGAGCAGGCGGCCGAACTGCACCGGCTCGGATACCAGTACGCCCAAGGCTTCCATTTCGGCAAACCCGCGGCGGAACCGGACTTCCACGGCTCGGCGGTGGCGGTCGTCTAGGGTGCCCGGGTGGCACTCGGTTCCGACTTCCGGCGGCTCTGGACGGCGTACGCGATCAGTGAGGCCGGCACCGGTCTGAGCTTCGGGGCGATTCCCCTGGTGGCGGTGGTCGTCCTGAAAGTGCCCGAGTTTCAGGTGTCGCTGCTCGCGGCGCTCGGCGGACTGGCCGCCGCGGTCATCGGGCTGCCGGCCGGGCCGTGGATCGAGTTCCGCCGCAAGCGGCCGGTGATGGTCGCGGCCGACCTCGCGCGGGCGCTGGCGATCATCAGTGTGCCGATCGCGTGGACCTGTGGGCTGCTGTCGTTCGCCCAGCTCTGCGTCGTCTCGGTGGTGCAGGCGGTCGGGGCCCTGGCGTTCGGCGCGGCCAGCGGATCACACCTCAAGGCCCTGGTCTCGCCGGTTGACCGGGCGGCGGCGACCGGGCGCTTCGAGGCCACCTTCTGGACCGCCTACAGCGCCGGGCCGGCCGCCGGTGGAGCACTGACCTCCTGGCTCGGCGTGTGGTGGACGCTGTCGGCCGACGCGCTCAGCTTCGTCCTATCCGCGGTCAACGTGCGCCGCCTGCGCTCGCCGGAGCCACCGCCACCTTTGCGTGCGCCGGACCGTGGGAAGTGGGCGGAGATCGTCGCCGGGTGGCGGTACATCGTGACCCACCGCGGCCTGCGCATTCTTTACGTCAACTCGCAGGTCTTCGGGGCCGCGATGATGGCCGCCACCCCGCTGCTGACCGTGCTGATGCTCGGCGAGCTGCACTTCTCCGCCTGGCAGTACGGCGTGGGCTGGGGCGTGCCGTGCGCCGCCGGTGTTCTCGGCGCACTGGCTCTCAAGCCGTTGACCAGCCGGTTCGGCTCGCACCGGATCTTGCTGATCACCGGGGTCGGCCGGGCGGTGTGGCTGCCGTTGCTGGCCGCGATGCCGGCCGGGACGCCCGGTCTGGTCCTGCTCATCGCTGTGGAGTTCCTGGCGCTGTTCTTCACCGGCGCTTTCAACCCCGCGTTCGCCACCTACCGGATGACCCACACCGAGGACGGCTATCTCTCCCGGGTCCTGGCCGGCTGGTCGGTCACCTCGCGCACCACCCAGCCGATCGCGATCCTGCTCGGCGGTGCGCTCGCTGCCGCCACCAGCGTGCGTTTCGCGCTGCTGGCGTGCGGCTTGGTCGTGGCGGCGAGCTCACTGTTCCTGCCGTGGCGGGCCCCTGCGCAGGTCACCGCTCCCGCCTGAGCTCGCCGCTCCGTCCGGGCAGGTCAGCGTGGCGCCAGCAGCTCCCGCACGCTGGCGAGCAACTCTTCCTGCGAGATCGGCGTGGCGTTCCCGCCCGTACGCGCATCTTGCATGGCCTTGGTCAATTGCACCCGCCGGAGCACCTCCTTGATGTCCGCCCCGGTCATGCCGTGGCTGGCGTGCGCCAGCGCGGCCAGGTCGATGTCCTCGGCGAACATGGTGAACCCGGGCTCCTCGTGCGCCGCGATCAGCCCCTGGATCATCTTGCGGAAGATCTCGGCCCGGCTCGGCTCGTCCGGCTTCGGCACGCTGATCTTGACGTCGAACCGGCCCGACCGGATCAGCGAGTCGTCCACCCGGTGCGGGAAGTTCGTGGTCGCCACCACGATGACGTTCGGGTTCTCCTCGATCAGGTCGTTCATCTCCTGCTTGAAGATGCCGGCCACCGCGTTGAGCGCCTGGCTGGCCGCATCACCGCCGGCCCCCGCATAACTGACGATCGAGTCGAACTCGTCGAACAGCATCAGCGTCGGCACCCGGTAGCGGCGGGCGTCCCGGAAGATCTGCTTGATGTTGCGTTCCGACCCGCCCAGCCACTTGTCGAGGATCTCCGGCGTGCGGATCTCCCGGAAGTCGGCGCCGATCTCGTTGGCCAGGGCCCGGGACAGCATGGTCTTGCCGGTGCCGGGCGGCCCGTACATCAAAAGGCCCTGCGGCCGTCGCGCTCCCCACCGGGCCATCGCCTCCGGATGCCGGAACGACACGGCGATCTGCCGCAGCTCGGCCACCACCTCGGCGAGCCCGCCCACCATGTCGAGGGTGACCGTCTGGGTGGTCGCCGGGGTGCGCGACAGCTGCTCGCGGCTAACCACGTAACGACGGCCGCGCAGCGCGTCGGGCCCGGCCAGCTCGAGCACGGTCTGCAGGATCAACCCGACGAAGGCCTGCAGGTGGGCCGGGCTGACGTCGTCCCGCGCCACCTCGGCGGTCAGCCGGACGGCGGTGCCGCTCTCGTCGTACGTCACGCTGGCCTGCAGGCCCACGACGGCATCGGCGAGGGTTTCCGGCCGGCGGTTCGCCGCCTGCTGGGTGGGTTTGTCCAGACCAAGCTTTTTGTACGCGGCGGCCGCCGCCGCACCCACCCCGTCCACGATGCGCGTGGTGACCGGGTCGCCCTGTTCGATCCGCTTCGCGAGCAGCAGCCCGACCGGGTCGTTGCCGAGCACCAGCTTGCGGATGCGTTCCTTGGACAGCGGCTCGTCAGCGGTGCTGACGGTGGCGGCGAAGACATGCACCGGCCCGTCGGCCCGATCGGCGCTGGACACGGTCAGGTCGACCCGCCGCACCGGCGCCGGCCAGACCGCCTGCCGGATCAGCTCAACCGGGTTGACCCGGGCCGCAGCCAGGGCGGTAGCCGCGTCAACCAGCTCCACCGTGGCCCCCGCGTACTCAAAACTCTCACCGCGCTGTCGTGCGAAGCTCGCGTCAGACATGCACCAAGAGTTGCACGCCGACACACGCATCGTCAGGGGACGCATCCCCCATGCCCGTCCCACCGCGCTGGGGGACGCGGTCACTGCGCCCACCCGACCACGCTGCGGGACGCCGTCGCTGTGCCCGCACCACCGCGTTGGCGGACGCGGTCGCTGTGCCCACCCGGCCGCGCTGGGAGACGCAGTCGCTGTGCCCACCCGGCCGCGTCGGGGGACGCCGTCGCTGTGCCCGCACCACCGCGTTGGCGGACGCGGTCGCTGTGCCCACCCGGCCGCGCTGACGGCGGCCGTCAGACCAGGCGGTGGCCGCCGTCGACGTGCAGGACGGTTCCGGTCATGAAGCCGTTGGTCATCGCTGCGCGGAAGGCGGCGGCGATGTCGTCGGGGTGGCCTACCCGGCCGGCCGGGAGTTTTGCGGCCATCGCGGCCAGGCGTTCGTTCTTGGCCGGGCCGGCCAGGGTGTCCCAGATCTCGGTGTCGACCCAGCCGGGCGAGACGACGTTGACCCGGATCGGAGCCAGCTCGATCGCCAGCGTGCGGGCCAAGGACTCCAGCGCGCCGTTCGCCGTGGCCAGCACCGATGAACCCGGGCCGGGCCGGTAGGCGGCCACCCCCGAGGTGAAGGTGATCGAACCGCCGGCGCGCAGGTGCGGCGCCGCGTGCTTGGCGACCAGCCAGGGGCCGAGCACCTTGGTCGCCAGGACGTTCTGGGCGTCGGCCAGCGGGAAGTCGCGAATCGGGTGGTAGGAGCCGGCCGCGTCGGCCGCGGTGACCACGACGTGGTCGCGCTCGGCGGCGGTCAGGTCCCGCACGCCGTCCTCGTCGGCGATGTCCACCGTGCTGGTGGTCAGCTGCTTCGGGTCGCCGAGCTCGCGGGCCGCCGCGGCGAGCCGGTCCGCCGACCGGCCGGCGATGGTCACCTCGCTCCCCGCGTCGAGAAGCTGCCGGGCGAGCGCCAGCCCCATGCCGGAGCCGCCGCCGATGATGAGCACTCGTTCGTTCTGCATGCTCCCAGCGTGGTTCCGGTCGCCTCGGCCGGGAAGGCCGCGCCGGGCCTGGCCCTCGCAGGGCCAGGCCGCAGATCCGGCCCTGGTGAGAGACTCGACCGGTGACTCCTCATGTTGACCGTCAACACGACATCAACACGTCAACACGTAGGCCTTGCGTCAATGTTGATTCAGTCAACATGACGAGCCTGCGCCCGATCGCCGTCGCGGGCGGCACGGCCGTCGCGGGCGGCACGGCCGTCGCGGGCGGCACGGCCGTCGCGGGCGGCACGGCTAGCGCGGCCAGCCCGGCCGTCGCGGTTAGCGCGGGCGGCCCGGCCCTCGCGGCCGTCGCGGTTAGCGCGGGCGGCACGGCTAGCGCGGGCGGCACGGGTCATGAGTGAGCTGGGGCAATTCTTGCGCAGCCGGCGTGGGCGGGTCGCGCCGGGGGACGTCGGGCTCCCCGCCGGGAACGGGCGGCGGCAGACACCCGGGCTCCGGCGTGAGGAACTGGCCGCCGTGGCCGGGGTCAGCGTCGACTACTACATCCGGCTCGAGCAGGGGCGGGACGGTAATCCGAGCGCGGCGGTGCTCGACGCGCTCGCCGGGGCGCTGCGGCTCGACGACGACGAGCGGGATCACCTGCGCCGGCTCGCCGAACCGCGGCGAGGGCCGAACCGGCGCGGGCCGGGCCGGCCGGCTCCGGTGGTCGCGCGGCCGGGGCTGCGGCAGCTGCTGGAGACCGTGCGGCCGGCGCCGGCCTTCGTGCTTACGCCGGGCAGCGACATCCTGGCCGAGAACCCGGAAGGGCTCGCCCTGCTGGACGGGCTCGCCGAGTGGCCCCGCGGGCGGCGCAACATCGTTCGCTACATCTTCCGGCACCCAGCCGCGCGGACCGTCGTGTCGCCCTGGCGGCGGATGGCCGAGGACTGCGTGGCGCATCTGCGGACGGCTCCGCCCGAGCAGACCGCGGCGATAGTCGAGGAGCTGGTCGCGGTGAGCGGGGAGTTCGCGGATTTGTGGGCGCATTACGACGTACGCGTCAAAAGCGGCACCCAGCGCTCGTTTCAGCACCCGGCCGTGGGCCGCCTGGATTTGAATTCCGAAGTTCTGACCGTCGCAGACGGACAGCGGCTGGTGGTCTTCCAGGCCGTGCCGGGATCGCCGTCCGCCGATGCCCTCGCTCTACTCTCGCTGGCCGTGCGGTCGTAGGCTCCGATCATGCGGATCGCGATCTGGCCCGGGGCCGAACAGCCATACTCGGAGATCATCGAGGTGTCGCGGCACGCCGCCGACAGCGGGTGGGACACGGTCTACATGGCCGACCACTTCATGCCGGACGGCGACGACATGGAATCACCGATGCTCGAGGCCGGTTCGCTGGTGGCGGCGCTCGGCGCGCTGATCCCGCGGGTGCGGATCGGCACGCTGGTGTACGGGAACACCTACCGGCACCCGGCGGTGCTGGCCAACATGGCCGCGACCGTCGACCACATCAGCGGCGGCCGGTTCATCCTCGGGGTCGGGGCCGGCTGGCAGAAGACCGAACACCGGGAGTACGGGATCGAGCTGCCCCCGCCCGGCCCGTTGCTCGACCAGTTCGAGGAGGCGCTGCAGGTCATGACCGGCCTGCTGCGGCAGCCGCGCACCACGCTGAACGGCAAGTACTACCAGTTGGTGGACGCGGTGAGTGAGCCCAAGCCGATCCAGTCCCCGCTGCCGATCCTGATCGGCGGCAAGGGTGAGAAACGCATGCTCGGCATTGTCGCGAAATATGCGGACATGTGGAATTGTTGGGGTCTGCCGGCCCTGATCGCCCACAAGTCGGCGGTGCTCGACCAGCGCTGCGCCGCCATCGGCCGCGACCCGGCGTCCATCGAACGCACGGCGCAGGCCCTGGTCGTCCTGGACGGCGACCTCCCGGACACCGGCGGGCGCCCACCGGTGATCGGCGGTTCCCGCGCGGCGCTGGCCGACGCGTTCGCGGAGTACCGCGCGATCGGCCTGGACGAGTTGATCATCCCGGACGACCTCCTGGGCAAGGGCACGGACCGTCTGCGCGCCATGGACGTCATCCGAGATCTGGTCAACGCCTGACGGCCGGCGCGCCAGACCAACGGGCCGCAGGGGCCTCGCCTCCGGCCCCGCGAATGCGCGCCAAAAGGCGAGGCCCCCGTGCGATCAACCGGCAATCGCCCGCATCTCCTCGTCGGTGAGCGGCCCGCGCGCCTCGGCGGCAAGGCATTCGGCCAGTTCCGAACGGTTCTTCACGCCGAGCACGACGGTCGCCACGCCCGGCACGCTGAGCGCATAACGGTGCGCGAGCGCGGCCGGCGTCTCCCCCATCTCCGCGGCCAGCTTCCGGAACGGCTCGGCCCGCGCGAAGTCGACCGCCGCCGGGTGCTCCGGCGGGACCTCCCGATCAAGCGCCGAGGTCAACGACCCAGCCGCCACCGCCCGGATCCCGATCACCGCCACCCCGTTGTCGTTCGCGACCTGCCGGATCTCGTGATTGGCGGACGGCACGTCACCCCACGGGAAGATGTCCCCGGCCATGTCAAGGGCGTTCACCACGACCTGCCCCGCGTCCGGCCGCGGCGCCTCCCGCAGCGCCGCGAGCGTGCTCTCCGGGTGCCCGACCGCCGTGATCCCCCACGCCCGGATCAGCCCGGCGTCGCGCAGCCGCTCGAACTCCGGCACCACCGAGTCGCGGTAGTCCCGCCACCGCAGGTTCCGTGGCACCTGCGCGCCGTCGACCGGCTGCAGCTGCGTGTGCAGCAGGAACAGGTCGAGGTGGTCGCGCCCGATCCGGTCGAGGCTGGCCCGCAGGCTGCTCCGCATCCGCCCGGCGAAGTCATCCCCGTCGACCTCCAACTGCACCTTGGAGGTGATCAGCACGTGGTCGGCGGGCCGCTGCCGCAGCGCCTCCCCCACCGCCAGCTCCGACTCGGCGTCCACCCCGTAGCTGGGCGCCAGGTCGAGCATCGTGACGCCGGCGTCGACGGCCGCGTGCACGGTCGCGATGGCCTCGGCCCGATCGGTCCGCCCCCACACCCCGGCGATCCCGCCGCCACCGAGGGTGAGCGCGCTGATCCGGCCAAGCCGCCCGAAGTCCCTGAGTTCCACAGTGGATTCCTTCCCTAGCTCCTACGAACCACCGTAAAAGCTGGAGCGCACACCACCTCAAGCCCGGAGCAGATAAAGCACCGCCACCCCCATGGCCAGCACCCCGAGGAGCAGCCGCAACTTCCGCTCGGGCAGATAGGGCTGCAGCCGGGCCCCCAGATAACCCCCGACCAGCCCGCCCACCCCGCAGGACAGCCCGAGCACCCAGTGCGGCGCGATGTCCCCCGCCGTGGTCAGCGCGAGCACGCCATAGGTCCCGGCCCCCACGAGAGACGTGACAAAGGTGGCGGCCAGCGCGGCCGGCGCGAGCTGAGCCATCGGAATCCCCCGCCCGGCCAGCAAGGGCCCGAGGATCGACCCACCGCCGATGCCGTAAACCCCGCCGACCGCCCCGGTAGCCACGCTCAGCCCGAGCACGACACGCCGGGACAGCGCCGGCCGATCAGACTCTCCGGGCCGCAGCGCACGGGCACACAACCAGACCCCGAGCGGCAACAGAACCGCCCCCGCCACCACCCGGAAGACCTGCGGTCCCGGGATGAAGAACACCCGGATGACCGCTCCGAGGATCACTCCCGGGAGGGTCCCGGCGATCAGCAGCCGAACGAGCGGCCCACCGAACTGCCCATTACGCCGATACCGGGCCAGCGCCCCCGGCCCGGACACGACGTTGAACAGCAGGTTGGTCGGGGTGACCGCCGGGCTGGGCACATGCAGCACGCTGAGCTGGACCGGCAGCAGAAACACCGCCCCGGAGACACCGACCGGCGAGGTCACGACCGAGATGACCAGACCGGCGAGGAAGCCGGCAACCACCGAGTTCATGACGGACCTCTCATCCATCGCGACCGGCGGTTCGGCACAGCGAAGTTATTGTGGGAAACCTGATCCAACCATTAGTTCCGGAGGGCGTATGCAATCGCGCACCGATCTGGTCGAAGACCTGATGGGCCGCTTCCCGAGCGTGCCGCGGGAAGCGGTCATCAAGGAAGACCTGCTGCGCGGCGGGCTCGCCTTCGACGACTCGGCGTTGTCCGACAACGAGGGCGGCGACGTCAAGCCGAAGTCGTACTTCATCTTCTCGTTCGACCACCGCACCCTGCCCGAGCTGGGCACCGCCGCGCTGCGCCGGCCGCCGGAGGAGATCGTGCTCACCGGCGGGCCGTACGAGTTGCGGCGCACGGTGGTGTCGGTCCGGACAAATCCCGATTCGCCGTACCGGGTGAAGGCCGACGCGGACGGCCGCCTGAAGCTCTACCTCGAGGACCGTGAGATCGCCGAGGTCGGCCTCCCGCCGATGCCGGAGTACTACCGGCACACCCTCGAGAACGGCAAGCAGGTCATGGAGGTCGCCCCGACCATCCAGTGGGGCTATCTGATCTATCTGACGGCGTACCGCCTCTGCCAGTACTTCGGTGCGACCGAAGAGTGCCAGTACTGCGACATCAACCACAATTACCGCCAGAACAAGGCGGCCGGGCGCCCCTACACCGCCGTGAAGCCGGTCGACGAGGTGCTCGAAGCGCTCGCGATCATCGACAAGTACGACACGGCGCGCACCTCCACGGCCTACACCCTCACCGGCGGCAGCATCACCCGCAAGGTCGACGGGCTGGCCGAGGCCGACTTCTACGGGCGTTACGCGCAGGCGATCGAGGAGCGTTTCCCCGGCCGCTGGATCGGCAAGGTGGTCGCCCAGGCGCTCCCGCGCGAGGACGTGCAGCGCTTCAAGGACTACGGGATCCAGATCTACCACCCGAACTACGAGGTGTGGGACAAATATCTGTTCGAGCGCTACTGCCCCGGCAAGGAGCGTTACGTCGGCCGCGAGGAGTGGCACCGCCGCATCCTCGAGTCGGCCGAGGTGTTCGGCCCGCGCAACGTCATCCCGAACTTCGTGGCCGGCATCGAGATGGCCGCGCCGTTCGGCTTCACCAGCATCAGCGAAGCCATCGACTCGACCGCCGAGGGCCTCCAATACTTCATGTCCCGCGGCATCACGCCCCGCTTCACCACCTGGTGCCCGGAGCCGACCACGCCGCTCGGCAAGATGAACCCGGCGGGCGCGCCGCTGGAATACCACGTGCGGCTGCTGCAGACCTACCGCGCGGTGATGGAGGCGAACGGCCTGTCCAGCCCGCCCGGCTACGGCCCGCCCGGCCCCGGCAACGCGGTCTTCTCGGTGAGTTCGTTCATGGACACCCTAGAACCAAACCCCATCCCATAGGTACGCGTGACGGCCGCCCCAACCGCAGGGTGGCCGTCCCGGGAAGCTCGCGGAGGCGTGGCATCGCACGCACGTGAGAGGGCAAGTGATATGCCCGTACTAAATCGATGATCTTCTTTGTCTCTCTAGGGTGGCGGACAGACATTCCGACCACCCTGGAGGACAACGATGCTTCTACGAAGGTGGGCGGCCGCACTGGTCGCCGCGCTCGCACTGGCCGGTGTTCAGGTCGTCGCGGCCACCCCCGCGCAGGCCGCCGCGCGAATCCTGTACTACGACGCCAGCCAGGCGCAGGAGTTCATCGCGGTGGTCAACCAAGGCGCCCAGATCTGGAACAGCGCGGTCGCCAACGTGCAGCTGCAGCCGGTCCCCGCGGGCCGCACCCCGAACATCCGGGTCTACGCCGACAACGGCTGGCCGCGCACCTACTCGACGTCGCTGGGCAACGGCCGCTGGTACATGGGCCGCGAGGCGGTGGTCGACGGCTACTACCCACCCCGGATCGCGGCCCACGAGTTCGGCCACATCCTCGGCCTGCCGGACAACCGCACCGGCCTCTGCACCGACCTGATGTCCGGCAGTAGCGCCCCGGTGGCCTGCAAGAACGCGGTCCCGAGCGCCGCCGAGAAGGCCGCCGTCGAGCGCCTGTTCCGCACCTCGGTGACGGTCGCCCCGCAGACGTACGTCTGGGTGGGCTCCGCCGCGTGACGACCCCGGCCGGGCGCGCGCCGGAAGCAGCGCGCCCGGCCGGCACTACCGTGGTCCAAGTGGTGATCGACTTCGAGGACCCGGACTTCATCCGCGACCCCTACCCGGCGCTGGCCCGCCTGCGCGAACACGCCGCGGTGAGCTGGCACGAGCCGACCGGCAAGTGGCTGGCGGCGAGCCACGCCACCGCCGGCGCGGTGCTGCGCGACCGGCGGCTGGGGCGTTTCTGGCAGGACCGCGAGCCGTCCGAGTGGTGGGCGCCGTTCAACATGCTGCACCGCAACCAGATGATGGAGAACGAACCACCCGACCACACCCGGCTGCGCACCCTGGTGGCGAAGGCGTTCGGCCGCGGCCACGTGGAACGCCTGCGCCCCGCCGTCGCCGCCTCGGCCGCGTCCCTGCTGGCCGCCGCCGGCGACCCCTTCGACCTGCTGACCGACCTGGCCGAGCCGCTCGCCGTCACGGTGATCGCCGAGCTGCTGGGCGTCCCCGCCGCCGACCGGCACCGGCTGCGCCCGTGGTCGGCCGCGATCGTGCGGATGTACGAGGTGTCCCGCACTCCCGAAGCCGAGCGGGAGGCCCTGGCCGCCTGCCAGGAGTTCGCCGACTACATCCGCGCCCTGGCCGCCGAGCGCACCGCCCGCCCCGAGAACGACCTGATCAGCCACCTGGCCGCGGTGCGCGACGGCTCCGACCGCCTCTCCGGCGACGAGCTGGTGGCGTCCGCGATCCTGCTGCTCAACGCCGGTCACGAGGCCTCGGTGAACGCCCTGGGCGGCGGCGTGGTCGCCCTGCTGCACCACCCCGACCAGCTGGCCCGCCTGCGCGACGACCGCTCCCTGGTCCCGGCCGCGATCGAGGAGATGATCCGCTACGACCCGCCGCTGCACCTGTTCGTGCGCACCGCGGCGGCTCCCGTGACGATCGGCGGCGTGACCATCCCGGAAGGCGGCGAGATCGCCGCCCTGCTCGGCGCGGCCAACCACGACCCCGCCGTGTTCGCCGACCCCGGCCGCTTCGACATCACCCGCGACCCGAACCCCCACCTGGGCTTCGGCGCCGGCCTGCACTTCTGCCTGGGCGCCCCGCTGGCCCGCATCGAGCTGCAGGCCGCCCTGTCTGCGTTGCTGGACCACAGCCCGACGCTGGTCCTGGCCACCGACCCGGTCCACCGCCCGACGTTCGTGCTTCGGGCCTTCACCGCCGTCAACCTGACAACCCAGTCGGGCTGAGGGCGACCCGCCCGGCTGCGGGCGGCGGGCTACCAGGTGCCCTCGTGAGTTGCTTTGCCGACGGCGGAGACCAGGGCCTCGTCGGCGGCCAGGTCGGGGGCTAAGAGCGCGAGCACGTCACGGACGCTCCCCGCCCGCGACGCGAACGGCCCCGCGCCCGCGTCGTCGACCGGGGCGCCGAGTCCGCGCAGGTGGTCGATCCAGGCGGCCAGGATCCGGATCGCGCCGACCGGTAGCCGGCCCGCGGCGACCTCGGCCCGCAGCACCGGCACCACCCGGATCGGGATCTTCTGCGAACCGTCCGCGGCGATCTGGGCGAGCGTGTGCCGGATCCGCGTGTTGCCGAACCGGGTCAGCAACGCCGCCCGGTAGGCGGCGATCTCCCCCGGCGCCAACGGCACGTACCGGGCCGCCTCGTCCCACCACTGCTCCAGCCAGGCCCGGCACTCCGGATCCGCCACCGCGTCGGCGACGGTCACATGCCCGCGAGCGCTCCCGGCGTACGCCAGAAGCGAGTGACCACCGTTGAGCAGCAAGAGTTTCCGCTGCTCGTGCGCGGTGATGTCGGAGACGAACCGCGCTCCGCCGGCCTCCCAGGCCGGGCGGCCGGCCGGGAAGACGCCGTCCAGGACCCATTCGGTGTACGGCTCGGTGACCACCGGCACCGCATCGTCGAAACCGGTCAGCGAGGCCGCGACCTGTACGTCCGCGGCGGTCGTTCGCGGGGTGATCCGGTCGACCATGGTGGTCACGAACGCGACGTTGTCCCGGATCCACGGCACCAGGGCCGGCTCGGCGAGCGTGGCGAAGTCGAGAACCACCCGCGCGGTCGCCTCCCCGTTGCCCGGCAGGTTGTCGCACGACACGATCGCAATCGGTCCCCCGCCGAACAACCGCCGCTCGGCCAGCCCCGCCATCAGCCGCCCCGGCACGCTGCGCGCCGGGTCGCCGCGCAGCCACCCGGCGACGTCGGCGGCGGCCCGGCTCTCGTCCAGGCCGCCGCCGGGCGCCCGCAGGTAGGCCGCCTCGGTCACGGTCAACGTCACCAGGCCGGTGCGTGGTGCGGCCAGGTGGTCCCGCCACGCCTGGTGGTCATCCGCCGGGTACGCCGCCCGCACCGAACCGATGACCTGCGCCTCATCGTGTTCCGGCCCGCGTACCAGCAGGGTGTATCGCCCATGTTGGGCGGCCAGTTGCCGGGCCGCCTCCGGTGACCGGCCGGTGAACGCCGCGATCGACCAGTCACCGGCATCCGGGGCGACCGACGTGTACCAGGCCTGGTGCGCCCGGAAGAAGTTCCCGAGGCCCAGGTGCACGATCCGCATGGTTTCCATCGTGGGTTCCGCCCGCCGCCCCGGCAACCAAACTCAGCAGCCGTTGCGCATCGCGCTCACCGCCACGTCGTCGTACCAGAGGGTGTCGGCCCCCTGCCCGTAGCTCTCCCACCCGAGTTTGAGGTCGGTGAGAGCGGGCCGCCAGGTCTTGTTGAGCCACTGGCTGTCGATGTCGTGGGTCGCCACGCCGTCCTCCAGCAGACCGGGCACGGACGTCCCGTTGAGCCAGGTCTCCATGGTGCCGTCCCGCCCGTCCACCTTGAACTCGACGCAGTTCCAGGTGTTCACCGGCAGCGGCGCGGAGAGCGCGACCCCGGCCGGGCTCTGCTCCGGCAGCGTCGCGTCGTCGGAGGCCCGGTTGAACTGGAGGGCGCCGTTCTGCCCGCCGAACCGCAGGTCCTTGCCCCCGTCGTTGGCGTCGGTCAGGGCGACCGCGGTGACGTGCGAGGCCGGCAGGGCGGTGGTGTGCCGAACCCAGTACCGCACGTACCAGACGTTGCTCGTCGTAGCGAGAATCGCGGTGTTCCGCACGAAGACGTGGTTGCAGTAGCCCTCGGCCCCGCTGACCTTGAGTGAGGTGCCACCCGAGTGCGCCGCCGTCTTGTCGATCGTGGCGGTGCCGGCCCCCGAGCAGTCCGGGTAGGTGACCGCCCAGTTCCCACCCGGCGCCGTCCCGGTCTGCTGCTCGAACCCGTCACAGACCGCCGTGGCCACACAGTTCTCCGTCGGCGGAGTCGTCGGGCTGGTGGTCGGGGCGGTCGTCGGCGCCGTGGTCGGGCTCGTGGTCGGGGCCGTCGTCGGGCTGGTCGTGGGTGCCGTGGTCGGCGTCGTCGTGGGTGCCGTGGTCGGGGCCGTCGTGGTCGGGGCGGTCGTGGTCGGCGTGGTCTGCGGCCCGCACGCCGCGCCGTTGAGGGCGAACGAGGCCGGCGTCGCGTTGGTGCCCGAGTAGGTGCCCTGGAACCCGAAACTGGTCGACGCCCCGGTGGCGAGGCTGCCGTTCCAGGCCACCGAGGCGGCACTGACCGCGGTGCCGGCCTGGGTGACGGTGGCGTTCCAGGCGTTGGTGACCCGCTGGTCGCCGGCGAACGACCAGGTGACGGTCCAGGACGAGACGGCCGCCCCGTTGTTCGTCACCTTCACGTCGGCGGTGAAGCCGTTGGACCACGAGTTGGCCGTGTAGGTGACGGCACAGGCGGTGGCCGCGGTGGCGGCCGAGGCCCCCGCCACGATCATCCCGGCGCCGGCCACCAGGCCGGACACCACCAGAGCAATTCCTCGTCGGCGCATCGGTACTCCCATGGGGATGTTTGGGGGAACGGAGCGTTGGGAGCGCTCCCATACATCGACGACTGTAGTTTTGTTTCGAGGAGATGAAAAGCTATGCGCGCACCGGGTTCCGCTCATACACACTGATCAACAGCTCGATCTCCCGAGTCAGCGCGGGCAGCGAGTCCTCATCGCGGGCCAGCAGCAGCCCCGCCTCAGCCAGCGCACCCCGCAACACCGACAGCCGAGCCTCGACGTCCCGCTCCCCGGCACCCCGCTCGTCGGCGGCCGGCGGCCCGGTCACCCGCCCCTCGGTCACCCGCCCCTCGGTCACCCGCTCCTCGGTCACCCGCTCCTCGGTGGCTCGCTCCTCGGCGGCTCGCTGGAGGCCGCGCCGGAGCAGCTCGCCGACGAATCCGTCCTCGATCGAGCGGACCTCACGCCACCCCAGCACCGCGGGCCCGTCGATGAGCAGGATGCGCCGCACGCCCGGATCGAGATAGGCGTCTAGCACCACCGCACAGCCGGCCCGCACCGCGTCCCACCCGACCCGGACCGACGAGGCCGCCACGAACCGCTCGGCCAGCCGCCGCTCCTGGTGGATCAGCGCGTACCGGAAGAGCGTCGCCTTGCTTCCGAAGTGGTGATAGACCGCGCCCCGGCTCAGCCCCGCAGCCTTGGCGACCTCATCGAGCGAGGTGGTCGCATAGCCGTCCCGCCCGAACATCTCCGCCGCCCTGAGAACCAGCGAGATCTCGGTCTCCCCCGCATGCGCCATGACCACGAACCTATCGAAGTCCCTGGATGAATGCGAACGGTTACCGCGCACTCTCATTTGAGTAGCTGGATCACCGCGGCCGGACAGCTCTTGACCGCGAGCTCGACCGCGTCCCGTTCCGACTCCGGCGGCGAACTGTCGAGCACGACCACCACCGCCTCATCCAGGTCCTGATCGAAGACGCCGGGCGCGGTGAGCGCACAGGTCCCCGACCCGATGCAGAGGCTGGTGTCCACGGCGATCTTCATCGGCATCTCCACAATGGGCGAACGCCCCAACACTGCCGGTCATCACGAAGCTCGTCAATAAGCCGCTCCCCTCCGAGCAAGATGAGTCACTACTCACTATCACCGGATGTCACCGTCTCCCGTGGAACAAGCCTCGGCCTTCCCCCGGGGGGAGAGTCAAGATCCCGTGCCGACATTTCCGAGATCGAATTATCGAGCGGCCAGCAGTCAGGTAGCCGACAGTTTCGCGATTATGCCCGGACGGGTGGTCCAAATACGACAGATGGCGGTCGATCGGCGGGATTGGCGGACCGGTGCTGTCCGGATCGGCCGTTGTGCAACTTGCGCGCAACACGATTAGGTGATTGCGCTCACGCAGAGGCGACCCGGGTGAGGGAGATGGTCACGGTGCCCAATGCGGTAATTTTCGTGCAGACGGAGAGGTTCGACGTCCATGCGGCGCGATGCCTCGACTACTGCGCATCCATGCGCTACGACGTGGCCGGTCTGATCTGCGGCGATTGGAACGCCGCCCTGCAGATGTTGAAGGACGGTTTGGCCACCGTCATCGTCGTGTCCTCGATGAGCCAGCTCGACCCGCAACGCGAGCCCCGCATCGAGATCGTCCCCAAGCGCATGAATGCGCGCCGGGCCACCCGTCCCCGCCTGGTCGCACGGGTGGCCGCCCGCTGACGGCCGGCCACCGCACGGCGTGAGATCCCCGGCTCACGCCGCCGAAGCCGGAGCGATATCCCCTCGGCGCTCCCGGCCCGCCCACCGGCCGACGTCACCGACGACCGGCCGCCACCGAAGGGCGAAACGCTCGGACCGCCGGAGCCGCCACTCCGGCCCCAGGCCCAACCCCCGCCAGGCAAGGCCGAACCAACAAGGCAGCACCGGAAAGCGCACCCTCGGCCGGCGATATCGACGTTTACGAAATTGCACCGCGACGATCAAGTATTCGCGGTTTCTGCATCCTCGATGCTGAATTCCCGGAAATTCGCGGCCGCCGGAATAGGCAATCCGCCCCCACCCCGAGTCCTTGCCCGGCAACAAGAGCCGGCCCGGGACCACCCGCCGACAGAGCCGGACCGGAACGCTTTGGGCGGGGACCGCCCGGCCGATGAGTACGGCTCAGTACAGTCTTCGGTGGGTTTGGTGTGGCGAGAGGGAAGAGCAGGGGATGACGGGCGGGGACGCGGGAACGGCCGGCACCGGCGGAGTGGACCCGGAACGGCTGGCGGTCTGCCTGACCGTGATGGCCGAGGTGGAGCAGCTTCCGCCCGAGCACCCGGACGCGGTCGCCGTCCGCCGGGCCACGGCCGGGCTGTTCAAAACGGCCAAGATGCAGCGCCGCCGGGAGCGCCGGGACGCGATCCTGTCGGCCGACCGGGAGGTCACCGAGTCGACCGCGACCGGCGCGCCGGGCCGGATCGACGACGAGACCGCGGGCATCCCGCTGAAGTCCAGCACCCGGGGCGCCACCGCGGGGGTGCTGCGGCAGGCGCGCGGCTGTTACGTGTGCAAGCAGCGCTTCACCGTGGTGGACGCGTTCTACCACCAGCTCTGCCCGAACTGTGCGGCCACGAACCACGCGAAACGGGACGCCCGCACCGATCTGACCGGGCGCCGGGCGCTGCTCACCGGCGGGCGGGCCAAGATCGGCATGTACATCGCGCTGCGGCTGCTGCGCGACGGCGCGGATCTGACGATCACCACGCGCTTCCCGCACGATGCGGTCCGCCGCTTCACGGCGATGCCGGACAGCGGCGACTGGCTGCACCGGCTGCGGGTGGTCGGGCTGGATCTGCGCGATCCCGCGCAGGTGGTCGCGCTGGCCGATTCGGTGGCGGCCCGCGGGCCGCTGGACATTCTGATCAACAACGCAGCCCAGACGGTACGGCGTACGCCCGGGTCGTACTCGGCGATCGCGGCCGCCGAGAAGGAGGCGTTGCCGGACGGGCCCATGCCGGAGTTGGAGTACTTCGGGACCGCCGGCGCCTCCCCCGCGGCCGTTCTCACCACGGGTGGCACGGTGCTGACCCCGCAGCAGATCACCGAGATGGCGCTGACCGCCCGCTCGGTGGCGATCGACGCCGGCGGCCTGGTGCCGGACACGACGCCGACCAACAGCTGGAGCGACCGGGTCCACGAGGTCGACCCGCTGGAGCTGCTGGAAGTGCAGCTGTGCAACGTGACGGCGCCGTTCGTGCTGGTCAGCCGCCTGCGCGAAGCGATGAAGGCGTCGAAGTTCCCGCGCCGGTACGTGGTGAACGTGTCGGCCATGGAGGGCATCTTCGCCCGCGGCTACAAGGGTGCCGGGCATCCGCACACCAACATGGCGAAGGCCGCGCTGAACATGCTGACCCGCACCAGCGGCGTCGACATGTTCGCCGACGGCATCCTGATGACCAGCGTCGACACCGGCTGGATCACCGACGAGCGCCCGCATCCGACCAAGATGCGGCTGCACGAGGAGGGGTTCCACGCCCCCCTCGACCTGGTCGACGGCGCGGCCCGGGTCTACGACCCGATCGTGCGCGGCGAGGCCGGCGAGGACGTCTACGGCTGCTTCCTCAAGGACTACGCCCCGGTCGCCTGGTAACGGTGCGAGCCGCACCCCCGATGCGGGAGTGCGGCTCGACTTGCCGTTACGAGATGGTTCTAGCGGGTGGGAGTGGTTCCCACGCCCGGCGCGCCGCCGAACTGTCCCGCGGTGCCGGCACCAACGCCGGTCGGAGCAACGAACGGCGGACGGACGCCGCCGCCGAACGGCGGACGGATGCCGCCGCCGAACGGCGGGCGAATGCCGCCGCCCCAGCCGCCGCCACCCCAGCCGCCGCCACCCCAGCCGCCGCCGCCCCAGCTACCGCCACCCCAGCCGGGGCCCCAGTTGCCCGGGTACGGGCGCCAGGAGTTACCCCAGCTGCTCGGGAAGTTGCCGCTCCAGCCGTGGCCCCAGTTGTCGTAGTCCACGACCAGAGCGAAGCCCCGACGGCCACTGAAGCCGCCGATGCGCTGGCAGTCGTAGTCCTCCCAGTAACCCCTGTCCTCGCCGTACTCGCCGGCGCGGTCACAGGCACTCCACGTGCGGAACACCTTGACGAGCCGGTCGCCGTTGCGGCGGTTCTCGTTGGCGTTGGAACCGGACTTCGAGGCGCCCTGGTCGCTGCTGGTCGACGCCATCGCCGGTCCGGCCGCCATCGTCACGCCCGTCACCAGCCCGAGGCCGGCCATGGTGAGAATCCGGGTAAATCGGTTCATGTCACACCTTCTCCTGACAAACGAAATGTCCTGACAAGGAGAACACGTGCGCCGAAAGTCAAGGGCTGATTTCGCTACGTGTAACCCGATGGTGGAAGAATTGACTCGGATTATGCATCAGGCATTGCGCGGTACGCCGGACGCAGAAGGTCGACAATCGGGCGGCCCTGTTGTGTTATGCGCGGCGGATCCAGTTGATCCAGAAGCGCATCCGGCCTGGTCACCGCCCCGGGGCGCCCGCCAATCGGCGCAATCGGCGCTGATTGATCGCCCCAGAAATCGGCCGGATCGCCAAGGTCACCCGAAGGGATCTCCGAATCATTGGCCGAATAAACTTCGGAATCAGCTGAAGAATTTGCTGATTTCGGAATAGCGGCAGCGCGCAGTTCTCGCAGATGCAGCAACAGCTCGTCCCGGGACCGGCCGCGCCACGCGAAAACGCCGAACGGGTCCTCCTCGAACGACCGGGCGAGGGCGTAACAGGTCGCCGCCAGGTGCACGCAGGGCATCGGCCACCGCTCGCAGCCGCAGTCCATCGCGACCTCGTCCAGCGACAGCGGCACCAGGCTGAGCCCGGCCGCCGCGAACACCGCACCGATCCCGGCCGGCATCCGCCCGCCGAGCAGGTCGGCCGCGTACCGAGCCTCGGTGACCAGGTCCTGTTCGACCCGGGCCCACTCGGAGGCGCCGAACGACCGCACCGCGATCCGCGCCCGGAACGCCGTCGCGTCTTCCGGCCCGCGAACGAGCGCCACCACCAGGCTGCCGGAGATGGTCAGCTGCCGGACGTGCCCGGCGCGCTCGTCGCGCCGGCCGCGGGCGAAGGTCGGCCCCATCCGCAGCGACTCGAAGGTGCCGAGGAACTCGATCGCCATGCCGGAGTCAGTCAACGACGGCCTCCGGTTCCAGTCGCAGCAGAGCGCGGAGCTCGACGGTGTCGAGCGCGGTCAGCCAGGCCTCACCGTTGCCGACGACCCGCGACGCGAGCACACCCTTGTCGACAAGCATCCGGTCGATGCGTTCCTCGAGGGTGCCCAGGCAGACCAGGGTGTGCACCTGGACGTCGCGGCGCTGTCCGATCCGGAACGCCCGGTCGGTGGCCTGCGCCTCGGTGGCCGGGTTCCACCACCGGTCGACGTGCACGACGTGGTTGGCGGCGGTCAGGTTGAGCCCGGTGCCGCCGGCCTTCAACGACAGCACGAAGACGCCGGGCCGCTGGTCCTCCTGGAAGGCGGCGACCAGGTCGTCGCGCTCGGCCCGGGTGGTGCCGCCGTGCAGGAAGCGGACCGGCACACCGAACCGGGCCGCGAGGTGCGGCGTGAGCATGGCCCCGAACTTGGCGAACTGGGTGAAGCAGAGCACGCTCTCCCCGTCGGCGAGCGCGCCGTCGACGATCTCCTCCAGGCGTTCCAGCTTGCCGGACCGGCCGGGCAGCGGCGAACCGTCGCCGAGCAGCAGCGCCGGGTGCACGCACGCCTGTTTGAGCTTGGTCATCGCGGCCAGCACGATGCCCTTGTTCCACTTGTCGGTGCTCTCGGTCAGCCGGGTCGTCATGTCCTGGAGGATCGCCTGGTAGAGCGTGGCCTGTTCGGTGGTGAGCCCGCACAGGTGCCGGACGTGCCGCTTGTCGGGCAGGTCGGTGATGACGGCCGGGTCGGACTTGACCCGGCGCAGCAGGAACGGCCGGGTGGCGGTGCGCAGCCGGGCCGCGGCCTCCTCGTCGGCGTAGCGCTCGATCGGGACGGCGAACCGGGCCCGGAAGGTGTGCGCCGACGCGAGCAGCCCCGGGTTGACGAAGTCGAGGATCGACCACAACTCGGCGAGCCGGTTCTCCACCGGCGTACCCGTCAGGGCGATCCTCGTCCGCGCCGGGAACCGGCGCACCGCCTTGGCCATCGCCCCGGCGCTGTTCTTGACGTGCTGCGCCTCGTCGAGCACCACCCGGTCCCAGGTGAACGCGGCCAGGTCGTCGGCCATCCGCAGCGCGGTCGCATAGGTGGTGAGCAGCAGATCAGCGCCCTCGAACGACGGTTGCGAGGCGCCGTGCAGGACCCGGACGGTCAGCGACGGCGCGAACCGGGCCGCCTCCCGCTGCCAGTTGCCGAGCACCGACAGCGGGCAGATCAGCAGCGCCGGCCCGGACCGGCGGTGCAGCAGCAGGGTGAGCAGCTGCACGGTCTTGCCGAGGCCCATGTCATCGGCGAGGCAGGCGCCCAGCCCGAGCGAGTCGAGGAACGAGAGCCAGGAGAAACCCCGGATCTGGTACGGCCGGAGCTCGCCCCGCAGACCCGGCGGCGGTGGCAGCAGTTCGAGGTTCTGGTCGAGGTCCCCGCCGAGCAGGTCGGCCAGCCAGCCCTTGCCGCCGACCGCGGTGACCGGCATCGGCAGTTCCTCGGGCGGCAGCAGCCGGATCATCCGCAGCGCGTTCCCGGCGGTCATCGACCCGCCGCCGCGTTCCAGGAAGGTGAGCCCGGCGGCCAGGCGTTCGGGGTCGAGGTGGACCCACTGCCCACGCAGCCGGACCAGCGGCACCTTGGCCCGGGCCAGGTCGGTCAACTCGGTCTCGGTGAGCGGCCGCCCGCCCAGGGCCAGCCCCCACTGGTAGTCGACCAGGTGGGCGAGGTCGGCGGCCTGGTCGCGCAGCACCGGCGCGACCGGGTCGCGTTCGCGCAGCTCGAGGGCGAGTCCGAGGCTCTGCCGCTGGCGCCACCAGGTGGGCAGCAGCACGCCGTAGCCGGCTTCCTCGAGCATCGCGGCGTGGCTGAGGAAGGTGTGTGCCTCGGCGGTGTCGAGGACCATGTCGATCGGCCGCGGCACCCGCAGCGCGGCCTGCAGGTCGGGGTAGAGCCGGGCGGCCCGGCCGAGGCCACCGAGCAGGCGTTCCTGCGGGTGCCGGGTCCAGCGGCGCAGCGGGGCGTACTCGTCGCGCCAGATGTCGGCCGCGGTGACCAGGGCGCTGGGTTCGTCGACCGCCTGGAGCAGGAATTCCAGCAACCAGACGTCCCGGCCGGGCGGCCGCGGACCCTGGTCGGTGGCGTCCGGTTCCTCCTCCAGCTCGGTCAGGTGGCTGAGCCGGAAGCACAGTCGCACGGCCGCGCCGGATCGCGCGTCGGCGTGCCAGGCGTCGAGCCGGTCGGCGAGGTCGTCGGCGAGCGCCGGGGCCGCGGTGAACTCCGCGTCGAAGCCGGTAAGGGCGGCCAGCCAGCCGTCGCCGATCTGCACGCCGGCCAGGGCGAGGCGGGTGCGGACCAGGCCGTCGACCAGGCGGTTCAGCGCGGCGGCGAGGGTATCGGCGGCGGGCAGCCCGGCCACGTCACCGGGCCGGGCGCGTTCGGCCCGGCAGGCCGGGGGCATGCGGCGCTGCAGGTCGGCGTGGTGCACGGCGTCGAAGCCGGTGAGCACCGGCCGCCACCGGGCGACCGGCCCGCCGGGGAGCACCGCCGGCAGCACCCGGCCCCGCCGCACCAGGTCGGCGGCGAACTCGCACAGCTCGATCAGCCAGGCCACCGACGGCCCGAGCCGCCCGTCGAACTCGTCGGCCAGCTCGTCGTCGACGAACGGCACCTCGACGACCGGCACCAGCCACGGCCGCAGCCGGGGTGTGCCACGCCGGGGCGGGAGCCCGAGCTGCGGCGACGGCATCGGCCCGGCGCTGGTCGAGGGCAGCATCACGGTCGCCGGCCCGCGCGCCGACCCGGCCGGCAGCCGCGACTCCGGAAGCGCGAAAGGATGCCCGCCCCGGATAATCGAAGAATCGGATTTATCCGACTCGGCCCACAGCACCAGCGCCCCGTCGCGCGCGACGAGCCCGTGGAGAACCCGGACCGACGCCTGGACCAGCGAGGTGCTCATCGCACGGCCCAGACGATGTCGGGCGGCCGGACCCGGGCACAGCGCGGGTCACCAAAGGAGTCGGTCAAACCCAGCGTGCCACCTAAAACCGCGTCCGACTCGAAAGCCGCCCGCAGCAACGCGGTCGGAATGTCCGAAAACATCAGTTTGGCCCGCCGGAACATCACGAACGTAGAACCGTCGACGTTTCCCCAGCTCAGATAGAGGAACCGCGCCCCCGGCCGGCCGTGCACGAACGGCCCGCCGACGTCGAGCAGCTCGTCGACCTCGCGGGCGTCGACGTCGAGATCCCAGACCGCCGACGGCGCCGAGGCCGGCACCCAGGACACGACCGCCGACTTCCGCTGCACCCCGACATGCACGTTACGCAGGCGCAACTCATCGGCTGCCGGGCCCGAACGGCTCCCCGGCAGATCCTGTCCCTCGATCCGGATCCGCACCCGACCGACTCTAGGCCGGGCCTACGACAAAAACGCCTCAGGAGTGATCCCGCACCCAGGCGTCGATCAACCCGCCGAAGTGTGCGAGGAACTTCTCGTGCTCGTGCACCGGGTAGGTGGCCCGGACCGTCTCGCGCAGCAGCGACCGGAACTCCTCCGAGGTCACCCACTCGTAGACGATCGCGTCCACGTTGCGCAGGTGCTTCTCGCAGAACTCCTCGTACTTCTCGGTCTCGAAGTACTCGTCGGCGAGCCGCCGGTACTCCCCCAGCTTCTCGGCGTACGACAGGGATGGGTCGTCGCCGATGGCGAAATAGCGCGACGTGTCGGTGTCGAGCCGCGGTTTGCGGCCGGTGACCACGCAGAACACCGTCCAGCGCAGCAGCGCCGACATCGCCCACGGGAAGTAGTAGTGCAGCGAGGTGACCGCGACGTCGGGACAGGCGTTGGCGTAGTCGATCGGGTGCACGTCGGTGCCCCGTACCAATGACTCGCAGCTGTTGAATTCCCATCGGAAGAACGCGTTGACCAGCCGCGAGATGGTCACCACCTCGTGCCCGACGTCGGCGGTGAGGAACCCGTGGTCGACCTCGTAGCGGGCGTGCATCGGCTGCTCGGGGCGGAACTTCATCACCATCGTCTCCGGCCCGATGGTCAGCGAGCGGGCGAACACGTCGTAGTTCTCGACGGCGGCCTGCAGGTGCATGAGCCGCTCGCCGGAAGCGTCGTAGGCGGCGTGCAGCTCGTCCGAGTTCCGGATCTTGGAGACACCGACCCAGGCGCCACCGTCGTACGGCTTCATGTAGAGCGGATATCCCACCTGCGCGGCCGCCGCGTCCAGGTCGAACTCCTTGTTGTAGCGGGCCGCGGTGTACGCGTAGCGACTGTTGTCGAGCGGGTTCTTGTACGGCACCAGGACCGTCTCCGGCACCTTGAGCCCGAGCCGCATCATCGCGCAGTACGCGGCGTGCTTCTCCATCGACTGGAACGTGAACGGGCTGTTCAGCAGGTACACGTCGTCCATCAGCGAGATCTTCTTGAGCCACTCGCGGGGGTGGTAGTACCAGTACGCGAGCCGGTCGATGACCAGGTCGTGCCGCGGTTTGTCACGCAGGTTGAACGGTTCGATGGTGACCCGCTCGGTGACGGCCCGGTGGGTGCGCCCGTCCGGCCCGGTGACGATCCCGAGCCGGCGCAGCAGCGCCTCGTAGGCCCGGGGCCAGTCGTCCTCGGTGCCCAGCAACAGTCCGATGGTGTGCTCGACGTCGGCCACGTCGTCCTCCCCGGGGATTCGAGAGTTACGACCACACCCGCCGCAGCAGCGTGGTCAGATGCGGATCGAGGGCGTCCCGCCAGTTGGTCCAGTTGTGCCCCTCGCGGTTCTCTGCGAAGGCCACGTCGTATCCCTGCCCTCGCAGGGCGTCGGCCATGCTTCGGTTGTTGGCCAGGTTTTCCTCGACGGTGCCGCAGGTGAGCACGGCCGGCACCGCGGGGCCCGACGAGGCCCGGCGCACCGCGGAGACGAACCGGATGATCCGCTGGTAGCGGGCGAAACCCGATTCCTGCGAGTCGTAACGGTGCTGGAAGAAGCTGCCGGACTGCAGGAACAGCCCGGCGAACCGGGTCGGGTCGTGGCGCTGGGCGTGCAGCATGGCGAGGGCACCGAGGCTGGCCCCGATCCCGACCACCGGCCGGTCGTCGGCGACGCGCGGCAGGATCTCGGCGGTCAGGGCTTTCGCGTAGGCCGGGTTGGCCGCGTACCACTCCAGGCGGTCACCGGCCGGCAGCAGCACCAGGCGGAACGGCTCGACCCGCCCGGCCGCCACCATCGCGGCCACGAACTGGCCCAGGAAGGCGTGCTGGTCGTAGTCGGGCCCGTCGTGCGCGACGAGCACCCGGTCGGTGGGCACGGCCGGGGACCACACCCGGGCGGTCAGCTCGACCCGCAGCACCGGCGCCGGCAGCCGCACGTCCTGCCAGTCCCCGTCGGCACGGGGCAGATGACGCCAGTCAGCCTCCGCCACCCGTTCCATGTCCGAACATTAACCGCCGGAGGCCCGGCCCGCGCGCTATCGCGATCAGCCAGTGTCAACCGGTGAACGACTGGGCCGACGGCGAGGCCGGCGGCAGCCCGAACATCTCGGCCAGGCCGGTGACTCGCAGCTGGCGGTGCACGAACTCGCTGGGATTGCGCAGCACGAACCGGGTGCCCGTCTCGCGGGCCGCGTGGTAGCCGGTGACCAGGGCACCGATGCCCATCGAGTCCATGAAGACCACGAACGTCAGGTCGACGATGAGGGTTATCGGGCGTTCCCGGGCCAGCGTGCCGAGCAGGGACTCGCGCAACGCGTCCACGGTGGCGGCGTCGAGGCTGCCGCGGACGTCCACCACGATCGCCCCGTCGGCCTGGGTGCGCGTGGTCATCACCGCCTCGCCCATCACCGACCTCCGCATCCTGCCCGTTCGCCACACCGTACAACGACGATCGGACGCCTCGCAGGCAGCCAGGAGTTTCGGTACCACTCTCGACTTGCGGAGTATCCACGACCGTGCACAGAGTGAGATCGGTAGTCGCCAATCAAGCCAAGGTGGTGGGCGGTGGCAACGACATCAGGAAAACCCGGGATCTTCGCCATCCGGGACGTCCGATCGCTGATCTCCGAGACGGCCGAGGAAGGTCAGGGGCTGAAGAAGTCGGTCGGCGTGGTCCAGCTGACCGCCATGGGTGTGGGCGCGATCATCGGCACCGGCATCTTCGTGGTGATCGGCAAGGGCGCCGGCATCGCCGGTCCGGCCGTCATCCTCTCCTTCGTCCTGGCCGCGGTGGCCTGCGCGTTCTCCGCGCTGTCCTACGCCGAGCTGGCCTCGTCCATCCCGGTATCCGGCAGCGCATACACCTACACGTACGCGACGCTGGGCGAGATCGTCGCCTGGATCATCGGCTGGGACCTGATCCTGGAATACGGCGTCTCGGTGGCCGGCATCGCGGTCGGCTGGGGCGGCAACCTGAACGCGTTCCTGGACGCCGCGTTCGGCTATCAGCTGCCGGATGCGATCGCCAAGAGCCCCTCCGAGGGCGGCGTGTTCAACCTGCCGGCCGTCTTCATCGTCCTGGCGATCACGCTCCTGCTGGTCCGGGGCGTCACCGAAAGCGCCCGCGCCAACCTGGTGATGGTCGTGATCAAGCTGGCCGTACTCATCTTCTTCCTGGTGGTGGCGTTCGCGAACTTCGGCACCGGCAACTTCAAGCCGTTCGCGCCGGACGGGGTGGACGGGGTGACCGCGGCCGCGGCGATCATCTTCTTCGCGTACATCGGCTTCGACGCGGTCTCCACCGGCAGTGAGGAGGCCAAGAAGCCGGGCCGGGACCTGCCCATCGCCATCCTCGCCTCGCTGGGCATCTGCACGCTGTTCTACGTGCTCACCGCGGTCGGCGCGATCGGCATCGCCACACCCGACCAGATGAAGGGCAGCGACGCTCCGCTGGCCGCCGCGCTCGACCAGGGCGCCGGCATCAGCTGGGCGGCCGGCATCCTGGCGCTCGGCGCGGTCGTCGCGATCACCAGCGTCGTGCTTGTCATCTTCTACGGCCAGACCCGCATCTTCTTCGCCATGTGCCGCGACGGCCTGATGCCGAGGCGGCTGGCCACGGTCAACCAGCGGTACGGCACGCCGGCCCGGCTCACCATCGGCCTCGGCGTGCTGATCGCGATCCTGGCCGCGCTGGTGCCGCTGGGCACCATCGTGGAGCTGGTCAACATCGGCACGCTGTTCGCGTTCGTGCTGGTCAACATCGGTGTGATCATCCTGCGCCGGACCCGGCCGGAGATGCCGCGGCCGTACCGGGTGCCGTGGTCGCCGGTGCTGCCGATCATCGGCGTGCTGTTCGCGCTCTACCTGATGAGCGACCTGCCCTGGGAGACCTGGATGCGGTTCGGCGTGTGGCTGGTCCTCGGCATCGTGATCTACGTGCTCTACGGCTACCGCAACTCGCGACTGCGCACCGAGCCGCAGAGCACCCCGGCCTGGGCCAAGGACCCGGATTCGGACAAGGATCCCGAGGAGAACCAGCCATGAGCGGCCCGGTGATCGCGGGCGCACCCGGCCCGGGCGCGCTGACCCTGGGCCGGTGGACCGCCGAGACGCTCGGCGTGCCGCTGATCGTCGCGGTGGTGCACCCGGCCCCGGCCGCGCTCGGCTCGGGCCGGGTCGACGCCGAGTGGGTGGCCGACCGCCATCGGGCCGCCCAGCAGGTGCTCGACGAGGCCAGGGAGTCCCTGCCCGAGACCGGAAGCATCGAATACCGCCTGGTCGCGTCCTCGTCAGCCGCCCACGGCCTGCACGACCTGGCCGAGCAGACCGGCGCCGCCCTGGTGGTGATCGGTTCCGGGCAGGAGGCACTGGGCAGCACCGCGGAACGGCTGCTGTCCGGCAACGCCTGCCCGGTCGCGGTCGTCCCCGGCGATCTGGTCGAGCAGCCCGGCACGCTGGGGCTGATCGGTGTGGCGTACGTGGACACCCCGGACGGGCGGGCCGCCCTGCAGGAGGCGGCGAGGCTGGCCGCGGGCGCCGGCGCGAGGCTGCGGCTCTACACGGTGGTCGCCGAGGGCCGCAGCCCGTTGCCGTTCCTGCACGACGCCGAGCGGGTGTTCCACGAGACCGCCCGGGAGACCTACGAGCACTCGCTGGCCACCGCGGCGCGCAGCGTGCCCGAGGTGGAGGCGGATTGGCGGATCATCAGCGGCGACGTGGTCGACACCCTGGCCGGGCTGGACGAGGTGGACGTGCTGTTCTGCGGCTCGCGCGGTTACGGCCCGGCCCGCCGGGTGCTGCTCGGCGGCGTGTCCACCCGGCTGCTGCGCCGGGCCCGCCGCCCGGTGGTGGTGGTCCCGCGCAGCGGCTAGAGAACTAGGCCCGGTGTCGCCCGGTCGGCTCGTCGATCCAGCGGGGCGACACCGGCACCGGTTCCAGGTCACTGATCGGCACGTACACCCGGGCGTCGACGGCCTCGGCCAGCAGCAGCGCCGCGACCAGCGCGGTGGGCCGCTCGGCCGGGTTCTTGGCCAGGCAGCGGGACAGCAGGTCGACCACCTCGCCGGGCAGGCCGTCGATGTCCGGCAACGGGTCCGGGTCGTCGTGACATTCGGCGTGCACCAGCTCGGTGGGGGTGGCCCGCAGCCACGGCAGCCGTCCGCTCAGGCACTGGTAGAGCAGGGTGCCGAGGCCGAACATGTCGCTGGCCGCGGTGGCCGGGTGCCCGGCGAACCGTTCCGGCGCCACGTACGCCGGGGTGCCCATCACCGGCCCGTCCGGGTCCTCGTCGGCCTCGCCGATCGCGGCGGCGATGCCGAAGTCGAGCACCTTCGCGCCGGACGGGGTGAGCATGATGTTGCCCGGCTTGATGTCGCGGTGCACCACGTTCTCGCCGTGCGCGGCGGCCAGCCCGGCGGCCACCTCGGCGCAGATCCGCACCGCGATCCGCCAGTCGAGCGGCCCGGTCGCCAGGTGCTCGCTGAGGGTGCGCCCCTCGACCAGCTCCATCACGATGTACGGCTGCTCGGCCGAGGTTCCGAAGTCGTGCACGCCGGCCACGTTCGGGTGCGCGAGCCGGGCCGCACTGCGGGCCTCCCGCTGCACGATGTCGGCTGTGGTCTGCTGGTGTGGCGCCATCACCTTCACCGCCACCGGCCGATCGAGAACCTCGTCATGGCCGCACCACACCTCGGACATCCCGCCGACGCCGATGCGCCGAACGAGCTGGTACCGCCCACCCAGTGTCCGCATGAGCCGCCCCGTACCCGCCCGAGATCGAGCACAAACGCTGTACTCCAATACTGTATGGCGATACAGTCCGACAGCATGACCCGCTACGGCCCGATGTTCGGCCCCGACTACACCTTCCTCGGCGTTCCGGCCTGTGACTGGCAGGAGCCGGCCACCTACGCGGACGCCGACGTCGTCATCGTCGGCGCGCCCTTCGACGGCGGCACCTCGCACCGGCCCGGCGCCCGGTTCGGCCCGCAGGTCATCCGGGGCACCGACTATCTGCCGCACGACGGTTCCCGCCCGCACATGTCGATGCGGGTGGATGCCCTGGAAAACGTCAAGGACGCCGGCGACCTGGAGGTCTACTCCGGCGAGATCCAGCGCAGCTGCGGAATCATCGAGGACGCCGTGGCCTTCATCGCGAAAAACGGGGCGATCCCCGTGATCCTCGGCGGCGACCACACCGTGACCTGGCCGGACGTGGCCGGAGTCGCGAAAAACTATAAAAACATCTCGGTCATCCACTTCGACGCGCACGCCGACACCGGCGACATCGAGTTCGGCTCGCTCTATGGGCACGGCCAGCCGATGCGCCGGCTGATCGAGTCCGGCGCGGTCCGCGGCGACCGCTTCCTCCAGGTCGGCCTGCGCGGTTACTGGCCCGGACCGGAGACCCTGGACTGGATGGCCGACCAGGGCATGAACTCGTTCCACATGAGCGAGATCGTCGTCCAGGGCCTGGACACCATCCTCGACCGGGCCTTCGAGATCGCCCTGGACGGCTGCGAGGGCGTCTTCCTCTCGGTCGACATCGACGTCTGCGACCCCGGCCACGCCCCCGGCACCGGCACCCCCGAGCCGGGCGGCCTCACCAGCCGACAGCTGCTCGACGCGGTCTCCCGGATCTGCCACGAACTGCCGGTGGTCGGCATGGACATCGTCGAGGTCTCGCCGCCGTTCGACCACGCCGAGATCACCGCGATGCTCGGCAACCGGGTGGTCCTGGAGGCGTTGTCCGGCATGGCCCGCCGTCGCAAGGACGCCGGCGGCCCGCCGTGGAACCGGGCGACTCCGCTCCTAGCGGGCCGGGGGACGCAAAAGGACGAGCCGGCCTAGCGCATCGGCCAGCAGGTCACCGGCCACCACCGCGGTGACCTGCGGATCACCGAGGGCCACCGGCAACGCGAGCCCGTCGATCAGGGCAAGCGCCTGCCGGGCCACCACCAGCGGTGCCGTGTCGATGCCAAAGCGCTCGTCGGCGACACCAGACGTGATGACCGAGGCGAGCAGCGAATGCCAGCGCGTGTAATCGCCGAGAACCTCGGCCCGCAACTCCGGGTCGCGCAGCGCCCACCGCCACGATTCGACCCACAGCCGCCAGCCCGCGTCGCTGCCCACCGCGCCGGTCAGATGCGAGGCGATGACCAGCAGCTTCTCCCACGCGTCGCCGATCCCGACGAGCCGCGGCGTCACCGCGTCGAAGTCGCTCTGCGCCGCGAACCGGAACACCGCGATCAGCATGTCCTCGCGACTGCCGAAGTAGTACTGCAACGTCGAAACCCCGACCCCGGTGGCCGCGGTGACGTCGGTGAAGCGGGTGGCATCGGCGCCGCGTTCCGCGACGACCGCGCAGGCGGCGGCCAGGACGTCGGCGCGCTTTCGCGCGGCGCGACGCCCGCCGTTCCTGGTCACGTCACTCACGGCGCATGTCTATCACGACCATATAAATACGGGCATCGAACAGTCCCGGGATCGGGGACCGGCTCGCTGCACCCTTGCGGCCATACCCGGCTTCCGGCCGGAAGATCGACGTTGCCCAAACCCCCAAACCGAGTGATCCTGATCGGGTGACCACGTGGACGGACCGGATCACCGACCGCATTACCGAGCTGGTCTCCATCCCGTCCACCGCCGACCGTCCCACCGAATTGCGCCGCGCCCTCGACCTGGTTCTCGAGGAGGCCGGCCCCGGCTGGAAGGTCCGCGAGTTCGAGTCGAACGGCAAGCCCAGCGCCCTGTTGCACGCGCCCGGCCAGGACGGCCCGTTCCGGGTCGTGCTCAACGCCCACCTCGACGTCGTCCCGGCCCCACCGGAACAGTTCGTCCCCCGGCGCGAGGGCGACCGCCTCTACGCCCGTGGCGCCCACGACATGAAGGCCGCCGCCCTGGTCCTCGCCGGCGTGTTCCGCGAGCTGGCCGCCGACCTGCCCTACCCGATCGCGCTGCAGCTGGTGACCGACGAGGAGGTGGGCGGCGCCGACGGCACCGCCCACCAGCTCGCCGCGGGCGTCCGCGCCGACTTCGTGATCATCGGCGAGCAGAGCGGCCTGCGGGTGGTGACCGAGTCCAAGGGGATCTGCCACGCGCGCCTGACGACGACCGGCCGGGCGGCGCACGCGGCCTATCCGTGGCTCGGCCACAACGCGGTGCTGACGCTCACCGAGGCGGTGACGCGGCTGTTGAACGCCTATCCGGTCCCGGGAGCCGAGGCGTGGACCACCACCATCAACGTGGCCCGCCTCGACACCCCGAACCGTGCGTACAACCAGGTGCCCGCCGAGGCCACCGCCTGGCTGGACATCCGCTACCCGCCGTCCGATCCGGACTTCGCGGGCCGCACCGCCGAGCAGGTCGCCGCGCACCTGACCCGGGTGGCCGGCGCCCCGGCCCAGATCGACGCGCTCGGCCCGCCGCACCGGGCCGACCCGGCCGGCCCGGGAGTGCTCGCGCTGCGCGACGCGATCCGCACCACCGGCCATCCGGCGAGCCTGTTACGCAAGCACGGTGCCGCCGACGGCCGGTACTACCACGCGCTGGGCATCGACGCGGTGATCTTCGGCCCCGGCGGCGACGGCCAGCACGGCCCGGCCGAGTACCTCGACATTCCGACGTTACGGCCGTATCACGACGCGTTGGTCGCCTTCTTGCAGACCTTCGGCGGATGACGCGTGGTCAGGCGCCGGCCACAGAATGCGATCATGACGTCAGTCACCGTTGGCCAGCAAGAGCCAGCGCACCCGCCGGATCAACTCGGCCGGGCTGAACGGCTTGACCAGGTAGTCGTCGGCGCCCACGGTGAGCCCAAGGTCGATGTCCACCTGCCGGTCGCGCCCGCTGAGCATCAGCACCGGGATCTGCGCAGTCGCGGCCGAGGAGTGCAGCTCGTAACAGACGCTCAGCCCGTCCAGGCCCGGCATCGCGACGTCCAGGATGACCATGTCGGGCAGCTCGCGGTGGACCAGGTTCAGCGCGGAGGTGCCGTCCCCCGCGGTGATGGCGTTGTAACCGGCCGCGCTGAGCTTGAAGGCGACCAGGTCGCGAACGCCCTCGTCGTCGTCCGCGACCAGGATGGTGGGCTCGGCGACGTCGGTGGCCCAGTCGGCGACCGGCGACACCAGAGACAGGGACGGCACGGTGAAGGTGGGAACGGTGGACGGCGCGGCTACTACCACTGCGTACTCCTGACCGGGATGTGGTTCGTTCGGTTCAAGCGCGTGGAAGATCGGCGGCCCGGCCCCGGGCGGCAGAAGAACGTCCGTTGCACAACGGGTGCGAAGAAGCCCAGGTCCGCGCCGCCCCCGCCGTTGCGGGGAGCGTGATGATGCGCTCGCGCGGGGTCCTGGCGGTGACAGCGGTCGTCGCCGTCGTCTTCCAGGCCGTCGTGCCGGCCCTGCCCGAGTGGCTCGGCCGCACCATCTCCGACTCGCTGATCGCGCTCGCCCTGGGCTTCGCGGCCGTCACCTACCTCCGGCGGATCCGCATCGAGGAGTCCCGGCGGGCCCGGATCGCGGTGACCGTGGGTGCGGTGTCGGCCGCCTCGTGGTCGCTGGCCAACCTCCTGTTCCTGATCGACGAGCTGACCACGCCGACCTTCCTGATCACCCCGGCCAGCGTCCTGTCGGTGGTCGCCGCCCTGCTGCTGCCGCTGGGCGTACACCTGATGGCCCCGCCGGTGCCCGGCGCCGAGCGCTACCGCCGGCTGATCGACGTGGCCGCCGTCTCCGGTGCCGTCTACGCCCTGACCTGGCTGTACGTCCTGGCCCCGACCCGGGACCAGGGCTCCGACGGGATGACCTACGGGTTCGCCACACTCCTTGTCGCGCCGGAGGTCGTCGCGGCCTCGGTGGCCCTGGTCACCATGTCGCGCAACCTGCCGACCCGGGCCGGCCGGGCGCCGCGCATGCTGGGGGCGGCCGCGGTGGTGCTGGCCCTGACCGCGATGCTGTCGCTGCGCAGCAACGCGGACGGCCGGCCCTGGTACAACCTGGGCGCCGGCGCCGGTTACCTGCTGGCCGCGGCCATGATCGCGGTGGCCAGCCGGATGGCGACGCCGAAGTCGGAACCGGCCGGCACCAAGCGGATGATCTCCGGCGGCTGGGCCTTCCTGCCGTACGTGCCGATCCTGCTCGCGGTCGGCGCCAGCGCGCTGGAGCAGATCCGCCTCGGCCGGCTGGACGCGGTGCTGGTGTGGGTCCTGCTGGTGACGTTCCTGCTGGTACTGGTGCGGCAGTTCATCACGGTCGCGATCGTCGGCCGGCTCGCGGTGACCCTGGAACGCAAACAGGCCGAGCTGGCCCACCAGGCCGACCACGATGCCCTGACCGGCCTGCCGAACCGGTCGTACTTCCACCGGGCCGGCGCCGAACTGGTGGTCGCCGGGCCCGCCTCGAGCATGGTGCTGCTGCTCGACCTGGACGGCTTCAAGCCGGTGAACGACGAGCTCGGGCACGCGGCCGGCGACGAGGTGCTGATCGCGGTGGCGGCCCGGCTGCGCGCCGCGATCCGGCCGGCCGACCTGGTGGCCCGGCTGGGCGGCGACGAGTTCGTGCTGATCCTGGCCGACCTCGACGCGGAGGAGACCGGCCTCGCGGTGGCCCACCGCATCCTCGACTCGATCGGCGACCCGATCCCGGTGCTGGGCACCACCGTGAAGATCGGCGGCAGCGTCGGCCTGACGGTGAGCCGGCCCGGCGAAACCCTGGACTCGCTGGTGCGCAAGGCCGACGCCGCCATGTATGCGGCGAAATCAGCGGGCAAAGGGGCTATCCGCCGCTTCGTCCCTTCGGTCGCGGTCGCGAATTAACTCACGGGTAACCTGCTCTTGACCCACGGTGCCGGGTACTGAGAGCGCGATCACGATCGGGTGGGTCCGGCGTGTGCCCCGCGCCCGGGTCGCCTAGCGTTCTGTCTGAAGCATGTGTGCGCGGTAAACGGCCGCACTGCCGATGGCGGAGCCAGTCCCACAAGGACAAGCTCCGCCATTTTCTCTTTCCCGGTCAGGCAAGCTCGCTGCGCAGGTCGTGGGCGCCGTCGGCCCGGGTGGCCTCGTAGTAGATCCGCCGGCCGCCGGCCGGCAGCTCGACGATGCTCAGGTAGCGCAGGCCGTGCGGCGCGTTCGGGCTGCCCACCGGCCCGGACCGGTCCGCGGTCAGCGGGCCGAAGCTGCCGTCGGGAAGCCGCCGCCCGCGAGCCACCCCGGTGCGCTCCTCCCAGTTCTCGGCGGCCGTGGCCCGCCCGTCGTAGGCGACGGTGATCTCGTCCCCGTCGACCTGGACCGAGGAGACCCGCACCCCGCGCGCGTCCCACTCGCCGGGCCGCCCGGCCAGCGCGGTGCCCTGCCAGGTCCACTCCACGCCGTCCGGGCTGGTCGCGTACTCGGTGGTCATCCGGTCCGCGTCGTCCCAGCTCTCCAGGGGGTGCACCGACGCCCACAGGTGCCAGCCGTGCTCGTCGTGGTGCAGCACCGGGTCCTTGACGCCGACGGTCTCGTCGCCGGCCAGCACGGTCCGGGCCGGCGCGGACGGCAGACCCTCGACGGTGTCGGCCTCGAGCAGGTCGACCCGCCAGTGCTTGGTGCCCGGGGTGGCGGCACTGACATACAGCCGCCAGCGGCCGCCCGGCGTGCGCACCAGAGCCGGCCGCTCCAGGGATTCCGCGCCGAACTGATCCTTGTGCACCTCGGTGACCGTCGTGAAGGTCACCCCGTCGGTCGAGCGGGCCACCACGTTGGAGATGCCCCGGCCCTCCCCGATCGGCAACCGCACCCGGTACGCCAGGTAGATCGCGTCATCGGCGGCGACCGAGCTGGGGGCGCCGGACCACGCACCGGGTTCGTCGCCGGGCGGCGGGACCACCACGGCGGACTCCTCCCAGCGGGGCAGCGGCAGCGTAGAGATCCCGGTGGACAAGGCGGCTCCTAATCGGCAGGCAGTGCTTCGTCAGGCAGGCACGGCGGAACAATATCCGGACAAGGATGCATCAGCTATCGGCAAAGTGGGATTACCGGGCGTTGGCGTGTCGGTCCACGGACAGCCAGTCGTCGTAACTGGCACCCGTGACATCCTGCAGCAACGCGATGTCCTCGGCGAACAACGGCAGCAGCTCGGCCCGCTCGGCCGGCGTGGTGACCGGCCTGGTCCCCTGCTTGCGGTGCAGCAGGGTCAGCAGCGGCCCGCGCGCGGCGAGCCGGAGCGGCACCGGGAAGTGGTGCCCGAACTCGCCGCCGGAGCGCAGCAGCCACCGCAGCACCCCGTTGACCCGGTTGTCCTCGACGACATGGCGGTTCACGTTCTCCTTCGGAATCGCCGAGAGCACCCCCGTCTCCACTCCCAGGAACGCGCAGACCCGGTCGAGCGTGACGGCCGGATCGTCCTTGAGCTCGCGGTAGCGCAGGACCAGCACCTGCTCGCGCGGGAAGTGCTTGTACAGGTTCTGGAGCTGCCGGCCGTACAGGCCCTGGCGGGTGTAGTGCCAGAAGTCGGCCCAGCCGGCCGCGATCCGGGACTCCTCGGCGCGGCAGGCGGCCAGGAAGTCGGCCTCCGGTTCCAGGCCGGCGATCCACAGGTGGGTCCAGTTCGAGTGGGCCCGGTCGACCGGGTCACGCAGCAGCAGGATGATCTTCGCGTCCGGGATCAGCGCCGCGATGCGTTCGTGGGCCTGCTCGTCGTACAGATAGAAGGGTGTTGCCTCGCCCCGGAGGGCCCCGGCCGGGGCCGGCGCGAACAGCGCCTCGTAATCCTCCCGGCGCCAGACGTGTTCCTGGTATGTCTGCACGTCGCCGGGGCCGCCGTGGCGCGGTGGCGGGCCGTCGGAGAGGAAGAACTTCGGCTCCTTGACCGCCGACAGGAACAGCTCGGGGTGCGGCTGCAGTGCGGCATGCAGCGCCGTGGTGCCGGCCTTCGGCACCCCGGCGATCAGGAAGTCAGGCAGTGACATGGGGGCTCCCTCCGCCCGAAAGTGAGGGTAAGCCTACAGATCTAGTAGGTTTTCGCGAGCCCACTCCACGTGCTGAGACGTCCCGGAAACCGCACCGCCGTCCCGGAAACCTCAGCGCAACGGAACGAGCCGGCGCCACCAACTGGCCCGGCGGTACCGCGGGCATTCGCCCGGCCCGCAGAGCGCGCAGTCGGTTCCCCGGCGGTGGTGTTCGTGGGCACGACGCTGATGCCCGCACACACAGAGCGCTTCCTCGGCATTCATCGCTTCACCAACGGTAAGGGCGCCCGAAAGCTACGGGCCCGTTTTGTCAGGCTCGCCATACCCGGTAAGTATCCATTGGTCGCAATCTCTATGCGTCACCCGATCCGGTACACGATCCTTAACTCTTCGTGATGTCGGCGTGCGGTGACCGGGTTCACTACGGCAAGTCGGTCATATAAACCTTGCACGTTTTCATTGCGGTTTTATGGCAAAGGCCGGTTCTGGCGGTTTTGAGTGCTTAGAGCGATAAACAGCGAACCTATCCGTTACCGAGCGTGACTCCTGTGACGTGGCTCTACTTCCGGAGCCGAAGGTGAACTGTCCAGGTCATCCGGTTGGTCGGGAGAAACCACCCGGACGTCGTCACGCTGGCCCTTTGGTCAGTTGACGCAGCGTAGTGAGTTGCTAGGTTGGTCTCCTGAAGCAAACGACCTGCGGTTCTGCTCCCGGAACCGGCCGAGAAGTTGCTTTGCTGATCCCCGGGAGGGACCAACATGAAGCGTTCGCACAACGCCGACAACACGCACGGTAACGACAGCTTGTCACCCACGGTAAGCGTCGTGATCCCGGCCATGAACGAGGAGCGGAACCTTCCGCACGTGTTCGCCGCCCTCCCCGAAGGCGTGACCGAGGTGATCCTGGTCGACGGCGGCTCGGTGGACCGGACCGTCGCGGTGGCCCTCGAGCTGCGCCCCGACGTGAAGGTCGTGCACCAGACCCGCAAGGGCAAGGGCAACGCGCTGGCCTGTGGCTTCGCCGCCTGCTCGGGCGACATCATCGTGATGATCGACGCCGACGGCTCGACCGACCCGGGCGAGATCCCGCTGTTCGTGCAGCAGCTGATCGACGGCGCCGACTTCGTGAAGGGCTCGCGGTTCTCCAACGGCGGCCACAGCCACGACATCACCTCGCTGCGCAAGCTCGGCAACGACGGCCTCAACATCGTGGTCAACGTCCTGTTCGGGACCCGCTTCACCGACCTCTGCTACGGCTACAACGCCTTCTGGCGCAGCGTCGTGCCGGTCCTCGACCTGCCCGACACCCGCCTGCCGCAGCCGGCCGACGGCAGCAAGCTGTGGGGCGACGGCTTCGAGATCGAGACGATGATCAACATCCGGGCGGCCGCCGACGGCATGAAGGTCGGCGAGGTCGGCAGCATCGAGCACGCCCGCATCCACGGCGAGAGCAACCTCAACACCTTCCGCGACGGCTTCCGCGTGCTGCGCACCATCTTCAGCGAGTACGGCCGGATGAAGAGCCAGCGCCGCAAGGGCATCCGCCGCCCCGGCGGAGTGATCGTGCACCAGCAGCGCACCAGCGCCGAGTCCCGCGGCTACGGCCAGATGGTCAACCGCCCGGCGATCACCCGCCCGACCCCGGCGACCGCCCCGATCAACCAGTCCACCCGCGAGGTAGGCACCCGCACCGGCGACATCAAGCCGCTGCCGATGCCCTCCTCCGTCGAGGACTGACCCCTCCCCGGTCTCCCCGTCTCCCCCACCGCGGATCCGGCTCCGGCCATCCCGTGCAACACCCCCTGGAGCAACTCCGTGGAAAAGCAGCGCCCCGCCGTCACCGTGGTCATCCCCGCCCACTCCGCCGAACGCTGGCACACCCTGGTCCGCGCCGTGGCCTCGGCCCGCTCGCAGACCGTCGCCCCGGCCGAGGTGGTGGTGGTCGTCGACCACAACCCCAAGCTGTTCCACCGGATCCGCCGCGACCTGGCCGGCATCACCGTCCTGGAGAGCAGTTACCTCCCCGGCATGGCCGGCACCCGCAACACCGGCGCCTTCCACGCCCAGACGTCGCTGATCGCCTTCCTGGACGACGACACGGTTGCCGACCCCGAGTGGCTGAGCCACCTGCTCGCCCCGTTCGGCGACCCCGAGGTCATCGGCACCGGCGCCGGCGTCCGGCCCGAGTGGCCCGGCACCCGCCCGCGCTGGCTGCCCGACGAGTTCCTCTGGGCGGCCGGCGGCGCCACCGCGGCCCGCGGCGCCCGCCCGGCCGGCATGGTGATCCGCCGCGACCCGTTCCGCCAGGTAGGCGGCTTCGGCACCGGAACCGGCAACCCGCTCTACACCCGGATGACCGACCTGACCGACGGCCGCTGGACGTTCATCCCCGACGCCCTGGTCCGCCACCAGGTCCCGGCCCGCACCACGACGTTCGGCGCGTTCCTGCGCCGCTGCTACACCGAGGGCCGCAGCACCGTCCGGATGGCCACCCTGCTGGCCCCCGGCGCCGCCGACCTGCGAGCGCTCCCCCGAGCCCTGACCCGCAACCTGTCGGCCGCCCTGCGCGGCGAACGCACCACCCACGTCCTGCGAGCCGGCAGCGTCCTGGCCGGCGTAGCCGCCGCCGGCCTCGGCACCGTAGTCGAGTCGGTAACCGCCCGCCGCGCCCCGCACCGGGTGCTAGAGCCGGCCCGGTGACCACCCCCGGCGCCAGCCGGCCCGGTAGCGCCTGCGTCAGGCCGGCGCGGTGAGTGACCGCGGCGTGGGCCGGCCCGGTGCGGTGAGCGACGGCGGACTCGGGCGACCCTGGCGGCCGGTCCGGCGGGCCGAGGCGCTGCTCACCGCTCCCCCGATCACCCCGACCGCGGCGGACCTGCCGGCCGTCGTGCTCGACCTCGACCTGGCCGATCCGCTGCCCTCGGTGCCGGCCGTGCACACCGACGGCCGCCGGGTCCGCCAGGCGTGGGCCCTGGTCCGGCTGTTCACCGAGCCGCTCGGCACCGTCCTGGTCGACGTGCCCGGCACCGGCCTGCGCCCCGCCGCGCTCGGCATCGCCATCGAGGCCGCCCTCGGCCCCGCCCTGCGCGACCGCCTGGGCGACCTGCCCCTGCCGATCGACGGCCACGTCCCCGCGACCGAGCCCGCGTTCCTGGCCGGCCGCCGAGCGATCCTGGCCACCGCCCCGCACCTGACCGTGGTGGTCTGCACCCGGGACCGTCCGGGCGCGCTGGCCCGCTGCCTGGACAGCCTGCTCGTGCAGGACTATCCGGCCTACCGGGTGCTGGTCGTCGACAACGCCCCGACCAGCGATGCCACCGCCGAGGTGGTGCGCTCCGCCGCCCGCCGCGGCCCGGTCGACTACCTGCGCGAGCCCACCCCCGGCCTGTCCCACGCCCGCAACGCCGCGGTCCGCGCCGCCCCCGGCCGGATCCTCGCCTGGCTCGACGACGACGAGGTGGCCGACCCGCACTGGCTGGCCGAGGTGGCCCGGGCCCTGGCCGCCCACCCCGAGGCCGACGTGGTGGCCGGCGTAGCCCTCCCGGCCGAGCTGGAGACCCGCGCCCAGCTGTGGTTCGAGCAGTTCGGCGGCCACAGCAAACGCCGCGGCTTCACCCCCGACATCTTCGGCCCGCACACCGCACGCCGGCAGAGCCCGCTCTACCCGGTGCCCCCGTTCGCCACCGGCGCCAACATGGTTTTCCGCCCCGGCGTGCTGGAGCGAATCGGCCTGTTCGACACCGCACTGGGCGCCGGCACCCCCGCCCGGGCCGCCGAGGACACCCTCGCCTTCACCCGGGTCCTGCTGGCCGGCGGCACGATCGTCTACCAGCCCACCGCGCTGACCTACCGCTACCACGACCGCGACCTGAACGGCCTGCGCCACCAGATAGCCGGCCACGGCACGGGCCTGGCCGCCGCCTGCACCGGCCTGCTGCTCTCCCGGCCCACCCTGCTCTGGCGAGCGCTGAGCCTGATCCCCCGCGCCTTGCGCGACCTGGCCGCCCGCCGGCCCCCACCGGCCGAAACCCCCCTCGACGAGTTCCCCCGAGACCTACGCCGAGCCGAACGCCGAGGAATGCTGTCGGGCCCCAGCGCCTACCTGAAGGGCCGCCGCCAAGCCAAGCGCACCACCGCGGACAACCCCCTCGTACGAAGCCACCTCTAGGCACCCCGAAAGACGGATGATCCATCGCCGCTCTCCCCGGTGACCGGCCTTGTCTCGGCTGTCCTCGCGTGACGGATGACGTGACAGATGGACGGTGCGCTCGGTGGAGGTAGGGCGGCGTCCTCCGAGTGGGGTAAATAGTCACCTTTGCGGGGTTTCTCCGTTTTGGAGCCTCTGCCGAAAGTCGTAGATTCAGATCCCGCTCCGGACCGAAGCGGCGGCGGCCCGCGAACCGGAAGGCTACGGCCATGTCCATCGATCCTCTGAGGCTGGCCGAGGCCGGCGTCGCGGCAGCCCTCATTCTCGGCACCACGACGCTGCCCGCCGCCTGGAACGCGCTCGACCCGACGATCGGCATGGTGCTCGCCACGATGTGGATGATCATCACAGCCGGTGTCTATGCACTACACGCCGTGACCTTCGACTACTTCCGGCTCACTGGTCAGCAGCGTCGGCGGAATTTTTCGCTCACCCGCAGTAGACGGTGAACCGTTTTTTCGCCGCGACCGTAATCCCCGGCAAGACGTTGGCGCTTCAACCACCGGGAGCGACGAAGATGTTCCGACTGATCCAACTGCACACCGAGACCGGCGTTCCGCGCATCGGTGTCGAGGCCGACGGCTATGTCAGCGCCCGCACCGCGCTGGCCCACTACCGCAGCCGCCCGGCCGCTTACTTCGGCGTGGGCCGCTTCGACCACGAAGGCACCCTCGCCGAGATCATCCTGGACCGGCTGTGCGGGCCCCTCGGCGATTGCCCGCGCCCGGCGTCCGTCGTGCACGCCCGCACCTACCAGCGGCTGTGCGCCACCTGCTCGCTCGGCCTCGAGGTGCTGACCGTGCCCGAACTGGCCCGGATGCTCGGCATCGCCTGCCGCCTGGCCCCGGTGCTGGCCCGCTCCGGCCGGCACGCCCGCCTCGAGATCGCCTCGCCGGCCGGCAACCGGATCGCCCGCGAGTTCGCCTCGCACGTGCACGACCCGATCTGGCGCCTCGAACTCTGCGCCGAACTGGCCCGCGACGGCGGCTCGGTCAACGGCCTGCTGATCGGCGTCGGCGCGCTGACCCACCGCGACGTGCTCGACCTGTATCCCCGGTTGCGGACGCTCGCCGACGAGCTGCCGGCAAGCGTGCGCGAGGAACTCTCCCGGGCCACCGCCCGCCCGCTGTCCCCCGCGGGCGTGGCCGGACTCCGTATGGGCCTGTCACCCGCCACGAAGTGACCCGATCACCGAAGTGAGCCGGTCACCCAGGTGAGCCGGTCACCCAGCCGAGCCCGTCACCGCAGCGAGCCCGTCACCGCAGGGAGCCGGTCACCGCAGGGAGCCGGTCACCGCAGTGAGATGCGGAGCACCGAGCCGGTGCCCTTGCAGACGCTGCAGTTGCTGACGAACGCGGAGTCGCCGCGGAACGCGAGCCCGCCCGGCACGGTCAGGCCCTTGGACGCGATCTCCTTCTGCCGGCCGTGCCGGTCGACCCGGATCAGCGCGCCGGTCTGGTCCCCGGAGAGCAGGCCCTTCTTGGCGATCTCCAGCACGTAGAGCTTCCGGTCGGGCCCGAACGCCAGGTCGATGATGTTGGTGAAGCCGGACGCGTAGACCGTCGGCTGGTGGCCCGGCCGAACCCGCCACACCCGCGCCTTGCCCACCAGGAACGGGAAACCGGTCAGCTCACCCACGTAGTAGGCCCCGTCCGGACCCTGCACCACCGAGGTCGGCACGGCCTGCATCGGGATCGGCGTGCCGGCCGGCGGCCCACCCGGGATGGCGGGTGCCGGGACCGTGCGCGACGGGAACACCGCCAGCGTCGACAGCCGGCCGTGCGAGCCCACCCGCACCAGTGAGTTGCCGCCCGCGTCGGCGACCACCTGACCGTCGCGCACCACGGCCACCGAGTTGGGATTGGTGTCCGGCGGTTGCACGCGATCGGGGTTGACCCGTTTCTCGTACGCCCCGAGGTCGGCGACCACGGACGGCCCGTGCCGGCCCGCCCGATAGAGCTTCGCCATGCCGGACAGTTCTTTCATCTGCGACCGCAGGTCGGGGCTTCCGCCCAGCCCGACCGTGAAGTAGAGCGTGCCCCGCCGGTCGAAGGCCACATCGGAGACGCCACCGGCCTCGGTGCCTTCCGGCGACGCCAGCGACGGCAGCCCGCGCAGGATCCGTTTCTGCTTCCCGTGCGCCACCCGGGTGATCGCCGCGGACCGGCCGAAGCACACCGGTCCGCCCTCGGGTCCCTCCTTCTGGCACGGCCCGGAACCACCCCGGCCGGCCTCGGCGACGTAGAGCGCGCCGTCCGGCCCGAAGGCCAGGCCGCGCGGATCATCGAGCCCGGACGCCACCCGAACCGGTGAGCTGGGGCCGGCAGCCACGGCCGGTGCCGAGGAAACGAGCACGGCACCGGCCGCGAGGACGGCGGTGAGAGCGATACGTTTCGTGATCATCTGATCTCCCTCAGTGCTTGACGAACATTCAGCACCCTCACCCCATGGGAAGGTCAAGGCCCATGGCCCGAACGGCCCCAGGCGCCGATCCGTCCTCGATCCGACCCCGACCGGGTGACCGGCCGGTACCGTTCGGGACCATGACCATCACGTTCGACGCGCTGGCCGACCGGGCGCGAGCCCTGGTCGCCGGCGGCGGCCGTGCGGTGCTCGGCATCGCCGGCCCACCCGCGGCCGGCAAGACCACACTGGCCGAGGAGTTGGTCGCCGCCCTCGCCCCCAACCCACCGGCCGGGCTCGAGGCCGGCCGCTGGATCGCGCACGTCCCGATGGACGGTTACCACCTGGCCGACGTCGAACTCGACCGGCTCGGGCTGCGCGGCCGCAAGGGCGCACCGGACACGTTCGACGCCCTCGGCTACACGGCCCTGCTGCGCCGTCTGCACGAGGACGAGGACGAGATCGTCTACGCGCCCGGCTTCGAACGGGTCATCGAGCAGCCGATCGCCGGCGCCATCCCGATCGAGCGAACCGCCCGGCTGATCGTCAGCGAGGGCAACTACCTGCTGCTGGACACCCCGCACTGGCGTACGGTCCGGCCGATGCTGACCGAGGTCTGGTACGCCGACCTCGACCAGGACACCCGCCTGGGCCGGCTGATCGCCCGGCACCTGCGCTTCGGCAAGGACGAGTCGGCCGCGACCGCCTGGGCCACCGGCACCGACGAGCAGAACGCCGAGGTGATCCGGGCGACCCGCGACCGCGCCGACCTTCTCATCCCACCCTCTTTGATCCACCGCGTCGGCACCCCGCCGGCCTGAGTGGCATGCTTCAGAGCGTGTCTGTGGGTGAAGAGGTCGAGACTGAGCCGCGCCGGCGTGGTGGCCGCGTCGTGCGGTTCGCGTTCATCGTCGGTGTCGTGCTGTTGCTGCTGTTCGGCGTGCCCTGGTGGACGCTGGTCGCGGGCGGCAACCACTGGCCCACCCCGGTCTTCCTGACCGGCACGATCGTGGTCGTGCTGGCGGTCGCCGCGTTCCCGGCGCTGATGTTCAGCGGCCACGGCCGCCATCACCGGGACGGCCCCGCCAAGATCGCCGACACCATGCTCGGCGTGGTCTGGGTCCTGTTCGTCTGGTCGATCATCGGGCAGGTCCTCGCGGCCGTCCTCGCCCTGGCCGGGGTGGATTCCCCGGCTCGCTATCGCATCGCCACCGCGGTGGTCACCCTGATCGCCTTGGTCCTGCTCCTTTGGGGGTACGCCGAGGCGATGCGTGTTCCGAGGATCCGGCGCATCGACGTCACCATGCCGCGGCTCGGACCCGGCCTGGACGGGCTGCGCCTGGTCCTGATCACCGACACCCACTACGGCCCGCTCGACCGGGCCCGCTGGTCGCGCGGGGTGACGGTGGCGGTGAACGCGCTCGACCCGGACGTGGTCGCGCACACCGGCGACATCGCCGACGGCGAGGTGTCCCAGCGCCGCGAGCAGGCCGCCCCGCTGGGCGACATCCGGGCGTCGATGGCCCGGGTGTACGTCACCGGCAACCACGAGTACTTCAGCGGCGCCCAGCGCTGGGTGGAACACATGGCGTCGCTGGGCTGGGAGGCCCTGCACAACCGCCACCTGGTGGTCACCCGCGGCGACGACTCGCTGATCATCGCCGGCGTCGACGACCGCACCGCGGCCGGTTCCGGCGTCCCCGGCCACCACGCCGACCACGAGGCCGCCCTCGCCGGCAGCAACCCCGAGCTGCCGATCCTGCTACTGGCCCACCAGCCCGCCCAGATCGGCGGGGCGGTCGCGCACGGCGTCGACCTGCAGATCTCCGGCCACACCCACGGCGGCCAGATGTGGCCGTTCCACTACCTGGTCCGCCTCGACCAGCCGGTCCTGCAGGGCCTGTCCCGGCACTCCGACCGCACCCAGCTCTACACCAGCCGAGGCACCGGTTTCTGGGGGCCGCCGTTCCGCATCTTCGCCCCGAGCGAGATCACCCTGCTGACCCTGCACGCCGGCTGAGCCAAGCGCGCCGCACCAGCGTCACGGCTCGACCACCGACCGCCGTGCCGCCGCGCCAATCCGGTAAACCTACGGCGCCGTGCATCTCACGGCGCCGTCAGCCGCGGCGGCTGATTTCGTCGGCTGCTGCCAGCATTTGCGCCGCGACCGGCTGCACTCCGGCCACGGTCAGCACCAGCCCGGTCGCCACCCGCTCGACCAGGCCCCACTCCCAGATCGCCGTCGCGTCGGTCCCGGTCCGCGCGGCCAGCCACCGCGCCCGATCCCAGGGATCGCCGTCCAGGAGCTCGACCGGGTCCTCGCGCATCAGCACCCCGAGGTCGGCCTCCGGCTCGGCGATCAGCCCATCCGGGTCGACCAGCCGAAACCTGCCCGACCGGCCGGCGCAGCCGCCGTCGTCGCAGCCGCCGTAGTCGCAACCGCCGTCGTCGCAACCGCCGTCGTCGCAACCGCCGTGGGCGTCGGCGTGGGCGTCCGCACCCCTCGCAGGGCATCCTAGGAGGCTAGGTCCATCGCCCGGCGCCGCATGCCCGGCGGGGTGCGCGACGGCCGGGTGCGGACCCCCATGGACGCTCAGCGCGTTCCACTGATGCACGTCGCCGTGGATCAGCACGGCCCGGTCCGGGTTCCACGCGCGGCGCCGACTCTCGGCGGCCGCCAAGGCCTGGTCGACGGCGGCTCGGCTGCATGGTTCGCCGAGATCCGTCCACTTTCGGCGGATATAAGCGATCTGCCAGTCAAGGCGGGTCAGGGCGGTCGGCAGGTCCGCGTCGGTGCGCTGCCACAGGGCCGCGGCCAGGTCGGTGAGGATCGCCAGGCGGCGGGGCTGCGGGAGGTTCAGTTCGGACATGGCGGGACCGAGGTGTTCGAGAAGCAGGGCGCTCCGGCTCACGTCGTACTCGTAAAGGCGGCAGCAACCCTCCCCCGCCGCCAACCGCAGGACGGCCAGCTCGGCGGCGAAAGCGGCGAAAGCCGCGCCGGGGCGGGGCATCAGCAGTTTGAGAACCGCGGGCGTGCCATCTTTTCTGGTCACGCTCACGACGTACGCCTCGGTGGCGTCGCTGAAGACGACGCCCGGCCGCAGCCCCCACGCCCGGCAGAGATCACCGACCAGCTGGGGAAGGTTTTTCAGCCAGGCGGCAGCGCCGGCGTCGCGGGCCTTGGCCCGCACCGCCGCCGGAATATCTCCCACGGAAGCCGATGGTGACATACGTGATATCCGGCGGCCACGTAATTGCGTTGAAGAGTCTCCGGCACATCCGGAGGATGGGGTCACCGCCTAATCGTTCCAAGCCCCAGGGGTGTTTCATGCGCTTGCTTCGCGACCTGTGGGCCACGTCCCGGAGACGCACGGGCCTCGTGGCCCTGCTCATCCTGCTCGGCGCCGCCGGGCAGGCCGGCGCACTCGCGCTGGCCGGCGCCGTCCTCGTCAATCGATCGTTTCCGCTGTTCACCGTGCTCGCCGCCGCCCTGGTGGTCTCCGTGCTCAGCGACGTCGTCGTCGGTCTCGTCTCGGCCGGCCTGACCGCCGACTGGGCCGCGCATGTGCGGCGCGGCCTCAACCGGGTCGCTCTCGGGCAAGACCTGCCCACGCTGGAGAACACCCCGGTCGGCGAGTTGCTCGACCGGATCGACTCGGACGTCTCGCAGGTCGGTTCCGAGCTGCGCGGCAGCGGCGTGCGGATCGCCCAGTCGGTGGCGGTCGCCACGCTGTCCATCGTCACCGCGTTCTTCGCCTGGTGGCCGGCCGGCGTCGGCATGGTCCTGGTGTCGATCCTGCTCTACTTCACGATGAACAAGCCGATCCAGCGCATCTCCCCGCTGCGGATCAGCGAGGAGGAGTCCTGGAGCGACCTGGCCGCCGTGATGGAGGAATCCATCCACGGGCAGGACGACGTGCGCACCAGCCTGGCCGCGCCCTATGTCCGCCGGCTCTACGCGCAGCGGTCCAGCGAGGTGCTGCGCCGCGGCCGGCTGGTCTGGCGGTCCTCGTCGAGGATCACCATGGCGGCCGGCACGATCACCCGGTCGCTGATCGCGATCCTGGTCGTGGCGGGCGCGTGGGGGCTGCTCAGCGGGCACATCAGCGGTGCCCGGCTGACCGCGGTCTGGCTGCTCGCGCTCGGTTTCGGCGGCACTCTGGAGCACGTCACCCGGATGGTTCCCGAGCTGCAGAACGCTCTCGGCGCCTGGAGCCGGGTGCAGTTGCTGAGCGACGTGCCGCAGGAACCCACCGGCGGGCTTCCGCCGGTCGACGGCGACCTGACCGTCCGTGACCTGACCTTCCGCTACGGCGAGTCGGACAGCGCCCGGCCGGCCGCGCTGCGCGACGTGAGCCTGTCGTTCGCACGGGGTAGGTCGTACGCATTGATCGGCCGCACCGGTTCCGGCAAGTCCACCCTGGCCAAGGTCCTCACCCGGGCGGTCGACGTGCCGCGCGGCACGGTGTTCCTCGGCGACGTCGACCTCAACGACCTCGACGTCGAGGGGCTGCGCCGCTGGACGGCGATCGTCCCGCAGCGCACCGAGATCCTGGCCGGCACCCTGGCCGAGAACATCGCGCTGTTCGACCACGACCTGCTGCCCAAGGCCGCCGGCGCGCTCGAGGAGCTGGGCCTGACGGTGTGGGCGCAGAGCCTGCCCGACGGCATCGACACCAAGCTCGGCGAGGGCGGCTACAAGCTGTCGGCCGGTCAGGAACAGCTTGTCGCGTTCGCCCGCATCCTGGTTCGCGATCCGCACGTGGTGATCCTCGACGAGGCCACCGCGCGGATGGACCCGGTCACCGAGACCTGGGTGCAGCGGGCCACCGACCGGCTGCTCGACGGCCGGATCGGCGTGATCGTGGCGCACCGCCTGTCCAGCGTGCAGCGCTGCGACGAGGTGGTCGTGCTGGCCGACGGCGAGGTGCTCGAGGCCGGCCCGTTGAGCGAGTCACGCCGCTTCGCCGAGCTGCTGGCCAGCAGCTCGGTGACCGTCCCGGCCACCGTGCCGGGCAGTGGCGGGGTGGCGGTCGCCGAGCGCGACTGGGACACCGCGGCCCGGGTCGAGCTGGGTGCCGACGCGCTGGCCAACACGCTGCCGGCGGTCGAACCGCCGCCGCTGCCGGAGGAACCCCCGGCCCGCACCATGCGGGAGATCGTGCGCCTGGCCACCAACGATCCGCGGTACGGCATGGGCGCCGTCGCGCTGTACGTCGTACTGATGGTCCTGGGTCTGGACGGCGCGGTCCTGCCGCTGCTGTGGGTGAACGTGGTCGACGGCGTCGGCAACCCGCTCTATCCGGCGGCCGGGATCGCGGCCGGCCTGATCGTGGCCGTCCCCGCCCTCTATTACACCGGGGCCTGGTTCCCGGAGTGGTGGGTGCGGCAGATGCTGCGGATCAGCCTGCGCCTGGTGCACGGGCAGGTCGGCCCGCGCCGGGTCAGCAAGCACACCCCGGCCGAGGTGGTGGCCCAGGGTGGCGACACCGAGCGGGTGGTGTTCCTGGCCGACAACCTGATCGACAACGTGAGCAGCCTGATCCTCATCGCGATCATGACGGCCGCGTCCCAGTCGATCGTGCCGGGCCTGTTCTTCCTCGGCACGATGGTGCTGTCCGGCCTGGCCGCGACCATGTTCGGCCCGCGGCTGGAGAAAGCGGCCCGGCGCACCGTCGCGTCCCGGGCGGCGTTCGCCACCGCGCTGGTGTCGACGCTGTCCGCGGCCCGCACGGTGAAGCTGGCCGGCGCGACCGTGCCGGTGCTGGCCCACCTGGCCGAACTGGACGCGACCCGCAGCGACCGCCAGCGCCGCGAGATCGTCATCCAGGTGTGGGCCCGGTCGACCCCGGCGCTCGCGAGCGGCCTGCTGCCGATCGCGGCGTGGTCGCTCTACCTGGGCGGGCACCTCACGGCGGCGGCGACGCTGGTCGCCGTGTCCACCCTGGGCGCGGCCCGATGGTTCGCCTGGACCACCGCGTCGCTGGTGTCGCAGATGCCGTCGGCCCGGGTGTGGACCCGGCGGACGGTGGCCATGACCGGCATCTCGGAGTACACGGCGGACGTGCCCGGCGTGGACATCTCGGCCGGCACGGCGCCGGCCCCGCCGACCGCGGCCCGCAACCCGCTGCGCCACCTCGAACTGCGCCACTTCAGCGCGGTCCACGAGAACGGCACGGTGGGCGCACAAGATGTCGACCTCACGGTCGACCGCGGTCAGCTGGTGCTGGTGGTCGGCCCGGTCGGGGCCGGCAAGTCGTCGCTGCTGCGGTCCCTCGCCGGCATCGTGCACCACACCGGTGAGCTGCGCTGGAACGGCAACGTGGTCGACGAGCCGGAGCTGTTCCTGCGGCCCAACCAGGTCGGCTACGTCGCGCAGCTCCCCCGGGTGCTGTCCGGCACGGTCGCCGAGAACATCCAGCTCGGCCACGAGCTGGACGCGGCCGACGCGGTGTCGACGGCCCAGCTGGAGCACGACCTGACGGCCTCCGGCGGTGGCCTGCAGCTGCTGATCGGGCACAAGGGCACCCGGCTCTCCGGCGGTCAGCTGCAACGGCTGGCGCTGGCCCGGGCCCTCGCGCCGCGCACCGAGCTGCTGATCGCCGACGACGTGTCCTCGGCGCTGGACGTGACGACCGAGCTGGAGCTGTGGCGGGCGCTGCGCGCGCACGGCGTCACGGTGGTCGGCTCGACCTCGAAGCGGGCAGCGCTGGCCCAGGCCGACAAAGTGGTGATCCTGATCGGTGGCCGGGTCGAGGACCAGGGCACCTGGCCGGAGCTGGCCGACCGCTGGGGTCATCTGGCCGGCTGAGCGCCGACCTGAGCGCACGCTGAGAAAACTGCGGGCCACGCATCTTTGCGTGGCCCGCAGTTTTTGGTAGCGTTGCGGCGGTGGGGTTGCGGGAAGAAAAGAAACAGGCCACGCGTACGGCGTTGAGCTGGGCGGCCATCCGGCTCATCGTCGCGCGGGGTTACGAGAAGGTGCTGGTCGAGGACATCGCCGCCGAAGTCGGTGTCTCCCCCCGCACGTTCAACAACTACTTCGGCAGCAAGGCCGAGGCCGTCGCGTTCCGGCACCTCGACCGCTGCGAGCGGATGGCCGAGGCGCTGCGCGCGCGCCCGGCCGGCGAGCCGCTGTGGGAGTCGATCGAGCACGTCATGCTCGAGACGTTCAAACCCGGGCCCGAGGTGACCGCACACCCCCGCCCCGACCGGGAGGCCTGGGCCGCAGGTCTGCACCGGATGCTCGCCGTCCCGGCGCTGCAGGCGGAATATCTGCGGGCCGGGGCGATGGCCGAGGCCGCGCTGGCCGAGGCGGTGGGCGACCGCACCGGGACCGACGCCGCCACCAATATCTATCCACAGCTGGTCGCGGCGACGATGGTCGCCGCGCAGAACGTGGCCAGCCGCAATTTCATGGCCGGCAGTGACACCATGCGCACTTTGCTTGTCGAGGCCCTCCACCAAATCACCAAGGGCCTGCCACCACCCGCATAAAAACCCCACCCTTTCGTACGAATGAAGGGGTTGACATGATTTTCGATGTTGTTATTTCCGGGGCTGGACCCAATGGGCTCATGCTGGCCTGCGAATTGGCACTCGCCGGAGTGAAACCGCTGGTGCTGGAGCAACGCACCGGGCCGTCGGACGAGCAGCGCGCCAACGGCATGGTCGGGCAGGTCATTCGGCTGCTCGACCGGCGCGGATTGTACGAACGACTCAGCCCTTCCGCACCCGTGCCGGCGGCACAATTCATGTTCGCCGCGTTTCCGCTGCCGTTGCAGTCGCTTTCCGATAATCCGGTTTATCTGGTGATGGTGCCGCAGCGGAAGATCGAGGAAACGCTCGCGGAGCGGGCCGCCGAACTGGGTGTCACCATTCGGCTCGGGCATGCGCTTTCCGGGCTGGCGCAGAAGGACGACCGTGTGCTCGTCGACGTCGACGGGCCGGACGGGCCTTACCGGATCGAGGCGCGTTACCTGGTCGGCGCGGACGGCGGCCGGAGCGTCACCCGCAAGCTGGCGGGCATCGGCTTTCCCGGCGTGACCACCGACCGCACGGTCAGTCGCACCGCGCACGTCACCGTCCCCGCCTCCTATCGCGACGCGGTCACCGGCGGTCTGCGGGTGCCCGGTTACGGGGTGATCCCGCCGTTCCTGCACCATCGCACCGAGTTCGGGTTGATCGCCTACGCACCGTTCCCGGACGGGCGGACGCTGCTCAGCGTGAACACGTACGACATGCCGGCTCCGGCCTCGGACTTCACTCTCGCCGAGCTTCAGGAGGCCCTCACCCACGTGCTCGGCGGCATCGAGGTGCCGCTCGGGCCGCCCGACGGCGACGGGCCGCACCTGCTGCGCCGTTTGGAGGCCGGCAACACCCGGCTGGCGGAGCGTTACCGCGACGGGCGGGTGCTGCTGGTCGGTGACGCGGCGCACGTGCACTCGGCGATGGGCGGGCCGGGCCTCAACCTCGGCCTGCAGGACGCGGTGAACCTCGGCTGGAAACTCGCCGCAACCGTCCGCGGGTGGGCGCCGGACGGGCTGCTCGACACCTACGAGACCGAGCGTCGGCCGGCCGGTGAACGCGTCACCATGCACACGCTGGCGCAGCGGACGCTGGTCGGGCCGGGACCCGAGGTGACCGCGCTGCGCACGCTCTTCGGCGAACTGCTCCGGGAACCGGCGGTGCTGCGGCACATCGCCGCGCTCATCGCCGGTTCCGACATCACCTATCCGACCGGTTCGGACGAGCCGGTGGTCGGCCGGTTCGCGCCCGACCTCGGACCGGTCACCCGGTCGGGGCGGCCGCTGCTTGTCGACAACACCGGCCTGCTCGGCTCGGTCGCGGCGCCATGGCGCGATCGGGTCGACGTCGTGTCGGTGCCGGTCGAGGGCCCCGCCGCGATGTTGGTCCGCCCCGACAGTTACGTCGCGTGGGCCCTGCCGACGGCCGCGGCCCCATTGCCCGCCCCGGACGCGGGCGCATCCCCCGACCTCGGCGCTTCCCCGGATGCAGGCGCGGACGCGGGCGCGGGCGCGGCGCCGGGCGCGGAAGCCCTGCGCTCGGCGCTCACTCGCTGGTTCGGCGAACCTGCCGCGGTCAGTTGATCTGGCTTTCCAGCTGCTTGATCACGCTGGTGACGGTGTCGGCCGGGATCGCGAAACCCACCCCGATGCTGCCGCTGTCGGTCTCACTCGCGGTAGCGATCGCGACGTTGATGCCGATGACGTGACCGGACGTGTCGACCAGGGCGCCACCGGAGTTGCCCTGGTTGATCGCCGCGTCGGTCTGGAAGAGCCCGGACAGCTTCTCGGTGCCGGTGTCGACGCTGCGGTCGAGGGCCGACACGATGCCGGAGGTGACCGTGTTCTCCAGGCCGAGCGGCGCCCCGAAGGCAAGCACGGTGTCACCGACCGCGACGGAGTCGTTGGTGGCGAACGTGGCCGGGGTCAGCCCCGATAGCCCGGTCGCCTGCACCAGGGCCAGGTCGTGGGTGGTGTCGGTGGCGACGACCTTGGCCGGCACCGTCTTGCCCGACGACAGCCGGACACTCACCGTGCCGTCCTCGGAGATCACGTGGTTGTTGGTGACGATCAGCCCGTCCGAGCTGATGATCACCCCGGACCCGATAGCCGACGACTGCTGACCGTCCACCATCACCGTCACGATGCTCGGCTGCACGGCCTTGACCACCGACGCCAGGTCGTCGCCCTCGGTGACGGTGGCCGTGCTCGTCGCGGTAGCGGCGGTGCTGCTGCTGGTCGTATCGGCCGAGGTCGGGTGGTCGATGAGGTAGCGCTCGGCGAGCACCCCGCCGGCGGTGCCGCCCCCGGCGACCAGCGCGAGCACCGCAGCCCCACCGGCAACGCGACGCGGCCAGCGCCGACCGCCGGACGAGGGCGGCATGACGTACGGCGGATCCGGCGGCGGCGGGGGCGTGATGCGGTCATCGGAGTACGCCTCGTGGCCGCCTTGGTAGTAGGGGGGCCGGCTCATCAGATCGGTCATGGCGACGCCTCGCTTCGTTCGGCTGGTACGCCAACAGTTGCCCGGAAAGTTGTTCGGCAGCGGTGAGCGGTCTGTGGGTTGCCTGTATGCCGCCGATCACTCGACCGGGTCGCGTCACCACTCGCGGGTGGGCGCGCCGCCGCTCCCCCGCCGATCCAGCCCCTAGCCTCTCCGAGTGCCATTCGCCCGTTTTTCGACCATCCAGGTGCCTTTGCCCCCTCGCCCACTCCACCCACCGACGCCGCCGGCACCGCTCGCCGCCGCAACGCACACGGCCCTGACCGCCGCAACGGTCGCGATGTCGGCCGTCGGGCCGGGCACGCCCGGCCGCTGTGCCGATCACGGCCGGCCATCGAATGCCCGGGCGGAGGGCTCGTTGTCCGAGCCCGAGCACAACGCCGCCGCCGCAACGACCCCGGCCTCGGCCACCGAACCGACCGCGCCCAGCCTCACCGCCTCAGCCGCCACCCCATCCGCCTCGGCCGCCCGGCCGCCGTCTGCCCGCGCAGAAGGCTCGTTGTCCGGGCCCGGGCGCAACGCCGCCGCTGCAACGGTCCCGGTGTCGGTCGCCGAGCCGTTGATGCCGCCTGTCGGGCCGGCCGCGCCCAACTCCTCCGCCGAGGCCGGTCGGCCGTCGTTCGCCCCGGCTGAAGGCTCGTCGTCCGGGTCGGAGCAGACCGCCGCCGGGCTACGGGCCTGGCCGCCGGAGCCGCCGATCTCCGCTCCTGTCTCCGCTCCCGTCTCCTCTCCCGGTCTTGCTTCCGGGTGGCGGACGCCGCCGCCGGCCGGGCTGGTCGGATGGCCGAAGGTCGTTGCGGAGTGGAAGCCGTTCGGGGCGGTCGCCGCGGACGGGACTGATGCCCGATGAAGCGCCTGCTCGTTGCGGTCGCGATGATCGTCGCGCTGGGTGGTTGTGCCGACGAACCGAGCGCTCTCCCCGCCGTACATCCGGAGAGTGATGCGTCTCCCGCACCGGGAGTGACCACCACGCAGCCACCGTTGGTGGCCGAATCGCCGGCCCCTCGCTCGCCAAAGGCGACGAAGGCGCCGAAGCCGGCCGGGGCCGGCACCGGCGACGGCGGTCTTGATCGATTCGTGGCGGCCGTGCAGAACCAGCTCCCGGCGGTCGCGCTCGACCGGCGGGACGAGGAGGTGGAGGCGCTCGGATCGCAAGCCTGCGCCGCGCTGGCCGGCGGCCGGAAGGCGACGGCCGTGGCTGGTGAGCTCAGCGCGCAAGGTGTGAAATCGGCCGATGCCGCGAAGCTGGTCGCGCTGGCCCGGACCACCGTCTGCCATTCTCGGCCGAAAGTCTGAGATTCACACAGCAAGCTAAGGACCAAGGTCCGATGTGCCGCACAGGCTTCCTGCGGATTCTGGAGGTAACCCGCCCCCAGGGTCCCCGGCAGGAGGCAGACATGTCAGCTCGAGAGATGTTCAACGCGGTCGGCACCGCCGTCGGTGGCCTGATCGGCTGGCCGGAGACGCCTCCGCCCGCCGACCCGGACACCCTGCGTGAGTTGTTCGCCGATCTGGGTGTGACGATCGGCGACAGCGACGAGGAGCTGGCCGAGATGGTCCGCGCGTTCCAGGCCCGAGTCGGCCTCGACGTCGACGGCGTCGCCGGACCGCACACGGTGCACCTGCTCGTCCGTTACGCGAACGAGGTACGCGAGCGTCACCTGGGTATGGCGGCCTGACCCGGTCCCGTTATCGTGCCCGGCATGGGCGAGTTGTTCACCTACTACGACGACGCCACCGGCGAGCGCACCGGCCTGACCGCGGCCGAGCTCGGCGGCTGGTCGGCGGCGACGGCGGCGCTGCTCACCGAGGGTTGCGGCCTCGGGAAGGGCAGCCGGGTGGCGGTGCTGCTGCCGCCGCACTGGCAGACCGCGGCGGTGCTGCTGGGCGCCTGGTCGGCCGGCTTCGAGGTGTCCTATCGCGGCTGGGCGACGGCCGGCCTCTCCCCCGCCGGTGACCCGGTGGACGCCACGTTCGTGGAACGCCGCCGGGCCGGCAGCTGGCTGGACGAGGTGCCCGCGGCCCGGCATCAGTTCGTGCTGGGCCTGGAGCCGGCGGGCGCGCCCACCCCGGAGGTTCCCGAGGACTATCGCGACTTCCCGGCCGAGGTGCGCCCCTATCTGGGCGCGGCACCGCCGGCTTCGCCGGTCGGTGCGGAGGACCTGGCGGTGAGCGATACGACCTTCGGAGAGTACGAGGAGGTAGCGGCCGGCGTGGCCGCGAGGTACGGAATCGGCCCCGGCGACCGGGTGCTCCTGAACGCAGCCGGCAGCGAGCAGCCACTGATGTGGCTGGTGGCGCCGCTGGCGGCAGGCGCGTCCATCGTGCTGTGCGCCAACCTGGACAGCTCCCGCCTGGACGACCGGGTCGCCGCAGAGGCCGTCACCCGAGTACTCAGCGTCGAGTAGTCACCGTCGCGCGGCCGTCACGATTGTCGCGGCCGGCGCAGCCATCGCGGTCAGCGCAGCCATCGCGGCCGGCGCGCGGGGTGTCTGGCCGCCTCAGTCGTCGAAGGTCACGACCAGCTTCGGGGTGACCGGGGTTGACTGGCAGGTCAGCACGAACCCGGCGGCCAGTTCCTTCGGCTCCAACGCAAAGTTCCGCCGCATCGTCACCTCCCCCTCCAGAACCCGCGCCCGGCAGGTCCCGCAGACTCCTCCCTTGCAGGCGAACGGCAGATCGGGCCGGGCCCGCTGCGCCCCTTCCAGCACGGTGTCGCCGTCGGGCACCGCGACCACGGTGGACCGTCCGTCGAGCACCACGGTGACCTCGCTCGACGGCCCGTCCGCCCGGTCGTCGGCCCGCCGCGGCGCCGGCGGGACCTCGTCGACCCAGAACAGCTCCCGGTGGATGCGCTCCGGCGGCACCCCCGCCTCGCTCAGCACCTCGGTGGCGTCGACCACCATCCCGAACGGCCCGCACAACCACCAGTGCTCAACGGAGCGAACGTCGATCAGCACCGGAAGCAGCTCCCGGATCTTCGCCGCGTCGAGCCGCCCGCTGAGCAGATCGACCTCCCGAGCCTCCCGCGACAGCAGATGCACGAGCTCCAGCCGCGACGGATGGCTGTCCTTGAGGTCGGCCAGTTCCTCGGCGAACATCACGGTGGCCGCCCGCCGATTCCCGTACAGGATGCTGACCTGTGCCTCTTTGCTCCGCAAAAGCGACGCCGCGATGGACAGCACCGGCGTGATCCCCGACCCCGCCGCGATCATCACGTGCCGCCCGCCGGCGTCCAGATCGGGCGTGAAGCTCCCGGTAGGCGGCGCCACCTCGACCGCGTCCCCCACCCGCAGCTCCCGCACGAGCCACCCGGACACGAGCCCGCCCGGCACCTCCCGAACCCCGATGCGCGGCCGCGCCCCTTCCGGCGCACAGATCGAATAGCTGCGCCGCTCGTCGTCCCCGCCCGGCCGGCGCACGGTCAGTGATTGCCCCGCCCGGAACGCATAGACCGAGGCCAGCTCGTCCGGCACCGCGAAGGTGACGGCGACCGCGTCGTCGCAGAGCCGTTCGATGCCGGCCACCCGCAGCGGATGAAAGTCACGCACGACCACGTCAGATCTCCTTCACGTGCTCGAACGGTTCCCGGCAGGCCAGGCATCGGCGCAGCTCACGGCACGCGGTGGCGGAGAACGCCGCCAGCTGCTCGGTCTCCGCGTGCCCGCACTGCGGGCACGCCACCGCATTCGGACGGACCCCGAGCAGGAGCGGAACAGGTCCGGCGCCACGCCGGGGAGCCGCGCCGGGTGGCGCGATCCCGGCGGCGGCGAGCTTGGCCCGCCCGCTTTCGCTGATCCAGTCGGTGGTCCAGGCCGGCGCCAGCACGGTACGGACGGTCGCCCGCCCAAATCCCGCCCGGTCGAGCGCCCGAACGATGTCGTCGCGAATGGCTTCCATGGCCGGACACCCGGAGTAGGTAGGCGTAATCGTCACGACAACCCCGTCATCGGCCATCGCCACGTCCCGCACGATCCCCAGCTCAGCAAGCGTGACCACCGGCAGCTCCGGATCAACGACGGCCCCGACCACCTCAGCCGCGCGAGCCGCACCCGCAGCCGCGCTCGTGGCCGCAGCCAGACTCCTGCCCGCCGACCGGCGTGGAGTTCGGACCGGCCTCGGGGCCGCCTCGGCGGCGTTCACCACACACCGCCGGGGACGGCTCGGGCGAGTTCCTGCATCTCGGTGAGGATCTCGACGAGTTCCGGGCCGTGCACGCCATCCCGGCCGGCGCCGCCGGTCGCGGCCTCGATCGGCGGTGGCGGCGGGAGGGCCGCCACCCGGTGGACCTCGGCGAGGACGGCGTCGTACTCCTCGCGCAGGGCCGACGGGTCGACCGCGACACCGGCCGCGGTGAGTCGGAGCTCGATCGCATGCGGTACGAACAGTTCGCCGGCCAGCGGTTCGACCGCGTCCACCGCGGCGCGCATCCGGGTGTGGGACAGGTCGGTGCCGTCGCCGAGGCGGACCACCCAGCCCGCCGCGTACTCCCGGTGGTAGGTCGCCTCCTTCACGCCCTTGGCACCGATCGCGGCCAGGATCGGGTCGCGCGAGCCGGTGAGCCGGTCGAGCAAGGCGAGCCGCCAGGTCGCGAAGACCAGCAGCCGGGCGACCAGGTGGGCGAAGTCCTCGTCGGCGCGTTCGGCCAGCCGCACGTTGCGGAAGTCGCCCGGGTCTCGCAGGTAGGCCAGCGCGTCCTCGTCGCGGGCCGTGCCGCCGCCCTGCGCGACTCCGGCCTGCTCGAACCCGGCCTGCTCGACCTCGCCGGCGCGACTCAGCAGGAGGCGGGCCTGGCCGAGCAGGTCGAGGCCGATGTTGGCGAGGGCCATCTCGTCCTCGAGTTCGGGTGCCCGGGTCACCCACTGCTGCAACCGGTGCGACATGACCAGTGCGTCGTCGCCGAGCATCAGGCAGTAGGCCACGAGGTCGGCCGGTTCCACCCCGTCGGGCACGATGGTCGGCACCCCGGCGAGCGGGTCGGCAAAGCCCGTCCCGTACGCCCATCGGGTGTCGTCGTCGTGGTCGGTGAGCGCGTCGTACGCGTCGTCGAAAGACATGGCCGGCCTCAGATGTGCGGAACCGAGTCGGGAATGGAGTAGTACGTCGGGTGTCGGTAGGCCTTGTCGCCGCTGGGTGCGAAGAACGCGTCCTTGTCGTCAGGACCGGACGAGACGACGTCGTCGGAACGCACCACCCAGATGCTGACGCCCTCGTTGCGCCGGGTGTAGAGGTCGCGCGCGTGGTGCAGCGCCATCGGGTGGTCGGCCGCCCGCAACGACCCGACGTGCACGTGGTTGAGGCCGCGCTTGGCCCGCACGAACACCTCGAACAGGGGCCACTCGTGCCGAATCTCGTCGCTCATGCCGCGCCCACCTTCGCTCGCTTCGCCGCGTGTGCCGCGGCGGCTTCCCGCACCCAGGCGCCGTCCTCGTCCGCGCGCCGCCGGTGGGCGATGCGTTCGGCGTTCATCGGGCCGCCGCCGGAGATGACCCGCTTGAACTCGACCCAGTCGATCTCGCCGAAGTCGTAGTGCTCCCGGTCGGCGTTCCAGCGCAGCGCCGGATCGGGCAGGGTGACCCCGAGCGCCTCGGCCTGCGGGACGCTCATGTCCACGAACCGCTGCCGCAGGTCGTCGTTGCTGTGCCGTTTGATCTTCCAGGCCATCGACTGGGCGCTGTTGGGCGATTCGTCGTCGGGCGGCCCGAACATCATCAGCGACGGCCACCACCAGCGATCGGTGGCGTCCTGCACCATCTCCCGCTGCGCGGCGGTGCCTCGCATCATGGTCATCAGCAGCTCGTAGCCCTGCCGCTGATGGAAGGACTCCTCCTTGCAGATGCGGATCATCGCTCGCGCGTACGGGCCGTAGGAACTGCGGCAGAGCGGAACCTGGTTGCAGATCGCGGCACCGTCGACCAGCCAGCCGATCACCCCGACGTCGGCGAAGGTCAGCGTCGGATAGTTGAAGATCGACGAGTACTTCTGGCGGCCGTCGATGAGCCGCCGGGTGAGATCGCCCCGGTCGGCGCCGAGAGTCTCGGCCGCGGAGTAGAGGTAGAGCCCGTGGCCGGCCTCGTCCTGCACCTTGGCCAGCAGAATCGCCTTGCGGCGCAGCGTCGGCGCCCGGGTGATCCACGCACCCTCCGGCTGCATGCCGATGATCTCGGAGTGCGCGTGCTGGGCGATCTGCCGGATCATCGTCTTGCGGTAGCCGTCGGGCATCCAGTCACGGGGTTCGACCCGCTGGTCCTTCGCGATGGTCTCCTCGAAGACCTGCTCGCCGGTCATGATGCCTCCCAGGTGAAGAACCCTTGCCCGGTCTTACGGCCCAGTTCACCGCGGGCCACCTTGTCGCGCAGCAGCTTCGGCGGGGCGAACCGGTCGCCCAGCTCGGAGTGCAGGTGCTCGGCGATGGCCAGCCGCACGTCGAGCCCGACCAGGTCGGTCGAGCGCAGCGGACCCATCGGATGCCGGTAGCCGAGTTCCATGGCCCGGTCGATCGCCATCGCGTCGGCGACGCCCTCCTCCAGCATGCGGATCGCTTCGAGGCCGAGCAGCACGCCGAGCCGGCTGGTGGCGAAGCCCGGCGAGTCGCGCACCATCACCTCGATCTTGCCGAGGCCGGCCACCCAGGACCGCGCGGTATCCCGCGCCCCGTCGCCGGTCTGCGGGCCGACGACCACCTCGACGAGGGTGCTGGCCGGCACCGGGTTGAAGAAGTGCATGCCGAGGAAACGCTCGGGCCGGCGCAGACCGTCGGCGATGCCGGCGACGGAGAGCGAGCTGGTGTTGCTGGCCAGCACGGTCTGCTCACCGACCGCGTTTTCCGCCGCGGCGAGGACCCGCACCTTCAGCGCGACGTTCTCCGGAACGGCCTCGACGACCAGGTCAGCGCCGGGCGGCAGCGCCGCCACGTCGTCGACCAGGACGAGCCGTTCCAGGACGGCGTCGGCCGACTCGGTCAGCTTGCCCTTCTCGGCGGCCCGCAGCAGCCCCATCGCGACCCGGTCGCGGGAGGCGACGGCCGCGGCCGGGTCCCGCTCGGCGAGGCAGACGACGGACCCGGCCACGGCGAAGACCTGGGCGATGCCCGCACCCATCCGCCCGCCACCGATGACGCCCACCGTCTTGGGCACCGCGGGTTGGATCAGATCGCTCATGCGCGGCCCCCAGCCAGGAAAGCGTCCATCCGGACCTGCTTGTCGGCGGACTCGAAGAGGATCGCCTGGGCCAGGTCGTCGGTGACCGGGTGGCCGCCGGGGGCGTCGGCGACCAGCTTGGTCAGGCGCAGCGCGAGCGGGCCGGACCTTGCCATCCGGTCGAGCAGGGCGTGGGCCTGTTTGACCAGTTCACCGGCCGAAACCACCTCGGCGACCAGGCCGAGGCGCAGGGCGTCGCCGGCGTCCAGGCGGCGGCCGGCCAGCAGCACCTGCTTGGCGACGGACGCGCCGACCAGGTCACGCAGTCGCCAGCAGGCACCGGCCGCGGCGAGGATGCCGAGGCCCGGCTCGGGGTTGCCGAAGACCGCCGCAGGCGAGGCGAGCCGGATGTCGCACGCGTAGGCCAGCTCGGCTCCGCCACCGAGGGCGTAGCCGTCGACGGCCGCGACGGTGGGCATCGGCAGCCGGGCAATGCGGTCGAACAGGCGGCTGTTGATGCCCTGCAACGCCTGATCGCGACCGCGCTCACGCAGCTCACCGATGTCGGCGCCGGCGGCGAACACACCGCCGCCACCGGTCAGCAGGAGCAGCCGGGGCCGCTCCTCCAGGTCCGCGCACACGTCGTGCAACTCCCGGACCATGGCGGCGTTGATCGCGTTGCGCGCCTCAGGCCGGCGCAACGTCACCACCACCCGGTCGTCGAGCTCCTCGACGGTGAGGCAGGCCTCAGGCATGCGACTCCTCCGGGGCCGGAACGTGGTGCCGGGACTGCAGCGCGAAGAAGCGGCCGGTGACGAAGTAGTCGTCGGTGAGCGACGCGGTGGCGGCCGGGTTGGCGCCGGTGCCGTGCAGGTCGCTGAAGGCCGCGGTCTGGTTGACGAAGACGCCGCCGGTGAGGTTTTCGGAGAGATGGACGCCGGCGTCGAGCGCGGCCTCCCTGGCGGCGGCCAGGACCTCGGGTGAGGTCGAGTAGACCGCCGCGGTGAGCGCGCCGTGCGCCCGGACGGTCTCCACGAAGATCTCGAGGCTGTGCCGGGTGGAGTCGGTGGTGATGAGGAACGAAACCGGGCCGAACCACTCGCGGGTGTAGGTCTTCTCGTCGGCCGCGTCGAGGCGGACCACCACCGGGGTGCGAATCGTGGCGTTGGGGAACTGCTCCTCGGCGACCTCGGCGGACGGGTGGACCACCGACGGCAGGTCGCCGGCCTCGGCGAGCCGGCCGCGCACGCCGTCGTTGACGATGGCGCCGAGCGTGCCGGCCGCGCGTTTCGGGTCACCGAGCAGCTTGTCGAGCGCGGCGGCCAGGTCGGCGCCGAACTCGTCGGCGCTCTTGTGACCGGCGTCGGTTTCGATGCCGTCCCGCGGGACGAGCAGGTTTTGCGGGGTGGTGCACATCTGGCCGCTGTAGAGCGACAGCGAGAACGAGAGGTTGCGCAGCAGGCCCCGGTAGTCGTCGGTCGAGTCGACCACGACCGTGTTGAGACCGGACTTCTCGGTGTAGACGACGGCCTGCCGCGCGTTGGCCTCGAGCCAGTTGCCGAACTCGCTGGAGCCGGTGAAATCGACGATGCGCACGTCGGGGTGGGTGGCCAGGGTGGCCGCGATGCCGTCGCCGGGCTGCTCGACGGCGAGGGTGACCAGGTCGGGATTCTGGCCGGCCTCGGCGAGCACCTCGCGGCAGATCTGCACCGAGATGGCCAGCGGCAGGACGGCGCCGGGGTGCGGCTTGACGATGACCGGGTTGCCGGTGACCAGGCTGGCGAACAGGCCGGGGTAGCTGTTCCAGGTGGGGAACGTGGTGCAGCCGATGACCAGCGCGACGCCGCGGCCGACCACGGTGGTGGTCTTGGCCAGGCGCAGCGGGTCGGTGCCGCGCTGCGGCTTGGCCCAGGTGGCGCCGGCCGGCATCCGGGTGGAGGCGGCCAGGGCGTAGGCCACCGCCTCGAGCGCGCGGTCCTGCGCGTGCGCGCCGCCGGCCTGGAACGCCATCACGAACGCCTGGCCGGTGGTGTGCTGCACGGCGTGGGCGAGCTCGAAGCTGCGCGCGTTGATCCGCTTGATGATCTCGGCGGCGACCCCGGCCCGGCCCTCGGGCCCGGCGGCCCGCCACGCCGGGGTGGCCGCCCGGGCCGCCGCGACCAGGGCGAGCGGGTCGGCTTTCGGGTAGCTCACGCCGAGCTCGATGCCGAACGGGGAACGCTCGGTCGACACCGTGCCGACGGCGCCGGGCACGTCGATCGGGAACTGTTTGCCGAGCAGGGCGGTGAACGCCCGCTCGCCGGCCGGAGCGGCGTCCTCACCGTAGACGGACTTGCTGGGCGACTCCGGGAAGGCGGACCAGTAGTCGCGCTCGTGGGCGGCCTGGACGGCCCGATCGAGCAGCTCGCGATGCGTCTCGTACAACTCGGTGGGGGTTGTCATCTGCGCTCCATTGCGGTTGGCTGTGTCTTAAATCTCTACCGAACGTTCGGTTGGTTATCAAGGGGTGGGAGTGAAGGTGGCACGGACTCCGGCGCACGAGATGTTCGATCGCGACCCCGCGTCCAAGGCCCTCGGCATCGAGCTGCTCGACGCCGGCGACGGGCAGGCCACGGTGCGCATGCTGGTCACCGGCGAGATGGTCAACGGGCACGCAATGACCCACGGCGGTTATGTCTTCATGCTCGCCGACACGGCCTTCGCGTGTGCCTGTAACAGCCACGGCCCGGTCACCGTAGCGGCCGGGGCCGACATTTCGTTCCTGCGACCGACGGCACCCGGTGACGTGCTCACGGCGTACGCCCAGGAGAGAGTGACAAGCGGTCGCAGCGGGATCTACGACGTGACCGTGACCTGCGATGGCGACGTAGTCGCCGAGTTCCGCGGCCGCAGCCGCGTGATCAGCCCGGGACGGCCGGGATGACGGCGCCGCGGCGCCGGGGCCGGCCCGGCCACGACCAGGACGCCGTGCTCAACGCGGCGGTCCGCCTGTTCAACGAGCAGGGGTATGACGCGACAAGCATGTTCGACATCGCCGAGTCACTCGGCATCACCAAGTCGAGCGTTTATCACCACATCAGCGGCAAGGAGCAGTTGCTGCAGATGGCGATGGACCGGGCACTCGACGGACTGTTCGAAGCGGCCGAAGATGTCCGTGAGGCAGACCTCCCCGCCATCGAGCGGCTCGAGCGACTGATCAGACTCAGCGTGCTCGTGCTCGCGGAACGTTTCGAGTTCGTCACCGTCCTCCTGCGGGTACGGGGCAACACGGAGGTTGAGCAACACGCGCTGACCCGGCGGCGCGAATTCGACGCGGTCGTGACCGAGCTGGTCAAACAGGCGCAGGCCGAGGGAGACGTGCGGCCGGACGTCGATCCGGCCACCGCCGCGCGCCTGCTGCTCGGCATGGTCAATTCACTGACCGAGTGGTACAAACCGCGGCCCGGCGGCGCGGAGGCCATCGCCGACGCCGTCAGCAACGTCGCCTTCGAGGGATTGCGTATGTAGGAGGTAATGGAAAGTGCAGGATCGCTCCCCCCGCCCCGAAGATCTCGACCCGATCGAGCGCGCCTCCGTCGACGAGCTGCGCGACCTGCAACTGAGCCGGCTGAAATGGTCACTTCAGCACGCGTACGAGAACGTGCCGCAGTACCGCAAGCTGTTCGACGAGCGCCAGGTGCACCCCGGTGACCTGCGCGATCTCGCCGATCTGGCGAAGTTTCCGTTCACCGACAAGGCCACCCTGCGGGCCAACTACCCGTTCGGCATGTTCGCCGTGCCGCGCGAGCGAATAGCCCGGGTGCACGCGTCCTCCGGCACGACCGGCCGGCCCACCGTGGTCGGTTACACAAAGGACGACCTGCACGTCTGGGCCCGGCTGATGGCCCGCTCGATCCGTGCCTCGGGTGGCCGGCCCGGTGACCGGGTGCACGTCGCCTACGGTTACGGCCTGTTCACCGGTGGGCTCGGCGCGCACTACGGTGCCGAGGAACTGGGTTGCACCGTCATCCCGGTCTCCGGCGGGATGACCGAGCGCCAGGTCATGCTGATCAAGGACTTCGAGCCGGAGATCATCATGGTCACGCCGAGCTATCTGCTGGCGATCGTCGACGAGATGGAACGGCAGGGCCTCGACCCGCGGGCCACATCCTTGCAGGTCGGCATCTTCGGCGCCGAACCGTGGACGCAGGATCTGCGCCGCGAGATCGAGGACCGCCTCGACATCCACGCGGTCGACATCTACGGCCTCTCCGAGGTGATGGGCCCGGGCGTGGCGACCGAGTGCATCGAGACCAAGGACGGCCCGCACGTCTGGGAAGACCACTTCCTGCCCGAGATCATCGACCCGGACACCGGCGAGGTGCTACCCGACGGCGAGCTCGGCGAGCTGGTCTTCACCTCCCTCACCAAGCAGGCCATGCCGGTCATCCGCTACCGCACCCGCGACCTCACCCGCCTGCTGCCCGGCACCGCCCGCCCGATGCGCCGGATCGAGAAGATCACCGGCCGCACCGACGACATGATGATCGTCCGCGGCGTCAACGTCTTCCCCACCCAGATCGAGGAACTGATCCTGCGCACCCCCGCGCTCGCACCGCATTTCCAGTGCGTGCTGACCCGCGACGGCCGCCTCGACGCCCTCGCGGTCCGGGTGGAACGCCGGGCCGGGTCAAACCCCGAGGTGGTCACCCAGGCGGGCCACGATCTGGCCGCCAAGATCAAGAACAACATAGGCGTTTCGGTACGGGTGGAAGTCATCGAACCCGATGGGGTCGAGCGGTCGATGGGCAAGGCACGGCGGATCGTCGACCTGCGGAGTGCCTCGTGACGGGGTGCGCCGAGAGGCTAGCGTGATCGCCGATGCTCAGCCGGATCGTTACCCCACTTGCCGTGACGCTGTCCCTGGTCCTGGCGGGCTGCTCGACAGACCCGCCGGCAACCTCGTCCGCGCCACCGGCCTCCCCGTCAGCGTCGCCGTCGCCGTCACCGTCACCGCCGCCTTCCCCGACGCCCTCGCTGCCGCCGTCGCCCACCCCGTCGGCTCCGGCCGACTGCGTGACGCGCACCCTCGACCGGCTCGGCCCGGCCGAGCTCGCCGGCCAGGTGCTGATGATCGGCACCTCGGTCAACGCACCCAGCGGCCTCGGCGACACCGTGCGGCGCTACCACCTGGGCGGGGTGTTCCTGCACGGCCGCAGCACGCACACCGCCGGGCAGCTGCGCTCCGACATCGCCGGGCTGCAGAAACAGGCGCGGCTGCCGCTGCTGGTCTCGCTCGACCAGGAGGGCGGCAACGTGCAGACGCTCAAGGGCCCCGGCTTCCCGCTGATCCCGACGGCGGAGAAACTCGGCGCCGGCTCGGCCACGAAGCTGCGGGACACCACGAAGGACAGCTCCCGGCGCCTCGCCGCGATCGGCGTGACCATCAACCTGGCCCCGGTCGCCGACACCGTGCCGGCCTCGCTGGGCGAGAAGAACCCGCCCATCGGTTTCTGGCACCGGCAGTACGGCTCCGACCCGGTCAAGGTCGCCGCGAGCATCCGCACGATCGTGCCGGCCAGCCAGGACGCCGGTGTTCTCACCGTGGTCAAACACTTCCCGGGGCTCGGCCGGGTCACCGCCAACACGGACACCTCGGCCAAGGCCGTCGACAACACCGCGACCGTAGACGATCCCTATCTCGGCCCGTTCGTCGCGGGCATCAAGGCCGGCTCGGGCGGGGTGATGATCTCGTCGGCGCGCTATCCCCGGCTCGATCCGTCAGCGATCGCCGCGTTCTCCGCGCCGATCGTGACGGGGCTGCTGCGCCAGCGGCTCGGTTACCAGGGGCTGATCATGTCGGACGACCTGGGTGCCGCGGTGGCGCTCGGCTCGGTGCCGACCGGGCAGCGGGCCGTCCGGTTCGTGGCGGCCGGCGGCGATCTGGTGCTCACCATCCGGCCGGCCGACGCGGCGCCGATGGCGGACGCGCTGATCGACCGGGCCGCCGCCGACCCGGCGTTCCGCACCCGGCTGGCGGATGCCGCCCGGCACGTGCTGGCGGCCAAGGAGCGGGCCGGCCTGCTCAGCTGCGCAGACTGAAGGGCGGGGCGGTGCTGCCCCGCACCACCAGGTGCGGGACCAGCACGGTCTCGACCCGCTGGGTGCGGCCGTCGTCGAGCCGGGAGACGGCGGCCAGCACGGCGTTGCGGGCCTGCGCCGGGGCGTCCTGGTTGACCGAGGTCAGGTCGACGTGGGCGAGGCGGGCGAGGGTGCTGTCGTCGTAACCGACCACCGAGATCCGGTCCGGGATCTCGACGCCGGCCCGGACGAACGCGTCCATCAGGCCGACCGCGAGCCGGTCGTTCGAGGCCATCACCGCCGTGGGCAGGTCGTGCCCGGCGAGGAGCCGGCGCCCGGCCCGGACGCCACCCTCCTCGGTGTGATCGCCCGCGACGATCAGCGGAACCAGGCCGGCCCGGCGCATCGCGCGGCGATAGCCGCGGCGCCGGATCGCCGCCACCGCGCCCTGCCCACCGTCCACAAACGCGATCCGCTCGTGGCCGAGACCGATCAGGTGCAGCAGTGCCGCGTCGACACCCACGTCGTCGGCCGGGCGGACCACGTCGACCTGGGCCGTGCCCACCGTGCGGCCGACCACCACGCACGGAACCTGCGCCGCCAGCCGATCGAGCGTGTCCTCGGACGAGTCGGGGCCGAGCAGGATCAGCGCCTCGCACCGGAAGTCGAGAAGTGTCTCGATCGCGCGGTCCTCGTCGCGGTCGCGGGTCAGCGTGGACAGCACCACCTCGTAACCCGACTTGTCGGCCTCGGCGTGCACCTCCTCGACCAGCTCGGCGTGGAACGGGTTGCGCACGTCGAGCAGCACACCGAGCAGGTGACGGCGGCGGCGGGCGAGCAGGCTGGCCGTGCGGTCGGCGCGGTAACCCAGCGCGGCGGCCGCCTCGAGGACGCGCTCGCGCGTCTCGGCGCCCGGCCCCGGCGCCCCGCGCAGAACGAGGGACACCGATGCGGTCGAGACGCCGGCTCGGGCCGCGACGTCGGCCAGACGCGGTCGCTGATCCACTAAATGACTCCCGGTAACACCCTTGACACACATCGAGATCGACTCAGATAGTACAGGGACTTAAAGCGCTTTAAGCCGAGCGCCACCCCTCGGAGGTAATCCCCATGTCCCAGCCGCAAATCGGCGTGGCAGTCATCGGAGCAGGCATGGTCGGCAGCGCTCACGCCAACGCCTACCGCAGCGCCGCCACCGTCTTCGGCCTCGGCCGTCCCGCCCCCCGCCTGGTCGCCATCGCCGACCTGCACGAGCCGTTCGCGGCCGACGCCGCCGCCCGCTACGGCTTCGCCCGCGCCGAGACCGACTGGCGCGCGGTCGTCGAGGCGCCCGACGTCGACGCGGTCAGCGTGGCCGTCGCCAACAGCCTGCACCGCGAGATCACCGAGGCCGCCCTGGCCGCCGGCAAGCACGTGCTCTGCGAGAAACCGCTCGCGCCGACCGTCGCCGAGGCGCAGTCCATGGTGGAGGCTGCCGCCGACGCGCCCGGCCAGGTCAACGCGGTCGGCTTCACGTTCCGTCGCTCCCCCGCCATCAACGCGATCAAACAGCAGGTCGAGGGCCGGCTCGGCCGGGTCCGGCACTTCGTCGGCAACTACTGGTGCGACTACGGCTACGACCCGCAGCGCCCGATGAGCTGGCGCTACCTCGGTGGCCCCGGCAGCGGTGTGCTCGCCGACATCGGCAGCCACATGGTCGACCTGGCCGAGTTCTTCTGCGGCCCGACCGCCGGCGTGCAGGGCACAACACTGACCACGGTGGTCACCGACCGGCCGAAACCGCTCGGGGTGGCCGTCGGCCACGCCGGTGGCGTGCAGGTGAGCACCGAGCGCACCCCGGTGGAGAACGAGGACGTGTGCACCTTCACGACCTCCTACGGCGACGGCGCCGTCGGCACGTTCTCGCTGTCGCGCATCGCCTTCGGGCACGCCAACACCCTGCGTATCGACCTGTTCTGCGAGAACGGCACGGCGTCGTTCGACCTGACCAGGCCGGCCGAGTTCACCATCGCCGACGCCGCGCCGGCCCCGGAGGTCAACGGCGTGCGCACGGTCTTCGTCGGCCCCTGGCACCCCTACATCGCGCAGGGCCTGCCGATGGATTTCCCCACCGTCGGCCACGGGCAGAACGACTTCTTCGTCTACCAGGCCCGCGCGTTCCTCGACCAGATCGCCGGCGACACCACCCTGCCGCCCTGCCCCGACATGGCCCACGGCCTGCACAACCTGCGCGTCCTCGAGGCGGTCGTGTCCGCCACCGACAAGCCCGTCCAGCTCTGAGGAGAGACCCCTGATGAAACTCGGTGCCTACACCGCCTGCCTGCACGACCGTTCCCTCGACGAGACCCTGAAGATCCTCGGCGAACTGGGCCTGAACAGCGCCGAGATCAACACCGGCGGCTTCATCGGCGCGCCGCACCTCCCGATCGACGACATCCTGACCAGCCCCGCCGCCCGCGAGGACTACCTCGGCCGCTTCGCCCAGGCCGGCATCACACTGACCGGCCTCAACGTCAACGGCAATCCGCTCAACCCCGACCCACTGGTCGGCCCCCGGCACGCGGCCGATCTGCATCGCACCATCGACCTGGCCGCGCTGCTCGGGGTCAAGCGGGTCGTCACCATGTCCGGCCTGCCCGGCGGTCACCCCGGCTGCACGACGGCCAACTGGGTGGTCAACCCGTGGGACAGCCAATGGCTGGACATCCTCGACTACCAGTGGACCGAGGTGGCCGTGCCGTTCTGGAAGGACATCCAGGCCCGCGCCGCCGACGCCGACGTCAAGATCTGTATCGAGATGCACCCGCACAACCTGGTCTTCAACCCGCCAACCATGCAGCGGCTGGCCGAGCAGACCAACGCCACCCACATCGGCGCCGAGATGGACCCGAGCCACCTCTTCTGGCAGGGCATCGACCCGGTCGCCGCCGTCGAACACCTGGGCGACCTGGTCTTCCACGCCGCCGCCAAGGACACCCGCATCAACGACGACAACGTCCGCCGCTTCGGCGTCCTCGACGACCGGTTCACCCGCGTCCCGGCCGACCGCAACCCACTCAACCTGGGCGGCAAGAACACCCTCAACGAGTGGCCGTCCCGCCCGTCCTGGCAGTTCGTCGCGGTCGGCCGCGGCCACGGCGAGGAGTTCTGGGTGCCGTTCCTGCGCGCGCTGCACGCCATCGACCCCGACATGGCAGTGAACATCGAACACGAGGACACCGAACTCGACCAGATCGAGGGCCTGCGCCAGGCCGCCGAAAACCTACTGGCCGCCGCCCGCACGGCCGGCGTCTGACCGGCCCGAACCGTCGTTTCTTGACAACTACACAGTGTGAGCTTCAGGCCGTGGCGATCGGCCGGACACCCGGGGTGTCACCACGTGCAGGGCGAACAGGACGTAACCCGTGAGCACCGGCACCAGCACCGGGTGCACGAACCAGGCGAGCAAGCCCCCGAGCCCCAGCACCCCGGCCGCGACGAGCGGAACGGCCGGGCGGGCCATCGCGATGGTCAGCGCCGACCGCGCCGCTCCCCTGTTCGAAGCCGCATCACCCGGGTCCCCGCCGTCCGCGAGGCCCGCGCGCACCGCGACCAGGGCGGTGTAACCGGCCACCAGGGCCGCGGCGGCCAGCACCGCGGTCAGCACCGGGGCACCGCCGGGGACGGCGCCCCGGCGGAGGGCCGCCACGTCGATGACGACCAGGACGATGGCGGCGGCCACCACCGGACCGGCGACGAGGCCGGGTAACAGGCGGCGGCGGAAGACCGCCCACAGGTCGGCGAACGACGGCCACCGGCCTTCAGCAATGAAAAAGCCGATCGCGTAGCTGCCGGCCGCCACCGCCGCTCCCGCTGTGAACAGCGGGAGCGACAGCAGCGTCACGACGATGCCGAGCAGCGCCAGATCGGCGGCCAGGCGGACGGAGTGTGGCATCGGGTCACCCCTTCAGGCCGCTGGTGTTGATGCCCTCGACGAGCAGTCGCTGGAAGGCGACGAAGAAGAGGAACACCGGAACCAGCGACAGCAGGCTCATGGCGAACATCGGGCCGACCGAGCTCTCGCTTGTCGAGTCGATGAACAGGGTCAGCGCCACCGGCGCGGTGTAGTCCTTGAGGTCGGAGAGGTACACCAGTTGCCGGAAGAAGTCGTTCCAGGTCCAGATGAACGAGAAGATCGCCGTGGTGACCAGGGCGGGCCGGCTCAGCGGCAGCACGACATGCCGGAACACGCCGTACGGCGAAGCGCCGTCGATCACCGCGGCCTCGTCCAGCTCGCGCGGGATGCCCCGCATGAACTGGACCATCAGGAACACGAAGAACGCCTCGGTGGCCAGGAAGTGTGGCACGAGCAGCGGGAGGTACGGCCATTCGCCGCCGACCCAGCCGAGGGTCCGGAACAGGATGTACTGCGGGATGATCAGCACGTGCCCGGGCAGCAGCAGGGTGCCGATCATGACGGCGAACCAGACACCGCGCAGGCGGAAACGCAAACGGCCGAGAGCGTAGGCGGCGAGCAAGCACGAGAGCGTGTTGCCGAGCACGGTCAGGACCGCCACCATCGCGCTGTTCAGGAAGAACCGCCCGAACGCCACATCGAACTTCTGCCAGCCCTCGGCGAAGTTTCCCGGCGTGAACTCGGTCGGGAACAGCCCGATGTTGCTCGCGATCTCCTCGGGCGATTTGAACGACGTGCCGACCATCCAGACCAGCGGGTAGAGGACGACCGCCAGGATCACGATCAGCGCCAGCAGGCGCACCTTCGAGCGCATCACTTCGCCTCGGAGTCGGAGTAGTGGACCCAGAACCGCCCGGTGCTGAACAGCAGAACGGTGATCGTGCCGATCACCACCAGGAAGACCCAGGCCATCGCGGACGCGTAACCCATGTTCAGTTCCACGAAGCCCGCGTTGTAGAGCCGCAGGGTGTACATCAGCGTGGAGTCGACCGGTCCGCCGGTGCCGTTGCTCAGCACGAACGCCGACGTGAAGCCCTGGAAGCCGTGGATGGTCTCCAGGACCAGGTTGAAGAAGATGACCGGCGACAGCATCGGCAGCGTGATGTGCACGAACCGGCGCCAGGCGCTGGCACCGTCCACCGACGCGGCCTCGTACAGCTCGATCGGCACCTGTTTCAGGCCGGCCAGGAAGATCACCATCGGTGCGCCGAACTGCCAGATGGCCAGCAGCATCAGGGTGGGCAGCGCCCAGGTCGGGTCGTTGACCCAGGCCTTGCCCTCGATCCCGAACAGCGACAGGAACGAGTTCACGGCGCCGTCACCGTTGAACATGCTGCGCCAGACGATCGCCACCGCCACGCTGCCGCCCAGCAGCGACGGCAGGTAGAACAGGCCACGGAACGCGGCGATGCCACGCATCGCCTTGTTGAGCAGCAGCGCGACACCGAGTGCGGCGGCCAGCTTCAGCGGCACCGCGATCAGCGCGAAGGTCGCGGTGACCCGCACCGCGTGCCAGTACTGCGGGTCGGCGGTGAACATCCGCCGGTAGTTCTCCAGGCCGATCCAGTTGGCCTCGGTGACCGGGATGAGCGGGCTGTAGTCGGTGAAGCTGAGATACAGCGAGAGCAGCATCGGGATCGCGGTGATCCCCAGGAGGCCGAGCAGCCACGGGGAGAGAAATACGTATCCGGCCAGGTCCTCGCGTCGTCGCCGGCGGACCGCCCGGCCCCGCCGATGTGCGGCGGGGACGGGCGGGGCGGGCTCGGTCGGACGGACCGGCATCTGAGCCATTGTCACGGAAATGTTCCTCAGCTCTGCCCGATGGCCGCCTTGGCGGCGGTGACGAACGCCGTGGCACCTGCCTCGGGGGTCGATCGGCCGTAGGTGACCTCTTCAGCGATCCGGATCAGCTCGGACTTCACCTTGCTGTGGCCCTTGGGCGGCACGCTCGGTGAGGTCGGGCCGAATTTGGTGCCGAGTTCGTCCTGCACCTGGATGGTCTGCTTCATGCTCGGGTCGGTCACCGACTCGGACACCTGCTTGCGGACGTCGAGGTTGGGCGGCAGGCCCCGGTCGGTGCCGAGGATCTTGCCGGCCTCCGGGTCGTTGGCCAGGAAGTTGACCACGTCGACCGCGGCGTCCTTCTTGGGGCTGCCCTTGAAGACCGAGAAGTACATCGAGGCGCGCGCCCACTGGGCACTCGGGTCACCGGGGTAGGCGATGACGCCGAGCTCGCTCTTGGTGTTCTTCTTCAGTTCGGGCATCTGGTTGACCCAGACCCAGGAGGTGCCCGCCTTGCCGGTCACCACCAACTGCTTGGCGACGCTGGAGTCGTTGCCCTCGTGGATGACGTCCGGGGTCGGGGTGGCCCCGGCCGCGCGGGCGTTCTTCCACAGCGTGAACCACTTGGCGATGTCGGCCTCGTCGAACGCGAGCTTGTTGTCCTTGTAGAGGTCCTTGCCGTTCTGCCGCAGGTAGACCCAGAGGGCCTGGTAGACGGCACTCGGGTCCTGGGTGCCGGGCACCTTCGAGACCTTGGAGACGTTGGCCGCCCACGCGACGAAGTCCTCCCAGCTCATGCCGGTGGTCGGCGCGGGCAGCTTGAACTTGTCGAGCAGGGTCTTGTCGTACACCAGGCCCTGGGTGTTCTCGCCCATGGCGACGCCGGCCAGCTTTCCGTCGACCTCGCCGTACTCCTTGAGGCTCTTCGGGAACTTGCTGACGTCGAGCTTGCCGCTGCTGGCGTACGAGGTCAGGTCGAGGGTGACGCCGCGTTGCGCGTACTCCGCGATGAAGTTGTCGTCGATCTGGAAGACGTCCGGCGCGTTGCCGCCGGCGGTCAGCGTGGCGAGCTTGTCGAAGTAGCCCTGGTTGGCCTGCCAGGTCTTCTTGAACGTCACGTTCGGGTGCTTCGTGGTGTAGAGAGCGAGCGCTTTATCGGTCAGCTCGGCGCGCTTGTCGGCGCCCCACCAGAAGATGGAGAGCTCGACCTTGTCACTGCTGCCACCTTCACTGGAGTCGTCGCCACAGGCGGCGGCCCCGAGGATCAGGGGCAGCGCCAGGGCGGCGGCGAGCAGGCGGCGGCGAGTCCGGTGGGGTGCCGGGGTAGGTTGATCTGGCGTGGCGCTCCTCGTGATGGGATTCATGTCGTGTGGCTCCTTTTTAGGAAGCGACACCTCCGGGGACGATCACGTCGCCCGGGTCCGCAGGGCTGTGCGGACCCGGGCCCGGCCCCGTCGAGTCGCGAATGACCAACTCGGTCTGCAGGTGTAGGTGTGCGGTGGAACGGCGGTCGTCGCCATGCGCGAGGAGCATGTCGACGGCCGCCCGACCCGCGGCGGCGGTGGGTGTCGCCACCGTGGTCAGCTTCGGACGGGTGAGCCGGCTGAGCATGATGTCGTCGATGCCGATGACGCTGACGTCCTCGGGGACACGAGCCCCCGCGGTGAGCAGCCCCTCGATGAGGCCGATCGCCATCAGGTCGTTGTAGGCGAGCACGGCGGTGGCCCCGGCCCGCAACACGTCCTCGGCGACGCTGAGGCCGCCGGTCTCGGTGGGCGGGTTGGGCCCGATGACGGTCAGCTCGGCGTGGCCGGCCCGGGCCGTGGCGGTCGCGGAGCGCCGGATCTCCCGGCTGGTCCACGAGCCGCGCGGCCCACTCAGTAGTGCGATCTCGCGGTGGCCCCGGGCGGTGAGGTGCTCGATGGCGAGCCTCGCGCCCTGGGCCACGTCCATCACGACGGCGGGGATGCCGGTGATCTGGCGGTTGACGACGACGAGCGGCACCTCGCGGCTGAGCTGCTCGATCAGCGTGTTGCTCATGCGGGGGCTGCACAACAGGACGCCGTCGACCTGCTTGGCCAGGGCTCGCACCACCTCTTCCTCGAGCGCCGGGTCCTCGTTGGTGTCGGCGACGAAGATGTGGTGGTCGTGCTTGCGGGCCTGGCTCTCGGCGGCCTTGATGAGCGGGGGGAAGAACGGGTTGGCGATGTCGGCCACGATCAGGCCGATGTTGTACGTGCGGCCGGTGATCAGCGCGCGGGCCGCCCGGTTGGGCCGGTAGCCCAGCTGTTCGGCGCACGCCAGCACACGACTGCGGGTGTTCGGGTTGACCAGGTGGGGCGCCGAGAACGTGCGCGACACGGTGGAGATGTGCACACCGGACGCCCGAGCGACGTCGCGAATGGTGACGGACACGCTGCGGGCCTCCTCTTTCAAAGCACTGTGGACGATGTGGCCGCGGTCACTGGCAGCCACAATTAATGCAAGCGGTTGCACAACTGTCAATGTCGTTGTGTTGCATAAAGATTGCAGACGGGCACCCGAAAGGCGCTCTTAGCCGGGCAAATCCGGACGATAATCGCCTCAGTCATTGACTGCTACGCATCGATCCGCCTAACTTCGCTGCAAACCTTTGTAGTCAGCCGGCTGGAGGAGACGTGTCCCGAGATCAGCGCCGCCGGATCGCCCTGGTCGGCGCCGGCGCCCGCGCCGAGATGTTCGTCCGAGCGATCACCGAGGACCACGCCGACACCACCACGCTGGTGGCGCTGGCCGACGTCAACCAGCACCGGATGGACGCACACAACCGCTGGCTGAAAACGCCCGTCCCCACCTACCAGGCCGCCGACCTGGCCAGCCTGATCGCCGAGGAGCGCGTCGACGAGGTGATCGTGACCAGCATGGACAGCACCCATGCCGGGCACATGGTCACCGCCCTCGACGCCGGCTGCGACGTGATCACCGAGAAGCCGATGACCGTCGACGCCGAGAGCGCACGGCGCATCCTCGACGCGCAGAAGCGCAGCGGCAAACGAGTGCAAGTGACGTTCAACTACCGCTACAACCCGGTGCACGAGATGGTGCGCACCCTCCTGGCCGGCGGTGAGATCGGCGAGATCGGCTCGGTGCACTTCGAGTGGCTGCTCGACGTGCGGCACGGCGCCGACTACTTCCGCCGCTGGCACCGCGACAAGGCCAACTCCGGCGGCCTGCTGGTGCACAAGTCCGGGCACCACTTCGACCTGGTCAACTGGTGGCTCGGAGCGGCACCCGAGGAGGTGTACGCGTCCGGCCGGCTCTTCTTCTACGGCGAGAACGGCCAGCGGCACGGGTACGCCCGCGACTACGATCGGGTGCACGGCAGTCCCGCGGCGCAGGGCGACCCGTTCGCCCTCGACCTGGCCGCCAACGACCGGCTGCGCGAGCTCTATCTCGACGCCGAGTCCGAGGACGGCTACCTGCGCGACCGCAACGTCTTCGCGCCCGGCATCACGATCGAGGACGACCTGTCGGTGCTGGTCCGCTACGACACCGGGGCGCGGATGACCTACCACCTGACGGCCTACGCGCCGTGGGAGGGCTACCGGCTCATGGTCAACGGCAGCAAGGGCCGGCTCGAGCTCGAGGTCGTCGAGTCCGACCACGTCAGCCCGGCCGCCGCCGGGGAGCTGAAAGGGGCCGCCGTGCACGGCATCGAGGCCGCACCCGAGCAGGGCGGCGTAACCCTGACCATCCGGCCGTACTGGGCCCCGCCGTACAAGGTCGAGCTGCAACCGCACCGCCGCGAGGGACACGGGGGCGCCGACCACCGGATGACCGCGGTCCTGCTCGGCGGGCAGACCGACCCGATGAACCGTTCCGCGACCGCCCGCGACGGCGCCCTGGCGCTGCTCACCGGCCTCGCCGCCAACCGCTCCCTGCAGACCGCCGAGCCGGTACGGGTCTCCGACCTGCTCGACCTGAACTGATCACCGAGGTGACCGTGTCCGACCCGACGTTCGCCATCGACACGCGCCAGGCCGGCATCGCCCGCGAGCTCTACGAAGCCGTACGGGAAATGCCGTTGCTCTCGCCGCACGGCCATGTCGATCCCCGCCTGCTCGCCGACGACGAGCCGTTCCCCGATCCGGCGCGACTGCTCATCGTGCCCGATCACTACGTCACCCGGATGCTGCTCAGCCAGGGCATTCCGCCGTCCCGCCTGGGCGTCCCCCGGCGGGACGGCGGCCCGGTGGAGTCGGACGGGCGGACGATCTGGCGGCTGCTCGCCGACAACTGGCACCTGTTCCGCGGCACCCCCTCGCGGCTCTGGCTGGAGCAGACCTTCCGCACGGTCTTCGGGGTGGAGACGCGGCTGCGGGCGGAGACCGCCGACGAGGTGTACGACGCGATCGCCGCCAAGCTCGCCGAGCCGAGCTTCCGGCCGCGGGCACTGTTCGAGCGGTTCGGCATCGAGGTCCTGGCCACCACCGAGTCGCCGACCGACGACCTGGCCCAGCACGCCAAGCTGGCGGCCGACGGCTGGGGCGGCCCGGGCGGCCGGGTGATCTCGACGTTCCGGCCGGACAACGTGGTCGACATGGAGCGCCCGGACTGGCGCGACGCGATCGATGCACTCGGCGAGATCGCCGGCGAGGACACCGGCACCTACCCGGGTTATCTGGACGCGCTGCGCAGCCGCCGAGAGGCATTCATCGCGGCCGGCACCACCTGCACCGACCACGGCCACCCGACGGCCCGAACCCTGTCGCTGACCCCGGCCGAGGCTGCGGCCCTCTACGAACGCGGTCTGCACGGGACGGCCACGGCCGAGGACGCCGAGACGTTCCGGGCGCACATGCTGCTGGAGTTCGCCCGGATGTCGCTCGACGACGGCCTGGTCATGCAGATCCACCCGGGCGCGAACCGCAACCACAACCGCCGGCTGTACGCCGAGCACGGCCTGGACGTGGGCGGCGACATCCCGCAGGCCACCGATTACGTGCACGCGCTGCGGCCGCTGCTGGACGCGTACGGCATGGATCCGAAGTTGCGGCTGGTGGTCTACACCCTGGACGAGTACACGTTCAGCCGCGAGCTGGCCCCGCTGGCCGGTGGTTACCCGGCTCTCTTCCTGGGCGCGCCGTGGTGGTTCCTGGACACCCCCGACGCGATGCGCCGCTTCCGGGAGGCGGTCACCGACGCGGCCGGCTTCTACAACACGGCCGGGTTCGTCGACGACACCCGGGCGTTCTGCTCGATCCCGGTGCGGCACGACGTGGCCCGCCGCTCCGACGCCGCCTACCTGGCGTCGCTTGTCGCGCAGGACCGGCTGCCGCTGGACGAGGCCGCCGAGACCATGGCCGACCTCGCCTACCACCTGCCGAAGCGCATCTTCAAGCTCGACGGGACCAAATTCGACGGGGCAACGAAATGACAACGATCAACAGCGTCAAGGTCCACGACGTACGGTTCCCGACCGCAGCCGCCGGCGATGGATCCGACTCGATCAACAAGGGCGACTACTCGGCCACCTACGTCGAGCTGACCACCGACGGGCCGCACACCGGCACCGGCTTCACCTTCACCAACGGCCGCGGCAACGAGATCACCTGCGCGGCCGTGCGAGCCCTCGCCCACCACGTCGAGGGCAAGAACCTCGGCGAGCTGTTCGACGTGAACGCCCTGCGCAGCCTCACCGCCGACGTGCAACTGCGCTGGCTGGGCCCGGAGAAGGGGGTCATCCAGATGGCCACCGGCGCGATCCTCAACGCCGTCTGGGACCTGCGGGCGAAGGTCGAGGGCAAGCCGATGTGGCAGCTCCTCGCCGAGCTGCCGACCGCCGAACTGGTCGCCGCCATCGACTTCCGGCACATCGACGACGCGCTCACCCCGGAGGACGCGGCCGCCATCCTCGACAAGGGCCGGGTCGGCCTCGAGGACCGCCTCGCGCAGTTGCGGAGCGATGGCTTCCCGTCGTACACCACCAGTGTGGGCTGGCTCGGCTACCCGGACGACAAGGTCCGGGCGCTGACCCGCGAGGCGTACGCCCAGGGCTGGCGGGCGATGAAGATGAAGGTCGGCGGCCCGATCGAGGACGACGTCCGGCGGGCCCGGATCATCCGCGACGAGATCGGCCCCGACGCGCTGCTGATGATGGACGCCAACCAGATCTGGGGGGTCGGCGAGTCGATCGACAACATGGCCCGGCTGGCCGAATTCGATCCCTACTGGATCGAGGAGCCGACGCACCCCGACGACATCCTCGGACACGCTCGCATCCAGCAGGCGGTCGCGCCGATCCGGGTCGCCACCGGCGAGGTCGCGGCCAACCGGGTGATCTTCAAGCAGCTGCTGCAGGCCGACGCGATCCGGGTGATGCAGATCGACTCCTGCCGGGTCGCCGGCGTTCCCGAGGTGCTCGCCGAACTGCTCCTCGCGGCCAAGTTCGGGGTGCCGGTCTGCCCGCACTCCGGCGGCGTCGGCCTCTGCGAACTGGTCCAGCACCTGGCGATCTTCGACTACCTGCGGGTTGGCACGTCGCTGGACGGCCGGATGGTCGAGTACGTCGATCACCTGCACGAGCACTTCACCGACCCGGTGCGCACCCGGAACGGCCGCTACCTGGTGCCCGAGGCCCCCGGCTACAGCTCCGACCTCAAGGCGGAGTCGATCGCCGAATACTCCTTCCCGGACGGGCCGGTGTGGCAGTGAGCGATCGCCTGGGCCTGGCCACCCTCCCCCGCATCCCCGAGGCGAGCCGTCCCCGGATCACCCCCGGCGCGGCCGGCGCCGGGATCGTGCACCTCGGCCTCGGCGCGTTCCACCGGGCCCACCAGGCCATCTACACCGAGGACGCGATGGCGGCGGCCGGCGGCGACTGGGGCATCATCGGCGTCGCGCCCCGCTCGGCCACGGTCATCGAGCAGTTGCGCGCCCAGGACGCCCTCTACAGCGTCACCACGCTCGCCGCCGAGGGCCGGTCCACCCGGGTGATCGGCGCACTCGCCGGGTTGCGGCACGCCGCCGCCGACCCGGCCGCCGTGGTAGCCCTGCTGGCCGATCCGGCTATCAAGATCGTCACGCTCACCGTGACCGAGAAGGCCTACCGGCTCGACCCGGCCACCGGCCGCCTGCTGCTCGACGACGACCTGCGCGGCGACCTGGAGACCGACCGGGATCCCCGTACCGTCCCCGGTCTTCTGATTCGCGGCCTGGCCGCCCGCCGTCGGGCCGACGGCGGCCCGATCGCCCTGGTGAGCTGCGACAACCTGCCGTCCAACGGCCATCGGCTACGCGGCCTGGTCGACTACCTCGCGACCGCGACCGGCCTGACCGCCTGGGTACACGCGAACGTGACGTTCCCGGGAACCATGGTCGACCGGATCGTCCCGGCGAGCACGGCCGAGACCCTGGCCATCGCCGCCGCCGAGCTCGGGGTCCGCGACGAGGCCGGCGTGCACGGCGAGCCGTTCCGGCAGTGGATCATCGAGGACGACTTCCCCGCCGGCCGGCCCGCCTGGGACCAGGCCGGCGCCGTCCTCACCGGCGACCCCCGCCCCTGGGAACACCTCAAGCTGCGCACCCTCAACGGCGTGCACTCGGCGATCGCCTACCTCGGCGCGGTGGCCGGCAAACCGACCATCAACGAAGCCCTCACCATCCCCGGGCTGGCCACCGCCATGCGGCGGTTCATCGCCGAGGACGTCGCACCCAGCTTCCAACCCCCACCCGGAACCACCACCGTCGAGTACGGCGAACAGGTGCTGCATCGCTTCGCCAACCCGGCCATCGGGCACCGCACCGTGCAGGTCGCGATGGACGGCTCGCAGAAGCTGCCGCAGCGGATCCTGCACACCATCCTCGACCGGCGCCGGGCCGGCGCCACCCCGCAGTGGGCGACCCTCGCGGTGGCCGCATGGATGCGCTTCGTGCGGGGCAGCACCGACGACGGGTGCCCGTTGCCCCTCGACGACCCTCTTGCCGACCGGATCCGGCAGCGGCTGGCCGCCTCCCCGGCCACCCCGGCCGGCACCGTGGACGCGCTGCTCGGACTGGACACGATCTTCGCGCCCGAGCTGGCCGGCGACGACGTCGTCCGGCAACTGCTCGTGGATTGGCTGACCGAATTGGACAAGCACGGCGTGGAAGCGACCCTGGCCGGTGTGCGATGACCCCGACCATCGCGCTGGTCGGCGCGAACGGGCACGGCCGGTGGCACCGGCGGCGCATCGCCGAACTGGAGGCAACCGGCCGGGTACGGCTGACCGGCCTCGTCGACCTGCGGCCACTCGAGCCGGACCCGCCCGTACCCGCCGGGGTGCCGATTTTCACCGACCACCGCGACCTTCTCGCCGAGAGCGCCCCCGACGTGGTGGTGATCTGCACCCCGCCGCACACCCACCTGCAGATCGCGCTCGACGCGATCGCCGCCGGCAGCGACCTGATGCTGGAGAAACCGCCGGTGGCGTCGCTCGCCGCGCACCGCACCCTGGCCGCCGCGCTGGACTCGGCCGGAAGGTCCTGCCAGGTCGGGTTCCAGGCGCTCGGATCGGTGGCGTGGCAGCGGTTCCGGGACGCCCTGCCCGGTCTCGGGCCGGTGAACGGCATCACCGCGACCGCGTCCTGGCAGCGCGACGACATCTACTACGCGCGGTCGCCGTGGGCCGGCCGGCGCGTCGTCGGCGGCCGTCCGGTGATCGACGGCGCCCTGGTCAATCCGCTCGCGCACGCGGTCATGCAGGCCATCGCGAGCGCGCAGGCACTCGGCGCCGGGCGGCCGCGGCAGCTGGTCGCCGAGCGGTACCGGGTGCGGCCGATCGAGGTCGAGGACACCGCGTTCGCCCGGATCACCTTCGACGACGGGCTGCAGGTGATGATCGCGGTCACCCTGGCCGGCGAGGACTTCATCGCCGGCGAGATCGGGGCGCGCGGCGCGAACGGCAGCGCCCTGCTCGAATACCCGACCGACCGGCTGGCACTGGGCGGATCCCCCCTCCAGGAGGTGCCGGGGCGCACCGACCTGCTGACCAACCTGCTCGACCACCGCTCCTCGCGGACGCCGCTGCTCGTGCCGCTCTCGGTGACCGCCGACTTCACCGCGGTTCTCGAGGCGCTCACCGTGCCCGACGTGCCCGAGCCGCACCTGCTCGACGACAGCGTGGTGGTGATCGAGGGACCGAAACGGACCATCCCCGGCATCAACGACCTAATCCGCAAGGTCGTCGAGACCCTCGCCCTGCCGTCCGAGATGGGGGTTCCCTGGGGGGTCCGCCCCTTCACCCAGCGCCTCCCGGTCACCTAGGTTTTCTGCGTAGAGCAGATCCCCCTGGATCTTCGGGGCCGGTCTGGTGTCTGGTGGTCGCATGACGCCCTACTGGCCCGTGATCAGCAACCCGGTGCTGCGCCGGCTGCTGCCCGGTCTGGCCGTCTCCGCGCTCGGCGACGGCATGGCGATCGTCGCGGTCAGCTGGCTGGCGCTGCAACTGGCCGCGCCCGGCACCCGCGGCACCTGGGTGGCCGTCGCGGTGGCCGCCTACACGCTGCCCAGCGTGCTCGGCACGATCGTCCTCGCCCGCTGGCTCGGCCATCGGGACGGCGCGAGGCTGGCCGGTTGGGACGCCACGCTGCGCGCCGCCAGCCTGGCGGCGATTCCCCTGGCGTACGCCGTGGGCGCGCTCACGCCGCTCCTCTACGTCGTGCTGCTCGCCTGCTCGTCGCTGCTGCACTCGTGGGGCTCGGCCGGCCGCTACACGCTGATCGCCGAGCTGCTGCCGGCCAAGCATCACCTCGCCGGCAACGCCCTGATCGGTGCGATCGCCGAGGCCGCGGCGATCGGCGGCCCGCCGCTGGCCGGGTTCCTCACCGCCACGGCCGGCCCGGTGTGGGTGATCGCGGCCGACGCGGCCACCTTCGCGGTACTGGCGGTCAGCTACCGGTTCGCGGTGCCGCGCGCGGTCCGGGCCGCTCCCCCGCCGGCCACCGCCTCCCGGACCGCCGGTTTCCGGGTGATCCTGCGTCAGCGGCGGCTGCTCGGGCTGCTCGCCCTCAGCTTCGGGTTCTTCTTCCTGTTCGGCCCGGTCTACGTGGCGCTCCCGCTGTACGTGGCCGACGACCTGGGTGGCTCGGCGGCGCTGCTCGGCTGGTTCTTCACCGCGTTCGGGGCGGGCGCGCTGGGCGGGGCGCTGTTCACCGGTTACCTGCGCCGGCTGCCGCTGTGGCCGGTCACCATCGGGGTGGTCATCGCGTTCGGGCTCAGCCTGATGCCGATCGGCCTCGGCGCGCCGGTGGTGGTGTCGCTGGCCGCGCTGGCCGCGGGCGGGGCGATCTGGGCGCCGTACATGCCGACCGCGATGGCACTGTTCCAGCGCAGCACCACTCCCGGCAACCGGGCGCCGGTGCTGGCCGCCAACGGCGCCGTCACCGTCGTCGCGGTGCCGGCCGGAACGATCCTCGGCGGCCCGCTGGTCGGGCTGCTCGGCGCCCGGCACGCGATGCTGGCCTGCGGCGTGGCCATCACACTGTTCGGACTCGTGGCCGCCGCCCTGGTCACCCGCGCTCACCCAACGATCGATATCGATTCGTTGGCGTCGGAGCCGCAGCCCTCGGGGTAGTCTGCCCGCCATGGTGAGCCGACCGCGCGCCATGACGATCGCCGTCGCCTGGCTTGTGGCCGGGCTGCTGGCCGGTGTCCTCGGCCTCGCCGCCGCCACCGGCAACACCGACTTCCGCGGCACCCTGCTCAGCAGCCTGCCGTCCATCACCGTCTTCCTGCTCGGCAGCCTGATCGTGGCCGGCCTGTGGGTGGCGCTCGGCGCCCGCAACGCCCGCTCGTCGGCGTCGCTCGGCGGCCAGGCGGCCCTGTTCGGCCTGGCCGGCGTGCTGGTCGCAGTGCTCCTGCTGGCAGTCCTGGAACAGGCACTCGGCCGCTCAGCGTTCTGACCGCCCGCCTTGGACAAGGGCGGCAGGCACGCGGCAGGTCAGCGCTCCGATCGCCCGCTTCGAACCAGGGCCAGCAGGCATGCGGGCCGGTCAGTGTTCTGATCGTCCACTCTGGACCTGGCTCGGTCGGGCTGGGAGGATCGCGGCATGGTCAGCCGGAGCCGGGCCTTCGCCATCGCCTGCGGCTGGATCGTGCTCGCGCTCGGCTCGCTGGCCGGCCTCCTCGCCCTGGTGGTGCTGCTCCCGGAGAGCGACCCGCACGAGAGCCCGGGGATGTTCGGCAGCCCCGGCCTCGTCATCCTGGTCATCCTGATCTGGGCGGCCATCCTGCTGCCGATCGCCCTGCTCGGCGCCGGCATCTGGGTGGCCCGCAAGCCCGGCAACGCCCGCACGACCGCGGGTTTGGGCGCCCAGGCTGCCGCCATCGGCCTGGGCTCCGCCACCGCGGCTGCCCTGGGCTTCCTGTGCCTGCAGGGCCCTCTGGCAACCCTGCTTGCCTGACGGCGCCGGCAGATGCTGTCTCGCGCTTCGCGCAGCCCACGACGTAGGTCGACGCCGCGCCTTGCGCCCGTCCGTCGCCCCGCTTCCGATCTTGCGGGCTTGCTGCTCGGCCCGCGCAACAAGCCCGCAAGATCGAGCAGAGCCCGGTCGAGCACGGCGGCGGCTCGAGCCGCGAGGGCCACGCCCCGCGTCCGCCCCACATTCGCCTCGGTCCGGCACAGCGGCACCTCAAACCGCGAGGAACACACCCCGCGTTTACCCCCGCATTCGCCTCGGTCCGGCACAGCGGCACCTCAAACCGCGAGAGCCACGCCCCGCGTAAGCCCCCGCGTTCGGCCCGGTCGGGGCGACGCCCGCCGTCGCGCTCGGCGAACGCTGCGGTCAGGACAGGGCTTCGGTTATCTGGGCTCGGGTCAGGGCGCCGTCTGCTACCAGGACCCGGAGGTGTCTGGTCAGCGGCTCGGCGGGCTTTATCGTCAGCGGGTCGGTGAAGGCCAGTGCGGCGCACACGCCCACGTAATCGTCGGTGCGGACGAACCAGCGGTCCGCGTCGGCCAGGCCGCGGAAGACCAGGGTGTAGCGGTCGGCTACGACCAAGGCCAGCCATGGGTCGGCGGAACCGTGCGGGCTGTCGGAGGTGGCGGTGAAAGCGACCGCGGGGCCGGGGGTGGCCCGCCAGAAGAAGCCGCCGTAGCCGGCGTCCCCGGGACGGCCGTGGGTGGCCGGGCTCCCCAGGGTGACTTCGGCCGTGGCGGGGGCGCTCAGGGCGTACGCGAAGGAAAGCTCCCAACCATGCGCCGCGGCACTGGCGGTCACCGAACGATGCTCGCGCAGCAGTGCGGCGCCGTCGGCGGCGCGCCATTCCAGGTCCTCGGTGAAACCGCCGGCGGCAAGAACCGTGGAGATCGGGCGGACTCGACCGTGGTCGTCCAGCCAGACGTAGCCCTCGTCGCGGACGTAGGTGCGGCCGCCCCACAGGTTGTAGCCGGACACGTCCGACATGGTCACCGAGGCGCCCATATGCCACGGGTGGTCCTGGCAGAGGGCGTCGGTGACCACCACGCCGGAGAGGGTGCGGACGGGGTGCAGGTAGGGGCGGGGCGCCAGGCGAATGTCCAGGTCCGGGTCCTCGACGTAGGTGACGACTGGTACGCCGCCGACGCGGAGGGTGCTCATTCCGCGTACTTCCGGTAGCCGGCGAACGCCTCGGCCAGGACCTCGGCGCCGGGGCGGGACCAGACGTCCTCGTGGAAGACCTCCACCTCGACCCAACCCTGGTAGCCGGCCTCGCCCACGGCGGTGGCGAAACGGCGCAGGTCCACGCAGCCGGTGCCGGGCAGGCCGCGGCCCAGCAGGACGCCCTCGGGCAGCGGGGTGATCCAGTCGGCCAGCTGGAAGGCGGCGATCCGGCCCTGTTCACCGGCCTGCTCGATCTGGTGCCAGACCTGGTCGTCCCACCACAGGTGGTAGGTGTCGATCACGACGCCGACCGCGTCGGCCGGATGGGGCGCGGCGATCTGCAAGGCCTGGCCGAGGGTGGAGACCACGCAGCGGTCCGAGGCGAACATCGGGTGCAGGGCCTCGATCGCCAGGCGTACGCCGGCCGCCTGGGCGTCCGGCACCAGGGCGCCGATCGCGTCGGACACGTGCCGGCGGGCGCCGTCGATGTCCCGGGATTTGCCGGGCAGGCCGCCGCTGACCAGGACCAGGGTGTCGGTGCCCAGGGCGGCGGCCTCGTCGATGGCACGGCGGTTGTTGTCGTACCAGTCGGGCTCGTGGAAGAAGCCGCTGCGGCACAGCGACGACACCGTCAGGCCGGCGTCGCGGACCAGGGTGGCCGCCTTGTCCAGGCCGTACTCGGCCACCTCCTCGCGCCACAGGCCGACCGCGGGGACGCCGGCCGCGACGCAGCCGGCTACCAGTTCGTCCAGCGGCCAGCGCTTGGTGGTGGCCTGGTTGAGCGAGAAGCGGGTCATTTGTCCAGTCCAACCGTGGTGAGCCAGGCCCGGGCGCGGGCCGCGGCCAGGTCGGCGTCGGGGAGGATGCCGGCCTCGTCGGCCAGGCGCATGAGGGTGAGCAGGTGGCTCGGCGAGCGGCCGGCCTGGGCACCGGCCACCATGGTCAGGTGGTCCTGGTGGCCGGCCAGCCAGTTCAGGAACACGATGCCGGTCTTGTAGTGGTAGGTCGGCGCGGCGAACAGGTGCCGGGCGAGCGGCACCGTGGCATCCATGATGCGGTCATATGTCGAGATGTCACCGGCGTCGAGAGCTCGCAGGGCGGCACCGGCCGGCGGCGCGATCACCGCAAAAACACCGAGCAGCGCGTCCGAATAACCCGACGCGTCGCCCTTGATCAGGGTCGGGTAGTTGAAGTCGTCACCCGTGTACATCCGGACGCCCGGCGGCAACGACTGGCGCATCGAGATCTCCCGGGACGCGTCCAGAAGGGACATTTTGATCCCGTCGACCTTGTCGGGGTGCGATCGGATGATGTCGAGCACGACATCATCACCGCCCCAATAGCCGGCCAGCAGCGGATCGAAGGCCTCCCCCAGCCAGTGCAGCAGCACCGGCCCATCCGCCTGGGTCAGCAGTTCGCCGTAGACCTGGCGGTAGTCGTCGGCGTCGCGGGCGGCCGCCGCGAGATGCCGCGAACACATCAGAACCGGCTGGGCGCCGGCTTCCTGCACATCGGCCAGCTGTTCGGCGTACGCCTTGCGGATGTCGTCGATCGTCGCCGGGCCCGGCGGCAACTGATCGGTGGCCACGCCGGCCACGATCGGGCCGGTCGCCTCGGCCGCGCTGCGGCGGATCAGTTCCCGGGTGGCGGCGTAGTCGAGGCCGGCCCCGCGCTGGGCGGTGTCCATCGCCTCGGCCACGCCGAACCCGTACGACCAGAGGTGGTGCCGGAAACGCAGCGTGGCGTCCCAGTCGAGGGCGGCCGGCGCGCCGGGGATGTTCTCGGCGTGCTGGTCGGCGGTGACCGGCGCCGCCGCGTAGGCGATCCGGCTGCTGAAGCCGGCCTCGGTGACGAACTCGGAACCCCGCCCGCTGAAGGTGATCATCGGTCCAGCTCCGGGATCTCGAGGCGGCGGCCCTCCCGCGACGACTGCAGGCCGAGCTCGGCCACCTGCACACCGCGGGCGCCGGCCCACAGGTCACCCGCGTAGGGCTCGTCGGCGGCGACGTAGCGCAGGAACTGCTCCCACTGCGCACGGAAGCCGTTGGGGAAGGTGTCGTTGTCCGGCACCTCCTGCCACTGCTCGCGGAAACGCTGGGTGGTGGGCACGTCCGGGTCCCAGACCGGCTTCGGGGTGGCGGCCCGCGGCTGGATGCGGCAGTGGTGCAGGCCGGCCACGGCGCTGCCGTGCGTGCCGTCGACCTGGAACTCGACCAGTTCGTCGCGGTTGACCCGCACCGCCCACGACGAGTTGATCTGCGCGACGATGCCGTTGTCCAGCTCGAAAATGCCGTAGGCGGCGTCGTCGGCGGTCGCGTCGTAGGCCGTGTTTTCCTCGTCCCAGCGCCGGTCGATGTGCGTGACCGCCCGCGCGGTCACCGCCCGGACCGGCCCGAACAGCTGCTCCAGCACGTAGTGCCAGTGCGGGAACATGTCGAGCACGATGCCGCCGCCGTCGGCCGCCCGGTAGTTCCAGCTCGGACGCTGGGCCGCCTGCCAATTGCCTTCAAACACCCAATAACCGAATTCCCCGCGTACGGAGAGAATCTTGCCGAAAAATCCACCCTGCACCAGACGGGCGAGTTTGCGCAGTCCCGGCAGGAACAGCTTGTCCTGCACCACGCCGTGCTTCACGCCCGCCGCGTCGGCCAGCCGGGCCAGGTCGATCGCCTGCTCGAGAGTCTCGGCGACCGGCTTCTCGGTGTAGATGTGCTTGCCGGCGTCGATCGCCATCTGCAGTGCCTTGACCCGGGCCGAGGTGACCTGGGCGTCGAAGTAGACCTGCACGTCGGGCCGGGCGAGCGCGGCCGGCAGGTCAGTGGTCCAGTCGGTGAGGCCGTGCCGCTCGGCGATGTCGCGCAGCTTGGTCTCGCTGCGGCCGACCAGCACCGGCTCGGGCCAGAGCACCGACCCGTCGCGTAGCGGCAGGCCGCCGTCCTGGCGGATGGCGAGCACCGAGCGGAGCAGGTGCTGACGCAGCCCCATCCGCCCGGTGACGCCGTTGAGCACGATTCCGATGGTCGTCCGGCCCATGCTGGAGGTCCTCCCACGATGGTCTGAACGCTTGAGGTAAGCGCTTTCCTAGACCGTAACGGGCGCGTCACCCCCCGGGCAAGAGCGACGACGGTATCCTCCCCGGTCATGGCCACATTGGCGGACGTCGCGCGGCACGCCGGAGTTTCCACCGCGACCGCGTCCCGGATCATCAACGGCAGCTCCAAGCCGGTAGCGGACGCGTTACGCACCCGGGTGCTCGCCGCCGTGGCCGAGCTAAAATACGTGCCCAACGCGCACGCCCAGATGCTGGCCCGTTCGCACCGCAGCGCGGTCGGGGTGATCGTGCACGACGTCTCCGACCCGTACTTCGCCGAGATCACCCGCGGCCTGCAACGGGTCGCCACCGCCGACGGCCGGCTGGTCATCATCTGCAACAGCTTCCGCGAGCCGGACCGCGAGCTGGAGTACATCGACCTGCTGCACGCCCACCAGGTGGCGGCGATCGTGATTGCCGGCTCGGGCTACCTCGACCCGGCCACCGCCGCCCGGCTGGACGATCGGCTGCGAGCCTTCGAGGCCACCGGCGGCCGGATCGCGGTGATCGGCCGGCACGAACACACCGGCGACGCGGTGTTGCCCGACAACGAGCAGGGCGGCTTCCTGGCCGGCGAACACCTGTTCACGCTGGGCCACACCGAGATCGCGGTGATAGCCGGCCCGTCCTACCTGACGACGACCGCCGACCGCCTGAAGGGCCTGCAGCGAGCCGCCAAGAAATACGGCATCAAGCTGCCCAAGAAGCGGGTCTACCACGCCGACTTCACCCGCGACGGCGGCGAGGACCTGGCCACCCGGGTGCTGGCCGAGGAGCCGGAGGTGACCGCGATCGCCGCCCTGAACGACTCGATGGCCGTGGGCGCCCTGGCCGCGCTGCGCACCTCCGCCGACCGGCGGGTAGCCGTGATCGGCTTCGACGACATGCCGATCGCCCGCGACGTGACACCGTCCCTGACCTCGGTCCGCCTGCCCCTGACCGAGCTGGGCGAGCGAGCGATGACCCTGGCCCTGGGCGCGGCCGGCGAGAGCCCACGAGTCGAACACGTGGAGGCCGAACTGGTGGTCCGCGAGAGCACCTGGCCCCACGAAGCCCGATGACCGTCGCCCGTTCCATCCTGCTGTTCGTGCTGGCCGCGCTGGCCGAGATCGGCGGCTGCTGGCTCATCTGGCAGGGCTGGCGGGAGAGCCGCGGCCTGTGGTGGATCGCCGCCGGGGTCGTCGCGCTGGGCGCCTACGGTTTCGTCGCCACGCTGCAGCCGGATGCGAATTTCGGGCGCATCCTGGCCGCGTACGGCGGGATCTTCGTCGCCGGCTCACTCGCCTGGGGCATGGCCGTCGACAAGTTTCGCCCCGACCGCTGGGACATCATCGGCGCGGCGATCTGCCTGATCGGCGTCGCCGTGATCATGTATGCGCCCCGAGCCACTGACTGAACCGGCCGGGCAGCACCCGTCCTCGCACCCCGCGGCAAAGGCCGGCACGCAGCAGCTGTCACCACGCCAGGCCTCCCGGCCCTCCTTCACCGCGACCGCGGCGATGACCAGCGCGGCGATCGGGTCGGCCCAGCTCCACCCGAAAAGACTGTTGAGCACCAGGCCGACCAGCAGGACCGCGGACAGGTACGTGCACAGCAGAGTCTGCTTCGAGTCGGCGACCGCGGTGCGGGAGCCGAGTTCCCGGCCGGCCCGGCGCTGGGCCCAGGACAGGCCGGGCATGATCGCGAGCGAGATCGCCGCCAGGACGATGCCGGCGGTCGAGTGACCGGCCTCGCCGCCGCCGAACAGGGCGCGGACGGAGGCGACGGTGACGTAGGCGGCCAGCGCGAAGAACGAGACCGCGATGATCCGCAGCGCGGTCCTCTCCCGGGCCTCGGGGTCCCGGCCGGCGAACTGCCACGCGACGGCGGCGGCCGACGAGACCTCGATGATCGAGTCCAGGCCGAAGCCGATCAGCGCGGTCGAGCCGGCCGCCCGGCCCGCGCTGATCGCGACCACGGCCTCGATCACGTTGTAGGCGATGGTCGCGGCCACCAGCAGCCGGATCCGGCGGCCGAGAACCGCCCGGCGCGCCGCGGCCGGGCCGGCCGGGGTCAGCGCGATCAGCGGCAGGTTCATCAGCAGCAGCCCTTCTCGGCGGCGTCCGGGCACCCGGCCGGGTCGACCGCCAGGACCAGGCCGAGCAGGTCGTCCAGCGCGTGCCGGATCCGGGTGTCGGCGAGCTCGTAGCGGGTGCGCCGCCCTTCCGGGACGGCGACGACCAGGCCGCAGCCGCGCAGGCAGGCGAGATGGTTGGACAGGTTCTGCCGGGTGACCCCGAGCAGGTCGGCCAGCTCGGCCGGATATCCGGGCGCCGCACGCAGGGCGAGCAGCAGCCGGGCCCGGGTGGCGTCGGACAGCGCGTGGCCGAAGCGAGCGAGAACCTGTCCATGGGTCATGGTCTCCACAGCCGGACAGTACACCGGATCCTGTATTCAGCGTGCGGTGTATCGCCCGGAAACAAGACTCCGATTGGGCATTGACTATCGGCGATGGGTGGCTCTAGCGTCGCCGGGAAAGGCCTTTCCCAAGGAGTTCCGATGCGCCGTCGTAGGTTTCTCGAACTTGCCGGTGGCGGGGCCGCCGGCGCCGTCCTCACCGCTACCGTGGCGTCGCCCGCCCGGGCCGCCGCTCCCCCGTTCGCGGTCGTCGCCGGGGACGGCAGCGGGGACTTCGCCTCGATCCAGGCGGCCGTCGACGCGGTGCCGGACGGCAACACCGAGCCGCTGACCATCGCGGTCAAGCCGGGCGTCTATCGCGGGCAGGTGATCGTGCCGACCGCCAAGCCGTTCATCACCCTCGCCGGGCTGGGTGGCACGCCGCACTCCGTGGTGATCGCCGACGACCGGGCCAACGGGACGCCCAAGCCGGACGGCAGCGGCACCTGGGGCACCTCCGGCAGCGCGTCGGTCACCGTCGACGGGGCCGGGTTCCGGGCCCGGAACCTCACCTTCGCCAATCTCTTCGACGAGGCGGCGCACCCGGAGATCACCTCGAAGCAGGCGGTGGCGATCCTGACCCGGGCCGACCGGATCGAGTTCGACCGGGTGCGGTTCCTGGCCAATCAGGACACGCTCTACATCAACAGCAAGGCGGCCGGCGTTGTCGCCCGCGCGTACTTCCGGGACTGCTACGTCGAAGGCGACGTCGATTTCATCTTCGGGCGGGCCACCGCCGTGCTCGACGGCTGCCGGATCCACTCGCTCAACCGCGGAAGTACCCCGAACGGGTACGTGACGGCACCCAGCACCGACATCACCAACCCGTACGGGCTGCTCTTCCACCGCTGCATGCTCACCTCGGACGCACCGGCCGGAACGGTCTTCCTCGGCCGGCCCTGGCATCCCAGCAACGACCCGAACGCGATCGGGCAGACGATCATCCGGGAGTCGTGGATCGGGTCGCACATCGGCGCCACCCCCTGGTCGGATTTCGGGACTTGGCCCTGGCAGGACGCCCGATTCGGCGAATTCCGCAACCGCGGGCCGGGCGCTGCCGTCACCGCCGACCGGCCGCAACTGTCCAAGGCCGAGGCGGACACCTACACGGTCGCGGCGTTCCTGCGCGGCACCGACGGGTGGCGCCCGCAATCGTGCCGCTGACCACCCTACGGCCGTAATAGGCATAGAGGTTTTGCATCTTTCGGCCGAACGGCTGGTTCTCGTCCACGGCTCGGGCTTCCAAACTGGCCCGGTGATGAATCAGACACCGATCTGGATGCCACCGCAAAAGCGTGGCTTCTGGTCGCGGCTCACGCCGGTCCAGCGGGTCCAGCGAGTCGGGCTGATCGCGGCGGCCCTGATCCTGCCATGTTGCGGCGGGCTGGTCGCGATCGGCGCGCTGACCGACTCGTCGAACCCGGGCACGATCGACGTGCCGGTCGCCGAGCAACTGTCCGGCGAGCCGTCCGCCCCGCCGGACGACACCCGAGCCGGGGCGTACGACACGCTGACCACGCCGGCCGCCGCGCCGGCCACGCCGACCACCGAGGCGGCCACGGCCACTCCGGCGACCGCCCCGGTGGCCACCGTCGCGGCCGCCACGACCAAGACCGTCAAGGTCACCAAGGCGATCGGTTTCTCGACCAAGACCGTCGAGGACGAGAACCTGGAAGAAGGCAAGACACGGGTACGGACGAACGGCGTCACCGGCGTCCGCACCCGCACCTACCAGGTCACTCTCTCGGGCGGTAAGGAGACGGGCCGCAAGCTGGTCAGCGACGTCGTCACCACCAAGCCGGTGGCCAAGGTGGTCGCGATCGGCACCAAGACGGCCGGCGACAGCTGCGACCCCAACTACGAGCCCTGCGTCCCGATTGCCAGCGACGTCGACTGCGCGCGCGGCCGGGGCAACGGCCCGGCCTTCGTGGACGGACCGATCCGGGTGATCGGCGACGACATCTACGACCTGGACCGGGACGGCGACGGCATCGCCTGCGACAGCTGACCGGGGGTGACAGTGATGGACACACCGAACATAGAACCGGTCAACGCGGCGGTGGCCAGCCTGCGCATGCTGCTTGACGACGAGGCCGAGATCTTCGAGCACGGCCACCTGCCGGCCCTGGTGTGGCGCGATTCCGGCTGGCAGAACGACCGGCCGTCCCGTTTCGCACGGGCGCTGCGCAACGCCTGGCGGGGTGTTTGAGCGGGCCCGCCGAACGGGCAAGTCGATCTCACCAGGGTGTGGGGAGGCAGCCGTGCAGGCACAGGACTATGTGGTGGCAATCATCTTCGGCGCGCTGATCGGCGTGGTGGCCCGTCTCCTGTTGCCGGGCCGCCAGCGGATCGGGGTGATCCTGACCGTGCTGATCGGCATGGGCGCGGCGGTCGCCGGCACCTGGGCGGCCGACCGCTGGGACTGGCACAGTGGTCACCTGTTCGAGGTGACCGGCCGCAGCTTCGACTGGCTGGTGGTAGCGGTCCAGGTAGGCATCGCCATCATCGGCGTAGCGGTGGCGGCGATGCTGGCCCGCGCGTTCTCCACCGACCGCGACAACGATTAGGGCCTGTCCTGCCGATCGCGTGGGAGCGAGGCGAGGTCCAGGTGTCGTCTGGGTGCGCGGCGCGGGCGCCCGGATACCGGTGTTGTATCTGGGTGTTCGCGCCGTGCGGCCAGGCGGCGGCTGGGCCACGCCGCAGCCCCGCGTGATCGGCAGGACAGGCCCTAACCCCACGGGGCGCGAGTTGCGGCCGGGTGGCCCAGGCATGCGGGTGCCCGGGCCACCCGGCCGCACCGCAACTACCAGGTCAAATCCATTCCAGGGCTGGTACGGCCGTGGAAGGCAGGACTGAGATGTGGCCGGCGTCTTCGATCAGGCGCAACGTGGCGTTGGGGATGTGGGTGGCCAGCCAGGAGCTGTGGGCGGGCGGGACCACGCGGTCGGCGGTGCCGTGGGCCAGCAGCACCCGGGCGGTGATCGACGCCGGGGCGAAGCCCCACGGGGTCACGTAGCTGAGGTCGTCGTCGATCAGTGGGGCCGGGCCGGCGGCCAGGGCCGGCTCGACGACGCTGCCGAACCAGCCCCACTCCCCCTCCAGAGCGGCCCAGTCGGCGGGCTGGAAGTCGGGGGCGGTGTCGGTGTTCGCCTTCTCGTGCAGCTCCTTGGCTGCGCGGCCGGCCGTGGCGGCGCGCAGACCGGCCTGGCCGGCCGGGCCTGTTCCGGCGAACCAGTCCAGGTCGGCCGCGTCGTAGGGGGCCAGGCCGGAGATCGATACCGCGGCGGTTACCCGGCCGGGTAGCAGGGCGGCGCAGGCCAGCGCGCACGGGCCGCCGCCGGAGTGGCCGAACACCGCGAACTCGCCGACGCCCAGCGCGTCGGCTACCGCCTCGGCGTCGCCGGCGGCGGAGGCGATGTCGCGGCCGGGGCGTGGGGTCGAGCCGCCGTAGCCGGGGCGGTCGTAGCCGATGAACCGGATGCCGAGCCGGTCGGCCGCGGCGAACAGCGGCGCCGGCGGGGATCCGATGTTCGGGGTGCCGTGATGCCACATGACTACCCGGTCGCCGTCGCCGCGGGAGTAGGTGTGCAGGGTGCGCCCGTCGCTCGCGCGGACGTCGACTTCGGTCACCACCAGCGCAGCCTACGGGTCGGCCTGGCGCGTGGGGCGCCCGTCCGCCCGCGACTCCCCGAGGCTGTTGAATTCCCGTCAGCAGAGAACGGGACGTCAACAAGATCGCGGAAGGTCGCGCGGCCGGCGGCCGGCGGGCGACGCGGCCGGTGCCGCGGCGGGCGGGTTTGGGAGGGTGACCAGCGGGGGCGGGCCGGAAGCCGGGTGATCGGCCGGACCACCGTCTGGCCGGGCCTCTTCGCACGGGACCCTCTTCGATGGCCGTATTTATAAATGACCCACCCGGCTGCCGGGAAGGCAACCGGGTGGACCCCCGATGGTTTTTCAGTTGGTGGGGCTGGTCAGCGGGAAGCCGGGGATGGGCTTGGTCTTGCCGCCGGTGGGGGCGATGGCGAACCACTTGCCGTTGACGCCCTGGCCGTTGATGTCGCCGGGTTTCGCGTCGGCGATGAAGTAATAGACCGGCCAGCCGCCGATGGTTACCTGGCAGTGGCCGTCGGCGCGTTCGACGTAGCCGATGATCTTCGGGTCGATGCCCTTCGGGAAGATCTTGCCGGGGGACTTGATCAGCAGCGGGGGCCACGCGGTGGCGCACGAGCCGTTGCAGGTCGCCTTGGGCGGCTTGGCGTTGTCGTTGTCGAAGCGGTAAAGGGTGCGGCCGGCGCCGTCCGTCACGTAGGTGCCGATCTGCTCGTTCAGGGTCGCGTTCAGCTCTACCGTGTTGCTGCCCTTGGCCTTGTCCTCGTTGGGCTTGATGTCCTTGTCGGACGGGCCGCTGAAGATCTTGACCCACTTCTGGGTCTTGGCGACGGTGGGCTTGGCGTCGGGGGCCTGCTGTTCGGCGCCCTGGCCGGACGCGGACGGTTCCGCTACCCCGGCCAGGTCGGCGGGGGTGCTGGTGGGCGAGGGGGCTACCGTCCTGGTTTCGGCCACCGGGAGCTGCTTCGCGATCAGGTCGTCCGGGGAATTCGACTGGCTGCCGCAGGCTGCCAGGAACGCCAGGCCGGTCAGCCCGACCACTACCTTCGTCGTCCTGCTGAGCGTCGTCATGGCCGTCCCTCTCTTCGCTGGTGTCATCCACACGACGCCGGCGCAAGGGTGGTTCACCCGGGCGTGCCACTTTGCCAAGATCTTTGATCCGGGTGGGCTACCTGCACGTATCTCAAGTAGCCGCAGCACAGTACGTTCGTCGATGTCAGACCGGATCGGCGCGACTACCAAGTGCCGCGGACAAAGAGAGACGCGATGCCGTCGACTAGCAGCAGACCCCGCCGGGAGGTGGCCGATGAGGCACTGGTCAGATCGTTGTTCCAGGAGCACGGACGGGCCATGCTGGCGTACGCGACCCAGCTGACCCGCGACCGCCCGGCCGCCGAGGACGTCGTCCAGGAGGCTCTGCTGCGTGCCTGGCGGCACCCGGAGAGCCTGGACAGCGGCAAGGGATCGGTGCGCGGCTGGCTGCTCACCGTCGTGCGCAACATCGTGCTGGATCAGATCCGCGCCCGCAATCGCCGGCCGCCCGAGGTGCGTGAGTCACCGCCGGACGCCGCGGTCGAGGGCGACCACGCCGATCAGGTGGTCAACTCGATGATCGTGGTCGACGCGCTCAGCACTCTCTCCGACGAACATCGAGCCGTGCTCGAGCAGGTCTACCTGCGGGGCAGCACGGTCTCCGAGGCGGCCGAGGTGCTCGGCATCCCGCCGGGAACGGTGAAGTCCCGGTCCTACTACGCATTGCGGGCCCTACGCGAGGCCGGCGGCAGAGAACGGTTGGCATCATGAGCACGCCCGAGAGCACGAACCCGACCAACGACCACGTCGACATGGCCGGGTACCTGATGGAGATGCTCACCCCCGGCGAGAAGCGCCGGGCCGACGAGCACCTGGCGTCCTGTGCCGCCTGCCGGGACGAGATCGAGTCGCTGACCGAGTGGTCGTCGGCGCTGCGCGAGATCCCCGACGAGATGCTGCTGGACGGCCCGCCGGAGGACGCCGACCTGCTGTTGCAGCGCACGCTGCGCCAGGTGCGGCAGGAATCCAGCGGCGGCCGGCTGCGCCGCCTGGCCGTGCTGACCACGGCCGCGGCCGCGGTGGTCGCGGTGGCGATCGGCGGCGGGGTCATTCTCGGGCGGGGTACGGCTCCGACCGGTACGCCGCAGGCTCAGGGCACGTCGGCCCCGGCCTCGGTCGCGCCGGGTACGCGGGTCGTGTCGGCGGTGGACTCGGGCACCGGGGCCAGCATCGACGCGACCGTGATCCCGGCGGCCGGGTGGGTGCGGCTGACCGCCACCGTCGGTGGCGTCCCGGCCGGTGAGCGCTGCCGGCTCGAGGTGGTCGGCAAGAACGGCGAGCCGATCCTGGCCGGCAGCTGGCTGGTCTCCGACGCCGGCGAGGCGAACGGTACGACGCTGAACGGCAGCGCCCTGATCGATCCGGCCGAGGTGGCCTCGGTGCGGGTGGTCAACATGGCCGGCAAGCAGTACGTCGACGTGGACGTCTGATCATCCGATTGAAGTAGATCGACCCCCGGGAGAAGAATCTCGAGCAATCGAAGATTCATGGGGGTCGATCATGAACCGTATTTCCCGTCGCCTGGCCGTGCTCCTCGCGGTCGTCCTGGTCGTGGTGGGGGCCGCCGCCGGCGCGTCCGCGGCCACCGTCCTGCACTTCGGCTTCAAAGAGATCCGCAGTGGGCTGCCCAGTGGCATCAGGTACTTCAAGCTCACCAGCACCGACCTGCGGTCCGGCAAGCCCATCCCGGCGCCGTTCTGGGGTTGTGACGACGCCGGCCTCTCCCCGCAGCTGTCCTGGCGGGGTGCGCCGGCCGGCACTCGCAGTTTCGCGGTGACGCTTTTTGATCCGGATGCGCCCACCGGCAGCGGCTTCTGGCACTGGCAGGCCTGGGACATCCCGGCCACCACGACGTCCCTGGCGACCGGTGCGGTGCTCCCGGCCGGCGCCGTGAACGGCACCAACGACGGTGGCGGGATCGGCTACACCGGGCCGTGCCCGCCGACCGGTGACATCACCCACCGCTACGAGTTCACCGTCGTGGCGCTGAGCGTGCCCACCCTGGAGCTGCCGGCCGACACGTCGCAGGCGGTGGTCGGTTACGTCATCGGGCACAACGCCCTCGCCTCGGCAACCTTCACCGCAACCGCTCAGCAGTAAGAAGCTAGGGCAGGGCCGGCTCCGGGTCGCGGAGCCGGCTCGCGTCCTGGCTGGGCGGGGCGCCGAACTGGCGGTGGTATTCGCGGCTGAACTGCGACGGGCTGTCGTAACCGACGGTGCGGCCGACGCCGGTGACGTCGCCGGGCCGGGCGGCCAGCAACAGCCGCGCCTGCTGCAGGCGGATCTGCTTCTGGAACTGCAGTGGGCTGGTCGCGGTGACGCCCTGGAAGTTGCGGTAGAAGGCGGAGACGCTCATCCCGGCCAGCTGGGCCAGGTCTTCCACCCGGAACGGCTCGTTGTAGTGGTCGCGGATCCAGTGGATCACCCGGGCCACGTGGGTGAGGCTGCTGTCGGCCAGGCCGAGCTGGCGCACCGGGGCGCTCTGCTCGCCGGTCAGGACCCGCCAGAGGATCTCGCGTTTGATCAGCGGGGCCAGCACGGCGATGTCCCGCGGGCGCTCGATCAGGCGCAGCAGCCGGACCACCGCGTCGAGCAGCTCGGCCGGGGCGTCGCTGACCGCAAGGCCGCTGGGTGTGCCCCCGGGCGCGGCCGGCAGGTCGCCGGGACCGGCTTGGAGCAGCAGCTCGGCGATGGCGGCCGGGCGCAGCAGCAGGCCGACGCCGAGCGCCGGGAGGTCGGGGCTGGCCTGCAGGAACTCGCCGGTGACCGGCATGTCGACCGAGGCGATCAGATATTGACCCGCGCCGTATTCGTAGACGCGGTCGCCGAGGGCGATGCGCTTCGAGCCCTGCGCGATGACGGCGAGGATCGCCCCGGACATGGCCGGCGCGGGCGGGGTGCTGTGGTCGGTCTTCGAGATGAGCACGTCCTCGATGGGCGTGCGCTGGTCGGGCCGGGCGTGGCGGTTGCACAGGCTGCGCAGCTCGTCGAGGCTCATGACCCGATCCTCCCGCTGCTGAGAGGATCGGGCAAGACCTCGACGCGATCGTTCTAACGATTGGGCAGCTCAGGGCGGTTGAATTCTTCTCATGAGAATCAACCACGGTTTCCACGCCACGATGAATGCGCAACCCGGCAAGGGCGACGAGGTGGTCGCGCTGCTGCTGGACGCACCCTCGCTGCCGCACCCCGACTGCGTTGTCTTCCTGGTCGGCCGCTCGGCCGGCGACCCCGACGTCGTGCACGTCACCGAGGGCTGGACCAGCCCGGAGGCGCACGCCGCGTTCTTCGCCACCGCGCCGGCCCAGGCCCTGGTCGCGGCGCTGCAGCCGCTGCTGGCCGGCTCGGCGTACTCGGATGAGGTTCCCGTCGGTGGAAAGGCGTTCTGAGATGGAACTCGATGCCGACCTGAAGGCCCTGCTCGCCGCCATGCCGGCGATGCCGCCGCTCAACGACGAGACCCTCGCGCAGATCCGGCCCTATGCCGCGCCGCCGCCGCTGGACCACCCCGGAGTGGAACGGCAGGAGATCGACGGGCCGGTGCCGCTGACGGTGCTGCGCCCGGCCGGGCCGGCCCCGGCGCTGGTGTTCTGGATCCACGGCGGCGGCATGGTCATGGGGAATCGTTACTCGCAGCTCGACATCCCCCTGGAGTGGCTCACGGAACTCGGGGTCACGGTGGCCTCGGTCGAATACCGGCTGGCGCCCGAGGCCCGGGGCACCGAGCTGGTCGAGGACTGCTACCGCGGGCTGGCCTGGGCGGTCGAGAACCTGGGGATCGACCCGGCCCGGGTGGTCGTGGCCGGGGCCAGTGCCGGTGGTGGGCTGGCCGCCGGGGTGACGCTGCTGGCTCGCGACCGCGGGGACCTGGCGATCGCCGGTCAGGTGCTGATCGGGGCCATGCTCGATCAGCGCAACGAGGCCCGTGGTGACGCGGTGGTCTGGACCCGGGAGATGAACGAGTTCGGCTGGCGCAGCGTGCTGGACGGCACCTACGTCTCCCCCGCGCTGGCCGAGGATCTGTCCGGCCTGCCGCCCGCCTACCTCGATGCCGGGTCGGCCGAGCTGTTCCGGGACGAGAACGTCGCCTACGCCAGCCGGATCTGGGCCGCCGGTGGCCGCGCCGACCTGCACGTGTGGACCGGCGGGTTCCACGGCTTCGACGCCCTGTTCCCGGCCGCGCCGATCTCCGTCGCGGCCCGCCGCACCCGCACGGAGTGGCTCGGCCGGCTGCTCAAAGACTGAGCGCCTGGGCCAGGATGTCCTTGGCGTCGATGACGTCGCACTCGGCCAGCTGCAGCGGACCGCCCGTCTCGGTGAGGCGGGCGTTCTCCGCGCCGCCCGCGTAGTACGGGGCGAAGCCGAGGTCCTTGATCAGGCGGGCGGCGGTCAGCCGGGCGGCCGGCCGGTCGGTGCAGACGAACTCGGCCAGCAGCGGGTCGTGGCCGCGGCGCCGGGACAGCACGCCGGTGGGCAGGGTGTTGAACGCCTTGGCCCAGAACGCGTCCGGCGCCCACTCCATCAGCTGCTCGAGGCCGCTGCGGCCGTCCGGGGTGGCCTCCGGCGGGTTGGTCGCGTCGATCACGACCTTGCCGGCCAGGTTCCCGGCGGTCAGGTCGATCGCCTCGTGCGCCGACTCCCAGGTCGGGGCGAACAGGACGGCATCCGCGTACGCCGCCGCGTCCGCCACCGGCATGGCGGTCACGTGGTCACCGAGGCGGCCGGCCAGGTCGGCCAGCTGCTCCGGATGCCGCGAGGTGACCGCCACGTCGTGACCGCTCTGCGCGCACCACCCGGCCAGGGTCGCGCCTAGCTGTCCTGCTCCGATGACGCCGATGTGCATGTAGTCAGCGTGCCAAACTTCAGCAGCCCAAGTGCCGAATCCCGACATTCGCGGCGACGATGCCGGGCACCGCGGCGGCCGGGTCGACCCGGGGACGCAGGGTGGGGGTCCAGCCGGCGTCGGCGGTCAGGTCGGGGTCGTAGGCCAGGTTGTAGTCGGCGACCAGGTCGACCGGCTGGGGGCGGCGGCTGCCGTACTGGACGAGCGAGCCGATCGCGGTGATCTTCGTGCCCTTCCAGTAGTGGATCACGTCGGCGGTGGGCACGTCCGCGCTGAGCTTGAAGTAGTTGTTCTCGGCGTAGATGGCCGACTCGACGCCGACGCCCAACGAGTACTGATACGTGTCCTCGTCGGTGGCGACGAACAGGTTGTCGTACACGTCGACCTGGCCGAACCGGACCCGCGGCGCGCGCTGGCCGACGTTGCCGAAACGGTTGTGGTGCACGGTGACCCGCAGCTTGCCCACGTCGACGCCGGGGGTGTCGGTCGAGCCGATCAGCATCGTCTTGTCGTGGTCGTAGTAGTCGTTGTACGACACGGTGACCAGGTCCGAGCCCCGGATGATGTCGGAGGCGCCGTCGTGCACCTGGTACGGCCGGCCGAAGTAGAGCGGCTGGTCCGCGTCGTGGTTGTTGCCGTCGCTGAACGTGTTGTGGTCGATCCACACGTTTGTCGCGCCGGACAGCGACACCAGGTCGTAAAGGGAGTTCCAGTTGCCGGCCGCGCCGTCGGTCGGGTCCCAGGCCGGGAAGCAGTCGGCCGCGTCGACGACCTCGAGGTTGCGCACGATCACGTTGCTGACGTTGGTGAGCACGAGGCTGCCGTGGCTGATCCGGCCGTTGTTGATGCCGATGATCGTGGTGTTGCTGCCGACGATCGCCTTGATCTGGTCACCCTGCGCCTTGGCCGACCGCACCCGGGCTTCCTCGACCGGACCGGTCGGCTTCGCGGCCCGGCCCCACACGGCCGGGTCGTACGTGGCCAGGAACGTGTCGAGGGTGTACGCCGGGTCGGCGAAGGCGGAGCACGGCTGCCCCTCGAGCATGTCGATCCGGCCACTCACGTAGACGATCTTCGGGTCGTTACCGGCGACCGCGGCCACCAGTTCGTCCCGGTTGTGCACGACGACGCCGGCGGTGGCCGCGGCGCCTCCGGTCGTGCCGGCGCCGGACGCGGCCCAGCCGTCGTTCGGTGGGAGCACCTGCTGACCGAGGACCAGGGCCCCGGCGGACACTGTGGCAGCGTCCGCCGGGGCGGCGCCGGCCACTCCCAGCGCGGCGACAGCGATGAGGACGGCGGCGGCAGAACGAGTCTTGGGCATGGCTGGCTCCGTGAAAGCATCAGGAAAGCGCTTGCCTGGCTACCGTCACACGGAGATCGCCCGCAGTCAATGCTCGAAACGACGCAGGAAGTTTGCAGTCGTCGATCATTCGTCGACCGCCGGCCAGGACACTGACGACCGCCGTGCAAGTGGCGAGCAAGTGGGCTCCGACAGACTCCCGGGCGTCCTGACCCGACCAAGACCCGAGGGGGAGTCTGTGCCTGTCATGACTACGCCGTACACACACGAAATGGTGATCATCCACCGGGTGTTCCGCCGCGAGGCCGCCATCCTGCCGCGCCTGGCCGATGCGGTGCGCACCGGCGACACCGTCCGGGCCGCCCGGATCGCCGACGCGGTCCGCGAGTACACCGGCGGCCTGCACCACCATCACCAGCTCGAGGACGAGCTGATCTGGCCCAAGCTGTACCAGCGGGCCCGCCTCTACGACGACCTCGTCGAACGGATGGAAACGCAGCACAAACTGCTCGACGGCACGCTGACGGTGATCGGGGGGATCCTGCCGCGGTGGGAGGCCGGGGCCGCCGCGCACGTCCGGGCCGCGCTGGTCGAGGCCCTGCACGACCACATCTGCGTGCTCACCGAGCACCTCGACGACGAGGAGGCGCAGATCCTGCCGCTGATCGCCGACCACCTCACCGTCGACGAGTGGGACGAGGTCGGCCGGCGGGGGCTGGAGACCATTCCGAAGAGCAAGGTGATGCTGGCCCTCGGCGCGATCCTGGAGGACGCCACCCCCGAGGAGCAGCGCTACTTCCTCGGCAAGGTGCCGGCCCCCGGCCGCGTGCTGTGGCAGCTCGTCGGCCGCCGGCAGTACCGGCGGTACGTCGACGAGCTGCGCGGCGCGACCTCGTGAACACCCTGGCGTTCTCCCTGCTCGGGCCGGTGCGGGCCTGGCGGGACGGGGTCGAGCTGCAACTGGGCAGCCCGCAGCAGCGCACCACGCTGGCCGTCCTGCTGCTGCGCGGCAGCCGGATCACCACCACCGAGGACCTGGTCGACGCGCTGTGGCCGGACGCGCCACCGGACTCCGCGGTCAGCACCGTGCGCACCTACCTGTCCCGGCTGCGCCGCACCCTGTCCGGGGCGGCCGAGATCGGCTGGATCGCCGGCGGTTACCAGCTCGACGTGCCGGCCGACGCGGTGGACGTGTGGCGGTTCCGCCGGGACACCGCCGCGGCCGCCGAGGCACTGCGGGCCGGTGACCACCCGGTCGCGGCCGGGCTGCTGGCCGACGCACTTGCCCTGCACCGGGGCACCCCGCTGGCCGGCACCACCGGGTTCTACCTGGCCGGGCAGCGGGCCCGGCTGGCCGAACTGTGCCGGGCAGCGACCGCCGACCTGGCCGCCGTGACCATCGAGCTGGACCGGCCGGCCGAGGCCATCGCCCGGCTGCGCGGGCTGGTCGCCGAATCGCCGATCTCCGAGCCGTACCACGGGCTGCTGATGACGGCGCTGTGCCGGGCCGGGCGGCCGGCCGACGCGCTCGCCCACTACGACCAGGTCCGGCGGGTCCTGGCCGAGCAGCTCGGGGTGCGGCCGTCGGCCGAGCTGCGCGAACTGCACCGGCGCATCCTGGCCGGCGATCCGCACACCGGCCGCGTGCCGGAACTCTGCGGCGCCCACTGATCGCCGGCGTCGCCGCCTGCCCCCATGCGCGGCGACGCCGGCCCGGCCCGGTTTGTTCAACCGGGCCGATGTCGGCTATCCGCCTCGCCGGGAAACATGAACACGCTGGTTAACCGCTTAAGATCGGCGACGACTTGACGGCCCGAACCGGTGTGGTGTCACTCGGAAATGATCGAGGTTTGCGTTCTCGGGCCCGTCGAGGTGCGGGCCCCGGAGGCCGGCACCCCGGGCGGGTACCAACAACAGGCGGTGCTCGCCATTCTCGTCGCGGCGGGTGGCCGGGTGGTGCCCGCCGACCGGATCGTCGACCAGGTCTGGGGCGGCGACCCACCGGCGAGTGCCACGGCCACGCTCCAGGCGTACATCTCGAGGCTCCGACGGCTGCTGGAACCGGATCGCGCACCGCGCACCGCGCCGCAGATCCTGGTTTCCGAAGCCGCCGGCTACGCGCTGCGGCTGCCCGCCGCCCAGGTGGACGCCTGGCGATTCGAACGCGACGTCACCCGCTCCCCCGACCTCGCCCCGCAGGACGCGGTCGCGGTGCTGCGGGACGCCCTCGCGCTGTGGCGGGGCGTGCCGTACGAGCAGTTCGCCGACGAGGAATGGGCCCGCGCCGAGATCACCCGGCTCACCGAGCTGCGCTGCGCCGCCCAGGAACGCGCGGTCACCGCGATGCTGCGGGTCGGCCGGATCGCCGAGGCGGTGCCGGCCGCGCAGGCCCTGGCCGACGCGGAACCGCTGCGCGGCGAGGCGTGGCGGCTGCTCGCCCTCGGCCTGTGGGCCGCGCACCGCTCGGCCGACGCGCTCGACGCGCTGCGCCGGCACCGCGAACACCTCGCCGACGAGCTCGGCCTCGACCCTGAACCGGCACTGTCCACCCTGGAACAGGCCATCCTGGAACAGCGCGGCGAGGTGCTCGAGGAGGCGGTCGGCACCGACCGTGGCTCGCACCTGCGGCCGGCGCAACTCCCCCGGTCGGCGGCCGGGTTCGCGGCCCGCAGCGCCGAGATCGGCGCCCTCAACCGGCTCGCCGACTCCGCCCTCGCGGTGATCAGCGGTGCCGGCGGGGTCGGCAAGACCACCCTGGCCGTGCGGTGGGCGCACACCGTGGCCGGCCGCTACCCGGACGGCCAGCTCTACGCCGACCTGCGCGGCTTCGGCCCCGAGGAGAACCCGGCCGACCCGGCCGACGTGCTGTTCGGCTTCCTCACCGCGCTCGGCCTGCCCGACCACCGCATCCCGCCGTCGCTCGACGAGCGGGTCGCGCTGTTCCGCAGCGTGCTGGCCGGCCGCCGGATGCTGCTCCTGCTGGACAACGCGGCCGGCGCCGAGCAGGTGCGGCCGCTGCTGCCCGGCGCGCCCGGCTGCGCGGTGCTGGTCACCAGCCGCAGCCACCTCGGCGGTCTGGTCGTCGCCGAGGGCGCGCACACCCTGCGGCTGGACGCGTTCGACGACGACGAGGCCCGCAACTACCTGCGCGGCCGGCTCGGCAGCACCCGCGTCGACTCCGAGCCGGACGCCCGGGACGCGATCGTGGCCCGCTGCGGCGGCCTGCCGCTCGCGCTGGCCGTGGTGTGCGCGCGGGCCGCCATCCGCAGCCAGTTCTCGCTGTCCGCGATCGCCGCCGAACTGCGCGACGAGCACGGCCTGGACGCGTTCACGGTGGCCGGGTTCAAACATGACCTGCGAGCCGTACTCTCCTGGTCCTATCGGCAGTTGCCGGACGGCGCCGCCGGCCTCTTCCGGCACCTAGCCCTGCACCCCGGCCCCGACGTCAGCCGGGCCGCCGCGATCAGCGTGGCCGGCGACGCGGCCCGCGGCCAGCTGCGGCTGCTCTGCGACGCCCACCTGCTGGACGAGCGCAGCCCCGGCCGGTACGTCTACCACGACCTGGCCCGCGCCTACGCCCTCGAACTGGGCTCGCCCACCCCCGACGTGCTGGTCGAGCACTACCTGTTCTCGGCCGCCAACGCCGACAAGGTGTGCTTCCCCTACCGGCAACCCCGCCGGGTGCCACCGGTGCCGGCCGGCATCCGGCCGGAGACCTTCGCCGACCAGAAGGAGGCGTACGCCTGGCAGGACACCGAATACGACACGCTGATGGCGTACACCGAGATCTGCGCTCCCGCGTACCTGAAGGCCTTTTTCTGGGTTCTCTCGCCCTACCAGCAGGATGTCCGGTTCCATCTGCACGACTCGATCGCGCTGGCCCGCCGGGCCCTGGCCGTCGCCGAGGCGGACGGCGACCGGTGGTGGGTGGGCTTCCTGCAGTACGCGATCGGCCGCGCCTACCTGCGCCTCAACCAGATCGACCAGTCGGTGGCGGCGCTCGAGGTGGCGATCGCGGTGGGCCGCGAGACGAACGACCCGATCCGGCTGGCGCACGGCCTGCTCAGCATGGCCACCGGCATCGTCGGCGTGCACGGAGTGCCAACCCGGGAGCAAACCATCAAGGCTTATCCGTACGCGGTGGAAGCGCTGGCCGCCTACCGCAAGATGGGTGGCGCGTTCGGCCGGGTCGAGGAGGCAAACGCCCTGCACCCGATCGCGTGGTACCACTTCCACCGCCCGGACGGCCGGGAGAAGGCCCGTGAGCTGCTGCAGGAGAGCATCGACATCAACGTAGGCAGCGAGCAGCCACACGCCGCCGCCGGCAGCTGGCTGCACCTGGCCCGCTTCCACGCGGCGAGCGGCGACCCGGCCCGGGCGGTGGCGGCTTTCGAGGAGGCCCTGCGGCTGTACGGCGACATGCAGGACCTGCGGATCGAGCCGCTGATCGGCCTTTACACGACGCATTTGGCGGCCGGCGACGAGGAGGCCGCGAACCGGGCCCGAGCCGAAGCCGTTTCCCTGCTGGAGACAGCAAGCTACCCCGACATCGAACGCATCGAGACCATCCTCGGCCCACGCCCGGCCGGCTAGCTGGCAGCCGACCACACGGCAAGGCCGCCGCCCGGCTCGGAGACCACCTTCAGCCCGTCCGGCCCGGCGAGGGTCCACGCCTCGAAACCAGGATCGGCGGCAGCGAGCAGCTGCGTGCCGTCCTGGAAGACGATCCGCAAGCCGCCGCTGTCATCACCGACGGCCTCGGAAACGACTGCCCCGTCAAGGTCGGCGAGTTCGACGTCATCGCCGGGGGTGACGTGCCGCTCGGAGCCGGCGGATCGCACGACGAACGCCGTCTCGATACGCACCTCGAACCCGCCACTGAACTCCAGGGCGACGGTCCACCCGGACTCCCAGCGGACAACATGCTCGCCACCGAATCCCAGGTCCATGCTCACCATCCCACCGGTGTCGGGTAGGTGCCATCCGCCTTGATCGGGATGTGCGTCGCCGAATTCGGCCCCGGCTTCCCGTCAAGCCCGATCGGCTGTCCTTGGCCGTTGTAATAACGCACATAGCCATTCGGATATTGGGACGTCGGGTCCATTACCCGCACCATATCAGCGTTCCCAGGTGCTCCCGGTTTCTGGTAAACCATGCCTTTTCCGTTGTCCGCCGTCCGCGAAGACCATCCGGGCTTCGCCACGGCCGGGTTGCCGCCGGTCGAGTCGGCCGCGCCCTCGGACGCGGAGCCGCCCTCGGTATCGACCGGCGAGACCTGGTCATCACCTCCCGCGTGCGAGGCGATGTCGGCCATCGCCGCGGTCGTGAGGCTCGCCCCGGCCGCGATGCCAGCAGCAGAGACCACGTTGAGCGGCACGCCGGCCACGGCGCCCGCACCGGTGGCGTCCAGGCCGATACCGAGCGCCTCGCCACCGGAACTCACCATGGCAAGACCGATCCCAGCGGCGGCGAGCCCGAGCGAGCCGGGGTGGTGAAGCGCGGCGTTGCCGAAGGAGGCGACCGTGTTGACGACATCGCCACCCACGTCGTGGACGAAGTCGCCGACATCGTCCAGCCAACTGGACTTCTCCGGCGCGAGTGACGCCTTGGCCCGTAGCGTCGCCGCCGCGATGCCAGCCGCGGCGCTGAGCTGGATCCGGGCGGTGGCCAGGACGCTTCGTGCCGGTTCGAACGGGTCGGGGAACATCGGCGGGGACGGCACCCGCTGTACTACGACCTCGATCTCGTCCCACATCCGGATCGCCTCGGCTGCCTGCTGCTGAGCCCAGCGCAGCGTGGCCGCATAGTCATCGAGCGCTCCGGCACCCGCTTGCATCGCGTCTGCGGCGGTGAACCATCGCCCCGGCTCGTAACTGAACTTCTCGTGGAACCGCTCCGCCGCAGCGCCGGTCCACGAACCGCTGTCGATCTTCCGGAGGCCGTCGCCGGCGGCGCCCGCGTCCCCGGCACGGTCCCGGAGTGCGACAGCGTTCTGCACGATGGCGTCCGGATCGCCCGGCACCAGCGCTCTCGGGTCGCGGGTCTCGCCCAGTTCAGCCATCAACCGCACCTGAGGCTGGGTCGTAGGTAATCCGCCGGGCGGTCGCCTCGTCGGTGGCCCGGTAGGCCCGGGCGACACGCACGAGGCTGTCCCCGATAGCCGCGGCGTCCTCGGTGAGGATCTGGAGACCGTCATCCCAGCGTTTGCTGAACTCGGCCATGGCGTCGTGCAGGTCGTCGTCGCCGTACATTCCGGTCGGCCCGGGCAGCCGGCTCAGGGCGAGTCTTTGCTGATCATCGATGGTTTCGGCGATTCCGGCCGCGGCCGCGTCCAGGGTCGCGATGTCGACATGAAACTCACGCCCGTCCATACGCTCACGGTAAACCCGGACCGCCACGCGTCAGGGGTTCCGCCGGGTGAGCGCGATCACTAACCTGAACTGAATTCGCCTTTGGATGGGGGCTGGTTTGGGATCGCTCGATGGGTTTCCCACGTGGTTCGAGGTGGGGGTCTCCACCGCTGCCTATCAGATCGAGGGGGCCGCGGCCGAGGATGGGCGTGGGGTCTCGATCTGGGACACGTTCTCGCACACCCCGGGGCGAACTCTCGGCGGGGACACCGGGGACGTGGCGTGCGATCACTACCACCGGTGGGCGGGCGACCTTGACCTGATGACCGGGCTCGGGGTGGATGCGTACCGGTTCAGCCTGGCCTGGCCGCGCATTCAGCCGGACGGGCGCGGTAAGCCCAACCCGCTCGGGCTTGACTTCTACGACCGGCTTGTCGACGGGCTGCTGGAACGGGACATCGCTGCCGTTCCCACCCTTTTCCACTGGGATCTGCCGCAGGCGCTCGAGGACGACGGTGGGTGGCTCAACCGGGAGACCTCGCTGCGGTTCGCGGAGTACGCGGGGATCGTCGCCGATCGGCTCGGGGATCGGGTCAAGCGGTGGATCACGCTGAACGAGCCGATCGTGCACATGGCCCAGGGGTACGCGTTCGGGTCGCACGCGCCGGGTAAGTCGCTCGGGTTCGAGGCGCTGCCGGTCGCCCACCACCAGCTGCTCGGGCACGGGCTGGCGGTGTCCGAGCTGCGGTCGCGCGGGGCGGCCGAAATCATGATCACCAACAACTGCACGCCGGTCTGGGCCGCCTCCGACGACGAGGCCGACCAGGTCGCCGCCATGATCTACGACGGGTTCCACAACCGGCTGTTCAACGATCCGGTGCTTCTCGGGACATATCCGGAATTCTTGGCGGGGATGCTCGAACCTGTTATCCAGGACGGCGACCTCGAGACGATCTCCACGGCGATCGACACGCTGGGGATCAACTACTACAACCCGACCCGGGTCGGCGCGCCCAGCCAGGATGAGCTGCCGTTCGACATGAAGCAGATCGACGGGGTCCCGACCACCGCCTTCGGCTGGCCGGTGGTGCCGGACGGGCTGCATGAGCTGCTCACCGGGCTCAAGACGACGTACGGGGACGCGCTGCCGCCGATCTACATCACCGAGAACGGGTGCTCTACCGACGACGGGACCGCCGACCAGTTCCGGATCGACTATCTCGACGGGCACCTCGGGGCCGTCAAACGGGCTCTTGCCGACGGGGTCGACGTCCGGGGGTACTTCGTCTGGTCGCTGCTCGACAACTTCGAGTGGGCCGAGGGGTACAGCCAGCGGTTCGGGCTGGTCCGGGTCGACTTCGACACCCAGGAACGTACGCCCAAGGATTCCTACCGCTGGCTTGCCTCGTTGTTGCGGGAGCGCGGATGACGATCGTCGCTGATCCGCCCCGGGCTCCGGGGCGCTGGATCGGGCTGCTCTCGCTGGCCAACCTCGGGCTGTGGATGGGGTACTTCGGGCCGCTGCAGGTGTTGCTGCCCAACCAGATCGAGGACATCACTCCGGACTCCAAGACGACTGCGCTGGGCATTGTTACCGGGCTCGGGGCGCTCGTCGCGGTGATCGTCGGGCCGGTTGCGGGGGCGCTGTCCGATGCTACGACCGCGCGTACCGGGCGGCGGCATACCTGGATCGTGGCGGGGGCGCTCATCGGGGCGGCCGGTCTCGTGGCGCTTGACGGGGTGCACAGTGTTGCCGGAGTCGCGATCGGCTGGTGTTTCGCGCAGGTCGGGCTCAATGTGCTTCAAGCGGGTCTTACGGCGGTGGTGCCGGACCAGACTCCGGTTGACCAGCGGGGTGTGGTCTCCGGGTGGGTGGGGCTCACTCAGTCGGTCGGTGTGGTCGCCGGGGTTCTGCTGGTCACCATGGTGGGTGGCGGGTACTGGGCTATCGCGGTCGTGGTCGTGGTGCTCGCCGTGCCGTTCGTGCTGGGCACTCGCGATCCGCTTCCGGCTGTGCCGGCTCGGTTCGATTTGCGAGGGACGTTCCGGTGGCACGGTGGGGACTTCGCTTGGGCGTTCGGGACTCGGTTCCTGGTTCAACTGGGGAACGCTATGGCTACGCTCTACCTTTTGTACTTCCTGCGGGACAAGGTGCACTACTCGAACGCGGACGACGGTCTCGCCATCCTGATCATCGTCTACACGATCGCTACCGTGATGACCGTGGTGATCGGCGGGGTGATCTCGGATCGGACCGGGAAGCGTAAGCCTTCGGTTATCGCTTCGGGGCTGGTCATGGCGGTGTCCATGGTTCTGCTCGCTGTTTGGCCTACCTGGCCGGGTGCGCTTACCGCCGCGGTGATCCTCGGGCTTGGCTTCGGGGTCTATCTGTCGGTTGATCAGGCGTTGATTACTCAGGTTCTGCCTTCGGCTGAGGATCGGGGGCGGGATCTTGGGGTTATCAATATCGCCAATTCTGCTCCTCAGGTGTTGGGGCCGGCTCTTGCGTTTCCGCTCGTTACCTATCTTGGTGGGTATCCTGTTTTGTTCCTTACTGTTGCTGTTATTACCGTGCTTGGGTCGGTTCTTGTTACTCGGATTCGGTCTGTTGCTTAGGTTTCTCTTGCGCTGGGACGGTTTTGGGCCGGGGATGACCATGCTGGGCGGTGAAGCATCTATGCCCTGCATGGTCATCCCCGGCCCACAACCTTGCTTGGGAGCCTGTTACGGGCAGGGGATTGCTCGCTCGCGGCCAGGAGCGTGAAGGCTGGGCGGTCCCCTCTCGCTCGGTGATCTGGCTGCCGCGCTTTGGGACGCCAAGTGGGGGCTTGGGCGGGCCGGGGTTTGTGGTGGGGTGCGCGAGCGAGACCGTGCCGGTTGCGGTTACGTCAAAACCGTTGTGGTTGCGGTGGGGGGCTGTGGGGACTCTTTTTTGATCTTGCCCCGTTACTAGGAGCTCGGCAGTAACTTCTGCTATCAGCCCGTCGTGCTTTCGGCTCTTCGACGTTGAGCGGGTGAAGGCAATGTGGGCTACCGGGCACTAAGAGGCGTGACTATCCAATGGAACCGCCCATGGTGGTGATCAAGTGGCGGGAGGCGCAAGCCGACCGGTTTGCGGATCTCTTCGACATGTATCACGGGGAGATCTACCGGTATGTGGCCGGGCGGTTGAGCGCGTCCCATGCCGATGACCTCGCGGCCGAGACGTTTTTGGTGGCGTTCCGCGATCGGGACAAGCTGAACGACGCGGGACAGGTACGCGCCTGGCTCTACGGCATCGCCACCAACCTGATCCGCCGGCATCACCGCGACGAGGAGCGCCGCTACCGGGCCCTGGGCCGCGTCGGCTCGCACGCCGAGCCGGCCGAGAACGACCACGAGCGGATCATCTCGCGGGTGGCGGCCGGCGTCGTCCAGCGCGAGCTCGCCGCAGCCCTGCGGGACCTCAAACCGGCTGACCGGGACGTACTCCTGCTCGTTGCCCTGGCCGACCTCGGTTACGCGGAGGTCGCTGTCGCCCTGGGCATCCCGGAGGGCACCGTCGCCTCCCGTTTGAGTCGCGCCCGCAAGGCGGTACGTGCCGCGTTGGGCGGCGCCGACCCCACCCGTGACATCTCAGGAGCCACCCGATGAACGAAGACCTTCAGCTCATTCGTGAGTTGCTCGACGCACCAGGACCGACCGCGCAGGCGACGGTCCAGGCGCGAGACAAGCTCACCGCGGCCACCCGGCGGCGGCCGCGTCACCATACGATTCGCCCGGCCCTGGCCGGAGCTGCCGCTGTCGTCACCGTGGCAGCCGCGGTGCTGGCGTTCTCGCTCGGGCAGCCGGACGCGGTGACCCGTGGTCCCGGCGTTGGAGCCGCCACCCCGGCGGGGCAGTTGGGCGCGCATGACCTTCTGCTGGCCGCTGCCACCACGGCCGGTGCGGAGAAGACCGGGAGGTATTGGCACACCGAGGCCGTCGTCGTCCGCGGCCCGGTCCATGTCCAGGGCTACGACCTCGCCAGCCGGACCGTGGTCGAGTACTGGCTTGCCAAGGATCCACACGACGCCAGCTGGGTCGGCCGGCGGGACCTCGGGTACCGCCCGCTCTCCCCGCAGGACACGACGAAGTGGGTCGCGGCCGGCAAACCGACCACCTGGGACGTCACCGCGGACAACGCAGCCGGTCACGACACGCTCCGTGCGACCCCGGGCAAGGCCACGCTGGAAACAATGTCCGCCTCGATGTTTCTGCAGAGTCTGGGCGGCTTCGACACGGTCGAGGTGAACGCGCTGCCGACCGGCCCGGCCCAGCTGAAGAAGCTGTTTCAGGACCGGATCGTCGAGCGCGCCACCGCCGCACTTCCCGGCACCCCGGACGGGGATGCGAACCTTTTCCGGGCGATGACCGAGCTGCTGGTGCAGGTCCCGGCGCCACCCGCGGTACGCGCTGCGGCGTTCGAGGTGATCGCCGACCTGCCCGGCATCACGATCCAAGAACACGTCAAGGACGCTGAAAACCGCGACGGCGTACGCATCACGTTGCTGAACAACGGCTCCGGCGTCGTCCAAGCCAACTCGATCGTCCTCGATCCCGCGACCCACCAGCTCTTCGCCCGCGAGTACAACGCCACTGACGCCGCCAACGGCAAGGCGGAAAAGTCCGGCAACGAGACGTTCCTGACGATCGAGTGGACTGACGGGAAGCCGTCGGCACCCACCCGCTCCTAGCTGAGCCGCTTTTTCCGGACCGGGAACAGCCCCGCCGCGGACGACGGGGCTGTTCTTCGTCAGTGGGCATAGGCCTCCAACTCGTAGACGGAGAAGCCGTATGACGTTGCCCTGGTCTGGCCGGTCAGGCGTAGGTAGCGGGCGGTGGTGGCCGGGAAGGTGACCGTGTCCAGGCCGCCGTTTCCGCCGGTAACCGCAGCTGCTTGGGTCCACGTGGTGTTGTTTGTGGACGTTTCTATTTTGTAGGCGGTGGCGTAGGCCGACTCCCAGCGGATCAGGGCTCTTGCCACTGTTTTGGCGGAGCCCAGGTCTACCGTCAAGGTTTGGTTGTCGGCGTAGGAGCTGGCCCAGCGGGTGGTCAGGTTTCCGTCTATGGCGTTTGCGGCCACGTAGCTGCTCTGGATGCTGGACGCCGTGGCGGTCTTGCCGGAGACCAGGTTGCTGATGTCGTCGCCTCGCTTTGCCGGGAACGAGACGACCTGCTGGTAGGTGGGGCGGTTCTGCCAGGCGATCAGGCCGTGGCTGATGCCGCCCAGCGGGCTCTGGAGGATGGCGTCGGCGCACCACTGGTCGGCGGCTGCGCAGTGGGTGTCGGCGGGGTACGTCGTCGCGGCCGGCTCGTTGATCGCAGCCGTCAGGCTCGTCAGCAGGGCCGTGCGGCAGGTGGAAACGGTGCCGTTGCCGCAGTACTTCTGGGACCAGCCGGGGACGGTGTCGCCGAGGACCGCGCGCAGGTCCTTGTCCACGTAGCCCCACCAGCCGAACTGGAACGAGGAACCCTTGTGGGCCTGGGTTTCGTTCGCGCTCGTCGGCAAGGACGACTTCGGGCCGGTCTGGCCGCCCGACGGGGACTCGTTGATCTGCAGCGCGTCCACCAGGGTCTGGAACAGGCCGTCGCCCAGGTTCGACTGGAACGCGGCCACTACCAGCTTCGGCCACCAGGCGTCGAAGATGCGGATGGCGTCGGCGCTCGCGTATGCCTTACTGCCCGAGGCTGTTTCCTGGCGGTGTGCGCCTGCCGCCAGCCAGGTGCGCAGCTTTGTCAGGGCTGCCGCCTGGGTTGCGTCGGTCACCGTCGCCGTGTCGATCACCCTCAGCAGCACCGGGAGTACGTCGGTGCCTCGCAGATCGGTGGTGGCCGCCGACTCGACCACCTTCACCAGGGTTGCCCGGTCGTACTTCGTGCCTGCGGCTATGCCGGCCTTGATCGGGGTGTCCAGCAGGTCGCCTCGGTGCACTGAGCCGAAGCTGAAGTTGCCATCCGCCGCGCCGTAGTCCTTGGCCTGCTTGTTGTTCCAGCTTACGAAGTAGTCCTGGTTCACCGCCTGGGGGTGGGCGGAGTTCGGGACGTAGGTCGCCACGTTGGTGTCCGGGTTCCAACCCGTCCACTCGTAGGCCGCCTCGGCCTTGGTGGGCAGGTTCGGGTCGGCGCCGGACGGGCGCACGGGCTGGGCGCCTGAGGTGAACATCGCGGTGTCGGCCGAGTTCACGTAGAACCAGTTGAACGCGAACGGGATGTTCGAGGCCGAGTTCATGAACGCGGCCGGCGTGCCCATCTGGTCCGGCTCGTTGAACATCTGGAAACCGATCGCCGAGTCGGCCTCGTGGCGGTAGGTCGAGCGCAGGCTGGTGAACGCGGTCGGCACGCCGGCCACCAGGCCGCGCCACTGCAGCAGGCCGTACTTGGTGCGCTGGACGGTCAGGCGATAGGAACCCGCGGCCGTCGAGTCGGCGGTGGTCGGCTTCCAGGTGTTGGTCTTGGTCAGGGGCTCCATGGCCAGGCAGGTGCCGTGGTAGAGGTAACCCGTCGAGGCCAAGGTGGCCGTGCTGCCGTCGGTGTTGCAGAGCTTCGCCGCGTACGTGTCGGTGATGTCCTGGATGGACGACGTGGCGCTCCACGCGTAATCCGGGCCTCGGCCGATCAGGGTGTAGAGATTCAGGCCGCTGAACGCGATGCCTCGGCTGCTGATGCCGGGGCCCTGCAGCTCCTGCACCATCAGCAGCTGGGGGGCGAAGTAACCCGTCTGCGGGCCGAAGACCGCGACCGGGTGGCCGGTGGCCGAGTTGGCGGCAGAGATCACCGCGGCGTTGGACATGCCCCGGTGGGCGCTGCCGATCGCCAGGGTGCTCAGGGAGTCGGCGATCTCGCTGGTGCCGCTGGCCGCTGCCGTTGTCGCACTACCGGTCTTGTCGAAGACGATCGGCTCGGAGACCGCGGTTCCCGCGTCCGGCAGGGCTACGCCGGCGGCGTTCGGGTTGCCCGCGCCGTACGGGAAGGACTGGCCGTTGTGCAGGGTCAGCACCGACTCCGGGTCGTTCTGCTGGCGGAACTGCTGCCACACCGCGTCGCCGGCGGTGGTGCCGTACTTCGCGCGGGCCGCTATGCGGACCAGGGCCGACTGCATCTCGGTGCCGCCGCCACCGCCGAACAGGCCGCCGATCACGCCGCCGATGGCGATCAGGTCGGTCATCGTGAAGTCCTCGGGACCGCCGGCGTTGGTGATCGAGTCGAGGTGGCCGGTCAGCACGTATTCGCCGGGGCAGTCACGGGCCGCCATGCAGTCGTCGATGTACTTGTTGATGCCGGCGATGTAGCTCTGCACGTCGGTGTAGAGCTGGGCGCCACGCGTACTGCCCGCCTGCAGGTTGTTGATCTGGGTTTGCAGGTCGGCCTCGGTGTAGGGCGAGGTGCGCCAGACGCTCTGCTCCAGGTCGCGGTTGCCGGCGGCGCCGCCGGCGAACGAGGTGAGGCTGCCGCGGGCCACGTGCCGCATCAGGTCCATCAGGAACAGGCGGTCCTGGGCTCCGGCGTAACCGGCGCCGTACATCGTGCCGGCTCGGGTGGTGCCGGTGATGTGCGGGATGCCGAGCTGCTTGTCGCGGACGATCGTGACATCCGAGCGCGGGGACTTGGTGCTCTCCACGTCGGCGGCGGCCACCCCGTACGAGCTGTCGTTGAAGAAGGTGTTGATCTGCTCGCCGGTCAGGCCGGTGTAGTTGTACGTCAGGTTGCCGTACTTGGCGAGCTGGTCGTCGGCGTGCGGTGGGAACGAGCCGAACGCCTGGTTGGCCAGGACCTGAACGAGGTCGGCGTCGCCGTTCTGCCCCGGCGGCAGAATGTCGGAGCACTCGCCCAGGCAATAGTCATTAACGGCGTAAGCCGCCTGAACCGGCGAAGCAGTGATGGGGATGAATGCCGTGGCCGACACGACTACCGCGATGACCAGGGCATTGAGGAGAGGACGGGGTGGGCGCATGGGGGCTTCCCTTCGGGGAAACGCAAACGCGAAATTACTTCGTAGATGCTAAGACTTCGATGGGTCTTACACCAGAGTTTCGCTACCAACGCGTAGAGTGACCGTCCGATGTGTTCCGAGTCACTTTCACCTTTGGACGGGCTCAGGCCTGCGGGTGAACGACGACCTTGAGGCCGTCGCGGGCCGCCGCCGTGCTGAACGCGGCGGCCACCTCTACCAGCGGAAACGCGGCCGAGACCAACGGCGGGAGGTCGACCAGGCGACGGGCGGCCAGATCGATCGCGCGCGGGTAGACCTCGCCCATCCGGCGGGACATCACCAGGGTCAGGCCCTTGCGGCGGGCGTGCGACGCGGTGAACGTGGTGGTGTCGCCGTCCGGAATACCGACCAGGATGACCCGGGCGCCGGGCTTGGCGGCGCGCAGCGCGGCGTCGACGGCCGCGTTCGAGCCGGACACCTCGAAGACCAGGTCCGCCTCGCCCTCGGCGATCTCGGCGCCCAGCTTCGCGGCCGCCTCGGCCCGGTGCGGCAGCGGATCGGACGCGAGCACCCGGGTCGCGCCGCTCAGCCGGGCCAGCTGGATCAGCATCAGGCCGATCGGGCCGCAGCCGATCACCGCGACGGTCTGGCCGATCCTGGCGTGCGCCAGGTCGTAGGCGTGCAGGGCGACGCCGAGCGGTTCGAGCAGGGCACCCTCGTCGTCGCTGAGCGAGTCGGGGATCGGGTGCAGGCGGTGGCCGGGCCAGGCCATCAACTGGCGCAGGCCGCCGTCGGTGCCGCCGTGACCGGCGAAGACGATGGTGAGGCAGAGGTTGGGGTCGCCGGCGAGGCAGGGTTCGCAGACTCCGCACGGAACGGCAGGATCAATTGCTACGCGTACGCCGTCCCGGCGGCCGCCGCGGATGACGCCGGCCATCTCGTGACCCAGGACGAGCGGGCGGGCCAGCACGGCGTCGCCGATCGCGCCCTCGGTGAACCAGTGCAGATCGGAGCCGCACACGCCGACGCTGGTGACCTCGACCAGTTCCTCGCCGGCGGCGGGAACCGGAGCTTCCTCGTCGAGCACGCGGACATCGCCGGCGCCGAACAGACGGGCCACTCGCACGGTTGCCTCCTAATCGCGATGTGAACGATAACATCGCTGGTGCTGGGCTTGCGCCGTCCGGCAGACTCCGGGGGTGACCGAGCGCCTGACGCACATCGATCTCCTCCGGGTTGCCCTGACCGCCGGGGTCATCGCCACCCACGCGATCATCACGTACGGCGGGCCGGGCTCGTGGTTCATCCAGGACGGGGAGATGCCGTCTGCGCTGGAGGCGGTCGCGACCGTGCCGATCGTGTTCGGGGCGCTGTTCGGGATGGGTGCGTTCTTCTTCGTGGCCGGGGCTTTCGTCCCGGGGTCGCTCGAACGGCGGGGGCCTCGGCGGTTCGTGACGTCACGGCTGAGCCGGCTCGGGTGGCCGCTGCTCGTGTTCGTGCTGGTGGTGGTGCCGCTGACGCACTGGGTGGCGAGTGTGGTGGCCGGTCCGCCGCGCTCATTCGGCGCGGTGGTCACCGAACAGCTGCGTGAGCTCAACCCCGGGCCGCTCTGGTTCGTCTGGGTGTTGCTGTTATTCAGCCTGCTCGCCGTACCCGTGCTGGGGTCTCTGCCGGCCGCTTCGCCGGCTGCGTTGCGGCCGGCGCTATTGGTGTGGTTCGCGGTTTTCATCGCGGTAGCGAGCTTCTTCTTCCGGGCGTTCTTTCCGCTGGACAGCGAGCAGATCGGCGGGGCGAAGCTGTGGCAGTGGGGGCAGTGCATCGGGCTGTTCATGCTCGGGGTCGTCGCCGGGCGGCAAGGGTGGCTCACGGCGATCCCGGGCGCGGTTCGGCGGGTCTGCGGGTGGGCGGCGCTGGTCGCGGCCGGCATGGTCGGCACGGCGATCGCGATCGCCGGGGTCGAGGCGGAGGAATTTCAGGGTGACTGGCACTGGCAGTCGGGGCTGCTCGCCGTCTGCGAGGGGGTGCTCTGCGTCAGCGTGACGGTGCTGCTTGTCGACCTGTTTCGCGGGGTCAGCGGGGGTGAGCCGCTGATTCGGGGCGCCTATGGGGCGTACATCCTGCAGACCCCGGTCCTGGTCGGTCTTTCTCTGGTCTTGTTGGCAGTGCCCTGGCCTTCCGCCGCGAAGCTGGCGATGGTTCTGCCGGTGGCCATCGCCCTGTGCTTCGGGCTCGCGCTGCTTCTGTTGCGCATCCCCGGTTTTCGGCGAGTCCTTTGAGGACGGAGCTTGTTACCGTCGGATGGTGGCGGCTGACCCCTTCCTGAAGCCCGGCCTGCACCAGGCCGAGGACATCCTGAAAGCGCACGGCGTCGACGCGTACTACCGGTCGGCGGCCGAACGCACCGGCGACTCGCACGTCGTCATCGACGGGCGCAAGGTGCTGATGGCCGGGTCCGGGGATTACCTCGGGCTGTCCACCCACCCGAAGGTGACCGAGGCGGCGGTGGCCGCGTTGCGGCGGTTCGGCACCGGGGTGGCCGGGTCGCGGGTGCTCAACGGGTCGCTCGACCTGCATGCGGAGTTGGAGGGGCGGATGGCCGCCTTTCTCGGGCAGGAGGCGGCGGCCGTCACCGCGGTCGGGTTTCTGGCCAATCTGGCGCTGTCGGCGCTGCTCGGGCGGGAGGACACAGCCTTTGTCGACGCTCGCAACCACGCTTCGCTGGTGGACGCGACCCGGTTGGGGTGGGGGAAGGTACGCAGCTACCGGGACCTCACGCATTTGCGGTCCCGGCTGGAGGCGGCGCCTGCGGACGGCGGGCGGCTGATCATCACGGACGGTGCCTTCTCGATGGAGGGCGACGTCGCCGATCTGCCTGGTCTGCGGTCCTTGGCCGACTCGTACGGGGCCAAGCTGATCGTCGACTCGGCGCACGACATGGGGGTTCTCGGTCCGGACGGGGCCGGGCTGGCCTCGGTGCACGGGGTTTCCGTCGACCTGGTCACCGGGTCGCTGTCGAAGGCGTTCGGGTCGGTCGGCGGGGTGCTGGCCGGGCCCTCCTCCTATGTGCGCTACCTGCGCAGCAACGCCCGGTCGGTGCTGTTCTCGACGGCTGTGCCGCCCGCTTCGGTCGCGGCTACGCTGGCCGCCCTGGCGATCATCATGGCCGAGCCGGCGCGACGGTTGCGCGCCCTGGAACTGGCCGAAGGGCTGCACAACGGGCTGCGGGGGCTCGGCTACGACACTCGGCCGTCGACCACGCCGATCGCGCCGGTCCGGTTTCCGTCGCTCGCCCAGGCGGGGGCGTTCTGGGCCGGGCTGTTCGAGGCCGGCGTCTTCACCAACCTGGTCGGGCCGCCGGCCGCCGCCGACCCGATGATCCGCCTGGCCCTGACCGCCAACCACGACGACACCCACCTGGCGACCGTGCTGTCCGCTTTTGACGAGGTGGGCCGCCGGCTCGGCGTCGAGCGCCAGCCCGACCTGCCGCCGGTGGTCCTCACCCGCTAGTGCCATGACCAAAACGTTCACGGTGTCGGATGGCACGCCGCTCGGGCTGACGGCCGGGCCGCGTCGTAACGGTCACGCTGTGCTGGTGGCCCGCGTCCGCAGCGAGAAAGGCATCCGCTGGGGTGGCCGACCTCTCGCCGCCGCCTGACCTACCGAGCGGCCCGTAACGCCCGTGGCACTCGGTCCCGGTAGGTGCAACCCACCCTCCGCGCGCCCGCCACACGGGCGGTCCCGACCCAAGTCCTCAACCCACCCCACCCACCGGCAGACGACGGCTCGCTCCGCCGACCAGGACAAACACCAGCCTGTCGACAGTTTGCTCTGCTCACCCATACGCGCTGCTCTGCTCACGCCGGGTAAGCGCCGGGCGGACCGCATCGGTGCGAAGCAAAGCCCTCGGGGTTGGTGTTCGTTGCGCGAGCGTCGCGGCACGTGCCGGTGTTGCACGCCGGTCGCGCGGTGGCGGCGGTCGGGGGGAAATGCGGTTGTCTACGGCGTCGCCCGTACCTGCAACGGGTTTTGAATCTTGGGACCCTGATCCTGTGTCTGGAAGCCCGCGGGAGTGACTCCGTTGCTGGCACCATGGCGGGATGCTGCGAAATGAAGATCTGATACGGCTCGAGGCGGCCTGGGTTGCTCAGGGGGCGCCGATTGCCGGGGACCTCGCGCCGGGGCTGGGCGACGCGCGGCTCGACGAACTGCTGGCGGTTGATGATCTGGTGTTGCCGGCCGAACTTCGGCTGTGGTGGGGGTGGCACGACGGGGTCGGGTCCGGGGTCTGGAACGAGCCGGTGAGCCGGCTCGGCGCGGGCTCGTGGGCGTTCCTGTCGCTCGGCGAGGCGCTCGAGCAGCGGCGGTCCGAGATCTCGATGGGTGGCGGGTCGTTCCCGGCCGACCCGGGTGACTGGGCCGGGCAATGGGCGCCCTGGTGGTTGCCGGTGGCGGTGGCCGGCAGTGCGTACCTGTTCGCGGATCTTTCGGCCGTCGGCCTGGAGGCGCCGATCCACCTGTGGGCGCAGCAGCCCGACGATGTTTTCACCGTGCAGTTCCCGTCGTTCGGCGACGTGGTGGCCGGGTGGGCGGACGGGCTCGAGCGCGGCTACTTCGTGTGGTCGGCGGAGCGTAATGAGTGGGACATCCCGGGCAACCTGCCGGATGAGGCACTCAAGCTGGTCTGACGGGTCGCCCCGGCCCGTGCGAACGGGCCGGGGCGACAATTTCCAGAGATTCAGCAGATGTAGAACGTCTTGTTGCCGACGTTCGCTGCCTCGTCGATCAGCGGGATCGTCAGGTAATCAGCGCCGTTGCCGGTCAACTGGTTGTGGTAACTCTCGGCGACCACGTTCTCGTACGTGCCGGTCTGCATGCCGCACTTGGTGTACATGTTGCCGACCGCGATGCCCTCCGCCCGGTTCTCGGTCTTCGGGATCATCAGGAGCCGGGTGCTCAGCGGGGACGTCTCACCGCCGGTGAAGAAGTCCCAGGACCCGCCCTCCTCCGAGGTGTAGAACGGGTATTCGTCGCACTGGTCCTCGGGGCGGGTCGCCGGGCACGAGGTCTGCCCGTAGACCGAGTTCATGTACCAGGTGCGGGTCTTGATCACCTTCGGTTTCTCGTTGGTCCCGTTGACGTAGCGCAACTTCACCCAGGGTGGGTTGGCCCAGATCGCCGCGTCGTCGTTGACCGCGGCACCCCGGGCGTCGTACGCGGTCGGGAACAGGATCGGCATGCCCAGGCACGGGAAACCGACCACCCCGCCGCGCCGGGCCAGATCGACGCAGACCTCGCCGGCCAGTTCCGCCTGGGTGTCGGTGATGTCGAACCGGTCGTCGCCGGTTCTGGTGGCTGCGTAGTCGAGGATCCGTTTCTTGGTCGAGGCGACGCTGTCGGCGCGGGTCCACCGGTCCTCCCCGAACGCGTCGGTGAGGATGTCCGCGAAGCCCTGCTGGCCGCGGGCGGTCGGGTGGAAGCTGCCGGTGCCCGGCGTGTTCTCCCCGCTGCCGTCGGTGGTCTTCGAGGTGATCGCGTTCAGCCAGCGGTAGCCGTCGCTGCCGTCGCAGGCCCACTTCTTCTGCCCGGCCGCGCCGAGGTGGATCGCCGACGAGGTGTCGACGTACCGGATGTTCACGCCGGTCGCCCGGATGTCGTCGACCGCCCGCGAGATGGTGACCGACAGGCGGCCGGCCAGCGCGTTGAGGAACAGCCGGGCCTGCGAGCCGATGTTGTAGCAGGCGTCGTTGCTCTCCTGGTCGGGGAACATCTGCGGGTAACCGATCACGTAGATCGCCGCATTCGGGGCCGCGTTGTGGATCGCCTTGTAGGTCGCCTTCAGCTTGGCCGGCAGCATGTCCCGGATGATCTTCGTTTCGTAGTCGCGAAGCGGCTCCGGATCGACGACACCGTTGCTCTTGCGGGTCAGCTTGTAGTTCTCGCCCGAGCAGTCGCTGAGCGCGGCGATGCAGCCGTTGAGGATGTCGGTGAACCGCACGTCGTTGCCGCCGACCGACACCGACACCTGGGTGGTGTCCTGGTCCAGCCAGCCCTGCTCGACCTGGGTGAGCTCACCCCACTGGTAATTCGCCGATCCCCAGTCGGTGTAACCGGCCGCGTCGGACGCGGACGGCGGACTGTTCACCGCGTCCCGGGCGATCGCCGTGGTGGTCGCGCCCGAGCAGGCCAGGAAGCCGAAGCTGCCGTAGCTGTGCTGGGTGGCCATCTGCTCGATCGACAGCAGCGTGCTGGATCCGCCGTAGGTGTCCGCGCCGGGCTGCCGGACCAGTCGCGGGAACGCACTGGCCTGGGAACGGTGACAGGCGTTCACGGCGGCGCCCTTGGTGCCGTTGGTCCGCTTCAGGTCGGTGTTCTTGTCGTACGGCGAGTTGCCCTCACCGGAGGAGTAGGAGTCGCCGAGCGCCACGTAGCGCGGCATGTCCGGGACCGGCGGGCCGCTGTCCCCGGACTCCGGCAGGATTCCGGCCACCTTCGACTTGGCCAGCGCGGCCGGCGACCCCAGCGGGCTGAACGCGACCGCGTCGAAGATGATGCTGTCGTCGCCGGTGCCGTCCTTGGCGACAGTGGTCAGCGACACCTCGGGCGTACCGGTGAAGTCGAAGATGCCCAGGTCGACCCACTTGTTCTGCTGCCAGGTCTGGTTGATGACCCGGTAGCGGGTCTCGCCGCCGCCCAGGTTGATCGTGTACTTCGCCTGTTCCGTCCAGGCGCCGAACTCGGGCACGAACACCTGCACCCGGCGCTGGCCCGACTCCCCCGGCAGCCGCCAGGTACCGGTCACCTGGAGCTTGCCGCCCTCGTCGGACGCGGTCCGGGTGCTGGCCCGCCAGTAGTGGCCGCCGTACCCGCCGCCGATCTGGTGGAAGTCGATCTTCGACGGGAAGAGGCCGTTCCCGGCCCCGGCGAACGACAGGCTGAACGTGCCCTCGTTCTCCACCGGACTGCCGCACGGACGCGGCGACGAGGCGTTGTACGCGACGTCGTCGACCACCTGGGCGCCGGTGGGCAGGCCGCCGGAGGTGGAGTTGCAGTAGGCCGGGTAGCTGATCCCGTCGCTCTCGCACCCGGTCTGGCCGGACGTCGAGCACCAGGGGTAGCCGGGGTCGAAGCGGATCTGCTCGTGCCCGCAGGTGTTGCAGGCACTGCCGGCCGCGGTCTTCCAGCCGACCGCGGTGTGCGCCCAGCACTTCAGGTCGTACAGCTGGGAAGCGTTCTTGTGCAGGCACGGACCGGGCTTCTCGCTGCTGACGTCCGGGTCGTTCGGCTGCACCTTGGAGTTCTGGTCACAGGTGTTCTCCGTCGTGCAGAACGTGTACATCGGCGGCTTGACCAGCGCCTTGTCCTCGACCGTGGTCCACCACGCGAAGTTGTAGCCGGCCTTCTCCACGCCCGGCGACTCGGTCGCGGTGATCGGGTTGGCCGCCCAGCCGAGCACCTTCTCCGGGTACGGCCAGTTCTGCGGGTTACGGGCGTCGTCGTAGACGCTCATGAACGGGTGCCGGGCCGGGTCGTACCGCGGGTTGGCCGGGTTGTTCAGCCAGCCCACGCCCCACGGCTGGCCGTCGTTCTTGTTCGGGTAGAAGCCCGAGTTGTAGGCCCACACCGCGTAGAACCAGTTCTCGATCGCGGACGGGTCGGCGTTGTGCACCTTCAGCCCGGCCGTGTAGGTCTGGTTCCACTTCTCCTGCAGGATCTTCAGGCCGTACGAGATGTTCGCGGTGAAGTCGAGCGCCACCGCCCGCTGCGTCTGGTACGGCAGCGCCACCTCGACCTTGACGCCGTTGTCGTCGGTCTTCTCGTGACCGGCGATCCGCATCCCGTCGGTCGCCTGGGTGAGCCCGTAGCCGCAGTCGGCGTCGGCCCAGCTGATGTCCCAGTCGTCGGACGAGTCGGCGTTGTAGATGTCCCGCCCGTAGTAGTTGCCCATCAGCGGGTTGGCCGGCACCCCGGGCAGCGCGTACTTGGCCGCCTGCCACATGTTCGACTCCTGGGCGATGATGCCCAGCATGATCTGGGCCGGCACCCGGCCACCACCGGCCAGGGCCGGCGCCGGGAAAAGGGCCTGCGGCGAGTACGCCGGCATCCCGTAGTTCTTCCAGTTCGCCGGGCGCGACGCCACGTTGTCGAGCTTGCCGAACACCGCCGCGTCGACCGCCCACTCCACGTTGCGCGGTTTGGGCTGCACGGCCTGGTTGTTCACGTCGTTGCGGGGCACCGAGCAGTACCGCTCGTCCTCGACCGGGTCGTTCACCGAGCCGGTGACGGCCAGGCTCTTCGCCTTGGGGGCGGCCGCACCGAGCACCGGATTCGCGTCCCGGCCGGCGATCGCCTCGGGTCCCTGCACCGCCGGGCTCACCTCGAAGGAGAGGGGCTGACCGGTCGGGAGCACCTTGGCGGTGACCGCCAGGTTCGCCGCGATGTCCGGGTCGGTCGCGTCGGCCACCTTCACGTCGGTCAGGGCGACGTCGCCGCGGGTGGACACCTCGCTGCTCGACGGCACCGGCACCGCGCGGACCGACTTCGGCAGCGTCGACACGTGGGCCGGCCTGCCGGTGATGAAGGCTCGGCCGGAGTCGCCGCGGACCAGGCTGACGTCGCCCCGGGCGAGCTCCGTGACGGTGCGGCCGACGGCTCGCCGTACCCGGGTCTGGTCTTTGGTCTTGTCCATGAAGGTCACCGCGCCGGTGGCGTCCGGCACCAGCCGGAACGGCACGCCTTCGGCGACGGCCTGCCGGCTGATCTTGCCTTTGTTGGAAACCCGGACCACCGCGCCGGCCGCGGCCGCGACGATGCCGCCACCCTTGACCGGTACGGGTGAGCTCAGCTCGGTGTTCAGCAGCAGCGGCTGGGACAGCGTGCGCTTCGCGGCGTCGACGGTGAACAGGCGGCTCTGCGTGGTGGTGTCGGCCGGGCTCTCCACGTCCTTGCCGTCGAACTGCGACAGCACGGCCGTCTCCCCCGCGCCGCAGCCGGGGTTGAAGTAGGCGAGCGACGTCTGCACCGCGAGCTTGGTGACCATGTGGGTCTTCAGGTCGACGATGGCGGTGAACCCGCCGCGGTCGAACAGGTCGGCCTTGTTGGTGAAGGTCCGCGGCGCGTAGACCACGACGAGCCGCTGCCCGGAGCCGGTCACGCAGGCGTTGCCGATCCATCGGTCGGTGTCGAAGCCGGGCTCGGACAGGCTGGCGGCGGTCTCCCAGGTGTAGCCGGTGCCCGCGGTGGCGGTCAGCACGTGGAAGCCGTTGGCGTCGCCGGAGGTCGTCCAGATGCGGTCGGCGGACTTGCGCCAGCCCTTGCCGAGAAGTTTGTCGCGGTCGGCCGGTGCCACCCGGTCGGTGCGGCCGTCGGCGCCAGCGGCGGTGTCGGCCGGGGTCGGCGCGATCGGTGCGGCCTGGGCGGTGCCGGACAGCGCCGGCCCCGCGAGCAGCACCACCGCGGCCCCGGCGGCAGCCGCCATTGACCATAGTCGTTTCATGGGTCCCCGTTTCTTGTATTCAAGTACGTCGATATAGACGTCCTCGAACGGAGACTTTATAGATCTTGGTCGTTGCCGTGTGTCCCGTTCAGGTCAGCGGGATGGTGACCAGGCCGACAAGATGTTCGCTGGGCAGGTTCTGCGGGGTCTGGATCCGCCAGGCGATGCGCACGGTCCCTTGCGCCTGCTTCGGGATGGTGGTTCTCATCTCGAAGCGGAGGGCGGACCGGGCCGGGACGGCGGTGGCGGGACGGCAGTTCAGGCGGTAGAGCTGGGCGGTGGTGCTGTTGACCATGCCGTTGGCCTCGGCGCTGAGCTCCTGGAGATAGCCGGGGCAGGGCAGCAGGGTCACCGGCTTCGCGGTGGGGTTGGTCAGGGTGATCGTGTAGGTGATCCGGTCACCGGGGGCGGCCTGCGGCGGGCCTTCGGCGGAGGCGGTCAGGTCCCACAGCGGGGAGCGTTCGGTGGTGATCGGGTCCTGTTCCACGAATTTGTCGAAGACGCCGGCGGACAGGTTCGAGGACGGCTTGGTGGGGCTCTCGGGGTCGCCGCTGCAGGCCGGGTGGTCCTTCGGGGTGATCTTCGCGCGCAGCTCGCCACCCTCGGCCGGCAGGGTTACCCGCAGCTCGTAGGGCGGAGTCGCGGTGCCGCAGAACGGGCCGGACCAGTCGACTCGCATGGATGCCTTGCCGCCGGCGGGCACCGGGATGCGCTGTTTCTTCGCCTCTTCGGTGACGCTCGTGAGGTGGTCCACCGGGACCTCGGCGTCCTTGCTGAACAGCCGGACGTCGGCGAGGCCGGACAGCACGCAGTCGGTGGTGGCGGTGTTCCGGACGATCAGCTCGCCCAGCAGGCGGCCGCCCAGGACGGTGTCGCCGGCGGCCTTCGACCATTTGTCGAGGCCGCCGCTGAGCTGGGCGGCTGTGCAGGGCGGGCTGTCCGGCGCGACCGTCACGGTGGCCGGGCTCGGGTAGACGCTGTCGATCGGCTCGTCCAACCAGGGCACTGAGCCGTCCGGCTTGAGGGACAGGGCCTCGGTGGGGGTTCGGCCTTCGTCCTTGGCGCAGCCGGTGGCCAGGACCATGGCCAGGAGTACGGCTGCGGCTTTGCGGATCGAAGGCATGGCGGCATGGTCTCAGGTCGGAGATCCGGAGCGCTGCCCCCGGCCGTCTCGCAGGGTGCGGTGGGCCTCGCGGACCACGGCCAGGTCGACCATCCGGCCCTGGGCGTCCAGGCATACCCCGCCGCCCGCTGCCGCGAAGCGGTCTACCAGGTCCCGTGCGGTTGCCAGCTCTTCCCGGGTGGGGGTGAAGACCTCGTTCACCACCGGGATCTGGGCCGGGTGGATGCAGGCCCGGCCGCGGAAACCCAGACGCTTCAACGCCTGCGTGGTCCGGCGCAGGCGGGTCAGGTCCCGGAAATCCGTGGTTACCGCGGCGGCCGGCGGGTCGATGCCGGCGGCGGCCGAGGCGAGCACGACCGCGGAGCGTACGTGCAGGAGCTCTCGTTCGTCGTCGCCCAGGGTGACCCCGATCTCGGCGGCCAGGTCGGCCTCGCCGATCTGCAGCCGCGAGACCCTCGGCGCGGCCGCCAGCGCCGGGGCCGCGAGGATGGCCTGGGCGGTCTCCAGCAGCGGGACCAGTTCCACCGTCTCGGCGCCCTCGGTGCGGTCCAGCAGGGCGGCCAGCTCGGCCAGCTGGTCCACGGTGTTGGCCTTGGCCACGCAGAGGCCGCGCAGCGCGGGGGCGACCACCGCGGCAACGTCCTCCAGGCCCGGATTGATCCGGACGAAGATCGGGGAGCCGGCCGGCTGGGTGCGCAGCCAGCGGGCGACCGATTCGCGGGCGGCGGCCTTTTCGTCCGGCGGGACCGCGTCCTCCAGGTCGACGATCAGGGCGTCGGCGCCGCGGGACAGGGCGGTGGCCAGCTTGGCCGGCTGGTTGCCGGGGACGTACAGGTAGGACCTCATCCGATCGTCGCCGTGCCGGCCAGCAGCGCGCGGGCGATCACGATGCGCTGGATGTCGTTGGTGCCCTCGCCGATCATCATCAGCGGGGCGTCCCGGTACAGCCGTTCCACCACGAACTCCTTGGAATAGCCGTAACCGCCGTGGATCTGCATGGCCTTCAGCGCGCATTCCACCGCCGCCTCCGAGGCGAAGGCCTTGGCCATGCCGGCCTCCATGTCCACCCGGTGGCCTCCGTCGGCCCGCGCCGCCGCCCAGTAGACGAGCAGCCGGGCCGCCTGGACCTGGGCGGCCATCTCGGCGATCTTCAGCTGGATCGCCTGGAAGTCGCCGATCGGTTTGCCGAACGCCTTGCGGTCGCCGGCGTAGCGCAGCGCCTCGTCGTAGGCGGCCTGGGCGATGCCCAGCGCCCGCGCGGCCACGTTGATCCTGCCCGTCTCCAGGCCGGACAGGACCTGTTGCATGCCGCGGCCCTCGACGCCGCCGAGCAGGTTGGCGGCGGGGACGCGGACGGCGTCCAGCAGCACCTCGCACGACTCGGTGCCCTTGTAGCCGAGCTTGGGCAGGTCGCGTTCCACCGTGAAACCCGGCGCGCCCGCGTCGACCAGGAACACCGACATGCCCTTGTGCGCGGGTGTCGCCTTCGGGTCGGTCTTGCAGAGCACCGGCAGCGGGTCGGCATGCCGGGCGTTGGTGATCCAGGTCTTGCGGCCGGTGAGGACGTAGTCGTCGCCGTCACGGACCGCGACCGTGGAGATGCCCTGCAGGTCGGTGCCGGCATCCGGTTCGGTCAGGGCGATACCGGTACGCCGTTCTCCCGTCGCGAGTGAAGGCAGATATCGCGCCTTCTGGGAAGGTGTGCCATGCCGGGCGATCAGCCAGCAGGAGAGCGAGTGGCTGCCGAGGATGCCGGCGATGCCCATCCAGCCCTTCGCGATCTCCTCGAAGACCAGCGCGAAACTGATCATGTCGGCGCCCAGGCCGCCGTACTCCTCCGGGATGGTCAGGCCGAACAATCCCAGGTCGCGCATGGTGGCGACGATCTCGGTGGGATAGCGGCCGGTGTCCTCCCACTCCTGGGCCACCGGGCGGATCTCCCGGTCCACGAAGTCGCGCAGCACCTCGCGGAAGAGGCGCTGTTCGTCGCTGAGTTCAAAGTCCATCGTCGGCACTCCGGAAGACGGGCAGGTGACGGCCGCCGGGCTGCGCCCGCCAGGCCAGCCGAACCGGCAAATCGCAATGCGGATCGGGGAGATCCACCAGGTGGGTGAGCAGGACCGGGCCTTCGGTGAGCCGGACCCGACCCAAGATGTACGGGGTTTCCGCACGGTGCACGACCGTAAAACTGCCGATCACACCGGTGCCGGCGGCGGCCCGGAACTCCAGGTCGTGGCCGCCGCAGCCGGTGCAGACGAAGCGCGGATAGTGCTGATATCGCCGGCAGGCCGGGCAGAACTGCAGCAGCAACAGCTGGTCCCGGGTGGCCTCCCACCAGGTCTCCTCGGGCGTCACCGGTCCACCCCCAGGATCACCGTGGCGTGGCTGGAGAAGATGCCACCGGTGCCGTGCACCAAAGCCGTCCGAGCGCCGCTGTCGCCGCGGAGTTGGCGGACCGCTTCGACCAGCAGCAGCACGCCGAACTGGCCGGGGTGGCAGTAGGCCAGGCCACCACCGCCGGTGTTGTGCGGGATCGTCGCGTGCAGGCCCTCGCCGGGCTTGGCGAACCCCAGAGCCTCCAGGCCGAGCGGCACCGAGATGGTGAACGAGTCGTAGAGCTGCACGACGTCGATGTCGGCGGGACCGAGCGCGGCCTGCGAGAAGGCCCGCGCGGCGGCCGCCCCGGCGCCGGTGTGCAGCAGGTCGGGGGCGGTGGCCATGCCGGTATGGGTCAGGGCTTCGCCGTAGCCGAGGACCTTCACCGGGGTTTGCGGCAGGTGCCGGGCGCGGGCGGCCGAGGTCAGCACGATCGCGCCGCCGCCGTCGGTGACCAGGCAGCAGTCCAGGGCACCGAGCGGGGTGGAGATCATCGGGGCGGCGAGGACGTCATCCACCGTGAGCGGGCCCTTGCCGTAGGTCCAGGCGGCCGGGTTGAGCTGGGCCCTGGCCCGGGCCGCGACGGCCACCGAGGCCAGGTCGGCCCGGGTCAGGCCGTAGGTGTGCAGGTAGCGCTGGGCGGTCATCGCGTAGTACGAGATCGGGTAGAGCGGCTGGTAGGGGGCCTCGAACGCGGCCTCCGGGGTGCCCTCCTCGACCACGCCGGCCAGTTTCCGGGAGCGGGCCGAGCGCTGGTTCGAGGCGAACGAGATGACCACCGTGCGGCACTGGCCGGCGTCGATCGCCTGGGCCGCCCGGGCCACGTACATCTCGAAGACCGCTCCCCCGGCGAAGCTCGAGTCGCTCCACGACGGCTGCAGGCCCAGATAGTCGGCGAGCTGGGTGGCCGAGAAGCGGGAGATGCCATTGGTGGCGATACCGTCCACCTCGGACAGCGGGATGCCGGCGTCGGCGAGCGCCCGGGTCACGGCCTGGGTCTGCAGCTCCAGGACGCTCTTGCCGGTCTGGCCGAGGTCGCATTCGGCCGCGCCGACGATGGCGACACTCATGGCAGGCGCACGGTGGCTTCGGCCGGCGCGACCGCCACCCGGCCGTCGTCGGCCACCTCGACGCGCAGGTCGACGACGGCGTGCCGGTCTTTCAGGTCCCGGAGCGTGCCGTGGCAGCGGATCGTCTCGCCGGCGAAGACCAGGTTCTTGAAGCGGAACGACAGCTTGGTGATCTCGGCGTCCGGGCCGAACCACTCGCGCAGGGCGATCGCCAGGTAGGCGCCGAAGACCTGGCCGTCGACGACCGGGCGGTCCAGGCCGCGGGCCGCCAGGTAGGCCTGGTCGTAGTGCAGGCGGTGCCAGTCCCAGGTGGCGCCGGCGTAGGCGATCATGTCGGGGAGGTCGATGGTGCGTTCCAGCGGCGGGTACTCAGCGCTCGACATAGATCAGTGACTCCTCGTTCGTCGCCAGGAGGCGGCCGGTCTGGTCGGTGTAGCGGGCGACCGAGGTGACCACCAGCATGCGTTTCCCGGAGCCGGTGATCCGCTCGTACATGTCGGCGAGCTTCCAGGTCGCGGTGATCATCGCGTCGGGGCCGATCGGGCCGAGGAACTCGTAGGAGTTGCCGCCCCGGACCAGCCGGGTGCCGGGCACGACCAGACCCCAGCCGTGGCCCGCGTAGCCGTCCTCGTCGCGGGGCAGCCCGGCGTACTGGTTGGTCTCGCAGATCAGCGTGGGCGGGGCGACCTCGCCGGTCAGATGCGGTGCGAAGGTGTCGCCGGTGGCCAGCGCGAAGTACCGGATGGACGCGCGGCCGAGCGGCTCGGGCGCGGTGTACGCGACTTCCTCGCCGATCCGGGCGGCCAGTTCGGGGGTCAGAAGCATGCCGGGATCGTCTCCAGCATGAACTCGGGGCGGAGCAGGGCCGAGCAGACCACCGAGGTCACCGCCGCGTTCGGGAAGTGCTTCGCGCGGAGCTCGGCGGTGCGGGGATAGTCGGCGGCCGCGCCGGGTGTCACGTACTCGATCAGGCTGGTGACCGCCGTGCCGGACGCGCCCGCCGCGGCCAGAACCGTCTCGATGCTCGCGTAGATGTATTCGGCCTGGGCCGGCAGGTCGCCGTCGTGCAGGGCCAGCTGGGTCACCGGGTCGAGGGCCCCGAACCCGGAGAAGAAGATCTTGTCGCCGGCCCGGACGGCCGGCTTGTAGGTGAGCGTGTCGTAGCGGGCCCAGCCCGGATTGATCGCGGTCAGCGGGCCCAGCGCGGCGAGGGCGTCGAGGGAGACCTGGGCGCCCGGTTCGACCGGCCGGTCGACCAGGATGCCGGCCGCGCCGGGGTGGACCGGGCCGGTGCCGAGGACCTCCTTGCGGGGGCGGCCGCAGCGCGGGTATTCGGCGCGGGTCGCGGTGGCGGTGTAGTCGATCGTGCGGGTCAGCGCGGCCGGGGTCAGCCCGGCCAGGTCGAGCAGGGCCGCGATCCGGTCGAGGCAGCAGCGGTACTGCTCGCGGAAATCCCCCTCGGTGGTGTGCACGCTGGGCAGATAGACGATGCCGTCGGCGACGCGCAAGGCGTCGCCGTCGGCCGCGAGCAGGGTTCCGCCACCGGGATGGGCACTCACCCCCAGGATGTACGGGTCATCGCGGCCGACAACCGCTTCGACCGGCACCCGGGACACCGGCACCCGGTGGCCGCCCAGGGCGATCGACCGGGCCGGGACGAGGTCCGGGCCGGCGCCGGTCACGTACTCGGTGAGGTGCACGATGTCGCCGATCGCCAGCCCGGCCTGGACGAGCGCGCCGGGCAGGGCGGGATATCCGGCGACGGCCGGCAGATACACGGTCACTTCAAGCACCCTTCGATCGCATCCAGCAGCTGGGCCGCGTCCGCCCCGGAGTCCACGGCGTCGAACACCGCGGGCGCGGCCGGGCCGAGGTTGGCGGCGGCCTTGGTTCGCACGCCGGGGCCGGCCGCGTGGTCGACCACCGAGCGGTGCCCCTCGACGTCGAGGTCGCCGGGCGCGTCGGCCGGGACGCCCTCGGCGGGACCCGGGACCACGGTGATCCGGGCGGCCAGGTCGAGGATCTCGGGGCGGTCGAGGTGGTCGAACGTGTCCAGGTCGACCCGGCCGTCGATGATCATCGCGGCGACGACGAAGTAGACGCTGAACTTCGCCTCGTACGCGCTGCGCGGGGCGCGCTTGGCCGGTTCGGCCACGATCGGGATCGCGTCGGGGTGCAGCCGGATCGTCACGGTGGCCGGGGCCGCGCCGGCGAAGGCCCGGGCGGCGTCCAGCGAGGCGTGGCTGAGCTGGCAGCAGGGGTACGGCTTGACCGCGATCCCGGTCGCCGCCCAGCGGGTGCCGAGGCCGCCGAGCAGCACGTCGAGGTCGGGGGCACGGTCGGCCAGGGCCCGGTACAGGCCGTAGGTGCCGTCCAGCGCGCCGGCCGGGCCGGTGGCGCCGGCGGCGGCCAGGCGGGCGGCCAGGATGCCGTTGGCCACCGCCGTGCCGGGGTGCAGTTGCTTGGTACTGGCCGGGCTGTGCAGGAACTCGAGGAGGCCGCTCGCGCCGCTGGCGGCGATCCCGATCGCGGCCGTCATGGCCGGCTCGTCGAACCGGAGCAGCTTTCCGGCGACGACCGCGGCGGCGACCGGGCCGCAGATCGAGGTGGCGTGCAGGCCGCGCCGGTGGAAGCCGTGCGGCACGGCCGCGCCCAGCCGGCAGACCGTCTCCAGGCCGGCGACCAGCGCGGTGATCAGCTCTTCCCAGGCGGCGTCGGCGCCGACCGCGAGAGCGACCGGGACGGTCACCGCGCTCGCGTGCACCAGGCCGCCGGGGTGGGTGTCGTCGAAGTCGAGCGCGTGTACGGCGACCGCGTTGCCGAACGCGGCGGCCACCGCGCCGAGCCGCTCCCCGGTGAACAGCCGGGCCTCGGGCGGGCCGCCGAGGCTCGACGCCACGGTGAGAGCGGGATCGGCGGCGCCACGCCGGATGCCGGCCACCGCACAGCCGACCGCGTCGACCAGGTGCCGCCGGGCGGCATCGACGACATCGAGCGGAAGGTCCGCGTACCGCAGATCGGATGCCCAGCGGGCCAGGACGACGGCGGCGGGTTCACTGGTCATGGGGTTTTTCCGAAAGCGCCGGCGGAGCGCAACGACGCCAGCCGGGGCTCGTCGTAGCCCAGCAGGCCGGCTACGTAGCCGAGGTCCTCGCCGCGGCGCGGCGCCCGGCGGTAGGCCGGCGGCTCGTCGCCGACCCGGACCGGCGAAGCGACCTGTTTTACCGTTCCGTAGTAAGGGTGTTCGGTCTCGACGACCAGATCGCGGGCCAGGGTGTGTGGGTCGCGCAGGGCGGCGGCCACGTCGTTGACCGGGCCGCAGGGCACGCCGGCCGGTTCGAGCAGGGCCAGCCACTCGGCCGACGGCTTCGTCGCGAACGTGGTGTCCAGCAGCGAGAGCAGCTCGTCGGCGTGCTCGCGGCGGGTCGCGAAGGTGGCGAACTTCGGGTCGGTCAGCGCGGGCAGGTCGAGCACCTGGACCAGGCGCTGCCAGAACTTCTCCTTGGCGCAACCCACCACGATCCAGCCGTCGGCCGACGGGAAGACCTGGAACGGTACGAGCGACGGGTGCGCGGAATGGTGGGTGCGGGCCGGGGTGAAGCCGGCGTTGAGGTGCCAGGCCGCCGGGTAGGTGAGCATGCCGATCGCGGTGTCGTAGAGGCTCACGTCGCAGTCCATGCCGACGCCGTCGCGGCGGGCCGCGTGCACGCCGGCCAGCAGGGCGATGGCCGCGACGAATCCGCCGGAGTAGTCCACCAGGGACAGGCCGGACTTGGTCGGCGGGCCGCCGGGCTCGCCGGTCAGCTCCATCCAGCCGGCCAGGCCCTGCAGGATGTAGTCGTAGCCGGGCTGCTTCGCCCGGGGACCGGTCATCCCGAAGCCGGTCAGCGAGCAGCAGACGACCGCCGGGTTGAGGTGCTTGAGCTGCGGATAGGTGATGCCGATTTTGGCCGGCACGTCGCCGCGCAGGTTGGAGTAGACGGCGTCGGCGGTGCGCACGAGGTCTTCGAACACCTCGCGGCCGGCCGGGGTGGCCAGGTCCAGTGACAGCGAGCGCTTGCCGCGGTTGAAGGTCTCGAAGAACAGCGAGTCCTCGCCGTGGTTGTACGGGGGCACGTAGCGGCCGACGTCGCCGCCGGACTGCGGCTCCTCGATCTTGATGACCTCGGCGCCCAGGTCGGCCAGGTGCACCGAGCCGAACGGGCCGGCGCCGTACTGCTCGACCGCGATGATCCGGATGTCGGCGAGGGGTTTCACGGGCGGCTCCCGACCAGTTCGAGGAGGCTCTTCTGGGCTTCCCGCACCTGGTCGGCGGGCAGGCCGTAGGAGGGCGGGGACAGCTTGATCGCGTCGGCCAGGCCGTCATATTCGGTTATGCGAGCGGCGCAGTGGGCCGGGGTGCCGGCGATCGTGTAGGCGTCGACCATCTCGTCGGGGATCAGGTCGCCGAGATCGTCGGCCGGGCGACCGGCGCGCAGCGCGGCGTTGGCTGCCGTGGTCACCGGTCCGAAGCCAGCCGCGCCGAACATGTCCGCGTAAGAACGGACCGAGGCGTAGAAGCCGACCACGTTGGCCGCGCGGCGGCGGGCGATCGCCGGGTCGGCGTCGACCGAGCAGCAGGCCGAGGCGACGATGTCGAGCTTGCGGGAGCCGGTCAGCACCGGCCGGATGCGGGTGCGCAGGTCGTCGGGCGGGCACAGCTCGTGGGAGATCCAGCCGTCGGCGATGGCGGCGGTGAGGCGGAGCATCGCCGGGCCCACCGCGGCCAGGTAGATCGGGATTTGGGGGCGGGCGGCCGGATAGGGCCGACGCCAGCCGCGGACCGCGATGGACCGGACGCCCTCGTGGGCGATCGGGTCTCCCCCGGCCTCCACCGCCCGGATGATCGCGACCGTGTCGCGCAGGCGGGGCACCGGCTTCTCGAAGTCGGCGCCGTGCCAGTCCTGGTTGAGCCGGGCCACCCCGGTGCCGAGGCCGAGGCGGAACCGGCCGCCGGACAGTTCGTCGAGGTCCAGGGCGGTCAGCGCGGTCAGCATCGCGCTGCGGGCGAAGGCGAGCGCGATGCCGGTGCCCACCCCGATGGTCTGCGTGCCGGCGGCGATCGCGGCGGCCACCACCGGGGCACTGCGGTGCAGCTCGGGGGTCCAGGCGACGCCGGCCCCGGCGGCCTCGGCGGCCCGGGCCGCGTCGACCAGCTCGGCGAGCGTCGCACCCCAGGGCTGCACGTCCAGCCTCATGCCGCGGGACCGTGGCCCTGCTTGTAGACGAGCATCGACCGGCGCCAGGTGATGACGTCGGCCCCGTCCTGGTTGAAGCCGGTGGTGTGGCAGGTGACGATCCCGGCGTACGGCCGAGATCGTGATTCTCTCTTCGACAGCACCGTGGATCGCGCGTAGATCGTGTCGCCGACGAACACCGGGTTGGGCATCCTGATCTCTTCCCAGCCCAGGTTGGCGAACGCGTGCTGACTGATGTCGAGCACCGACAGCCCGGTCACGATGGCGACCGTGAGCGTCGAGTTGACAAGCAGTTTCTGGTACGGGGTCCCGGCGGCGTAGTCCGCGTTGAAGTGGGACTGGTTGGTGTTCATCGTGAGCAACGTGAACCAGGTGTTGTCCGCTTCGGAGACGGTCCGGCCGAAGGGATGCCGGTACTCGTCACCGACCACGAAACCTTCGAAGTATCGGCCGACCATGCCGAGGACGCTAACCCATTGTTTCCCACAGCGGAATAGTGTTTCCATTACGACATGCTCGACGCGTTCCTCTACCTGCACATCGTGCTGATGGTCTTCTGGCTCGGTGGCGACCTCGGCGTGTTCTACTCCAGCCGGTTCGTCATCGACCCGAGCCTGACCCCGGCCGCCCGCCTGACCGCGCTGAAGATCATGAGCGGTCTCGACCTCGGCCCGAAGATCTGCCTGATCCTCTTCCTGCCCAGCGGGCTCACCCTGATCTCGCTGGACGCGCACGGGGCCGATCTGTTCGGACTCAAACTGCTGCTCGCGCCGATCTGGGCCGGCGCGTTCGTCTGGGTCTGGCTGATGTACACCGATCACCACGCGCCCGGGAAGCACCCGCTGGTCAAGCGGATCGACTGGGTCATCCGGATCGCGGTGATCGCGGGCATGACCGGGGCCGGCCTCTACACGCTCATCGCGTCGGAGCCGTTCGGCGTCACCACCAATCCGCGCTGGCTGGGCGCCAAGGTGCTGCTGTACTCACTGGCGATCGCGGCCGGCCTGGGCATCCGGCGGACGCTGCGGCCGTTCGGCGCCGCCTTCGGCCAGGTCATGGCCGGCTCCGCCGGGCCGGAGACGGAATCCGTGCTCCGGCGGAGCGTCAACGGCTGCCTGCCGTACGTCTGGGCGATCTGGATCTCGGTCCTTCTGGCCGGGCTTCTCGGCGTGGCCAAGCCGTTCGCGAACCTTTAGCCGGCCGGTGCCTCGTAGCCCAGCTGGGCGGAGAGCCGGGCGCCGGCCGCCAGGAGGTCGTCGACCACCTGCGAGCCCGGCTCCGGCTTGAACCGCAGGGCCGGCCCGGCCACGCTGATCACCGCCACCACGTGCCCGTCGTGATCGAAGATCGGGACGGCCACCGAGGCGGCGCCGGCCTGCCGCTCGCCCAGCGAGGTGGCGTACCCCCGTTTGCGAATGGTGGCCAGCTCCTTGCGCAGCTTGGCCGGGTCGGTGATGGTCTTGTCGGTCACCGACTCGAGCGGGTGCCGGGTCAGGTAGGCCTCCAGCTCGACGTCGGGCACCCAGGCCAGGAACGCCTTGGACGAACCGCCCGCGTGCAGCGGGAACGGGATGCCGAGGCTGACCTCCAGGCGCAGCTCCTGATCGGGGACGACCTGGTCGGCGTAGAGCCGGGTGTCGCCGCGGCGCAGGGACAGCGTGGCCGTCTCGTGGGTGCGCTCGGAGAGCCACCGGAGCTCGGGGGCGGCCATCGCGCGGACGTCCGTGCGGGCCAGGTAGGCCCGGCCCAGCGCCACCGCCGCGTGCCCCAGCGCGTAGCGCCGGGTGGTGGTGTCGAGGGTGATCAGCTCGCGGCTGCGCAGCGCGGTCAGGATGCGGTGCACGGCGGCCTTGGTGAGCCCGAGAGCGGACGCGATCTCGGTGACACCCAGGTCGGACTGCTCGGTGCGACCGAAGTAGAGCAGAACGTCCATGGCGCGCTCGACCGCGGCGACGGAGCGCGACTGGCTCTCGTCCTCGGCCGGGGCGCCCGCGGGCGTGGAACGGACTGGCACAGAAACTCCCCCGGAACAGATTCGGAACAAACCTTGCCGGAAGCCTAGCCTGCGATTTCGCACAGCGAAACGCTGTCCCGCCCAACGATTGACAGCGGTACGGCCCGTCGTTACCGTTCTGGAAACGGCGTTTCCATAGACGAAACGAGGGTCTTGTGCCGGTCGACAGCACCACGTTCCGCACCGTCCTCGGACAGTGGCCGAGCGGCGTGTGCGTGGTGACCACCGTCGGCGCGCACGGCGCGCACGGGATGACCGCGTCGTCGTTCTCCTCGGTCAGCCTCGACCCGCCATTGATCTCGGTCTGTCTCGGCAATCATCTCCCCAGCCGCACGCTGCTGGAATCGGCCGGAAAGTTCGCCATCAGCTTCCTCGGGAAGGACCAGGCGCACATCGGCCGGCGGTTCGCCGGGCAGAACCCGGAGGTCACCGACCGGTTCGCCGGTCTCGACTGGACGATGACGCCGAACGGATGCCCGGTGCTCAGCGACGCGGTGGCCTGGCTGGACTGCCGGGTCGCGCACACCTACCCGGGCGGCGACCACACCATCTTCGTGGGCGAGGTGACCGAGGCGGCCCTGCCCCGGGTCACCGCTCCCCTGCTGTTCCATTCGCGCACCTGGGGCCAGGTCGCCGACCCGCTGCCGTCGTCGATCCAGCTCAGCGTGGACGTCGCGGACGACGATCCGCTCGCCCAGGAGTTGCGCGGGCGCGGCGCGCGGGTGCGCGGCGACCACACCGAGTTCACCGTCGCCGCCGACGGTACCGGCCTGCCGTCGGCCGACTGGATGGCGGCGGCCAAGCTGACCGGCGGCTGCGTCATCGGTTACGTGTCCGACGCGTTCGACCCGGCCCGGGAAGCCGAGGTCTTCGCCACCGTGGACGCGCTGGCCGCGCTCGGCTGCGACGAGATCGGGCTGGCCGAGGGCGTTCCCGCCTCCCCGCTGCAGGTCCGCCGGGTATTGCAGGACGCCAAGGTCCGGGCCCGACCGGCCGCGCTGCGCGTCCGGCTCGCCGGCGACCACAGTCTCGCCCTGGTCAACGCGCTGGTCGCGATGAAGAGCGGCGTCACGCACTTCGACACGGTCGCCCCCGGCTCCGGCAGCGCCGGCCTGCCGCTCGGCGACCTGCTCCACCTGTCCCGCCAACTCGAGGTGGCCGGCCCCATCGAACCCGACCTCGCTCATCTCAGGGAGTGACCTCCATGGCCGACCGATTGACCGGCGAACGTCTCGTGAACGACATGACGGTCGACGAGAAGAGCCGGGCCGCGCTCGTCGAACAGGTGCTGCCGGTGCTGCGGGCGAAAGCCGAGCAGGCCGACGCCGACGGCGCGTTCCCGATGTCGCACATCGAGCTGCTGCGTGACGCCGGCCTGATGGGGCTGATCGTCCCCGAGGAGTACGGCGGCCTCGGCGGCACGCTGCGCGACCTGGCCGCCGCCACCTACGCGATGGGCACCGCCTGCCCGTCCACCGCGCTGTCGTTCTTCTTCCACAACACCTCCGCCTCGCGCGGCCTGCTGCCCCTCGAAGCGATCGAGTCGGGGCTGTTCGCCGACGAGGAAATACCGGTGGTGCGGGCGTTCGCCGAGAAGGTGCTGCGGCTGATGTCCGGCGGCACCTGGCTGGCCAACTTCGCCAGCGAGTCGGTGAAGAGCAGCAGCGCCAACATCGCCATCGCCACCACGGCCGTCGCGGTCGACGGCGGCTGGGAGCTGACCGGCGAGAAGTCGTTCGGGTGCGCCACCGGCGTCGCCGACTACTACCTGGTGACCGCGCGCCTCGACGGCTACGAGACGGCCGACGGGCTGACCATGTTCCTGGTGCCCCGGGACGCGGCCGGGGTCACCGAGCGGCCCCAGTGGGACGGCCTCGGCATGCGGGGCAGCGCCAACCACGGCATCAAGCTGAACCGGGTGTTCATCCCGGCCGACGACGCGCTCGCCGTGCCCGGCGCGTTCGTGAAGATGCTGCAGTGCAGCCGGGGCAGCTTCGTCGGCAACCAGCTCGCCATCACCGCCGTCTACGTCGGGGCGGCGCAGGGCGTCTACGACGACACCCTGGACCGGCTGACCCGCAAGACGTTCGCCGACACCGGCAAGTCGATCGCCGAATCGCCGATGCACCAGGTCATCATCGGCGACATGACCGAACGACTGGAAACGGCGTATCTCTGGCTGCGCCGCCAGCTGCTGCTGGAGACGTGCGAGCCGCCGATCGCCACCAAATCCGAGGTGTACGCGCAGTGGCGGATCGCCAAGGGCTCGATCTGCCAGGCCGCGTTCGACGTGGCGATGGGCGCGTTCAAGGCGTCCGGCACGTCCAGCGCGACAATGAACGGCGTGGTCGGACGGGCCGTGCGGGACCTGGCGATGGGCCTGGTCATGACGTTCCCGCCGGAGCGCGGGCGCCTGGAGGCGGCGTCGGTCATCACCAGCAACAAGGCGAACGAGCTGTTCGCGAGCGTGAAGGTGTGACCCGGGACCTGGTTGCCGGGGTTTGGGCCGCGTGCGCCACCCCGGTCGGCATCGACCTGGAGAACCCGGCCACCGGCGAGGTGCTCGGGCCGGCGTTGGGGTCCTCTTGTGAAAACGTCGAGATCGCGCTGGCTGCTGCGGCTGCGCTGGACGCGTGGGACGCGCCGGTCGAGGAGCGCGCGGCCGTCCTGGAGTCGGTGGCGGCGGCGGTCGCGGCCGCCGCGCCGGAGATCGTCGCGCTGGAAGCGTCGGCGACCGGGGTCCCGATCCGGCAGACCACCCCGCTCGGGATGATCCTGTCCGGCTCGTTCGCGCTCGCCGCCGGGCAGCTGCGCAGCGGCATCCTGCGGTCCACCGCGACCCGGGAGGACGGCCGCGAGGTCGTCGTCGAACGGCTGCCCTGGGGTCCGGTCGCCTGCCTGGTGCCGTGGAACGCGCCGGCGCCGATGGCCGCGCACAAGGTGGCCAACGCGCTCGCCGCCGGCTGCCCCACCATCCTCAAACCGAGCGAGTACGCGCCGTTCGGCACCGAGCGGCTCGCCGTCGCGATCGACGAGGCGCTGCGAGCGGCCGGTGCGCCGGCGGCGCTGTTCCAGCTCGTCCAGGGCGGCGCCGAGGTCGGCAGGCAGCTGGTCGCCGATCCCCGGATCCGGGCGGTCTCGTTCACCGGCGGGCTGGCCGGTGGGCGGGCGGTCGCGGCGGCCTGCGCCTACGACATCAAGCCGGTGCAGCTCGAACTCGGCGGCAACAACCCGCTGATCGTGCTGCCCGACGCGGACGAGGCGATGGCGGCACGAGCCGCCGCCGACCTGCTCACCACGCTGAACGGGCAGTGGTGCCGGGCGCTGGGCCGGCTGATCGTGCCGGCCGGCCGTGCTTCCGCGGTTACCGCCGCCGTGCTGGACCGAATCGCCGCCTTGACCCCCGGCGACCCGGTCGACGAGGCCACCGACTACGGCCCGCTGATCCACTCCGGGCACAAGGCCACCGTGCTCAAGGCCCGGGAGGAGATGGGCGGCACGGTCCATTCGGCCCGGCTGGAAGGCCCCGGAAACACGCTCGCGCCCTCCCTCGTGGTCGGGGCCGACCCGGCCGACACCGTCGACGAGATATTCGGGCCGGTCGCAGCGGTGCACGAGTACGAGACCGTCGACGAGGCGATCGCCCTGGCCAACGGCACCAGCCACGGCCTCGAGGGCTACGTCATCGGCACCGACGAGCAGGCCGCCCTCGCGGTGGCCCGCCGGGTCCGGGCCGGCGAGGTGAAGGTCAACGGCTCCTCGATCGTGAGCCTGCACCTGTTCACGCCCCGGCCGGCGTGGGGTTTCTCCGGTTACTCCGAGGAGGGCACCGCGGAGACCCTGCTGTTCTTCACCAATCCCCGGGTGACCGGTGTAGAGGGTTCTTTCGCGCTGCACAGCCGCCAGAATGAATCATGAGCGCCGATGAACTGCGGACACTGCTCCGCGCCGAAACCGTCACCCACGTGCCGGGCGTCTACGACCCGGTCTCCGCCGCCCTCGCCGTCCGCGCCGGTCACAAGGCCGTGCATCTGTCCGGGGCGGCGGTGTCCGCCCTGATGCTGGGCCGGCCCGACCTCGGGTTCGTGCACGCCACCCAGATCGCCGACCGGGCCACCACCCTCATCCCCGCGCTCGGCGGGGTGCCGCTGCTCGCCGACGCCGACACCGGCTACGGCACTCCGCTGCACGCGGTGTGGACCGCGCTCGCCTACGTGCGGGCCGGGATCTCCGGGCTGCACATCGAGGATCAGGTCAGCCCCAAGCGCTGCGGGCATCTGGCCGGCAAAGAGGTCATCGACGCCGGCCTGGCGGCCGCCAAAATCAAGGCCCTGGCCACTGAGGTGCCGGAACTCGCGGTCATTGCCCGCACCGACGCGTACGGGGTCAACGGGCTCGACGACACGATTCACCGGTGCCGCCTGTTCGCCGAGGCGGGAGCCGACGCGGTCTTCCCGGAAGGCGTGGACGACCTCGGCGAACTCGCGACACTGCACACCGCTCTGCCCGGCGTACCCATCGTGGTCAATCGGTCCGAAGCCGGCGGCAACCGTCCGGTTTTATTGGATTCCGACCTTGCCGACGTCGGGGTTCGCCTGGTGTTGCACCCGGTGGCCGCGCTGCTCGCCGCGTTGCGGGCGGCGTCGCTGACCTACCGGGCCATCGCCGACACCGGCAGCGCCGCCGGCGTAGACCGGCTGCCCTGGGCCGCCTTCACCGACCTGGTCGGCCAGGACGCGGCCCTCGACCTGGACGCCCGTTACATACCCGGGAGGCTGGAAACGTGAATCGCATCCTGGTCGCCGGCGCCGGACCGGTCGGCCTCACCGCCGCGCTCGCCCTCGCCCGCCGCGGCCTGCCCGTGACGGTCCTGGAGACCGGCGACGACCTGGCCGCCGAGTCCCGCGCCTCGACCTTCCATCCGCCCACCCTGGAGATGCTCGACGACCTCGGGGTGGCTGCCGAACTGCACGAGCGCGGGTTGATCTCGCCGACCTTCGCCTACCGGGACCGGCGGGCCGGACTGGTCGCGATGCTCGATCTGGGTTTACTGACCGGCGACACCCGGTACCCGTACCGGGTGCAGTGCGAACAGTCCAAGCTCACCCCGATCCTGCGTGACCACCTGCTGCGCTTTCCCGACTGCGGGATCGAGTACGGCTGGCCGGTCGCCGACGTGGTCGAGCGGGCCGCCGGGACGGTCACCGCAATCGCCGCCGACGGGCGGGCACTGGACGGGGAATGGCTGATCGGGGCGGACGGGGCGCACTCGGCGGTGCGGCGGGCGCTCGGCGTCGACTTCGCGGGCATCACCTACCCGGAGCGGTTCCTGGTGGCCTCGGTGCACGACGAGCTCACCGACTGGATGGACGGGCTGGCCGCGGTCAACTACGTCTACGACCCGGTCGAGTGGTGCGTGCTGCTGCGCACCCCGGACCACTGGCGGGTGCTGCTGCCCACCCCGGACGGCACGCCGGACGAGGTGGAGTACGCGCGGCTCGGGTCCCGACTGCTGGGCGTGCACGACCCGGGGCGGGAGTGGCGGATCGCGCACGCCTCGATGTACCGGGTGCACCAGCGGGTGGCGGCGACGTTCCGGCTCGGGCGGGTGCTGCTGGCCGGGGACGCGGCGCACGTGAACAATCCACTGGGCGGGCTCGGGATGAACTCCGGCATTCACGACGCCGTGGCGTACGCGTCAGCTCTGGCCTCGGGGTCTGATCTTTTGATCTCCGAGGCCGCGGAGAGTCGCCGCCGGATCGCCCTGGAGTACGTGCAGAGCGTCTCGCACCAGAACTACGAGCGGATGCGCAACGCCGACCCGATCGCTCGCGACGCGCACCTGGCCGGGCTGCGGGACATGGCCGCCGACCCGGTCAAGGCCCGGGCCGCGCTGCTGAAGAGCTCGATGATCGCTTCGCTTAGGCCGGTGGCCGCATGATCTCCCGGGAGAACCCTGCTCGGTTCGACGAGATCGTCGGGTCGGTGGCCGAGTCGTCGCCGAACGAGGTGGACGCGATCGTCTGGGCCGCCGACGCGGCCTACCGGCAGTGGTCGGTGACGCCGATCGAGGAGCGGCTCGCGCTGCTCACCGCCGGCGCCGAGGCCATCGAGGACGCGCTGGCCGAACTGTCGGTGCTGCTCGCCCGGGAGACCGGCAAAGTGCTCGGCGACTGCCGGGGCGAGATCGGCTTCGCGGTCCGCTACCTGCGGTGGGTGGTCGCGCACGCGATCGAGGCGTACGCCGACGAGGTCCTCGACGACGAGCTGGGGCTGCTCATCAAGCAGCACAAGCCGTACGGCGTCGTCGCCGCGATCACGCCCTGGAACGCGCCGGTCATCCTGTCCATGCTGAAGATCGCCCCGGCCCTCGCGGCCGGCAACGCGGTCGTGGTGAAACCGTCGCCGCTCGCCCCGCTCACCCTCAACCGGATCGTCCGGCTGATCGGCGGCCCGCTGCGCATCGTGCACGGCGGCGCCGCGGCCGGGGCCGCCCTGGTCGGCCACGAACTGGTCCGCAAGGTGGCCTTCACCGGCGGCGCGGCCGGCGGCCGGGCGGTCGCGGCGCTGGCCGGCGACCGGCTCACCCCGTCGGTCCTGGAGCTCGGCGGCAACGACCCGGCGGTGTTCCTGGACGACGCGCCGTTCGACGACGCCTCGATGGACCGCCTGGTGATGGCCACGTTCGCGACCAGCGGCCAGGTCTGCATGGCGGCCAAGCGGCTGTACGTGCCTTCTTTTAAAATTGCCGACTTCGTCGACGCCTACCGGGCCGCCGCCGCCCGGGTGCTCGTCACCGGCGATCCGCTGGCCGACGGCGTGACGATGGGCCCGGTCATCTCGGCCGCCGCCCAGGAGTCGGCGACGGCGATGCGCCGCGGCGATTTCCATGATCTGGGGATCTTCGACGCCGACGAGAAGACCGGATACTTCGTGCGGCCCACTCTGGTGGTGTCGCCGGCATCGAACGATCTCATTGTCACCGACGAGCAATTCGCACCCGTGGTGCCCGTTCTCGGCTACGAAAGCGAACTTTCGGTGATCGAAATGTCCAATTCCGGGGAACTGGGATTGGGGGCCTCGGTGTGGAGCGCGGACGAGGACCGGGCGGTGGCTTTCGCGCGGCGCTTCGAGGCCGGGTTCTGTTTCATCAACACGCACAACCGCACCGGCATGAGCCTGCGGGCGCCGTTCGGTGGGGTCAAACGTTCCGGGTGGGGTCGCGAATACGCCTCGGAAGGCCTGGCGGAATACGTGCAAACCTGCGTAATTCACGCACCCGCCGCCTACCGCCCCGGGGCACCGCCACAGGCCGGCGGCCCCGCTGCCTACCCGGTGTAATCCACCACGGCACGGTCCGTCAGCAGCGGGCGCACCCACGCACCGAATTCTTTGTGCGACGGATGCGCCTGATAGGCCCGCAGGTCGCTTTCGTCCGCGTGGGTCGTCCGCATCAAAAGATCCCAGGACACATCGGTACGCAGTTCGTCGAGCCGGCAATCCATCGTGCGGATCTCCGTTACGACACCGGCTAGTTCTTCCAATCGCAACTTTGCCTTGGCAGCATCACTTGCGTCGGCGAACCTGAACATCACCACGTGAACCAGCACTGTGCCTCCCTGGGCCTTTTAATACGGCGCTACCGAGTGTAGATTTTGGAAACGCTGTTTCGCTAGGGGGAACCAGGCATGGCACCCGTTGTCCGCGTCGCCGCCGCCCAGATAGAGGCCGGTCAAGACATCGCCGCCAACCTCGCCGCTTGCCTGCGCGTCATCGACGCCGCAGCGGCCGCGGGAGCGCAGCTCGTCGTCCTGCCCGAGTTCTGCAACCACCTGTCCTGGTACGCGAATCGCGCCCAGGCCCACGAGCTGGCCACCCGCCCCGGGGACGCGTTCCTCACCGCGATCGCCGGCCGGGCCCGGCAGCACGAGATGTGGGTGAAGATCAACGTCACGCACGCCCACCCGGACGGCACCACCGGCGGCACCAACTTCCTGTTCGACCCGGCCGGCGCGATCGTCGGCACGTCGGACAAGCAGACCCTGATGGGCGCCGAGAACGACTTCCTTTCTCCTTCGAAAAAAGTCGGCCCGGTGCTGGAGACCCCGCTGGGCTGCCTCGGGATGTACGCCTGCATGGAGGGCGTCATCAACGAGGTGACCCGCGGCCTGGTGCTGCGCGGCGCACAGGTGCTGCTGAACAGCCTGAACAGCTTCGCGCTGGACGAGGCCGACCTGCACATCCCGGTCCGCGCGGCCGAGAACAAGGCGTGGGTGGTGGCGGCCAACAAGGTCGGGCCGCTGCTGCCGGTCGACGAGCTGCCGGCCATCGCGGCCCGCCTCGGCGTGCCGCCCGAGTGGCTGCACGGCGCCGGCGAGAGCCAGATCGTCGCCCCCGACGGCACGGTGGTGGCCAAGGCGCCGCGCACCGGCGAGGCGATCGTGGTCGCCGACATCGACCCGGCGCTGGCCGACGACAAGCGCCGGCCGGACGGCACCGACATCCTGGCCAACCGCCGCCCCTCGCTGTACGGGCCGCTCGGTGACCCGCCGGTCGGCCGGCGGCGTGGCCCCGGCGCGCCGACGCTGCCGGTCGCCGTGGTGCGGGCGCCCGAGCTGGTCCGGGAGACCGCGCTGGGTGGCGCCCAACTGATCGTGCTGCCCCAGCTGACCGGCTCGCCGGTCGCGCTCGCGGCCGCGCTGGGCGGCACCGGGGCACACGCGGTCACCACCGTCATCGAGAACGGCGCCCACGTCGGGGTCGTGGTCGGCTCTTCAGGCGTCATCGCGCGGCAGCCGCAGCTGCACGCCAGCCGGGGGGTCGGCGCGGCCGGGTTCGAGCCGACCGGCAAGCGGATCGTCCCGGTCGACCTGCCCTGGGGGCGGCTCGCCGTGGTGGTCGGCGACGACGCGCTCTACCCGGAGACGTTCCGGCTGGCCGCGCTGCTCGACGCGGACGTGGTCGCGGTCCCCTACCGGGCGCAGGAACCGTGGGAGATGTCGCTCGGCCTGCCCGAGCGGGCCGCCGAGAACCGGCTCAACGTGGTCGTCGCCACGCCCGAGGGCCAGGCCGCGGCGATCTTCGCGATGAGCCCCGACTTCACCCTCTGGACCCAGTGGCAGGGGCCGTTCACCGGCCGCATCTCCACCCCGATCCGCACCGACGTGCCGGCCGGCACCGCGGTCGGCACCGCGGTGGTCAACCCCGCTCAGGCCGCGAACCGCCAGGTCTCGCGCCGCACCGATCTCGTCGACGGCCGCCCCTGGCGCCTCGTCGACGCGCTTACTCGCTGAACCCGAGAGGACATTCCCCGTGGCGGAGACGCTTCAGCACGTTGAGGACATGGTCGACGGCTCCCCGGTCGTCGACGTCCACGACACGTTCAACTACTACCAGGACCTCCTCGCGGCGCTGAAGGCGAAGATCGACGCCCGCTTCGAGACCACCCGGGACCCGTCGACCCTCGAACTGGAGAGCTACGGGACGTACCCCGACGGGCCGGGCGGGCGGCTGGCCGCGTACTCCGGGCCGGAGATCGACTGGATGGTCCACTCGTGGATCGGCAACCCGAGCGCCAGCTTCGCCAACCTGCACCTGACCTGCTGGCTCGGCCCGCAGGTGAAGGTGCCGCACCTGGGCATCGCGCTGCTGGTGTGGCCGGGCGGCTGGTTCTACGTCGACTCGGTGCCGCGGACCAACCTGGTCGAGGACGGCTCCTACTACGACGCGTACTACGAGCCGCTCAACGAGGAGTGGCTGGCGCTGCGGGCCGACCCGCAGTTCGAGTACTTCGTGTCCCGGGCCGGCTTCATCCGGGCCAGCCTGTCGCCGACCGCGAACTGCTACTCGTTCGAGCGCAGCGAGCGGAACCTCGCCATCGTCTCGGAGAAGCTGCACGCGCACGTCGACCGCTGGCTGACCTGGGTCGACGAGGCCACCCCGGTGCCGGCTTCCGAGCAGGCAGCCCTCGCTGCTACGGACCTGACGATCCGGCGCAACATCGCCGACCGGGACCCGGCCAACGTCATGGGCGTCCGGTTCTTCGGCGAGGAGACCACCGAGAAGCTGGTCCGGGCCCTCTGGGGCGGCGACCGGGAACTGCCGCGGCCGGGAGTCGAGGCATGAGCGGGGTTCGTTCGATCTGGTGGGCCACGGCCGTTCCCGGCTACGAGGCCCCGTTCGACACCGCGCACCTGCGGGTCTTCTACCCGGCCAAGCCGACCGGCTCGGACGCCGAGCGGCTGTCCGGTGTCTTTCCGGCCGACCCGGCGCTCGCGCCCTACCCGGTGGTCATCATCGTGTCCGGCGTCAACGTCGGGCAGGAGGCCTACCGGTGGCTGGCGGTCGCGCTGGCCGAGCGCGGTTACGTGGCCGTCACCTACGACTGGGTGGGTGAGCTGTTCGGCGGGCTCAAGGGCATCACGCCCGGGGTCATCCTCGATGCCGCCAAGCCCGACGCCTATGGCACGCGGGCGACGACGCCATCCGTGCCCGCGGTGATCGAGGCGCTGCGGGAGATGACCGGGCCGGTCGCCGGGCTGCTCGACCTGGACAACGTGGCACTGATCGGCCACTCGGCCGGCGGCACCGTGGTGCTGCAGAGCGCCCGGTTCTTCCCCCAGGTCAAGGCGGTTGCCGCGTACGGGACGCACACCATGGTCGCCACCATGCTGGGCTGGCCCGCCGGGACCGTGGTGCCGGCCCAGGTCGACTCGGCGGTGCTGCTGATGGCCGGCGAGCGGGACGGCGTCATCAACGGATCGGCCGACCGGTACGGCGAGGAGGCCGCCACCCGCAAGGACCCGATCTCCCGCACGTTCGACGAGGCGTTGCCCGACCGGGACGGCGCCAATCTGCTGGTCACCCTGGCCGGGGCCAACCACTTCGGGATCGTGCACCCGGTCGACGAGACCGCCGCCCGCGCGTTCCTCGACCTGCCGGCCGAACGGGACCCGGCCCTCACCCGGGCGGCGCTGGCCGACGTGACGGCCGCGTTCCTCGACGTACACCTGCGCGGCGCCGACGGCGACGCACTCGACAAAGCCCTGGAAAATCCCGACGTCGCCGAGACCAGGCGGAGGTAACGCCATGCTCAAGAACTTCTGGTACGCGGTGGAGTTCTCCGACCGGGTCACCACCAAACCGGAACGGCACACCGTGCTCGGGCAGTACCTCGTCCTCTACCGCACGCCCAAGCAGGGCCGGCTGGTCGCGCTCAGCGACCTGTGCGTGCACCGCGGGGCCGCGCTGTCCGGCGGCACCCTCAAGGACGACCAGATCGTCTGTCCGTACCACGGCTGGGAGTACGACCCCGACGGCACGTGCACCAAGATCCCGGCGAATCTCCCGGGACGCGGCATCCCCAAGAAAGCCCGGGTCGACTCGTACCCCGTACAGGAAAAGTATGGGTTTGTTTGGGTCTTCATGGGTGACCTCGCCGAGGAGGACCGGCCGCCGATGCCGGTCTGGCCGGAGTTCGACGACCTGGTCGAGAACGGCGGCAAGTTCCGGGTGGTGACCGGCGAGTTCCTGTGGAACGCCAACTACGAGCGGATCCTGGAGAACGGCTGCGACATCGCGCACGCGCCGTTCGTGCACGCCGGCCGGTTCGGCAACCCGGAGATGCCGCAGGTGCCGGAATACGAGGTGGAACACCCCGACGAGTGGTCGGCGTTCGCGACGGTCGACCTGCACCCGCCGAAGCCGTCGGGTCTGTGGGGCAAGTTCGGCCGGCTGGTCGGTCAGGACCTGAAGAAGCGGCCGCCGGTCACCACCTCGGCCGGCTGGATGCTGCCCAACATGATCAAGCTGCACGTCCGGCTGCCGATCGGCGACATGGTCATCTACGACACCAACATCCCCATCGACGAAACCCACACGCTGGTCAAATGGGTTGCGCTGCGGACGTTCTTCACCGGCAAGTGGGCCGACAAGGACGCCGTCAACCGTACGATGCGGATCTTCTACGAGGACGCCGCGGTGGTCGACAAGGTCCGGCCCGAGTTGCTCCCCTTCGACCTCGGCGCCGAGCTGCACATCAAGAGCGACGTCATCGCGGTCGAGTACCGGCGGCGCCGCCAGGAGCTGGCCGAGAAGGGCTGGCTGCTCAACGAGGACGACTTCATCACCGGCGACGTGCCCAAGCGCACCGCCACGGTGATCCCGTCGCCGGCTCGCCGGGAGAACCCGGAGCTGGCCCGCGCGTGGGTGCACAAGGCCCGCGGCGAGCACCCGACCGTGGCCGCGTCCCGGCTGATGGGCGCCGATCCCGATCCTGCCCCTGAGGAGAACAAGTGAGCCTGCCCGAGGCGCTGTCCGACACCACGCTCGACAAGATCCTGTCCCGGTTCCCGGTCGACCTGGCCGAGGACCGCGCGCTGACCTCGCCGATGAGCCCGGCGCCGGTGGGCCGGATCCGGATCTGGCGCGGCACCGGCCCGATCGTCAAGGTCGTCAACGTGTCGCTGGTGGTCCCGCCGATCGGCCTGGACAGCCACATGATCTTCGCGTTCACCGCGCCCGACTCCGGGGTCCCGCACTTCACCCTGGACTCGGTCGCGAACGGCGAGAACTACGCCTTCCACCTGGACCTGATCCCGCGGATCGACCTGGCCACCTCGCTGCCCTACCTGGACGAGGTGTTCGAGCCGCTGACCGCCGTCTACAAGGAGGTCCGCGAGCGCGAGGGCCTGACGCCGGCGCATCTGTCGCCCCGGCAATACGCCCTGATGTCGCCGTGGATGCTTGTCAACCGGGCGACCGCGGCCGCGTTCGAGGGCATCGGCGACGCGGTCGACGCGTACTTCACCCAGTGGGCCGGCCTGGTCGAGTCCGGCGTGAAGGCGGACGGCACCGCCGAACGCGACAGCGCCCACCGCACCCTGCTGTTCAGCCCCGAGATCGACCCGGTCTGGGCCCAGACGGTTCGGCTGCTCGGCGAGGACCAGTCCGAGTCGGTCCGCCTCGAGTTGGTGCGTAACTGATGTCCGAACCCAGCGCCTGGCAGCAGCGCATCGCGGGTGAGTGGCACGGGCGGCCGTCGCTGTTCGATCACACCGGGACGTGGTGTGGGTACGAGGAGATCCGGCGGTCGTCGGACTTCGTGGACGGCGTCACGACGTACCGGATGGATGGGGGTTTGATCGGGGGTGGAGCTCTGGCCGGGCGTTTCCGGCTCGGCGCGCCGTTCTCGTTCGGGGTGATCGACTCGGACGCCAACCGGGTCTACACCGGGCCGGACTTCTTCGGCACCGGGCAGCCCTACGGGTCGTTCGTGGACTCGCACTACTACGGGCCGGGCTGGCAGGTCGACCTGAACACCTGGAACCAGGTGCTGCCGGACGGGGAGACCCAGGTCTACTCGTCGGTGCTGTACCAGGGCTGGGCGGTGGTGGGTTGCTTCAACGGCGTCTACACCCGGGTTCCCTCACTCGTCGACGAGCTGATCGAGAACGAGACGCGCTGCGGGCCCACGCCCTACATCCTGCCGACCAAGGAATCCGGGTCCTTCACCGGCGAGTGTGAGCTGTGGGGTGCCGACCAGAAGCTGCGCGGCACGGTGCAGGTCAGCATCGGGCTCAAGCCGATCGACCTGCTGCGCACCCGGCGGCTGGTCACCTGGCAGGGCGCCGGCCTGGACCGGGAGTTCGCGGTGGAGACCCGGCGGGACGGCAACAACCTGTTCTTCGAGGGCCCCGACGCGTACGGGAATGCCATCGGTTTCGGTCGTGCCAGCTTCTCGTCCCTGCATCTCACCGACGTCTGGAAGATCAAGGGCCGGGAGTTCTCGATCGACGCCTCCCCCGGCATGAACGCGGGTCGCCAGCTGTCCGTGGTCTACGAGCTGTTCCACGGCAACAGCCTCGACTCGGTGCTGCACGGCCAGCTGGAGTGGACGCCGTGACCGTTGTCGTCGTCACCGGCGGAACCCGCGGCATCGGGCAGGGCCTCGTCCGGTCGTTCGCCGCGCAGGGCGCCTCGGTGGCCTACTGCGGACGGTCATCGGTCGACGGGCCGGCCGGCACGCTCGGTGTCGTCGCCGATGTCACCCAGCGTGCTGATGTGCGGAAACTCTGGGATGCCACGGTGGACCGGTTCGGCCGGGTGGACATCTGGATCAACAACGCCGGCATGTCGACCAGCCGGGCGCCGCTCTGGAAGCTGCCCGCCGACGAACTCGACGCGGTGGTCGACCTCAACCTGCGGGGCACCCTGCACGCCAGCGCGGTCGTTCTCGACGCGATGCTCGCCCAGGGGCACGGCACGCTGTGGAACATGGAGGGCCTCGGCTCGAACGGCCAGATCGTTCCGGGACTTGGTGTTTACGGCTCGACAAAACGGGCGCTGACCTACGCCACGCTCGCGATGGCTCGCGAGCTGAAAGGCACTCCGGTCAAGGCCGCGCTGCTCTCCCCCGGCATGGTCGTCACCGATCTGCTCACCCACGACTACGACCCGGCCGAGTTCGAGAAGGCGAAGAAGATCTTCAACATCCTCGCCGACCGGGTCGAGACCGTCACGCCATGGCTGGCCGGTCGCGTGCTGGCCGGCACCAGGAACGGCGGGCGGGTGGCCTGGCTGACCGGACCGAAGGCGGCCTACCGGTTCGCCACCGCCACTTTCCGTAAGCGCGACCTGTTCGCTTCCGCGGAGGAGTGACATGGACTATCCGATCTGGCTGGCACTCGAGGACTTCGTACCCGTCTTCTTCGGCCTGGCCGGCTTCATCCTGCTCAGCCGCCTGTCCGGGCGGCCGGCCGGCTTCGCCGGTGCCCTGCTGATCGGCCTGGGCGGCCTGTCGAAATGCGCGTGGAAACTTTCGGTCGCCGCCGGCGGCGGCGATCCGCGCCTCCTGGAGGAGGCGCTTTTCCCGCTCATGGCGGCCGGTGCCACGCTGCTGACCTGGTCACTGGCCATTGCCGTACGCCGTGGCAGGCGCGTGCATTTCTGGCCTTTCGCGGTCGTGTTCGGCCTGGGCGTGGCCGGCTCTGTTCTCGCGCAGAGCCTGCACCCGATGTTCGTGGTCGCCACCTTCGGCGTCACCGCGGTGAGCGTGCTCGGCGCGATCATCGCGGGCCGCTACAGGCAGTGGTGGGCGGTGTCGCTGTTCGTCCTGGGCCTGGTCCTGGTGACGTCGCTGGTCCCGCTGCGCGGCTCGGCCAAGCACGAGACGGTCGCCTACCAGTGGCTGGAACAGTCGCTCAATACGTCCGCCCAGCTGGCCCTGTTGATCGCGGCCTGGCTGACCCTTCTCGCGTTCCGCCGCGCCGCCGCCCCGCCGCCCGCTGACAGCCCCGCGGTTCGTCCCGCCGTTCGTCCCGTTGGAGAGACCGCATGACTGACGCACTGGGCTGGCGCCGCAAGTTCGGCGTTATCGCCCCCTCGACCAACACGATCGTCGAGCCCGACTTCTACGCGATGACGGTCCCCGGCGTGACCGCCCACTTCTCCCGCATCCACATCCGCAACCAGGACCTGTCCAGCGACGACCAGTTCGAGAACCTGCTGGTCCAGATCCGCGGCGAGATCGGCTTCGCCTGCGAACGGGTGCTGACGGCCGAGCCCGACTACATGGTGATGGGCATGTCGGCCGAGACGTTCTGGGGCGGCGTCGAGGGAAACCGCGAGTTCGTCCGCCAGATCAACGAGATCACCGGCCTGGAGGTGGCGACCGGCGCCGAGGCCTGCGAGCGGGCCCTCAAGCTGTACGGCGCCCGCCGCATCGGGGTGGTGACCCCCTACCAGCCGGTCGGCGACGCGAACGTGGTCCGCTTCTTCGGCGAGATCGGCTTCGAGGTGGTCAACATCGAGGGCCTGAAGTGCCCGACCGCGGTCTCGATCGCCCACGTGACCGAGGACGAACTACGACGAGCGATCCTGGCCGTGGACGGCCCGGACGTGGACGCGATCGTCCAGTGCGGCACCAACCTGTCCATGGTCCGGCTGGCCGACGAGGCCGAGCGCTGGCTGGGCAAGCCGGTGATCGCCATCAACGCGGCAACGTGGTGGATGGCCCTGCGCGAAAACGGCATCAACGAAAAGATCCACGGAGCCGGCAGCCTCCTCCGCGAGTACTGAGGGGCCTCAGGGAAGCCGGCCCACCGGCTTCCCGTCCGGCCCCATCACGTACCCGAACTGCTTGATGGAGCCGGCGCGGTCGATCTCGTCGAGGGCCTCGGGCGCGAAGGTCGGCATCGGGGGTTTTGCGGCGAAGCCGAGCCAGCGGTGCATCGGCGCGGCAATGTACTCGAGATTCACCTCGCCGTTCTCGGTATGGAAACCGCCGCCGCGCTCGAAGAGCTGGACCAGCGGTTCGAACGGGTCTTCCAGGTCGGCGGGGAACTCGATGCCCGGAGTCGCACGCAGCGCCGCCCAATGCAGGATCAGCGGCGTGACGTGGGTGATGTCCCAGCCGCCAGGGCTCACCGTCGTGAGCAGGTCGTCCAGAATCTCCGGGTCGGCGCGCACGTTCGGGTCGACGCAGGCGGCGATGTCGAAGAACGGCGTCTGCGCTTCGCAGCCATAGAACTGCGCCCAGCGTGCGACCCGGCGGAAGTACTCCTTCAGCAAGGCTGCTCTTGACCACGCCTTGTCTCCGTGGCGTCGCCAGTCGATGGCGCTCAGGCGAGCGGCCATGGCTTTCACGGAGTCGTCAGGTGTCATCGTCCCAATCCTCGCAGAGCGGCCTCGACCACGTCATCGAGGTTCGACAGGTCGTCAGCCAATTGGATGCCGGGGTTGTCGATGCCGAATGATCGCCAGTGGTCCAACATCCCGTCCGGCCGCCATTCGTTCGGCGCCAACTCGTGGGCGCCCGGGTGATCACGGCTGAGGAGACGAAAGCCGTCCTCGTCGAAGGCGTCGGGGTGCGAGGGACGATACGGAAGGCCAGCCTCCATCAGCCTGTTCTCGACATACTCGTGAGCCGCCAAGTTACGGAACTCGGCGGCCTGCGCAGGGTCGAGAGTGCCTCTCGCGGCGCCGTCCCACAGATCGGCGATACGGTCGGTCGGCGTGAAGTAGCCTCGTTCCACCTGGTTCGGGCCGAGCGCGATGTCATGTTGCTCGACGAACAGGTTCCGGCGCATGCCTTCGACGATTCGCGAATCGATTCCGGTGTTGTCGGCGACGAGGGAGGTGTCGGCCGGGCTGTCGCGAATACGCCGATAGGCATCGGCCGAACGTTCGCTGAAGCCGGAGCCCACGAAGTCGCTGCCGTGCGGAAAGTCGGCGCGGAACTCGCTGGTAGCGGGCACGGTCGGGTCGGTGCGGGCCAGTTCTCGGCTTCGGCCGGTCAGCTTCTCGAAGACGCCGGCCAGGTCGTCGAGCATCGGGTGGAGGCGGCGCAGGCTGTTGAGCAGACCCCGGACGAAGTGCTGGATCCGGTTTACCCACTTGGCTACCAGGGTCGCCACCTGGGCGACGACCACCGGGGTGGCCAGGCCCAGGGTCAGGCCCTCCTCGGCCAGCCACTGCGGCAACCGGGCGGCCAGCGTGCCGATGAACTCGGCGATCAGGTCCCGGACGATCCCGCGCACCAGGGCCACCAGCAACCCCGCGCCCTCGACCGCGTACGAGATGCCCTGCGCCGCGGTAGAGAGGCCGTCCAGCACATGGAGGTGCGCTGCGGCGTGTTCGCGGTAGGCGTCCCCGGATGCCCCGAACCAGCCGGAGGCCTCGGCGGTGAGGCGATCGGCGTACTCCTGCCGGGCCTGGTCGGTAAATGCCGCGACGTTGGACCAGGTCGCGGCGTGCGCGGCCACCTCGTCGGCGTTGCCGGCCAGCCAGTCGAGGGCGTCCTTGAGCGGCTTGACATGCTCCATGAGCCAGGACACGCCCCAGGACACCAGGGTGCCGATCGGGTCGACCGCGAGCGACAACATGTCGAGCGAGCCGCCGACGCCACCCAGCGTGCCGTCGACCCAGCTGTTGCTGCGAATGCCGTTGGCGATGTCGGCGGCGTCGTCGACGAGCCCGAGGCCGGTGTGCCAGGTCGTCGAGTCGTGGCTCGCGGCGACGAGCGGGTTGGCGCTCACAGCGGCAGTTCGGGAAGCGGGCGGCCGGCGGCCCGCACGGTGCCGGCGGCGCGTTCGTCGGTCGCGGTGGTGCTTCCGGCGACGGCCCGCAGGTTGATCGCGGTCTCCCGCAGCGACTCGCCGGCGTCGTCCATAGCGCCGATCGCGAGACCGAAGATCGGGCTCAACAGGCCGGGCAGGAACTGGCACAACTGCCCGTAGGCCTCACTGGACATAGCGACCTCGTGCACCGCGGACCGGGCCTGCGCGACGGCGTCAGCGATCCGGTCGACGCTGCCGGCGTGCTGCCGAACGTCGTCCGCCGGGAACCGGAGCTCCTCACCGCCCACGGTCACCGCCGTCCTCGCGGAACCGGTCGCCGTCTACGGGGAACCGGTCGCCGTCTTTGAGGAACCGGTCGCCGTCTTTGGGGAACCGGTCGCCGTCCTCGGGGAACCGCTCGGCGAACGAGCCGATCACCGCCCGCCCGGTCTCGGTGTCGGCCCCGACGGTCTCCCCCACCTGCTCGGCGACCCGGGCCGCGAGCTGGGCCTGCGCCTGGTGAACCAGCGCCATGATGTCGCGGCTCAGCTCCGCCCCGCTGCGCTGCCGAGCGCGATCATCGATCTCCAGGTGCGCGAGCTGCCCGGTCGACCCGACCGTGACGTGCAGGTATTCGTCACTGCTGCGCGCCTCCCCGGTCAGCGCGGCGACCCGGCGCGACAATTCCACCGCGCTGGCGGCCCGGGCGTCGACCCCGGCCACCCAGGAGTCCAGCCATGCCTCAGCCGCATCCACATCGCTCACCGGTTCCCCCGTTCGCTCGCGGTTCCATCCTGGACCCCGCAGTCAAACGACGGATGTCGATCAGATCCCGCGCCGGAGCGCCGGACTCAACCCTCCCGGCCGCGGGTGATCAGCGTTCGCATCGAGCCGAAGCCGTAGTGGTCGACGTCGGCGGACATGTCCGCCACCTCGCCGAGCACCGGCTCGACGTCGATGCCCAGCTCCCGGGCGCGGGCGCAGAGGGCCCAGATCTCCACCAGTTCGTCGCGCGGATCCGCGCCCTGGTCACGAGCGGAGACGAGAATCAGGCGGCGGCGGAACTCCGCCGCCGTCGCCCACTCCATCGGCAGGCCGACCGCCCACCGAAACGAGGGGTACGCCCGGAAGATCTCCCGGACCTCGGCCCGCAGCGACGCCGTCTCGTACGCCTCGAGCAGCACCTCGAGCGCGGCCGTCGTCTCGGCCCGCACCCCGGCCTCGTCAACCGCCGGCGGCGCGGCCTGCAGCTTGGCCATCCAGTCCGGGTCGTTCACGTCGACCGGCCGGGTGGCGATGAGCCGCAGCAGATCGTCGGCGGCAGCGATGGAAGCGCGCACCGCGGAAAAGTCCATGAGAACCCCCGGACGGATCGGGGCTGTGGGACCGTCCCCGCGCAAAGACTGTCCCACAGCCCTGAACCGTCCCGGCCACCGCAGCCGGGCGATTCAGCGCAACTGGGCTATTCGGCGGCGGCGGGCCGGGAGCATCGCGATCAGGCCCAGACCGGGCAGCAGCAGCGCGGCGCCGATCATCAGCATGGTGGCCCATTCCAGGCCGGGGCCGGTGGTCGGCAGGGCGGCCGAGCCGGTCGACGTGGTGGTGGCGCCGGCGGCGGCCGCAGCCGTGGTGGTCTTGGTCGCGGCGGCCGTGGTGGTCTTGGTCGTGGTGGTGCTGCCGAAGGTGATCTTCACCTGGGCCTTGTTGGCGGCGACTATCTCCTCGCTGTTGCTGGACGGCAGGATCTGGGCGGCGATCACGCAGCCGCTGGTGCCGCAAGCGTGGTCGTCGAAGGTCTTGGCCAGCTTCAGGGTCAGGGTCTTGGTCTTGCCGCCGGCGTCCGCGTTGACGAAGGCGGCGCCGCCGGACAGGTTGCAGTCGGTGGGGCCGGTCGGGTCCTTGATGCACTGGCCCAGGGCGATCGATTTCAGGCTGGCGGTGAAGCCGGTGCCGTAGACGGTGATCGACTCGCCGTCGGCCAGGCCGGTGGTCTTGGAGATGTGCAGGGTGGGTGCGGCCAGCGCGGGCGAGCTGTCCACCAGCACCACCGCGGTGGCCAGGGCGAGGCCGGCGGCGGCCGAGGCGGCCAGCCGGCGTACGAGGGATGTACGGGCCATCGGATCCTCCATGGGGGTCAGCCGGCCGGCATTCCGGACCGGGCTACGGCAGCCTCATCGGTGCCGAGGTAGGACAGAACGACTGCGGGGTGGGTGCGTACCTCGTCCGGGGTGCCGTCGGCGATCACCCGGCCGGCGTCCATCGCGATGAGCCGGTCGGCGACCCGCGACAGCAGGGGCAGGTCGTGCTCGATCACCAGGACCGTGGTGCCTAGTTCGGCGCGGACCCGCAGCAGCAGGTCGCCGAGGGCTGCGCCGTCGGCCTGGGTGAGACCCGACGACGGTTCGTCCAGCAGCAGCAGGCGTGGTTCGAGGGTGAGCAGGCAGCAGAGCTCGACGATCCGCCGGGTGCCGGTGGACAGCTCGCCGACGAGTCTCTCGGCGTGCGGGTCGAGGCCCATCACCCGCAGCGCCCGGTCGGCCCGGGTGGCCTTGTCGGCCTCGGCCGCGGGGTGCCCGAGCAGGTCGGCGGCCAGCCGCGACGGCGACCCGCGCTCGGCCGCGACCATCACCGCCTCGCGCACGGTCATCGCCGGGAAGAGCCGGGCGTCCTGGAAGGACCGGACCAGGCCGTGCCGGGCCCGGCGTTCCGGCGCCCACCGGGTGACCGCCCGCCCGCGGTAGTGCACGGCCCCGCCCTGGGCGGCGGTGAACCCGGCCAGGATCTCGAAGAGCGTGGTCTTGCCGGCTCCGTTGGGCCCGATGATCCCGACTATCTCGCCCTCGGCCACGGCAAAGGTGGCCTCGTCCACCGCACGCACCCCGCCGAAGAACCGCCGCACCGCGACGACCTGCAGCAACGGCTCGCCGTTCCGGTCCAATACCAGCGGCTGGCCCGGCAAATCCAAGGGTGGCGGCCCCGGCAAATTGGCGGAGATGCCGGGGCCACCCTTACCGGCCCTGGGCAGGCGCAAGGGGATACTTCGCCGCAGGGTCGCCAGCAGGCCACCTAGGCCGTCGGGCAGGAGCAGGACGACCAGGAGCCAGCCGAGGGTCAGTGCGGCCTGGCCGGGGATGCCGAGCGGGACCAGGGCCGGCAGGCCGACGATGACCGCCGAGCCGAGCAGGGCGCCGCTGTTGCGGGCCATCCCGCCGACCACCGCGATGGCGACCGCGTCGATGCTCGCCGACGCCGGGAAGCTGTTCACCGACAGTTGCGACTGACCGAAGCCGATCACCACGCCGCCCAAGCCGGCCAGGGCGCCGCAGACGGCGTACGCCTGAAGTTTGCGCAGGGGCGCAGCGACCGTGAGCGCCCGGCCGGCTTCTTCGTTGTCGCGCAGCGCGAGCATCAGGCGGCCGAAGCCGCCGTTGCGCAGGCGGCTGGTCACCCACCAGCCGATGGCCAGCAGCATCAGCGAGAACAGGTAGTAGTCGGTGGCCACGCTGACCACGTAGCCGTCCCACACCGGGTAGGGGGTGCCCAGGCCGTTACCGAGCAGCCACGGCTGCCGCAGCAGCCAGCCGCTGGTGGCCAGCGCGAAGGCGAGGGTGGTCACGCCCAGGGCCACCCCGCGCAGGCGGAGGGCGGGCAGGCCGATGAGGGCGGCGGCCAGGGCGCCGGCCGCGCATCCAGCGAGTACGCCGAGGAACATGTTGCCGGTCGACGACGCGACGCGCACCGAGATGGCGGCGCCGATCCCGGCGAACGCGAACTGGCCGAGCGACAACTCCCCCGCCACCCCGGTGACCAGGATGACCGACAGTCCGACGAGCGCGAAGCCGCAGACCTCGGTAAGGACGGAGGCGGTCGCGTTGCTCACGGCGTACGCCAGGCCGACGCCGACCGCGACCAATAATCCCAGGCCGATCCGGGCCCACGGGTCCGCAACCCCGGCCGATGCTCGCCGCCAGGCGGGTGTTTTCTCGTCGCGCCGGCCGGCCTGGCGCTGCCGCAGCAACGCGATCAGGATGGCCGCGCCGAGCACCACGTCCACGAAACCGCTTGTCTGCTGGGAGAGCAGGATCTGTTCGAGGACGCCGACGCCGAGCGAGACCGCGAACGCGATCGGCAGCGACGCCATCCGGGCGATCACCGCGCCGGCCAGGCCGCGCAGCAGCAGTTCCGGGCCGAGCGAGTCGATCGACTGCACGCCCTGGGTGGGGGTGAGCAGGATGGCCGAGAAGGCCGCGACGGCGCCGGCGATTCCCCAGGTCAGGCTGGCCATCCGGGGTGCGGCGACGCCGTTGACGGTGGCCGCGTCGGGGTGGTCGGCGGCGGCCCGGATGCCGATGCCGAACCTGGTGCGTTTCAAGAAAAAGGCCAAGGCCGCGAGGAGTACGGGCGTGAGCACCAGCATCGCCGTCAGCGACGAGCCGACGGCCGTGGTTCCGATGTGGAACGACGGTAGGCCGGGCGGTTTGGGGAACGCGGTGCCGGAGAAACTGGAACGATCCACCAGCAGGGCGAGCACCAGGATGAACTGGGCCAGGCCGAGGGTGGCGATCATGCCGATCACCCGGGGGCGCTGGTAGAGGCGGCGCACCACGGTCGCCTCGGTCAGCGCGCCGAGACCACCGGCGATCGCGATGGCGACCGGGAACGCCACCCAGTAGGAGAGCGCGCCGTCGAAGCGGGCCAGCACCGCGGCGCCGAAGACCCCGATCGCGGCGTGCGCGAAGTTGACGAACCGGCTGGACCGGTAGACAAGCACCAGACCGATGGCGAGCAGGCCGTAGGTGAGGCCGGTGAACAGGCCGACGGCGATGCGGTCGAGGCCGAACTCGTAACCCATCATGCGGCGTGCCCGCCCAGCACGAGCCGGCGCGCGAGGTCGGGATCCGCGCGCAGTTCCGACGGGGTGTGGGTGGCGATGATCGAGCCGTGTTCCATGAACAGCAAGCGGTCGGCGATCGACATGGCCACGTTCACCGACTGCTCGATGACCAGGGTGGCGACGCCGACCGCGGCCAGCCGGCGGACCAGTTCCAGCAGGCCACCGACCACCACCGGGGCGAGGCCGAGCGAGAACTCGTCGATGACCAGCAGGGCCGGCCGCTGGATCAGGGTTTTCGCGAGCACCAGCATCTGCCGTTCGCCGCCGGAGAGGGTGGAGGCGGGCTGGTCGGCCCGGGCGGCCAGGCGCGGGAAGACGGCCAGCGCGCCGTCGACCGCGGTGTGCGCCTTCTCCTCGTGCCGGCCGTTGGGGTAGGCGTGCATGCGCAGGTTGTCGCGCACCGACAGGGTGCCGAAGGCCTGCTGGCCGATGACCGTGGACATGCCGAGGCGTACCCGCTTGGGTCCGGGCACGGTGGTGATGTCGTTGCCCTGCAAAGAGATTCGGCCGGCCGACGGCCGATTCAAACCCGCCAGCATGCGTACGAGGGTGGACTTGCCGACCCCGTTCGGGCCGCACAGGGCCACCGTCTCGCCGTGCCCGACGGTCAGGTCGATGCCGAACAGCACCTGGATGCTGCCGTACCCGCCGGACAGGCCGGCCACCTCGAGTACCGGCTCACCTACCAAGGGGGGTCACCTCACCGGAGTAGGTGAAGCACGAGCAGGTGTCGTCGTACTTGAGAACCCGGTAACCGCTTCCCGCGGCGTACCCATCGCTGTTGAATTGGCCGCCGAAGCCGGCGGCCGTGGCAAACGAGGAACCGAGAGCTTGGGCGGCGCGGCCCCAGGCCGCGGCGTTCAGGTCCGGGCCGATGTTCTTCGCGGCGGCCTGCAGCAGCAGGGTCGCGTCGCAGTAGGTGAAGGCGACCCGGGAGTTCTCCCGCGCCTTGAAGCTGATTCCGGCGGCCGAGTAGATGGCCAGGCAGTTCTTCTCGGCGTCGGTGGCCGGGAAGGCGAGCTGGCTGTCCGGCACGTCGTAGCCGGGGGCGAAACCGACGCCGACCATGCCCTTGAGCGCGGCCGGCGGGATGGTGGCCGGGTTGGCGACCATGAAGCTGGGGCTGTCGAAGGTGGAGATGCCGTAGCGGGCGGTGTAGCTCTGGGCGACCGCCGCGGTCATGAAGAACGGCGCGATCCGGGCGCCGCCGAGGAAGAACACCCGGTCGATCTTCTTGCCCCGGAAGTTGACCGCGGCCTGGCTGAGGCCGGTGTTGAGGGTGCCCAGGTCGGTGGTGTCGATCCAGTTGACCGAGCCGGTGACCCCGGCTTTGGTCAGGGCGGGTGTCACCACGTCGGAATAGACCGCCCGATTTGCGGGGGTATCGGCGGCGACCACGCCGGCCTGCTTGCGGCCGGTGAAGAAGCCCTGTTTCTGGAGGACCTGCACGAACGACGCGGCGAACGCGTCATATTCCGGGAACGAGGCGGTCCACAGGTACGGCTTGAGGGACGTGAACGTCGCGCGGTCATCCGCGATCAGGGTGGCGTCCAGCATCAGGGTCTTGCGCTGGGCGTAGCAGGGGCGCGCGTTGGACTGCAGCTGGCCGGTGAGGATGACGGCGAACGCCTTGTCGTCCTGGGTGATCTTGCTGCACAGGGTGGTCTCGGCGGCCGGCGAGTCGGACGACGCCTCGTACTCCTCGTAGACCGCGTCGAGCTGACGGCCGGCGATCCCGCCGTTCGTGTTGATGTACTTCTCCAGCGCCTCGACCTGCGCCTTCGGGCTGCCGACGTCGGGGTTCTTGAAGCCGGTCAGCGACGCGGTCTTGGTCAGGTCGGTGCCGATGAACACGACCTTGACCGTGTCCTCGGTGACGCCGGGGGCGGTTGCGTTCGTGGTGTCGCCCTCGGACCCCGGCATCAACGCGCCGCAACTGGTATAGGCGAGCACGCACGCCACCAGCACGGCACCGGCCCTGGCCAGCAGCGGCCAGTCAGGCTTCATGACTGTTCCCTTCGAGAAGCGTGTCCTGCAGCGTGGGACCGGGCGGATAGCGGCGGGCCAGCACGTGCCCGAGCGCGTCCACGTCGAGCACCGAGTCGTTTTTCTGAACAAAGGCGGGCCCGGCGCCGATCAGGGTGCGCAGGCCGTCGGTGCTCAGCGCGCCACCGGCGTGCCGGCGCAGCCGCCGGGCCATCGGCGCGTCGTCGAAGACCAGGAACGCGCCCAGCCCGCCGAGCCGCACCACCGCCGGCAGCACCGCGTCGGCCGCGCTCAGCTCGCGGAACTGCCGACGCTTGGCCAGCCGGCGAAGCAGACCCCAGATGATCAGGGCCAGGCCGAAGGCATTCAGAGCAAATAGACCCCAGGGGTACGCGTCGTGGTGCACCCGGGCGGTGGCGAGGCCACCGATGTCGACGGTCACCGCGTACCGGCCGAACGCGAACATCGGGATGTCGACCGGGACGCTGAGCGTGCGGCTCTGGCCGGGGCCGAGGTCGGCGACCGGGGCCTGGTAGTAGATGTCGTCGGTGCCGTTGCCGGCCATCCGGGCGCTCAGCGTGGCGTTGTTCAGCGTCGCGGTGGTCGGGTTGCGCACGGTGTAGGTCAGCTTCAGGTGGTCGGGCGCGCCGAACCAGGCCCCGATCGAGCCGTGCGAGAGCCGCCCGTACTGAAATTGCAGCTCCCGCGCCGACGCGGTGGTCTTGGGCAGCGCGCCGGCGGCGTGCCCGGCGAGGGTCAGCGGCAGGTTGACCGCCGAGTCGTCGACGCCCTGCACCAGGCCGATGTGCACGACGCACGGGCAGGCCTTGGGCGGCTCGCCGACCTGCAGGTCGACCAGGAACGTGCCGTCCTCGCGGACCGGGGTGGCCAGCGCGGCCCGGTTGTCGCAGCCGACCGAGCCGGTGAGGCCGCCCTCGCCGCAGGTGACCAGCTGCACGAGCTGCCCGGCGGGCCAGCCCGAGCCGGTGACCCGGACGGTGTCGCCGACCTTGGCCGTGTCGGCGGACAGCTCGGCGGTCAGGCTGCCGGCCCGGGCCGCGGGGGCGGTCGTGACCAGCACGACCAGCACGACGGCGGCCAGCAGCGCGAACTTCCTCATCCGGCCACCAGGCCCCGGGCCCGCAGGGTGCGGCTGCGCCGGCGCCGGGTGAGCACCCACCAGGCGCCCGCGGCGAGCAGGACCGGGATGAGCAGGGTGGTCCAGGACAGCACCAGGGTGCGGTCGGTGCGCTTGGCGTAGACGCCGCCGTCGGCGCGCACGGTGACCGAGGCGGTGACGATGTCGATCGGCCAGACCCCGCGCACCTTCATCGCGAAGGTGCCCTCGGCGCCCGGCACGAAGTCGCCGTTCGGACTGCTGCCGGCCAGCGAGACGGGGTGTCCGAACAGGCCGGTCGCCTTCACCGTGGTGTTCGGGAGCAGGTGCACGTTGCCGACGTTGGCGACGGTGAAGTCGAGCGTCCCGCGCGCGCTGGTGGGCAGCAGGGGCGCATCGAGGCCGAGCTTGACCGACGGCACCGCCAGGCCGGGCACGATGGTGCCGGGCACCCGCAGGTAGACCCGGGCGGCGACGGCCCGCTGCACCTTCACGCCGGCGCCCTCGGTGTCGCTGACCGCGCCGGCCTCGGCCTCCATCGCGACGACGCCGCCGACGTGGTCGCCGGGCGTCGCGTTCTTCGGGACCGTGACGGTGAACGGGATGTCGGCCTGGGTCTCGGCGGGCACGGTCACCTGGCCGGCCGCCACCGTGACCCAGCTGCCGAGGTCTTTCTGCGTCTCGCCCTTGGTGCGCAGCGCGAAGCCGCCGTCCCGGGTGGTGTTGTAGGCGTCGGCCCCGTAGACCACGAACGACTTGGGGGTCCTGCCGAGGTTCGCGACGCGCACCGACTCCTTGACGGTCTGTCCGGCGGTGGCGTCGAGGAAGAAGTAGACCCGCGGGGTGGGACCGGGGTTCTTGGCCGGGGTGGGGGTGACCGCCCACTCACCGTTACCGGCGGCGGAGGCCGGCATGGCGGGCAGCGCGACCGTCGCGACGACGCAGAACGTGGCGAGCGCGCGTAACCGCATGGGCTTTCCCTTTCTGTGCACAGGTGGGGACGGGCGAGCCCGCCCCCACCGGAGAGGCTCAGCTCAGCGTGATCGTGAGCGTTGCCGAGTAGGCACCCGCGAGCTGGTTCGGGGGCACCGCGAGGGACAGTCCGGCCGACGCGTCGAACGAACCGCCCGTACCCGTCGCCGCGATCGGCGCCGAGCAGAGGGTGGCGCCGTCCACAGCACCCGCGGCACCGGCCAGCGCGACAACCGCGTTGGTGGTGACCCCGGTGTGATCGCTGCAGGCGGGCGTCCAGGTCAGGGCCGACTTCGCGATGGTCCCGGCGGGAACACCGGTGAAGTCGCTGACCGCGCCGGTGAGGCTCCAGCCGAACGTGCTGCCCCGGTTGTCGGTCACGTTGATCGCGGGCAGGGTGCCGGTCGCCGACTGCGCAGAGCCGTTGAGGGTGACACCGCTGAACGTGATCGTGCTGGTGCCGGTGCCCCGCGACATCGCGAGGTTGCCGGCCGTGACCGTCTCGGACAGCTGATAGGTGGTCTTGCAACCGGTGGTGCCGGCGACGCAGCCGTCGGCCGAGGCAGCCCAGGCGGTGAAGCCGAAGATCGCCCCGGAGACCACCGAGTACGCGGAGGCACCGATGTACTTCGTGGTGGTGTCATTGACCGTGAACGACGTGCTGATGGTGCCCGTCGCCGACGCGGTGACCGTGATCTGAGCGTCGGAGCTCTTGGCCGATGACCCGGCACCGGTGTAACCGCCGACCGTGACGGTGCTTCCCGGGTCCCAGTTGGTACCGGTCACGGTGATGGCCGTACCGGCGCCGCCACCCGCGGGGGTGATGGCAACCGTCGGGCTGCCGAGGATGGTGATGGGCAGGGTGAGGGTGTGCGTGCCGTCCGAGATGGACACCGCGCGGCTGCCGGCCGTCGGTGCGTCGGGAACGACCAGCGTGCCGGTGCCGGCGCCGGAGGCGTCGGTGGTGCCGGTGCCGCTGCCTTCACCCGTGCCGCCACCGGTGCTGTCCGTCAGCGAGGCGGTGAGCGTCGCGCTGGGGGCCAGTCCGGTGACCGAGAAGTTGATGGTGTTCTTCTTGCGGGCGTAACCGGTGACCGTCTGACCGGTCACCGAGGTGATCGAGGCACCTCCGCCGAAGACGGAGTAGTTCTCCACGATCGTGGTGTCGACCGGCGCCCGCTTCTGGTCCCGGTCCCCGACATCCGAGCAGTACGTCTCGACGTCGGGGTTGGCGAACCGGAGCTGGGCCACGGTCAGGCTTCCGGCCCCCGCCGCCGAGGCGACGAACGAGCCGGTGGCCTCGAAGGCGCCGAGCTTGGCGTAGCCCGCCGTCTTCGCCGCCGGGTAGTTCGCCTGGGTGAGGGTCACCGTGCCGGACTGGCTACCGGCAATCTTGACGGTGGCGTAGACCGGGGTCGACCCGATGGCCAGCGCGACCGGGCCGTTCGTGGGGCCGGCCGCCGCCGTGAGCTTGACGGTCACGGTCTGCCCCGGCGTCGGCGTAGCCGGCGACGTGGTCAGCGAGAACGTGTCTGCCCAGGTGGTGGCCGAGCTGCCTTCCCCATCGGGATCGAAATAGAGTCGGCAACCAAGGGAGTTGGCGGTCGGCCCGTAAGCGGCCGCCGGGCCGGCTCCCGTGACCACGGCGACGAGCGCCGCGGTCGCGGTGAGACCGGCGGCGGCGACCGCCGTCAGGGCCTTGCGAGCGGAATGTTTCATTTGTTGCCGCGTCCCCTCTCTCAGGTGGGTTGCACAGGGCACCGGGGTTCCGGCGCCAAGTGCGTCTAACGCGCGGTACGCCTCTGGAGGCCTTCCCCCTCTGTTTCCATAGGGGAAACGCTGTTTTCCATCAGCGTGGTCTTAATAAAGTCGCGCTCACCTGCGATGTCAAGCCTCCGGACGGCCGTATCTCGCTCTGCGATACAGCGTTTCCCCAGCTGGCACCGAATCGCGTCAGACAGGAAACAGGTCCGACACAGTTCCGCCCGCGCCTTCGCCGGCCCCGAGCCGGAAGGCGGCTTTGGAAAGCGCGGCCACGTCCGCAGGGGACAGCGCCCGGCCGGCGTTCGCCTCGAACTTCGCGGCGACCTCATCGGCCGACAGCGGGTTCTCCGGGCCGCCCCGCGACCCGTCGACCCGGTGTTCCAGATGCTCTCCGGAGCGGGTGCGCACGCGCAGCACGGCCGCGAACGCGCGCGGAAAGGCCTCGGTCGCCTTCTCGTCCGCGACCACCCGCACCTTGGCCGCCAGTTCTAATCGCGCAGGCTCCAGCGAGGCAAAATCGTCGAGGCCCACGCCCAGACCGCCACCCCCGGTCAGAGCAACAGCCAGGGTGTACGGGCCGGAGAACTTGGCGTGGTAACCACTGCGGGGGTGCGCCTTTTCGGCCGGCGGCTCGGCGATCGTGCGCAGCACCGGCTCGGCCACGCCTAACTCGATGCTGTCCACGTCGTCCGGTCGCAGTCCCTGGGCTCTCAGCGCCAGCGCACAGTCGATGCCCGGGTGGGTGAAGTGGTTGGCCGGGTACGGCTTGTAGACCGTCCGCAGCAGCTCCCACCGCTCCCCCAGCCCGTCCGTGACGGCTCCCGCGTCGAACGTGCCGGTGTGCGCGGTGAAGAACCCGAACCGCCCCTCCAGCACGGTCGGCGGCCCGGTCAGCCCCTCGGCCGCCAGGGTGGCCGCCACGACGCCGGCGTGCGCGGCCCAGCCGCAGTGCGCCCGCTTGATCGAGCCGCCGGTGCGGTTGGCCTCCAGCACGCCGGCCCCCATCGACGCGGCGATGCCGATGGCGTCGGCGATCTTCCCCGGCGACAGCCCGTAGAGCCGCGCGCAGGCCACCGCCGCGCCGATCGTGCCGCAGATGCTGGTGGCGTGCTGGCCGCGCTCGAAGTACAGGTTGGCGGTGGTGACCGGGTCGACCCCGCCCATGCCGAGCCGGTTGGTCACCTCGATGCCGGCCGCGATCGCCGCGATGACGTCGCCGGGGGCGCCCGCCTGGGCCACCGCGAGGGCGGCCGGGACCACCGAGGCGCTCGGGTGCAGCACCGACGGCAGGTGGGTGTCGTCGTAGTCGAGCGAGTGCGCGAGCACGCCGTTGATCAGGGCGGCACTGGGCGCCGGCAGCCGATCGCGGTAACCCACCACAGTGGACTCCGGCACCCCGCCCCAGCGACGCATGGTGGCCAGGGCCGCGGGCGCGGCGTCGGCACCGGGTTCGGCGTAGGCGGCGAGCGCGTTACCGAGCACGTCGAGAATCCGCCGCGGCACGTCGTCCCGAACCTCGCGCGGCGGCTCGACCCCAGCCGCGAACTCCCCGAGGTCCCCCGCAAGCGTCACGGCACCACCGCCAGGGGGCGGACCGGGGAGCCGGTGGCGCCGACCAGCTTCAGCGGGGCCAGGACGAACTGGAACTCGCGTACTCCGGCGTCGGCCAGGCCGGACAGGAGCATCGTCTCGACGATGTTGATGCCGGCCTCGACCAGCAGGATCCGGTGCACCGGCAGCGATCGGTGCCCGGCGCCGGCCGGGATCACCTCGTACGCAATGGTTTCCCCGCCGGTGACCGCGACCTGCCGATCCACCAGCCAGCGCGCGGCATCCTCACCCACGCCGGGCACGCCAGTCGCCGCCCCGACGAAGGCCGGCCCGTCCCCGAACAGCCGCGACCAGCCCGTGCCGACCAGCACGGCATCCCCCGGGTTGATCTCCAGGTCCCCGGCGGCGGCATCGAGATCCGCGGCGGTCACCGCATAGCCGGGCGGCAGCGTCGGCACCCCGTGCAGGGCGGCCACGTCGAGAAAGACCCCGCGCCCCACGAACGGCGGGAACTCGTCGATGCCGAGCCGGGCGAACCCGGCGTCGGACTGCACGTCGGCCGCGACCACCCCGCCGTGCAACAGCCCGTCCTGGGACACGTGCGCGAGCGCGTCCACGTGCGTGCCGACGTGCGTGCCCAGGACCAGGATGTCGTTGGCGGCCGAGCCGCCGCCCTCGCGCACCTGGTCGCCGTGCCGGCGGACCAGCGCGTGCTGGTAGGCCGGATGGTTCGGCGACTGCGGCATGCCCCGCCGCATCGGCTGGGCGAGATCGAAAACTTTCACCTAAATGGCTCCTTGGGCCCGCAGGGCGGCGCGCGCGTCCTCGTCGTAGCCGAGTGCGGCGAGCACCTCGTCGGTGTCGGCGCCGAGTTCCCGGCCGGTCCAGTCGATCCGGCCGGGGGTGCTCGACAGACGGTACAGCGGGCCGGGCATGCGCACCGGCCCGAGCGTCGGATCGTCGGCGGTGGTCACCGAGTCGCGCGCGAGGAACTGCGGATCGGTGAACACGTCGGCGATGTCGTAGATCGGCGCGACCGCGGCCTGCGCCTCGTCGAACGCCTTGCGCACCTCGGCCAGGTCCCGCGCGGCGATCCAGGAGCCGACCGCCTCGTCGAGTTCGTCGGCGTGTGCCGCCCGGCTGACACCCGAGGCGAACCACGGCTCGTCGATCAGATCGGGTCGGCCGACAAGGCGCATGACCCGTGAGGCGATGGCCTGCGCGCTCGTCGAGATGGCCACCCACTTGCCGTCGGCGGTGAGATAGGTGTTGCGGGGCGCGTTGTTGACCGACCGGTTGCCGGTGCGCTGCTGCACGATGCCGAGCTGGTCGTAGACCATCGCCTGCATGCCGAGCACGGTCAGCATCGGCTCGACGATGGCCAGGTCGATGATCTGCCCGCCGCCGCCCTGCACGTCCCGGTGGTAGAGCGCGGTCATCACGGCCTGCGCGCAGGTGAGCGCGGCGATCCCGTCGGCCAGCCCGAACGGCGGCAGCGTCGGCGGCCCGTCCGGCGACCCGGTGATGGCCGCGAACCCGCTCATCGCCTCGGCGAGCGTCCCGAAGCCGGGGCGAGACGAATAGGGTCCGAATTGTCCGTAAGTGGTCACGCGGGCAATGACCAGGCCGGGGTTTTCCTCCTGGAGAACAGCCGGGGAAAGGCCCCAGCGTTCCAGAGTGCCGGGCCGGAAGTTCTCGATCAGCACGTCGGCCGAGGTCAGCAGCCGGCGGAACACAGGCGCCGCCTTAGACAGATCGAGGGTCACCGTGCGCTTGTTGCGGCCCAGCATCGTCCACCACAGCGGGACGCCGTCCTTGGCCGGGCCGTGACCGCGCGCCGGATCGCCGGCCACCGGGTGCTCGACCTTGATCACCTCGGCGCCGTAGTCACCGAGCACGGTGGCGGCCAGGGGTCCGGCGAAGAGGGTGGAGGCGTCGATGACCCGCACGCCGTCGAGAGCACTGGGCATGGCACACACTAACCGGTCTGTTCCGATAGAGGAAACCCCGTTACAGTGTGCGAAACGAACGTGGTGGAGGTGCGGCGTGAGCCGATACGAACTGGTCGTCCGCGGCGGCACCCTGGTGCTCCCCTACCTGGGCACGGTCCGGGCCGATCTGGCGACCCGGGACGGCAAGGTCGCCGCGATCGCCGACGACATCCCGGCGGCCGACGGCGACGAGGTCATCGACGCGACCGGCAAGCTGGTCCTCCCCGGCGCGGTGGATGCCCACTACCACCTCGGCATCTATCGCCCGCTGGAGATCGACGCGGCCGAGGAGACCCGGTCATCGCTGGTCGGCGGGGCCACCACCGTCCTTTCCTACTTCCGTACGGGTCAGCACTACCTCAACAAGACCGGCCCGTACGCCGAGATCCTGCCTGAGGTTTTGTCGGCCGTGAGCGGCAAGGCGTGGACCGATTACGGCTTCCACCTGGCGCCGATGGACACCGCCCAGGTCAAGGAGATCCCCGACCTGGTCGACGGTCAAGGGATCAGCAGTTTCAAGTACTACATGTTCTACAAGGGCTTCAACCTTTCGGCCGATTCACGCGACGCCAAGTCCTTCACCATGAGCGACGAGTACGACCTCGGCCACCTCTACCAGCTGATGGAGGGCGTGGCGGCGGCCAACGCCGCCACCGACCGCCGGGTCTCCCTCTCGCTGCATTGCGAACAGGCCGAGTTGATGCGGCTCTTCATCGACCGGGTCCGCGCATCCGGCGACCCGCAGACGCTGAAGGCCTACTCCGACGCGCGCCCGCCGCTGACCGAGCGGGTGGCCATCGGCGAGGCCACCACCCTGGCCCGGGCCACCGGTTGCCCGGTCAACCTGCTGCACCTCTCCTCGGGCGAGGCGCTCGCCGCCGCCAAGGAGGCCCGGGCCGCGATGCCGGGCACCGACATGCGCTTCGAGGTCACCCTGCACCACCTGTGCCTGACCCACGAGGAGCTGGACGCCCAGGGCGGCCTGGGCGGCAAGGTGAACCCGCCGATCCGCTCGGCCGCCGACAACGAGGCGCTGTGGGCCGGCGTGCTGGACGGCTCGGTCGGCTGGGTCGCCTCCGACCACGCCTGCTGCCTGGAGGAGAACAAGGGCGACGAGCTGTGGCCGGCCCTGCCCGGCTTCGGCGGCACCGCGCTGCTCTACCCGATCCTGCTCAGCGAGGGCATGCACAAGCGCGGCCTGTCCCCGACCCGGGTCGCCGAACTGGTGTCGGCCAACCCGGCCCGCGCCTACGGCCTGGACGGCCGCAAGGGCAACCTGCTGGTCGGCTACGACGCCGACCTCACCGTGGTCGACCCCGACCTGGAGCAGGAGGTCACCGCCGAACTGCTGCTGTCCGGCCAGGACCACTGCCCGTTCGAGGGCCACAAGGTGCGCGGCTGGCCGGTCGTGACGGTGCTGCGCGGCCGGATCGCGTACGCCAACGGCAGCGTGACCGGCACGCCGCGCGGGAGTTTCGTCGCTCGTTAGAGCGAGACGTCGGGTAACCGACTGTGATCGAGGGGTTGTGCGCGCCATCCTGACCAGCGTCTTCTTCTGACGTTGGAGGTGGCCATGGCCACTCCGAGTATTTGGCAGGACCGCGCGCTCGTGGCGACCGCGCGGCTGCCTGCCCCGGCGACCGTCCGGTGCATCGCGGTCGAGGTGGCGCTGCGCTTCGCCGACCGGTTCGGCCGCGACGACCGCGGCTACCTCGGTCTCGAGACGACGCCGCTGTGGCAACGGCGGGTGGCCTCGGCGCTCGACGACCTGCGCGAGGCCGGGCTGGTGCGGGAGGACGGCGACGCGTTCGCCGTCACCGCCGCCGGCACCAAGAGGGTCGCAGCGGCGGAGCGACGACTGAAGGCCGCACCTCCGCCGGTGGATGACGACGCCGACCTCGGCGGCCCGGCCGCGATGGCCGGGGTGATCGCCACTCCGCTGCGTGATCCGGCCGCCCGGGCCCGGCTCGGCTTCGACCCGGACGATCCGGCGATCCCGGTGATGGCCGAGGTCAACCTGCAATACCGGGCCGGCCCGCCGGACGCGTTCGAGCGCCTCGAGGAGCTGTGGGAGCAGGTCGGCGACGGCCGGAAACCGGTGCGGGTGGCCGGCCGCTACCTCGCCGGGGCGCTGACCATGGGCCAGGTGAAGCGGCTGGTCGCGGCGGACGCCGTGCCGATCGCCTGGCCGGAACGCACGATCTACCACATCTGGCCGGATTTCCCGGTGCACCGGCACGTCGACTCGTCCTGCGTGACCATCAAGGCCGACGCGGCCCGCAAGTCGTTCGAGGCGGACGGCCGCAAGATCGTCTGGGCGGTCATCGACACCGGCATAGCGCCGCACCCGCACTTCGCCAGCTATCACACCCTCGACGACCCGTCGGTGCGGGACCTGCACCGGTTCTTCCCGCTGGACGGCGAGCCGACGCCGGAGGGGGCGCTTGTCGACACCGCCGGGCACGGCACGCACGTGGCCGGGATCATCGCGGGCGGGATCGGCCCCTGGCTGGCCGAGGACGAGAAACGCGAGGTGTACGCGACCGAGAGCCGCTTCAACGTGGAGAGCGCCAGCACCCCGCTGCGAGTGCCGCGCACCGTCGATCCGGCGCTGCTGGCCGGGATGGCGCCCCGGGCCTGCCTGGTCAGCCTCAAGGCGGTGGGCGGCTTCGGCGGCACCTCACGCGACCAGGTGCATCGAATCATTCAGGCCCTGGCGTACGTGCGGGAGGTCAACAAGGGCAGCGTCGAGGCGATGCGGATCCACGGCGTGAACATCAGCCTCGGGTACGAGTTCGAGCCGGAGTGGTTCGCGTGCGGCCGCAGCCCGCTGTGCCAGGAGGTGGACCGGCTGGTCCGCTCGGGCGTGGTGGTCGTGGTGGCGGCCGGCAACTCCGGGTACGGCACGCTCAACGCGGACATGGCGGCGCCCCGGAAGTTCGGGTTCGCGATGAGCGTCAACGACCCCGGCAACGCCGAGCTGGCCATCACGGTCGGCTCGACCCACCGCAGTTCACCGCACCTGTACGGGGTGTCGTACTTCTCCTCCAAAGGCCCGACCGGCGACGGCCGCGACAAGCCCGACCTGCTGGCCCCGGGCGAGCGGATCACCTCGTGCGCGGCCGGCGCCAGCCTGGACGCCGTGTTGGGCGCGGGCATCGAGCCACCCGCCGACCGGGCCGTCTACGTGGAGGACACCGGCACCAGCATGGCCGCGCCGCACGTCTCCGGGGCCGTGGCGGCCCTGCTGTCGGTGCGGCGCGAATTCATCGGAGAGCCCGAACGGGTCAAGCGGATCTTCCTGGACTCCGCGATCGACCTCGGCCGGCGGCGCGACTTCCAGGGCGCCGGCCTCCTCGACCTGATGCGGGCCCTGCAAATCGTCTGAATGATCGGAGCCCGACATGACCGACTCGATCGCCGGATTGCCGTTCTGGGACCTCGTCTTCGACGCCGACGGCGACCCGGACACCCGCACCACCGACGCCCTGCTCGCCGAGACCGGCAACCTGACCGACCTGTATGTGTTCAGCCACGGCTGGAACAACGACCGCAGCATCGCCCGGAACCTCTACAACCGTTTCTACGAGCAGCTGGCCCGGCAGCTGGCCGCCGACCCGCGCGGCACGGCCGGCCTGGCCGGCGTCTACTGGCCGGCCATCCGCTGGTCGGACGAGCCGATCCCGAACTTCACCCCGGCCGCGGCGGCCGGCGGTGGCGGCGGCATCGCGGCAGCCACCCCGGCCGCGACCGAGACGGCGGTCGCCGACCCGGTCCTCGACGAGAAGACCCTGGCCGACCTGCTCCAGACGTTCCCGGACGCCAAGGACTCGCTCGAGCGGATGGCCGCGCTGCTGCGCGGCGACACCACGCAGCAGACCTTGGACGACTTCTTCGCCGCCCTCAACGACTTCGCCGAGCAGTCCGGCACCGGCGAGAACGACGGCGAGGTCTCCTCGGGCAAACCGCGGATGCTTGACGACGGCCCCAACGACGTCTTCGCCCGCTACCGGGACGCGCTCGTCGAGTCGGGCGTGGACCTTCCGCGCGGCGACGGCACGGCCGGCATCGGCGACAAGCTGGGTGGCCTGCTCAACGGGGCCAAGGAGGCGCTGCGGGTGGCCACCTACTGGGAGATGAAGGGCAGGGCCGGGGTGGTCGGCCGCAAGGGCCTCGGCCCGCTGCTCGGGCGGCTGCCGGCCGGGTTGCGGGTGCACCTGATCGGGCACAGCTTCGGCGCCCGCCTGGTCTCGTACGCGATCGGCGCACCCCAGGTGAAGTCGGTGACCCTGCTGCAGGGCGCGTTCTCGCACTTCGCCTTCTGCAAGCCGCTGCCGTTCGACGCCGGCCGCAACGGCGCTCTCGGCGGCCAGCAGCAGAAGGTCGACGGCCCGGTGACCGTCTGCTTCTCCGCCCACGACGGCGCGGTGGGCCGGTTCTACCCGCTCGCGTCGCTGGCCAAGCGGGACGACGTGGCGGCCGGGCACGGCCTGCTGTGGCGCTGGGGCGGGATGGGCGCCGACGGGGCGCAGAACACCGACGCGGTCCTGGACGGCATCAAACCGGCCGGCCCGGGCACCACCTACCGGTTCGCCCGGAACCGGATCCTCAACATCGACTGCAGCCAGGTCGTCAGCGCCGGCAAGGCACCCAGCGGGGCACACAGCGACATCCTGCACCCGGAGGTGACCTGGATCGTGCTGGCCGCCAGCCGCTTCTCGTAAGCCCCCGTTGATCTTGCGTTAAGACAGCATCTACTGTGACTCCCCATGCGTCTGCTCGTGCTGCTCAGTTCCGTCGCCGTGGCGGTCGCCGGCCTGGCCGCGCCCGCCGCGGCGGCACCCGCAACCGAGGTCGTGCCGCACGTCGGCATTGAGGTACCTCAGCAGGTGGTAGCGATCGCGGGGAAGCCCACGACGGTCACGGCGACGGTGGTGAACGCGGGTAGGACCGCGGCCACCGGGCTGGTGCTGCACACCAGCCCGCCCGGTACGAGCCAGACGGTGCCCGACCTGGCCGCCGGAGCGAGCATCACGGTCACGTACTCGGTCACGCCGGACGTCGCCACCACCGTCGCGGGCGTGGCGTCGACGCTGACGGTATCGGTCACCGCGGGCGAGGTCACGGTGGACACCGCGCAGATGGCGGTGGTGCGCGACACCGGCGCGGCGAGCCTGCAGGTCGCCCGGATCGACGACCTCACCCCGAACCAGAACTTCCCGGTCGCGATCCGCAACACCGGCACCGCGCCGATCGAGCACTTCGCGATGGTGTTCGCCGGCGAGCAGGGTCTCATGCCGAGGGCCTGGGAATTCGGGTGCAACTGGAAGCGTGACTACCGGGACGAGCTCACCATCGTCACCTGCGTGACCAACCGGACGCTGGCTCCCGGTGAGGCCATCGCGGTGCCGAACCTCGAGAACGAGATGTCGCTGCAGGTTCCGGAGGACACCGGCGGCAAGTACACGTACGCCGCCTCGTTCTCCGTGGTGGGCGTGAGCGATGCGGTGGTCGCCTCGGCCGCGCCGGAGGTCCCGGGCCTGGCCACCCCCAACGAGGCGCCGGCCGACGCGGACTTCGCCGGCGCCGGCAACATCGCCACCTTCGGCGTGCCGGTCGGCGCGACCTCGGCCGACGCCACGGTCAGCGGCGAGTCCATCCCCGGCGAGAACGGCGACACCGTCACCCTCACGTTCTGGGCCGGGGACGTCGGGCCGACCGCGATCATCCCGCCCGGCCACGGCTGGTTCCCCACCGTCCGGGTCGCCCTGCCGGCCGGCGTCGAGGTGCGCACGGCCGACCCGAACTGCGCGCCCGGCGACGACGGCGTCTACACCTGCGTCGTCACCCAGTGGATCCGGCCGGCCGCTGTCTCGCTCAGCCAGCTCGCCGGGTTCCGCTTCACCGTCCGGATCGTCGACCGCGGCGAGGGCACCGGCAAGGTGACGCTCGACGCCGGCGCCCAGGACCACAACCCGGCCAACAACACCGCGAAGATCACCTGGCTGAAGACCGTCGATCACCGCCAGGACAACCAGGACGGCGGCACCCTCCCGATCACCGGCGCGCCGGCCGCCCGGGTCGCCCTCGGCGGCGCACTCCTGCTGATCACGGGCGCGGTGACGTTCTGGGCCGCCCGGCGCCGGCGGATCACCACCCGGGCCTGACGGAGCAGTCACACACTGTTGTCACCGCTATTAGGCGGGGATACGCTGCGTAACCATGACTCGGTTGCGGTTCGTGGTGGTCGTCCTAGCGTTCCTGGCGCTGCTGGCCGGGCTCGCGACGCCGGCCGCGGCCGCCGGCATTCCGGACATCGAGGTCGAGGCACCCCAGTTGGTGACGGTGGTCGACGGGCGCACCACCACGGTCACCGTGACGGTCGTCAACCACTCCAGGACCGAGGTCACCGGCCTGGTGCTGCACTTCGGCGAGAGCACCACCAGCCAGGTCGGCGGCTTGGCGGCGGGGAGGAGCCGCACCTTCCGGTTCCCGCTCTCGCCCACCGCCGCTCTGGTGGCGACGTTCGAGGTCGCGGTCACCGGCGCGGCGTCGGACTCGACTCCGGTCACCGTCGTGCGGGCCGCCGCCGGGACGGACCTGGCGATCGCCGGCATCGACGACGTGACCGTCGACCACGGCAACTACGCGAACGTTCCCATCACTATCCGTAACAACGGAACCTCGACCATAAGTAACCTTGCGGTAGTTCTGGTGGCCGAGCAGGGTCTCCAGCCGATGGCCGGCTACACGAATTGCGAGTTCGACCGCACGGACGACTTCTCCTACACCGCGGTCACCTGCCGGATCGATCAGGCGATCGCGCCCGGCGAGACCCTCGCCCTGCCGGCGACGACCAACCCGCTGCTGGTCAAGGTGGCGCAGGACGCCGCCGGCCCATATGAGTACGCCGTGAGCGCGGCCGTGGTCGGCGTCGGTGACGCCGCGGCCGCCGCCGAATCCGGCCCCCGGCTGACCCTGCAGCCGGCCAAGACGCCCGCCGACCGGGGCGGAAGCGTCGCCTCCTTCGGCATCACCGTCAGCACGGCACCGGCCGAGGTCACCGTCGACGACGACACGACCACCACCGGGAGCAGCAGCACCCACCTCGGGTCGACCGGCTGGTTCGCGCTGTTCCTCTCGGGCGCCCTGGTATTCCTGATCGCGCGGAGGCGCCGGCTCGCCTGAACAAACCGGGGCGGGTGAAGACCGGAGGCCGGCGGCACCGACCGCCGCCGACCTCCGGGGCTTTTACATGCCGTCGCCGGACCACTCACCACGGGAGCGGGACCGGACCGGCAGGGTGGAGATGACCGGCTGGTGGCTGTGGTTGTGCTCGTCGTAGTTGAACGGCGTGCCACCCCACTTGACCCACTCCTCGGTGGTGTACCAGTTGATCAGCTCACCGTCCGACCGGATGATCCAGTCGATGTCGGTCTCGGCGATGAAGTGGCCGTGCTTCACGCCGGCCGGCCGGAAGCAGTAGGTGCCCTCGTCGATGTCGCCGAAGTTGTACGCCATCTTCCCGCCGAGCGTGTAGAACTCCTCGTAGCAGGGGTGATGGGCCAGCCGATGGTCGGTCCAGCCCTTCTTGGCGCGGATCAGCCGGGTGTAGAAGTTGGTCTTCGGGTCGCGGTGCAGCAGCTTGATGTAGAGCGGGCTGAGCGGTCCCACCGACGGCGCCTCGACCCACTCCATCTTGTTGGCGTCGACGACGGTCGCAGCCTCGCCGGAAGAGGCCGAAGCCAGAGCCTCGGCGAGGTTGGTGGCCGGGTCGAAACCGGCGTCGCCGTACTCCCGCCAGTGCAGGATGCGCGAGCCCTCGCGAATCTTGATCCAGTCCATCGCGGTGCCCCGGGGCACCTGGACGTAACCACCCGGCCCGAGCTCCTGGCCGCCGTAGTTCAGCGTGCCCTCGACCACGTAGAACTCGGTGTCGGCGTGGGTGATGCCGGCGCTGCGGCCCCAGTCCGAGGTGGCGTGCAGCGACAGCGAGGAGGAACCGTCCTCCTCGTCGGTCGACAGCCGCCGCTCCAGGATCTTGCCCTCGCCGTACGGCAGCTCGCCGGCATGGAAGATGTAGTCGTCCTCGTGGATCAGTTCGACGTGCGCCCTCACGGCGTACTCCTCAGCTCGCGTTTCAACACCTTGCCGGCGGCGTTGCGAGGCAGCGCCGCAATGATCTTGAATTCCTTCGGCACCTTGTATCCGGCCAGCCGGGCCCGCAGGTGCGCGTCCAGTGCGGTCGCCTCGATCGCCTCCCGGCAGACCAGGTAGGCCACCACCCGCTCGCCCCACCGGTCGTCCGGTTCGCCGACCACCGCGGCCTCGACCACCGAGGAGTGGGTGAGCAGTACCTCCTCGACATCGCGGGGATAGACGTTCACCCCGCCCGTGATGATCAGGTCTTTCACCCGGTCGACGATCGAGATGAACCCCTCGTCGTCGGCGACGACGATGTCTCCCGAGGTCAGGTAGCCGTCGTCGGTGGTGCACACGGCGGTGGCGGCCGGGTTGTCGTGGTAACCGTTCATCAGGTACGGCGAGCGGCTGTACAGCTCGCCCGGCTCCCCCGGCCCGACCGGCTGCCCGTCGGGGCCGACGACCCGCACCTGGGTGGCGAACCACGGGTGGCCGACCGAGCCGGCCTTGCGGCGGGCGTCCGGCGGCCGCAGGTTGGTGACCACGCCGGCCTCGGTCGAGCCGTACAGCTCGTGCACCCCGACCCCGGGAAACGCCTCGAACACCCACTCCTTGAGCACCTTGGGCAGGGCGGCCGCGTTGAAGTAGAGGGTGTCCAGCGACGGCAGTTCCGGCACCTCGCGGACCGCACCCCGGATGAGCTGGGCGTGGGTCGGCACCAGGAAGACCGACTGGGCCCGCTCCCGCCGGATCATGTCGAGCAACAGATGCGGGTCGAACGAGCGCAGCATGCTTACCGTCGCCCCGCAGTAGACGGCCGCGTAGGCGAACGCGAAGCCGGCCCCGTGGTACATCGGCGCCACCGCGATGGTCCGCCGACCCGGGCCCAGCCCCCACTCCAGCGCGGTGGCGTAGAAGGTGAGGCAGCGCGACCGGTGCGAGATCAGCACGCCCTTGGGGTCGCCGGTGGTCCCGGCCGTATAGGTGATGCAGAACGGGTCCCGCTCGTCGACCGCGACCCAGGGGTCCTTCGCCGGGGCCGCCCCGATCCAGCCCTCATATTCGAGCCCGAGAGAGCTGCCCCCGATGCAGATCACGGCCCCGGTGAAGGACGGCACCGACGCGGCCAGGGCGTCGTCGGCGATCAGCACCCGGGCCCCGGAGTGGCCCAGGATGAAGTCGACCTCGGGTGCGGTCAGCCGCGGGTTGACCGGCACCAGCACGAGACCGGCCTTGGCGATCCCGGCCGCGATCTCCGGGTATTCCAGGCGGTTCCCGCAGAGCAGGGCGACCCGGTCACCCGGTTTTAGATGGAGCAGGAGCAGGGCGTTGGCCAGCCGGGACGACCGCTCGTCGAGCGCCGCGTAGGTGAGTGCGCGGTCGCCGTCGCGCACGGCGAGGGCCGCCGGGGTGGCTCGGCCGAACTCCCGAATGCCACCCGCGATCGTCAGATCGGCACCACCGGACCGCAACATGCGAGAATGGAAACACCGTTTCCATTCTTACGCAAGAGCCGGAAAGTCACCCGCCCGTCCGAGCTGCGCCGGCACCTGCGGCAGAACGAGCTCGGCGCCGATCCAGGTGCCGGTCTCGGCCGCCAGGGTCACGGCGACGCCAGTTTCCAGGCCGGAACGGTTGAGCAGGTAGGCCAGGTCCTCGGTGGCGATGTTGCCGGTCGCGGCCGGGGCGAACGGGCAGCCGCCGATCCCGCCGAGGCTGGCGTCGAGGGCGACGAAACCGAGGGTCGCGGCGGTGATCGCGTTGGCGTACCCGGTGTTGCGGGTGTTGTGGAAATGCGCGCGCAGCGGCACCCCCGGCGCGGCCTCGCGGGCCGCCGCGGCCAGGTCGATCACCTGCGCGGGCACGCCCACCCCGATGGTGTCGGCCAGGCACAGTTCGTCGAGCGGGCCGGCGTCGGCGATGATCGCCCGTACCCGATCGGCCTTGACCTCGCCGGTGAACGGGCAGCCGAAGGCGGCCGCCACCGTGAGCGTCACGCCGAGCCCATTGTTGTTCGCCTTGGCAGCGACCTCTCGGAAGCCCTCCAGCGAGGTCATCGTGTCCATGCCCTGGTTGCGGCGGGCGAACTCGTCGGTGGCGACGACCACGTAGTTGATCTCGTGCGGCCGGGCAGCCGGGTCGAGCGCGAGGATGCGGTCGAGACCACGGCCGTTGAGTACGAGCGCGATGTAGCGGACGCCGACCGGGCGGGGAACGCCGCGCAGCACGTCCTCGGCGTCGGCCATCTGCGGCACTCGATCCGGGCGGGCGAACGCGGCCACCTCGAGGCGCCGCAGACCGGCCGCGAGGGCCCGGTTCACGTACTCGATCTTCGTCTCGGTGGACAGGACCCGCTTCTCATTCTGTAGACCGTCGCGCGGCCCGACCTCTACTATCTCCACCCTGACCACCCTATCGTTCCGGCTAGCGAAACACTGTTTCCACGGTTAGGGTAACCGCGTGACAGCACCTCTGAGCGACATCCGGGTCATCGAGACCGGCACCCTCCTGGCCGGCCCGTTCTGCGGGCAGCTCCTCGGCGACTTCGGCGCCGAGGTCATCAAGCTGGAGGACCCGGGCAAGGGCGACCCGATGCGTCAGTGGGGCCGCGAGAAACCGCATGGCCAATCGTTGTGGTGGCCGGTGGTCGCGCGCAACAAGAAGTCCGTCACGTGCAACCTGCGCACCCCCGAGGGCCAAGATCTTGTGCGCCGGCTGGTCGCCGAGTCCGACGTGCTCCTGGAGAACTTCCGGCCCGGCACGCTGGAGAAATGGGGCCTCTCCTACGAGGCCCTTTCCCAGATCAACCCCAAGCTCATCCTGGTCCGGGTGACCGGTTACGGCCAGACCGGGCCCTACTCCCCGCGGGCCGGGTTCGGCTCGATCGGCGAGGCGATGGGTGGCCTGCGCTACGTGACCGGCGAGCCCGACCGGCAGCCGTCACGCAGCGGCATCTCGATCGGCGACTCCCTCGCTGCCACCTACGCGGCCTACGGCACCCTGGCCGCGCTGCACGCCCGCGAGCGCACCGGCGTCGGCCAGGTCGTCGACTCGGCCATCTACGAGGCGGTGATGGCGATGATGGAGTCGCTGATCCCGGAGTGGGCGGTGGCCGGCTATCGGCGGGAGCGCACCGGGGCGATCCTGCCCAACGTGGCGCCCAGCAACGGCTACCCGACCGCCGACGGCTCCGACGTGCTGATCGCCGCCAACCAGGACACGGTCTTCCGCCGGCTGGCCGACGTGATGGGCCGGCCCTCACTCGCCGACGATCCGCGCTACGCCACGCACGGTGCCCGCGGCGAGAACCAAACCGAGCTGGACGAGATCGTCGCGGCCTGGACGGCCACCCTGCCGGCCGGGAAACTGCTGGAGATGCTGCACGCGGCCGGGGTGCCGGCCGGCGGCATCTACACGGCCGAGGACATCCTGGCCGACCCACACGTGCAGGCCCGCGAGGCGGTGGTGACGGTGGACCACCCCTCGTTCGGGAAGGTGCCGATGCAGAACGTCGCGCCGCGCCTGTCGGCGACGCCGGGCGCGGTGAAGTGGGCCGGGCCGGAGCTGGGTGCGAGCAACGATGAGGTGTACGGCGAACTGCTCGGCCTCTCCGTCGCGGAGAGGGAGAGCCTGCACGCAAAAGGGGTGATCTGAGGATGTCTGATCTCGATCGGGACTATGCGACGGCCGGGTTCGCCCGGCGGCTCGGCTGGGGCGTGCGCCCGGCCGTGCTTCTGGTCGACCCCGCGCTGGCGTACACGTCTCCGGATTCGCCTTTGTATTTGAAGTCCGGCCAGGCGGCCGCCGCCGCGATGGCCACTTTGGCGGCGAAAGCTCGCGAATACAAAATCCCGGTCGTCTGGACCAGCGTGCACTTCGCCGACGAGTCGTGCTCGGAGGCGCCGCTGTTCGCGGCCAAGGTGCCGGCCCTGAAGGTCTTCGCGGACGGCAATCCGCTCGGCGGCTTCGCTCCCCCGCTGTCGCCGGCGGCCGGTGAACTGGTCGTGATGAAGCACTACGCGAGCGCGTTCGCCGGCACCTCGCTCGCCGCCTGGCTCGCCTCGCACTCGATCGACACCCTGGTCATCGGCGGTTATTCGACAAGCGGCTGCGTGCGGGCGTCGGCGCTCGACGCGCTGCAGAACGGCTTCCGGCCGATCGTGGTGCGCGATGCCTGCGCCGACCGCGAGGGCGGCCCGCACGAGAACAACCTCTTCGACCTGAACGCGAAATACGCCGACGTGATCGGCCTAGACGAGGCCCTGTCCGCCCTCCAACGATGAAGGACGGACAGGGTTTCTTACCCCTGGGGACTCAGCTACCGCTGAGAGTCGTGATGGTTCCGGCCGTGAGCAGGCCCTGGTAGTACGTGCCGCCCGGGTAGTAGATGGCGGTGCTGGTGCCGGCCACCGCGTCGTTCGCCCAGTTCACCGCGAAGGTCTGCAGCGCGGTCACGTTCGCCGCCTTCGACGTCCCACCGAGCAGCGTGCACAGGAAGTTGGTGCTGGCGCCCTCGGCGTCACAGTGCGAGCCGGTGGTCAGCCGCACGCCCAGGAACGACCGGGGCACGTCCTTGATCAGCTCGGTGGTGCCGCTGGCCTGGGAGTTGGCGGTGTAGGGCGGCGACGAGATCGCGTAGATCGGCAGGCTGGTGCCGGCCAACCCGGCCAGACCGGTCGCCATGTTGGTGCCGTTCGGCGACAGCACCGGGTCGAGCAGCTGGAGGAACTTCAGGTTCGCGAACGCGGCCGGGTAGGTGGTGCGCAGCCGGTTGGCGATGTAGGTGACGGCGTCACCACCGGCCGAGTGCCCGGCGATCACGTACTTCGCCGGAGGAGCCTGCCCGGTGCGGCCGGCCTTGCCCGCCGCGGTGGTGTAGCTCTTGGCCAGGTTGCTGGTCGAGGTGGTCAGCTCGCCCAGCCAGCCGGCCACGTTGTTGAGGAACGCGGTGTTGTCGCCGGTGTTGTTGACCGCGCAGTTGTTGCCGGCTGTGGAGGACGGCAGGGTCGGCGCGAACACCAGGAAGCCGGCGTCGGCGTACTTGCCGGCCAGGGCGTCCATGTTCGCGTTGGAGCGGCTGAAGCCGTGCTGCAGATAGACCAGCGCCTTCGGCGTGGTGGTGGCCGGGAAGTACCAGTTCGCCGCCTGCGAGAGGGTCGAGCTCCCGCAGGCGACGGCCACCGTGGTGCCGGCCTTGGTCCAGGTGGCTGCCGCGTGACCGGTCGTAGGGGTGGCGACCAGCACGCAGGCGGTGACGAACAGGGTGGAAAGGATTCGGCGCACAAGACCCTCCATGAGTCGTCTGTAACACGCTCCGAAACGGTGTTTCCATTCACCTGTATCTATCGCCGCATGTCAACACCCGGTTTTCCCACCCCGCTCAGTCGACGTGCGCCAGCGCCTTCTCCTCTTCGGACATTTCCGGTTTGCCGGATACCGGCCGGGCCGGCCACCAGAACCGCTCGCCCAGCAGCAGCGCCAGCGCCGGCACCACGACCGTCCGCACCAGCAGCGTGTCGACAAGCACCCCGACGCCGACCACCACCCCGATCTGGGTGAGCACGATGACCGGCAGCACCCCGAGCACGGCGAACACCGCGGCGAGCAGGATGCCGGCCGAGGTGATCACCCCGCCGGTAGCGGCCAGCCCGCGCAGCATCCCGGCCCGGGTGCTACCCCGCAGGATCGCCTCGTCCCGGGCCCGGGTAACCAGGAAGATGTTGTAGTCGACGCCGAGCGCCACCAGGAACAGGAAGCTCAGCAGCGGCACGCCCGCATCGAGGGCCGGCATGTCGAACCCGGTCTTGAGCAGCACGGTCGCCGCCCCCAGGCTGGCCGCGTAGCTGATCACCACGGTGACCAGCAGCAGAACCGGCGCGAGCAGCGAGCGCAGCAGCGCCAGCAGCACGAACAGCACGACGATCAGCACCAGCGGGACGATCACCCGGTCATCGCGCAGGTTGGCCTCGCGCTTGTCAAAATCGGCGGCGGGGGCGCCGCCGACCAGGGCATCCGGCACGGCGGCCCGCAAATTCTTGATCGTACGGTCGGCCGCCGTCGTCCCCGAGTCGTCGGTCAGCTGCACGCCGAACTGGGTGAGCGACCCGTCGACGGACTTCTCCGCCGGCAGCACCGCCGCGACCCCGGCGACCTTGCGCAAAGCCGCGTCGGTCTGGTCGGCCTGCGCCGAGTCGACGATCACCTGGGCCGGCTGGGCGGCACCGGCCGGGAAGTGCCGGGCCAGGGCCTCCTGCGCGACGATCGACTCGACCTTGGTGCGGAACTGCTCGGTCTGCGACAGCCCGACGTCGAGCTTCAGCAGTCCCGCCGAGAAGAGAACCAAAACCCCGAGGGCCACCGCGAGTACGGCACCGGGCCGCTTGCCGACGCCCCGGGCCACCCGCGACCACCAGCCGGTCTCGGTCGGGTCGGCGCTGCCCACCGCCGGCACCTTCGGCCAGAACACCCCGCGCGGCAGCGCCACCACCGCGGCCGGCAACACGAACAGCCCGAACAGCAGCGCGACGATCACGCCGACGGCGGCCGAGACGCCGAGCGTCCGGTTCGAGGTGAGCACCGCGGCAAGCAGGGTGAGCAGGGCCAGCACGACGGTGCCGGCGCTGGCGGTGATCGCCGGGGCGGCCGCCCGCCAGGCCCGGGTCATCGCCTCCTGGCGCGACTCGGTGCGGCGCAACTCCTCGCGGTAACGGGAGATCAGCAGCAGCGCGTAGTCGGTGCCGGCCCCGAAGACCAGCACCGAGACGATGCCGGAGACCGAGGCGTCGGTGCGCTCCCCCACGATCCGGGCGATCCACGGCAGCAGCTTCGCGACGACCTGGTCGCCGAGCCCGATCACGGTGAGCGGGACGATCCACAGGATCGGGCTGCGGTAGGTGATCAGCAGCAGCACCGCGACGACCACCGCGGTGGCGATCAGCAGGGTGACGTCGGCGCCCTCGAACGCGGCCGAGATGTCCCGGCCGATCGCCGCCCCGCCGGTGACCTGCACAGTGAGGCCGGCAGGCAGGTCGGTGGCGTGCAGCGTTTCCCGGATCTGGTCGACGACGGCGTGCTGCGCGTCGGAGTCGAGGCCGTCCGGCAGTTGGATGACCACCAGGGCGGCCTGGCCATCCTCGGAGAGGACCGGCTTGCCGGCCTCGCCGATCTTCGCGCTCCCCCCGTCCCGGCCGGCGTTCTCGAGCTTGGTGCTCACCTCGGCGAGCGCGCTCTGGTCGGCGTCGGTGAGCGCCGCGTCGGCCCGTTCGTAGACCAGGACGGCACTCTCCGAGCGCCCGCTGGCGAACCGGTCGGCCAGCTCGGTGACCCGGGTGGACTGGGCCCCGGCGGGCAGACCGTCGGCCGGACCCGCTTCCGGCTGGGCCGGTGAGAACGCAAACGCGAGACCGGAGAGAATGATCGTCGCGAAGAGGACTGTGAGGACCCCGAAGCGGGTAGTCAGCCAGGCGATACTGCGCTTGGTCATTGGGAGCAATCCTCATTAGTTCGATGACAGAAATTTTCGGTCATGGAAACGATAGGATGTCATCCGTGCCCCCGCAACCCGAACCGCAGCGCGACGCCGTAATGAAAGACCTGGTGGCCGCGCTGCAGACGTTCACCGTCGAGAGCGACGTCTTCGTCGACGTCTTCGCCCGCGCCCACCAGCTGCACCGCAGCGACCTGAACGCCATCATGTGGATCAGCAAGGGCACGACGTCCGGCGACCCGATCACCGTCGGCGAACTGGCCACCCGCCTGCGCCTGAGCCCCGCCGCGACCACCGCCCTGGTAGACCGCCTGGAGAACGTAGGCCACGTGCGCCGCTCCCGAGACCCAGGCGACCGCCGCCGCGTAACGGTAAAGATGAGCGACACCGCGTTCCGGGTAGCTTCAGCGTTCTTCGTCCCCTTGGGCGGCCGAATGAACGAGGCGGCCGAGGAGTTCACCACCGAAGAGCTGGCCCGAACCGCCGAGATCGTCCGCCGCCTGACCATCGCCTTCAACCCCCCAACCCCCTGACGGCCGCCCCTCGCACTCCCGTCCCGATCTTGTGGAAGTCCCGCTCGGAACCGACAGCAGCCCATCAAGATCGGGGTTAAGCGAGGCGCGCCAGCTAGGCCGCCGCCGCGACGCTCAGGACTCCGCCGACGGTCATCGCGGCGCCGAGCGCGACGACCACGGCCGCCGACACCATCGGCAGCTTCGCGAACAGGCGCTCGCCGCGCGCCGGCCGCAGCCGGGCGATCGCGCCCCGCGCCGACACCAGCACCAGGCCGAGCACGACCAGAACGGCGGCGAGGCCGACGCTGAACGCGACGATCATGGCCAGCCCGAGCGCGGTGCGATGCAGCCCGACCGCGAGGATCAGGATGCTCAGCGCCTCCGGGCACGGAATGAGCCCACCCGACATCCCCATCGCCGCCACCTCCCGCCACCCGCGCCGGGACGGATCGAGCGGCGGGTCCTCCCCCGGCACCAGCCCACCATCAGCGTGCGAATGGCCATCAGCATGCGAATGGCCGACAACATGTGCATAGCTATCAACTTGCGCATGGCTGACAGCGTGCGCATGGCTGTGGGCGTGGCTGGTGCCATGTGGGTGCGGATGACTGTGGGTGTGGTGGCCGGTGCGCAGGTCTTGCCAGCGGCGGCGGGCTATTCGCACTCCTAGGATCAGGACCGCCGCGCCGGTGGCCAGTTCCAGGGTGGGGACCAGGACGGTGGGTAGGACGTAGTGGCCGGCGGCCAGGACTGCGGCTCCCAGGATCAGCACCGATGAGGTGTGCGTGGCGGTGATTACGCCGCCCAGGGCTACCGCCTGGCGGGGTGTGCCCTTCGTGCCGATCAGATAAGCGGCGAGCATCGTCTTGCCGTGCCCGGGCGTCAGCGCGTGGAACGCTCCCAGCAGCGCGCACACCCCGATCAGCACCAGCAGCGCCCAGGGTGAGGCGAGCGGTTCGCGCAGGGCGGCCAGGGCTCGGTCCTTGACGCCCGGGTTCTCGTCCGGAACGGAAGCGCCGGGTGTGGGCGGGCCCAGCCGGAAAGCGATGGTGCGGCCCTCGGCGGCGTGGGTGACGTCGTGCGCCGACACCGTGGCGTGGGCCGGGGCGACCACGTCTGCCTGCACGGTCGTGCGCTCTCCCGTGGCGTACCCCTCCTGGAAGTTGATCTTATGGGCCGCGGCCGGGAGTGGCGCGCTCGCCAGGATGATCACCGCGCCGCCGCCGGCCGCGAGAATCTCGTAAGAGGGGTATCGGGTGCGGGTCACGGTGACCGGGACGTCGGCGCCGTCGATGGCCAGGCGCATCGCGCGGCCCACCGACGCGGCATGCGCGGTCGTCTCCGCCTCGGTCAGGTGGTGGTCGCCGTCGGTGTCGATGCTGCCGGCGAAACCGGCCCCGACCAGGGCACCCGGCGTGAGGTCCAACTCGACGCCGAGCACACCGTCGCCCGGCGTCAGGTAGACCTGGTGGACCACCTGGTCGATCGGATGAGCCTGCACCGGGGTGACCGACAGGGCGGCGGCCGCGAAAATCGGCAGGGCGAAAGACATGGTCGAAATTAGACAAATGCCAACGGCGATCGCGTGGGCTTTCGCCGCGAAGACCCTCCTAGGTCTGCGCGCGGATCCGGTCCAGCAGCAGCGTCAGCGACGGCAGCGCGGCCTCGATCCGGGCCCGGTCCTCGGCCGGCAGCTGAGCCACCGCCCGGGTCATCGCCTCCGAGCGGCCCTGCCGGAACGCATTCAGCATCTCCTCGGCGCGGGCGGTCGGGACCAGCAGCACCGACCGGCCGTCGGCCGGCGACGGGCGGCGCTCGACCAGGCCGTCGGCGGTCAGGTCGCGCACCAGGTTGCTGATCGTGGGGCGGGCCAGGTGCAGGTCGTCGGCCAGCTGCGCGGGGGTCTGGCCGCCCGAGTGGGACAGCCGGCGCAGCACCGCCACCTGCGATTCCGGCAGCGCGGGCAGGTGACCGGCTCGCCGGGTGGCCTGCACCAGGGTGCGGCTCAGGCCCTGCACCAGCCGGACCAGACGGTCGGGCAGCTCACTTTCCTTGCGTACGCGCGTCACAGCATGACAGCATAGTTTTGTGGCAAAACTATTCCAAGGGATCCGGCGCGAACCGCGCACGCCGCGGCGGCGGGTGCTGCGGGTGAGCCGGGTCGAGGAGCTCAGCCCCACCATGCGGCGCATCTGGCTGGGCGGGGACGACCTCGAGGCCGACTTCCCGTTCAGCGAGCTCGGTGCGACCGACCACGTCAAGCTGGTCCCGCCCGACCCGGGCACCGGCCGGGTCGAGCTGCCGCCGCCCGGTGGCCCGCGGCCCGACATGCGCGACTACACGATCCGGCGGTTCGACGCGGCCGCCAAGGAGCTGGCCCTCGACTTCGTGCTGCACGAGCACGGGCCGGCCGGGCGCTGGGCGATCACCGCCGCACCGGGCGCCGAGATCGGCGTGCTCGGCCCGCGCGGGTCGCAGATCTATCCGGCCGACTGCTCCGACTACCTGCTGGTCGCCGACGAGACCGGGCTGCCGGCCCTGGAGCGCTTCCTCGAGGAGCTGCCCGCCGCCGTGCCGACCCAGGTGATCACCCTCGGCGCGGCACAACGGACGTTGCACCGAGAAGCGACCTGGCTGCCTGACGCGTCCACCCTGGTCGCGACCGTCGCCGGGCTGCCGCTCGGACCCGAGAGCTTCGCCTGGGGTGCCGGCGAGACCGGTGAGATGCGCGAACTGCGCACCCACCTGCGCACCCGGCTGCCCGCCGAGCGGGTCTCGGTGCGTGGCTACTGGAAGCAGGGCCACGCCGGCAGCGCACCGCGCGAGGAGGAGGACTGAGCACCGCGGCACCCCGGCGGTTCGCCGCCCTGCGCAACCCCGACTGCCGTCCGTACCTGTTCGGCGCGGCCCTGGCGATGATGGCCGACAACATCGAGCACGTGATCACGTACTGGGTGCTGTGGGAGAAGTTCCACTCGCCGGCCCTGGCCGGATTCGAGGTGATCAGCCACTGGGTGCCGTTCCTGTTCTTCTCGGTCTACTTCGGCGGGCTGGCCGACCGGTTCGACTGCCGCCGGGTCATCCAGGCCGCGCAGGCGCTGTTCATGCTGGTCTCGGCGCTGTGGGGAGTGCTGCTGCTGACCGGCACGCTGCAGATCTGGCACGCCTGCGTGCTGCTGGTCCTGCACGGGCTGGCCGGGTCGCTGTGGGGGCCGGGCGAGCAGCTGATGCTGCACGACTTCGTCGGCGACGAGGACCTGGGCAGCGCGGTGCGGCTCAACGCGACGTTCCGCAGCCTGGGCGTGCTGTTCGGGCCGGTGATCGGGTCGGCGCTGCTGCTCGGCCTCGGACCGACCGCGGGCATCTTCGTGAACATCGCGTTCTACCTGCCGCTGACCATTTTCCTGTTCCGCACCCGGTTCACCGGGCACACCCGGGACGGCGGCATCGTCAAGCACGAGCGGGTCGGCCTGGTCACCTCGCTGCGGGTGCTGCGCACCATCCGGGCCAACACCACCCTGTCAGCATGATCGTGCTGGGTGGGCTGGGTTCGTTCTTCATCGGTGCGTCGATGCAGGCGGCCATGCCGATCTTCGCGCAGGACCTCGGCGCCGGCAGCGCCGGCACGGCGTACGGCATCCTGCTTTTTGCCAACGGCGCCGGCGGCGTCCTCGGCGGCCTCCTCCTGGAGGCCACCGGATGGATTCCGCCTACGGTGGGTGCGGCGATAGCCAGCACGCTTGCGTACGGCGTGAGCACGCTCTTCTTCGCGATGTCCGGAAACTACGTGTTATCGGTGTCGCTGCTGGTCGTCGGCGGGGTGGCGAGCCTCGCCTCGATGTCGATCGGACAGACCGTGGTGCAGCTGCTGGCCCCGCCGGCCGAACGCGGCCGGGTGATCGGGGTCTACGGCGTCTCGGCGAGCGGCCTGCGGTTCGGCAGCGGCATCACCGTCGGCCTGTTCGGCGCGGTGGTCGGTGTGCACTGGTCGCTGGGACTGAGCGCCGCCGCCCTGTGCGTCGGCACGATCGTGGCGGCGCTGGTGCTCAGGCGACCCGCCAGAGCGACCGCTCGTCCCCCGGCTTGAGGATGCAGGTCAGCTTCTTCTTGGCCTTGGTGTAGCCGAGGCCGCCGATCGGCGAGCAGAACGCGTTTTCCTTGATGTTCTTCTGCGCCTCCCCGGGTTTGACGGTGGTGGCGGCCGGCACCGGCTTCGGCTTGCTGGGTTTGCTGGTCGGCGTCCAGGTCACGTTCGGCTGGGGCTTGCCGGTGGTCGGCTTCGGCTTGATGCTCGGCGTCGGGGTGGCCGGGCCGGCCTCGGTGCGGGCGGGCGCCGACGCCGACGTGTCCGCCGTCGCCGACGGCGGCACGAACTCCGGCACCGCGGACGTGCTCGTGTCCTCGCCCGAGGAGCATCCGCCGGCGAGGGCGGCGACAACGGCAAGACCGATCAGCGTACGTCTGGCGCGGAAGATAACCATCCGGACACCTTTGCCGTTTTCCGCGACCGGGACGATCGCACGTTCGTGCCGTTCAGTTTGTCCGGCCGGGGACGACGGCCACCTTCTCCGGTGGCCGTCGTCCGCCGATCACTCCTCCGGCAGGGCGGCGTCGGCCGTGGCCGAGTGGGTAGGTATGAACACCGCGAGGGCCGCGGCCAGGATCGCGGCGCCCGCGCAGATGGCGAACAGCAGCTGGTAGGCGCCCAGCGAGGGCAGCGCGTGGCCGCCAAGGTCCATCGTCTTGGCGGCCAGCAGGGCACCGCCGATGGCGCTGGCCAGGGAGCTGCCGACGCTGCGGAACAGGGCGTTGAGCCCGTTCGCGGCGGCCAGCTCGGAACGCGGCGCGGCGTGGATGATCAGGCCGGGCATGGCCGCGTAGGCGATGCCGGTACCGGCGCCGGCGATGGTGGCGCCCAGCACGACCTCCCACAGGCTGCCGGTGAGCCAGATCCGGCTGAGGAAGCCGACCGCGATGATCAGCGAGCCGATGATGAGCGCGATCCGCGGCTTGAGCTTGGCCGAGACCGGCGACAGCAGCAGCATGATGATGCCGCCGGGCAGCATGCACAGGCCGCCGACCAGGATCGACTTGCCGAAGCCGTAACCGGTGGCCTCCGGCGCCTGCACGTAGGTGGCGGTGCCGATCAGGGTGGCGAACAGGGCGAAGCCGACGAACAGCGACGCGATGTTGGTCAGCAGCAGCGCGGGCCGGGCGGTGGTGCGCACGTCCACCAGCGGCGACTTGATCCGCAGCTCGAACACCACGAACGCGACGAGCAGCACGGCCGAGGCCACGAACAGGCCGACGGTCCGGCCGCTGCCCCAGCCCCACGAGTCGCCCTGGGCCAGCGGCAGCAGCAGCGACAGGATGCCGCCGCCGAGCAGGGCGGTGCCGACCAGATCCATCCGGCCCTTGGCCGAGCGGAGCGGCTCGGGCACCAGCAGCACGATGCCGGGGATGGCCAGGATGCCGCCGACCACGCAGATCCAGAACAGCACGTGGTAGTCGGCGTACTCGGCGATGACCCCGGCCAGCGGCAGGCCGAGGGCGCCGCCGACGCCCAGCATGGCGCTGATCACGGCGATGCCGGAGCCGGCGTGTTCCCTCGGCAGGGTGACACCGATCAGGCTGATGCTCAGCGGCACCACGGCCACCGACAGGCCGACCACCGCGCGGCCGACGATCATCCAGGCCAGGGTGTCGGAGAGTGCGCAGATCAGCGAGCCGAGAACAAGGGCGCTGAGCGCGACGAGCACCATCTTGCGGGTGCCGTAGAGGTCGCCGAGCCGGCCGAACGCGGGCACCGCCACCGCACCGACCAGCAGCGTCGAGGTGAGCAGCCAGGCGATGCCGTCACTGCCGGTGTTCAGGTCGATGGCGAGTTCGCTCATCACCGGGACCAGCAGCGACTGGGTGAGCGACACCATCAGCGCACCCACGCCGATGACCAGCAGGATCACGACCTGCCGCCCGGTCCAGGTCTTCCCGGGCGGAGCTGGTGGCGCTTCCACTTCGACGGCTTGTGACATGGCTTGCTCCCTGGTTGAACCTTCGTGGCAGAATCTGCCACGAGGCAGACAGTGCCACGACTCTGTTGCGGTGCGGTAGCGAGCCGGGTCTCTGAGAGCGGGGTCACAGCGGAAGCGACGCCCAGGGCCTGTCCTGCCGATCGCGTGGGAGCGAGGCGAGGTCCAGGTGTCGTCTGGGTGCGCGGCGCGGGCGCCCGGATACCGGTGTTGTATCTGGGTGTTCGCGCCGTGCGGCCAGGCGGCGGCTGGGCCACGCCGCAGCCCCGCGTGATCGGCAGGACAGGCCCTAGGATGGCGGAACCGGAAGGGAGCGGGCCGATCACCGGGCTGAGGGACCTGAAGCGGGAGCGGAACCGCGTGCTGACCGCCGAGACGGCGTGGCGGCTGTTCATCCAGCGCGGCTACGACAACGTCACGGTGGCCGACATCTGCGCGGCCGCCGAGATCGCGCCGCGTACGTTCCACCGCTATTTCGCCAGCAAGGAAGACGTGATCGGCGAGCCGCTGCGGTACATGACGAGCCTGGTGTCCGAGCACATCGCCGGCGCGCCGGCCGGTATGCCCGACCCGGCCGTGCTGCGCAGCGCCATGCACAAGCTCGGCGTCTTCGTGGTCGAGCACCGCGACTGGCTCGGCGCCCTGCGCACCGTGATCCAGAACTCGGCGCACCTGCGCGAGGGTCATCAGGGCGTGCCACCCGAACGGGAACAGGAGATCATCGCGCTGCTGGCGGCCCGGCACGGTACGAGCGGCGAGCCGAGCTGGCAGCAACGCCTGCAGGTGGCGTACGCCGTGACCGCGTTCCGGATCTGGCACGACGAATTCCTGCGCGGGAAGGTTCTCGACCCGCTCGCCCAGCTCGACGAGATGGTCGCGACGATCGAGCTGACCTCGAGCTGACATCTGGCGGAGTCCCGCCCGGACCTGGAGGGCCATTCCCTGGGAGGAAAGTTAGGTCCGGACGGGACAGACCCGGTCAGGCCGACAGGCGCGAAGCGCCGCCAGCCAATTCGGAATCGGTCGGGTCGACCGTGATGGTCAGGTTGGCCACGTAACCGGCCGCCACGCTGCCGGTCAGGGTGGCCATCTCCCGGGCGGCCAGGTCGTCGCCGAACACCATGTCGCTGGCCAGGGTGGTCCGGCGCATGTTGGCGGTGCTGCCGGTGTAGCCGTAGCTGCTGGCGTACACCAGCTTGGACTCGGCCTCCGGGAGCGCGATCTGCGAGGTCTTGCGGATCGGCCCGGCCCCACTTGTCGCGTTGGACAGCGACGAGTACACCTCGAAGTGGATGTGCGGCCACCGGCCGGTGTAAGCAGCCGGGTAGATCGTGGTGAAGGTGACCTTGCCGGTGGAGTCGGCCACCTGGATGCCACGCAGGTAGTTCTGGGTGGTCGCACCGGACGAGTACAACGAGTACCGGCCGAGCTTGTCGCAGTGCCAGGCGTAGACCGCGGCGCCGGCCAGCGGCGTGCAGGCCAGGTTGTTGATGGTGAGCGAGAACTGCAGCAGGACGCCGGTGGCGACGGTGGTGGAGGTGCCGAACGAGGGCCGGATGTCGCTGCGCACGATGCCGCTGAGCACGCGCACGTCCGGGCCGTTGGAGCCGTCGGCCGGGAACGGCCCGGCCGTCTCCGACTCGACCTCGGCGAGACAGGCCGCCGCCGCGGCCTCGGCCTGCCCGCTCGCGCCGATCAGCGAGCCGCCGGCCACCGCGATGGCGCCGGCCCCGCCGAGAACGGCGAGCATCCGCCGCCGGGACATGGTGCCGAGGTCGAACGCGAGGCCCTTGTCGTGGACCTCCCGCACGTACGCCTCGTTGTCCTGCTCCGGTAGTTGTGGCATGAACCTTCCTCCTGCTCTTGCGTGGTGCAGCCGAGCGGCCCGAGGACCGCCTCTGGGGGACGCAAGAGAGATAAACATTGAAGTCTATGAATGACCTGTGGTTGATCAATTGTCCCGCATACCGAAACGGTCATCCTCCCCGGGCGATTGTTCCCATCGTCAACGGTCAATACGATTGCCAAATGAAGCAGCCCTCTCCATACCGTGTTTCGCACCTGGACGCGCTCGAGGCCGAGAGCATTTTCGTGATGCGCGAGGTGATGGCCGAGTTCGAGCGCCCGGTAATGCTGTTCTCCGGCGGCAAGGACTCGATCGTGATGTTGCGCCTGGCCGAGAAGGCGTTCACCCCGGCCCGCATCCCGTTCCCGGTGATGCACATCGACACCGGGCACAACTTTCCCGAGGTCCTCGAATATCGCGACTCACGCGTTGCGGAAATGGGTTTGCACCTGGTTGTCGCCAGCGTCCAGGAAGCGATCAACACCGGCCTGGTCCGCGAGCTACCGGACGGCACCCGCAACCGCATCCAAACCCCGGTGCTGCTGGCCGCGGTGGAGAAATACCGTTTCGACGCACTGTTCGGCGGCGCCCGCCGAGACGAGGAGAAGGCCCGCGCGAAGGAACGGATGTTCTCCTTCCGCGACGACTTCGGCCGCACCGTCAGCGACGCCTCCCAGACCGCCGCGGTGCTCTCCGACGCCGACACGGTGGAGAAGGTCATCGACGAGGTGGCCGCGACCCGGGTCACCGAGCGCGGCGCCACCCGAGGCGATGACCGCGTCTCCGAGGCGGCCATGGAGGACCGCAAGCGCGAGGGCTACTTCTAGCCCAGGTGCTGCTGGAGGGCGGCGAGGGGGCCGTCCCAGTCTCGGGACAGGGCGGCGAGGAACTGCTGGGCCACCTTCATTGACGCGGTGTCCACCCGGTAGCGGACTCGGCGGCGTTCGCCCGGCTCGGCCACCACCAAGCCGGCCTCGGACAGCAAGGCCAGGTGCTTGGCGATGGCCTGGCGGGTGATCGGGAGGCGGGCGGCCAGGTCGGTCGCCGTCGCCGGGCCGGCCGACGCCAAGGTGGCCAGGATGGCTCGGCGGCTCGGGTCGGCCAGGGCGGCGAAGACCTCCTGGGCTACCGCCTCGGGGTCAGGAATTGCCATCGAGGTATTCGACCAACTCGCCCAGTTCGCTGGTCCAGCCCGAGGTGTTGCCGCCGAAGGCGGTCTTGTGCTGGTCGTCCGGTAGCTGTGCGAATCCGCTCTCCACCATGGTCAGCGTAGTGCCGGCGGCCGACGGGGTCAGCGTGAACTCCACGTAGGTGCGGCGGGGGTCCTCCGGCGGCAGGCCGTTGAGCGACCAGGTGTAGCCGAAGACCAGCGGCTCCTCCAGGCGTTCGATGGTCAGGGTGGCCTTGTCGCCGCTGGTCCAGGTCAGCACGGCCTGGCCGCCGACCCGCAGGTCGACCTCGGCGCTGTTGCCGAACCAGGTGCCCAGGCCGTCGGCGGTGGTCAGTGCCTGCCAGACCCGCTCGGGTGAGTGGGTGAGTTCGAGGGTGCGCTCGATGCGGTCGGGGAAGCCCATGACGTCTCCTTAGTAGCAACCAGTTGGTTGCCACTCAAGCTATAGCAACCAGATGGTTGCGTCAAACGCCGTTGAAGAAGCGCCAGATGGTGTCGGTGGCGTTCAGGGCCATGTAGGGCGGGTCCAGGCGCAGCAGGCGGGAGGCGATCGGGCCGGGGCCGTCCGAGCCGGGCCACTGGTGGCCGGCGCCGTCGACCGCGATCAGCTCCACCGCGCGGCCGTCGGGGCAGCGGGCCAGCGTGGTCGTGATCGCGCCGGTGGTGGTCACCGCCGGCTTCGGGCAGTCGTCGACCTTTCGCCAGGTGGCGTTCAGGGCCTCCACCGCGGGGCCGTCGATCTTCACGGGCAGGCGACCGTCGCCGGAGGTGCTGCGGCGGCCCGGTCCCCCGCCGTACGGAATGGTCTGATCGTCCTTGCCGTGGATCTGCAGGACCGACAGCGGGGCGGGGGCCACGCACGGGTTGATCATCGTGCCGGCCACCGGGGCGATTGCCGCGAACAGGGTGGTCTCGCAGGCCAGGCGGAAGGTGAGCAGGGCGCCGTTGGAGATGCCGGTGGCGAAGACGCGGGCCGGATCGATCGGGATCGACCGGCTCACCTCGGCCACCAGCGCCTTGATGAACGCCACGTCGTCGACCTGGTCGCGGGCGGCCACCCCGCAGCAGTCCGGCGAGGCGTTCCAGGTGCGCCGGACGCCGTCGGGGAACACGGCCACGAAACCGCCGGCCGTGGCCGCGTCGTCCCACTCGTACGACTTGGCGGCCTGCCGGCCGGTGCCGGCCGCGCCGTGCAGGACCACCACCAGGGCCGCCTTCCGGCCGGCCGGAATCACGGGCCGGAACACCCGGTAGGTGCGGTCGAGCGCACCCACCCGGATGGTGTGATCGGAGGCCCCGGTGGGGTCAGGTTTCGGCTTGGCCGGACTCGAGCAGGCCGTCACCAGGAGGAGGAAAAACGGGAGGAAAAGGGCCAGCCGTCGCATCCTGCCATCCTCCACACTCGGCGTTCGGAGCGGGTAATCCTATTTGCAGGATTTCGTCAGGTGAATGAGTTCCCAGCCTCCTTCGGGTACGTCATCCGTGAGATCGGTACGCAGGTTCATCGGGTTGGCCATGCCTAGATAGAGGCCGCCGGTCCCATCGACGATCATGTTGCGGATGCCGTAGTTGAGGTAGTTGCCCATCCCGGTGGTGTTGACCGCGGTCGCCTTCTGCTCGGGATCGGTGAACATCCACAGGTCGCCGCCGTAGCCGACCGGGTCGGGGGCGGCCACCTGGCTGCCGCCGCTGACGATGTCCTGCACGACGTACGACCAGTCCATCGTGCCGACGAACAGCTTCCCGTCGGTGACCACCATCCGCCAGGTGTAGTTGTTGTACGGGTTATCAAAACCGGACTTGCCGAACAGCGGGGTGTAGTTGGTCGTCTTGTTCGACCAGGTCTTGGTGACGCCGTCGTAGACCGGCAGCGCTACCGCCCCGTACACCAGCTCGATCTTTTGATCCGGGGTTCCGAGGTTCTTGCCCCGGAAGATCGACGTTGCCCGCTGGGTGCCCTTGACCTGTGCCTGCTTGGCCTCGTCGGTGTCCTGCGGGTAGACCTTCTGGTGCACCTTGGTGGCCTTCATCGGCACGTGCATGCTGCCCCACCAGAGGTAACCGCCGTAGGAGGCGACGCCGCCCATGCCGTAGGTGGCCGCGGTGACCTTGTCCGGTTCGTACTGGCGGGCGTTCCACACCTGCTTCCAGCCGGCCGCATCCTCGGTGGTCAGACCGGGGAGGCCGTCGGCCAGCAGCGGGCTGATCCAGACGCCGGCCATCTTCTCGGGCGCGTTGACCGAGCCCTCGGCCGGCCAGGAGGTGGCCGCGATCCGGCCGTCATAAGCGGACAGGTCGGCCGCCTGGACCGGCAGCGACGCCACCACGTCGAAGCTGAACGGGCTCTTCAGCGAGCCGGTCCAGCGCAGCACGGCACCGCCGTCGCCGCCGTTGACGCCCACCCCGACGCCCAGGTAGAGGGCGTTGTCGTACTGCAGGAAGGTGCGGACGTTGCCGTAGCCGGTGTACGTGGTCGAGCCCAGGTAGCGGTGCGAGCGGGCGTCGAACGCGAACACGTTCACGTAGCCCTCGGCGGTCGGGCCGGCCAGCAGCACGACGTCCTTGAAGTTGCCGGCCGCCCGCAGGCCGATGGTGTGGTCCCGGCGGTACTTGTCGTCGGTGGACCGCTTGTCGATCTGGGCGGACAGGTCGGTGTTGCGCTGGGAACGGGAGTCGTACACCCAGACCTCCGGCGGGCGTACGTCGCCGATCTCCGGAGGGATCTTCGGGTCGTTCTTGACCATCTGGCTCTCGGCGTACTCGCAGACGTAGTCGGCGTTGAGCACCGGTTTCGTCGCACCCAGGGTGGCGCCGGTGGTCAGGCAATTGTTGTTGGTGCCGGTGCCGAACCAGATGTCAGTGCCGACCCGGGTGAGGCCCCAGACGTACGCCTGGTTGACCTTGGGCTGGCCTTCGGCGCAGGGCGGTCCGGCCGGGTAAGGCACGCCGATCCCGTTGAAGCATTCGTCGGGCTTGGCCTTGGCCAGCAGCTTGTATTCGTAGGTGCCGTCGGCGGCCGCCGCCGATGCCGGCGCGGCGGACGCCACGACCAGGACGAGGGCGGCGGCCAACGCGGTGATTCTCACGGCAGGTTTCTCCTCTATTTGGTACGGACGCGGTGTGCTACTCCGTCGGCCCAGCCGGCTGGGTCGTCGAAGAGCAGGAACTCGCCGAGGCGGGTGAGCTGGCCGACCGGGTCGAGCAGCAGATCCTCGTACGTCATGAGCAGTAGGTTTTCCGGTTTTGCGTCGTCGACCGCCTGCTGGGCCTGGCTGCTCATGAAGGCGCACAGGTGCACGTAGCGGCTCGGGTCGTCACCGCGTTGCTGCAGCAGTTCGGGGGTGATCCGGTCGGGGAGGTAGGGCGCGAGTTCCTCGGGTACCTCCTGGTCGGGGCGCACCCGGAAGGGGTCGATGCCCCAGCGGCTCAGCGCTTCCACCCTCAGTTGCACGAGTTGGAACGACGGGTGCCTGCTCATCGATTTGGCCGAATCGGCCCAGTTGCGTTCCAAGTAGACAATCCGGGCGTCGGGGTAGTTGGCCAGCAGGAACGGCGCTACCTGGCTGGAGCCGCCGGAGCGTTCCACCCACCGTTGCTTTCCTGTTTGGGCCGCCAGGAGGTCGAGGAAGTCTTTGTGATGCTGCGCTGCTTCTTGCCGGGGGAAAGCCTTCACCCGCGGCGCGAGTTGATCGAAGAGCCCGTCCGGGTCGTCGGTCAGCTTGGCCAGGGTGATGCCGAGGATGCGGGGCATGTCCTCCTGGTTGGCCGCCCACTTGCCCGTGCTCGGGTAGCGCACCTCCTTCGGCGGGAGACCGATCCGGAAGAGGGTGGAAATTTCCTCTTTTGGGCTGGACAGCACAGCCCAGTACTCGGCGCCGGTCAGCACCTCCATCGACCGCGACCAGGGCGCCATGGTCATGAAGAACTCCTGCGCCGACAGGGTCTCCGGCTCCTCGTGGATGAGGTCGGACAGCAACGTCGAACCGCAGCGGCCGTTGCTGATGATGATCGAACGCTCCATGTCAGCCTCCCGGTTGAGAGGTACGCAGCCAGGCCGTGATCGCGGCCCGGACGTCCTCCGGTTGATCGATGAGCAGCGTGTGCTTCTGCCCGGCGAAGACCCGCAGGGCGGCCTGGGGCAGCAGGCGCTGGGTCTCGGGGGCCATCTCGACCACGTGCGACCGTTCGCCGTACAGGCAGAGGACCGGGCAGGTGATCGCGGCCAGCCGGTCGCGCGACGGCAGGCGGCTGGCCGGCAACTCCTCGCGCACGCTGGTCTCGGCCAGCAGGCGGGCCGCGTCCTGGGCCCGCTGGGCGCCCAGGGCACCGCGCCGGGCTCCGACCGTGACCAGGGCGCGGGGGCGGCTCACGGCGGCGGCCAGCTCGCCGATCCGGTTGGTGAGCCGGGCGAACCAGGCGGTGGTGGGTGGGCTTGATTCCACACTGACCAGGGCGCTTACTCGCGAGGGGTGCCGCGCCGCGTAGGCGAACGCGACCGTGCCGCCGAACGAGTTGCCCAGCAGCAGCACTTTCCTCTCTTTTTCCAGCAATGCGGACAGGTCGTCGACGAAGTCGTCCAGGGCGTACCCGATGGTCGGCCTCTCGCTGCGGCCGTGCCCGCGCAGGTCCAGCAGCAGCACCCGATAACCCAGCTCGACCAGCGGGTACGCCATCGTGAAGTACCAGCTGGCCATCGAGTCGGTGGCCAGGCCGTGCAGCAGCACCGCGGTCGGCGGCTCGGCCACCCCGGTCGGCACCAGCTCCTGCACGTGCAGGGTGACGCCGTTGGCCCGGACCAGGGTCATGGCCGCTCACCCGCCTCGCTCATCGACAGCACGATGTGGTCGACGAGCTGACCGACGCGCAACTCACGCACCGAGTCGACGTCCAGGGTCGCGACGAACTGGGCCAGGTTGACGCCGGCGCCGTATCGCGCCTGCAACCGGCCGGCCAGCGCGACCACATCGATGCTCTCCATGCCCAGGTCCTCGCGGAACGTACTCTCCGGGGTGATCTCCTCGGCGCCGAAGTCGCCGAGCACCGCCTGCACGATCCGGGTGACCTCGGCGGTGACCGAGGGGGTGTCGACGGGGATCACTGATGACTCCTTCATCTCGCGGGCCCTTCCGGGCCCCAGGTCCAAGCGACGACATAGCGGCGGGACGGAAGGTCCGGCGGATTGCCGACCTCCCGGTGGGCGACGAGATAGGTACGGCCATGGGCCGTCACGGTCAGGCCGTCCGGCCCGTGGGCGGTGATGACGAAGTCGCGGGGGCGGCCGTTGAAACCGGTGCCCTCGGCTTTGGCGACCGCTTCCTTGGCCGCCCAGAAGCGCGCGAACCAGAGGTCCCTTTTTTCGAGCTTCGCCAGCAGGTCCTGCTCCCCTGGGCCGAGCGCGAACCGCACGGTCGACTCCTCGACCGGCTTGACCTCGGTTACATCGATGCCAGGGCCGTATTTTCCGTGGCCCGGACGGGCGATGGCGACTCCGATGTCGGCGCTGTGGGCCAGCGACACATCGCACTCGACCAGGCCTTTGCCCGGTCGCACCCGCACCCGGGGGCGGCCGTTCGGCTCGTTGGTGACGGTCAGCTCGATCGGGAAGACGTCGCGGTGTCCGGCCGCCCACTGCCGGAAGCGGACCGCGTCCTTGACCGCGATCCGGCCCAGCAGCCAGGATTTTCGGATGGCCGGGGGCTTTGCCTCGTACTCCGCGGCGCCGGCCGCGCCCAGGATGCCGCGCGCCGCCATCCCCCGGGTGACCAGGTCGGTCCAGTAGTCGTAGGCGAGCGTCCAACCCTCCGGCTGCTCCTCCGACATGTGGTAGCGGGACGGGAACCGCTCGGCCGGCCGCGCGGTCGGGTGGCTGTCGAACCGGCGGTCCACCACGCCCTCGATCCGCGCCCACAGCTTGCCGTCCACGACCAGCTGGCAGTCGCCGACGATCTGCTCGTGATCCACCGACCGGATCCGGCAGACACACTCGACAACGGTTCCCGCCGCCGGGTGCGGGCCGTGGAAGCTGACCCGCCCCAGCCGCACCGGCAGCGCCACGGTCCGGGTCGCCTGGGTCGTGATGATCCAGTTGCCGATCAGCTGCAGCGCGTTGTCGAGCAGTGCCCCCTTGGCTGCCGGGGTGGTGACCTGGCCGCGAACGTGCATGTCGCCGATCGCGTGCACGGCGGTGACGCCCTGGAACTGGGGGCCGTGGAACATCAGCCGCTCGTCGTACATGGTCTTGGCGTCGACGCCGGCCGGCCGCTCGGTGGCCGGGTCGTGCGCCCACAGCTGTTCGCGCGGCTCCGGGTAGGCCGGGGCCAGCTCGACGACCGACCGCGCGTAACCGCCGAAGACCACGGTGGCCTCGCGCTCGCCGTCCCGCTTGACGGTGATCTCGACATCCTGGGCCGGGGCCGCGATCAGCCAGCGGTTGAACCGGGCCTCCCGGATGGCCACGGCCTTCCGGCCGGGCGCCGCCGCCTCCGCGGCGTCCATCATGTGCTGCGCCACGGTGGTGGCCGGCACGACCGGCCACCGGTCGTCCACGTTGGGCCAGTCCGGCGGCTGCGCATAGAAGCAGTGATCCAAGAGGTACGGCATAGCCTCCATCGACACCCGCAGGCTGGACCGATACACCCCAACCGGGATCGGCGGAACCGGCGTCGCCCGCAGACCGCTCCCGGGCGCCGGCCCCGGGCCGCTTCCATTTCCCGGCGCCGGTGATGGGGTGACCGGAACCGAGGTCGCGGACAGCATGGTGACGGCGTCGGTCGCCGTCTCCTGCAGTAGGGCGGCTAGTTCTGCCGCCGCGGACGAATGTTCAGCCAGCTGCTTCAGCGCCCCGAGCGCAGCCGCCGTGTCAGCTCGTTCGGGCGACGAACGTTCGGGCGACGAACGTTCGGGCGCCTTACGTTTTTCGGGCGAACGTTGGGCCGGGGCCACGGCCGGGAGCTTCGCGGGCCGCGCCGGGGGGACGACGCCGACCCGCGTTGCGACGCCGTCCCGTCCTGTGGTGGTGCTGGGGCGCACCAGGTTGCGGTCGAGCAGTTGGCTTGCGTCGGCGCCCAGGGTTAGCTGCGGGCCGCCGAGGTCGAGCCGGACGGCGGGGCCGCGAGCTGCGCCCGGCGCGGCCACCTTCGACCCGACTGCCAGCGTTGACCCGACGGCCGCGTTCGATCCGGCCGCCACGTTTGATCCGGCGGGGGGCGGGTCGAGCAGGGTGAAGTCGGGGCTGGCGCCCTCCACCCACAGGGCGGCGGCGACCCGGCGCAGCTGGGCTGTGCCGGGTCGGCGGGAGACGTTTACCGGCATCGAGAGGTGGTCTTGGGTGGGCAGGTTGTCGCTGATCAGGGAGGCCAGTTGGCCTGCTCCTACCTGGAGGAAGACGCGGAAGCCGGCCTCGTGCATGGCCGCCACCGTGTCGCGGAACCGGACCGGGGTGACCATGTGGCGGACGAAGACCTCGGCTACCTCGGCCGGGTCGGGTGGGAACGGGGCGGCCAGGGTGGCCGACCAGACCGGTACCCGGCTCTCGGTGATCTGCCAGCGGCCCAGTGCATCGCCGATGGCCCGCAACCCGGGCTCGAAAACCGGGGTGTGGAAGGCCGAGCGGAACGGCAGGGCCTGGCACATGATGCGTCGGGCGCGCAGGTCTTCGACCAGGCGGTCGATCTGGTCGCTCGGGCCGTTCACCACGGTCTGGGCCGGGGCGTTGTCGTGCGACAGGACCACGCCGGGATAGGCGGCCAGCAGCGGGACCACCTCGTCCACACCGGCGCCGATGGCCGCGAACGCGTAGCCGGAGACCTCGACCGCGTCGGCGTCGAAGGCGTGCAGGAACTCGCCTACGGCGGCGGTGCTCATCAGGCCGCTGACTCGGGCCGCGGTCCATTCGCCGAGGCTGTGTCCGGCGTACGCGTGGGGGTGGATGTTGATTTTGCGCAGTGCCTCGTCCAGGAGGACGCCGCATTCGACCAGGCCGGTGCCGTGCCGGCCCAGATCGGCGGCGGACCATTCGCTGTCGGGCAGGCCGAAGAGGGCGGCCACGTCGGCGGTGCGGGGCGCGAATTCGGCCTCGACGCCCGGGAAGACAAACATGATCTTGCCGTCCCCGGAACCGCCGGATCCGAGGAGCGGCGACGCGGTGAACCAGACGTCGCGGCCGCCACGCCAGGATGCGCCGCGCTCGACGATCTTGCGGGCCGCATTGATGCGGGCAGGCGTGGGATCGGCGATGGCGAGCCGGCAATTCCCGGTGCCGACCGGGCCGGCTGGCGAAGAAGAAAGGAGTTTCAGCAGTTCGGCGGGGGTGTCGGCAGCGAGCCGTAGAACTTGATCTTGAGAGGAAGATCCTGCGGTACGACGGACCGGGGCCGTCCACTGCTCGAGGATTACGTGGGCGTTGATGCCGCCGAAGCCGAACGCGTTCACCCCGGCCCGGCGTGGGCCGGGGCTCTCCCACGGCCTTGCCGCGCGGATCGGTTCGAAGCGGGTTGCGGCCATCTCGGCGCGCGGGCGGTCGACGTGCAGGGTGGGCAGCTGGACGCCGTGGTGCACGGCCAGGGCCGCCTTGATCAGGCCGGCGATGCCGGCGGCCGGCATCGCGTGGCCGATCATCGACTTCACCGAGCCGATGACCGCTCGTTCGCCGCCCGGGTGCGGGCCGAAGACCTCGGCGACCGACGTCAGTTCGGCGGCGTCGCCGGTGGGGGTGGCGGTGCCGTGCGCCTCCAGCAGTCCGAGGGCATCGGCGGCGCGCGGGTCCAGGCCGGCCGCCTGCCAGGCCCGGCGCAGCGCCAGTACCTGGCCGGAGGTGGCCGGGTTGAACATGCTGGCCGAGCGGCCGTCGCTGGACACCCCGGTGCCGCGGATGACCGAGTAGATCCGGTCGCCGTCGCGTTCGGCGTCCTCGAGTCGCTTGAGGACCACGATGCCGGTGCCCTCGCCGATCAGCAGGCCGTCCGCGTCGGCGTCGAAGGGGCGGATCCTGCCCTGCTGGGACAGGGCCTTGAGCTGGCTGAAGACCGACCAGAAGCTGATGTCGTGCACGTGGTGGACGCCGCCGGCCAGCACCAGGTCGAGCTTGCCGGCGGCCAGTTCGGAGATGCCCTGGTCGACGGCGAGCAGCGAGGAGGCACAGGCCGCGTCGAGGGTGTAAGCGGGGCCGCGCAGGTTGAGCCGGTTCGCGACCCGGGACGCGGCCAGGTTGGGGACCAGGCCGATCGTGCCCTCCGGGTGGAACTCCCCCAGCTGGTCATCGAAACGGTCGCGGACCCGGGCGATCTGCTCGTCGGTCAGCTCCGGCAGCAGTTCGCGCAGGATCTGCAGCATCTGGGTGGGCAGCCGCACCCGCTGGGCGTGCCGAGCCTGCCCGGGGCTGAGCGTGCCGCCGCGGCCGACGATGACGCCGATCCGGTCGGCGTCCGGCATCCGGCCGGTGCCGCCGGCGTCCTCGATGGCGGCGGTGGCCACGTCCAGCATGAGCAGCTGGTCGGGTTCGATGTCGTCGACCGAGTTGGGCATGATGCCGTACTTGAGCGGCTGGAACGTGGCGAACTCGTCGACGATCCCGCCGCGGTTGCAGTAGAGCCGGTCTGGCCGGTGCGATTGGGCCGGGTCGTAGTGCGGGCCGCCCCACCGGGCCGCCGGGACCTCGGTGATGGCGTCCCGGCCCTCGACCAGGTTGCGCCAGTACGTGTCGAGGTCGCCGGCGCCGGGCAGGATCGCGGCCATCCCGACGATGGCGGCCGGGTGCTGCATGCTCACCACCCCGACGCGGTGTAGACGACCGACGTGGTGTCGGGGGTGCCCCAGGCGAGTTCGCGCAGCAGGCTGAGGGCGCCCTCCTCGGGGTCGATCAGGGCGATGCCGCGCCGGGCGTACTCCTGGATGAGCTCCGGCGTGACCATGCCCGCGCGCCCACCCCACGGTCCCCAGTGCACGGTGATCAGCCGCCGGTCGTGCGCAGAGGCCCAGCGGGCACCGAGCGTGTCGAGGGCGTCGTTGGCGGCGGCGTAGTCACTCTGCCCGCGATTGCCGTAGGCGGCGGCGATGCTGCCGAACAGCACCACGAACTTGATCTCCGAGGCGAACGACCCGAGCGCGTGCAGCAGCGTCCGGCAGCCGTCGACCTTGGTACCGAACACCCGGGCGAACGACTCCGGCTCCTTGTCGGCGATCAGCTTGTCGTCGATGATCCCGGCCGCGTACACGACGCCGTCGATCCGGCCGTGCTCGTCGTGAATCTTGGCGATCAGCCGACCGAGCGCCTGCTCGTCGCGGACGTCGGCGCAGTGGTAGTTCACCGTGGCGCCGAGGGCGGTCAGGTCGGCGATGGTCGCCTCGACTTCCCGCGCGGCCAGGATCGCCGACGCAGCACGGTCGATCTCGGCCGGCGAGCGCATCCCGCGCCGAGCCAGCTCGGCCCGCAGCCCGGCCTTGTCCAGCCCAGCCGGCAGCTCGCCGCCGGAAGCAAGCCCGGCCGGCACGTCGCTGCCCGAAGCAAGCCCGGCCGGCAGGCCGCCGCCGGAAGCTGACGGCAGCGGGGTGCGGCCGATCAGCTCCACCCGGCATCGGGCCGCGGCGGCGACCGTCCGGGCGAACCAGGGGGTGATGCCACGCGCGCCGCCGACCAGGACGAGCACGGAATCCTGGTCGAGGCCGAGCGCCTGCGCCTCGGAGACGCCGTCGCCGGCCGGGCCGGCTCCGCCGTCGGCCAAAACCCCCAAGCGGTCCGGTTCCAGCTTTTCGCCATGCCGGCCATCCGGGGTGTACGCGACCACGGGCGCAACCGCCAACTCTCCCAGTTCCCGCAGCAGGGCAGCCGGGATGTCGGTGTCCGCGCGGAACTCGACGTAGCGGGCGGTGACCTCGGGGTATTCGCGGGCGATGGTGCGGAACAGGCCGGGCATCCCGTCGTTGCGTTCGCCGGGGCGGCCGGCCGCGAGCACCCAGCGCACCCCGCCGGCAAGCGACTGCCGGATCTGACCGAACAGGTCGGGCAGCAGGGCCGGGCCGTCGTCGAGGCCGTCCAGCAGGATCAGACCGTCCGCGTCGCCGCCGGTGACCAGGCGGGCGCCCGCCGCGCCGAGCAGGTCGGCGAGAAGCTGGCTGGGGACGGATCCGCCGCTGATCAGAAACCGTGCGCCGTTGAGGCGCACCTCGCCTTCCCCGGCCGCGGCCGGTTGCAGTCGGGACACGAGACGCTGCGGCGCGATCCCATCGGACTCCGGCGGCGCTTGAGCGGCGGTTGGTGGCGCGGCGGGGCCGCCGCCGATCCGGCTTTCCAGCCACTCGACCATGGCCCGGACGGTGCGGGCCTTGACCAGGTCCTCCAACTCGGCCTCGTCGCCGTCGGCGGAGAGACCGAGCCGAGTGATCACCTCGCCGGCCACCTCGGCCCGTTTGATCGAGTCGACGCTGAGGTCAGCCTCCAGATCGAGGTCGGGCTCGATGAGCTCAACCGGATAGCCGGTGCGGTCGCTTATCACCGCAAGCACGGCACCCTGCACGTCGACGGCCGCGCCAGCCATGTCCGCCTGGCCCGGCGCGACCGTAATGCGCGCCGCGCCCAGCCCGGCCTGCGACGCTGCGGTTTCGGTCAGCGGAGCGGCCGCGCCGATGCGGCTGTCCAGCCAGTCCACCATGGAACGGACGGTTCGGGCCTTGACCAGGTCTTCCAGCTCCGACTCGTCGCCGTCGGCGGAGAGGCCCAGCCGGGACGCGACCTCGCCGGCCACCTCGGCCCGCTTGATCGAGTCGACGCTGAGGTCAGCCTCCAGGTCGAGGTCCAGCTCGATCAGCTCGATCGGGTAGCCGGTCCGCTCGCTGATCACGGTGAGGACCGCGCCCTGCACGTCCATGGCCGGCGCCGCCGGCGCCATCATCGCGGCCGGCGCCGGGGCGGCATAGGCGGCTTCGATAGCCGGCATCGCCATCGCCGGGACCAGTTCCTCCTGGTACTCCGGGGCGGGGGCGGGCTCCCAGGTGGTGGCGGGCTGGTGGCCGAGGAAGGCGAGCATCACGTCCCGCTGCGACGTGATCATTTCGCGGGTGGTGCGCAGGTATTCGGAGAGCAGCGCGTTCTGGGTGTTCGGGGCCTGCTGGGGCGGGGTGGTCATGATCAGCTCCTCGGGGATGCGCCGGGCCGGGGCCAGGCCGCCGGGCAGGCAGGCGCCGTTGGGATCGCGTACGAGATGGCCGTCGACCGTCCAGAGCGGACGCGACGTTTCTCCGGTGGTGGTTTCCCGGCCGCGGAACAGCGGCCCGGTGTTGACGGGGACTCCGGCGCAGGCCAGCTGGGCGACTGCCAGCAGCAGCGACCGGAGCCCGTCCCGCCCGTCGACCGGCACGGCCAGGTGCGGGCGGTCGCCGAGGACGGCACCGACCAGCCCGGTGAGCACCTGTCCCGGGCCGGCCTCGACGAAGACCCGGGCGCCGGCCGCGTACATGGCCTCGATCTGGTCGACGAACCGCACGGGCGACGCGATCTGGGCGGCGAGTTCCGCCCGTACGCCATCGGGGGTGTTGGGGTATTTGAAAGCGGTCCGGTTGGACCAGACCTCGCCGGCCGGGGCGGTGATCTCGCGGGCGGCGAGCACGTCGGCGAAGAGCGAGCTGCCCCCGGCGACCACCGGGCTGTGGAAGGCGCACGCCACCGGAATCGGCCGGGCAGTCAGCCCGGCGGCGGTGAGTGCGGCGGTGGCGGCGGCGACAGCGGAGGTCGCGCCGGAGATGACCGCCTGCGCCGGAGCATTGTGGTTGGCCACCACCACCGAGGAGTCGCCCAGGATCTCGGCGATCTGCGCCGGGGTTGCGCTGACTGCGGCCATCGTCCCCGGATCGTCCCCGGCGGCGGCCAGGATCGACGCGGCCCGGGAGCGGCTCAGGTCGAGCAGGGTGGCCGGGTCGAAGGCGCCGGAGACGCAGAGCGCGACGAGTTCCCCGTAGCTGTGCCCGGCGGTCAGGTCGGGCCGGATGCCGAGCCGCCGCAGCAGATGGTCGACGGCGAGTCCGCCGAGGCCAAGGGCGGGCTGGGCGTTGCGGGTGTCGCGCAGCCGGGCCTTCTGGTCGTCGGCGGTCTCATCGTCGAAGGCGGCCGGCGGGAACAGCACGTCGGCCCAGTCCCGGCCGAGATCGAGGTAGTGCCGCAGCTCGGGAAACGTGATGAACAGTTCGGCGAGCGCACCCGGCCGCTGACTGCCCTGCCCGGGGAAGAGGAAGGCGACCCGGCCAGGGTCATCCGTTTCAGCCGGCTGGATCAGGCCGCGTCGCGGCTCATGCTCGCCGGCCAGGGCCCGGTCGAGCAGGTCGGACAGCTCGCCGAGATCGCGAGCCACAACCGCGATCCGCACCGGCCCGACCCGCGGATCGGTCTCCCCGGCCCAGGTCGTAGCCAGCGCACGCAACCCGGCCCGGGCGGAAGCCGGCTCACCCTGACCGGCCCGGGCGGAAGGCGGCTCACCCAAACCAGAGCCGGCCCAGGTCGTCGCCGGCTCGCGCAAGCCGGCGACGACCTGGAGTCGGTCGAGGAGCCGGCGCACGCCCCGCTGGGCGGCGGCGCGGTCGCTCCCGCGGAAACAGAACAGCTCGGCCGGCCAGGCGGCCTGCCCGTGCCGGGGGTCGGCGTCGGGCGCGTGTGCGGCCAGGACGGCGTGGTAGTTGGTGCCGCCGAAGCCGAACGCGCTGACCCCGGCAAAACGCGGCCCGGCGGCCCATGGCTGCGCCGAGGTCTGGAACGAGAACGGGCTCTGGGAAGGCGACCACGCCGGGTTGGGGCGGGTCAGGTTGATGGTGGGCGGCTTGACCCCGACGTGCAGGGCGAGGGCCGCCTTGATCACCCCGGCCAGGCCGGCCGCGCACTTGGTGTGCCCGATCTGCGACTTGACCGAGCCCAGCGTGGTCTGCCCGGGCTCCGCCCCGGAATCGGTGAACAGGCGGGTCAGCGTCTCCAGTTCGGTGCGGTCGCCGACCACCGTGCCGGTGCCGTGCGCCTCGACCAGGCCGACCTCGCGCGGGCTGATCCCGGCGACCCGATAGGCCCGGTCCAGCGCCCGCCGCTGCCCCTCGGCCCGGGGCGCGGTCAGCCCGAGCGCCCGCCCGTCGCTGGCCCCGCCCAGGCCCTTGATCACCGCGTACACCCGGTCGCCGTCGCGTTCGGCGTCGGCGAGCCGCTTGAGGACGACGGTGGCCACGCCCTCGCCGAGCGCGATGCCGTCGCCGGTGCTGTCGAAGGTGCGGCAGCGGCCGGTCGGCGAGAGCGCGTGCGCCGAGGTGAACATCAGGTAGTCGTTGATGCCGTTGTGCAGGTCGGCGCCGCCGCAGATCATCAGGTCGCTGCCGCCGGTGGCCAGCTCCTTGCAGGCTGCATCGAGCGCGGCCAGCGAAGAGGCGCAGGCGGCGTCCACGGTGAAGTTGGGTCCGCCCAGGTCGAGCCGGTTGGCGATCCGGCCGGCGATCACGTTGGCCAGCACGCCGGGGAACGAGTCCTCGGTGATGGCCGGCAGCTGCTCGTCCAGGCCGGCCGGCAGCTCGCCGAGGTAGCCGGGCAGGACCGCGCGCAGCGTCTTGGCGCCGGCCAGGTCGCCGCCGGCTTCGGCGCCGAACACCACCCCGGTACGGGCGTGGTCGGCGCCGGGCCGATCGTAGGGGTAGCCGGCGTCGGTGAGGGCCCGCTGCGACACCTCGAGGGCGAGCAGCTGGGTGGGGTCGATGCTGGCCAGCGCGGACGGCGGGATGCCGTAGCGGATCGCGTCGAACGGGATCGGGTCGATGAACCCGCCCCACTTGGAGACGGTGACCCGGCCGGCCTGCCCGGGGCCGACCTCGGGCGCGTAGTAGTGGTCGATGTCCCAGCGGTCCCGCGGGATCTCGGTGATCTCGTCGGCCGCACCGAGGATGGTGCGCCAGTACCCGGCCAGGTCGGACGACCCGGGGAAGATGCAGGCCATGCCGATGATCGCGATGTCCAGCGGGACCGAAGTATCGGACATTTCCGAAATCGGCACGGCGGCCAGAGACCGCAGAAGATCACGCGCCCCCGACGTCACCGACGAGTGCAGCGCCGAGATCGTGGTCACCGAGGAGCGCAAAACCGCCACCTGGCCGGCCATGAACAACCCCTCGGCCGCCTGCCCGGCCTCATCCACCGGCACCAGCGAAGACCCCTCGCGACGCAACCCCTTCGACGCCACCCGCAGCCGTCCGACATTGAGCATCTCCAACTGCTCCCACACCTGCCGGTGGTCCACTCCGGCCGCTTCGAGCCCGTCCCGCAGCGCGTGGAAGTCGTCGGCGAAACCCGTGGCCAGGCAACGGGTCGCATGCCCAGGAGCGGTCTCCAGCAGGGCGGTCTTCTCCGACAGAACAGCCGAGCGCTGGAACAGTGGCTGAATGGCGCCCGAGGAGACGGCTTCGGAAGTGAACAGGTACGCCGTACCCATCAGCACGCCGACCTGGGCCCCGCGCCGCGCAAGAGGCGCGGCGAGCGCGGCCACCATCGCCGCGGAGCGGGCGTCGTGCACCCCGCCGGCGAAGAAGATCTGCAGCTCCGCCCCCGCCGCCGGGTGTTCGTCGAGGAAGGTGTCGAGGACCGCGAGCTGGGCCTCCCACAGCGGGAAGCTCGCCCGCGGACCGACATGCCCGCCGCATTCGGCGCCCTCGAAGACGAACCGGCGACTGCCGGCCGCCAGGAACTGCTTGAGCAGGCCGGGCGACGGCACGTGCAGGAACGACCGGATGCCTTCGGCCTCCAGAGCTTTCGCTTGCGCCGGGCGGCCGCCGGCGATGATGGCGTACGCCGGGCGCACTCGCCGGATGACCTCGATCTGCCCGGCTTTCACGTGGTCGGGGGCGAACCCGAGGATGCCGACGCCCCACGGCCGGTCGCCGAGGGCCTCCGCCGTCCCGGCCAGCATCTGCTCGGTCTTCGGCACGTCGGCGAGGGCGAGCGCGATGAACGGCAGCCCCCCGGCGTCCGCGACCGCCGCGGCGAAGGCCGGTTCGTCGCTCACCCGGGTCATCGGCCCCTGCGCGACCGGCAGCTCGACCCCGAGCGCCGCGGCGAGCGGCCCACCGGGCGCGAGCAGCCCGGCCGCGGCGGCGAAGTCCTCGTCGAGGGCGGCCCGGATGCCCCGGATCGCGGCGCCGGTGTCCGCCCACCGGGCGGCGAACGCGGCGGCGAGCGGGCCGTCGGCGCCGACGCCGGGCAGATCAGGCCGGGTGCCGTCCATCCGCATCAGGGTCGCGCGGCTCTGGTCGGGCATATCGGACTCGGGCATCAGCAGCAGCTGGCTGTCGAGCACGACCCCGGCGGCCCCGGCCGCGGCGACCGCGGCGGCGGTGCGCGGCCCGATGCCGCCGGCCGCCCACACCAGGGTGTCCGGCAGCGCCTCCCGCAGATGCTGGAGCAGCACGAACGTACTCAGGTCGCTGACCCGCCCGGCCGACTCCATGCCGCGAGCGATCAGCCCGTGGGCGCCGGCCTCGACGGCGGCCCGCGCTTCCGCGAGGTCGGCGACCTCGACCAGGACCGTGGCGTCGAGCCCGGCGACCGGCCAGGGCGCGTCGGCGGTCAGCACCACGACCGCGAGGCGGCCGCCGGTCGCGGCCAGAACCTCGGTGAGGGTGGCGGCGCATCCGGCTCCGACGCGTACGCCGATCGGCTCGGCCGACCGCGACGCCGCCTGCCGCAGCAGGCGCAGCGTCCAGGCCTCGCCGGTACCCATGTCCACGATGCCCGTGGCGCCGGCGGCGGTGGCCGCGGCGACGAGGTACGGGCTCGGCTCGATCCCGGTTCCGCCGGTGACGGCGATGACCCGGGCACAGGGTGGTGACGTGCTCATCGGACTCCCGCTTCAAGTGAGACATGCAGATGAGTCGATCTAACAGTAAGTAGGAACTTAACCAGGTTCGGTTACAGCGCCGTTAACCATTCTTGATCGAAGTCATCAAGTTTTCGCACCTCACCGAAGGGTACTCACAGGTGTTTTCGCTGGTCATATCAATATCTATTACGTCTTCCATAATGCGAGGCATATGAGACGTTCAGAATTGATGACTCTAAGTAATACGGCAGACATTACTCTGCGTATCTCATAGGCGCTTCATAGGCTTGCCTACTGGCAGGTAGCAAGCGCTTGCCAACCGACAACCGCCCCGCACACCAAGTAACCCAATGGCCATCGAGCCCCACGAAACGGTCACCGTGCACATGACGGTCCAACTCGGACTGCGCGGATCGTGAACGTGACGACACGGATTGGTAACAACGCGGGGGCTTCCCACCCGGCACGGCATTCATAAAACTCAATGCCTCAACCGGACGAGAAGGAGAACCAACGGTGCGCACCAGAGTCATCCTCAGCGCCACCACGCTCGCCGCGGCCACCGCCCTGATCGGGACAACCCCGGCCACCGCGGCCCCGACCGCCACGTTCGCGGCCCTGTTCGCGGCGAGCCCGTCGGACACGTTCGCCACCCGCGACACGCAGTTCGACGCCAACGGGATCAGCCACGTCCACCTGAACCGCACCTACCACGGACTGCAGGTCATCGGCGGCGATGTCGTCGCCCACCGCAACGCCGACGGATCGGTGCGCGAGGTCACCCGTACCCTCGCCTCGCCGTTGACCTTGGCCGTCACCCCCGCGCTCAGCGCGACCAGCGCGAACAACGCGGCGGCCGCCGCGTTGGGCGGCACCGCGACCGGCACCGCCACCCTCGCGGTCAGCGCCCGCGAGACCACCCCCACGCTGGTCTACCGCACCGAGGTGACCACCGCCGCCGGCCTGCAGCACGTGCTGGTCAGCGCGGCGACCGGCGCGGTCGTCGAGAAATGGGCGGAAGAGCAGACCGCGACGGGTACGGGGACCGGCTACAACGTCGGCCCGGTCAGCCTGGAGACCACCCTGTCCGGCAGCACCTACCAGCTGAAGGACCCGACCCGCGGCAACACCTACACGGTCGACATGAACAACCGCCGGATCGGCGCCGGCACCCTGTTCACCGACGCCGACAACAGCTGGGGCACCGGCGCCCTCACCGACCGGGCGACCCTGGCCGTCGACGCCCAGTACGGGGTCAGCGAGACCTGGGACTTCTACCTCTCGAAGTTCGGGCGCAGCGGCATCGCCGGGGACGGCACCGGTAGCTACAACCGGGTCCACTACGGCAACAGCTACCTCAACGCCAGCTGGTCGGACACCTGCTTCTGCATGACCTACGGCGACGGCAACGGCACCACCTACGGCCCGTTCGTCACCCTCGACGTGGCCGGCCACGAGATGACCCACGGCGTCACGTCGCGCACCGCCGGTCTGACCTACTCGGGCGAGTCGGGCGGGCTCAACGAGTCGTACAGCGACATCATGGGCACCCTCGTCGAGTTCTACTCGAACAACGCCAAGGACACCGGCGACTACCTGATCGGCGAGAAGGTCGTCACCAGCGGCACCCCGCTGCGCTGGATGGACGACCCGTCCAAGGACGGCAGCTCGGCCAAGTGCTGGAGCAGCACGGTCAAGAACCTCGACGTGCACTACTCGTCCGGCGTCGGCAACCACGCGTTCTTCCTGCTGGCCGTCGGCTCCGGGGCGCACACCGTCAACGGCGTCGCCTACAACAGCCCGACCTGCGACAGCAGCACGGTGACCGGCATCGGCAACGACGACGCCGGGGCGATCTTCTACCGCGCGCTCACCACGTACATGACCTCGTCGACCAACTACAGCGCGGCCCGCACCGCCACGCTGAAGGCCGCGACCGACCTGTTCGGCGCGAGCAGCACCCAGTACACCGCCACCGCGGCCGCCTGGTCGGCCGTCTCGGTCAGCTGATCGATTACTCTCCGCTTCCGGCCCGGTCCACTGTGTACCGGGCCGGGAGTCTTTCTATTAGGGTGTCCCGCATGGCTTCGACCAACGGGGATGGAACACGGCCGGCCATCGACGGTTCGGTGGCACACCCGGCCCGTCGCTACAACTACTGGCTGGGCGGGAAGGATCACTTCGCCGCCGATCGCGCCTCCGGCGACGAGATCGAAAGAAAATTCCCAGGCATGCGTACGGGCGTACGCGCGAACCGTGACGTCCTCGGCCGGATGGTCCACTATTTGGCGGCCGAAGCCGGCCTCCGGCAGTTCCTGGACATCGGCACCGGCCTGCCCACCGCCGACAACACCCACGAGGTCGCCCAGCGCGCCGCCGCCGACTGCCGGGTCGTCTACGTCGACAACGACCCGATGGTCCGCACCCACGCCCAGGCCCTGCTGAAGGGCACGCCGGCCGGCCGCACCGCCTACCTGGAGGCCGACCTGCGCGAGCCGTCGGCGATCCTGCACGACCCCGAGCTCAAGGCCACCCTGTCGCTCGACGAGCCGGTCGCCCTGATGCTCGTCGCGATCCTGCACTTCATCCCCGGCGCCGGCGCCGCCCAGCCACTGGTCCGCGAGCTACTGGACGCGCTACCGGCCGGCAGCTACCTGGCCGCGACCCACTTCACCACCGACTTCATGACCGCCGACGAGCAGACCCGCTACCGCGCCCTGCAGGCGGCCGGCCGCAGCGACGTCTGGCCCCGCGACCACACCGAGTTCGGCGCCCTCTTCGACGGCCTGGAGCTGGTCGATCCCGGCGTGGTTCTGGCCACCGAGTGGCGTCCCCTCCCCGGTGCCGACCAGCCCGACCCACGCTTGATCGGCATGCTGGCGGCGGTCGGCCGAAAACCCTAAGCTCCTTCACATCTCTGCACAGGGGGCTCGACGTGGCACGACGTGGCAGGCTCGGGCTATGACCCCCACGCAGCTCCGCGCCTACTCGGCCGTGGTGCGCTTCGGCTCGGTCAAGCAGGCCGCGGCCGACCTCTCGGTCAGCGAGTCGGCCGTCTCCCTGCACATCGGACAACTCCGCAAGGAGCTCGGCGACCAGCTCTTCACCCGCACCGCGGCCGGCCTGGCCTTCACCCCCGGCGGCCTGCGCCTGGCCAGCCGCTCGGCCGAGATGCTCGGCCTGCAGGACATCACGGTCCGCGAGGTGAGCACGGCCGGCACCGGCCGCCGCCTGCTGCGGGTGGCGGCCTCCAGCCTCTTCGCCGAGCACGCCGCCCCCGGCCTGATCGAGCTGTTCGCCGGCCGCGCCGACGACCTCGACGTCGAGCTGAGCGTGCACCACCCCGGCTCGTTCGAGGCGTTGCTGCTGACCCGCACGGTCGACATCGCGATCGGCCCGCGCCCCGCCGCCGAAACCGGCCTGGTGTGCCGCCCGGTGATGAACTACCGGGTCGTCGTCGTGGCCGGCGCCACCCACCCGCTGGCCGGCCTGCGGGCGTCGGCCGCCCAGCTGCGCGACCAGACCTGGCTGCTCGGCCCGTCCGCAGCCGTTGACATGGGCGCCATTCCCGCGCTGCTGCGCCGCTTGGCCGTCGCCGAGGGGAACCAGCAGATCTTCCAGAGCCACGCGGCCGCCCTGGAGGAGGCGAAACGCGGCAAGGGCGTGGCCCCTGCGCTCTCCTTCACGGTGGCTCCCGATGTCCGCAACGGCCAGTTGGTGCAGCTGGCCGGTCCGTACGCGACCCTGGAGTCGGTCTGGCACTCGCTGACCCTGGCCGATCAGGGCGCTCCGTCGGCGGCGGCCGAGCTGGCCCGCTTTGCCGCGTCACCCCGGGCGATCCAGGCGATGATGCGCGGGTCCGGGGTGAACGTGAGTCACTTCCGGCCGTCGGTCCACGTCACCCTGTGGAGCTGACACCAGCCTGGCGTTCCGCGGGCTCCGTCCTTTGCTTGCTCTGGGACGGTTTTTGGCCGGGGATGACCATGCTGGGCGGTAAAGCATCTATGCCCTGCATGATCATCCCCGGCCAAAAACCTTGCATGGTGATCTGTTGCGGCCGGGACTCTGGTTACCCGCGGCCAGGTGTCTCAGGGGCTGGGCGGTCCCCTTCTGCGGGTGGTCTGGCTGCCGCGCTTTGGGCATTCTGGGAGCGTTGCTCCGGCGGGCCGGCCTTTGTGGTGGGGTCCGCGAGCGAAACCGTGCCGCCTACGCTCAAGTCAAACCCAACCCCCGTTGTGGTTACGGTAGGGGGTCGGGCAAAAGCTTTAAAAATCTTGCGAGTTACTGCTGTGGCGAAGTGCTGGGGTCGGGCGGTCGCGGCTCGCCTGATGATGCGGTTATGTCCGTAGTTCTCTGGTTGGGCGGCCTAGGGTGCAGCGGAAAACGGCCATTTAGCAACAGGTTCGACCGGACAGGATCTCCGCAGATCGCGCCGATCCTCGCCCGCAGCGGTGGAGATATCCGGCATATACTCTTTTTGGCAGTAAGCGTCTGGTGCGTTGGCGGCAACGTCCACAAAGCAGGAGTGGGCTCCGCGATGCGGGACGCTGGTTCGGGCTCGGGCGCGGCGGCTGTCATGCGGGAGTCGCCGGGTTTGGCGGCGGGTTTGGCGGCGCCGGGGGGGGGCGGTTCTCGTGGGGTGCGGCCGGTCTGGAACTGGCCTGAACTCGGGCGCTTACCGGCGGTGCGCAGAGCAGCGCGTATTGGTGAGCAAAGCAAAGCGCCCGCGGGGTGAGTGTCTGGTTGCGCGAGAGTCGCGGCACGCGCCGGTGTTGCACTCTGGTCGCGCGGTGGCGGCGGTCGGGGGTAATCGCGGTTGTCGACGGTGTCGCCCGTACCGGAAGGGGTTTGTTTCTCTGGGCCTTGATCCTGTGTCTAGCGAAAGTCGGCGTTGCCCAACGACTGCATGGCCCGGGCCGCCGCGAACAGGTCGTCGAACGTCGCGGCCGGGCGCAGGGTGGTGCAGTAGGGCAGGGCGGCCGCCATCGCGGCGACCGCGGGGGTGAAGCCGGGCGCGCCGGCCCGCGGGTTCAGCCACAGCACGGCGTGGGCGCGGCGGGACAGCCGGGCCATCGCCGCGGCCAGCTCCGGCGCCGGGTCGCTGTCCCAGCCGTCGGAGGCGATCACCACCAGTGCGCCCCGCAGCGCGTTGCCGTGGTGCGAGCGCAGCAGCGCGGCGATGTTGGTGGCGATCCGGGTGCCGCCGAACCGGTCGGACACCGCCGCCGTGGCCTGCTCGATCGCCTCGGCCGCGGACTTCCGGGTCAGCGCCGGGGTGAGCCGGGTCAGCCGGGTGGCGAAGGCGAACACCTCGGCCGGGGTCACCGTGGCGAACGCCCGCATCAGATGCAGGTAGGCGGTGGCCTGCGCGCGCATCGACTCGCTCACGTCGCAGAGCATCACCACCCGCCGGGGCCGGCGCCGCGGCCGCTCCCGGACGATGGTCACCGGCTCCCAAGCGGTGCGGCGGGCCCGGGAGATCGTCGCGCGCAGCGCGACCCGGCGGCCGGACCTCGCCGGGGCGTGGCGGCGGGTCCGACGGCTCGGCCAGTTGGTCAGCTCCCGCCGCAGGACCTCGCCGAGCAGCGCGGTCTCCCGCGGATCAAGCTCCTCGAACGGCCGGGCCGCGAGCGCCTCTACGGCACTCGGCCGCACCTGCGGAAGAAACAGGCCGGACTCGTCCCCCGGTTCGGCTTCGGCCACGGCCGGCGGAAGCGTCGCCCAGGGCAACCCACCGCCGGAAGCCGCCGGACCGGCACCGCCCGGCACCGGCACGTGCACGTCGTCGCGGCGCCCGGCCGGACCCGCCGCCGCCGACCGATTCAGCGGCAGCGGCGCCGCGTCGGTGAAGACGGCCTCGAAGACCCGGTCGAAGGCGGCCAGGTCGGACTCGCGCCGGACCAGCGAGATCCGGGCGGTCCAGTAGAGAGCCCGGCGGGAGTCCGGCGGGTGCGCACCCAGCGCCCGAACCAGGTCGTCGATCTCGGTGAGCCCCGCGAGCACCCCCGCACCGCGCAGCCGATTCGCGAAGGACACGGCAAACGCTGCGCGGTCGACGCCGCGCAGCAGCACCGGTTTCGACTCAGCGCCGGGCAACGAGCCAGGCGATCACCGCGCCGACCACGACAACCCCAGCCACCAGCGGAATGACCCGCTTGTAGATCGATCCCCCGGCCAGGCTGAGCAGATCCAACGGCTCGGCCTCCTCAGCCACCTCCGCCACCGCAGGCGTGGCCGCCGCAGGCCGAACCGAGACGGCGGCAGCGGACGACTTGGCGTCTGCGAGGAAAGCGGCGACCGGCGACGCCGCCGGGTCCGCGATGGCGGCGACCGGCTCGGGGGCCGGGTCTGCGTCGATCGGGGCGCCCGGGGTGGGAACCGAACCCGCGGCGGGCGCCGAAGCCGGCGCATCCGCCGCGGGTGTCGCCGGCGCGGAGGACGCCGGCGGGGCCGGCGTCGGCACGGGGGACGCCGACGCCGACGGGATTGCGGTCTCTGGGGCCGTCGCCACGGCGGCCGGCGAAGCAGCGACCGACTCCGCCGGCGATGCGGAATCAACCGAGGCGGCGTCGGTGGCTAGCTTTGCTTCCAGGTTTGCTACGAACTGGGCCAGCAGCTTTCCCGACACCTCCTTGATCATGCCGCTGCCGAACTGGGCCAGCTTCCCGCTGATCTTGAGGTCGGTGTCGACACTTACCGTCGTACTGTCTCCGGCCGGGGCCAAGACCGCGGTGACCAGCGCCGACGCATTTCCCGCGGAGCGGGCGTCCCGGCCTTTCGCGTCGATTACCGCGCGATAGCCGGCCTCGTCCTTCTCCGCGAAGCGGGCCGTCCCGGCGAACTCGGAGATCACCGGGCCCACCTTGATCTTCACCTTGCCCTGGTAGACGTCCCCGTCGACGCCGGTCAGCTGCGCGCCGGGCATGCACGGCGCGATGCCGGAGAGGTCGGTCAGCACCTGCCAGGCGCGGTCGATCGGGGTGTGCACGGTGAACTCGTTCGTGATCTTCATGCGATCTCCTCGTGGACGGCGCCGGCGACGACGAGGCGGTCGTCGGGGGTTTTCGCGATGGTGCCGAGGGTGTGCAGGGCGTCGGCCGGCGCCAGCTCGGTAGCGCCGAGCGCGGACAGCGCGGACACCCAGTCGATGGTCTCGGCCAGGCCGGGCGCTTTGTCGAGGTCGAGCGCCCGGACCCGGCCGATGAACTCGGTGGCGCTCGCGATCAGCGGCGCACTCGCGCCGGGCACGGCCCGCCGGACGATCTCGGCCGCCCGCGCGGCCGCCGGAAACTCGATCCAGTGGTAAAGGCATCGACGGCGAAGCGCATCGTGCAGGTCACGGCTGCGATTGGAGGTCAAGACCACAACCGGCGGCCGTACGGCGGTGAAGGTCCCCAACTCCGGGACGGTAACCGCGGCCTCCCCGAGGAACTCGAAGAGCAACGCCTCGAACTCGTCGTCGGCCCGATCGATCTCGTCGATGAGCAGCACCGGCGGCGTGGGCCCGGCGTACCGGACAGCTTTGAGAATGGGCCTTTCCTGCAGGAACTCCGCGGTGAACAGATCGTCGTCGCCGAGCCGCTCGTGCCGCGCCTCGGCCAGCCGGATGGCAAGCAGCTGCCGCTGGTAGTTCCATTCATAGAGCGCTTCGCCCGCAGTCAGCCCCTCATAGCACTGCAACCGGATCAGCGGCGTGTCCAGCGCCTGCGCGAGTGCTTTGGCGGCGGCGGTCTTCCCGACCCCCGGTTCCCCTTCGAGCAGCAGGGGTTTCCCGAGCCGCAGCGCGAGAAACACGGCCATCGCCAACCCGTCGTCAACGAGATAGTCAACGGCATCGAGCCGCCGGCCGACCTCTTGCGGATCGTTCACGCGGAGTCCATCGCCATCAGCCGTGCATAGTCGTCGCGGGTGTCGACATCGATCGGGACCGGCCCGGCGCAGGCAACCGAGGTGACCGGATAGCCCCCCGAGTGCAGCAGCTTCCAGACCGCCTTGTCCCCGTGCAGCGCACCCAGCTCCGGATAGACCGCCCGCCGGAACAGAAACGGATGCCCCAGCCCGTCGTCATAGGAGCAGACCGCCAGCGGCGTAGTCGCCGCCGCAACCCGCCGGACATCGTCCGGCGAAACCCCAGGCTGGTCACCCAGGAGAAGAACAAGCGCTTCCGAAGTCACATACGGTACGGCCGTACGAATCGACGACCCGCACCCATCCGAGAAGCCCGGGTTGTCGACCACCTCGAAGCCGGCCAGATCCACGGTGGACCGCACCAGCTCCGCCGATCCGCCCAGGGTGACCAGAAGCTGGTCGAATCCGCAGCTCCGAGCCATCGAAAGCGTCGCGTCAAGCAGCGTCCGCCCCCGATAGGGCAGCAGTTGTTTGGCTTCCCCGAGGCGCAGCGACCCACCGGCCGCCAGCACCAGCCCGGTAACGCTCATCGCCCCGCCACAAAGCTGTCCCGGCACCCCACACAGCAGAACCAGTACTCCACCCCGTCAACGACGGCCTGCGGCACGTCATCCCCCACCACCACCCGCATCCCACAAACCGGGTCAACCACGGTCCGAGCCGAAGCTCCCGCAGCCGGGTTGCCGGACCTTTCCGAGATGTCGGAGATGGGAAGCAAGCTCCGGGCGGCCGGCGCAGGCGCGGAGGCAACGCCGGTGCGGATTTCCTTGACTATCTCGGCCAGGACCGAGAGGGCTATTTCCTTGTGGGTTCGGGCTCCGATGTCGAGGCCGGCGTGCGGGCGCACCCGGGCTCGCTCCTCGTCGGTCAAGCCCAGCGCATCCAGCACGGCGGCGCTTCGGGTGTGGCTCGCCACCAGGGCGATCAGGGGCACCCCGGCGTCCAGCGCTGCCCGGATGGCCTTCTCGTCGTCGCGGCCGAGGCCTGCTACCACTACGGCGCTGGCACCGGCGTACGCCATGGGGTTGGTTGTTTCCAGGTCTAGGAAAGCGGCCAGCTCGGCCACCGCCGCGCCGATCGGCGTGGCCGTGCCCGACACGCCCAGCAACGGGCGCGGCAGCATCGGGCGCAGGAAGATCTCGATCGCCCCGCCGGAGAGGCACGGGTTGACCACGACCAGCGCGCCCGGCGCTTCGGGGAAGGACGCCGCGCCGTCGGGCAGCACCCGCAGCAGCAGCGTCTTGCCGTCGCGCAGCGTGTCAAGCGCGGCCGCCCGCACCGACGTCTCCGCGCACACCCCGCCGACGAAGCCCTCGATCGAGCCGTCGGCGAGGATGACCGCGTCGTCGCCGGGCACGGCGGAGGTCGGCTGTTGCGCGCGCACCACCGTGGCGTGCACGAACGGCCGCCGCTGGGCGGTCAGTTCGTGCACGCGCGAGGCGATCAGGGTGGCCATCAGATCGGCGGGGTCGCCTGGCCGCGCATCGCGTCCCAGACGCGTGACGGGGTCAGGGGCATGTCGGCGTGCCGTACCCCGAAGGGTTTGAGCGCGTCGACGACCGCGTTGACGATCGCCGGCGGCGAGCCGACGGTGGCCGACTCCCCCACGCCCTTGGCGCCGATCGGGTGGTGCGGCGACGGCGTGACGGTGAAGCCGGTTTCCCAGTCGGGGACCTCGAGCGCGGTCGGGATCAGGTAGTCCATCAGGGACGCCCCGAGGCAGTTGCCGTCCTCGTCGAAGGCGATCATCTCCATCAGGGCCATCCCGACGCCGTCGGTGAGGCCGCCGTGCACCTGGCCCTCGATGATCATCGGGTTGATCCGGGTGCCGCAGTCGTCGACGGCGATGAAGCGGCGCACCTTGACCTGCGCGGTGCCGGGGTCGATGTCGACGACGCAGATGTACGCGCCGTGCGGGTAGGTCAGGTTGGACGGGTTGTAGCAGATCTGCGCTTCGAGGCCGCCCTCCATGCCGTCGGGAAGGTCGCCGGCGCCGTGCGCGCGCATCGCGATGTCCTGGATGGTGACCGATTTGCCGGGGTCACCCTTGACCTGGAAGGCGCCCTTGACCCAGTCGAGGTCGGCGACCGACACCTCCAGCATCGCCGAGGCGATCAGCTGCGCCTTGTCGCGCACCTTGCGGGCGACCAGGGCGGCGGCCGCGCCGGAGACCGGAGTGGACCGGCTGCCGTAGGTGCCGAGGCCGAACGGCGTCTGGTCGGTGTCGCCGTGCACCACCTCGATGTCGGCCGGCGGGATGCCGATCTCCTCCGCGATGATCTGCGCGAACGTGGTCTCGTGGCCCTGGCCCTGGGTCTGCACCGACAGCCGCACCACGGCCTTGCCGGTCGGGTGGACCCGCAGCTCACAGCCGTCGGCCATGCCCAGGCCGAGGATGTCCATGTCCTTGCGCGGCCCGGCCCCGACGGCCTCGGTGAAGAACGCGATGCCGATGCCCATCAGCTCGCCCCGGGCCCTTTTCTCGGCCTGCTCCTTGCGCAGATCCGCGTACCCGGCCATGTCCATGGCGAGCCGCATGGTGGGCTCGTAGTTGCCCGAGTCGTAGACCCAGCCGGTCTTCGTCTCGTACGGGAACTGCTCGGGCTGGATGAAGTTCTTCAGCCGTAGTTCGGCCGGGTCCATGTCCAGCTCGTGGGCGAGGCAGTCGACGATGCGTTCGACCAGGTAGACGGCCTCGGTGATGCGGAACGAGCAGGCGTACGCGACCCCGCCCGGCGCCTTGTTGGTGTAGACGGCGGTCATCTTGCAGTACGCCGCTTCGATGTCGTAACTGCCGGTGAACACCCCGAAGAAGCCGGCCGGGTACTTCACCGGCGCGGCCGTACCGTTGAAGGCGCCGTGGTCGGCCAGCACGTTCGTACGGATTGCCAGGATCTTGCCGTCGCGGGTCGCCGCGATCTCCCCGCGCATGATGTAGTCGCGGGCGAAGCCGGTGCTGATCAGGTTCTCCGACCGGTCCTCCATCCACTTCACCGGCTTGCCGGTGAGGATCGAGCCGACGATCGCGCACACGTAACCGGGGTAGATCGGCACCTTGTTGCCGAAGCCGCCGCCGATGTCCGGCGCGATCACCTGGATCTTGTGCTCGGGCAGGCCGGCCACGATCGCGTAGAGGGTGCGGTGCGCGTGCGGCGCCTGGGTGGTCGACCACAGCCGCAGCTTGCCGTCGATCGCGTCGAAGTCGGCGACCGCGCCGCAGGTCTCCATCGGCGCCGGGTGCACCCGCGGGTAGACGATGTCCTCCACGACGACCACGTCAGCGGCCGCGAACACCGCCTCGGTGGCCGCCTCGTCGCCGGTCTCCCAGTCGAAGCAGTGGTTGTCCGCCTTGTCGGTCAAATCGTCCCGGATCAGCGGGGCGTCGGGGGCCAGCGCGCGCCGGACGTCGACCACCGGCTCGAGCACGTCATATTCGACGTCGATCAGTTCGAGGGCATCGCGGGCCGCATAGCGGTCGTCGGCCACCACGAAGGCGACCTCCTGCCCCTGGAAACGGACCTTGTCGGTGGCGAGGACGGCCTGCACGTCGTTGGAGAGCGTGGGCATCCACGCGAGCCCCTTCTCGGCGAGCATCGCGCCGGTGACCACCAACCGCACGCCGGGAGACGCCTCGGCCGCGCTGGTGTCGACGCTGACGATGCGCGCATGCGCGAAAGGCGACCGCAAAATCGCCAAATGCAACATCCCCGGCAGCTGTACGTCGTCCGTATAGCGCCCGCGCCCCCGGAGGAACCGGGGGTCTTCCTTGCGCAGCATCCGCCCGAAACCGACGGGCTTCTGGTCGTTGTCGTCGAACTGGCTCAGTTTGGGCTCGTGCACCGTGGTCACTGGGTCACCGCCGCTTCATGAACGGCCGCCCACCGGACACTGCGGACAATCGTCGCGTAGCCCGTGCAGCGGCAAATCTGGCCGGAGATGGCCTCCCGGATCTCCCCGTCGGTCGGATCCGGGTTCTTGTCCAGCAGGGCGCGGCAGGTCATCATCATGCCCGGCGTGCAGAAGCCGCACTGCAATCCGTGGCACTGCCGGAACCCCTCCTGGATCGGGTCGAGCTCCCCGCCCTTGGCCAGGCCCTCGACGGTACGCACCTCGTGGCCCCCGGCCATCGCGGCCAGCACCGTGCAGGACTTGACGGGCTCGCCGTCCAGCCAGACCACACAGGTGCCGCAGTTGCTGGTGTCGCAGCCCCAGTGGGTGCCGGTCAGGCTCAGCACGTCCCGCAGGAAGTGCACGAGCAGCAGCCGGCCCTCGATCTCCCGGGTGACCTCGACGTCGTTGACGGTCATCGTGACCTGCATGGGTTCAGCTCCTCGCCCGCTCGACGGCCTTGCGCAGGGTCCGCCGGGTCAGCTCATCGGCGAGGTGCCGCTTGTAGTCGGCGCTCCCCCGCTGATCCGTGTTGGGGTCGCAACTTCTCGCCGCGATCGCCCCGGCTTGCTCAAACAGCTCCTCGCTGGGCGTGTTGCCACGCAGCGTGTCCGAAATTTCGGGAATTCCGGTGGTATTGGGGCCTACCGCCGCCAGCCCGACGCGGGCGTCGACGATCTTGCCGTCCGCCAGCCAGACCGCTGCCCCGGAACTCACGACGGCCCAGTCCCCGGCGCGGCGCTCGACCTTCTCGTAGGCGCTGCCGTGCCCGGGGCGGCGGGGCAACCGGACCTCGATCAGGATCTCGTCGTCACCGACGGCCGTCTCATACGGCCCGACGTGGAACTCCTCCATCGAGACGACGCGCTCTCCTCGTGGCCCGCGAATCACGCAACTCGCGTCTAGGGTCGTGCACACCGCGGAAAGATCCTCCGACGGATCGGCCTGGCACAGCGACCCGCCCAGGGTGCCCCGATTGCGCACGACCGGGTCGGCGATCACCCGCTCGGCGTCTCGGAAGATCGGGAACGCGCCGGCCAGATCGTCGGACTCCAGCAGCTCCCGGTGCCGGGTGAGTGCTCCGATCCGTACCTCATCGGTTTGGATCTTGATGTAACCGAGCTCCGCGTGAAGCGGATTGATGTCGATCAGATATTCGAAGTTGGCCAACCGCAGCTTCATCATCGGCAGGAGGCTGTGCCCGCCCGCCACGAGCCGCGCTGAGCTGCCCAGACGTTCCAGAAGTCCGATGGCTTGGTCCACGCTGGTGGCACGTTCGTACTCGAACGGAGCCGGCACCTGCACGCTGCACCTCCCGTGATCGAGAGCACACTCGCTCGCATGAGGACCAATGTCAACAGCGACCTAAGAGATCCCTTAACCAGCCGTTGACGAGTGCGCGAAGATCGCGGAAGGTACCGATCATGCGCGACATCGTGGACGGCCTGGCCGCCTGGCACGCCGACGGCGTGCGGTTCGCGGTGGCCACCGTCGTGCACACCTGGCGCTCCGCGCCGCGGCAACCGGGCGCCGCGATGGCCGTCAGCGAACACGGCGAGGTGCTGGGCAGCGTCTCCGGCGGCTGCGTCGAGGGCGCCGTCTACACCGCCGCCGAAGAGGTCATCAAAACCAAAAAGGCCCAGCAGCAGACGTACGGCGTAAGTGACGGCGACGCGTTCGAGGTCGGCCTCACCTGCGGCGGAACGATCGAGTTGCTGATCCAGCCGGACGTCGCCCTGGTCGAGCTGGCCGAGGTGCTGACCGCGATCACCGAGGGCCGCCCGGTGGCCACCGCGTCGATGGCCGACAACCAGCTGGTGATCTGGCCCGACCGCACCTCCGGCACGCTCGGCGACCCCGGCCTCGACCACGCCGCCGAACAGCAGGCGGCCGGCATGCTGGCCGCCGGCACCACCGGGATGGTCCACCTGGGCGACCACGGCGAGCAGCGCCAGGAGGACGTCGAGGTCTTCGTGCAGACCTACCTGACCCCACCCCGCATGATCGTCTTCGGGGCCATCGACTTCGCCGGCGCGGTCGCGAAGATCGGTGGCTTCCTGGGTTACCACGTGACGGTCTGCGACGCCCGTCCGGTATTCGCCACCCGCAAGCGCTTCCCGACCGCCGACGACCTGATAGTCCAGTGGCCGCACCAATACCTGGAGTCCACCGCGGTCGACGAACGCACCGTCCTCTGCATACTCACCCACGACCCGAAGTTCGACGTGCCGCTCCTGGAGGTCGCGTTGCGCACCCCCGCGCGCTACATAGGCGTGATGGGCAGCCGCCGCACCCACGCGGACCGTTTGCGCCGCCTGCGCGAAGCCGGGGTGTCCGAGACCCAATTGGCAAGATTGTCCGCCCCGATCGGCCTGGACCTGGGAGCACGAACCCCCGAGGAAACGGCCGTAGCGATTGCGGCGGAGATCATATCGAGCGCCTGGGGCGGGTCCGGTCTGCCCCTGACCGGCCTGGATGCCCCAATTCACGGGTAGCGCTTAGATAACGAACCCGGTTTTCGGTGCCGGTCCGCAGCCCCCGGCCGATCGTGTCCGGCGCAGCCCACCCGGCAACGGGCGGCCGCCACACTGCCCCCGGACGCCGAGTCCCGCCCACCGGGTGCGGTCACCGACCTGTCGCCGATCGGAAACTTCAGTGGGCGGAAGCGGGGGACCCAAGCCGCCGGCGTTAGCCGGCTAGGGGTGAAGTCGCACTTCGCGGCGGGCCGCCTTCAGGCCTAATCCGACAGCTGACCTCGCAGGCGGTTGAAGGGCCTAGGAACCTCGTGTCCCGTGCCGTCCGCTTCGCCATGCCCGTCTGGGCCCTTTCCACCCTCCTGTCACTGGCGTCCCTGCTGATCGCGGCCCCCGCCGCACACGCGGCCCCCGCCGCCGGAGCCGCCGCCCACGCGGCCACTCCCGCCGCTGACGCAGCCAGCTCGGTTACCGCCGAGGCCGAGGCCGCCGACGCCACCGCCGAGCAGGTGGTGACAACGGCCGCGGCCCAGCGCGGCAAGCCCTACCGTCGCGGAGCTCAAGGCCCCAACGCGTTCGACTGCTCGGGCCTGACCAGCTACGTCTTCCACAGCGTGCAAATCACCCTGCCGCGCACCGCGAACGCTCAATTCCACGCCGCCCACCCGGTCAGCAAAGCGAATGCCCGCCCAGGCGACCTGGTCTTCTGGGTCAACGGCCGGCACGCCTACCACGTAGGCATCTACGCCGGCGACGGCCAGGTCTGGCACGCCCCGAAAACCGGCGACCACGTGCGCCTGGCCAAGATCTGGTCCTGGCGAGAGGTCCACTTCGGCCGCGTCACCTAACCGCCACCGTCATGGCTACCTCTCGACCGGCTCGCTCACCTTGGCCGGATCACTCGGCTCGACCGGACGGTCCTCTGCGGGCAGGTCCCTGGGCACGTCGGGCGCGTTGCGCTGTTTCGTGCCCAGGGACGCCAGGCGGTCGAGGCCGACCACCACCGCTCCCAGCACTGCGAAGATCACCGCGAGTTCGACGAACTGGCCGCTTACCCAGTCGTAGCCGCGGGTGCTCGGGTCGAGGAAGAAATACGGGTAGCGGATCGGGGCCGTCGGCACCAGCACCGCGCGGAACTCGACCGCCAGGCCGTACCCGAGCGGGTAGAGGATCCACAGCGGAATGTCCCGCCAGCGCACCAGCCGGTGCGGCCCGAACGCCACCCAGTCGATCAGCACCATCACCGGCACCACGTAGTGGACCAGGAACATCGACCGGTTAGTGGTGGCCACCGCCGGGTCGGCGGCGGCCAGGCCGGGCAGCGGGTTCGCGCCGTGGTTGAGCATGAAGTGCGAGATCAGGCAGGTGATCAGGATCCACAGGGTGACCGCGCCGCGCAGCCGGGGCGCCGGCGGCTCGACCGTCTGCCGCTTGACCATCCAGTACAGCGTGCCGACGAAGAACCCGAGCGTGATCAGGTTGCTCTGGCAGGTGTAGTAGATGACCCGCTGCTCGCCCATGAGCAGCCCGGACAGCCCACAGGCCACGATGACCGCACGCCACCAGAACTGTGGCCGCGCATAGACCCGCATGATGTTCCCTCCACCTGGCTTACCAACGAGTAACGAGTATGCCCGGCGAAGCTCGGAAGATCACGGCACCCGCGCGACCAACCCGTTGCACCCCACGTCCTCCACCCGGGGACGCGGCTGCGGCTCCTCGTCGGCCTGCCAGTGCGCCACCGACACCAGACCGGGCGGCACCATCTCCAGCCCGGCGAACCACGCCCAGAACGCCGACCCGGGCCGCGGCGCGAACCGGCCGTCGGCGTTCGACGCCTGCAGGCGAGGGATCACCGCGGCCGGCACATATTCCCAGGTGGCGTGGCTGGCGACGACGTAGCTGCCGGGCGCCAGCGCACCGAGCAGGGTCTGCACGATCCCGGCCGGGTCCTCATCGTCGCGCACGAAGTGCAGCACCGCCCCCAGCATCAGCCCGATCGGCTGCCCGGCGTCGAGAAAGGCGAACGACGGATGCTCGAGGATGTCCCGCGGCTTCCGCAAATCGGCCTCGATGTACGCGCCGGGCAGCGCCGCCGCCTGCGAGGTGACAAGCGGGTCGTTGTCCACGTGCAGGATGCGGGCGTCCGGTGCCTCGATCCCGCCCGGCGCCGGCAGCCCGGTGCCGATGTCGAGGAACTGCCGCACGCCCTGCGCGGCCACGAACCGGGCGGCCCGCCCGACGAACCGGCGATTCTCCACCGCCATCAGCCGGATCGTCGGCATCGCCGCCTCGATCGCGTCGCCGGAGGCGCGGTCCGCCTCGAAGTGATGCGAACCGCCCAGCCAGTAGTTGTACCGCCGCGCCGGATGCGCCTGCGACGTGTCGATCTTCGCGTCCACCATGGACCGAAACTCTAGAGCAGGCCCTACAGCTCCACCTGGTAGGCGAGCACCCCCCGGTTGACCAACTTGATCGCCTTGCGTGCGGCGTCGCGGACCTCGGCCGTCGACGCCGGTGCCTCCCGGATCTGGCCGAGCAGGTCGAGCACCTGCCGCGCCCACCGCACGAAGTCGCCGGCCGGCATGTCGGCGTCGTAGTTGTGGCTGCTGGCCAGCACCGCGGCCAGCGGCTCGCCGCGCGCCCACCGGTACATCGGCCAGACGAAACCGGGGTCGGGCTCGCGGGTCAGGGTCAGCCCGTGCGCGGACTCCTCGGTGGCGATCTCACCCCACAGCTTGGTGCAGGTGTCGACGGCCGCGGTGATCGGGCCCTTGGGCACCGACGCCCGGTCATCGCCCTCGCGCCGCGACTCGTAGAGCACCATGGACGCCGCCGCCGCCAACTCCTCGGGGTCGAGCCCGTCCCACACGCCCTGCCGCAGGCACTCGGCGACCAGCAGGTCGGCCTCGGACCAGATGCGCCCGAGCATCCGGCCCGCGTCGGTGACCTCGCCGCCGCTCAGGTAGCCGCGCCCGGTCAGCACCGCGCACACCTGGTCGAACGTGCGGGCCAGCGAGCCGGTGCGGCCGGCCACCTTGTCGCGCAGCGCGTCGGTGTCGCGCTCGAGCCGGTGCCGCCGCTCGGCCCAGCGCGCATGTTCCTCCCGCTCCGGGCAGGCGTGGCAGGGGTGCTGCCGCATCCTTACCTTGAGCAGGGCGATCTCGGCGTCCTCGCCGGAGTGGCCGCCGTTTCCGCGCCGGCGGCGGCCACCGCCGTTCCGGTCGAGGCCGGTGGCGGAGACCTGGGCGGCCAGGTCGCGGCGAGCGGCGGGCGAGCGGTGGTTGAAATGCTTGGGAACCCGGATGCGCTCCAGCACCTCGACCGAACCCGGGAAGTCGGCGGGGCTGATCCGGCCGGCCCACCGGTCTTGGGTGAGCACGAGCGGCCGCGGCTCGCCGAACCCGCCCGACGGCGCCTCCAGGACGACCGCGAGCCCGGCCCGCCGGCCCTGCGGCACCCGGATCACGTCGCCGACCTTGAGGCGTTCGAGCGAGGAAACCGCCTCGGTCCGGCGCTGGTTGGCACCCTGCCGGGCCAGGGCCTTCTCCCGGTCGGCGATCGAGACCCGCAAACCGAAGTACTCGTTGAAGTCGCCGTGGTGGCAGGCGGCGTCCCCCTCGTACGTCTGCATGGTTTCGACGTTGCGTTGGACCTGCCGGGCCAGCCCGACCACCGAGCGGTCGGCCTGGAACTGGGCGAACGACGATTCGAGCAGGTCGCGGGCCTTGTCGGTGCCGACCGTGCCGACCAGGTTCACCGCCATGTTGTAGGACGGGCGGAACGACGAGCGCAGCGGGTAGGTGCGGGTGGAGGCGAGCCCGGCCACGTGCCGCGGGTCGACCTCGGGACTCCACAGCACGACCGCGTGGCCCTCGACGTCGATGCCGCGCCGGCCGGCCCGGCCGGTCAACTGCGTGTACTCCCCCGGGGTCAGGTCGACGTGCGCCTCGCCGTTGTATTTCACCAGCCGTTCGAGGACGACGCAGCGGGCCGGCATGTTGATGCCCAGCGCCAGCGTCTCGGTCGCGAAGACCGCCTTGACCAGCCCGTTGACGAAGCACTCCTCGACCGCCTCCTTGAAGGCGGGCAGCATGCCGGCGTGGTGCGCGGCCACCCCGCGTTCGAGGCCGTCGAGCCACTCCCAGTAGCCCAGCACCGTGAGGTCTTCGCGCGGGATGGACGCGACCTTGGCGTCGGCGATGCGCCGGATCTCGGCCCGCTCGTCGGGGTCGGTGAGCCGCAGCCCGGCGGCCAGGCACTGCTGCACGGCCGCGTCGCAGCCGGCCCGGCTGAAGATGAACAGGATCGCCGGCAGCAGCCCGGACCGCTCGAGCCGGTCGACCACCTCGGCGCGCGGCGGCGGCTGCCAGCGCCGGCCCCGGCCGCCGCGCTGGCTCGGGCCGTAGGTGCGGCTGGTCATCTCCAGCCGGCGCTCCATCTCGCGGGTGTAGCGCAGCAGCTCGGGATGCACGTCGTGCTTCTTGGCCGCGTCGGCGTCGTGGAACAGGTCGAACATGCGCCGCCCGACCAGCATGTGCTGCCACAGCGGGACCGGCCGGTGCTCGCTGACCACCACCTCGGTCTCGCCGCGCACGGTGACCAGCCAGTCGGCGAACTCCTCGTAGTTGCTGACCGTCGCGGACAGCGACACCAGGTGCACCGACGACGGGAGGTGGATGATCACCTCTTCCCAGACCGCGCCACGGAACCGGTCGGCCAGGTAGTGAACCTCGTCCATCACCACATAGGCCAGCCCGTTGAGCGCGGACGAGCCCGAATAGAGCATGTTGCGCAGCACCTCGGTGGTCATCACCACCACCGGGGCGTCGCCGTTGATCGCGTTGTCACCGGTCAGCAGGCCGACCTGGTCGGGGCCGTAGCGGTCGACCAGGTCGTGATATTTCTGGTTGGACAGCGCCTTGATCGGGGTGGTGTAGAAGCATTTGCGCCCCCCGGCCCGCAGCGCCAGGTGCACCGCGAACTCACCCACCACGGTCTTGCCGGCGCCGGTCGGCGCGCACACCAGCACGCCGCTGCCGCGCTCGAGCGACTCGCACGCCGCGCGCTGGAAATCGTCCAGGTCGAAGCCCACATCCAGCATGAAGTCCTGCAGCGCGGGGAACTCGGCCTGCCGGGCCGCCCGCCGCTTGGACTCCGCAAACCTTTCGGCGGGACTCGTCATGACCACAAGGCTAGCTAGTGGGTGTGACAACTTGCAGCATCGAGGGGCTCGGTATGGTTCACCCGTGCCGGAAGCTGTGGAATCGCCCCGACAGGTCGACGCCGTTTTGTTCGACTTCCACGGCACCCTCGCCCAAGTGGAGGATTCGGTCCGCTGGGTGCAGCAGGCCGCTGCGGCCTGCGGCCGGGAGCTCGACCGGGGAAAGGCGACGGTCCTGGCGGACCGCCTGGTCATGGCGGGGAGGGCCGGGGGGCCGGTTCCGCACCGCGTCCCACCCCAGCTGGCCGAGCACTGGGCCGACCGCGATCTGTACGCCCACAGCCACCGCGCCGCCTACACCGGCCTGGCCGCGACCGTGACGACGGATGTGGCCGGTCTCCCCGACGCTCTGTACGAGCGGGTGCTGACCGCCGAGGGCTGGCTCCCCTACGCCGACACCGAGAACACGCTGCGCATCCTGCACGACGCCGGCATCAAGGTCGCGGTGGTCAGCAACGTCGGCTTCGACATCCGCCCGCACTTCGCCGCCTGGGGCATGGAACCGCTGGTGGACGCGTACACCTTGAGCTACGAGGTGGGCCGGCTCAAGCCCGACCCGGCGATCTTCCTGCGGGCCTGCGGCATGCTCGGCGTCGACCCGGAGCGCACCCTGATGGTGGGTGACACCCCGGCCGACGCCGGCGCGGTCGACGCGGGCTGCGCGGCCCTGGTGCTCCCGGCCGCCGAGCCGGGCCGCCCCAACGGCCTGTCCGCCACCCTGGCCCTGGCGGGTTGTCAGGCCTGACCGCGCGTCGCGCGCCGGGCGGCCCAGACGACGAGGGCGGTACAGATCCCGGTGAGCACCAGCGTCGCCGTGGTGATGGCGCTCTCGAAGGCGTGCGCACTTGCCACACTGCTGCCGACATCGGTGAGCGGGCCGATGAGCGCGGCCGCGACGATGGTGCCGGTGACCGCCATGCCGATGCTGCTGGCCACCTCGGTGCCGGTGTCGTTGAGGGCGGCCCCGGTGGAGGTGAGGTCCTCGGGGAGGCCGCGCATCACGGTGACGGTCGCCAGGATCATGATCACCCGCATGCCGGCCGAGGCGAGCACCAGCGCGATCGCGATCCAGATGTAGTCGTACCGGCCGAGCAGGGCGTAGACGAGCAGGCCGGCGATGACCGCGGCGGCGCCGATCGGGCCGGCCCGGTGGGTGCCGAGCTTCTCGACGAACTTCTCCACGAACGGCCCGATCGCGATCATGGTGATGATCTGCGGCAGGTTGCCGAGCGCGGCCTGGGCCGGTGACCAGCCCCAGACGAGCTGCAGCTGCAGGGTGGTGCCGTAGGCGAGGGCGGCCATGCCGAGCCCGAGCGCGGCCTGGTAGGCCAGCCCGGCCGACACGTTGGGCCGCTTGATCAGGGCGAAGTCGATGATCGGGTGCCCGGTGCGCCGCTCCCGGACGACGAAGCCGACCGCGCTGAGCACGGCGCCCACCCCGGCCAGCCACGGCGCGGCCGAGCCCCAGCCGTCCTCGACGACCAGGGTGGCGGTCCAGAGCGCCAGGATGATCGTGGCCGTGCCGAGCATGGCGCCGAGCAGGTCGAGCGGCGTGGCGTTGCGGTTCGACGGGTCATCGGCCGGGATGCCGCGGCGGATGCAGATGACCGCGAGCACGGCAATCGGCACGTTGGCCACCAGCAGAGCCCGCCAGGGCGCGACCTCCAGGACCAGACCGCCCACGGTCGGGCCGGCGGCCATCCCGATCAGGCCGACCGTGGAGATGAAGCCGGTCGCCCGCATCAGGAGGTTCTCCTGGTCGAACAGCCGGAAGCAGAGAGCCATGGTGCCGGGCGCGGTCATCGCGGCGGTGACCCCGATGGCGGCCCGGAGCGCGATCAGCTCGCCCGGCGTCCGCACGAACAGGACCAGCAGGTTGGCGACCGCGAACAGGCTCAGCCCGATCAGCATCATCCGGCGGGTGCCGAGCCGGTCGGCGATCGCCCCGAACGCGATCATCAGGCCGCCGAAGAGCAGCGAATATCCGGTGGTGATCCACTGCAGGTCGGTGGCCGAGGCGTTCAGGTCCCGGGCGATGGTCGGCAGCGCGACGTTGAGCACGGAGTTGTCGAGCATCTCCACCAGGAAGACGACCGACAGCCCCAGGATCGCGGGCCACACGGCCCGCAGCGAGTTGGCGCGGGTTGTCTCGCGCACGTCCAGAACATCTGCACTCATTGGAAGGCCCCTCTCTGGAACGTCGTTCCACAAACCCAGTTTGGAACGTTGTTCCAGACATGTCAAGATGGGGGCATGGCCAATCGGACGGATGCCCTGTCCCGCGAGCGCATCGTCGCCACGGCGGTCCAGATGCTCGACGCCACCGGCGAGGAAGGGCTGACCTTCCGGGCGCTCAGCGCGCAGCTGAAGACCGGGGCCGGCGCGATCTACTGGCACGTGGCGAACAAGAGCGAACTTCTGGACGCCGCCACCGACGCCGTCCTGGCCGGCGCGACGACGGTGGCCGAGGCCGCCCCCGAGGCCGAGATCCGCGCGCTGGCGCTGGGCCTGTTCGACGCGATCGACGTGCACCCGTGGCTCGCCGGGCAACTCGCACAGGGGCCGTGGAAGTCGGAGGCGCTGCGGATCTTCGAGCGCCTCGGCCAGCGGGTCCAGGCGCTCGGCGTGCCCGCTCCGGCCCAGTTCACCTCGGCGACCGCGCTGATGATCTTCATTGTCGGCGCCGCCGCGCAGAACGCCGCCAACGCCAGCAACGCCGCGAAGATCCGGGCGGCGCAGCCGGATGCCAGCCGCACCGCGATGCTGGCCGTCGAGTCGGCGGCCTGGGAGGGCCTCGACCCGGGTGATTACCCGTTCCTGCACGACATCGCCGGTCAGCTGCGGGAACACGACGACCGCGAGCAGTTCCTGGCCGGCGTCGACCTTATCCTGGCCGGCATCGCCGCACTCCGGCCTCAGGCGTAAGCGTCCAGCTCGACGCCCTGGCGGACGCCCTTCGGCTTGGTGGGCTCGGCGGCCTCGGCCTCGGCCGGCTCAGCGGCGGGAGCGGGCGGCGCCGGAGCAGCAGCCGCGTCGGCCATCGACTTCAGCGTGCTGCGTGCGGTATCGAACGCCGTGGTGGCGAGCGAGGCGGCGCCGGTCAGCGAGCGGAGCGAGTTCAGCGACATACCAACACGTTCGGCCGCCCCGGAAAGAACTGACCGCCAGGCCGCCCGCGCAACCCGACCGCACCCGACGAACCGGTCAAACCCCCTCAGACCAGCAGCCGCAGGGCGCCCGGGACGCAGGTGATCTCCAGCGGCAGCGGCCCGATCCGCTCCCCGTCCGCGTACGCGATGATGTCGTCGGCGTGCAGCCGCACCTGCCGCCCCCGGAACGAGGTGACAAGCGGGTCGGTCACGTGGGTGCCGCGGCGCAGTCGAGGCTTGAGCCGGGCCATCGCGAACCGGCTCAGCGGGGCCGCGATCACCACGTCGAGCAGCCCGTCGGCCGGATCGGCGTCCGGCACGATCCGCAGCCCACCGCCGTAACTCGGGCAGATGCCGACGGCGACCAGGGTGCCCTCGAAGCCGTGGTCCACGCCGTCGATCTCCAGCGCGTACACCCGCGGCCGCACCCGCACCATCTCCAGCACGATCGCCAGGTCGTAGCGCCGAGGCCCGCGCGGCCACCGCATCCGGTTGGCCCGCTCGTTGACGATCGCGTCGAACCCGGCCGCCAGCACGGCCCCGAACCACCGGGCCTCCCGGTCGGTCCCGCTGGTCTGCGCAAGATCAATCGGTCGGTGCCGGCCGCTGCGGAGGGCGTCGGCAATTGCCGACGCGGCCTGCAAAAGATCGGAGGGTACGCCGGTCCCCGCCGCGAAATCATTGCCAGTCCCGGCCGGCACGACCCCGAAACCCACGTCCCGGGTAGCGGCAGCCTGCAACGCCTGGTGCACGGTGCCGTCCCCACCCACCGCGACGAGTGCGACCGCCCCCTCGGCGACGGCCCGGTGGCAGGCCTTCTCCGCCTCCTCCGAGGTGTGCGCCTCCAGCAGTCGCACCGGATGGCCGGCCGTTCCCAGCCGCTGGATGACCCCGGGAAGCAAACCGCGGTGCCGGCCACGCCCCGCACGGGGGTTGACCAGCACCGCGATGTCGCCGTTCGTCATGGCGCGTGACGTTACTACGTCATGTCGTCGAAGCGGCCCTCAAGCGGCCGGGGCTTGTTGACCGGCGTGGGCGATTCGATCGGGCTGGGCGCCTCGATCGGGTCGGACGCGCCGACCGGCACCCGGTCGTCCTCGTCGAGCGGCGAGATGGTGTCGTCGTCGAGGTCGGCGTAGATCTCCTTGCCGCGACCCTTGCGCTTGTCGTAGAGGAACGCGATGCCGACCGCGATGAAGTAGAGCAGGGACATGCAGGCGGCGAGCAGCGTCATGCCGAACGGGCCCGGGTCGGGCGTGGCGATCGCGGCGAACGCGAACGACAGGAAGATCACGATCCGCCACCAGCTGAGCAGCCGGCGGGCCGAGACCACCCCGGTGAAGTTCAGCATCAACAGGATCAGTGGGAACTCGAAGGCGGCGCCGAACAACAGCAGCATGCTGGTGACGAAGCCGATATAGCTCGACACCTCGAGTTTCGTCGACTCGCCGAGGACGCCGGCCTCCATGATGAAGGCCAGGCTGTGGCCGACCACCAGGTAGGCCAGGACCGCGCCGGCCGCGAACAGCGGCGCGGCGATGGCGACGAAGAGGTAGGCCCACTTGCGCTCGTGCCGGTGCAGACCGGGGGCGATGAACGCCCAGAGCTGGTAGAGCCAGACCGGGGCACCGACGATGATGCCGACCCACAGCGCGATCTTGAGCCGGAGCATCAGGCCGTCGCCGACCCCGAGGACCACGAAGTCGCAGTATTGCGTGCCGTCGGCCCGGACCGCCCACGAGGACGGCAGCGCGCAGTAGGGCTCCTTGAGCAGGCCGAAGACCCAGTTCGACACGATGAAGCCGACGATCAGGCCCACCACGAGGCCGAGCGACGCGATGAAGAGCCGGTTGCGGAGCTCCCGGATGTGGTCGATCAGCGTCATCGAGCCGTCGGAGGCCTGCTCGAACTTGCTAGGTTTCCCCGAACGGCGAAGGGTCAGCGCCATGATCTCGGATCAGCGGTCGTTGGTGCGCTGCACCGGGTCGACGTAGGGCTGAGCCGGCTGCTGCGGCGGCGGAGCCTGCTGGTAGCCGTTCGTCTGCGGCGCCTCACCCTGGATGGGCTGCCGAGAGAACTGCGGCTCGGCTTTCTCGGCGACGTTGTTGTCGTCGTCGATCAGGCCCTTGGTCTCCGCCTTGATGATCCGCAGCGACCGGCCCAGCGAGCGGGCAGCATCGGGGAGCCGCTTCGCACCGAACAGCAGCACCAGGACCACCACGAAGATGAGAATGTGCCATGGCTTCAAAGCGCCCATGGGATAACTCCAGTCGGTCGGATCAGTTGTGCGGGGTCCATCGTACGTGTCGTTTCTGGTGAAGTAGCCCACCGGACCCCGTGGGTTTTGTTCCTGTCCGCGAAGTCTTGGACAACGGGGAAGGAACGCCGCACGCTACCGGTGGTTCGCAAGATCTGTAAAGGTCAGTGCCGGTCCACCTGGGCCGAGACCGCTTCCACCCGCTGTTGCAGGGCTTCCACCTTGGCCTGCAGGGCAACCGCCTGCCCCTGCCGGGCCTGCAGTTTCCCGGCCGCCCGGCGAAGCGCACCGAGACGACCCAGCAACGGCACCGCCGCGGCGATCAGAATGACCAGCGCGACGACGACTACGGCGATCCACACCCAGAGCAACACGCGGCAACCCTACCCGGCGGGGCTGCTGTACTGGTCGAGCGCGGCCGCGGCCTGGGCCCGGATCCGGTCGAGAAGCTCCGGCGGGCCGACCACCGTCACGTCCGGGCCGAGGCCGAGCAGCAGCCGCTGCGCCCAGCCCAGGTCGGTGACCCGCATGGTGACCACCCATTCCTCGCCGGGCCCGTTGCGGCGCACGTCCTCGACCGGGTAGTACTCGGTGATCCACCGGCTGTGCCGGCCGACCCGCAGGGTGACCAGCGGCAGGTCGGCGGTGGGCCGGAAGACGCCGGCGGTGACGTCCTGGGGCACGGCCGCGGGTGGCGGCGCCGACGGCTCGTCCAGCTCGGCGAAAGCGTCGATCCGGTCGACCCGGAACATCCGGACCGCCTCGACCCGGCGGCACCAGGCCTCCATGTAGGCGCGGCCGTCCACCATCACCACCCGCATCGGGTCGACCACCCGCTCAGTGGTCTCGTCCCGGGCGGCGGTGTAGTAGGTCATCCGCAGCGCGTGCCCGCCCTCGACCGCGGCGCGAACCCGGTCGAGTTTCTCGGCGTTGGCCGGCAGCTTGACCGCGACCGGCGCGTCGGCGAGGTCACCGGCGGCGTTCTCGATCTTCGCGAGGGCCCGCTCGATGACGTCGCGGGTGCCGGTGCCGGGCGTCTCGGCGAGCATCCTGAGCGCCACCACCAGGGCGAGTGCCTCGTCCTGGGTGAGTTTCAGCGGCCGGTCGATGCCGGCGTCGTGGCTGATCGTGACCCGGTCGCCGTCGAGCGCCATGTCGATGAGGTCGCCCGGCCCGTACCCGGGGAGGCCGCAGACCCACAGCAGCTCGAGGTCCTCGCGCAGCTGCTTCTCGCTGACCCCTTGGTCAGCCGCAGCCTCGGCGACCAGGATTCCCGGCCGGGCCAGGAGATAGGGGACGAGGTTGAGCAGCCGGCCGAGGCGGTCGACGGAGGGTTTCGGCCCGGTCATGCGGCTACCACGCCGTCGTGCCTCGTCATGACCTCCTTGAGCAGCTGGATCACGGCCTCGCGCACCTCCGGCGGTCCTTCGACCCGGACGTCCGGCCCGTAACCGGCGATGGTGGCGGCCAGGCGCTCGGCATCGGCGTACGGCAGGGTCAGCTTGTCGCCCTCCGGGCCCGGCAGCGTCTCGACCGCCCACCGGCGCAGGCCGGCGGCCTTTCCGGGTTTGGCCACCACGGAGGCCTGCCCGGTCCACGGGGTGCGGCCGTCCCAGCCGGAGACGTGACTGATCAGGTCGACCTGCGACGGCGGGGTGAACGCGCCGGGCCGGCCCACCGGGCGCACGTTGCCGACGATCCGGGAGAGCCGGAAGCAGCGGGTGGCGTCGCGGTCCCGGTCGTGACCCACCACGTACCACCGGCCGCGCCAGCACACCACGCCCCACGGCTCGAGGCGGCGGGTGGCCGCGTCGTCGACCTCGGGCACGCGGTAACTGAAGGTGACCGCCCGCCGGTCCCGCGCCGCGTTAGTCAACGGCCCGAAGGCCGGGTCGACGGTGACCACCGGCTCCACCCCGAGGGTGGCCTGCGGGTCGACCTCGACTCCGGCCGCCCGCAGCTTGGCCAGCCCGGACGACGCTGCGGCGGCGAGGCCAGCGTGCTGCCAGAGGCGGGCCGCGATGCCGACCGCGGCGGCCTCGTCGGGCTCCAGGATGATGTCCGGCAGGGCGTACTCACGGTGGGCGATGCGGTAGCCGGGCTCCTGGTCGAAGACGCTCGCCGTGCCGGTCTCCAGGGGGACGCCCAGCTCGCGCAGCTCGGCCTTGTCCCGCTCGAACTTGCGCTGGAACGCCTCGTGATCGCGAGGGTCCTCGGGGTCGTGCTCGTAACCGGGCACGGTCGCGGCGATCTGCGCGGCGGTCAGGAACCTCCGGGTGGACAGCAGGCAGATCACCAGATTGACCAGGCGCTCGGTGCGGGTGCGCGACACGAGACGCAACGCTAGCAGCCTGCACGCCCCGGCGGTTATTCGAAACAGGCCAGGGGAAGGATGGTCTTTGTGACATCTGAAGACGAGGCACCCGTCGGACTCGCGGCGGCCGAACCACTGGCCGCCGGCGACGAACCGGCGGAGGGCAGCGAGAGCGTCGGCACGGTCATCCTGGCCGGCGCGGCCAACCTCGCGATCGCCATCGCGAAGCTGGTGGCGGGCCTGTTCTCGGGCTCGGCGGCGATGCTCTCCGAGGCGGTCCACTCGCTGGCCGACACGATCACCGAGGTCTTCCTGTACGTCGCGCTGGTGCGCGGCCGGCAACCGGCCGACGAACAACACCCGTTCGGGTACGGCAAGGAGAGTTTCGTCTGGGCGTTCATCGCCGCCCTGTTCACCTTCGTCGGCGGCGCCGGATTCTCGATCTACCACGGCATCACCAGCATCGTGGCCGACGAGAAGAGCGGCGAGTTCCTCTGGTCGTACGTCGTGCTGGCGATCTCGTTCGTGGCCGAAGGCTCCTCCTTCCTGCGCGCGCAGCGCCAGGTCGCCGGCGAGTCCCGCCGGTGGGGCGTGACCCGATCGCGGTTCCTGCGGCTGACCCCGGACACCACGGTCAAGGCGGTCTACTTCGAGGACTCGGCCGCCCTGGTCGGCCTGATCATCGCCGCGCTCGGCCTGGGACTCACCCAGATGACCGGCGACGAGGTGTGGGACGGCATCAGCTCGATCGCGATCGGCGTCCTGCTGTTCCTGGTCGCCGCGATCCTGGCGCACAGCAACGCGTCGCTGCTGGTCGGCCGCTCGGTGCCGCGCCGGATGCACCAGCTGATCCAGGAGGACCTGAACAGCATCCCGATCGTGGTGTCCGTCCCAACGCTGCTGACCATGCAGCTCGGGCCGGGCGACATCCTGGTCGCCGCCAAGGTCGACTTCGACGACGACGTCAGCGGCGGGGAGATCGAGGAGGCCTCCGACGAGGCCGAACGGCGTCTGCGGGCCCGCTACCCCGGCATCCGGTACGTCTTCCTGGATCCGACGCGCGGGAAGGCCGGCAGCAACCACGTCAACGGCGGCGTCGAGTAGCCTCGCCGGTCATGGTGCGATGGCGGTCCGGGACAGTTCGGGCAATTCGGCGACGGTGGCGGGGCGCGGTCGAGCTTTCGGTAACGGTCGGCGATCAGGAACTGCGCGCGCTCGCCTATCCCGAGCTGGTCGGCGAGCCCGAGCCGGGCGACCGGGTGCTGCTCAACGTGGGCGCGCTGGTGATGGGTCTGGGCACCGGCGGGTACGCCCTGGTGGTCGCGCTGCCGGACCGGCTGCCGCCGGACCCGGTCGACGACGGCACCACCCGCGACGCCGGTCACCTGGTCAAAGCCCGGTACACCCCGCTGCAGCCGATCCTGCTCGGCGTCGACGAGGAGGCCTCCCCGCATCGCGCGGCGATGGCCGCCGCCGAGTCCCTCGACGGCATGCCGGTGGTCACCGCGGACCTGCACTCGGCCCTGCCGGCCATTCTGGCCGGCATCCGGGCGGAAAATTCAACGGCCCGGGTCGCGTACGTCATGACCGACGGCGGCGCGCTACCGGCGTGGTTCTCCCGCACCCTGGACGGGCTGCGCGACCACCTGGCCGGCACGGTCACCACCGGCCAGGCGTTCGGCGGTGACCTGGAGGCGAGCACCGTGCACACCGGGCTGCTGGCTTGCCGGCACGTGCTCGGGGCGGACCTCACTGTGGTCGCGCAGGGGCCCGGCAACCTCGGCACCGGCACCCCGTGGGGGTTCTCCGGGGTGGCGCTCGGCGAGGCGATCAACGCGATCGGCACCCTGGGCGGCCGCCCGATCGGCTCGCTGCGGGTCTCGGACGGCGACGGGCGGCCACGACACCGGGGCGTCTCGCATCACTCGCTCACCGCGTACGGCAAAGTGGCCCTGCTGCGCGCGGACCTGCCGGTGCCGGACGGCCTGGAACCCACCCTGGCCGCGGCGGTCGATGCGGCGCTCGCGCCGCTGGCCGAGCGGCACCACCTGGTCCGCGTCCCGATCGACGGCCTCGACGAGGCCCTGCGCAAGTCGCCGGTCGGCCTCTCTACCATGGGCCGTGGCCTGGACCAGGATCACGCCTACTTCCTCACCGCGGCAGCGGCGGGACGGCATGCGGCGCGGCTGCTGACGCCATGATCCGGTTGCGGCCGGCGTTCTTCGCCGCGTAGAGCGCCTCGTCGGCCCGCTCGATCAGCTGGTCGGACGTCTCGCTGTGGTCCCAGACGGCGATGCCGGCCGAGAACGTCTGGCTGCCCGGCGTGACCCGCAGCGCCCGCTCGATGATCTCCCGGGCCGCGTCGTCGCCGGTTTCCGGCAGCAGCACCACGAACTCCTCCCCGCCGTATCGGGCCAGCAGGTCCGCCTTGCGCAGCTCGCCGTGCCAGGCCGCGGCCGCCTCCTTGAGCAGCCGGTCCCCCGCCGGGTGGCCGTGCGCGTCGTTGTACTGCTTGAACAGGTCCAGGTCGAGCACCGCGACGCTCACCGGGCGGCCCGCGCGGCGGGCGGATTCGAGGGCGCGGGGAAGTTCGTCGTTCCAGGCCCGCCGGTTCGGCAGACCGGTCAGCTCGTCCCGGCGGGCCAGCTCGGCCACCTGCGCGGACTGCCGTTCGATCTCCCGAACCAGCTGCGCCATCCGGATCACCACCAGCAGGAACAGCGCGGTACAGCAGATCACGATGGCGGTGCCGTCGGTGACCCGCCCGTGCCCCTGGTGCAGTTGCACCGCGAGCAGGCCGGGCGCGATCAGCGACGCCGCCGTGAGCAGCACCAGCTGGACGCGGCCGAGCCGGGCCGGCTGCGGCGCTACCGCAGCCATCACGTTCTTCGCCCCGGCGTGCAGCGCACCGATGCCGAACAGCACGAACGCGACCAGGAACACCATGTCGATGGAACGATGCACCCACTGGATCGACTCCAGGTGGGCGCCGGTGCGGCCCAGATCGCCGACCACCACCCAGGCGAGGTCGCCGACCAGGAACGCGCTGAGTGAACCGGTGATCCACCAGAAGGGCGCGCCGCGGTGCCCGCCGCCGCGCAGCAGCCGGGAGATCAGGGCAAGAAGCAGAAGATCACCGATCGGGTACGCGGCCTGCACGCCCCGGCCCAGCATGTCGATGTCCTGTCCCACGGTGACCGGCTTGATCACGAACACGTAGGCGAGCAGACCGATCCCGGTGGTGATCGTGGCGATGTCGACGAGCGCGGTCCAGTTGGTGCGCGGCTCGCGGCGCCGGATCAGCACCGCCAGCCCGGCCCCGCAGGCCGGATAGAGCAGGAGGAAGAACGGGTCGGCCGGCGTGGGGAGCCCCTGCCAGCCGAGCACGTCGAGGGCGTAGATGGAGACCGGGATGCCGGTCACGTTGGCGCCGATCCCGAAGGCGAAGCACCACCAGGGCAGCCGGTCGCGGCGCGGCAGGCGGTGGGCTCCGATCAGGATGCCGGCCACGCCGAGGTATCCGACCGCCATCTGCCAGCCGCTCTCCCACCAGCCGCTGGCCGGGATGAGCTGGTAGCCGGCGATGGCCACGGCGGCGATCGCCGCGTAGATCTTCCACCCTCGCCCGCTCATCCGGTCAATGACACCGGCTTCCGGTAGCGAAGCCCGGTTCGCGCCGGTTGCGGTTCGGTTGCCGCTACCGCGTCAAGATCAAGATCAACCAACCCAGGAGAAACAGCCCGAGTACGGCGGCTAGCGCCCAGGTCGGGATGCGGTGGCCGCCCGCACGGTTGCGGCGCACCTCGGCCCGGATGCGATCGCGGCGCCGCTGCAGGCGGCCCCACGCGACGTCGTCCGCGGTGCGTTCAGGCTGGTCGGGTTCAGTCATGGCCCGACCAGCCTAAACCGGCGTCACATGCTGGCGATCAGCCGCTCGACCCGCTCGTCGTAGGCGCGGAACGGGTCCTTGCACAGCACCGTGCGCTGCGCCTGGTCGTTCAGCTTCAGGTGCACCCAGTCGACGGTGAAGTCGCGACGCTTCTCCTGCGCGTGCTTGATGAACTCGCCACGCAGCCGGGCCCGGGTGGTCTGCGGCGGCGTCTCCTTGGCCTCGAAGATCTCCAGGTCGTTGGAGATCCGGTCGACCTGCTTGCGCTTCTCCATCAAGGCGTACAGCCCGCGGCCGCGGCGCACGTCGTGGTAGGCCAGGTCGAGCTGGGCGATGCGCGGGTGCGACATCGGGATCTCGTGCTTGGCCTGGTAGCGCTCGATCAACTTGTACTTCGACACCCAGTCGATCTCGCGGGACACCGCGTCGAGGTTGCCGGTCTCGACCGCGTTGAGCACCCGGCCCCACAGCTCGACGACCCGCTTGGCGGTCTGGTCGCCGCCGCGCCGCTCGACGAACTCGGTCGCCTTGGCCAGGTATTCCTGCTGGATCTCGAGGGCCGAGACCTCTTTGTTGTTGGCCAGCCGGATCTTGCGGCGGCCGGTCACGTCGTGGCTGACCTCGCGGATCGCCCGGATCGGGTTCTCCAGCGACAGGTCACGCATGACCACGCCCGCCTCGATCATCCGCAGGACGATGTCGGCCGCACCCACCTTGAGCAGGGTGGTGACCTCGTTCATGTTGGAGTCGCCGACGATCACGTGCAGCCGCCGGTAACGCTCGGCGTCGGCGTGCGGCTCGTCGCGGGTATTGATGATCGGCCGGGACCGGGTGGTGGCGCTGGAGACGCCCTCCCAGATGTGCTCGGCGCGCTGGGACAGACAGAACACGGCCCCCCGCGGCGTCTGCAGAACCTTGCCGGCTCCGCAGATCAACTGCCGGGTGACCAGGAACGGGATGAGCACGTCGGCGAGCCGGCCGAACTCACCGTGCCGACTTACGAGGTAGTTCTCGTGGCAGCCGTACGAATTCCCGGCCGAGTCGGTGTTGTTCTTGAACAGGTAGATCTCGCCCGCGATCCCCTCGTCGTGCAGCCGCTTCTCGGCATCGACCAGCAGACCCTCCAGGATCCGCTCGCCGGCGCGGTCGTGCGCGACCAGATCGGTGACCGAGTCACACTCGGGCGTTGCGTATTCGGGGTGAGAGCCGACATCGAGGTAGAGACGGGCACCGTTGCGAAGGAAGACGTTGCTGCTGCGCCCCCAGGACACCACTCGGCGGAACAGGTAGCGAGCCACCTCGTCCGGTGACAGCCGCCGCTGCCCCCGATAAGTACACGTGACTCCGTACTCGGTCTCGAGGCCGAAAATTCGCCGTTCCATGTCGAAACACTAGCCTCATCCGGCATCCATTGGCAGTCACCAGGCGCGCATTCCCCGGCACTGCGCGTCCGCACCAGGTCACCGGATCGGGTGCCGGCCGGGCCGGCCCGGCTAAACTCGCCGTGCGATGAACCTCTTGGTCACCGGCGGCGCCGGCTTCATCGGCTCGCACTTCGTGCGGGCGGTCCTCGCGGACCGTCTGCCGGGCCTGGAGGGCGCCTCGGTCACGGTCCTCGACAAGATGGCGTATACGGGAAACTTCGCCAACCTGGGCCCGGTCGCCGAGCACAAGCGCCTCGATTTCGTGCCGGCCGACGCGTCGGATGCTCCGATGGTCGACGTCGCCCTGCGCGGGCACGACGCCGTGGTGCACTTCGCCGGCGCCGGCGTGGAGGTGCTGCTGGAAGCCTCCGTCCGGCACCACCTCGGCCGTTTTGTGCACGTCTCCACCGGCGACGTGTACGGCTCGATCGACAGCGGCGCCTGGACCGAACGCTCCCCGCTCACCCCGACCAGTCCCGCGGCCGCCGCCCGGGCCGGCGCCGACCTGATGGCCCTGGCCTACCACCGCACCCACGGCCTGCCCGTGGTGGTGACCCGGGGCAGCGACAGCTACGGCCCCTACCAGCACCCTCACCAGACCGTCCCCCGGCTCGTGACGGCCCTGCTGGACGGCCGAGCGGCCCCGCTGCGCGGCGACGGCGCCCGCGTGCGCGACTGGCTGCACGTCGACGACCACTGCCACGGCATCGCCCTGGCCCTGCTGGAGGGCCGCCCCGGCGAGGTCTACCACGTGGCCGGCAGCGTAGAGCTGACCGAACGCGACCTCACCGAACTGATCCTCGCCGAGCTGGGCCTGGGCTGGGAGCACGTAACCGCGGTTCCCGACCGCAAGACCGGCGACCACCGCCGGGCCCTGGACGACGACAAGATCCGCCGAGAGCTGGGCTGGCGCCCCCGCGTCGAGTTCACCTCGGGCCTGGCCACCACCATCGCCTGGTACCGCGAGCATCCGACCTGGTGGCAGCCACTGCTCAGCGAGTGACAAGGGCCTGTCCTGCCGATCACGCGTGGCTGCGGCGTGGCCCAGGCGGCGCCTGACGGCGGCCGCGAAGCGCCCGAATACAACACCGGTATGCGGCCGCTTCGCGGCCGACGCCAGCCACCACCTGGACCTCGCCTCGCTCTC
>NZ_BOMY01000056.1 GCF_016862435.1 Paractinoplanes tereljensis
CGATCGGCAGGACAGGCCCTGGGCGAAACGTGCTACGCATTGATCCATGGACACCGCTCTGGTTCTGGGCGCCGGCGGCATCACCGGCATCGCCTGGCATCTCGGATTGCTGACCGGCCTGCGCGAAGCGGGCGTCGACCTGACCACGGCCGGCCTGGTGGTCGGCACCTCGGCCGGCTCGATCGCCGGTGCCGTGGTCGCCGGCGACATCGACCTGGCCGACGCCATGCGCATGGAGGCCCAGATGGGCGAGTCCGACCCGCCGATCGAGCCCGACTGGGAGCGCGGCTCCCGCGCCTACGCGGTCCTCACCGACGAGACCCGCGACCGGGCCGGCATCCGGGCCGAGGTGGGCGAGCTGGCGCTGGCCGCCGACGTGGTGTCCGAGGCGGCCTACGTGGCCCTGCTGACCCGCCGGCTGCCGTTGTTCGAGTGGCCGGCCCGCCCGTTGCTGATCACCGCGGTCGAGGCCACCACCGGCAACCCGGTGGTGTGGGACCGCGACTCCGGCGTCCCGCTCGACCGGGCGGTCGCGGCCAGTTGCGCGGTGCCGTGCGTCTTCCCGCCGGTCACGGTCGCCGGAAGCCGTTACATGGACGGCGGCGTGCGCTCCGGCACCAACGCCGACCTGGCCGCCGAGGCGACCCGCATCGTGGTCCTGGCGCCGCTGGCCCCGGTCCGCATGCACGGCGCCCCGGCCGCCGAGATGGACGCCCTGCGGCAGCGCTCAAAGGTGGCCCTGATCGCCCCCGACGAGGCCGCCCTGGAGTCCCTGGGCCCCAACGTCTTCGACGCCGCCCAGTGGGAGCCGGCCATCGAGGCCGCCATAGCCCAGGGCCACCGGGTAGCCCCCGAGGTAGCCGCTATCTGGCACGCCTAGCCCCACCTGACAGCCGCACCCACACTGCTGCAGCGCCTGCAGCGCCTGCAGCGCCCGCAGCGCCCGCAGCGCCCGCAGCGCCCGCAGCGCCCGCAGCGCCCGCAGCGCCCGCAGC
>NZ_BOMY01000057.1 GCF_016862435.1 Paractinoplanes tereljensis
CCGCAGCGCCCGCAGCGCCCGCAGCGCCCGCAGCGCCCGCAGCGCCCGCAGCGCCCGCAGCGCCCGCAGCGCCCGCAGCGCCCGCAGCGCCCGATCTTGCGGAGTTCCTGTTCGGGTCGCCCGGGAACTCCACAAGATCGGCGACGGGTCGGGCTGGCCGGGCGAGAAACGGCCTGGCACCCACCGCACGCCCCATCCGCGCCGCCCGTCTGCGCCAGACCTTGATGAGTTGCTGCGCGGTCCGCGCGGGAACTCCACAAGATCGGCGGTGGACCGGCCGGCCGCGCGGGAAACGGCCTGACACCCGCCACACACCCGCCACGCGCCAGACCTTGATGAGTTGCTGCGCGGTCCGCGCCGGGACCCCACAAGGTCAGCGGCCAGGCGCGAACCGGCCCGGCTTCGCCGCACGCTTCGCCTGCGGCCTGTGGCCGTCTTGCGGAGTTCCAGCTCGGTCCGTGCGCAAACCCCACAAGGTCGGCGGCAGGTGGGGTGGAGCGCGCCGCCCGGCGCGCACTGGGCGCGCGCTCGGGCACTGGCCGGCGCCTTGGGCCGGGCCCGCCCGGCGGGGGCGCGCGGAGGGTGAGTCCCGCTCAGCGGAACCGCGCGCCAGGGGACTTGTCCGACGGCGTACCAAAAAGAGCGCGCGAAACGGCCGCGCGGGGGAAACGGTGAGGCGCGGCCGAAGCCGCGCCTCATCTCTCAGCTGCCGTCGCCGTTTGTATCGTCGGCGGGCTCGGCCGGGTCGTCCGGGATCTTGCCGGCGTCGGCCACCGGGGCTGCTGAGACCGTCGGCTTGTCCTCGGCCGGGTTCGGCGGGGCCGCGTCGGTCTCGCCCAGTTCCGACTCCGGCACGGCACCGTGGCCGAGCAGGGTGGTCAGGGTGTCGCCGGTGATGCGGCGGAACGTGCGGCCCTTGCGGCGGCGGTCCAGGACCGCCACCTCGAGCTGCTTGGCCGCCAGCGTGCGGGTCTGGCCGTTCTCGCCGCCGACGCTGCCCAGGGCCTTCGCGGCCAGCACCAGCGCGGTCTGCAGGTCGGCCGCGGTGTCGTGCTCGTCGCGCAGCACCCCGGAGATCGCCTCGGCCTGGCCGCCCATCGCCATGAAGCCCGGCTCGTCCATCACCGAGCCGTCGTAGGTGATGCGATAGAGCTCGTCGGCCTCCGGCGAGGCGCCGACCTGCGCGATGCAGACCTCCACCTCGTACGGCTTCTGGGTCTCCGAGAAGATCGCACCGAGGGTCTGGGTGAACGCGTTCGCCAGGCCCCGGCCGGTCACGTCGCGGCGGTCGTAGCTGTACCCGTTGAGGTCGGCCATCCGCACGCCGGCCCGGCGCAGGCTCTCGAACTCGTTGTAGCGACCGACGGCGGCGAAGCCGATCTTGTCGTAGATCTCGCTGATCTTGCGCAGGGTGGTGATGTTCTCGGCGACCAGCAGGATGCCGCCCTCATAGGTCAGCACCACGGCGGAGCGGCCGCGGGCGATGCCCTTACGGGCGTACTCCGAGCGGTCGCGCTGGACCTGCTCGGGTGATGCGTAGAACTGCATGGCCACGGCTGGCTACTTCCTCTCGTCCCGGTTGAAAGCAAGTGGTGGAACCGGGACTCAGCCGCCCGGGTTCTCCATCCGGCCGGCGACGACCTGCTCGGCCACCGCCGAGATCTCTTCCTCGGACAGCCGGTGGGTGCCCTGGGCCGTGGCCGTCATGACCACCGGGTAGATCTTGCGGGTCACGTCGGGCCCGCCGGTCGCGGTGTCGTCGTCGGCCGCGTCGTACAGCGCCTCGACGGCCAGCCGGATCGCGTCGGTGGTGCTGACGCCGGTCCGGTACTTCTTCTTCAGCGCGGACTTGGCGAACAGCGAGCCGGAGCCGATCGAGTCGTACCCGGTCTCCTCGTAGAGGCCGCCGGCCACGTCGAAGCTGAAGATGCGCCCGGCCTTGGCCCCGTCGGCCGGCGACAGGTCGTAACCGGCGAACAGCGGCACCACCGCGAGGCCCTGCATGGCCGCCCCGAGGTTGCCGCGCACCATGCCGGCCAGGCGGTTCGCCTTACCGTCGAGGGACAGCATGATGCCCTCGATCTTCTCGTAGTGCTCGAGCTCGACCTGGAACAGCCGCATCAGCTCGATGCCGATGCCGGCCGTGCCGGCGATGCCGATCAGCGAGTACGCGTCGGCGGGGTGCACCTTCTCGATGTCCCGGCTCGCGATGAGGTTGCCCATGGTGGCCCGGCGGTCGCCCGCCATCACCACGCCCTCGGCCGTCGTGATCGCCACGATCGTCGTGCCGTGCGGTGCCATGTCCCCCGCCAGGCCCGGAGGCAGCGGCCGGCGCCCCGGCAACATCTCAGGGGCCGCATGGGTCAGGAACTGCGTGAAGGAGGACGTCCCCGCGTTGGTGTAGATATCCGGGAGCCGACCGGATGGATCAAAGTCCTTAGCCACGTGGTTCCTTTCAGATACGTGATCGCGCGGGCGCCGATTCCCCCGGGGCGCCTTTGCAGTTGCAGCACAATATCCCGCGGAACCCACCCGGTGCGATGATCGTGATCGACGTGTCAGAGCCTCAGCTTGCCCGATCCGGCGTACCGAGGCCGCACTTATCCAGGCACCGCCCGGAAGGCCATTTTCCAGGCCTTCCGAGCGATGCCGGTTCGCTGAAAGCGAAACCGCTGTCCGACCCCTCAGGATCGGACAAAACGGCTTACTGGCCGCCCTTCTGGACGTATCCGCGGACGAACTCCTCCGCGTTTTCCTCCAGAACCGAGTCGATCTCGTCGAGGAGATCGTCGACGTCCTCGGTGATCTCGGCGTGCCGTTCGGCTACCTCCGGGTTGGCCTCGACGGTGACGTCCTCGATCTCCTCGCCGCTGCGGCTCTTGCCGGACTGCGACTGACCACCTGTGTCTCTGGTTGCCATGGGATGTCCCCCTTCTCCGCCACCCGAAGTCGCACAACATCGGGTATCGCAAACCTACCGCGCGGCTGTGACAAAACGACCCGCCGGGCGGTCCGTTTCGGTAAACCGCTCAGCGCGAGGTAATGACCTCGAGCAGGTCCTTCGCACTCTCGCACTTGTCGAAGAGGGCCCCGACGTGCTTTTTCGTGCCGCGCTCGGGTTCCATCATCGGCACCCGGACGAGCGATTCCCGGCCCACGTCGAAGATCACCGAGTCCCAGCTGGCCGCGACCACTTCGGACGCGTACTGCGCCAGGCAGCGGCCCCGGAAGTAGGCCCGGGTGTCGACCGGCGGCTCGTACATCGCGGCCTGGGTGTCGGCGTCGTCGAGCAGCGTCTTCATCGAGCCCCGGGCCACCAGGCGGTGGTAGAGGCCCTTCTCCGGGCGGACATCGGCGTACTGCAGGTCGACCAGCTGCAGCTTCGGCGACGACCAGCCGAGGCTCTCGCGCTCCCGGTAGCCCTCGAGCAGCCGCAGCTTGGCGACCCAGTCGAGGCTGTCGGACAGCTGCATCGGGTCGCGGCCGAGCTTGTCGAGCACGTCCTCCCAGCGGTCGAGCACGTCGGCCGTCTGGTCGTCGGCGTCGTCGCCCTGCCGCTCCTCGACGAACGCGCGGGCCCGCTCGTAGTAGGCCCACTGCAGGTCGAGCGCGGTGAGCCGGCGGCCGTCGCGCAGCCGGATCAGGTGCGTCAGGGTCGGGTCGTGGCTTACCGACTTGAGCTCGCTGACCGGGTCGGCGATGCCCAGGTCGCCGCTGAACACCTTCTCCTCGATCATCGCGAGGACCAGCGAGGTGGTGCCCATCTTGAGGTAGCTGGCGATCTCCGACAGGTTGGCGTCGCCGATGATCACGTGCAGCCGGCGGTACTTGTCGGCGTCGGCGTGCGGCTCGTCGCGGGTGTTGATGATCGGCCGCTTCAGCGTGGTCTCCAGGCCGACCTCGACCTCGAAGAAGTCGGCGCGCGAGGAGAGCTGGAAACCGGAGCCGGAGCCGTCCTGTCCGATGCCGACCCGGCCGACGCCGGTGAACACCTGCCGGGTCACGAAGAACGGGGTGAGATGAGCGACGATGTCGGCGAACGGGGTCTGCCGGCGCATCTGGTAGTTCTCATGCGACCCGTACGACGCGCCCTTGTTGTCGGTGTTGTTCTTGTAGAGCTGGATGCGGTGGGTGCCGGGGATGGTGGCGGCCCGCCGGGCCGCCTCGGCCATCACCCGCTCGCCGGCCTTGTCCCACTTGACGACGTCGAGCGGGTTGGTGCACTCGGGAGTGCTGTACTCCGGGTGCGCGTGGTCGACGTAGAGCCGGGCGCCGTTGGTCAGTATCACGTTGGCCAGGCCGAGGTCTTCGTCGGCGAGGGCGTCGGCCGGGTCGTAGGCGGCGCCGGAGTAGGTGAACCCCCGGGCGTCGCGCAGCGGCGACTCCTCTTCGTAGTCCCAGCGTGCGCGCCCCCCGCGATTGAGCTCGGGCCGGGCCCCATAAGCGTTGACGACCTGCGAGGACGTCACCATCGGATTGGCGCCGGGCTGCCCCGGGACCGAAATGCCGTACTCGACCTCGGTGCCCATAATTCGCCGAACACTCATGCGACCACTCCGCCCGCCCAGACAACGCCGCTGCTGCTCATGTATCGAGCCTAGACGCTCTGCCGCTCGTTCTGCCCCCGCCCGGTCGCCGTGGCGGCACGCTGGGTGGCGAGCAAGGCCGCCGGAACACCGCGGGGAGACAGCTTGGCGGTCAGCTTCCGGCCGAGTGCCTGGCCCGGCAGTTCCACCATGCGGTACGCGAGCCAGGCCACCCCAAGAGCGACGATCATGTACGCGAGCCCGGCCGCGACTCTGATCACACCGGCCCTGGTCCCGATATCCGGGACGAGCCGGGGAAGCAGGAACAGCAGCACGGCGTGCAGAAGGTACAGCGAGTAACTGATCCGGCCGAGCCACGTGAGTACCCCCGGAATCGGGCGGTTTCTCATGGCGTACGCAAAAAGGAACGTGACCGCGACCGCGCCGACGTTGGCCGACCAGACGAGCAGCGCGGCGGTCGTACCCAGATGTGTCCAATGCGCACCGATCACGCCCAGCGCGACCGTCGTCAGGGCGAGGGTCGCCGGCAGGCGGCCGAGCTGCCCGTGCTGCCACCGGTAGACCACGGTCCCGGCGAACATCACGGCCAGCAGCAGCAGACCCTGCCAGGACGCGATGACGGTGCTGTTCCTGGTGTCGTGGCCGTTGAGGGCGGGCAGGAGCACAAAGGCAAGGCCGGCGGCGCCGGCGAGGAGAACAAACCGATTCCGGATGTACGCGAGGACGCTGCACGCGATGACGACGACCAGGATCGCGGCCGTGAGTCGTCGTTGTCCCGGGGTGGCCCCGAAGAGGTCGTTGGGCAGTTTCGCAAAAGCCAGGAGCGCCAGCCCGGCGGCCCACCAGGCGCTGTGGCGATGCAGCCGCCAGGCGAACAGGCCGGAGACGATCAGATAGAAGGTCATCTCGTAGGCAAGGGTCCAGAAGACGCGCACGGCGCCGCGCTGGCCGAGCAGGTCGGGCATCATCGTGACGTGTCCGAGGACCCCGGTGACGGTCTCCTGCTGGAGCGACTTCTGCCAGGTCATCCATCCGGCGGCACACAGCAGGGCGACGAGGGCGATGGCGAACAGATATGCCGGATAAATACGGCATAGGCGGCCGACCCAGAAGCGGCTCAGGCTGCCGTGCTTCTCCAGGGACATCGGGATGACGTAGCCGGAGACCAGGAAGAACAGCAGCACGCCGTACTTCCCGAGGTCGATGTGCCGCATGACCGTGAGGTGCCGCTCGGAGCCCAGCACGATCGGGCTGAGGTGGAAGCAGACGACGGTGAGCGCGGCGTATCCGCGCAGGGCGTCGAGCCAGGCCAGGCGTACCGGATGGGGCGCGGTCATGCCCGGTGCAACGAGAAGGCGGGCGGAAGGGTGATCCCCCTCCGCCCGCCTCTATCGAGCCTTACAGGTACTGACCGGTGTTCGAAGCCGTCTCGATCGAGCGGCCGGCCTCGGCGCCCTTGCCACCGGAGACGAGCGTGCGGATGTAGACGATCCGCTCACCCTTCTTGCCGGAGATGCGGGCCCAGTCGTCCGGGTTGGTCGTGTTGGGCAGGTCCTCGTTCTCGCGGAACTCGTCGACGCAGGAATCGAGCAGGTGCTGCAGGCGCAGCCCCTTCTTCCCGGAGGTGAGGAACTCCTTGATCGCCATCTTCTTGCCGCGGTCCACGATGTTCTGGATCATCGCGCCGGAGTTGAAGTCCTTGAAGTACAGGACTTCCTTGTCACCGTTGGCGTAGGTGACCTCCAGGAAGCGATTCTCCTCGCTTTCCGTGTACATCCGGAGCACGACGGCCTCGATCATCGCGGCCACCGTGACGTCGCGGTCGTTGCCGTGCTCGATCAGATCGTCGGTCGAGAGCGGCAGGCCGGCCAGGATGTACTTGGCGAAGATGTCCTTGGCGGCCTCGGCGTCCGGGCGCTCGATCTTGATCTTCACGTCGAGTCGGCCGGGGCGCAGGATGGCCGGGTCGATCATGTCTTCCCGGTTGGACGCGCCGATCACGATCACGTTTTCCAGTCCCTCAACGCCGTCGATCTCGCTGAGGAGCTGGGGAACGATCGTGTTCTCCACGTCTGAGGAGACGCCCGAGCCACGGGTCCGGAAGATCGAGTCCATCTCGTCGAAGAACACGATCACCGGGGTGCCCTCGCCGGCCTTCTCCCGAGCCCGCTGGAAGACCAGGCGGATGTGCCGCTCGGTCTCACCCACGTACTTGTTCAGCAGTTCCGGGCCCTTGATGTTGAGGAAGTAGCTGGTGTGCTTCTCCTCGCCACGTCGCTCGGCGATCTTCTTGGCCAGTGAGTTGGCCACCGCCTTGGCGATCAGGGTCTTGCCACAGCCGGGCGGGCCGTAGAGCAGGATGCCCTTCGGCGGGCGCAGCTGGTGCTCCCGGAACAGGTCGGCGTGCAGGAACGGCAGCTCGACGGCGTCGCGGATCTGCTCGATCTGGGAGTGCAGGCCACCGATGTCGGTGTAGTCGACGTCGGGCACCTCCTCCAGGACGAGCTCCTCGACCTCGCTCTTCGGGATCCGCTCATAGGCGTACGCCGAGCGGGGCTCGATCATGAGCGAGTCGCCCGCACGCAGCTTCGCGATGTCGAGCGAGTCGGCGAGGAAGACGATGCGCTCCTCGTCGGCGTGCGAGACCACGAGAGCCCGGTCACCGCGCTGCCCGTCCGGGCCGGCCAGAACCTCCTTGAGGAGGACGACCTCCCCGGAGCGTTCGAAGCCGAACGCGTCGACGACGTTCAGCGCGTCGTTGAGCAGTACTTCCTGCCCGCGCTGAAGTTCCTCGACCTCGAGCGACGGTGAGACCGCCACCCGCAGCTTGCGGCCGCCGGTGAACACGTCGACCGTGCCGTCCTCGTGAGCTGACAGAAAAACGCCGTAGCCGCTGGGCGGCTGGGCGAGTCGGTCAATCTCTTCCTTGAGAGTGACGATCTGGGTTCGGGCTTCCTTGAGGGTCGCCACGAGCCGGTCGTTGTTCTCGGTCAGTCGGGCCAGCTGCGCCTGCGTTGCCGCGAGCCGTTCCTCGAGCTGCCGGACGTGTCGTGGGCTTTCGGTCAACTTTCGCCGAACAAGGGCGAGTTCCTCCTGCAGGAACGCGACCTGGCTGGAGAGATCGTTGGCCTCTTTCTCCCAACGTGCGGCGCGTGAATCCGCCTCGTCGCTACGTGCCACGTCCCACCTCCCCGGGGGCTCGAACGTCTTGCGATAACACTAGCTGCTGTAGCCCGGATTTCGACCCATGCAACACCCTCGTCACCGAGTCTTGATCCATTCGGTCAGTGGTAGCCAGTTGGTTGTCGGAGGCATCCGGTACCGTCGGCCGGGACCAATTTCAGGAGGTTGCAGTTGACGACGCAGACCGGTATAGAGGCGCTTCAGGTCTGGGTCGACCAAGACCTGTGCACCGGCGACGGGCTGTGTGTGCAGTACGCACCCGAGGTCTTCGAGTTCGACATCGACGGGCTTGCCTACGTCAAGGATCAGGCCGGTGAGCTGCTGCAATCCCCCGGAGCGCGAACTAGCGTGCCCGCGCACCTGATGCTCGAAGTGATCGACTCGGCCAAGGAGTGCCCCGGCGACTGCATCCACGTCGTGCGGTCCGCCGACGACGTCGAGGTGGCCGGCCCCGACGCGGATTGACCAACCTTCCGGGGGTACGCCGTTCGGGTAGGCGTCCCTCCGGACCGCGTTGGTGAAACGCGGAAAATGTCACATCCCCGAAATACGACTCACAGGGTCGGGCGGCCGACAAGCGAGGCCACGACGCGGGAGAACTCCTCGAGTCGGGCGATTTGCCCCGGTCCGCCGTCGTCGAGCGTCTTGCCGAACCGCAGCGCGTCGTGCCGCAGGGAGGTGCGGCCCTCGCTGCCCTCGTCCATGCCGGGCGGCGGGACGGCGTCGTCGATCGAGCTGAGCAGCAGGTAGACGTCGATGCTGTCGACCCGGGCCTGGCCGTTCGGGGTGCGGGTGAGCCGCCGGCGGCAGCCCACCTCGGTCACCGTGGAGAGCGGCACCACCCGCAGCGACGAGGTCATCGAGCCGACCGGGCCGTCGCCGGGCGCCACATCCTCCCCGTGCCACAGCACCAGGCGGCTGCCGTCACAGATGACGACCTCCTGCCAGACGCCGTTGACCTCGTTGACGAAGCGCTCGAGGGTGAAGCACAGCACCGACGCGCCGCGCAGCACCCCGAAGAGCGCGTCCAGCGCCACTTCGGGGTCGCGCAGATAGGCTCGGGCCGCTGAGTCGAGATCCTGATACGGAGACCAGTCCGGGAAGACCGCAGGCATCTCGTTGCTGCCGCCGAACGGCGGAGAACTCATCGCACCCACCCGATCCTCCCGTGCTCGCGCGCTTGCGCATTGGAAGCTACCCGACTCCAGCGGCCCTAGTCACATCGCTTCGTACGAGGACCTCTATCGATCCAGGTCGGCGGCCTCGGCCGGATCGGCGGCCGCCGCGGCCAGGGCAGCCTGGGCGGCACGGCGAAGTGCGTACGCTTCGGCGCCTTTGCTCGGTTTGCGCCGCCGTGGCGGCGCCGTCACGCCCGGCGCGAGTTTCCGCGCCGAGACCAGGAACGCGGTGTGCGCCACCATCCGGTGGTCGGGGCGGACCGCGAGGCCCTCGGCGTGCCAGTCCCGGACCAGCGACTCCCAGGCCCGCGGCTCGGTCCAGCCACCGCGCTCGCGCAGCGCCTCGACCAGCTCGGACAGCTGCGGGGTGGTCGCCACGTAACCGATGAAGACGCCACCGGGCACCAGCGAGCGCTCGACCATGTCGAGCGCCTCCCACGGGGTCAGCATGTCCAGGATGATCCGGTCGAAACCGGTGTCGGTGTTGTCCGCGACGTCACCGTTGTGCAGGTGCCAGGCCGGGTGCGGGCCGCCGAAGAACGCCTCGACGTTCTTCCGGGCGATCGCCGCGAAGTCGTCGCGCAACTCGAACGAGTGCAACTCGCCGCCGCTGCCCACGGCCCGCAGCAGAGAGCAGGACAGCGCGCCCGAGCCGGCCCCGGCCTCCAGAACCTTCGCACCGGGGAAGACGTCGCCCATCGCGACGATCTGCGCCGCGTCCTTCGGGTAGATCACCTGGGCGCCGCGCGGCATGCTCAGCACGTAGTCGCTGAGCAGCGGGCGCAACGCCAGGTATTGGGTGGCCCCGGCCGAGGTGACCACGCTGCCCTCGGGCAGGCCGATGATGGCGTCGTGGTCGAGGGCACCGCGGTGCGTGTGGTACGACTTGCCCGGCTCGAGCACGATCGTGTGCATCCGCCCCTTGGGGTCGGTGAGCTGGACGCGGTCACCCGCCCGGAACGGCCCGGTGTGCGCGGGCATCGAGTCCTCGACGACGGTGGCAGGCGAACTGGTCACAACTCTTCTCTCTGTCATGGTGCCGGTCTTCTCGGGCGGCGCGGCTCCAGCACGTCGGCGACATCACCGACGCGGAGCACACCCACCACATCCTGGTCTTCCTCGCCCGCGGTGATCACGTACTGCCCGGCCGGGTGGGCCTGCAGCGCGCGCACCACCTGCTCGCCGCTGAGCCCGAGCGGAAGCGCGGGCACGGCGTCGCGGGACCGGGACACGGTGTCCACGGCCACCCAGGGGCGCCGGTCGACCGGAATCCGCTCGGCGGCGACCGGGTCGACCAGTGCGGTGAGATTACCGGCCGAGTCGGTGACGGCCAGCACCACGTTCGGCCTCGGGTCCTCGGAGCGGCGCCGCTGGGCCTCGCCGAGCGGGGTGCCGGCCGGCACGGTCAGCAGCGGGCGGGCCAGCGCGGCCAGGTCGACGAGCGGGAACCGGCGGGTCATCCGGGCCAGCCGGATCGACTGGCCGGCGCCCTGCCACAGGGTGAACACCACCAGGATCACGAACGCCAGCCCGAACAGGGTGACCAGCTCGAGCCGGTAGAGCCAGATCGCGACGACCATGCAGGCGAACGCGATGACCCGGCCGGACCAGGCGGCGGCCTCGGTGGCCCGGTTGCGGTCCTTGATCAGCGCCCAGAGCCCGGCCCGCAGCGCCCGGCCGCCGTCCAGCGGCAGCCCCGGCAGCACGTTGAAGACGGCGACCAGCAGGTTGCTGGCGGCCAGCTGGAACGCGACCTGGTCGGCCAGGGTGCGGTCGGGCAGGGCCAGGGTGACCGCGGTGGCGACCCCGCCGAGCACCAGCGAGACGAGCGGCCCGGCCAGGCTGACCAGGGCGTCGACCTTGGGGGTGGGCGCGTCGCGGTCCATCTCGGTCCAGCCGCCGAGCAGTTCCAGGGTGATGCCGCGCACGCCGATCCGGTAGCGGCGGGCGGTCAGCGCGTGCCCCAGCTCGTGCAGCAGCACCGAGCCCAGCAGGCAGGCCACGAAACCGAGGCCGACCAGGTAGCCCACCGGGTCGGGCAGGTCGAGCTCGGAGCGCACCCAGTTGCCGTAGACGACGGTGACGAGCGCGGCCAGCAGCAGCATCGAGGAGTTCATGTAGATCGGGATGCGCAGCACGTGCCCCACCGGCCGGGCCGGGCGTCCGGCGGTGCGCGGTTGCGGTCTGCTCGGCTGCTCCACCCGGTCGATGCTACGGAGGCTCCGCATTTTCGTCGTACCCCTGCCCTAGCCTCTCTGACATGACGGCACAGACGGTCTCCTCGCCCCCGCCCGGCAGCTCCCCCGCGGGCCCCTCGCTGTCACCGTCGCGGGCGGCCGACTTCAAGACCTGCCCCCTGCTGTTCCGGTTCCGCACCATCGACAAGCTGCCCGAGCAGCCCACCGCCGACCAAGCCCGCGGCACGCTGGTGCACGCGGTGCTGGAGCGCCTGTTCGACCTGCCGGCCGCCGACCGCACCCCGCCCGCCGCCGCGGCCCTGGTGGAGCCGGCGTGGGCCGCCCTGCTGGAGGCCGAGCCCCGGCTGATCGAGATCTTCGACCCGCCGACCAAGCCCGCCGTCGTCGACCAGGCCGCCCTGCTCGCCGAGGCCGACGCGGGCGGCGCCGGCACACCCCAGCTGGCGACCTTCCTGGCCAGCGCGACCGCCCTGCTGGCGGGCTATTTCGCGGTGGAGGACCCGCAGCGCCTCGAGCCGGCCGAGCGGGAGGCCCTGGTGTCGACCCTGGTCGACGACGAGCTGCTGATCCGCGGCTACATCGATCGTCTCGACGTCTCCCCCGCCGGTGACCTGCGGGTGGTCGACTACAAGACCGGCGGCGCCCCGCGCGAGGCGTTCGAGGGCCGCGCCCTGTTCCAGCTGAAGTTCTACGCCCTGGTCCTGTGGCGCACCCGCGGCGTGGTCCCCCGCGTGCTGCGCCTGCTCTACCTGAAAGACGCCGAGATCTGCGACTACAGCCCCGACGCCGAGGAGCTGGAGCGTTTCGAGCGCACCCTGGTCGCCCTGTCCCAGGCCATCGAGCTGGCCAAACGCAACCAGGATTTCCGCCCGAAACCGAGCCGGCTCTGCGGCTGGTGCAGCCACCAGGCCTTCTGCCCGGAGTTCGGCGGCACCCCGCCGCCGTTCCCGACCGGCGAGGTGGTCCGCATCGACCTCACCCCCGCCGACGACGATCGCTTAGGGTGACGCCCAAAGCGTGACGGCGGAGGGGCGGTTCGGCGGGGTGAGCGAGACCAAGGCCAGGCCGGTGCGCGTGTTGCTGGCCGACCCGGCACCTATGCACCGTTCCGGCCTGCGCATGGTCCTCGCCGCGGAATCCGCCGACGGCCGCGGCGCGGCGCCGGAGATCGTGGTGGTGGGTGAGACCGGGGACGGGGCCGAGGCGGTCGAGCTGGCCCGGCGGCTGCTGCCGGACGTGCTGATCACCGAGATCGTGCTCCCCCGGCTGGACGGGCATGCCGTGGCGCGGGCGGTGTCGAAGGCCGGGCTGCCGGTGCGGGTGCTGGTCCTCACCGACCACGACACCGATGAGGGCGTGCTCGCCGCGATCGCGGCCGGGGCGGGCGGCTTCCTCCGCAAGGACGCACAGGGCCACGAGGTGATCGCGGCGGTGCGGGCGGTGGCGGTGGGCGGCGCGGTGATCACCCCGGTGGTGCTGGCCCGCATCCTGGCCCGGGTGGCCGAGGCGCTGCCGGCACCCGAGACCACCACGACCTCGAAGCTCGACGCGCTGACCGACCGGGAGCGCGAGGTGCTGGTGCACCTGGCCCGCGGCCACTCGAACGCGGAGATCGCCGGCGCCCTGCTGGTCAGCGAGACCACCATCAAGACCCACGTCGGCCACGTCCTGACCAAGCTCCGCCTGCGCGACCGCACCCAGGCCGTGGTCCTCGCCTATGAGACGGGCCTGGTCAAGCCGGGCAGCTGAACACGCCGCAGCGCCCGGTGGGCGGGCCACCGGGCGCGACGGTCAATGACGGCGAGGGTTCGGGGTGGGGCCGCGGCTCCGGGGCCACTCCGGCTGGGCCGGCTGGACGGCACGCGGGGCGGGCAACAGACGGCGGCGCACCACCTGGACGGCGGACTCGAGGCCGAAGCGGGAACCGGGGAGCATCAGGCGGCCTTGGCGGACTCGGTGGCGCGGTGCACGTGGATGTTGCCGCTGGCGGTGCGGATGCGCAGTTCCAGCGAGACCGGGTCGCCGGCCGGCGGGGTGTCACCGGCCGCGGTCAGGTCGCTGGACGAGCGGCCCGAGGCGGTGTTCAGGTCCATCCAGACGCCGGAGCCCGGAGCCACCCCCACCTGGACGTCACCGGACGCGGTCTTGACGCTCGCCTTGCCCTGACGCAGCCGGGCGATCTCGATGTCGCCGCTCGCGGTGCCCGCCTTGACCGAGGATTCGAGGCGGCCGGCCCGGATGTGGCCGCTCGCCGTGGAAGCGTTGACGTCACCGGTGACGTCACCGATGTGCAGGGCACCGGAGGAGCTCTTGATGCGTAGCCCGCCGCCGACCCGGCCGACCGCGATGTCACCGCTGGCCGCGTCGAAGTAGGCGTCCCCGATCACCTCGGCCACCTGGACGTCGGCCGAGGCCACGTTGACGTGCGCGGTGGAGAACACGCCGGCGGCGCGCACGTCGGCGGCCGCGCTCTTGGCGTGCAGCGCGGAGCCGATCGGGACCCGCGCGGTGATCAACAGTTTCGGGGTGCGGCGCCAGAGCCAGTGCTCGCTGCCGGGCGCCTGCACCAGCAGGGTGCCGTCGTCCAGCTCGACGCGGGTGTTGCGGGCGGCCTCCTGGGCCGCGTCGGAGGTGTCCATCGGCTGCACGTCCACCTGGACGGTGTCGCGCTCCTCGGCGGTGATCTCGACGAGACCGCCCTGGGCGCGCACGACGAGGGTGACGGGCTGGGCGTGGTCGAACTCGTACATAACGACTCCTAAGCCTGGAAATAGCCGGTCATGCGCTTGCCGGAGCGCGGGGGTTGCGGCGGCTGGTTGCGAAAGGTGAGGGCCGAGGTCACCGCGCGGACCAGCCACGCGTTGACCGAGATGCCCTCGGCGGCGGCCATCTGCTCGACGTGCGTCTTGAGCGACTCGGCCATCCGCAGGGTGAGCCGGGTGAGGTCGCCGGCATCCGGCATCGGCGGGGGCGGCGGCTGATTGTCGGGCTGTTCGGGTGCGGTGCGGGTGACCACCAGGTCGGCCTCGCGGCCGCGCAGCCGCACCTCGACGGTGGCGTCGGACAGGTGCGTGGTGATCTCGGCGGCCGCGTCGGACAGCGCCTCGAGCAGCGCCAGCCGGGCGGACGCCTCCAGTGAGTGGCCGAGCAACTCGGCCGCCCGAGTGGTCTCCGGGCCGCCCGGTGCCGCGGCGGCGGCAAGGTCGGCCCGGAGGGTCTCGAGGTAGGGCGTCAGGTCCATGTGACCCACTATGACGTCATCGATGACGTCAGTCAAGTCGAAAGCGGCGTCACGGTGACATCTCAGGGCTATCCCTGACGTCGCCTGGGGTGCACCCCGTACCGAAATCTCGCGTCCTGATACGACTGTGGGCGGACGTTTCCCGCCCGCCGCGCCGAAAGACTGATTCCTGCCGGCCGGGCCTCAGGCCCGGCCGGACCAAGACGGACGGGCCGGCCAAAACGGGGGCGGCCCGCACAAGATGGGGGCTCAGACGATGGAGACGCCTGTTGCGGCACGCGCCGAAGAGGTGTGGAAGGTGTACGGGAAGGCGGAGGCTCAGGTCGTCGCCCTTCGTGGGGTGAGTGCGAGTTTCGGCCGCGGGAAGTTCACCGCGATCATGGGTCCGTCCGGCAGCGGCAAGTCGACGCTGATGCACTGCCTGGCCGGGCTGGACACGGTCACCCGGGGCACGGTGCACATCGGCGGCACCGAGGTGACCGGGCTGAACGACAAGGCGCTGACCCGGCTGCGCCGCGACCGGGTGGGTTTCATCTTCCAGCAGTTCAACCTGCTGCCCACGCTCACCGCGGCGGAGAACATCCGGCTGCCGCTGGACATCGCCGGTAGGAAGCCCGACCCGCAGTGGTGGGACACGGTGATCGAGACCGTTGGGCTGACCGACCGGCTCAGCCACCGGCCGGCCCAGCTCTCCGGCGGTCAGCAGCAGCGGGTGGCGTGCGCCCGGGCGCTGATGAGCCGCCCCGACGTGATCTTCGCGGACGAGCCGACCGGCAACCTCGACTCCAAGTCGGGTGCCGAGGTGCTGGCGTTCCTGCGCGACAGCGTGCGCGAGCACGGCCAGACCATCGTCATGGTCACCCACGACCCGGTCGCCGCCAGCTACACCGACCGGGTGGTCTTCCTGGCCGACGGCTCGATCGTGCACGAGCTGGCCAAGCCCACCCCGGAGACCGTCCTCGAGGCGATGAAGTCCGGAGAGGTGCTGGTCTAGATGTTGCGCGCGACGCTGAAGAGTCTGCTCGGCCGCAAGCTGCGGCTGGTGCTCTCCGGCCTGGCCGTGGTGCTCGGCGTGATGTTCGTGGCCGGCGCGTTCGTGGTGACCGACACCCTCGGTCGCTCGTTCGACCAGCTGTTCGCCACCGCGTTCGCGGGCACCGACGTGAGTGTCTCGGCCAAGCCCAAGATCGAGGTCTCCGAGATGGAGGGCGAACAGGTCCCCTCCGCGCTACCGGCGAGCATCGTCAACGAAGTCCGAAATGTCCAAGGAGTCGCAAAGGCCACGGGCATGGTCACCGCCGACGGCGCCCGGGTGATCGGCTCGGACGGCAAGGTGCTGGCCGGCACCGGCCCGCCCCGCCTGGGCGGCAACTGGGTGGGCGAGGACGACCTGCTCAAGCTGCGCGAGGGCCGCGGCCCCCAGCAGGACGACGAGATCGCGGTCAACGCGCTGGTCGCCAAGCAGGGCAAGCTGAAGATCGGCGACCGGGTGGGCGTGCTCACCCTGGAGCCGAAGAAGACGTTCACGCTGGTCGGCATCTGGGGCTACCAGAACGACAAGGACTCGATCGGCGGATCGCAGGAGGTCGCCTTCACCGAGCCGGTCGCCCAGAAGCTGATGATCGGCCAGACCGGCATGTTCAACATGATCAACGTGAAGGCCGCCGACGGGGTCACCCCGGAGCAACTGCGCGATCGGATCGCCACCACGGTCGGCACCGGCTACGACGTCAAGACCGGCGACCAGCTGGCCGAGGACAACGCCGCGAGCCTCAAGGAGTTCCTCGGCTTCTTCAACAAGATCCTGCTGGGCTTCGCGAGCGTCGCCCTGTTCGTCGGGATCTTCCTGATCCTCAACACCTTCTCGATCATCGTGGCCCAGCGCACCCGGGAACTCGCGATGATGCGGGCGCTCGGCGCGAGCCGGCGTCAGGTGATCGGCTCGGTGCTGCTGGAGGCGGTGGTGATCGGCCTGGTCGCGGCCCTGATCGGGCTGGCCGCCGGGGTCGGCGTCGGAGCCGGGCTGGGCCAGCTGTTCGCCTCGCTCAACGACGGCTTCGAGATGGCGAGCGTCGGGGTGCCGCTGTCCGCGATCCTCAGCTCGCTGATCGTCGGCGTGCTGGTCACCGTGGTGGCGGCGGTGCTGCCGGCGCTGCGCGCCTCGCGGATCTCGCCGGTCGCCGCCATGCAGGACGTGGCCACCCCGGACCGGCCGCTCACCAAGGTGAGCGTCGCCGGCGCGGTGGTCGGTGCGATCGGCGGGACGATGCTCGGCATCGGGCTGTACGGATCGGGTGGACTGTGGCTGATCCTCGGCGGCGTACTCGTCAGTTTCATCGCCGTCGCCCTGCTCACGCCGCTCATCTCCCGCCCGGTGGTGGGCCTGCTGGGCCGGCTGTTCTCCTGGTCGGTCCCGGGCCGGCTGGGCCGGCTCAACTCGGGCCGCAACCCGCGCCGCACCGCCATCACGGCGGCCGCCCTGATGGTCGGCATCGCCCTGGTCACCGGCGTGACCGTGGTGATGAACTCGGCCAAGACCAGCATCGCCGCGACCGCGGAGGACACGGTCAAGGCGCAGATCATCATCGGTGGCGAGCAGAACGGCCCGCGGCCGCCGACCTTCGACCCGGCGGTTCTCGACCAGACCCGGGAGATCACCGGGGTGCGCGCCGCCGCCGGCATCTGGAACGACCAGGCCCAGATCAACGGCAAGCTGACGTACGTCACCGCGACCGACGACCTGACGAAACTGGCCGACGCGTTCGGTGGTCCGCAGCTGCCGGTGCTCAAGTCCGACCAGGTCGCGATCAGCACGAAGGAGCTGACCGACAAGGGCTGGAAGGTCGGGGACAGCCTGAACGTCCAGTTGTCGCACGGCGACGCGCATCGGTACACGATCGCGGCGTCCTACGACGAGGACTTCATGCCCGGCACCTACTTCCTGCCGGCCGACGCGACCAAGGACTTCGGCATTCCGCAGCCGGTCTTCGCGTTCGTCCGGCTGACCGACGGCACCACCGTCGACCAGGTGCTGCCCGGCATCAAGGCCCTGGTGGCCGACAGTCCCGAGGTGTCGGCCAGCGACCGCACCACGTTCATCAACCAGCAGCTGTCCGACTTCGACACCGTGATCACCATGGTGCAGGTGCTGCTGGCGCTGGCGATCCTGATCGCGGTGCTGGGCGTGGTCAACACCCTGGCCCTGTCGGTGCTGGAACGCACCCGCGAGCTGGGCCTGCTGCGGGCGGTCGGGCTGAGCCGGTCCCAGACGATGCGGATGGTGACGGTCGAGGCCGTGGTCATCTCGGTCTTCGGGGCGCTGCTCGGGGTGGTCGTCGGTTCCGGGCTGGGCGCGGCCGTGGTGCGGGCCCTGAACGACGACGGCATCGACAAGCTGGTGCTGCCGTGGGGCGGGATGGCCCTCTACCTGGTGCTGGCCGCGCTGGTCGGGGTGCTGGCCTCGGTGCTGCCGGCGATCAAGGCGGCCCGGCTCAATGTTCTGGCTGCAATAGCCGCTGAGTGATCAACAGCTGGGTCAGATAGGCGGGGTCCACCCCGACCAGGGAACGGCGCAGGTGGACCCCGTCGGTCGCGGGCAGCTCCAGCTCGGCCGGCACGGCCAGCACGACCGCCCCCGAGGCGAGCGCGCTGGCCACGCCGGTCGGCGAGTCCTCGATCGCGACGCACTGCTCGATCGGCACACCCAGCAGGGCGGCGGCCGTACGGTATGGCTCGGGGTCGGGTTTGGGCATGGTGACCTCGTCGCCGCAGACCACCACGTCGAAGTTCTCCCGGCCCAGGGTGTCCAGGGCGGCCTCGACGAGGATGCGGCCGGTGGAGGTCACCAGCGCGGTCGGCATGCCGGCCTTCTTGACCGCCCGCAACAGCTCGGCCGCGCCGGGACGCCACACCAGACCCTCGCGGAACAGGTTGAACACCCGCGAGGTCAGCCACTTGACGTCCGCTTCCTCGGGGCGGTCGGGCTGGCCGAGGTCCTCCCGGAAGATCCGCATGCTGGACTTCATGCTGCCGCCGACCATCGCGGCCCGGGCCTCGGGAGAGAGCGTGCCGCCGGCCCAGGCGGCCAGCTCGTGCAGCGCGATCTCCCAGACCTTTTCGCTGTCCACCAGCGTGCCGTCCATGTCGAAGAGCACCGCGGCGGGTCGTTGTGAGTTCATCGCCGCCAATTCTTCCCGCCCGGCCGGGCATCCGGGGCGACCTGTGACGCAAGTGGCAGAGTTGACCCCCGTGCAGCCTCCGGAGACCGACTTCGGCGACGACATCGCCGTCCCCGCCGCCGTGACCGCCCTCGCCGAGGGGCGACCCCTGACCCCGATATGGCGCAATGTCCTCGGCGGCCTGACATATCGCATCGGCAGCGACTATTTCGTGAAGTTCGCCCCACGCGGGTCGAATCTGCCGCTGCGGAACGAGGCCAGTCGCCTGGCCTGGGCCGCCCGCTACACCCCGGTTCCCGAGGTCGTCAGCAGCGGAAGCGACGAAACCGGCGAGTGGCTGGTGACCAGGGCGATCAACGGCTGGTCCGCGGTCGACAAGCGCTGGGACAAGGCCACCGCGGTAACCGCGATCGCAGCCGGGCTGAAAGAGCTGCACCACGGCGTACCCGTCAAGGAATGTCCTTTTGATTGGAGCGTCGAACGCCGCCTCGGCGAGGTCGACCGTGGCAAGATCGGCGACCCGCCGGCCATCGACCGCCTGGTCGTCTGCCAGGGCGACCCCTGTGCCCCCAACACCCTGATCGGCCCGGACGGCCGCTGGGTCGCGCACGTCGACCTGGCCGCGCTCGGTGTGGCCGACCGCTGGGCCGACCTGGCGGTCGCCTCCTACAGCCTGAGCTGGAACTACGGCGACGGCTGGGAGGACCTGTTCTTCGCGACCTACGGCATCGACCCCGACCCGGAACGCATCGCGTACTACCGGTTGCTGTGGGATCTAGGCTGAGATCCATGTCGGTCGAGGAGGTCACCCCCGAGACGGTCCGGCCGGTGCGCCGGTCGATCCTGGTGCAGCGCTGGGCCGACCTGACGTTCCTGCACTGGCCGATCGATCCGGCGATCATCGCGCCGCTGTTGCCCGCCGGCACCACCCCTGACCTGCTCGGCGGCGTCACCTACGTCGGCCTGATCGCGTTCCGGATGGAGGGCCTCGGCTTCCTGCGCGGCCCCGGAATCCCCTATCTCGGCACGTTCGCCGAGACCAACGTGCGTCTCTACAGCGTGGACCAAAACGGTCATCGAGCGGTTGTGTTCCTGTCGCTCGACGCCGAACGCCTGCTGCCGGTGCTCACCGCGCGAGCCTCGCTGCGCCTGCCGTACATGTGGTCGCGGATGCGCCTGCGTAAGGACGGCGACGTCATCGCGTACACCTCACAACGCCGCTGGCCGCGACCGAGAGGCACGAGCAGCACCCTCACCGTCCGCATCGGCGATGAAATCGCCGAACCCACCGCATTGGAACACTTCGTCACGGCGCGTTGGGGCCTGCACACGAACGCCTGGGGCCGCACGATCCATCTGCCCAACGAACACTCCCGCTGGCCACTGCGCCGCGCAACCTTGCTCGACCTCGACGACGAACTGATCGCCGCCACCGGCCTGCCCACGCCGCAAGGCCCGCCGGCCAGCGTCCTCTACTCCCCCGGGGTCAAGGTCAACTTCGGGCAACCCCTTTAGCCGTACGTCCTAGGGGCCCCAAAAGCATCGGCCCGGACCGCCGCGGCGGCCGGCCCGGCGGCGGCGCAAGGCCGTCGCGGTCCGCCGGGTGGCGGGCCCTTGTCACCATCGGCCCATGGATGACGATCAGTCCCGGGACCTCGCCCTGCGCCGCGCCGACCGCACCGGCGAGGGCCGCAAGATGGCCCTGGCCGGCCTGGTGATCTCGGCGGTCTGGCTGATGGCCGGAACCAAGGCGTGAGGGTTGCCGCTGTTGCAGGTCAGCGACCTGGACGTGGGCTGACCGGGGCCGCCCAGCTGGCCAGCAGGCGCAGGGCGTCGTCGTCGGCCGAGCCGGCCGGCGCGCTGAGCGCGATCAGCGTCAGCCCCGGGTCGGCGGTCAGCGGCATGGCCTCGTAGCTGAGCGTGATCTCGCCGACCACCGGATGCCGGAACTGTTTGACCCCGGTGCGGTGCAGGCGCACGTCGTGCGCGGCCCACCGGGTCCGGAAGTCCTCGCTGCGGGTGCAGAGCTCGCCGACGAGATCGGTGAGGTCCCGGTCGTAGGGGTCGCGGCCGGCCTCGGTGCGCATCATCGACACGGTGTCGGCGGCGATCCGTTCCCAGTCGACCCAGAAGTCCCGGGCCAGCGGGTTCAGGAACGCGAACCGGGCATGGTTGGCCGGCCGCGCCGGGTCGTCGAACATCGGCGCGTACAGCGCCCGGGCCAGCGGATTGGCCGCGAGAACGTCACCCCGGCCGTTGTTGACGAGCGCCGGGATCGCGGTCATCAGTTCGAGGAGCCGGGCCACGCTCGGCCGGATCTGCCCGGCGGCCGGCTTCCGGCGTCCGCGACCGGCCGGTCCCGCGGCGCGGGCCAGGTCAGCCAGGTGCGCCTGCTCGGCCTCGTCAAGTTGCAGGGCGCGGGCAAGGGCGTCGAGCACACTGCCGGAGACCCCGGCCAGGTTGCCCCGTTCCAGCTGGGCGTAGTACTCCACGCTGACCCCGGCCAGGTCGGCGACCTCGCTGCGGCGCAGTCCGGGCACCCGCCGATTACGGCTGAAGCTGACCAGCCCGGCCTGCTCCGGAGTGATCCGGGCGCGGCGGGAGGTGAGGAAAGCCTTCACCTCAGCACGGTTGTCCACGCTCCCAGGCTAGGTCGGATCGCCGACCTCAGGGGTGGGCTGCTGGTACACCCCCGGGCCCGCTACAGCAGAAGGCCGCCGGTGGCGCGGATGTTCTGGCCGGTGACCCAGCCGCCGTCGGCCGAGACCAGGAACGCCACCACTGCGGCGATGTCGTCCGGGGCTCCCAGCCGGCCCAGGGCGGTGAGCCGCGCCTCCTCCTCCAGGGCCTCCGCCGAGTTGCCGCCCCGCAGCAGGTCGGTGTCGGTGGCGCCCGGCGACACCGTGTTGACGGTGATCCCGCGCGGCCCGAGTTCCTTGGCCGCGACCGAGGTGACCTGTTCGAGGGCGGCCTTGCTGGCGCAGTAGAGCGACAGCCCCGGCCCGGACAGGACCGTGTTGAGCGTGGAGATGTTGACGATCCGCCCGCCGTCCCGCAGCAGCGGCACGGCCCGCTGGATGGCCAGCAGCGGGAACCGGAAGTTGACCGTGAACACCCGGTCGATCTCGGCGACGGTCAGCTCCGCGATCGGCGTCTGCGGCGCGATCGCCGCGTTGTTGACCAGGATGTCGAGCCCGTCCCCCACCCGCTCGAAGATCGCGTCCAGGTTCCCGAGGTCCTCCTGATCGGCCCGCACGGCCACGGTCCCGTCGATCGGATCGACCGGCTCCGCGTGCGCGTAGGTGAACACCACCCGCGCCCCGGCCGCGGCGAACCGCGCCACGATGGCCCGCCCGATCCCTTTCGACCCACCCGTGACAACCGCCGTCTTGCCGCTGAGATCCATGCCCAGCAATCTAGAGCGGCGGCTCAGACCTTGGTGGGCAGGCGGCGGTGCAGCTCGGCGATCAGGACCTCCGGGCCGGGCGACATCAGGCCCACGTCGACCAGGTAGGAGACCTCGCCACCACGCTTGCGCATCCGGGGGGCGCGGCCGGCGCCGTCAAGTACGGTGGCGAAATCGGGGGCGATCGGGGTCACCACCAGCTCCCGGAACGGGCCCCAGTGCCGCAGCGAGACCGTCGCGATGCCCGCCCACGGCAGGTGCACCGGCTTGCGGCCGGTCGCGGCGAAGTCGAGGCCGTGCATGGAGCTGTGCAGCCAGCCGAAACGCTTCCAGGCCACCAGCAGGATGACGGCGGAGAACACGGCCGGGAGGATCAGGGCCAGTTCCAGGTACATCACCAGGCTGTCGCCCGGCAGCGGGTGGCCGAGAGCGAGCCGGATGAGGATGTGCAGGCCGAGACAGACCACCCACACGGCCGCGGCCACCCACAGCATGGTCACGTACACCATGGCTCGGGGCTGGAAGAACGTCACGGTGTCGTCGGCCGGTCCGAGGACTTGGTCGATGTGCGCCACCGTTGCATTATGCGGGTTTATACAGCGGTTTGTCGGTCTCAACGGGATTATGACGCTATGACCGTGACGACGGCGATGACGGCCCACCGGCTCACGGACCCGGACGAGCCGCTCTTCGCGGATGCCACCGAACTCTTCGACGAGTACCGGCAGCACTACGGCGCCAACCCGGCCCCGGAGGCGGTCGCCGAGTGGGTGCTCGAGCAGGTCCTGTCGTCCCGCACGCGGATCTACGTGGCCGGGACGCCGGCCGAGGCGTACGGCATCTGCTCGATCGCGATTCTTCCGGCCGCGCTCACCCTGCGTACCGTCTGGTTGGTTCGTGATCTTTTCGTCGCGCCGCCGGCGCGCGGCATGGGCGTCGCCCGCGCCCTGCTGATGCAGGTCGCGGGCGAGGCCCGGACGGCCGGCGCGCACCGGCTGTCACTGCAAACCGAAATTCACAACACCAGAGCCATTGAGCTGTACGCCCAGAACGGCTACACCGTGCTGACCGACGTGGCGCTGATGGATCACATGCTGTGACCGCTGCTTTAACCGGCGCCGTGACCGGTCAGACGGCCGGAACCCCGTCGCGTTCGGCGGCCGGCGCCTGGGCCGGGATGGTGGCGGCCGCCATCTTCCGCTCGTAGGTGCGCGTCGCGGTGTAGAGCTTGTAGATCAGCAGCAGCTCGAAGCCGATCATCAGCGCCGACGAGATCAGCGTGACCCCGATGATCCAGTTCACCAGCGGGCCGACGATGAACACGAACATCATGAACTCGATGCCGCTGAACACGTGCGCCCGGATCCGCTGCCGGATCAGCACGTTACGGAACCGGACGAAAAACCCGAACCGGTTACGGAAGTCGCTGTTGACGTCAACGACGTGGTCGGCCTCGGAGACGGCGTCGGCGGACTCCGGGTGCTCGTCCGACTCGTCCTCGACGAAGCTCACCGGAACGGCGTCCGGTCCGCGTGCGGCGGTCAGATTGTCCTTCATGACCGTCTTGACCTTGCCCATCTGCAGGGCGTTCAGGTAACGGAACATGTCGAGGAAGAGCACCAGCCCGGCGAGCCAGATGAAGGCGAAGTTGTGGGTCCGCTCGTACTGCCCGCCGAACAGGCCGATCGTGGTCACCACGACCCGCAGCCGGTCGAAGACGTAGTCGAGCCACTGCCCGAACACCGAGCCGGTCCCGTTCAGCCGGGCGATCTTGCCGTCCATGCAGTCCAGCACGAAGCTGACGTGGAACAGCAGCGCACCGAGCGCGACCCAGCCGTAACTACCCTGCCAGAAGCTGACGGCCGAGCCGATGCCGATCAGGAAGGCCAGGAAGGTGAGCAGGTTGGGGGTCACCCACCGCCACGGCGCCACCAGCCACACGAGGCGCGAGGCCAGCGGATCGACGAGCCAGACCGTCCACCACGCATCCCGCCGCTTGTAGGTCCGGGAGCGGATCTCGCTCAGAGCGATCCGTCGCGCCATGCAACAACTCCACCAGGGTGCCGAAAAGATGAACAATCGAACGCGCGGACCTTACCGGAACTCACAGGATAGGCGGAAGCCACAATTGCCCCGGCGTGGCAGGATCTTGGGGGCGACCTCCGGTCGCGCCTTCGGGAGGCACACGATGGACGCCGGCCACGTAACGGACGATCTCGAAACGGTGCTTCTCACCGAGGAGCAGATCCTGGCGCGAGTCGGGGTGCTCGCCGCTGAGCTGCACGAACGCTACGCCGACTCGGTCCCGGTGATGATCGGCGTGCTGGGCGGGGCCGCCACCTTCACCGTCGATCTGGCCCGCGCCTACCCCGCGCCGGCCGAGATCGCCTGGATGGCGCTCAAGTCCTACAGCACCCGCAACCGCGCCTCCGGTTCGGTCCGCCTTCTGAAGGACCTCGAGGTGGACATCTCGGGCCGCGACGTGATCATCGTGGACGGCGTCATCGACACCGGCCTCACCATGACCTGGATGATCAGCAACCTCGCGCAGCGCGCACCCCGATCGATCGCGGTCTGCGCGCTGCTCCGCAAGCCCGACACGGCCCGCTTCGCGGACACCCCCACGCACATCGGTTTCGACGTCGGCCCGGGCCTGATCGTCGGGTACGGACTGGACTATCAGGGCAAATACCGCAATCTACGCTGCGCTGCGGTCCTGGCCCCGCAACTGGCCGTGTGACGCGGCTCTCTGTGGTGGGGGCTGAGCGTCACGCGCGGCGCGGCCACCGAGTGCCGCACACGCACCGCACGTAGGCTGTCACCTATGACTGAGTTCGACGGCCTCCCGCTGCTTCGCTCCCCAGTGGCCATCGCTGCCTTCGAGGGCTGGAACGATGCTGCGGATGCTTCCACCGCGGCCGTGGAACACCTCGAGCAGGTGTGGCAGGCACGAGAGATCTCGACCATCGACCCCGAGGACTTCTACGACTTCCAGGTGAGCCGCCCGACCATCACGATGGCCGAGGGCGAGACCCGGAAAATCGAGTGGCCGACCACCCGCTTCACGGTGGCCAGCCCCGAGGGCGCCGACCGCGACGTGGTGCTGATCCGCGGCATCGAGCCGAGCATGAAATGGCGCACCTTCTGCGAGCAGGTCCTGGAGCTGTGCCACAGCCTCGAGGTCACCCGCATTGTGCTGCTGGGTGCCCTGCTGGCCGACGTGCCCTACACCCGCCCCCTGCCGATCAGCGGCTCGGCCACCGACAACGACATCGCCGACAAGTACAAGGTGGTGCCGACCCGCTACGACGGCCCGACCGGCATCGTCGGCGTCCTGCACGAGGCGGCCGGCCGCGCCGACCTGGAGGCGCTGTCCTTCTGGGTGCACGTGCCGCACTACGCGAACAACCCGCCCTGCCCCAAGGCCACGCTCGCGCTGCTTTCGCGCCTCGAGGACGTGCTCGACCTGCCGGTCCCGATGGCCGACCTGGCCGAGGAGGCCGACGAGTGGGAGAAGCGGGTGCGGGTGGCCGCCGAGCAGGACGCCGAACTCGGTGAGTACGTCCGCGAGCTCGAGGAGCGGGTCGGCGACGAGGGCATCCAGCCGCTGACCGGCGACGAGATCGCCAGCGAGTTCGAAAAGTACCTCCGCCGCCGTGGCGGTTCGGCCGGCCCCACCGCCGGCTCCTGGTAATTGGTTGACCGGCGTGTCGTCACGCCGGTCACGCCGCCTCGGGGCATCCTAGGAACCTAGGGGTCAGGAGGCCGGCATGACGATCAACCCGGGCGCGGCGGAGTTCCCGCACCGCCAGATCGCCACCCAGCTGCGCGAGCGCATCCGCCGCGGCGACTGGCAGCCCGGCGAGCGGCTGCCGTCGATTCCGGCGATGGCCGAGATGTTCGGGGTGGCCAAGCAGACCGTCCAGCGCACCGTCGACCAGCTGCGCGTCGAGGGCGTCCTGATCACCAAGCCCGGCTCCGGCACGTACGTCCGGGGCACCCGCCGCCGGCTCAACCGGCTCTCCCGCGGCCGCTACGGCGCGCACCGCGGCTACCATGCCGACCTGGCCGCCCGCTATCGCCAGCAGCTGGTGGCGGTGGGCCGCGAACCCGCCCCCGCCGAGGTGGCCGACGCGTTCGGGGTGCGCGACGGCACCGAGATGCTGGTCCGCCGGCACATCGTGCGCACCGACGACGCGACCGTCGAACTGGGTGCGTCCTGGTTCCGGGTGGCCGAGACCTCCGGCACCTCGCTCGAACGGGCCGAGGCCTTCGGCCGCCCGCTCTACCAGGAGGCCGAGGAGGCGCTGGGCAAACGCTACGCGTCGGCCACCGACACGATCAGCGCCCGCCAGCCCAGCCGCGACGAGGCCGAGATCCTGCAGATCCGCCCGGACACCCCGGTGCTTCACCTGCTGCACGTGGCCTTCGACGAGACCCGCAAGCCGATCGAGGTGGCCCAGGCGACCTGGCCGGGCCCGATGACCACGCTCACCGAGGAATACAAGATCCCCGCCCCGGTGCCGACCCCCGACCCGGGCCCCGGCCTGGCGCTTACCTAACTCCGCAGTTCGCGGAGCAGCTCGGTCCGGTCGGTGCTCCAGAGCTCCATGGAGAACCGCAGGTCGAAGGCGGTGAGCACGGCCCCGAGGTCGTCCAGCCGGGCCGGGTCGACGATGCCGCTGAAGAGCACGCCGTCGGAGGTCTGCTGCAGCTCGATGCGGACCCACTCGCATTCGACCTCGAAGTCGGTCCACGAGCTTCGCCGCGCGCGCCAGCCCTTCAACACGAACGACTCGGCGATGTCCTGCAGCGGCGGGGCGTCCGCCACCGACCCGTACACATTGTTGTCGAGCAAGAGCAGCTCGTCGGCGATCTGCGGTCCCGGAGTGCCGCCGGACGTGATATCGAGCATCCCTGATTCTTACCGCATCAGCACACGGAGCGCCCGGGCGGATGCCACCCGTACCCGGGGGATCTCGTCGTTGAGCAGGGCCGCGATCGCCGGCTGGCAGGCATCAACACGGTGCCGGGCGACGACCTTGGCGGCGTTCTCCCGGACCCGCCAGCGCTCGTCGGCGAGCGCGCTCACCAACGCCGCCACCACGTCCGGATCCTCCGGGGAAGGTGCATCAGGCAAACCCAAAGCCCACAACAATCCGCGTACGCCCCACACGCGCAACCAATAACGCTGGTCCTCCGGGGAGTCCAGGTAGCGTGGCCCGGCCGGCCCGCCGAGAGTCTCGACCAGCGCGGGATCGGTCTCGCCGCCCCCGATCAGCGCGACGCACCCGGCCACCACCCGCGGCGTGCCCCGGTCGGCGCAGGCCGCCTCGATCCGCTGCCGCGGCGTTCTCATCGCCGCATCTTGTGGAGAAACCGCGGGAAATGCGGGTCGCAGCGCGCGGGCTCGATGTCTTCCGGCGACCACCAGCGGACCCGGTGAAACTCGCCAAGGTCCGGGGTGAGCCGCTCGGTCCGGTCACAGTGGAGCACGTACCAGAGGCTGACGTCGGTGTGCCCCCGGTCGAGGCCGACCGTCCGGGTGACGGTCAGGAAGAGCGGCGCCGGGTCCGGGACGGCGGTCAGGCCCAGCTCCTCGGCCACCTCGCGGACCGCGGTGTCGTGCGGGTGCTCCCCCGGCTCGACGTGCCCGCCCGGCGGCAGCCACAGCCTCGCGTTGATGTGGTCGACCAGAAGAACATTGCCGTCGGCGTCGACCGGCACGACGTACGACACCAGGTGCTGATCGGGCTCGGCCGGCTTGACCCGCCGGAAGACGTCGTCGGTGGACCCGAGCCACTCGAGTATCCGCGACCGGTGCTCGGCCTCGAGGTCGTCCCCCGGCGCGAGGGCGGTCACGATGTCCTGAACAACCGCCACCGCCGCATGCATCGGGCCATGATGCCATTCCGCCCCGGTCCGGTGGCATCGACGCACGGCAAAGGCCCGAGAAGCCGGGTGGCTTCTCGGGCCTTCGTGATCGGTCAGAACCGGTCAGACTTCAGCTGGTCATCCGCAGTAGCTGCCGGAGCCGTTCCCGAGGATGCCGAGACCGAGACCGCTGAGGACGCCGCCATCGATCAGCGACCAGTCCTGGTTGACGTTGCCGTTGTTGGAGAACACGTTGTACTCATTCGAGTACGCCGCGCCGGGGTAGCAGTAGGAGGAGGCCGAAGAGGACGCGGCGGCGGGTCCCGCGAGAGCGAGGCTCGCGCCACCGGCCACGACCAGGCCAGCCAGGAACACAACCGGACGACGCATGATAATTCCTTTCGAGCGAAATTAGGACCACGAGAAGTGTGGCGGTTAAGCCCGAAAAATGTGGCTGTTTTCCGGAAAGTCCGACAAAAGTAGTATTTCCCCCCAAAACCCCTCGCAGGCTCCCCGCAGGGTCTATCGTGCCAACCCGCCGACCTGCAGTTATGCAAACACGCCCCGCCCCAAAGGCCCCCGCCAAGCTGTAGCCACCCCCACCCAACGAGACCGCCAGCCCGCCTCCGCCCGCCAATCCGCGACACGCCGACCAGACAAGCCACCGCCAAAACCCCAAGGCGCCCCAGCCACAACGCACCGGACTGCCAGGCAGCAGCATCCAGCGAAACGCCAAGGGTGCTGGGTAGCGGTTCGCGCCGAGCGGGAGTTCCACAAGATCGGCCTCGCCGACACGCGGCGAAGGCGGCGGCCAGCGGCCAGCGGCCGACGGCCGACGGCCAGCGGCCAGCGGCCAGCGGAGCGCCAAGGGTGTGGCGTTCCGGTCCGCTCCGAGCAGGAGCTCCGCAAGATCGGCTACGCCGACGCGCAGCCAA
>NZ_BOMY01000058.1 GCF_016862435.1 Paractinoplanes tereljensis
GGGTTAGCGGTCCGCACCGAGCGGAAATTCCACAAGATCGGCTACGCCGACGCGCGGCGAAGGCAGCGGCCAGCGGCCAAAGGCCAGCGGCCAAAGGCCAGCGGCCAGCGGAGCGCCAAGGGTGTGGCGTTCCGGTCCGCTCCGAACCCGCGCTTCGCGCGGCTCGGGAAGCTCCACAAGATCGGCTACGCCGGCGCGCAGCCAACGCAGCCGCAGGCGGCGAAACGCCAAGGGTGTGGGGTAGCGGTTCGCTCCAAACGGGAGTTCCACAAGATCGGCCTCGCCGACGCGCGGCGACGCGTCCGGCGGCCAGCGGAGCGCCAAGGATGTGACGTTCCGGTCCACTCCGAACGGGAACTCCACAAGATCGGCTACGCCGACGCACGGCGAAGGCGACGGCGACGGCGACGGCGACCGACGGAGCGCCAAGGGTGTGGCGTTCCGGTCCGCTCCGAGCGAAAGCTCCACAAGATCGGCTACGCCGACGCGCGGCCAAAGCGGACGCCGGCGGCGCAACGCCAAGAGTGTGGGGCCGCGGTCCGCTCCAAACGGGAACTCCACAAGATCGGCTACGCCGACGCACGGCGACGGCGACGGCGACGGCGACGGAGCGCCAAGGGTGTGGCGTTCTGGTCCGCTCCGAACGGGAGCTTCACAAGATCGGCTACGCCGGCGCGGCCGAATCAGCTCTGCGACGAGGTTGTCTGCGGGAGCATGCGGCGCGATCGGAGAATGGGCCGGCCCGGAAGGGCGGCGGGACCGCACCGCCGGGCCGCGCGGACCGCGGGTCTCGCTCAGCGGTATCCGCGTTAGGGACCGCCGGTCCCAACTCGTATCAAATAGGAGCGCCTGAGTACGAGGCAGCCCTGATGAGCAGACACCGCGCACAGGGTGGCGACTCGCTCAAGGGCCGGCCAAACAAGCGACGCGGACCGGGCGACGCGGACCGGGCGACGCGGACCGGGCGACGCGGACCGGGCGACGCGGACCGGGCGACGCGGACCGGG
>NZ_BOMY01000059.1 GCF_016862435.1 Paractinoplanes tereljensis
GGACCGGGCGACGCGGACCGGGCGACGCGGACCGGGCGACGCGGACCGGGCGACGCGGACCGGGCGACGCGGACCGGGCGACGCGGACCGGGTGGCGCCCGGTCGGTGGGGCTAGAGGCGGATGCCTAGTAGGGCGTCTACCGTTTTGGACATTGTGGCTGGGGAGGACTCGTCTTCGCCGGTGGCGGTTAGGGCGGCCTCGCACCAGGCGTCTACTACGGCCAGGGCGGCTGGGGTGTCCAGGTCGTTGGAGAGGCTTTCGCGGACTGCGGCCAGTAGGCCCTCGCCGGACGGGCCGGTGGGGGCGGCTGCCGCTGCTCGCCAGCGGGCCAGGCGGTCCTGGCCCGTCTTCAGGACGTCGTCGGTCCACTCTCGGTTGGTTCGGTAGTGGCCCGACAGCAGGCCCAGGCGGACTGCCATCGGGTCTACGCCGTCGCCGCGCAGGCGGGAGACGAAGACCAGGTTGCCCTTGGACTTTGACATCTTTTCGCCGTCCAGGCCGATCATGCCGGCGTGCACGTAGTGGCTGGCGAACGGCTCGGCGCCGGTCAGCACCTCGGCGTGGGCCGCTGAGCACTCGTGGTGGGGGTAGAGCAGGTCGTTGCCGCCGCCCTGGACGTCGATCGTGTCGCCCAGCAGGCCCAGGGCGATGGTGGCGCACTCGATGTGCCAGCCGGGGCGGCCTGGCCCCAGGTCGCCGCCGTCCCAGGCGGGCTCGCCGTCGCGGGCGCCTCGCCACAGCAGCGGGTCGAGCGGGTCTCGCTTGCCTGGGCGTTCCGGGTCGCCGCCGCGCTCGGCCGAGAGGGTGGTCATCTCGGCGCGGTCCAGGTTTGACTCGTAGCCGAATCTGGGGGCGGCGGCGATCGCGAAGTAGACGTCGCCGGTGCCGTCGTCGAGGGTGTAGGCGGCGCCCGAATTCAGCAGCTCGCGGACGTGCTCGGCGATGGCGGGGATCGACTCGACGGCGCCGACGTAGTGCGCCGGCGGGATCATGCGCAGGGCTTCCATGTCCTCGCGGAAGAGGGCCGTCTCGCGCATGGCCAGGACCACCCAGTCCTCACCGTCGCGGGCCGCTCGCTCCAGCAGCGGGTCGTCGATGTCGGTGACGTTCTGCACGTAGTTGACGTCGAGGCCGGCGTCTCGCCACGCCCGGTTGACCAGGTCGAACGTGATCATGGTGGCCGCGTGACCCAGGTGGGTGGCGTCGTAGGGGGTGATGCCGCAGACATACATCGTTGCGGTCTTCCCGGGCGTCGTCGGCTCCACCGCCTGACGGGCCGTGTCGAACAGCCGCGGCGCCGCCGCGTCACCCGGCAGGGTCGGCACGTCGTGCCCGGTCCATGCGTCCATGGTCAGAAGCCTATCGAGCAGGTATGACAGAAACGGCGGCCGTGAGGTTTACCTCACTGTCACAAACCGAAGTGCGCCATCACCAGGGCGGCGGTATCGGCGGGCGACAAATCCGTATTGTCCACGCGGAGGTAGTCCGGGTTGCCGGCGAACTCATCGATCGAGTTCAGGCGGTGGTCGGCGTCCAGGGCCAGGAGCAGATCGCGGGAGCGGGCCACGTCCCGCTTCGAGGGCTTCTCGGCCAGGCGCCACTCGTGGTCACTGGCCGCCACCTCGGCACGCGGGGAGGGTAACGGTTTTGCCGGGCGGGCCCGCCCGGCGCGGGCGCGCGGAGGGTGGGCTGCAACCAGCCGGGGCTGTGGCGGCGGGACTGGGGTAGGGCGTATTTATATCTTTAGACCGGAGGCCATGGGATGGCCGGCCAATCCTGGGGTGGCTTGGGGAAGCGGCTGGAGCGCTGCAGGCGGCGGATGCGCAGGCGGATGTGCTGGACCTCGGTGACCGTGAGGTGTTCCTCCAGGCTTTCGCCGAGTGAGCCGTCCAACTCGGCGGCCAGTTTGGCCAGGATTTCGGCGGCCTCGCCGATCAGCGGCTTGCCGGTCCAGCCCCAGAGGACCGTGCGCAGCTTGTTTTCGATGTGGAAGCTGACGCCGTGGTCTACGCCGTGGATCGTGCCGGTCGCGGGGTAGAGGACGTGGCCGCCCTTGCGGTCGGCGTTGTTGATGATGGCGTCGAAGACCGCAAGGCGAGCCAGGCGTACGTCGTCGGCGTGCGCCAGCGCGAAGGCGTCGCCGTCGTCGTCGCGGGCGTTCGCCACCGCTATCCAACCCTGCGGAACGTCGTAGGCCGGGACGAAACCGATCAGTGACTCGGCGTCGTCGGGCTCGTCGATCCAGAGTTGCAGGGCGCCGGGGCCAAGCGGGCCGTCGCGCAGGATGGTGGGTGGAACGACGTCCCAGCCGGTGACCTGGGAGACCAGGAACGCGGAGACCTCGCGGCCGGCCAGCGTGCCGTCCGGAAAGTCCCAGAGTGGGCGTTCGCCGCGGACCGGCTTGTAGACGCAGCGGCGGGTCAGGCCGTCCAGGGTGATCTCGGCCCGCAACGTGGTGTTGGAGGCGTCGACCAGGCGGCCCTCGATGTCGATCTGCCCGCGGCTGAGCAGTTCAATGGCGTCACTCTCCGCCAGGGCGGCCGCGGGCTCGGTGGTCACCGGTGGTAGCCGTTGTGCCGGGGGCAGAGGTGGCCGGCGGGGTCGAGCGGCTGGCCGCAGAGTGGGCACGGCGGGCGGCCGGCGGCGACCACCCGGCGGGCCCGGTCGATGAACGCCCTGGTCGCCTCGGGGCTCAGGCGAACCCGCAGGCGGTCGAGGTCGTCGTCGGGCTCGTCGTCGTCCTCGTCATCATCGTCGTCGTCGTCATCATCGGTGTCGGGGACGTCGTCGCCCAGCTCGATCTCGACCTCGGCCTCACCGGCCTCGATCGCCTCGATGACCACGGTGCCGCTGTCGACGTCGAAGGCGAGACCCAGCGTGCCGACGCGGAATTCCTCGTCGACGGGGGTGTCGAGCGGCTCGTTGTCGTGGCCGGCCAGGATCGGCGCGTCGGGGAGGTCGACGCCGAAGCGTTTGTTGGCCTCGACGAGCAACTCCTCGAGCTTCTCGGCGAGGAGCGACACCTGCACTTTTTCCAGCGCGACGCTGATCACCCGCCCGGACCCGCGGGCCTGGAGGAAGAACGTGCGGTCGCCCGGCTCGCCCACCGTGCCGGCCACGAACCGCTCGGGCGGCTCGAACGAGTGCACCTGGTGGCTCATGCGGGCAAGCCTATCGAGCCTCGCGCGGGATCGCGCACCCTGCGTGCCCCGGTTCGCCGAGGGCGCAACGGACACCCACCTGCGGTAACACGTCGGTCACACAGCGCCGCTGGCGGCTCCGCCGCCGACCGCGGCGTCCGAGTCGGTGGTCGCGCTTTTGGGGGGTACGAGGGTAGCCAGGTCACCGCCTTCGTTGACCCGGACGACGAACGGCCTGGTCGGCGTGTACCGGATCACGCTGATCGAGGCGGGATCGACCGCGATGCGCTGGAACTGGTCGAGGTGCAGGCCCAGGGCGTCGGCGATGATGGCCTTGATCACATCGCCGTGCGAGCAGGCGAGCCAGAGCGCCTCCGGGCCGTGCTCTTTGGTGATCTTGGCGTCCCAACGCCGGATCGTCGCGATGGCTCGTGCCGACATTTCCGACATGGCCTCGCCATTCGGAAATGTCACGGCGCTGGGATGCTGCTGGACGACCGGCCAGAGCGGGTCCTTCGACAGCTCTTTCAGCTGCTGGCCTTCCCAATCGCCGTATCCGCACTCGATCAGGCCGTCGTCCTCGGCCACGTCAGCTTGTGGCAGGGCGATTTCTACCGTATTGCGGCATCGCTTGAGCGGGCTCGACACCACCGCGGCCAGCGGCAGTGCACGCAACCGCTCCCCCGCCCTCTCGGCCTGGCGGCGGCCCGTCTCGTCCAGGTCAACCGGCCGGCGGCCGGCGAGCTCGCCGGAGGCGTTGGCCGTCGTGCGCCCGTGCCGCAGCAGTAGGACGGTGGCCACTACTCGGCCACCCCCGACTCCTCGTATGCCTCGGCCACGATGCGCAGGGTGTCGATGCCGCTCTTCAGATCGCCGACGTACGGGCTGATCGAGAGCGTGCCGACGCCGGCCGCGGCGTACTGCTTGAGGCGTTCCTTGACCTGGATCTTGTTGCCGATGATCGAGGTGCGTTCGATGAAGTCCTGCGGGATCGCCTCGGCCGCTTCCGCCTTCTGGCCGCTCAGGTAGAGGTCCTGCACCTTCTGGGCGGCCTCGGCGTAACCCATCCGGACCGCCAGCTGGTTGTAGAAGTTCTGCTCCCGGCTGCCCATGCCACCGACGTAGAGCGCCGCATAGGGCCGGACCACGTCGGCGCACCAGGCGAGGTTGTCGCCGATCACGACCGGGACGGTAGGCGCCACGTCGAAACCGGTCAGGCCCAGGCCGCGCTTGGCCCGGCCGCGCTCGATGTGCTGCAGGTATTCGCCGGCGGCGTCGGGCGCGAAGAAGATCGCCAGCCAGCCGTCGGCGATCTCGCCGGCCAGTTCCAGGTTCTTCGGGCCGACCGCGGCCAGGTAGATCGGGATCTCCGTGCGCGGCGGCCGGAAGCCCAGCTTGAGGGCCTTGCCGGGGCCGTCCGGCAGCGGCAGCGTGTGGAACTCGCCCTGGTAGGAGACCGGCTCGCGGGCGATCGCCATCTTGACGATGTCGACGTACTCGCGGGTGCGCTTCAGGGGCTTGGCGAACCGTACGCCGTGCCAGCCCTCGGAGACCTGCGGGCCGGAGACGCCCAGGCCGAGCCGGAACCGGCCGCCGGACAGCGCGTCGATGGTGGCGGCGGTCATCGCGGTCATCGCCGGGGTACGGGCCGGGATCTGCATGACCGCCGCGCCCAGGTCGATCTGCCGGGTCTGGCCGGCCACCCAGGCCAGCATGCTGACCGCGTCCGACCCGTACGCCTCGGCGGACCAGGCCACCGCGAAGCCGAGCCGGTCCGCTTCCTGGGCCATCGCCAGATGATCGGCAGGCGTCGTCCACGCCGCCTGATATCCGAGGCTGATTCCGAGCCGCACGTGTCCTCCAGGGTTTTACCGGTCCTCCTTGCGAGCCTATCCACCCACACTGCGTAGTTTCCGTCCGGTAACCGACGCGGTTGACCTGGGCCGGAGCATTTCGCTACGGACACAGTGCGAATAAGGTTCACTCGTGCAACAGCGACCGCTCGGCCGAAGCGGGCTGGCGGTCTCCCGGCTCGCCCTCGGCACCATGACCTGGGGACGGGACACCGATCCCGACGACGCGGCCGCCCAGCTCAAGATCTACCTGGAGGCCGGCGGCACCACGCTGGACACCGCCGACGTGTACGGGGACGGCGACGCCGAGTCGGTCATCGGCTCGCTGCTCGACCACCTGGTGCCACGCGACGAGGTGGTGATCGCCACCAAGGCCGGTCTCACCCCGCACGGTTACCGCCGCCGCGACGGCTCCCGGGGCAACCTGCTGCGCTCGCTCGACACGTCGCTGCGCCGGCTCGGCACCGACTACGTCGACCTGTGGCAGGTGCACGGCAACGACCCGCTTACTCCGCTGGAGGAGACGCTCGCCGCGCTCGACCACGCGGTCTCGTCAGGCCGGGTTCGCTACGTCGGCGTGTCCAACTTCGCCGCCTGGCAGACCGCGCGGGCCGCCACCTGGCAGGCCGCCTACCCGGGCCGGGCGCCGATCGTGGCGGCCCAGATGGAGTACTCGTTGCTGGAACGCGGCATCGAGCGGGAACTGCTGCCGGCCTCGGCCGCCCTCGGCGTCGGCGTGCTGGCCTGGTCGCCGCTCGGCCGCGGGGTGCTGACCGGCAAGTACCGCAACGGCCGGCCGCTCGACTCGCGGGCCGCCACCGAGCATTTGGGCGCGTTCGTCCGCACCTATCTGGAACCGCGCAGCTCCAGCATCGTGCAGGCGGTGGTCACCGCGGCCGCCGGACTAGGGGTGTCACCGCTGGAGGTGGCGATCGCCTGGGTCCGCGACCGGCCGGGGGTGGCCGCGCCGATCCTGGGTGCCCGCACCGCCGGTCAGCTGCAGGGCGCGCTGCTGAGCGAGGAGCTGACCCTGCCCGCCGAAATCGCCGACGCACTCGACGATGTGTCGGCCATCGACGTCGGATATCCCGAGCGTGAGGGTGTCGGCTACCCCATAGAACAGGGCTAGCCGACCGGTGGATCGTGGGCGCATATTAGATGCCATGGACTACGAATACGCGCCGTTGCGGTTGCCTTCGAATGTCGATCGGTTGACCGCGACGGCGCAGCTCGCCATTCAGGCGGAGTTCTCCGGCTGGGAGCTGGCCCGGGTGCAGCTGTTTCGGGACGGCACCCGCAAGGTGATGCTCCGCCGCCGCGTTCAGCCCAACCCCCAGCCGGGACTGTCTTACTGACTAGTGGTTGTGCCCGGCGTGGTCCTCTTCCTCATCCGGGAGGAAGGGGTGCTCGTCGAGCCTGCCCACCAGCAGGTCACCCTCGCGGGGGGCGAACGGGCCGTCGCCGTCCGAGTCCTCGAAGGCCTCGAGGTCGAGCGGCTCGGCGATCTCGCTCACCGTCAGCAGGCCGTCGAGCGGCTCGAGCTCCGGAACGTCGAGCGACGACAGTGAGCCGTCACCCGCCTGCAGCAACTCCAGCACGGCCTCGCCGACCGACTCGACCGCGCCGGCGTCCTCGTCCTCCGGCACCGTGTTGCGCCGGGCCGCGTCGGCCACCCGCAGCAGGGCGGCCACACTGGGCACCCGGTAGTCGCGGCGCTGCCGCACAGAGATCACCTGCGGGTAGGGGTCGGCCGACTCGGCCGCGTCGAAACCGTCGGCGCCCAGGCCGAAGCGCTGGTCGGCCTCGTCGGGGTCGATCGACTCCACGTCCCACGGCGTGACCTCGCCGAACGCGTCGAGCAGTTTCTCGTCGTACGCGAACGACGCGTTGTTCAGGTCGACGTACGCCTGCCAGACGTTGTCGTCGTCGATGCGGCCCGCGGCCGCCTTGACCGCCGCGAGATGCGCCTTGGCGGCCTCTACGACAGCCTCGAGGGCGGCGTCGAGTTCCGCGTTCTGGTCGCTCATCTATCGGGTCCTTCCGGGAAAATACGAAGAATCAGCTGTTACGTAGCAGACGGTCCAGCACACGCACGCCGAACTCTAGTCCCTCCACCGGAACGCGCTCGTCGATGCCATGGAACAGCGCGGCGAAGTTCAGCTCCGGGGGAAGGCGCAGCGGCGCGAACCCGAAACAGTTGATGCCGAGCGTCGCGAACGCCTTGGCGTCGGTGCCGCCGGACATCAGATAGGGCACCGTCCGGGCACCCGGGTCCTCGGCTCGCAGGGCCGCACCCATGGCGTCGACAAGCGCGCCACCGAACTCGGTCTCCACCGCCGGCTGCTGCTGGATGTGCTCGATCTCGATGTCCGGCCCGATGATCTCGCGCAGCTCGGCCAGGAACGACTCGGCCTGCCCCGGCAGGGTGCGGCAGTCGATGGTGGCCGACGCCTTGCCGGGGATCACGTTGTCCTTGTAACCGGCTTCCAGCCGGGTCGGGTTCGCGGTGTTCCGGATGGTGGCGCCGATCAGGTTGGCGATCGGGCCCAGCTTGGCCACCGCGATCTCCGGGTTGTCCGGGTCGAGGTCGATGCCGAGCGCGTCGCTCACCTCCTGCAGGAACCGCCGGACGGTGGGCGTGACGACCACCGGGAACCGGTGCCGGCCGACCGCCGAGACCGCCTCGGCCAGCGCGGTGACCGCGTTGTCGTCGTGGATGAACGAGCCGTGCCCGGGCCGGCCGGTGGCGTTCAGCCGCAGCCAGTTGAGGCCTTTCTCGGCCGTCTGCACCAGGTAGAGCCGCAGGTTGTCGTTGACCGTGTAGGAATAGCCACCGACCTCGCCGACCGCCTCGGTGCAGTCCTCGAGCAGGTCGCGGTGCTTCTGTACGAGGTACTGCGAGCCGAACTCCATGCCCGCTTCCTCGTCGGCGGTGAAGGCCAGCACGATGTCGCGGGGCGGGACGTAGCCGGTGCGCTGCCAGTCGCGGACCACGGCCAGCATCATGGCGTCGAAGTCCTTCATGTCGATCGCGCCCCGGCCCCAGAGGAAGCCGTCCTTCTCCTCGCCGGCGAACGGCGGCACCGACCACTCGGAGGCGTCGGCCGGCACCACGTCGAGGTGGCCGTGCAGCAGCAGGGCTCCGCGGCTGCGGTCGGCGCCGGGGATGCGGGCGATCAGGTTGGCCCGTTTCGGCGCGGACTCGTGCAGGACGGAACTGATGCCCACTTCGTCGAGCTTCGCCGCCACGTATTCGGCGGCGACGCGTTCCCCGACCGTGGTGCTCGGGTCGCCGGTGTTGGTGGTGTCGATGCGCAGCAGGTCACGGCAGATGCCGGTGACCTCCGCGGCGGCGCTGGTCTCCATCGCCCCTTCATACCAGCAGTTTGATAAATCATCCGGTCGGGTACCGCCGGTGCCGTGTCCGCACTGAATCTTCCCCCGCTCCCGCCGGTCGGCGGCGAGACCACCGGCCGCAACGTCGTCGACGTCCTGAACGAGCAGCACCGGGACCTTCTCGCGCTCAGCGCGCGGATGGAGGAAGAGCCCGACGACAAGCGGCTGACCAGCGTTCTGATCGCCGAGCTGTCCCGGCATCTGTCGGCCGAGGAGCAGTACCTGTATCCCGCCATCAAGCAGGCGGTGCCGGGCGGCGAGGACCTCGCAGCCCGGGAACTTGCCGAGGATCACACCCTGCTCGTCCTGCTGAAGCGGCTCGACCGGGGCGAGCCGGCCGCCGCCGAGGTGGCCGAGGCGGTGCGACGGCACGTGGCCGCCGATGCCGAGGAGCTACTCCCGGTACTGATGCAGATGGTTCCGGTCGAGGATCTGATCCGGGTCGGTAACCGGGTGGAGACGGCCGCCGAGGCCGCGCCGACCCGCCCGCACCCGGCGACGCCGTCGGCTCCGCCGTGGAACAAAATAGTTGATCCGGCCGTCGCGGTAGTCGATAAATTACGCGATGTCGCCACTCGCCGGACCACCTACATCGGCGATTTGTGATGTTACCGGCCGGTCCGGTAACCGCTTTGTCACATGTCGCCGATCTTTCGGCAGGCCCGAGGGCTAGCCTTCGATGTCTTGAAGGTCCTAACGTCACGCTATGAACCTGGAGCTCCGGCATCTCAAGGTGGTTTGCGCCATCGCGGAAACCGGCAGTGTGACCAAGGCTGCGTCACAGCTCGGGCTCGCCCAGCCGGCCTTGACCGCACAACTGCAACGCATCGAGCGCACCCTCGGGGGTCCTCTGTTCGAGCGTGACCGCCGCGGTGCGCGGCCCACGGCGCTCGGCGAACTCGTACTGTCTCGTGCCCGGGTCCTGCTGCCGGCCATGAAAGGCCTGCAGGACGAGGCGGCCCGGCTGGCCGGGGCGACCGACAGCGAGACCATGAGCCGGTACCGGATCGGGGCGCTCGGCGGCCCGATCCTCGGCGGCATGGTCTACCGGCTGTCCATGGCGCAGCCCGACGCGCAGATCACCACCCACGCGTCGTACTACGTGGAGGAACTGGCCACCATGCTGCAGGGTGGCAAGCTCGACTACGCCCAGGTGGGGGTGTGCGGCGACGCCATGCCCGCGGCCGACTACGGCCTGGTCTGGCAGACCGTCGCGGTCGACGCGGTCTGCGTGCTCATGCCCGACGACCACCCCGGCACCAAGCAGATCGACGTCGACCTGGCCGAGCTGGCCCACGAGCAGTGGGTGGGCAGCACCGGCGACGGCTGCTTCGCCGAGTGCTTCGCGGCGGCCTGCGCCCGGTCCGGCTTCACCCCGCGCCGGGTCCTCGAGACCGACGTGCGCGGCTGTGTCGACATGGTGGAGTCCGGGCTCGCGCTCGGCCTGTGCCAGCCGACGTTCCGGCCGCCGGCCGGTCTGACCTCCCGGCCGATCCGCACCGCGCCGCTGCGCTGGCGGCAGGTCATCGGCTGGCACCCGGAGTCGCCGGCCGCCCGCAGCGCGCCCAAGCTGATCGAGATGGCGGTGGCCGCCTACCAGGAGGTGGTCTCCCGCAATCCGCTCTACGTGGAGTGGACCAAGGAATACCCGCACCTGGGCGGCGGCTCGGTGGAAAACATGACCGCGCTCAGCATGAGCTGAGCGCGGCCCTCCATCAGACGTCGAACGTCAACCGGCCGTCGGCGACGTCCACCTTGACCGTCCGGCCGGCCGTCAGCTCGTTGCTGAGCAGCAGCTTCGACAGCCGGTTGTCCAGCTCACGCTGGATGGTGCGGCGCAGCGGCCGGGCGCCGAACTCGGGCTGGAAGCCCTTGTCCGCCAACCAGTCGACGGCCTCGGTGCTGATCTCCAGGGTGACGTCCTGCGCGTGCAGCCGGCGCCGGGTCTCCTGCAGCATCAGCTCGGTGATCTGCCGCAGCTGGTCGGTCTCCAGCTGCCGGAAGACGATGATCTCGTCGATCCGGTTGATGAACTCCGGCCGCAGCTGCTCCTTGAGCCGCCGGTCGAGGCGGTCCCGCAGTTCCTCGTCGGCCTTGTCGGAGTCGAATCCGGCCCCGAAGCCGACGCTGCGCCGGGTCCCGCTGATGATGTCCGAGCCGATGTTGCTCGTCATGATCAGCACGGTGTTCTTGAAGGACACCGTGCGGCCCTGGCTGTCGGTCAGCCGGCCGTCGTCCAGCACCTGCAGCAGGACGTTGAACACGTCCGGGTGCGCCTTCTCGATCTCGTCCAGCAGCACCACACTGTACGGACGGCGGCGGACCGCCTCGGTGAGCTGCCCGGCCTCGTCGTAACCGACGTATCCGGGCGGGGCCCCGACCAGCCGCGACACGGTGTGCCGCTCCTGGAACTCGCTCATGTCGAGCCGGATCATCCGGTCCGAGTCACCGAACAGCGCCTCCGCCAGCGAACGCGCCAGCTCGGTCTTGCCGACCCCGGTCGGGCCGAGGAACAGGAAGCTGCCCACCGGCCGGTCCGGGTCGCCCAGGCCGGCCCGGGAGCGGCGAACCGCCTCGGCGACCGCCTCGACGGCGTCGTCCTGGCCGACCACCCGGTCGTGCAGGTGCCCCTCCAGGCGCAGCAGGCGGTCCCGCTCCTCCTCGGTGAGCTGCGAGACCGGGATGCCGGTCGCCCGGGAGACCACCTCGGCGATGTCCGCCTCGGTGACCTGCGGAATGCCGGTTTTATCCGACACGGCCCCCTCGAGTCGCGCGCGGATCGCATTCATCTCGTCACGCAACGACGAGGCCTTCTCGTAGTTCTCCGCGGCCACCGCCTGGTCCCGGTCGCGCGACAGCTGCTCCAGCCGCCGCTCGTCCTCGCGCGTGTCGGCCGACGGGGTCTTGACCCGCAGCCGCACCCGCGCGCCGGCCTGGTCGATCAGGTCGATCGCCTTGTCCGGCAGGAACCGGTCGGTGATGTACCGGTCGGACAGCTCGGCCGCCGCGTCCAGCGCCGCGTCGGTGATCCGCACCTGGTGGTGCGCCTCGTAGTTGTCCCGCAGCCCGCGCAGGATCGCCACGGTGTCCTCGACGCTCGGCTCGCCGATCAGTACCGGCTGGAACCGCCGGGCCAGGGCCGCGTCCTTCTCGATGTACTTGCGGTACTCGTCGAGCGTGGTCGCGCCGACCACCCGCAGCTGGCCCCGGGCCAGCGCCGGCTTGAGCATGTTGGAGGCGTCCATGCCGCCGCCCTCGCCGCCGCCACCGCCCGCACCGACCAGGGTGTGGATCTCGTCGAGGAAGACGATCAGGCCGTCCCCCTCGTTCTGGATCTCGTCGATGACCTTGCGCAGCCGCTCCTCGAAGTCGCCCCGGTAGCGGGTGCCCGCGACCAGGCCGGCCAGGTCGAGCTGGATGACCCGCTTGCCCTCCAGGGTCAGCGGCACGTCACCGTCCACGATGCGCTGGGCCAGGCCCTCGACGACGGCGGTCTTGCCGACGCCGGCCTCGCCGATCAGCACCGGGTTGTTCTTGGTGCGCCGGGACAGGATCTCCACGGCCTGCTCGATCTCGTCGGCCCGGCCGATCACCGGATCGATCTCGCCGCGCCGGGCCATTTCGGTCAGGTCCACGCCGTACTGCTCGAGGGTGGGGGTTTTGCCGTTGCTGGTGGGGCTGGCGGCGCGGGCCGCGGGCTGCGGCTCACCGCCGGACAGAGCCTGCGGGTCGAGCTTGCCGGCCAGCAGCCGGCCGGCCGCCGAGTCGGGGTTGAGGCCGAGCGCCATCAGGATGTGCTCCGGCCCGATGTAGGTGGAACCCAGCGCCCGGGAGATCTGCAGGCTGTCCAGCAGGGCCCGCTTGGCCTGCGGGGTCAGCGCGACCTGCTCGGGCGGGTTCTCCCGCACTCCGGCCGGGCGGCCCAGCGCGGCGAGCAACGAATCGGGGTCGGCTCCGGCCCGGCGGACGGTCTGCTTGATGCCGTCCTGCTGGAGTGCGCCCCACAGCAGGTGGTCGGTGTCCAGATCGGCGATGCCACGGTCCGGGTCGGCGAGCTCGGCGGCACGGCGGGCGGCTGCGGAGAGCACCTCACGAGCGTCGCCGCTCATGTACTTCGTAATGTCTATGCGCTGCTGCCGGCGCGGCTCGGCCGCCCCGAAGAACCGCGAGAACAGGTCGTCCCAGTTGTCCGGGCCACCCGGCCCGATCGGTCCGATGCTCATAAGTCTTCTTCTCTCCTGGTACGTCCTGACCTTATTGCTCCCGGGTCAGCGCCGCGGCCGACTGGATAATTCCCCGAAGTTGACACGGGTAGGCTCAACTTCATGACCGTACCTCTGGTGATCGTCGACGGGGCCAACGTCGTCGGATCCGTCCCCGACGGCTGGTGGAAGGACCGGGCCGGCGCCGCGATCCGGCTCCGCGATCGCCTGTCGGCGATCATCGCCGACGGCCTGCCTGACCTGCCCGGACCGGTCGAGGTGACCCTGGTGGTGGAGGGCCGGGCGAAGGACATTCCGCAGGCCGGGAACGGGGTCAAGGTCGAGAGCGCGCCGCACTCCGGCGACGACAAAATCGTTGAGCTGGTACGGCGGGAAGCCGACCGCCGAGTAATCGTCGTCACCGCCGACCGGGGCCTGCGCGACCGCGTCCAGTCGCTCGGCGCCGAGGTGCGCGGGCCGTCCTCGGTGCCCCGGCGTTAAGCTGTCGCGGTGACCACCCCACCGCGCGGCATCACCTGCCACCAGCCGCCGTGGGCCCGCCGAGTGTCGGCGGCGGCGATGCTGATGCTCGCCCGGTGGGTCACGCCCGATCTTCCCCTCTACGGGAACGACCACGACCGGGCCGACTTCGCTCCCTGACCGCTGGCTGCTTCAGCGCGTCCCCCTTTCCTTCTCATCGCCGGGAGCGATGTTCATGCCCGCTGCCTCCACCGTCCTGCGCGCGCCCCAGGTGCCGCTCGTCCTGATCGCCAGCCAGGTGGGCCGGCTGCCCACGGCGGCCGCACCCCTCGCCCTGCTGCTGTTCGCCCGCCAGTCGGTCAGCCTCGCCATGGCCGGCATCGTGGTTGCCGTCTTCACCGCCGGCATGGCGGTCACCGCCCCGCTGCTGGCCCGCGGCATCGACCGCTGGCGGCAGCCGCCGGTGCTCTACGGTTCGGCGTCGCTGTCCGCCGTCGGCTACCTGATCGCCGCCCTCAGCGCCGGCCGCCCGGTTTTCCTGCTGGCCGGTGCGGCCCTGGCCGGGATGGGCACGCCACCGCTGGAGGCCTGCCTGCGGGCACTCTGGCCGGACCTGGTGGCGGCGGCCGACGTCACCGCCGCGTACGCCCTGGACATCGCCCTGCAAGAGGTGATCTTCGTGGTCGGCCCGCTGGTGACCTTGGCCGCCGTGGCTGCGGCTGGCCCGGCGGCCGCGCTGATCGTGGCCGCCGTCCTGCAGCTCGCCGGGGTCGCCGCCTTCGTGGCCGCCCCCGCCACCCGGCGCTGGCGCGGCCAACCGGCGCACCGGCACTGGGCCGGCCCGCTGCGGGTCCCCCGCCTGGCCACCCTGGTGCTGGGGATCGCCTGCGTCGGCGCCGCGGTGGGCAGCATCCCGGTCGTCCTCACCGGTTATGCCGAGGCGGCCGGCGACCGGGGCCTGACCGGCTGGTTGCTGGCCTGCCAGGCGCTGGGTGCCCTGGTCAGCGGCCTGCTCTACACCCGGGCCAAGCCCGGCTCGCTGCGCCGGCTCCCGATGCTGGCCGCCTGCTTCACCGTGCTCTATCTCCCGCTGCTGCTGGTACCGGCCCCCGGCCTGATGTACCTGCTGCAGTTCATCAGCGGCTTCGGCCTGCCCCCGCTGCTGACCGCGGCGTTCCTGGCCGCCGACCGGCTGGCCCCGCCCGGCACCGCCGTCGAGGCCTTCGCCTGGATCTTCACCGCCTTCACCGTCGGCAGCGCCACCGGCGCCGCCCTGGCCGGCCCCCTGACCGACGCCACCATCCGCACCGGCTTCGCCTTGGCCCCGCTAGCCGGCCTCCTGGCCATCACCGCCATGGCCGTCACCGCAGGCCGCCGCCCACCGGCCGA
>NZ_BOMY01000060.1 GCF_016862435.1 Paractinoplanes tereljensis
CTGCGATGGGCGCGCGGGCAGCGCGGGTACCGCGCCGCGGGGCCGAGCGCGGATGCCACGAGTGGGCGCGGGGCACCGCGAGGCCCGGCGCGGCACCGCGGGGGCGGGCCTCCCAGTCAGAAAGCGAGCCGCCGGGCAAAAACGCAGATCTTGGTGAGTTTCACCCCCATACGACGGCCTAACTCTTCAAGATCTGCGCACAAAGCGCTTCAAAGCCGCGAACTGCGGCCGCCGCGCCCGGAGGGCAGATAGACGATCCGGCCCACACCGTGCGGCGACCGGCCCAGCCAATCACCCACCGCCAGCGGCTGCAGGGCGAGCGAGGCGGCACCTACGCCGCATGGCAACCCAGCCCAGCCCACCACCCACCGCCAGCGGCGGCAAGGCGAGCAAGACGGCACCCACGCCGCATGGCAACCCAGCCCAACCCACCACCCACCGCCAGCGGCGGCAAGGCGGCGGGGTGCCAACGGGACGCGGCGCGATGCGACCCAGCGCGGCCCGGCCCGGCGTGAAGCGGGCCCGAGGCTGCCCGGCCCAAGGCGATGCGGCCCGGCGCGGCGCGAGGCGATGCGGCCCCGGCGGGCCAGGGCCCGGCGGGACGTACCCAGCCCGGCCTGGCGCGGCGCGGGGTTGGGAGCGCGACCCCTCGCCTTGCGCGAAAGGCGCGCTTCGGCGCCGGGAACGCGGCTAGCGGGCGCTGCTCGGCGGGACTGCTCGCTCGCCGTACTGAAAAATTACGGCAGGAGATCCACCAAGCCGGTGTCCAGGTCGTAGACCGCGCCCACGATGTCTACCTGGCCGGAAGCCACCGGGTCCGTTACGCCGGTTACGTCGCGCATGCGACGGACCGTGCGGGCCACGTGGGCTCGCATTGCCTTCTCCGGGGCGTCCGGGTCGTCGGCACCCACCGCGAGCACCGCGGGGGTCAGCTGATCCACCAGGTAGCCGATGTCGCCCTCGGGGTACTCGTTGGTGCGGACCGCCTCCACCGCGGCCTGGACCGCGCCGCAGCGCTTGTGGCCCAGCACCATGATCAGCGGGACGCCCAGCTTGGCCACGGCGAAGCCGACCGAGCCCAGGACCGCGCGGTCGACCACGTGGCCGCCGGAGCGGACCACGCAGATGCTGCCGAAGGTCTGGTCGAAGATGGCCTCCAGCGGGACCCGGGAGTCGATGCAGCCGACCACGACGGCGTGTGGCTGCTGGCCGCCGGAAGCGGCCGCGGCTGAGGAGACGCGGTGGCCGTGTTCGGGGCGGCCGCTGACGAAGCGTTTGTTGCCCGCTACGAGCTCGGCCAGCGCCTCCTCGGCGGTGATCACGGGAGAGGTGGCCGGAGCCGACGGGTCGGTCGTCATGAAGGGATTCTCGCTGACATCGGGCAGGTGAACACGGAGTGCGAGACAACTCACGTTCCGCTTGCAAAACTGCCAAGAAATCTGTTTGTAACAGTGGCGGTCTGACTGATCGCGAGTGATGCTTATTACCCGTGGGTACAACGGGGCCGTGTTACTGGCGGAGGTGCCCATGTCTGAGCGGTCGCAATTGACGCTCGCCGACGGTGCGACGCTGTGCGTGGAGTCCTGGGGGCCGGCGGACGCGCAGGTCACCGTGGTTCTGCTGCACGGCTGGTGTCTTGATCGGCGCACCTGGCATCACCAGGTGGCGGCGCTGCTGGAGATGCGGCCTACGCCCCGGGTGATCGCCTATGACACGCGCGGGCACGGGCGTTCGGGGTCGACCCGGCTGGCGTCGGCGACGCTCGGGCAGCTGGGTGAGGATCTCGCCGAGGTGCTGCGGGTCGTGGCGCCGGACGGGCCGGTGGTGCTGGCGGGGCATTCCATGGGCGGGATGACGATCATGGAGTTCGCGCACCGGTTCCCGGACGAGTTCACCCGCCGGGTGGCGGGGCTGCTCTTCGTGTCGACCACCGCCGAGGGGCACGCGCACACCCGCTACGGCCTGCCGCCGCGGCTGGCCCTGCTGATGCGGGCGGGTGAGACGCTCGGCGCCGGTCTGCTGGCCCGCTCGGGGGCCTGGCGGCCCCATCGCGCGGTGCTGCCGGCCCTTCGGCCGGCGTTGCGGTGGTTGCTCTTCGGCGATGAGTACGAGGACGCGGCCCTCCAGATCACGATCAAGAGCGTGGGGGGTACGTCGTTGCGCTCGATCGGCGGTTTCCGCACCTCGATCGGTGAGCAGCAGCGCCTCGACACGCTGGCCCGGCTCGGAAACGTGCCGGCCGCGGTGCTGGTCGGCGACCGCGACCGGCTGACCCCGCCGCCGTGCGCCAACTCGATCGCCGAGGCGTTGCCCGGCACCGAGCTGACCGTCTACCCGGGTGCCGGGCACATGCTGATCCTCGAGCGACACGTGGACGTCTCGGCGGTGCTGGCCGACATCGTGCGGCGGGCGATTCCGGTCAAGCGCCGCCGCACGCTCCGGAAGGCCGCCTAAAGGGACTTGGCGAGCGCGTCCAGCAGGTCCTCGGTGCCCTGCCGGCGCTGCGCCGGGGTGTCCAGGCCGTCCAGGTAGACGCCCTGCTCGGTGACCACGAAGTCGGTGCCGCCGGACGCGCCGGCGGCCACCTCGACGGTGACGACCGAGACCGAGATGCGCTCGCCGTTCATCGACATCTCGTAGGTGTAGACGATGCGCTCGCCCGGCACGATGTCGGTGTAGGTGGCGAAGAAGCCGAACCGGGTGCCGTTCTCGAACACCGACACCTGCGTCTCCCGGCCGCCCTCACGGAAGTCGAACGACTCGTCCTCGCGCTTCATCTCGGCCGGCCCGCCGAACCATTTCGCCTTGGCGGCCGGGTCGGCAAAGGCATTGAAGACCTTTTGCGGTACGGCGTCGAAGTGGCGCTCGATCCGGAAGGTGTCGTGCACCGTCGTCCGGTTTGTCATTGCTCGTCCTCCTCAAGGAATGCTTCCAAACGGTCCAGGCGTGCCGTCCAGCCGGCCCGGCGGTCGGCGATCCACTGCTCGGCCTGTTGCAGCGCGGCCGGCTCGAGGCGGCAGGTGCGCACCCGGCCGACCTTCTCCGACCGGACCAGGCCGCTCTCCTCCAGCACCCGCAGGTGCTGGAGCACGGCCGGCAGCGACATGGTCAGCGGCTCGGCGAGCTGCTTGACGGTGGCCGGACCACGGCTGAGCCGGTCGACCATGGTGCGCCGGCTGCCGTCGGCGAGTGCCGCGTACATCCGGTCGAGCTGATGGTTAAGCACTTGCTTAAGTATCCAGACCGGCACCCGACTGTCAAGGACAGGTCTCCGGGGAGTAAATTCGATTGCCCCCCTTTTTCTCCGGGGCTGGAAAAGGGAGATCCACCGACTTGAGCGACCCCACCGTCCTTCAGCAAGAAATCGCGCTCGAGCAGAAGCACGTCGACCGGGTCTACGCCCGGCTCGTCGACCTGCGCCGGGACGCCTCGCGCGCCGAGAAGGAGGGCTACCAGCTCTCCCGCGTCGGCACGTTCGGCGCCCTCGTCGAGCGCGACGCGATGGTCTTCCACGCCGCCCGCCGCCGGCACGCCCTCGACACCGAATACGAAGGGCTGGTCTTCGGCCGCCTCGACCTGGCCACCGGCGCCACCCACTACGTCGGCCGGATGGGCATCCGCGACGAGAACTCGGCGCCCCTGGTGGTCGACTGGCGGGCGCCCGCGGCCGCCGCGTTCTACCGGGCCACCGCGGCCGAGCCGCTCGGCGTGGTGCGCCGCCGGATGATCCAGTCGGCCCGGGAACGGGTCACCGGGATCGAGGACGACCTGCTCGACCCCGAGGCGGCCCCCGACGACATGCGGGTGGTCGGCGACGGCGCCCTGCTGGCCAGCCTGTCCAAGGCGACCGGGCACGGCATGCGCGACATCGTCGCCACCATCCAGCGCGAGCAGGACGAGGCGATCCGCTCCCCCGCCGGCGGGGTGACGATCGTGACCGGCGGCCCGGGCACCGGCAAGACCGCGGTGGCCCTGCACCGGGCGGCCTACCTGCTCTATTCGGACCGCAGCCGGTTCGCCGGCGGCGGCATCCTGGTGGTCGGCCCGTCCGGCGTCTTCGTGGAGTACATCGCGACCGTGCTGCCCTCGCTCGGCGAGGACACCGCGACCCTGCGCTCGCTCGGCTCGCTGGTGCCCGCCTACGACACCACCCGGGTCGACTCCGGGCCGGTCGCCGCGATCAAGGGCTCGCTGCGCATCCGGCGGGTGCTGGAACGAGCCTCGCACGACGCGGTGCCGGGCGCCCCCACCGAGCTGCGCCTGCTCTACCGGGGCACGCTGCTGCGGCTGGGCGCCAATGAGCTGGAGCAGATCCGCCGCAAGGCGCTGCCCCGCGGCGCCCGCCGCAACGAGGTCCGCAGCCACGGCTTCGACCGGCTCTTCGACGCGCTCTGGGCGCAGGCCCGCCAGTCCAAGCCCGCCGGCCTGCCGGAGAAGCGGGAGTTCGAGGCCGAGCTGGCCGACCGCAACGACTTCCGGGAGTTCCTGAAGGCGTGGTGGCCCCGGTTCACCCCGTTGCGGGTGCTGCGCTGGCTGGCCGACCCGGCCCGGCTGCGCAACTACGCCAACGGGCTGCTCTCCCGGGAGGAGATCGGGCTGCTGGAGGGCTCGTTCGCGCTGCTCGACGAGCAGGGCCCGACGATCGCCGACGTGGCGCTGCTGGACGAGCTGGACGAGCTGATGGGCCGGCCCCGCAAACCGCAGCAGAAGAGCAAAAACCCGTTCCATGTACGCGATGGCGTCCAGGAGGTCAGCACCTTCTCCGACCGCCAGGCCGCGGCCCGCTCGCAGAACGTGCAGCGGGACGAGGACTACCGCGACTACGCGCACGTGGTGGTCGACGAGGCGCAGGACGTGACGCCGATGCAGTGGCGGATGATCGGCCGCCGCGGGCAGTACGCATCCTGGACCATCGTCGGCGACCCGGCCCAGACCGCCTGGTCGGGCGACCTGGAGGAGCTGGACCGGGCCCGGGAACGGGCACTCGGCTCGCGCCGGCGCAACACCTACGCGCTGACCACCAACTACCGGAACTCGTCGGAGATCTTCGAGGTGGCCGCGCGGGTGATCCGCACGATCATGCCCGACCTGCCACTGCCGTCGGCGGTGCGCAGCACCGGGGTCGAGCCGGTCGACCTGGTGGCCACCGCGGCCGGGCTGCCCGGGCTGGTGCGGGAGCTGGCCGAGAAGCAGCTCACCGACGTGGACGGGACGATCGGCGTGATCACCCCGGTGCCGCGCCAGGAGGAGATCGCCGGCTGGCTGACCGGGCTGCCGGAGCGGGTCCAGGTGGTCACGGCGCTGGAGGCCAAGGGCATGGAGTACGACGCGGTCGTGCTCGTCGAGCCGGCGGCGCTCACCAAGGACGCCGCCGGGATCCGCACGCTCTACGTCGCCCTGTCCCGGGCCACCCAGCGCCTGACCACGGTGGGGACGGACGCCAACTGGATGCCGGCTACGGGCAGTGTCTCTTAGGGGATGGGTACGCTGACCGCGTCGTAGGTGGTGGTGGGCTCGGCCGGGGTGGTGAACCGGGCGTTGGGCAGGTAGAGGCGGTTGCCGTACTCGGCGATGGTGGTCGGGACGTCGAACGAGGGGTCGGTCGTCCTTCCGATTACCTCGCCGGCCGTCCCGGCCCGGTTCAGGTGGATCTTGGCGATCAGGTTGAGCCGGTTCTGCACCACGTACAGATCGCGGCCGCGCAGCCAGAGGCCGTCACCGTTCGGGACCAGCTCGCCGCCCAGGTCGATCTCGGTGGTCACCCCGGCGTAGGTGGTGCGGAACAGCTTGCCGGTGTTGGACTGCACGACGATCAGGGCGCGGCCGTCCGGGGTCGCGGCGATGCCGTTGGCGTTGTTGCCGGTGGTGTAGGCGATCTGGCCGGTCAGCGGCACCCTGGTCGCGGCGTCGGGCAGCTTGCCCTTGGCCAGGGAGAGCTTGAACAGCACCGGGTTGGTCGAGTCGGTGTACCAGGCGGCACCGCCGGTGAGCACGACGTCGTTGATGAACGACGGCACGGTCTGCAGCGGGTAGGACTTCAGCACGGCACCGGACCGGGTGTCGATCACCCGGGCGTCGCCGCCGCTGCCGCCGGCCACGAAGAGCCGGCCGCGGTCGTCGATCTTGAGGCCGAGCGACGGGGTGCCCGGTCCCTCGCTGAGGACTCTGCCCTCGCCGGTCTTGAGGCTGACCCGGTAGATGTCGCCGTCGCGGCGGGAGCCGAAGTAGGCGTACGGGCGGTCGCCGATGGCGATGCCCTCCGGCTGGAAGCCGGCCGGCAGCGAAAGCGTCCGGATGGGGGAATGTGCGGCGGCCGGCGACGCGCCGAGCGCCACGGCCAGCAGGGTGGAGACGACAATCGCGAGAGTACGTCTGGACACGGAGATTGGGTTCCTTTCCAGGCGGTGCTTTTGTGTTGTCAGTCAGTGCATACCCCCGTTTCGGGCGATCGGTTCGGGTTGCACATATAGCGATGTACGCATACATTGGCCGGAGCGCGAGGCGCCGACGGAGGGTTGAGGCATGGGTGCCGGGCACGACCACGGGACGCAGGCGTTGCACGCCGGCGCGAAGCACCGCGCCCGGCTCTGGTGGGCGGCCGGCATGCTGGCCGCGTTCATGGTCGTCGAGGCGGCCGCCGCGCTGATGACCGGCTCGCTGGCCCTGCTCTCGGACGCCGGCCACATGTTCACCGACGTGCTCGGCATCGCGATGGCGCTGGCCGCGATCACCGCGGCCGGCCGGGCCGGGGCCGATTCGCACCGCACGTTCGGGCTCTACCGGCTCGAGGTGCTGGCCGCGCTGGCCAACGCCGTCCTGCTCACCGCGGTGGCCGGGTTCGTGCTGGTGCAGGCGGTGCGCCGGTTCACCGACCCACCCGACGTGCCGGCCGGCTCGATGCTGGTGGTGGCGATCGGCGGCCTGATCATCAACCTGATCGCCTTCGCGCTGCTGCGGTCGGGCGCCAAGGAGAGCATCAACGTCCGCGGGGCATACCTCGAGGTGGTCGGCGACCTGCTCGGCTCGGCCGGGGTGATCGTGGCCGCCGTGATCATCGGGTTGACCGGCTGGTCCTACGCCGACCCGATCGTCGCCGTGATCGTGGCCCTGATGATCCTGCCGCGCACCTTCGCGCTGGGCCGCTCGGCCGTGCGCATCCTGGTGCAGGCCGCCCCGGAGCACCTGGACATCACCGCGGTGCGCGCCCGGCTGGCCGCCGTCCCCGGCGTCTGCGACGTCCACGACCTGCACGTCTGGACGCTGACCTCGGGCATGGACGTGGCCTCGGCGCATCTGAGCCTGGAGCCCGCGGCCGAGTTGGCGGCGGTGCTCGACACGGCCCGCGAGGCGCTGCACGACGAGTTCGACATCGAGCACGCCACGCTGCAGGTCGAGCCGGTCGGTTCCAGCGGACGGTGTGCGCCCGCAGGGTGGTGATCATCACACCTGAGGGTGCACGATCGTCACACTGGCCACCGCGTCCGCCAACCACCGTCCGGTTCCCGGCGTCGTCTCTACGCTTGGTGGCCATGCCATCACGGAGGGACACAGCCATGACCCAGTCCGTCATCCACCATCCCCGAATCGCCTGGGACGGTGCCCGGGCGTTCGTCCGGGCCGCCGGCAGCCCGCACTCGGAGACCTTCGCGTCCCGGGTGCTGAGCCGCCTCGGAAGTGAGATCTACGGCCAGTTCGCCGACACCCGGCAGCTCCTGCTGACGGCGCTGGTCGAGACCGGCGGCGACCGGCACGCGAGTGACGTGGAGGCCGGCAAGTGGCGGGTGCGACTGGAGGACCTCCTGCGCACCAGCCCGGAGTTGGCCGGCGCGGTACGCGAGTTGACCGATGAGGCGCTCGAACTCTGAGTTTTAATCGTCTTTTCCCGGTCCGGGTGCCTACAGAAGTGCAAAATGTCGGATATGAGCGACGCTCGGGTCATGGTCTTCGCGCCTGCACCTCAACTCACGGTGACCATCGAACAGCAGCACGATCAGCCCGAACTGCACGTTCATCCGGGCGGTCAGGGCATCTGGCAAACCCGCATGATCACCTCGCTCGGCGCCGAGGTGATCCTCTGCGCCGCGGTCGGCGGTGAGGTCGGGCGGGTTCTCAAACCGCTGCTCGACTTCAAGGGCGTCACCCTGCGCACCATCCCGCGGGAGAGCGGCAGCGGCTGGTACGTCCACGACCGCCGGGACGGCCAGCGCCGCTCGCTGGCCGAGATCGCCGGTTCCCCGTTCACCCGGCACGAACTCGACGAGCTCTACAACCTCGCCCTGGCCGAGGGCCTGCGGGCCGGCATCGCCATCCTCAGCGGCCCGGCGCACCCGTCGGTGATCAAGCCGGAGGTGTACGGGCGGCTCGCCGCCGACCTCCGGGCAAACGGCTGCAAGGTCATCGCCGACCTGTGCGGTGATCACCTGAAGGCGGTTCTGGGCGCCGGGCTCAACGTCGTGAAGGTCAGCCACGAGGAGCTGATCGCGGACGGGCTCTCCAAGGACGACTCCGAGAAGAACCTCACCGACGCACTGCTCAAGCTGCACGACGACGGGGCCGAGGCGGCTCTCGTCTCGCGCGCCGACGCCGGTGCGCTCGCCCTGATCAACGAACAGATCTACCGGGTCGGCACCCCCAAGCTGACCCTCACCGACGGCCGTGGCGCCGGCGACTCGATGACGGCCGGTGTGGCCGCCGTGCTCGCCCGCGGCGGCGAGATGAGCGAAGCGGTCCGCACCGGGGCGGCCGCGGGCGCGTTGAACGTCACCCGGCACGGTCTCGGAACCGGACACCTGGACGCGGTCCAGGTGCTCACCGAGCGGGTCCAGCTCACCCCGATCAAGAAGGCGCGATGACAACCCGTACGAGAATTCTGGTCACCAACGACGACGGCATCGATGCTCCGGGCCTGCGGTACCTGGCCCGGGCCGCCGCACGCGAGGGCCACGACGTGGTCGTCGCGGCGCCGATCACCGAGTCGAGCGGCAGCAGCGCCTCGATGACCGCGGTCGAGGAACACGGCAAGATCATCCTGCACAAGCGGGAACTGCCCCAGGCCAAGCACATCCCGGCGTACGCGGTGGCCGCCTCCCCGGCGTACATCGTGCTGCTGGCGCTGCGCGAGGCGTTCGGCGAGACCCCCACGATGATCCTGTCCGGGATCAATCGGGGCGCCAACGCCGGCTCGGCGGTCGTGCACTCCGGGACGGTCGGCGCCACCCTCACCGGCTCGTACGCGGGTCTGCACGGGATGGCCGTCTCGCTGGACGTGCTGTCGCCGCGCACCGCGTCCTCGCGCAGCGGGGGCGCCGCGATCGACGTGATCACCGAGGCCGACGACGAGAAGCGGCACTGGAGCAGCGCCGCCGACCTGGCCGCCCGGCTGATCCCGACGCTGCTGCACACGCCGCCCGGCACGGTCTTCAACCTCAACGTGCCGGACCTGCACCTGGACGGGATCCGCGGACTGCGCCGGGCCGCGCTCGCTCAATTCGGCCAGGTGCAGATGAGCATCGCCGAGGCCGGCGAGGGGTTCGTGCGCACCGCCGTGCAGGCCGCTGACGACCTGCTCGAGCCGCAGACCGACCTCGCGGCCCTGGCCGAGCACTTCGCCGTGGTCACGCCGCTGCGCGCCCCGGTAGAGGCCGCGGACGTGCGATTCAACCTGGAGACGGTGCCGGTGCACTCGTCGGCACTGGCCTGACGGCTGGGGCCTGACGGCTGGGGCCTAGGCGGAGACGGTCGGCTGCTCCGACTCGGCGCCGCCGAACGGTTGCGGATTGCCGAAGAGGCCGAGCAGCCCCGTCACCCACAACTGGCGGTGGGCGAAGCGGCTGGGTCGCGTGACAACCAGCTTGACCTCACTGACCCCGGCGAGCTGGAAGGCGGCGACGAGCGCGCTGATGCCCACCGAGTCGATGAAGGTCACGTGCTGCATGTTGAGCTCGATGCGGGTGGGGCGGCCCTCGGCGAGCAAGCCCGCGACGGTCTCCCGGATCTCGTAAGCGTTCTCCACGTCGATCTCGCCGCTGGGCGAGATCTCCACCACACCGTCGGCAAGCGTCGACGTCATTATCGACAGCGTCACGCCAATTCCCTCCACCCGCCCGGCTTCTCCGGGCGTCAGCTCCTCTGTGCGCGGGCCGCAACGGAGCGTAGTGCTTCGCTACAAGCCTGCCCACCTCAGGGGGAGTCGAGACTACCCCTGAAAGGTTCGGTGAGACTGACCGAAAGGTTAGGCTCCGAACCTGTTAGCCACCTGAGTGGCTCGTGTGAACCGGGTCAAGACTACCGGGGCCTGTCCAGCCGTTTCCAAAACGTGATGTCGTCCACAGCGGACACGTTTGCCGGATGACGCACATGGGCAGGTGAGACTGGGTAGGCCAACGCAGGAGGGGAAACGACCATGTCTTCCAGCACCTTGAGCAAGGCCGAGCGCACCGCGGCCCAGGCGTGGGACTACCTGTCGTCCGCCATGGCGGACACCGCCTCCAAGGCGGCGTCGGTCGCCGGCGACAAGGGCCACGAGCTGGCCGGTCTGGCCGGCGGCAAGGCCGACGAGGCCTGGGCCCGGGCCAACGCGGCCGCGGCCGCGCTGTCCGGCCGCAAGCAGAGCACCCCATGGGGCCTGGTGATCGCGGCCGGCCTGATCGGTGCGGCGGTGGGCTTCGCGGCGGCGACGTACACCCGGGTGGCCCTGGCCAAGCAGGCCGAGGCCGAGGAGCGTGAGCTCAGCGAGACCGCGGTGATCGTCACCGAGGTCTGAGCGACGCGAAAGTCGTGGCCGCCGGGCGGAGCCCTTTGCCGCCCGGCGGCCCTACGCTGTGCCGGTGGAGGCACAGTTCTTCGACACCGCCGACGACCTGCGGGCCTGGTTCGAGCAGCACCACGCGACCGCACCCGAGCTGTTCGTCGGCTATTGGAAGAAGGGCTCCGGCCGCACCGGGGTGACCCATCCCGAGGCCATCGAGCAGGCCCTCTGCTTCGGCTGGATCGACAGCGTGTCGCGCCGGATCGACGAGGCGAGCTACCGGGTCCGGTTCACCCCGCGTCGCAAGGGCAGCGTGTGGAGCGAGGTCAACGTGGCCAAGATCGCCGAGCTGACCGAGCGCGGGCTGATGCGACCGGCCGGCACCCGGGCGTTCGAGAGCCGCAAGATCGACGCGCCGCCGGCGTACTCGTACGAGCAGGGCGGCGCCGAGCTGGACGCCGAGCAGACCGCCCGATTTAAGACCGACTCGACGGCTTGGGAATGGTTCGCGAAGCAATCGGCGTATTACCGCCGGGCGGCGAGCCACTGGGTGATCAGCGCCAAGCGCCCGGAGACCCGGGAACGGCGCCTTTCCCAGCTCATCGCGGATTCCGCGGCCGGGCGAAGGGTGCCTCCGCTCGCCCCCCGTTGACGGCCATGCGTCTGTAGAGTTGGGCGACATTCGACTGCTGTGGCATGGCCACCTGATCAGATAAGGTCCGTCGGTGCTGTCAGCGGGGAACGTCCTGGGCAACCGTTATCGGTTGGACGAGCGCATCGCCACCGGAGGGATGGGCGAGGTCTGGCGCGGCACCGACGTCATCCTCGGCCGGGTCATCGCGGTCAAGGTGTTGAAGACGGCCATGCTCGCCGACCCGGAGTTCGCCGCGCGTTTCTACGGCGAGGCCCGGATGATGGCCTCGTTCCGGCACCCCGGTGTCGTCGAGGTCTACGACTACGCCGGGGCCGGCGACGGTGACTCCGACGCCGACCAGGTCGCCTATCTGGTGATGGCTTATGTGGAGGGCGAACCGCTCTCGGCCCGGGTCCGGCAGGGCACGCTCCCGGTCGAGGAGACCATGTCGATCGTGGCGCAGGCGGCCGACGCGCTGCATGCCGCGCACGAGGTCGGCGTCGTCCACCGGGACGTCAAACCGGGCAATCTGATCGTAAAACCGACCGGCGCGGTCGTGCTCGTCGACTTCGGCGTGGCCCGCTCGGCCGCCGTGACGAGCGTCACCCAGCTCAACGCGATCGTCGGCACCGCCCTCTACATGGCGCCCGAGCAGGTGGCCAAGGGCAAGGTCACGGCGGCCACCGATATCTACGCGCTGGGCGCGGTGGCCTACCACTGCATCGCCGGCAACCCGCCGTTCGACGGCGACAACGCCCTGCAGGTGGCGCTGCGCCACCTGGAGGACGAGCCCGAGCCGCTGCCCGCGCACGTGCCGCCGGCGGTCCGCGACCTGATCGCCCGGGCGATGGCCAAGCAGCCGGCCGACCGGTTCGAGACGGCCGCGGAGTTCGCCGCCGCGGCCTACGAGGCGGCCGGCCCGCTCGACTGGAAACGGATGACCGGCACGTCTCTGGTCGCCCCGCTCAGCCCGGCCGCGCCGACCCGCACGGTGCCGGTCCCCCGCGACATGCCGCTCGCGGTGCCCCGGCCGGTCAAGCGCCCGCAGCGCAGCCAGACCGCGCTGCTGGCGGCGATCGTGGTGATGGCGGTGCTGGCGGTCGGCCTCACCATGGCGATCCTGTTCCACAACACCAGCGACAACAACCGCGTGCAAGATCCGATCACGGTGCCCTCGGCCGAGGTCGACGATCAGACCGAGGACCCCCTGCTGCCGGCGCCCGGCGCGTCGAGCACCCGGCCGAGCGTCAAGCCGAACGCGGTCCCGCGCTCCTCGTCGAGCGCGCCCAGCGCCTCGGTGTCGACAAGCGCGACGCCGTCGGTCAGCGCGACGCCGACCACCACGGCGCCGACGACCCCGCCGACCACGGCACCGACGACCGCACCGACCACCGAGCCCACCACCACCCCGCCGACCACCGAGCCCACCACGACGCCGCCGGGCACGGGGGCAGGCGCCGGCACCGGGTAATTGACCCTGACACCGTGTCAGGCCGGAGGCTACGAGGACCATGTTCAGTATCGGAGACTTCGCCGGCCTGGGCCGGGTGTCGGTGCGCATGCTGCGCCACTACGACGCCATCGGCCTGCTCCGCCCCGCCCACGTCGACCGGCACAGCGGCTACCGCTACTACGCGGCGAGCCAACTGCGCACGCTCAACCGGATCGTCGCCCTCAAGGACCTCGGTTTCACGCTGCTGCAGGTGCAGACGCTGATCGAGGAGAAGGTCGACTCCGGCGAGATGCGCGGCATGCTGCGGCTGCGCCGGGCCGAGCTGGCCGCCCAGGTGAAACGCGACAATCTGCGCCTGGCCCAGGTCGACGCACGTCTCCGCATGATCGAGATCGAGGGCCATATGGACACCGGAGACGTCGTCGTCAAGACCATCGCGCCGCTGCGGGTGGCGGAACTGTCCGCCGTCGCGACCAGTTACGACGACCCGTCGTCGATCACCGAAAATCTGAGTCCGCTCTATCCACGGCTGATGGAGCTGCTGGCGAAGGCCGGGGTGGCGATCACCGGGTCGCCGATCGCCTACTACCAGGCCGCGCCGACCGGGCCGGAGGACGAGACGATCACCGTGCACGCGGCCTTCCCGATCGGCGACGCCGAGGTGGGCGGGGAAGCGGGCTTCGCGGTGGTGGTGCTGCCGGCGATCGAGCAGGCGGCGACCGCGCTGCACCAGGGTTCGATGAGCGAGGCGTTCCGCACCGGGCAGAAGCTCGCCACCTGGATCGACGACAACGGCTACCGCACGGTGCCGCCGGGCTACGCCCGCGAGGTCTACCTGGACTGCCCACCCGACGACTTCGACAAGTGGGTCACCGAATTGCAGGTAGCGGTCGTTCGATAGACGAAAGGGGCGCCCGGATGGGCGCCCCTTTCACCATCAGGATCAGAAGACGACGGGTACGCCGTTGCGGACGAGCTGCCAGTTCTTGACGTAGAAGTCGGCCGGGTTGATCGAGCCCTTGGCCTGGGCCCACTCGATCAGCAGCTGACGGATCTCCTGCTGCGCGTTGTAGACCTGGGTCTTCACGATGCCGGGGAAGTTACCGCCGCCGGAGCGCCGGTAGTTGTTCACCGCCACCACGAACTGCGCGGCCGGGTCGACGTCGGCCCCGGCGATCTGCAGGCGGGTGATCCGCGAGCCGATCGGCTTGCTGATGTCGATGTCGTAGTCGACGCCGGAGAGCACGTCGTAGTTGTAGTCCGGCACGGCCGGGTCGCTGATCGAGGCGGCCACCACCGGGGCGTCCGGCGCGAGCGTGACGAAGAACTTCGCCGAGTACTCCAGGTACGCCTTCACCTCGGCGCCGGTCAGCACGACCGCTTCCAGGGTGTTGTCGTAGATGTAGAGTCCGGCCACGTCCTTGATCTTGACGTCGCCCTGCGGGAACACCGCGGTGCGGCTGAACGGCGCGGCGATCGACAGCACCGGCAGCGCCGCGTACGCCGTACCCACCAGGGCCGCGGCGACCGTGTCGGTCTGCACCTTGTTGATGTAGTCGAGGATCGGGGTGTCCTCGTACCGCGAGGTGGCCGCGGACAGCGTCTCGGTGGACGTGGCCACGATCTGGTTGACGTACGCCACGGTCTTGTCGTGCTGCGACTTGACCACCGCGAGGACCTTCGGGTCGGCCTCGACCGTGTTGGTGTTCAGCGTGGTCGCGGCCGCGGTGGTGATCTTCCACTTGCCGTGCTCGCGGACCAGGTCGAAGTCCATCTTGGTGAGCCGCTGGCCCCACTTCGACGGCTCCGAGGTGAGCACCTGCTTGCCGGTCTGGGTGTTGGTCACGAACCGCTGCGGGATCTCCAGGTGGGCGTGCCCGAACAGGATCGCGTCGATGCCCGGCACGTTCTGCGCGATCAGCGCGACCGGGTTCTCGTTCGGCAGCTCCGGGCCGTAGCTGGAGGTGCCGCTGTCGCCGCCGTGCGCCGAGATGATCACGATGTCGGCGCCGCGCCGGCGGATCTCCGGCACCCACTTCGCCGCGGTGGTCACCATGTCCAGGAACTCGAGCTTGCCCTCGACGTTCCCCTTGTCCCAGATGGCCACGCCCGGGTTGGTAAGACCCAAAATCCCGACCCGCAGGGTCGGCGCGTGCTTGCCGAGGGAGACCTGCTTGATGACGTACGGCGTGAAGGCCGGCTTGCCGGTCTTGGCGCTGACCGCGTTGGCGGCGAGCGCCGGGAAGCCGAGCTGGCGGATCCACAGGTTCAGCAGCGGCAGGCCGTAGTTGAACTCGTGGTTGCCCAGGGTCACGGCGTCGTAGTGCAGCACGTTCATCGCGCGGGCCATCGGGTGCTTCTCGCCGGTCGTGGTGATCGGCTCCTGCTTCGCGTAGTACGTCGCGAGCGGCGTCCCCTGGATGGTGTCGCCGGCGTCGAGCACCAGCGTGCCGCCGGTCGCCTCGGCGCGCAGCTTGTTCACCAGGGCGGCGAGCTTGGCCACCCCGATGTCGTTGTGGGCGCTGTCGTCGTACTCGGCGTCCTTGTAGTAGTCCCAGTTGTAGACGTTGCCGTGGGTGTCGGACGTACCCAGCACGGTGAGGTGGTACGTCGCGGGCGGCTTCGGCGCGGGGTGGCCGTGGCCCTTGCCGTGGGCCGAGGCGGCCTCGGAGGCGACGAACGGCGCCGCGACGGCGGCGGCGGCCGAGGCGGCGACAACAGTGCGCCGTGATACACCGGCGGGAGAAGTCATCACGAACCTTTCAGAATCGGAACACGCGCCTGGTGGGCGCGCCTCTGGCACGATAACCACCGATGCTTCCACGTGCGAGGACATCGTGATGCGTTCATGTCACAGCTACCATCCCGCTTCTCACATCTCATCCGGCATATCGATGCCGAGAAGATCCAGACCGACACGCAGGGTGGTCGCGGTGCGGTCGGCCAGGGTGATCCGGCTCGGCGAGCCGGTCACCCGGCAGGTCTCGTAGAAGCCGGAGAACGCCACCGCGAGGTCGTGCAGGTAACCGGCGAGCCGGTGCGGTTCGCGCTGCGCGACGGCGGCGTCCACGACGGACTCGAAACCGAGCAGCGCCAGGGCCAGCCGCCGCTCGGCCGGTTCGGTGAGGAAGACCGGCCCGCCGGGTTCGGCGGACCGCCGGAAGATCGACCGGATCCGGGCGTACGCGTATTGCAGGTAGGGGCCGGTGTTGCCGGTGGAGGCCAGCATCCGGTCCCAGTCGAAGACGTAGTCCGAGCGCCGGTCGGAGGACAGGTCGGCGTACTTGATCGCGCCGATCCCGACCTCGGGCGTGCTGGTCCGCTGGTCGGCCTCGTCGAGCAGGGCGGAGAGCCGGACGTTGGCGCCGGACCGGGTCTTGAACATCTTGCCGTCGGTGCCGAGGATCGCGCCGAACTCGATGTGCTCGGCGGTGACCCCGTCGGGCAGCCAGCCGGCCAGCTCGGCCATCGCGAACACCATCCGGAAATGGGTCCGCTGCGGCGCGCCCACCACGTACAGCAGCCGGTTGGCCTTGATCTCCCGGACCCGGTGCCGGAGCGCGGCGAGGTCGGTCGCGGCGTACCCGAATCCGCCGTCGCTCTTGCGCACGATGAGCGGCAGCGGTTCGCCGTCCCGTCCGGTGAAGCCGGGCGGGAAGGCGCAGAGCGCGCCCTGGCTCTCCACCAGCAGGCCCTTCTCCTCCAGCTCGGCCAGCACCGACGCCAGCTGGTCCTGGTAGAAGCTCTCGCCGACGAAGTCGTCCGGCGCGAGGGTCACGCCGAGCCGGTCATAAACGGCCATGAAGTCCACCTCGGACTGCCCGACCAGCCGCTGCCACATCGTCCGCGTTGCCGGGTCACCGGATTGCAGCGCCACCACCCGCAGCCGAGCCCGGGTCTGGAACTCCTCGTCGCCGTCGAACTTGGCCCGGGCCACCCGGTAGAAATCGGTCAGGTCGCCCAGCGAGTACCCGTCCCCGCCGACCTCCAGCAGGTGCTCGATGAGCATGCCGAACTGGGTGCCCCAGTCGCCCAGGTGGTTGACCCGCACCACGTCGTGCCCGGCGAAGGTGAACAGCCGGGCGAGGGCGTCGCCGATGACGGTCGACCGCAGGTGGCCGATCTGCAGTTCCTTGGCCACGTTGGGGCCGGAGTAGTCGATGACCACCCGCTCGGGCGCGGCGGCGGGTGGGACGCCGAGCCGGTCGTCGAGCGCCTCGACCGCGGCCGCCAGCACCTCGTCGCGGACGGTCAGGTTGAGGAAGCCGGGGCCGGACAGTTCGACGTCGGCCAGGCCGGCCAGGTCGGCGGCCGCGACCACCTCGGCCGCGATGTCACGCGGCGGGCGGCCGAGGTGCCGGGCCAGCGCCAGGGCGGCCCCGGACTGGAAATCGGCGTGCTGCGACGCGCGCACGACCGGGTCGACGGTCGTGCCGGCCACCACGGCGAACGCCGCCGCCAGCCGGTCGGTAAGGAGAGCTTCGAGATTCATCGGCAACCCATCGGGGAACACGCGGGTCGGCCGGATGAACAGAGATCACCGGCGGGTTCGACCCGCCGGCGGAAAAGCAGACTTCAGCGGCGGTCGTCAGATCGCCGGCGTCGCTCGCTGAAGCTGTACATGTCAGGCACTGTAACAGGATGAATCTGTGGGACGCGCGCGAGAAGGGCGTGCTGTCGTTGCCATCGGGGCGGCTGGTCCGCGGCCGTGGGCTGGGCCATCCGATGCCGTCCGGGCACCCGCCGACGTTCGGGGTCTACCTGCTCGGCTCGGAGCCACCGGAGTTCGGCTGGGAGTCGCGCTGGGTGCGCTGGCCGGACTTCCGGTTACCGGCCGACCCGGCGTACGCCCGGAAGGTTTTGACCGAAGCCCTGGCCCGCGCCGAGAGTGACCGGGTCGAGCTCGCCTGTTTCGGCGGTCGTGGGCGCACCGGAACCGCCCTGGCCTGCCTGGCCGTGCTGGACGGCGTGCCGGCCGGCGAGGCCGTCGCGTTCGTCCGCGAGCACTACCACCCGAAGGCCGTGGAGACCCCCTGGCAGCGCCGATTCGTGCGGCATTTCAACCCCTGGACGAAACACAGGCACTGATCAGAAGCTGCCATTACGCTGGGACCGCACGCCGACGCCCTGGGGGACCGATGATCGTCGTGGAGCGCACGTTCACCGTGACAGCCGCCCCGGGCGTCGTGCTGGGCTACCTGCAGGACTACGCGAACGCGCAGGAATGGGATCCGTCGGCCCGGCGCACCAGCCGGGTCGACGCCGGGCCGATCACCCGGGGCACGCACTGGCGGCACATCCGCAAGCTGTTCGGGGTGACCACCGAGCTGCTCTACACGCTGATCACCGCCGAGCCGGGCCGGCTCGTCTTCCACGGCCGCAGCGAGAACGCCACCTGCGTCGAGACGGTCGTGCTGCACCCGGTGCCGGGCGGCACCGAGGTGACCTACCGGGTCGACCTGGAGCTGCACGGCCTGGCCAAACTGGCCACCCCGCTGCTGCGGGGCGAGTTCGAGAAACTCGCCACCGCCGGTGTCGGCGCGGTGACCGCGGCCCTCGAACCGGCCGCGGCCCGCCGCCGGCTCGGCGCCGCCACGCCGAGCCGGATGCCCACCCCCGCCGAAGAGACCGGCCTTTAGCTTCAGCGGACCGCCAGGACCTGCAGGTACGCCGACGGGATCTTGCAGGTGCCGTCAGTCGCCGAGTTGTACCGGGCGGCCAGCTCGACCAGGTCGTCGTAGAGCGGCTTACTGTCCGCGCCGAGCGCCTCGAACGCCTTCAGGGTCGGGCCGTAGTGCGCGCGGAAGTAATCGGCGAAGTGCTCGGCCGACTCGAAGCGGAAGACGAAGACCCTCGGGATCAGGTGCAACTCGCGCACCCGGCCGCCGAGCAGCTCCCGGACCCGGGCCTCGCTGCCCCACTCGACCGGGCCGCGGATGCCGGCCGGCGGCGGCACCCGGCGGCCCACCGTCCGGAACATCTCGCCGATGAAGCCGTCCGGGGTCCAGTTCGCCATCGCGATCGTGCCGCCCGGCCGGCACACCCGCACCAGTTCGGCCGCGACCTTCTCCTGGTCGGGCGCGAACATGGCGCCGACGACCGAGAGCACCGCGTCGTGCTCGCCGTCGTCGCAGGGCAGGTTCTCGGCGTCGGCCACCTTGAAGTCGATCGCCAGGTGCTCGGCGGCGGCCCGGTCCCGGCCCCGGGCGAGCAGCTCGGGCACGTAGTCGGTGGCGACCACCCGGCAGCCGCAGCGGGCGGCCGCGATCGCCGCGTTGCCGGTGCCGGCCGCGACGTCCAGCACCCGGCTACCGGCCGACAGGTCGGCGGCCTGCACGAGTTCCTCGGCGATCGGCTGGATGAGTGCGGCCACGGCGCCGTAGTCGCCGCTGGCCCAGGTCTTCTGCTGCTTGGCCTTGAGTCCGTCCAGTACGAGTTCCGTCATGCCTTCGACGCTAGGAATCCCCGGTCCCCGGCACATGGGGAGAGCTCCCTATGTTGAGGCGGTGGGCCGCAGCTGCCGCCTGGCCGCGCGTCGACACCCCGAGCTTCGCCAGCACCGCCGAGACGTGATGGTCGACGGTCTTGGCCGACAGGGTCAGCCGGGCCGCGATGCCGGCGTTGCTCAGCCCCTCGGCCAGCAGGGCGAGGACCTCCCGCTGGCGGCCGGTCAGCCCGGTCGGGTCGGCCGCGGTGGCCGGGCGCGGACCGCGCGGCACCGGCAGTCCCCGCTCGCGCAGGGTGGCCCGCAACCGCCGGGCGGCCGGCACCGCACCGAGCCGGTCATAGATCCGCAGCGCCGCGGCCGGGTCCCCGGCCGACAGCGCCTCGGCCTCCGGGTACGGGCAACCCCGCTCCCGCCACCAGGCCGCCGCCCGCTGCCACTCCCCCGCGATGACCAGCCGGTACGGCTCGGCCGCACCCGGCGGCGGCGCGTCCAGGACGCCGCACCGCCACAGCCAGAACGCCAGCTCGCCGAGGAACCACGCCTGCCCGGCCTGCCGCCCGCCCCGTTCGGCCACGGCCAGGCCGCGGCGCGCCTCGGCGGCGGCCCGCTCGTCGTCGCCGGCCAGCCAGTACAGCTCGGCGAGCAGGACCGCGGCCGGCCCGACGAACTGGATCTCGCCGCCCCGGTAGGCCCGGTCGGCCGCGTCCCGCGCCTCGTCGAGCAATCCCGATTCGCCCAGCCGGGCCCGCACGGTGAGGCGGACGGCGGTCGCCGGGACCAGCGACGGGCCCGGCACCGGCGGCCCGGCCAGGGCCTGCTCGGCGTCGTCGAGGGCGGCCCGCCAGTCACCGCGGAACAACTCCAGGCGGGCCCGGTGCCCGAGCACGTGCCGGGTGTAACCGTCCAGGTCGCGGGCGGCCAGGAACGCGACCATCCGGTCGAACGTCGACTCGGCGGTGGCGAAGTCGCAGGCGTCCACCGCACTGGTGGCGAGGTTGACCAGGGCCCGGCCGGCGTGGTCGTCGAGCCCGGCCGCGGCGGCCAGTTCGTGGGCGCGTTCCAGCTCGGCGATCCCGGCCCGGTCGCCGGCGTTCCACCGGGCCGAACCGATGTTGACCATGGCGTGCAGCTCGGTGTCCCGGTCGCCGGTCAGCAGGGCCAGCTCCAGCGCCCGGCGGCCCCAGGAGATCGCCTCCGGCAGCTCACCGGCCAGCATGAAAAGCTGCGACAGATTGCTGTACGCGGCGGCCAGCTCCCGGCCGGGCGGCACCGCCTCGAGCACCTGGACCGCTCGCCAGGCCGCCGCGCGGGCCTCGTCCGGGCGCCCGTTCCACCAGAGCAGCCGGGACACCCAGCGCAGGTCGCCGCCCACCCCCAGCGGATCGGCCAGTTGTTCGCGCAGGGCCAGGGCCTGCCGCCAGGCCTCGATCGACTCGGCGCTGAGACCACCGTGGTAGCTGGCCGACGCGTACTCCTCCAGCAGGTCGGCGCGGTCGGCCGGCGGATGGCCGGCCAGCAGCGGCAACGCGGTCGCGTAGTGGGCGGCGGCCTGCCGGTAGGCGCCGACCGCGGCGGCCCGGCGGGCGGCCACCGGCGCCCAGCGCCGGACGGCCTCGGCGTCGGCGGCGTGATGGGCGTGGTGCACGAGACGGGCCGGGTCGACGCCGGGGCGGGCGGTCAGCGCGGCGAGGACCTCGGCGTGCAGGGCCATCCGGCGTACCGGGGAAAGCGATTCCTCCACCGCCCGCCGCAGCAACTCGTGCCGGAAGGCGACGCCGTCGCCTTTCGCGCCGAGGATCCCGCCGGCCAGGCACGCGTCGACGGCGGCGGCCCGGCCGGCCAGCAGCTCCGCCGACGTGTACGCCGGGACCACCGAGACCAGGCGGGCCACGTCCCGGGCCGGTTCGTCCAGTGTGGCCAGCCGGGACAGCACCAGGTCGCGGACGGTGGGCGGGACACCCTCGGTGCGGGCCGCCAGCACCTCGGTGACCAGCAGTGGGTTACCGCCGGTCACGGCGTGCACGTCGGTGGCGTCCCGGCCCGCCCGGCGGGTCAGCTCGGCCACCGCCGCCGCGGAGAGCGGCGGCAGGCTCACCCGCCGGGTGCGGTCGCGCGGAAGTCCGGCGAGGACGGTCCGTAGCCGGTGGTCGGGGGCGATCTCGTCGTCCCGGTAGGTGATGAACAGCAGTGCCCGGCACAGCGCGAGCCGGCGGCCGAGGAACGCGACCATGTCGAGGGTCGCCTCGTCGGCCCAGTGCAGGTCCTCCAGCACCACGACCGGGCGGGCGGCCTGCGGCGGGCGGTCGAGCGCGGTGAGGAACAGGTCGAACACCTCGCCCCGGGGTGCGTCGGCGATCCGGTCGCGCAGGCGCCCGCCGAGCGCGCGGGCGATGTCGTGCAGCGGGCCCAGCGCCCGCGGCGTGAGCAGCGGATCGCAGGCGCCCCACACCACGTGCGCGCGCGGGCCGGCCGCCTCGGCGAACGCGGCCGCCAGGGCCGACTTGCCGGCGCCGGCCTCGCCGCTGACGACCGCGACCCGGCCACCGGCGGCGCTCTCGGCCAGCAGGCGGCCGAGGGCGGCCAGTTCGTCGTCGCGTTCCAGCAGGTCCATCGAGGGCCAGGTTAGGCGCTGCCGGCCGACGGCGGAATCACGCTCGCAGCGGAACTCCGACCTGATCGACGGTGGTCAACCCGAATGCTTCCTCGACCAGGTCAAGGGCCCGGAGCCAGGGAAATTTACGGGGATCGTTCTGGCCCGGCGGCAGCGGCTCCCAGCCGTCCTCCGGACCGAACAGCACCCGCACCCCCTCCGACCGCAGGTCGTCGATCGCCCGCCGGAACGGCAGCCGCGCGGCGAGCGCCGAGTTGACCGCCGGCACCACCACGGTCGGCACCCCGCGCCCGATGACCTCGGCCACCGAGGAGAGCGGGTAGGTGTCCGCGATCCCCGCGGCCAGCTTGTTGATCGTGTTGAACGTCGCCGGCGCCACGATCAGCCCGTCGGCCGGCGGCGAGATCCGCCGCCCGTCCGGCGCGAACTTGTAGGTGGTGCGCACCGGTTTCCCGCTGGCCCGGGCGACCTCGGACTTCTCGAAGAAATCGAGCCCGCTCTGGGTAGCCGTCACATCCACCGACCACCCGCGGCGGGTGGCCTCCTGGATGAGCCCGACAACGCCATTGGCCGCTCCGCCGCCACAAACCACGATCCGCAAGTCACCCATAGCTTCCGATTGTGACGCACAGCACAGCCCCATGGTCACTTACGCGGCGACAAACTTCCGCTCAGGTCGTCGACGAAGGTCGCCAAATGGCGTTCCAGCTCCTCATCGGCCGGCAGGCCGGCCTGGACGGCGTCGGAGATGCGCTGGTGCAGGCGGTGGCCCCGGGGTGTGAGGTAGGCGCGGACGCGGCGGCGGTCGGCGTCGTCGGTGCGGCGGTGGAGCAGGTTGCCGTCTACCAGGTGGTCGACCAGGCGGGTGAGGCTGCCGGGAGGCAGGAAGGCACCGTCGGCCAGCTCGGTCATGAAGTGACCTTGGCCGTCGGCCAGCAGGGAGATCACCCGCCAGGCGTCGAGGCTCTGCCCCTCCTCGGCCAGGATCGCGGCGAGGCGGCGGGCCATCAGGCGTTCGGCTCGGGTCAGCAACTGCATCAGGTCCGCGGATCGACGCATGGCTCTCCTTGATCCCCGCGCGTGCCGCCATGCTACCGAGCCGATGCGGGCGGGCTTTCTTTTTGCATTGATGTTCTTGACCGCGAGGTGCCCGATGCACGACGCTCTCCCAAAAGGAAACGTCGTTACGTCTAGGGAAACCGAGGCTCTCGTATGGTCCTTCGTCTCAGTCGCCGGGGAGCGGTTGCCGCCGCCGTCGGCACCCTCCTCGCAGGCGTCCTCGTCAGCCCCGCGCCGGCTTCGGCCGCTACCGTCTACACCGCCACCACCTCATACGGCTCGACGATCAACGGTGATCCGGCCGACATCTACTACCCGGTGACGTCCGCGTCGCACAAGGACTGGCCGGTCGTCCTGCTGCTGCAAGGCGCCGATGTGGACAAGGGCTTCTACTCGGGCTTCGCCCAGAAGGTCGCGTCGTACGGCTTCGTCGTGGCCGTGCCCAACCACACCCGCACCGTCTCCGACGCGACCGGCCTGTTCGCCGACGCGCTCGAGGCCAACTGGACCGTCGACTGGGCTTCCTCGGAAGACAGCCGGAGTGGCTCGCCGCTGAAGGGCCAGATCGACTCCGGCAAGCTGCTGCTGGCCGGGCACTCGTTCGGCGGTGCGGCCGGCCTCGGCGTCACCACCGGCCTGTCGATCACCCCGTTCACCAGCTCGATCGCGATCGCCCCGTCGGAACTCAAGGCGGCCGCGTTCTACGGCACCAACAACGCCATCCCGGACACCTCGATCGTGCTGCCGGTGCTGAACAACGTGCCGGTCGCCCTCATTCAGGGCAGCGTCGACGGCATCGGCAGCCCGCAGGACAGCCTCACCACCTACTACCTGCTGGCCGGAACCCCGAAGCTGTTCGTCAGCGTCACCGGCGCCAACCACTACGGCATCACCAACGCGCAGAACCCGGCCGGGGCCATCCCCGACGGCTCGGCGCAGACCCTGGCCCAGGCCACCGCGGTCGAGACGATCGGCCGGTGGACGGCCCAGTTCCTGCTGGCCCAACTGGGTGACAGCGCCGCCAAGGCGTACGTCTACGGCGGCGGCGACCCGGCCGACACCAACGTCGAGACCAAGTACTGGAAGTAAGCGGTGGGGGCGCGCCGACCCGCGCCCCCGTTCGTCAGCAGGCCGCCTGGGCGTACGCCGGCCGGCCCGCCGATCGGCAGCCGTACCAGTACTCGCGGCGCCCGTCGACGTTGACCAGCATCACGTCCGAGGCGGACGAGTAATTGAGCGGAGTGACCCGGCCGAGACTGCCGGAGGCCGTCCAAGTCAGGACGACACTCGCCCCGGAGGTCCGATAGGTGAACGGGTACTGACTCTGCACCGGCCAGGCCGTGCGGCTCGGGATGAAGCCCCGGCGGAACCCGGTGCCGGTCGTCGACTCGAAGGACCAGATGTTCGACGGCGTGTACTGATCCTCCCCCTGATGGAACCAGATCCGGGTGCCCGGCGGCGCCGCCTGAGCCGCGGCCGGCGCCCACGAGAACACCCCCACCATCAGGATGAGAATGGTGACCATTCGGCCGGTAAATTTAGCGCTCATACCCTAATCCGCCCCTCTTAATTTGCTTGCTGCCAGTCAATTTGTGCATCATTTACCGGGATACCGAAAGGCGCCTCACACCTTCGGAGTACTCACGTAGCCGCAGGTCGGCCCGGTGTGGTCAGCTCTGCGCATGCTTCTCCGATTACGAGCTGCCGCGCTGGCCGCGGTCATGACGCTGGGCGGGGCGGTCGCGATGGCGACACCCGCCGAGGCGGCCGCCTGCCGGGAATCCTCGTCGATTCCACAGACTTCCTATTTCGTGCTGCGGTCCAGCGACGGTAAACACACGTTGCACCTGCAGAAGGGCATCCAGAACAGTCGGGAATTCATCCGGGTGTGGCTGGATTCCCGCTATGTCGGCGCCGAATTCATGCCGGCCACCCTGCTGGCCGGCCAGCTGGCCGCGATCTTCCGGACCCGCACCACGAGCGAGATCTGGATGGGCAAGACCCGGCAGGTCACCAAGTCGGTCGCGGTCGTGCAGCTGTGCGGCACCGCCTGGGTCCCGGTGGTGTTCTCCTAAGCGTTTTCCGGTCCAGCCCGAGGCAAAAGGCACCGCGTTCGCGCGGTGCCTTTTGCTGTCAGAGCGTCAGGCGGACCGTGACCGTGTCGCCCAGGTCGATCTTCTCGGCCGTTCGCACCTTGGTCTTGACCGGCACGATGTAGCGGCCGTCCTTGGGCCAGAGCGAGGTGGTCCAGTCGGTGCGCCCGATCCGGGCGGTCACCGGGATCATCCCCCAGCCGTAGGTGACCATCGATGCCGCGTCGGCGATGGCCTCGCACTCCGGCTCGGGCACGGTGACGAAGTGCCACGGCGCCGGGCCCCGCCAGAACCACACCTCGCCGCTGAACTCGAGATCCATCGGGCCAGCGTAGTTCGCGTACACAAATACAGTCTTGACTAGCCGGCCATACACGGCATATAAATCCACTTGTTACTGACCGGTATCAATATGATCCGTTTACCGTCCACCTGGGAAGACTGCGCCCACCTGCGGGTTTGCGCTCCCCCGCCGCGCTTTTCCCACTCCCGATTGGATGCGAATTCCAATTTAGGGGCACCGCTTTGTAGTCCACCGACAAAAGCAAGTAGCGGAGTAGGAGCAGTAATGCGTAAATACCTGTACCTGGCGAGTGTGGCGGGCGGCGCGCTGTGCGCGACCCTCCTCGCGTCCACCGCGTTCGCCGACAGCGGGGCCGTGCTCACGGTCGGCGCGGTGGGCGGCACCAACGTCGCGGTCGGCGACACCGTCACCGCGTCGCTGGCGACCGGCACCACCGCCACCTTCTACTCGACGACCACCGGCACCAGCGGCGTCACCTGTGCGGCCTCCAGCCTGTCGTCGACCATCACAGCGAACCCGCCCGCTCCCGGGGTGGCCACCGAGACCCTCGACGCGCAGAGCTTCAGCACCTGCACCAGCAACGTCGTCGGGACCACCGGGGTGCGCAGCGTGACGCTGAACAACCTGCCCTACTCGGTCAGCGTGAACGGCGCCACCGGCGCGGTGGCGGTCGCCCCGGGCAGCGCCGGCCCGATCCAGGCCACCGTGGTGATCAGCACCATCCTCGGCACGATCACCTGCGTCTACCAGCCGGTCGCCGGTTCGCTCGCCGGTGCCGCCGACAACACGGCCAACTCCATCAAGTTCGCCAACCAGCAGTTCAACAAGATCACCGGCTCGGTGCTGTGCCTGTCGACCGCGTACTGGACGGCGGGCTACGCCCCGGTCACCGACACCACCCAGGGCGGCTCGGTCTTCGTGAACGCGACCGCCCCGGTGCCGACCGAGACCGCGACCCCGGAGCCCACCGACACGGCGACGCCGGAGCCCACCGACACGGCCACCCCGGAGCCCACCGACACGGCCACCCCGGAGCCGACCGACACCCCGGAGCCGACCGATCCCACCCCCACCACGGACCCGACGCCGGGCGAAACCCCCATCGCCTGATCGCCGGTCCCCCGGCCGGGTCGCGGACGCGCGGCCCGGCCGGTTCTCAACTCAGCTTGCGCCGCAGGAACTCCAGGGTCAGCGCCGAGATGGTGGCGGCCTGCTCGTTGTCGGCGGCCGCGCCGTGGCCACCCTCGACGTTCTCGTAGTAGGCGGCGTCGTAGCCGTGTTCGCGCAGCCGGGCGAGCATCTTGCGGGCATGCCCGGGATGCACCCGGTCGTCGCGGGTCGAGGTGATCAGCAGGACCGGCGGGTAGGACCGGCCGGGACGGACGTTCTGGTACGGCGAGAACTCGCGAAGGTACGCCCAGTCGGCCTCGACGCCGGGATCCCCGTACTCGGCGATCCAGGACCGGCCGGCCAGCAGCTCGGTGTAGCGGCGCATGTCGAGCAGCGGCACGGTGGCGACGACCGCCCCGAACAGCTCCGGGTAGCGGGTCAGCATGACCCCCATCAGCAGCCCGCCGTTGCTGCCGCCCTCGATCCCGAGCTGACCCGGCGTGGTGATCCCCCGGGCCACCAGGTCTTCGGCGACCGCCGCGAAGTCCTCGAACGCCCGGGGCCGATTTTCCCGCTGCGCGGCCCGGTGCCAGTCCGGACCGTATTCGCCACCGCCACGGATGTTCGCCACCACGTAGGTGCCGCCGCGGGCGAGCCACCCCCGCCCGGTGACCCCGTCGTAGCCCGGCGTCCAGGAGATCTCGAAGCCGCCGTACCCGGTGAGCAGCGTCGGCCCGGCGGCGTCGGCACCAACGACGAAGTAGGGCACCCGGGTGCCGTCGGCGGAGACCGCGAAGAACTGGCGCACGGTCAGCCCGGCCGGGTCGAAGAACTCGGGCTCGTGCTTGAGCACGGTGACCTCGCCGCCGCCATCGCCGGCCTTCGCCAGGCCGAGGGTCGCCGGGCGCAGGAAACCCTCGGTGGCGATCAGGTAGGAGTCGTCGTGGTCCGGGTCGGTGTCGGCGATCCAGGTCCGGTCGAACTCGGCGGTGTCCGGCAACGGTTCCCGCCGCCACTGCGGGGTGTCCGGGGTGAGCAGGTGCAGCCGGGTCTTGACGTCGGTCATGGTGGCCAGCAGCAGGTGGTTGCGGGTCCAGGCGTAGGACCTGAACGAGGTGTGCTCGTCCGGCTGGAACAGCACGGTGAAGTCACGCCGGCCGAACTTCGTGGCGATCAGGGCCCCGGCCGGATAACCGACCCCACCGACGGTCCATCCGGACCGCAACCGAACCACAAGCCAATCCCGGTGTACGTCGCAGAAGGCGTCATCCGGTACGTCGATCCGGTCCAGCTCACCGCTCGGCGTCAGCACATAGTGCTCGGCGTGGTAGAAGTCCCGGTACCGGCTCACGATGTCCCGTTCGTACCCGGGCGTCGAGTCGTGCCCGGCACTCACCGCGACGTCGTCGGCCTGGCCCTCGAAGATCGTCTCCGCCTCGGCCAGCGGCGTGCCGCGCCGCCACCGCTTGGCGATCCGCGGATAGCCCGAGGAGGTCAGCGACCCGGGCCCGAAGTCGGTGCCCACGAAGAGGCGGTCGGCGTCGATCCAGGCGACGTCGCTCTTGGCCTCCGGCAGGGTGAACCCGTCCGCGACGAACTCCCGGGTCCGCAGGTCGAACTCGCGGACCACCACCGCGTCGGCGCCGCCCCGGGAGAGGCTGACCAGGGCCAGGTGGAAGCCCGGGTCCAGCACCGTGGCGCCGGCCCAGGTCCAGTTCTCGCCCTCGGCCCGGTTCAGGGCGTCGACGTCCAGCAGCACGTCCCAGTCCGGCTCGTCGCGCTGGAACTGCTCGGCGCCGGTGCGCCGCCACAGCCCGCGCGGATGGTCGGCGTCCCGCCAGAAGTTGTAGTAGAGACCGTCGCCGATCCAGTCCGGGTACGGGATGCGGTCCTTGCTGTCGAGCACCTCCCGGATCGCGTCCCGGGTCTGGGTGAAGTTCGCCCCCGCGAACGCGGTCAGCGTCTCGGCGTTGCGATCCGCCACCCACCGCATGACTCCGGGATCGTCCAGCTCTTCCAGCCAGAGGTAGATGTCGTCGTCCACGCCCAGACGATCGCACCAACCGGAACCGCTGCCAAGGGCGAACGAACGGGCACACCTTCTTAGCAGCGTCTTAAGGGCTTAGGAGCTGATGCTGTGCGGTTCCTATGCTCCTGCCCGTGTCGATCACCAAACCGAAGCGGCGGGCGGCTGCTGTGCTGGGCGGCGCGGCGGTAGCCGCGCTTGTCGTTACGGCTCTCGCCGTACGCCTGGGTGGCTCGTCTTCTCCCGAACCGCAGGCAAAGGCAGCTCAGATCGTTGCGCCCAGCCCTTCTGTTCCGGTTTTGACATCGTCGGCGGCGAAGCCGGCGAGCCCCGCCGCCGCGACCAAGAGCGCCACCAGCAAGGCCGCGCCGGTCGCCAAGGGCGGCTGGATCCCGGTCGACCCGGCGGCCTGGCAGAAGCAGGTCGCCGCGTTCAAGGCTCGGAAGATCGACCCGGTGCCGGCCGGGGTGGGCAACCTCCCGGAGTTCCGGGCCGACTGCACCTACAGCCATCGTCGGGCCGACGACCCGATCGTCTTCCCGGGGCTGCCGGGCGCCTCGCACATGCACTCGTTCGTCGGTAACAAGGCGGTCGACGCGGACACCACCGCCGAAGATCTGACCAAGTTCACCGCCACCACCTGCAAGCCGGTGGTGGACCACTCGTCCTACTGGGTGCCGACGCTCTACGACGCGGCGACCAAGAAGCCGGTGGAGACCACCGGATTCCGGGTCTACTACCGGTCGATCCGGAACAACTCGGCCGGCGTCATGCCGATCCCCACCGGGCTGCGGATGATCGCCGGCGACGCCAAGAAGAAGGTGCCCACGCCGCGCGGGGCGCAGGGCCAGTTCTACTGCGCCTTCTACGGTCCGGGCGACCTCGACGGGGTCGCCCGCAGCACCAACGGCAACTGGCCGATCTGCGGCGAGCCCGCCACCCTGCATTTCATGCTGCAGTTCCCGGACTGCTGGGACGGCAAAAACCTGGACAGCCCCAACCACAAAGACCATCTGGCGTACGGGTCGGACAGTGCCTGCCCGGCCGGACACCCGGTGCGGATCCCGGCGCTGACCTTCGACATCCAGTACGGCGTGAAGGGCACCCAGCAGGGCTACTACCTGTCCTCCGACCCGACCGGCAGGAGCGCCTCCTCGATGCACGGCGACGCGTTCCTGGTGTGGGACGCCGACGCCATGAACAAGCGCACCAAGGACTGCGTGGTCCAGCGCCGCACCTGCGACAACAACGGTTACCTCAGTTAGTGGTCAGCAGCGACTCGCGCAGGTCGGCCCGGCCCTGGTGGATGCGGGACTTGACGGTGCCGACCGGGATGCCGAGGTGTTCGGCGATCTCGGCGTAGTCGAGCTGGCAGACGTCGCGCAGCACGATCGGGGCGACCAGGTCGGGGCGGCGGGTCTCCAGGCGTTCCAGGGCGTCCAGGAAGTCGAGCCGGGAGCCGGCGATGACGCTCGTCGTGCGCGGGTCGGCCCGGTCGATCGGGGTCACCTCGTGCGCTTCCTCGACCGCCCGGCGCTTGAGTGTCCGGTAGGTCTGCCGGGCGCTGTTCGCGACCACCACGTACAGCCAGGTGGAGAACAGCGACCGGCCCTCGAACCGCTCGATCGTGCGGGCCACCTGCAACAGCGCGTCCTGGCAGGCCTCCTCGGCGTCCTGGAAGCAGGGCAGGAACCGCGCGCACCGGCGCAGCACCTGCGGCCGGATCAGCGTCAGCAGCGCCTCCAGCGCCGCCCGGTCCCCTCGCGCGGCCTTTGCGGCCAGCTCTTCCTGCCGTTCGTCACCCATGCCGATCCCCCCGCTGCGCCCCGGTGCGGTGTCCGCACAATGGCAGTGTGTCAATGCCCGCCAAGATTGGTCGCTACCGGGTGGAACGGCGTCTCGGCGCGGGTGCGTTCGCGACCGTCTGGCTGGCCGAGGACGACGTGCTCGAGTCCTGGGTGGCCATCAAGGTGCTCGCCGACAACTGGGCCCACCAGGCCGACGTGCGCGCCCGGTTCGAGCAGGAGGCCCAGGTGCTGCGCCGGGCCGACTCGGAACGGCTGGTCCGCATCCACGACTACGGCGAGCTGCCGGACGGCCGGCCGTACCAGGTGATGACCTATGCGGACGGTGGCACCCTGGCCGAGCGCCTGGAGACCGGGCCGATGCCGGTGCGCTCGGCGCTGCGCACCGCCGCCGACATCGCCCGTGCCACCGCCGACCTGCACGACGCGGGGGTGCTGCACCGCGACCTGAAACCGTCGAACGTGCTGTTCGGCACCGTGCGCGGGGTCGAGCGGGTGCTGGTCGCCGACCTCGGGCTGGCCAAGTCGATCGCGTTCGCCTCCGGCTTCACCGTGGTGGCCGGCACCCCCGGTTACATGGCCCCCGAGCAGGCCCAGCCGGGCGGCGGCCTGGACGTGCGCGCCGACGTGCACGCGATCGGCGCGATGACCTTCCAGATGCTCACCGCCGCGCCCCCGCGCGGCACCACCGTCGCCCCCTCCAAACTGCGGGCCGGCGTCTCCCCCACCGTGGACCGGATCGTGCTGCGCGCCCTGGCCGCCGACCGGGACCGCCGCTGGCCGACCGCCGCGGCCCTGGCCGACGCCCTCGACGAGGTGGCCGGCGCCCCGGCCCGGCGCCGCAACCGGGCCCTGCATCTCGCCGGCCGGACGATCGGCGCCCTGGTCGCGGCGGCCGGGCTGGTGCTGCTCGGCGGCGCGCTGCCGGCCCGGGGCACGCCGGCCGGCTGGGTGCGGGTGGCCGACGCGACCGGGTCGTTCTCGATCGCGGTGCCGTCGGCGTGGGCCGGGCAGGCCCGCCGGTCCGGCTGGGACCCGGCCGCCGTCGGGCTGCCGCCGGCCAACCGGCCGGGACTGGCCGTCGCCGGCGACCTGACCTCGTGGGGCGAGGAGTACACCGGCGGCCCGGGGATCTTCGCCGGTCTCGCCGACGGCCTCGATCGGGCGGTCCTGCCGACGCACAGCCGCTGCACCCGCTGGTCGGTCCGGCCGATCCCCGGCGGCCAGATCACCCACTGGGCCGGCTGCGCCGACACCGGCATCTCCTACAGCGAGGTCGTGGCCGGCGGCGTCTACCTGCAGATCAAGCAGGTCGGCGAGGCCGACCGGACCGAGGAGATCGTCCGCGCCGTTTACTCGTAGCAGTCCTGCGTCGTGGACTGCAGGGTGATCTCGGCGACCTTCCCGTCCCGGGTCAGGATGCGGTAATTGGCCTGGCCGTTGCCGGGCACCCGGACGTAACCGCGGCCCTCCGCGTGCTGGTCCTCCTCCTCGGCGTTGGCCCAGCCGGGGTACGCCTTGAGCATCGCGGCGTGGGTGGTGCCGATCTTGACGCCCTCGGGAGTGGACACCCCCGGGTAGGCGTCGATGATCTCCAGGCCGAGGGCGGTGGAGAAGTAGACGAATCCGTGATCGCCACTGGCGAGCTTCAGCGTCGACTGTTTCGTGCAGCCGTCGGCGACGCCCATGCTCTTCCAGGATTTGATCATGCCGGTGGCGGTGGCCTCCTCGGCGGTCATGCCGAGCTTGAGCGCGCCGAAACCCTGCGGCCCGAGCACGATCCCGGCCGGCGTGCTCGGGGTGGACGGCGCCTTGGGGGTGGCCGGGCTGGCCGAAACCGACGGCGGGGTGGACGGGGTGGCCGGCTCCGTGGCCGTGGCCGAGCTCGCGGCCGGGCTCGGGGTTACCGGGCCGGCCGCGCCGCCGACCTGCTCGACGCCGTTGCCACAGGCGCCGAGCAGGAGGGCAGCGGACAGAAGGACCGAGCCGGTCAGGGTGCTTCGCATGGGTTGATCGCCTTTCGGATACGCGTGATTCGCATGTCCTTCAGTGCGATGCAATCATCCGGGCACCAGTTCGGATCTTCTCCATAACGAAGCGATAACGGTCAGCTGGCCGTGCAGGTCACCGCCGGAACGCTGTTGGTGCCGGTCCACGAGCCGAGGAAGCCGAAGTTCGCGGTGCCGCCGGCCGACAGCTTGCCGTTGTAGCTGACGTTCTTGGCGGTCACCACCGAGCCGCTGCTGGTCACCGTGGCGTTCCAGGACTGGGTGACGGTCTGGCCGTTGGCGTACGTCCAGTTCACCGTCCAGCCGTTGATGGCCGCGCTGCCCGCGGTCACCTTGACCTCACCCTGGAAACCGCCCTGCCACGAGCCGACCACCGAGTACGCGGCCGAGCAACCCGCGCCGCTCGGCGGCGTGGTGGTCGGGGCGGTCGTCGGCGTGGTGGTGGGCGTCGTGGTCGGGGTCGTGGTGGGGGTGGTGGTCGGCGTGGTCGTCGGCGTGCTGCCGCCGAAGATCGTGGCCTCCTTGCTGTTGGTCTTCAGGCCGTTGACGCCGTTGACGATCCGCTGGCCCCAGGTGGTCAGCGCGGCCGGGTTGAAGCTGGTGGTCATGTCCAGGATCGGGTCGGTGTTGCCCGACCACGACCAGCCGATGTAGCCGAGGTTGCGCTTGACCGCCTCGGACAGCACGGTCTGGTCGTCCACCTCGCTGGACGAGAACTGCCAGCCGAACTCGCCGATCAGCAGCGGCCAGCCGTTGTTCTTGAAGGTGTCCAGGTAGGACACGATCGAGGCGGCGGTGTTGAAGACGGCGTACATGTGGATGGACAGGATGGTGTTCTTCTGGGTGTCGGCGTTCAGCACGGTCTGGCCGTTGTCGCGCATCGTGTACTGCCAGTCCTGGCCCCAGTTGGGCGCGTCGACCATCAGCAGGTGCTGGAAGCCGTTGCTGCGCATCTTCTGGATCGCGGCGACCGTGGCGGCCGTCCACTGGCTCGGGTTGGTGTTGCCGATCGGCTCGTTGCCGATGTTGATGACGACGTAGTCCTCCTGGCCGACCAGCACGCTCTTCAGGCCGATCCAGTAGTTCACGGCCTGGTCGAGGGTGTAGGCCGCGCTGTCCTCGCCGTACCCGGTGGTGTCGTGGTCCTCGAGGACGCAGATCAGCTTGTTCGCCTTGCACAGCGCGATGACGTTGGTGACGTCGGCGGCCGAGTTGGCCGTCCAGCGGCCGCCGCTGAGCACGACCCGGACCGTGTTGGCGCCGGTCGCCTTGATGTTGGCGAACGAGCTGGTCTGGCTGGTGTACCAGGTGTGCGCGTGGTTGATGCCGCGCATCACGAAGGTGTTGCCGTTGGCCTCGACGATGTTGGTGCCGGAGATGTGCAGCCCGGTGGCCGCGAAGGCGGGGCTGCCGAAGCCGACGATGGTGGCGGCGACGGCGAGGAGCACGGCGCTGAGGGCGATGAGATGTTTCTTCATGACCTGCCTCTGAACGGGGATCGGGATGGGGGAAAAGTGCGCACCCCAGCCCGTCGCCGTCCCGGCAACGTGTGCTCGCCCTCTCGGGATGTCTGAAAGACACCGTTGTAACGTCTGTAACAGACGTGCTGAGAAAGTTACCCGTCGATGCGATGTCCGTCAATGCGTGCCGTGGACGCGCGGATCACCAGTTCCGGCTGGAACCACACCTCGCGATGGGTGTGCCCGGGCTGCCCCTCCTCCAGCAGCAGGCCGGCCGCCGCGAAACCCAGCCGGTAGGCCGGTTGGCGCACGGTGGTCAGCGGCGGCGCCAGGCGGCGCGCGAACGGCAGATCGTCGTAGCCGACGACCGAAAGATCATCAGGCACGCGTACGCCGAGAGCCTCCAGCCCGTCCAGCAGGCCCAGTGCCGCGGTGTCGTTGATGCAGACCACCGCGGTCGGCGCCAGAGCGACCACCCGCTCGGCGGCCGCGGCGGCGGCCTCCCCCAGGGACGGCGGGTGCACGTCCATCCGTACGTCCAGGATCGTTCCGACCGCCTCCCGCAGGCCCTGCCGGCGCCGGGCCACCGGGCCCGGGTCGACGGTGGCCCCGAGGTAGGCGATCCGGCGGTGACCCAGTTCCCGCAGGTGCTCGCCGGCCAGCCGGCCGCCGAGGAGGTCGTCGACCGCGACCGAGCACAGGTCGAGCTCGCCCTTCGGGTGGTCGAGGAGCACGACCGGGGTGCCGCGGCGGCTCACCTCGAGCAGCTGGGCCGGATCGGGGCCGGCCGGCGAGATGATGATGCCGCGCACGTTCTGCTGCTGGAGCAGGTGCAGCAGCCGGCTCTCGGTGGCCGGGCGCAGGTCGGTGCTGCAGGCCAGCACCAGGCAGCCGGCCTCGGCCAGGCCGTCCTCGATGCCGCGGTTGACCTCGGCGTGGAACGGGTTGGCCAGATCGAGGGTGACGCTGCCGACGATCGGGCTGGGCAGGCCGCGCAGTTGCCGGGCCGGGCCGCTCGGCACGTAACCGAGGTGGTCGATCGCCTGCTGCACCCGGCGGCGGGTCTCCGGCGCCACGATCGACGGGCGGCTGAGCACGTTGGCCACGGTGGACACCGAGACACCGGCCGCCCGGGCCACCTCGCGCATCCCGTTGCTGTCCCCCACATGATCAGCCTACTCATTGATTCTTACTTCATTGATTCTCATGGATGCGCTGGCGTAGCGTGCGGGCGGAATTACAAACGTTGCAATCGACTCCCTCCCACCGAGGAGTTCACATGCACCGACTTCTGTCCGCGTTACTTGTCGCTACGGCCGTCGCCGTGGCACCGGCGTCCCCCGCCCTCGCGCTCGACGACGGACTCGCCCGCACCCCGCCGATGGGCTTCAACGACTGGAACGCGTTCGGCTGCGACGTCACCGAGGACCTGATCAAGCAGACCGCCGACCTGTTCATCACCGAGGGCCTGCGCGACGCCGGCTACACCTACCTCAACATCGACGACTGCTGGTCGCTGAAGGACCGCGACAGCGCCGGGCGGCTCGTCCCCGACCCGGTCAAGTTCCCGTCCGGCATCGCCGGTACCGCCGCCTACGTGCACAGCAAGGGGCTCAAGCTCGGTATCTACTCCGACGCCGGCACCAACACGTGCGCCGGTTACCCGGGCAGCCTCGGCCGGGAGACGCTCGACGCGCAGACCTTCGCCGACTGGGGTGTCGACTACCTCAAGTACGACAACTGCTACAACCAGTCGGACGGGTCGCAGGCCGACTACATCCGCCGGTACACCGCGATGCGGGACGCGCTCGCCGCCACCGGGCGGCCGATCGTGCTGTCCATCTGCGAGTGGGGGTCGTCGCAGCCGTGGACCTGGGGTGCCGACGTCGGGCACCTGTGGCGGACCACCGGCGACATCAGCGACAACTGGCCGTCGCTGAAGTCGATCATCGCGGCCAACGCGCCGCTGGCGGAATTTGCCGGGCCCGGGCACTGGAACGACCCGGACATGCTGGAGATCGGCAACGGCGGGATGACCGCCACCGAGTACCGCACCCACATGAGCATGTGGGCGATGATGGCCGCCCCGCTGATCATCGGCACCGACCTGCGCTCGGCCTCGGCCGAGACCCTCGGCATCCTCACCAACCGCGAGATCATCGGCATCGACCAGGACCGGCTCGGCGTGGCCGGGCGGGTGGTGTCCGACGCGAACGGGCTGATGGTGCTGGACAAGCCGCTCGCCGGCGGGGAGCACGCGATCGCGCTCTACAACTCCACCGACGTGCTGGCCACGATCGGGACCCCGGTGTCCCGGCCGCATCGGCTCACCGACGTGTGGACCGGGGCGGTCACCCAGGCCCGCTCCCGGATCGAAGCCGCCGTGCCCGCGCACGGGACCGTGGTCTACAAGGTCAAGCCGATCCGGGACACCGGGCCGATCGCGCCCGCGGTCACCGTCGGCGGCGCCATCGAGACCGTCACGCCGGCTGCCGGGACCCCGCTGGCCACCACGGTCACCAACCGGGGGGTCGGCTCGCTGGCCGACGTGCGGGTCACCGTGGCCGGCCCGGCCGGGTGGACCGTCACGGCGAACACCACGGCCCGTGACCGGTCGCTGGGCAGTGACGAATCACTTGTCACCACGTGGACGGTCACCGCACCGGCGACGGTCACGGCCGGGTCGTATCCGTTGACCCTCTCCACCGCGTACACCTGGGGTGGCAGACACCGGAGCAGCAGCGCAAGCACCCTGGTGGCGGCGGTGGTGACGCCGCCGGCCGGCGGCAGCCGGCACCTGAGCACGGTGCGCGCCGCCGACTTCACCGGGTCGATCGCGCTCGATCAGACCGTCGCCGGCAACCTGATCACCATCGGCGACCACGTCTACACCCGCGGGATCGGCACCACCCCGCCCACCTCGATCCGCTACTACGTGGGCGGCGAGTGCAGCTCGCTGACCACCGACGTCGGCGGCTCCGGCTTCACCGTGTACGCCGACGACACGGTGGCCGCCTCCTCGACGGCCGCGCAGTCGCTGACCGCCGATCTGACCGGCGCCGCGTGGCTGCGCCTGACGACCACCGGCACCGGGCCCGCTGACTGGGCCGAACCGGTCCTCACCTGCGGGGAACCCGGCCCGGTGCAGCCCGCCGAACGCACCCTGTTCTCGTTCGAGGGCGGCACCGACGGCTTCGGCATCGCCAACGCCGGTGGCGGGGGCAGCGTCGAACCGGCCACCGCCTTCCACACCGACGGCACCGCCGGGCTCCTCGTGCACACCCCGGTCAACGGCAACTGGTTCGGCAAGGCGCTCGACGCGCCGCTCGACCTGACCGGCTTCTCGCACCTGAAGTTCGACATGCGGGTCGAGACGGCCGGCAGCGTCGGCGAGATCGCGGTGCAGGTCGGCGACGCGTTCACCTGGTGCCAGGGCGGGCAGTGGACGTGGACCAACCCGGGCGGCAGCCGCACCGTCAGCCGCTCGTTCGGCGACATCAGTTGCCCGGCCGGGGTCACCCTCGACCCGGCCGACATCCGGGCCGTCTGGGTCTTCCTGAACACCGGCGGGGACGTCTCGATCGACAACATCCGGGCCGAATAAGCAAACAAGTACGGCGGTCACAGCCCGTCGACAGGGAGGTCACGCACCTTCGACGAATGAGCCCGAACTTCCGTCGAAGGGATCCGCACGATGAGCACTGACCAGGTGACGCAGGCCGTCAACACCACCCCCTCCCCTTCTGGTGAATCGGAGTGGGTTCCGCCCACCGAGGGGTGGGCCTCCGTCCCGGCCACCACCGGACCGGCGCAGGGCAGCGCCGGCCGGTGGACCGGGAAGAAGGTCGCGGCGGCGGTGGCCCTCACCGCCGCGCTGGCCGGAGGCGCCGGCTTCGGCATCGGCATGGCCGTCGAGTCGGGCGGCAGCAGCACCACCCAGCAGGGGCAGTTCCCGGGCGGCGGCAGCGGCGGGCCGGGCGGCGGGGGCATGGGCGGTGGCGGCTTCGGTAACCAGCAGGGCGGCACCGGCACCGGGACTACGCAGGACGGCACCACGCAGGACGGGACCACTCAGCAGGGCGGCACCACTCAGCAGCAGGGCGGCACCGGGACCACCCAGGACGGGTCGGGGACCACCACCCAGCAGGGCACCGTCAGCGGCACGACCGCCTAGGCGGCCTACCGGGTCGGCGGCAGCGGCCGGATCGCCGCCGCCGACCGGCGAAATCCGTATTTTCCTGCCCATTCAGGGGAGTCCCCGGTACCCACCGCTCGGCCACCATCGGCGTTCTCGCTGGGGGGTGGGCTGGGTGGTGGAGGTCGGGTTCGCGGTGGTGAGCGTTCGGACCACGGGACTGTCCGTGGACAGCGATCGGATAGTCGAGATCGCGGTCGTCTCCACCGATCCCCGAGGCCGAACGAGTGGCGAGTGGACAACCATCCTCGACCCCGACATCTCGGCCGACGCGCCCCGGTTCCCCGACCTCGCCGGCGAACTTGCCGGCCTGCTGGCCGGCCGGGTGATCGCCGGCCACCAGGCCGCCCTCGGGCAGCGGTTCCTGGCCGCCGAATTCGGCCGGGCCCGGCTGGCGATGCCCGCCGTGCCGATCCTCTGCACCTGCGACGCCAGCCGGATCCACCTGCCCGGGCTGGCCCGGCGGCGGCTGCGGGACTGCTGTCCGGCGGTCCGGTCCGGGGTGCCCGCGCAGGCCCGCGCCGCCGCCGGGCTGCTGCGGTCCTTCCTGGCGACCGGGTCAGCTCATCGCCATCTGCCGGCGCTCGCCGCCGCGGTGCCGTGGCCGGAGATCGCACGCACCCGGGTGCGGCCGCGGCGACGGGCGGTGGCCGCCGACCCGGCGCCCCGCGGGGTGCTGGCCGCGCTGCTCGACGACCTGCCGCTCGGCGACACCCTGTCCAGCGACATGCCGGTGGCCGCAGGCAGCTATCTCGAACTGGTCGCCCAGGTCACCGAGGAAGGCGCGCTCGGCGAAGCCGCGGTCGAGGGGCTCGTCGAGCACGGCCGGGCGGTCGGGCTCAGCCGGGACGACCTCGACGAACTGCACCGCGGGTTCGTGCCGGCCCTGGCCCGGGCGGCCGTCGTGGCCGGCGCGGCGACCGCCGCGGTGCGGCAGGAACTGGTGGACGCGGCCGAGGTGCTGGGCGTGCCGGCGGGCGGGGTGCAGGCCATCCTGGCCGAGGCCGGCGGCGACCTGATCCCGGCGTTCGGCCGCGGCCCGCGGCCACTTCCGCACGATTGGGCGTACGGCGAGCCGCTGCGCGCCGGGCAAGCCGTGGCGTTCACCGGCGGCGAGCCCTATCGCCGGTCCCGCCTCGAGCTGGCCGCCGAACTGGCCGGGCTACGGGTGGTCAACAGCGTGTCCGCGCACACCGCGGTGCTGGTCAGCGGGCACTCCCGGCCACGCTCGACGAAGGGACTCGCGGCCCAGCGGGCGGGCATCCGGATCGTCACGCCGAAGGTGTTCGAAAATCTGGCCGGTTACGTGCAGCCGGCCGGCCCGGCCCGCCAGGCGGTCACCGCGGCGACCATCCGGGCCTGGGCGAACGCCCACGGGCACGTGGTGGGACCGCGCGGGCGGCTACCGCACCACGTGCACGAGGCGTTCCGGACCGCGAACCGGCGGGAATGACACGACGGCCGCCCCCTATCAGGAGCGGCCGTCGGAGAGCGCTTGATCTCAGAGCGTTCCGGGGGTGTTGCTGTTCGAGCCCGCGAGCGAATCAGTGGTGGCGTGGAGTTTCTCGCCGACCTTCTCGCCGAGCTTCGAGGACTGAAGCTTGTCCTTGCCCTCGGTGTAGAGCTTGTTGGCCTGCGCCTGGGCGACACCGGCGGCCTCCTGGACCGACGGGCTCTCCCACAGCTTCTTGGCGTTTTCCCGGATTTCCTCGTACTTCTCCCGGCCGGCCCGGCTGCCGAGGACGAAGCCCGCCGCTAGGCCGGTGAGGAACAACAGCTTTCCGCGCATGTTGGCGGCTCCTTCCGAACGTGACGCTTGTGCGTCTCTGCTGGGTCCATACCCATCCTGCCCGTTCTGTACTCACGCACCATGCGTTTCGCGCAGCGGCGCGCCCGGGTAACCCCTTCGCGCACCAGCCGCACCGTCATGTAGTCTGTTCCCCGGCACCGAGCAACAGCGGCGCTGCACGATCCCCGATAGCTCAATTGGCAGAGCAGCCGGCTGTTAACCGGCAGGTTATAGGTTCGAGTCCTATTCGGGGAGCGAGAAGCTCCCGAGGTCCCTCCGCCCGCAGACAGCGCGGGCCGGTGGGACCTTCTTATTTCTACTCCGGGGGCCGAGCCCCCGGAAGCCCCGCGGTGCCGTGGTTGCGGTCAGAGCATGCCGTGGTTGCGGTCAGAGCATGCCGTGGTTGCGGTCAGAGCATGGCGTCCTTGCGGTTGGGGCGGGCCGTGGTTGCGGTCAGACCTATGCCGTGGTTGCGGCCGGGGCGTGGTTGTGGTTGGGGCTTGCCTTGTGCGGTGGGGACGTGCGCTTCGCACGGGGGCCGGGTGGGCGGTGGCCTGTAGGTTCGGGGCGGTCATTTTGGGGTGGGACGGGGTGTTGCGTACCTCATCTTGAGGGTGGGCGAATTGCCTGCCTTGCCGTTCCGGCGCCGTTAGGCTGAGGGTTGCCTGTTTCGTCCCCTTGTGAGGTGCCCGTGTCGCAACCCGTGGAGGTGGACGTCGTCATCGTCGGCGGCGGACTCGCCGGTCTCGCCGCCGCCCGGCGGCTCGACCGCGCCGGCGTCGAATGGCTGCTGGTGGAGGGGTCCGACCGGATCGGCGGGCGGGTCACCACCGACATCGTCGACGGCTGGCATCTCGACCGGGGCTTCCAGGTGGTCAACACGGCGTATCCGCGGATCCCCGCGCTGATCGACATCGACGCGCTCGACCTGCGCTTCTTCACCTCCGGCGTGCTCGTCCGGCGCGGCGCCGACCTGCATCGCCTGGTCAACCCGATGAGCGAACCGCTCGCGGCGGCCGCCACCCTCACTTCGGGGGTGGGCACGCTGAGCGACCGCCTGAAGTTCGCGGCCCTGGCCACCCGCTGCGCCACCACGCCCCCGGCCAAACTCCTCCAGGCCCGCGAGACCACCACGCAGGAGATGCTGCGCCGGGCCGGCCTGTCGCACCGGATGATCGAGGAGGTCCTGCGGCCGTTCCTGTCCGGGGTCTTCGCCGACCGGTCCCTGGAAACCTCGAGCCACGTCTTCTCGATGGTGCTGCGGTCGTTCACCCGCGGCCGCATCGGCGTCCCTGCGGCCGGCATGGCCGCGCTGCCCGCCGCGATAGCCGGCCCACTCCCCTATCCGCAGCTGCTGATCGGCGCGCGAACCCTGTCGCTGGGCCCCGGCCTGGTGGTCACCGAGGCCGGCGAAATCCACTGCAAAGCTGTGGTGGTGGCCACTGACCCGGGTGCCGCCGCCGAACTTCTACCGCAGTTGCCCATGCCGGACATGCACGGCCTGACGACTTTCTACTTCGGCGCCGACCGGGCTCCCCTGGACGAGCCCACCCTGGTCCTGGACGGCGACCGACGCGAGATCATCGCGAATACGGTGGTGGTGAGCAACGCGGCCCCCGAGTACGCCCCGACCGGAAAGTCGCTGATAGCCGCGTCGGTGGTAGGGGTTTCGGCCCCGTCCGCGGCCTCCGAGACGGTGATACGGGTGGAATTGTCCCGGATGTACGGCGTCTCGGCGGAGCCGTGGGAGCTCCTGGACGTGGTGAGCATCCCCCAGGCGCTACCGTCGGCCCGGGGCCCACAGGCCAACCTGCGCAAGCCGGTAAACCTGGGCGACGGCCTGTTCGTGGCCGGCGACCACCGCGACAGCCCATCGATCCAGGGGGCTTTGGCGGGGGGCTGGCGAACCGCGGGGGCGGTGCTGGCTTGGCTGGGGGCGCGGGTACCGGCGTAGATCGGTGGCCTGCGAGATATGTGCCGGGTTAGGATCGCCGCCGGTAAGGGGCGGTAGCTCAGCGGGTTAGAGCAGTCGACTCATAATCGATCGGTCACGGGTTCGAGTCCCGTCCGCCCCACTCGTACTTACCTGGGAGCGACCCCCAGACCCCACGGTGCGGTGGGTGCGCCGGGCAGTCCGCTGCCGGGCGATCGCTGGCCTCGCTCTTATTGCGTACGGATAGCCAGACGCCGCCGTAGAGGTGGTAACACGTGGTGCACTGTTCGGCCCACTCCGCACGCGTCCCGCGTCATCGTCAGGGTCGGACACGGCACTTCGCGCATCTACGCAGCGGTGTCGGGGGCGCATCCACCGGCTACCTCGAAGGCACGCCCGCATGTTGGCAGTGGCCAGCCCTTCATATTGCAGGTCCTATAGTCGGCGAGACGTACCTGGCCTTTGAACTCGGCCGTTCTGTTCGAGAGCTTCGTGAACGCCGGGGCTGGAGCCAGACGCAACTGGCGAAGGCGTCGGGAATGACGCAGTCCACGGTCGCCCGGTTCGAGGCCGGCGGAACGGTTCCAACCTTGTCGGTGCTGGAACGACTGGCCACGGCATTGGACGTACGGCTGAGAGTGGGTTTCGAGGCCGCTTGAGGCCGCGGCGAACTGTAACGCGGATTACGACCGGGACGTCCGCCATGCGGATATCCCCATGAGGATCACGAAGATCACCAGACTGATCCAGGCCGGTTTGGCGTCGTTCAGTGGGCCTGGCAGGTGCTCGGAAGCGGCGTTCACCGCAAGGCCACTCAAAACGCCCAGGGTGGCGCCGTAGAGGGCCCCCGCCGCGAGGTGCGCGGTTCGACTCGTCTGAGCTGCCGGCAGACCATCCCATTCCTTGTTAGCCAACGCCACGGTTTGACGTTTGACCCGTTCCAGCAGCACGTCGTAATCCCGTTGGCTGGTGATGTCCAGAAGGGCGTGCCGATACTGACGGAGCGCCTCTTGCAGACGGTCACCACGGGAGAGAATTTCCGTCCGGTCGCCGGTAGACCGACTCGTCGCGCGGGCCAGTCGCCGGTAAGTCTGGATCGTGTGCACGGAGTGACGATGGATCTGATCAGCGAGATCCTTCCGGCCAGCTGGCCGGGACCAAGCTCGCCGGTCCCGGGCCAGCAGAAGTGCCACGGTCAGGACAACGACGGTGGCGACGGAAGACCACGGGGGATCGCCGTAGCGATCCCGCCAATGTCGACCAATGACAAGGTGGCACCCGATCAACGCAACGGTCGTCGCCAGGCACACCAGGATTCCCCAGGCGAGCCCGGCGAGAAGACCAAGCGGGTGCTCAGTCGCGTACCACCCGCACAGCGTGGCAATGATGATCAGAACCGTCGTGCCAGCAGCTCTCATCACTTGTTGTAACCAAGGGCGCCGTCTGTGCACCCAGCCCCAGGCCAAAATAATCCTGCGTGAAAGGAGGTTCAAGGCGATAATTGCGGCCACCGCACCGAGCAATGTCGTCTGGAACATGCCGATTGAGGCGGAGGGTTGGTCAGAGCTGCCCCGATTGGCTCGAGTGGTGAGATAGATGAGTGCGGCCCCGGCCAGCAGTGCAGTGGCTGATCCGCCGACCCCGCGGAATCTTGCTTCGACGATGATCCGGAGAGCCTGAAAGACGACCGCCTTGCGAGCGGCAGAGACCACCGCGCGGCGCTGGTGATCCCGCAGGCTCAGGGTTGCCAGGGCGAGACGGTACACCGCCCAGTGGCTTCTGGCTTCCTCCAGTGGAGACGGCAGCCACGTGGGCGATGCTGCCGCGCGCTTCAGATGCCGGACGTGCGGCGAACTTATGCCCATGAATATCCTCAGATTGGAGATACGGCGATTCACCGGGTGCGGCCAATATGCGATGCCAGGTGAATCCGACCCGTCCGCCTCAGGCAAACCCGCGCAGATTGTATTGACCGCAGCGTTTGTCGCGGGGCGGTGTCCGCCGTCTGAAATACGACAATCTGGGGGACCTCATCCACGTCGACCTCAAAGCGTCGGCCACATCCGCGACGACGACGGGGCGGCGGCATCCGAGGGCATGCGCGCTGCGCAGTGATGCCCAGCGTCTGCTCTGGGTTTGACCCACGCCCAACGTGGGCGACCTTAGCCGGGGTGGCACGCTGATCGCGATTCATTGCGAGCCAGAACGGGGCGTGCGCGGACGAGGACGTCTTGGGATGCGTCCGCCTTCGAATGCGACAACGCTCGTCTGCGATGGTCGCGCTCCGCGAGTCGGTCGCGGCCAACCGACGCCAGACCACCACACCGACGCTGCGCGCCGGCTGCCATACATCGAGCCGAAAGTCCGGGCAGCGGATTGCCGAGACAACGCCTGGGCGGTCCGCATGGTGCAACGTTCGGCCGCTCCACCTACCTGGGGGCGACCCAGACACCCACGGTGGAGGCAGTGCGCGAACCACGCCGCCACCGAGCGAGTTCGTGGTGGCTGGCGACGATCGAGCTGGTGACCTCTCTGCGTCGGTTCGCTGATCGACGTGCACTTGGTGCATTCGGGATCGGCTTGATCGGCATCGCACTTGCTATGTCCGCAATCGCGGCCACCAAGACTTTACTCGGGGCCGCCTTTCTCGCTGGCGGAGTCGCGTGCATCGGCGAGGTGTACACATCCTTCCGCACAGAAATCTCTGGCCCGCAATCCAGCGTCGTCTGACTCGAGTGAAACAAGATCCGGGACTGGCGCCGCAGCTCGCGCGTGCCAACGCGGAGAGGGCCAGCCATATGACATCGGCGACGATTGTCGGCGACGCGATGGTGCTGCCACCTCGTGGGCGAAGATCCAAGGCCAAACGGAGGAATCGCCGCAAGCGCTAGCACTTATCCATGGCGGCTGCGTTGCGGATCGGCCGAGAACCGGTTGCCCTGAACGAGTGCGTGGCGGTTCGCACGGCGCAACGTTCGGCCCGGCAATGGACGACCTGCGGGTTTTTGCCCGGTGGATGCGGCATTGTGCGGACCATGGCTCGTCTGATGGTCCTTGGCGGCCTGTTCCGATACGCGTTGTGAACTATTCGGTGGCCCGGCAGCGTGGCGCAGTCCGCGGTGGCCTGCGTCGAGGCCGGCGCGATTCTCTTCAGAGTCCCAAGTAGTTGCGCAACGCATCATCGACGCGCGACAGAGTGGTCCGGGACAGTCGGCCCACGCGCGCGCCGACGTTGTCGGGAATGACCGGGCGCAGTCGGGTGACGTCGATGGTTCCGCGTACCGGGTCGGCCGGTGCTGCGGGAACCAGCGAAGGTGATGGCGGTGTCGGGGTGTCGGCGCCGAGGATGACTACGAAGGTGGCGCGGCGCGGGTTGTACGGCGCTGCGGAAACGATCGCGATGCGGGCGCGAGCGTTGCCAATCGTGTACTCATAGACGTCGCCGCGGGTCACGCAGCATCAAGGTCGTGTCGGTCGGCGGCGTCGAGTGCGGCGAGGACGACTTGGTCGTCTGGCGGTAGGGAGGCCTCCCAATCGACGATGACGTCGATGTCGCCTCGTGCTGCCTCGTGGCGAATCGCTCGGTCCAGCCAGCGGCCGACGTCGAGCCCTTCGGCCTCGGCGCGGGACCGGGCAAGGGGGATGCTGTCCTCATCGAGCGTCAGTGACGTTTTCGTTCGCATACCGCTGAACATACCGCTAAACATGCCGCCGACGGTATGGGGTACGGCTGTCGTGGAAGGTCGCGGAGTTTGTCGCACCTTGCCCTTGCCTGCTTCGCCATAGCGCCGGACTGCCGAGTCGCAACCGGCACAGTAACGGTGCGATATTGGGCACGCCGACACCTTGGCGCGATCAGGATCGGTCGTCAGCGCGTTCCAGCCGCCTTCCATTTACCTCGCGACCTGGTCGAACATCTCGGCAAGGGATTTACAGGAACGACGGTCAGGCGGTTCGCATGGTGCATCGTCCGGCCCACTCTATTTGCCTGGGGGCGACCCCCAGGCCCCACGTTACGGTGGGCGCGGTCGGTGGTCCGATCACGCCTTCGTCGGGGTTGCGTCCTTCGGCCGATCCACTCACCGGGCTATCTAGTGGCTTCTTGCGGCGAGCCAGGTCAAAGCTTGCTGAGCGGCCTTGTGGTTGGGCCAAGGGCCTGTTCCTCGAGACCGCGACGGATCCGGCCTCGGCCGCGGTGGCGGGTTATCTCCTGCTGCGGTTGAGTGCGCTGGACCGGCTGTGGAACCGGACGTGGCCGTCATTCACGCCTGGCGCCTCCGATCCAGCAGGAGCAGGAGTCACCGAGTCCGTCACTGGTTCGTCAGGAGCAGGCCCGCGAGCGACTGCTGCACGCGGTCGAGCGGGGATACCCGTCTACACCGAGGGACTGCGCCTGTTGATCTCCGGACTCAAGCTTTCAGCTTCCGGGCCGATGGCGAAGACCACGAAGTCCGAGATGCGCTGGATCGCCTTCGCCCGTTCATGGCTGCGGCCGACCTCGCCCAGCCGACCGCGACCTTCCTGGACTCCAGCCCGGCCGGACCTGATGTGGCCCTCTCGATCGGCGGATTCCCCCTTCAGTTTCCGGCCGAGGCCCACCTGACCGCAGAGGGACGAGTCCGACTACCTGACGGCCGTGAGTTCACCGACCTGGTGGCGGCGGCCGCGGCAGCCACCGGTCTGGGCATCTGACACTTCTGGCAATCGGAGCACTCCGGCCCTCTGTCATCCGCCAGAGAGCGGGCACGGCGTGGCCAGTTCGCCTGAGCACTCGTAGCCACCCCTGCATGACGCGCCTGGCTCATCGGACCCGCCAGGGCACGGTGACGGTCCAGGTGAGTGGCCCCGAGCGTTTCGTTAAAGAAACTTTAAGGAACGCTTGCTCGGCGTCATGAACTGCCGCCACATCGTGGCTCGTATATCTCGGCACAAGCAGTACCGAGACGAAGAGGAGCCGTGCATGTATCGACGCGGAGTCAGCAGCCGGACGCGCAAGCTGGTGATTGGAGGTGCCGCCGCAGCGCTGCTCGGCTCGGCGCTCGCGGTCGGTACGGGGATGGGCCAGGCCGCCGAGACCGGAGCCAGCGCCGGTAACATCAACGCTTTGGTGCCGGCGCTGGGTTTCAGCCCGGGCAATCCGAACGCGACGGCCGACCGCGTGGGCCCTACCGGGGTAAACGTTCCCGGTCGCTGCCCACCCACTCAAGCCCAAGTAAACGCGCAGGTAGCGCTCAAGAATGCGAACCTTCCGAGTGGAACGGACCTCGAAAGCCGCATCCAACGTTTTGAAAAAACCTTGTCGGCGATTCAAGACTTGAAATGCCCCGCATCTTCCACGACTTTGCTGGGCCGCTTGAATTCCTTGACCGCACTGCGCGGAAACGCGAACCGCGACAACATCCTGCGTGGATTGGGTTTGAACGAAACGCCAGCGGGATAAAGCCACGGGGAATGCGGCACCGTAAAACGCGCCAGCGAAACAAGCGGTCCTGATCCACCGCACGGAACCACCTCGCCGGAGGCCCTCGCACCACGGGGGTCTCAGGCGCGTCCGTGTGGGGGCCATGCGTGCGGTGATCTTCGGCTACTTCATATTTCGCAGCCACCGCCGCAACACTGTCCCAGTGACATCGCGCCCACCGACGCCCCCGTCCCCACCGCCGATCGCCATGATCGCAGCCATTTTGTCGCCCATGAGCCGACCGAGCGACCGCATTCCCGCAGCGCCACAGCGGCGCCGCGGCGGCGGCCCGGCAACCAGCCGCCGGGCATCGCCCCACTGAAATCGATGATCTTCGTGGTGCGGAGAAAGGGTCCTGACGGTAAGCCGCTAAGAACCGGCGAAACCGCGCATCTGTGGGACCGCTAGGAGTGCTCAGCGGGGCCCCGACTGTGGCGTGAGCAGGTCAAACGTTCTGGCAGCGGATGCCCGGGAACGGTGGTCGGGCGGTTCGCATGGTGCAACGTTCGGCCCACCACATCTTCTCCGGGGGCGACCCCTCGGACACCCCACGGTGCGGTGGTCACGCCGGACGGTCCGGCGCCGGCTGCCGCGAGGCGCGTTCTTAGTGCGTATGAGCGAGCCTCCCAGCGCGAGCAGGCGTAACCCAGCATCGGTAGCCCATGCGTCCGGCACTGCGGCGTCTTGTCGGCGCCCGGCCGCTCGCTCGACCATGGTGCGCGTCCTACCGTGGACACGAGCCAGCCGCGCGTAGATACACGCTGGCCCTAGCGCAGCAACGCGAGCGTGACCTCGACGATCTGGGTGACTGGCTATTCCGGGTGTCTGCAAACACTCGTGATCTAGGGCGAATGCAGGGTGGGTTTGCGCGCCAGGATCCGTAAAGAGTCTGCTAGGCGCTCGGTCGGCGGATAAGCCGACCCAGCAGGCGGAGGTTTTTCGTCGCTCCCAGCCCGGGTAAGCGGCTGACGACCTCCCGACTGTTAATGGCACCTTTTCTCACCAGATCCTGTCCTCAAGTTCGTGGTCTAGCGGGTAAAACCTGTAGGCAACCCGGAACTCCACCGGGCCGGAATGCACTTTGACCTGGGCTATACCGGATTGATGGGGTGACACGCAAACGATGGCATCTGAATTTAGATTGACCGTCACGTAAGCCCCGTTGGTTTGCTTGGCCGCCTTCTCCAATGCCACTTTACACTCTTCCTTCCCGGAGATTCCGTCGTTGCTCTGAAGTATGGCCGAAGGCATGAGAAACCAAAGTTCCGGACCTCTTCCTGGTCCCTTCTGATCAGTGACGGCCATGTCGGGAACTGCCTGTCGAGCAAACTCTTCCCAGATTGGGGCAACGGGGCTTTTCGACGAGTATTTCCTCCGAGTCTCTGTGCTGACAAATATGGCTTCGGCCGGCCCGAAGTGAAGCGTGTCCTCGCCACTCATAAACGTTGCCCCGAAGTAAGGGCGCGGCGCCTGCGGAGCGAAGTTATCCCACAGTACGATCCCATAGAGCACTAAGAGTGCAGCAGCTACGGCAGCGAATGCGTACCCGTTGTTCAAGTGGCGACGCATAGTCGGGAGGAAACATCTTGCAATCGAAGATCCTGTTCGGCCGGCCTTCTCAATGCTGGGCGTGTTGGAGGCGTCTGGGATATGAGCCGGAGACGCATATGCCCGTCGCCACAACTCTGCGATAAAAAGTGTGTCGATCAGGATGAACCAGGCTGCATAAAAACCCAATGCGCCACCGATTTGGTCGGCTTTGCTCCATGATCCCGATCGAACCTGCAGGTAAAAGATGACTGCCACGGTGAATGCGTTCAAACCGACGACAATCCAGAAGATCGCCTTCCATCGACTCATGGAAGGGCACAATACCGACCTTTTCTTGGCATGGCGGTTGTGTCGGAATCAAGGCAGGCTGGCAGGAGTCGACGATCCGTCCGCCTTGGTTGGGCCGTTCGCGGACCACTCCTGGGCGGCTTCGACTCAAAGGCTTGGGCCGTGGCGAGGTGCGCGATCGAGGTTTGCATGAGCAGTAGCGTCCTTGTTCAGGGACGCCCGGGCATGCCGAGAAACTTCGGCAGACTAGAGCATGTGCGTTTGGAAGACTAAGAGCTGTGCATTTGGACGTGTAGGAGGTGCGCTTCGGGTAGAGTGGCTTTGTGGTCGAGTACCGGCGGCGTGTCCTGGATGACGCGCTGGATGAGCTTCAGCCTCATCTACGTGCCCTGTCGATCCATGGGCCGAAGGGCGTGGGAAAGACAGCGACAGCGACGCAGCGCGCCGTGTCAATCGTCGATCTCAGCCTTCCTGCCCAGCGAGAGATCCTCAGTGCGGATCCGTCCGTCTTGTCTCGCCTGGCCGGGCCGGTCCTGGTGGATGAATGGCAGCGGTTCCCCGAGGTTTGGGACCAGGTGCGCCGCGCGGTCGATGCCGGTTCTCCGCCTGGGCACTTCATCATCGCCGGCAGTTCGGCACCTCGGGGCACGGTGATCCACTCAGGTGCTGGACGGATCGTCCCGATGCGGATGCGCCCACTCAGCGTGGCGGAACGGGATATCGAAACTTCGACGGTCAGCCTGTCCGCGCTGCTGGCCGGCGACCGCGACGTCGATGGGGGCACCAAGCTCGGGCTGGCCGACTACGTCGAGGAGATCACCGCGTCCGGATTCCCCGCCATCCGGGGACTTCCGTCCCGGGTCCGCCGGGCCGAGTTGGACGCATACCTGGACAACGTCGTCGAGCGGGAGTTCCCTGAGCAGGGCTATCCGGTCCGCCGTCCGGCTGTGCTACGCGCCTGGCTTGCCGCATACGCCGCCGCGACATCGACGACGGCGACCTACTCGAAAATTCTCGACGCGGCCACCGCCGGGTTGGCGAACAAACCGGCCAAGGAGACCACACTCGCCTACCGCGACGCCCTGTCCTCGCTGTGGTTGCTCGACGACCTGCCACCGTGGATTCCCGGCCACAACCATCTTGATCGGCTCGGGCAGTCCGCCCGGCATCACCTGGCCGACCCGGCGCTTGCCGCTCGGCTGCTGGGACTCGACGCCGCTGCACTGCTACGGGCCGAACAGGGCAGTACCAACCTGTCCGAAGGCACGATCCTCGGCGCTCTTTTCGAGCACCTCGTGGCGCTCAGCGTCCACACTTATGCCGAGGCAGCCGAGGGCCGGGTAAGCCACCTACGGACGCGCAACAACCTCCACGAAGTGGATCTCATAGTTCAGCACGCCGGTGGAAGGGTGCTGGCCGTCGAGGTCAAGCTGGCCGACCGCGTCGAAGACGCGGACACCAAGCATCTGCATTGGCTGCGCGACCGGATCGGCGAAGACCTGATTGACTCCGTCGTCATCTATGCGGGTGAGCGCGCTTACCGCCGCCGCGACGGCGTAGCCGTCGTCCCTTTGGCATTGCTCGGCCCCTGACGACTGGTTGCCGCCCGTCGAACGTTATTCCGGACAGCTTCCGAGTTCGTTCTGAAGCCGATGATGCCGTTTTTGAACTGATCAAGCATCCTGACAAGGCGTTGGCGGCTGCGTTAACGGCGTTCTTGATAACGGCCGACATACCCGTCAGTACAACGGCTGGCACGCCCGGAGCGACCGCCGCGGCAATAGCGCCCTACGGGGCGACTCGGTTGCGGATGCTGTCCAGCACCGCCTCTGCCGCCCACGCGGCGGCGTCGGCTATGTCGCGCCGGTCCATGGCGAACTCGCGGCGGAACGTCACCCAGGCGCCGACGGAGTCGAGGTGTGACAGCGCCGCGATAACCGCCGTGCGCTGCGCCGCGTCCAGGGACGGCACCTCGGCATCCAGCAGCCGCTCCAGCTGCGCCCGGCCGGGAGACGGCGCGGCGCCGCTCACGCCTCGCATCGCTGTCTCGGCGACGACGTGCGCTAGTTCCGGCCGGGCGTCGTACCGTTGCATCGCTTCGCGGATCGCTAGGGGGATGTCGAAGATCGAGTGCGACTCCTCGCGGGCGAACACCGTAGCCTCGATCCACGCTGCGGTTGCCAGCAGCAGGTCGACCCGCGTGGGGTAGTTGCGGAACACCGTGCGCTCGGCGATGCCGGCCCGGCGCGCGATGACCCGGTTCGACACGTCGTCGCTGCCCAGTTCCTCGATCAGGCCGGCGTAGGCGTCGAGGATCGCCACCTGCGTGCCGCTCAGCGCCGGGTCGGCCGCCGGCTCGGTCACGGCTCCACCCGCGTCGCGTCGGGCAGCTTGGCGAGCACGGTGTCGACGGCGCGGTCGAACGCGTCGCAGATCTCGGCGGCGTCCAGGTCGAAGCTCGTGCGCAGGCGCGCCCAGAACATCGCCGACGAGAAGTACCGCAGGGATGCCGCGATCCGGCGCCGATCACGTCGGTTGAGCGTCGGCGCCGCTACGTCGAGCATCGCCTCGATCGCACGGGTGATGTAGGCCGGCTCGATGTCGAGCGTCGGCGAGATCGCGGACGCCCGGGCGCCGACGTACGCGTACGCGGGCAACGCGTCGAAGGCCCGGAAGCGCTCGTGCACGGCGGCGCGGAAATCGGACACGGTCACGAACGGCGGCAGCGGGAAGAAGGCCTGCTCGATCCAGTTCGAGAGTGCGGCGAGCAGGTGCGCGCGCGTGGGGTACTGACGGTAGATCGTGCGTTCCGAGATGCCGACCTCGTCGGCGAGGGCACGATAGGAGATGTCGTCGAAGGTGCGCTCGCGCAGCAGCACCGCGGCACTCGCGAGAATCGCGGTCGCGGTGTCGACCGGCTCCTCCATCACGTCCCCCTCCCTCGGGTGGTCGCCCAGTGCGTGGGCCTGACGACCTCCGGCGGGAGCACGTAGCGATCGGAATTGTCGAGCGTGAGCGCCAGCGACGAGACGTACTGCACCTCGCCGCGCGGTCCCCTCTCGGCCGAGGCCAGCATATCCGGCCGCTCGAACGTATAGCCGGTGACATGGCAGCGGAGCCGCTCACCGGAGGGGTTGCCGTGCTCGTCGAACCGGGGGGAGTCGATGCCGTCGGATTGGCGGCGCAGGTAGTAGCGGCCCCGCGTGGCGACGGCCATGACCGGCGTGGCCACGAACGCGACGCCGATCGCGATGAGCACGGAGAACGGCTTGACCGCGGCGCCGAGCAACCCGGCGAACGCGAGCAGCGACAGCACCGAGGCGAGCCCCACCGACACGAGCCCCACCGGGTTCCAGTCGTGCAGCATGCCGCGGCGGAACTCGGGGAAGCGCGGCGAGATGCGCAACAACCACTTGTTGATCGCGATATCGGTGGCGATCGTCACGAGCCACGCCATGACGACGTTCGCGTAGAGGCTCAGCACGAAGGAGATGAGGGTGAAGACGTCCAACATCATGAACGTGTAGGCGATCACAAGATTGAACAGCACGAAGATCGTACGGCCTGGGTAGTGCTTCGCCACCCGGGTGAAGACGTTCGACCACGCGAGTGAGCCCGAGTAGGCGTTGGTCACGTTGATCTTCACCTGCGCGACCACGATGAGCACCAGGGCGAGAACGATCGCGAGCCAGTCGGGGATAAGGGTCTGGTACATCTCGACGAATTGCTTGACCGGTTCGGTCGCCTGGTGCCCGAGATCGGGTTCGACCCGCACCAGGAGGTAGACGGCGAGAAACACCCCGATCACCTGCTTGGTGCCGCTGAAGACGACCCAGCCCGGGCCGGCGAACGCGAACGACGTCCACCACGAGCGGGCGTTCGACGGCGTACGCGGCGGCATGGCGCGGAGGTAGTCGATCTGCTCCGCCAGCTGCGGGGTGAGGGCGAAGCACACGGCGGCACTCGAGACGATGGCGCCGAAGCTGATCGAGCCGTCGGAGTTGCCGGTGAACGACGTGAAGGCGCGGACAGCCTCGGGGTCGGAGACGACGATCCACAGCAGCGGCAGCAGGGCCAGGGCGAGCCACAGGGGCGTGGTCCAGAACTGCAGGCGCTCCAGCGCGCGCATGCCGTAGATGACGATCGGGATCACGACGACGGTCGAGATGAGATAGCCGATCCACAGCGGCATCCCCGTCGCCAGTTGCAGCCCCTGCGCCATGATGGCGCCCTCCAGGGCGAAGAAGATGCAGGTGAAACCCGCGAAGACCACAGTCGTGATGATGGAGCCGTAGTAGCCGAATCCGGAGCCGCGGGCGATGAGGTCGAGGTCGAGGTTGTAGCGGGCGGCGTAGTAGGCGACGGGCACACCGACGATGAGGATGATGACCGACGCGAACACGATGCCGAGTACGGCGTTGGGGGTGCCGTGGTCGATGCCGATGCTCGCGCCGATCGAGAAGTCGGCGAGGAACGCGATGGACCCGAGGGCGGTCGCGCCGACGGAGGCCGCGCTCCAGCGCCGGAAGGTCCGCGGCACATAGCGGAAGGCGTAGTCCTCCAGGCTGTCCTCTGCGGCCGCGCGCGCGTTGTACGTCGACACAGTGGCATCCCCTAAGGCACCTTGCGTTGGGGAAGCATTACCGTCAGGTGTTACGACGGCATTGCCGACGTGGGTCACATCGCCTCAGATCGCCATGGCGGCTCGCACGGTGGAGGCTGCGGCCAAACCACCATCACCGGTCTGTGTGACGAAGCCCGACGCGAGCACGACGTAACGCTCGGCGGCCTCGAGGGCGAAGCCGATGTGCTGCTCGACGAGCAGCACATGGATGCCCTCGCCGGCCAGCTGCATGATGGTCTGCTCGATCTCGGCGACGATCGTGGGCTGGATGCCCTCGGTCGGCTCGTCCAGGATGAGCAGCTTCGGCTCGGTGATGAGGGCGCGGGCGATCGCGAGCTGCTGGCGCTGCCCGCCCGAGAGCAGGCCCGCCTTCCGGGTGGCGAACTTCTCCAGCGCGGGGAAGCGGGCCATCTGGGCTTCGATGAGGGCCTTGCCGCGCCGGCGCCCGTCGGCGACGAGCTGCAGATTCTCCAGCGTTGTGAGCTGGCCGAACGCCTGCTGACCCTGCGGTACGTACGCCATACCGCGGGCAACGCGCTTGTTGGGGGCGAGCGACGAGATGTCCTCGCCGTCGAACAGCACGCGGCCCTTCGTCGGCTTGAGGAGGCCGATCGCGAGGCGCAGCAGGGTCGTCTTGCCGGCGCCGTTGTGGCCGAGCACGGCCACCACCTTGCCGGCCGGCACCGTCACGCCGTGCAGCACCCGCGTACGCCCGTAGCCGGCCTCGATGTCGGTGATCTCGAGCATGTTCAGTCCTCCGTCAGCTTCAGCGTCTCGGCCACTGCTTCGGGCACGACCGCCATGGCGGCAGCGGTGGCGGCGCCCGCGGTGCCGAGGTAGACCTCCTGCACCTTGGGATCGGCCTGAACCTCGGCCACCGTGCCCTGCGAGAGCACCTTGCCCTGGTGCAGCACTGTCACGCGGGTGGCGAAGCGGCGCATGAAGTCCATGTCGTGCTCGACCACGAGCACGATCCGCTTCACCGCGATGCGTTGCAGAAGGTCGCCGGTGGCGGTGCGCTCGTCGTGGCTCATGCCGGCGACGGGCTCGTCGAGCAGCAGCACCTTCGCGTCCTGCACGAGCAGCATCGCGATCTCCAGCCACTGCTTCTGGCCATGCGACAGGATGCCGGCCGGCGTGGCCAGCTCGCCGGCGAGGCCGGTCTCCTCCAGCGCCTGCTCGATCGACGGGTCGACGCCGCGCCGGGCCCGCAGCAGCGAGACCGAGGAGCGGTGCAGCCCGGCGGCGATGTCGAGGTTCTGCAGCACGGTGAGCTCGTCGAAGACGCTCGCGGTCTGGAACGTGCGGCCGACCCCGAGGCGGACGATCTTGTGCACCTGCTTGCCGAGCAGCTCGGTCTCGCCGAGCCTCGCCGACCCGGTGCCCCTGGTCAGCCCCGTGATGGCGTCGATGCAGGTGGTCTTGCCGGCTCCGTTCGGGCCGATCAGGAACCGGACCTCGCCGGGGTGCGCGTCGAAGGAGACGCCGCCGACCGCGACGAAACCCGAGAACTCGACGTGGAGATCCGTGACAACGAGCGAAGCGCCGGTCATGCCCGTACCTCTTCAAGCTCTGCGGCCGTGATCGGCGGGGTGGGCTGTTCGGCCGGGCGCCGGCGGATCGCCGCGAACCTGGCCGGCAGCGACGACAACCCGCTCGGGAGGAAGAGAATGACAACTACGAAGAGCAGACCGAGGATGTACGTCCAGCCGTCGGGCCAGGTCGAACCGAGGCTCGACTGCCCCCATCCGACCGCCATCGCGCCGAGCGCGGGGCCGAAGAGTGATGCGCGGCCGCCGAAGGCGACGCCCGCGATCATGAGGATCGAGGCAGCGGCACCGATCTCGGCCGGGGTGATGATGCCGACGATGGGCACGAACATCGCTCCGCCGATGCTCGCCATCAGCGCGGAGACGACGAAGGCGACGAGCTTGATGTTGGCCGGGTCGTAGCCGAGGAAGCGCACGCGCTCCTCGGCGTCCCGGGTGGCGACGAGGAGCTCACCGAAGCGGCTGCGGTAGAACTGCCACACCGCGAGCAGGCACACGATGAGCAGAGCGGCCGCGATGAGGTACACCATGACCTTGTTCGCCGGGTCGTTCAGCACGAAGCCGAAGAAGAACTTGAAGTCGCTGAGCCCGGTGTCGCCGCCGGTCTCGCGGATCGTGGAGCTGATCAGGGTGGCCAGCGCGACGGCGAGCGCCTGGGTCAGGATCGCGAAGTACGCGCCCTTCACCCGGCGCTTGAACAGCGCGTAGCCGAGGATGCCGGCCGCGACCACCGGGAGCACCACGATCGCCGCCAGGGTGAACCCCGCGCTGCGGAACGGCTCCCAGAACGCCGGGAGCGGCGCGAGCGGGTCGTAGAGCACCATGAATCCCGGAACCCGGTCACCGGCGGTCTCCAGCGTGAGGTGCATGGCCATCGCGTAGGCACCGAGGGCGAAGAACACCCCCTGCCCCATCACCAGCATCCCGCCCCGGCCCCACGCGAGGCCGATGCCGACGGCGGCGATGGCCCAGCAGCAGTACTTGCCGAGGTTGTTGAGCCAGTGATCGGAGAGTACGGCGGGAGCGACCGCGAGGAGCAGGACGGCGAACATCGCGATGCCGCTGAGGGCCGCGATGCCTCTGAGGGAGGGCAATGGCTTCAGCTTGGTCATGCCAGACTCCTGGTTCGCACCGTGAACAGGCCCTGCGGGCGTACCTGCAGGAAGACGATCACGAGGATGAAGGCGAGCACCTGCGCCAGGCTGCCGGTCGTCCAGTAGGCGAAGCACGAGAGGGCGACGCCCACCGCCCACGCGGCGATGATGGTGCCCTTGAGCTGGCCGATGCCGCCGGCGGCGACGACGAGGAAGGCCGGGATGATGTACTGCGCGCCCATCTGGGAGTTCGTGCCGCCGATGAGCGACGCGGCCACTCCGGCGACCCCGGCCAGGCCCGACCCGACGAAGAAGGTGAGGCGGTCGATGGTGCGGGTCGAGATCCCGGTGGTCTCGGCGAGGTCCCGGTTGTGCACGGTCGCCCGGATGCGGCGGCCGAACGAGGTGTATTTGAGCCACGCCGACAGTGCGGCGACGCAGACGCTCGCGAGCACGATGGTGAACAGCTGCCGCAGCGGCCATTCGTAGCCGAGGACGTTCAGCTGCCCGTCGAGCCAGCTGGGCTTCTCCACCGGAACGCCCTGGGACGGGAAGATCTGCAGTGCCGCCTGCTGCAGGATCAGGCTGACCCCGACCGTGACGAGCAGGGTGTCGAGGGGCCGGCGGTACATCCATCGGATGATGGTGACCTCCAGCAGGAGGCCGAACAGGCCGGCGACGACGAACGCGACCGGCAGCGCGACCGGGATCGACAGGTCACTGGCGGCGATGACCTGCTGGACGAGGTAGGCGGTGAAGGCGCCGAGCATGAGGAACTCGCCATGGGCCATGTTGATCACGCCCATCTGGCCGAAGGTGAGCGAGAGGCCCAGCGCGGCCAGGAGGAGCAGCGCACCCTGTGCGCTGCCGTTCAGCAGCTGTGAGATCAGTGCGTCCACGTGCGATCGCTCTCTGTGTGGGGGTGGGGTTGCGTGCCGCGGGCGACACGCAACCCCGCGTCCAGGTGGAGGATCAGCCCGCCGCGCCCACGAGCTGCTTGCGGATGTCCGCCGGGAACCAGTCGTAGGCCTCGAGGTACGGGTCCGGTTCGATGAACTTGTCGGAGGACCAGACGATGTCGAACTGGTTGTTGGCGTTGATCTGGCCGATGTGGCCCGGCTTGGAGATGTGGTGGTTCTTGCCGTCGAGCGTGACCTTGCCCTCCGGCGCGTCGAACGTGATGGTGTGCGACTTCGCCGCGGCGTTCACCGCGTTGACGTCGAACGAGCCGGCCGCCTCGACGAGGGACTTGTACAGGTACAGCGAGATGTAGGCGGCCTCCATCGGGTCGGAGGTGACGCCGCTGCTGTTGGGGTAGGCCTTCCAGCTCTGGATGAACTTCGGGTTGGTGTCGGTCTTGAGCGACTGGAAGTAGTTCCAGGACGCGTAGTTGCCGGTGACCTCGTGGCCCATGGCCGGCGCCTCCTCCTCGGCGATCGACACCGAGATGATCGGCGTCTTCGCGGGAGTGAGGCCGGCGTCGTAGTACGCCTTGACGAAGCCGACGTTCGACGAGCCGTTGATGGTGTTGAAGATGAAGTCGGGCTTGGCCGCCACGATCTTCGCCACCTGGCTGGTCCAGTCGTCCTTGTCGAGGGGTACGTACTCCTCACCGACGATCTTGATGCCGAGCTTGGCCGCGTAGAGCTTGATGATCGCGTTCGCGGTGCGGGGGAAGACGTAGTCGCTACCCGCGAGGAACAGCGTCTTCACTCCCTTGGAGGCGAGGAAGTCCATCGCCGGGATGATCTGCTGGTTGGTGGTCGCGCCGGTGTAGTAGATGTTCGGCGACGACTCGAGGCCCTCGTACTGCACCGGGTAGAAGAAGAGGCCGTTGAGCTTCTCGACCACCGGCTTCACGGCCTTGCGCGAGGACGAGGTCCAGCCGCCGAAGATCGCGGCGACGCAGTCCTGGGTGAGCAGCTTCTCGGTCTTCTCCGCGAAGGTGGGCCAGTCGGTGGCGCCGTCTTCCTGGACGTACTGGATCTTCTTGCCGAGGATGCCGCCGCTGGTGTTGATCTCGTCGGCGGCCATGTGCAGCACGTTGGAGACGGTCTTCTCGGAGATCGCCATGCCACCGGTAAGGGAGTTGAGGAAGCCGAGCTTGATGGTGCTGCCGGAGGTGTCGACGCAGCTGGCGGCCGCGGAGGCCCCGGCGGTGGACGTGTCGTCGCCGGCGCGGGCGCCACAGCCGGCGAGCACGAGGGCCATGGTCGTCCCGATGGCGCCGATAGCCACAGACGCGCGCATCCGCTTATTGGTGGTCAACATATGCGAGAACTCCGTTCCTGCTGAAGGGGACGTGCCGCCGGGGCCGCGGCACGGCAGATCGTGCGGATGAGATCTCCAGAGCTAGCCGCCGTCGTCCGAGCTCCCCGCCCCGTGCCGCCGGCCGCTGTTGCTAGTGAGAGAAGACTGGGCGCGCGTCATTACTCTGACATTTCTTGAATGTTCCAACTCTGTAGCCGCCAGGCCGACCCGGCTGCGATAGTGCTGGAAATACGCGGTTGATCAACAGTCTGCGATGTCAGAGTTCTGTCGGGCTCCGCTAGGGCGCGACACGCATGGCACACTTCTGACATCCCGAAGACGGGTGAACACCACGAGCGCAACGGCGGAACGCCACGGCTCCCTGGGCAGGCTCAGGCGCGGAAAGCGAGTCCGGCCTCGGCCATTGCCGTTCGCAGGCGCCCGAGGGCGTACGGACCGACTCCGTGCAGCGCCTGGACCTCGGCCTCGCTGAGTTCGGCCACCTGTTCGAGCCGGACCACGCCGTGCGCGGTCAGCGCGCGGGTAGCGGGCGCGCCGAGGTGTGGCAGCGGCGTGCCCGGCTCCGGCACCGGTCGAACCTGGGCCGGCCGTGGGTGACCCTCGTGGTCCAGGACGGCGGCACCACGCGCGGAGAGCCGGTACCCGATGTCGAGTGATTCGGTCAGGCCGCGTTCCTTCAGCTTGCGCACGTTCTGTTTGAACGACGGCGTGTCTCGCCCGATCCGTTGTGCCAGGTCGGGTGCCCGGGTGGCCGGCAGTTCGTCGATCAGCAGGAGCGTTGCCCGGGTCCACGGTCCGGTCGGCGAGGCGCGGTCCAGCCGGTCCAGCCCCGCGACGACCGCGGCGATCTCCGCCGCGTCGGGCACCGTTTCCCGCAGCTCATGGCGCGGGTCGGCGCCCGCGTACCGTAGCCCGATCCGATACACCGGCCGGTCGGCGTGCAAGCGGTCCAATCCGTGGCGGAGCGCGGCCAGCGACGCCGCGCCGGCCCGGCCGGCGTCCGCGGCAGTAAGCGACTCCACCGGTACGCGGTCGACGGACGTGACCTCGACCAGCCCGACCGCGGTACGCATCCGGGTACCGACCTTGAGCCGCGGCCGGTCCCACCGGCGGAACGCCACATCGATGTCGCCGGCCCGGATCGACGCCAGTTCAGCTGGACGGATCTGCACGCCACCCAGTTCACCACACTCCAGCGTGTCGGAACCGGGGTCGGCCGATCGTGGAGAGGGTGTGGAGCGGGGCGCGCCGGGCGCCTGCTGGGAAAGGAAACGCTCGTGTCTGCCACTCTTGCTCGTCGGATGTTCGGGCTTCTGGAGCCGATCTGCCTGGTCACCTTCTTCGCTGACGAGTGCAATGACGAACTGGCCGCGCTCGGCCACCCCACTTACTGGGACGGGTACTTCGCCAGCCGGGCCGCGCCGCTGGGGAGGGTGCCCGCGGAGGTCGTACACGCGGCTTTCTACAGCTTTGCCGACGGAGAGGCCGCGCGGCACATCCCGAGCGCGTGGGAGAAGATCTCGCCGGAAGCCTCGGTCGCCGCGCGGGAGCGGGGCAGCGCGGCCTCCGTACGACGAATCCTCGGCGACGAGCTGGCCGGCTCCCCCGGCCTGGCGCGCGCCGCCGACCTGATCACCAAAGCCGCGCTGAGCGCGCCCATCGCAGGCCGGATGATGTACGCCGGGATGCGCACCCTCGAGGTGCCGGGCGACCCGGTCGCCCGGCTGTGGCATTCCGCGACCACGCTGCGCGAGCACCGCGGGGACGGGCACATCGCCGCGCTCCTCGGCGCGTCCATCGGCGGTACGGAGGCGCACGTGATCAGCGCGCTGGCGGCGGGCATCTACCCGGCGGAGTCCTTCGGGCGCATCCACCACCTGCCGAAGAAGCGACTGGCCGCGGTGATGGATGGGTTGCGCGAGCGTGGGCTCATCGACGCCGAGGGCCGGTTCACCGACGCCGGCCGCGAGACCCAGCAGCGCGTCGAAGCCCTGACCGACGAACTCGCTGCCCCGCCCTACGACGCCCTCACGCCCGCCGAACTCGACGAGCTGATCGCCGACCTCGAACCCATCACCGCGAAACTGGTGGCCGCCGGGTCCCAATAGGGTGGAAGCGCCAGCGGCCTTCGGAGATGACGTCCACCTTGTCGCCGCTGACGTGGATGGCTGTCTCGTCGTCGATGAAGTAGATCGGGAAGTCTGCTCGCTCGACGATGCGGTCGGCCCAGGCGTCGTCGCGCTCCGGGAAATGGGGCGAGTAGAGGTGCGGCTTCAGGTACCAGTCGAAGAGGCCGAAAGGTGGCTGCACCGTCGTCGCGCCCAGCGCGTGCAGGTCTGCGGCGTCGCCGATCACGTCGGCGGAGTGTGCCGTCAGGTTTTGACTGAAGATCATTGAGCCGGCGCTCACGCCCACGTAGACCCGGCTCTCCAGTGCCTCCAGGAAACCGTCGGCCAGGTTGTTGCCGGTGATGCTGCGCGCCAGGTGATAGTGGTTGCCACCCTCGACGTAGATGACGTCGGCGTGGCGGAGCCGGTCGAGCACCATCGGTTGCGGCAGGCCGTTCAACTCCAGGACGTCGAACTCCCGCCAGCCGAGGCCGTGCAGCCGGATCATGTCGGCGACGAACCAGCCGTGGTCGCCGGGCTCGGCCACCGACGCCGTCGGCACGAACACGACGTTCGCCGACGCGAACGGCTTTCCCAACATGTCCCGCAGCGCATCCCGCAACGTGTCGTTACGCAGACCGCTCGACGTCAGCAAAAGATTCACCGGAAGAAGTCCTCCAGGATTCGTACGTATAGGTCGGGGTCGGCGAGGTGCACCACGTGGGTTGCGTCGACCCTCTGGTATTTGCCGTTGGGTAGCAGGGATGCGGCCCGGTCGGCGTCCTCCTGGGTCATCGCGCCGTTCAAGGTGCCGTCGGGCAGGACGGTGAAGTCGGCCTGGAGCAGGAGCGCGGGGCAGGTAATTCGGGTCAGGGCCTCGGCGTGGTTGAAGTCCTCGTTCCAGGTGCCGTCGTGGAAGGCCGCTCCGAAGCGTGGGTCGAACTGGTCCATGCCTCTCAGGAACAGGCGAACCGTGTCGTTCGGCAGCACGCCTACCTCTACCGGCTCGCCCCGATGTGCTCGGCGGTAGGCCTTCACCGCCTGGGTCAGCACCCACGCGCTTCCGGGGGCGATGTTGTTGGTGAAGAACTTCTTGTTGCTCGCGATCCAGTAGAGGAGGAAATCGTCCACGCCCTCCTGGACCGCTCGGGAGCACGTGGCGAACGAGCGGTCGGCGATCGTCGTACGGATTCTTGGGTATTCGGCGGAGAACAGCGGTGGGTCCTCCAGGACGATCGCCGTCACCAGGTCGGGGTGGTTTGCGGCCAGCCAGGCGGTCAGCAGGCCGCCGGAGGAGTTGCCGCTTGCGTACGCCGGTTGGCTGATCGTCTTTTCCAGGAAGGCGGCCAGGTCGGCGCCGATGCGGTTGGCCGTCATCGGGTAGCCGGGCGGGACGACGGTGGCGCCGTGGCCGGGATAGTCGATGTCGAAGACGTGGAAGCGGCGGGACAGGGCGGGCAGCACCCGGCTGTAGCTGAACCAGTCCATGTGCTGGGCGTGCAGCAGCACCAACGGCGGGCCGTTGTCCGGGCCCTCCGCGTAACTCAGCTCGATCTCGCCCACCGGGGCGGTCTTCATGGTGAAGCCGGCCTCCGCTACCCGGGCCTTCCAGGGGTCGACATAACCCACGACGGGAAGCCTCATGCCCACCTCGCGTCCGCCGTTCGTACGGTGTAATCGGTTGCATCCCGCAGATAATCGGCTGCGTCTTGGACCTCGGGTGGCACCTCGACGTGGGCGATGAAATCGCGGCCGGCGGGGCCGTACCCGGTCAGCCGGGGTATCTCCCCCAGCAGCAGCGAGACGTACCGGTCGAGCGGCCACATGCCGACCGGCTCGTCCCGATAGCGCAGAGAATCGTCGACGAAAGTCCGGTGCGAGGCGTAGTTGACTATCCGGGTCGACGGTGCGGCGTGACGCCGGAAGCCGGCATCCATCCGCTGCTGCATCGTGCCGTCCTGCACCAGGACGAGCCGGTCGTGCCGGACGCCCTCGGCGCGCAGCAGGGCCAGCGCGTTGGTGACGTTGTTGCCGCAGTTCGTCGACTCCTGCTCGAGCAGGTCGGCGGCCAGGCCGTACCGTTCCCGCAGGTAGCGGTCGAGCAGCGCGGCCTCGCTGAGGCCGTCCCCTAGAACAGCGCGCAAGGCGTCGGTGGTGTGGCCCTGGCCGCCCACGATCAGGTATCGGTCGGCTACGCCGGCCCGCATCGCCGCCGCGAACACGTCGGCACCGGCCAGGATCGTGCCGCCGAACAGGATGGCCACGTCGGCCAGGCCGGCGGTCAGCGACGGGACGTCGCGGCGGGCGCAGAAGCGTACGAGCGTGTTGACGCTCCGGGCGATCGCGGCCGTCATCGTTCGATCGCGGCGATGTTCGCGGCCTCGTCCGGGTCGGGGCCGGACGTGTCCAGGAAGGCCTGCAGCACCTCGACGGCCACGTCGGGAGCGAGCCGTTTGAGGCTCATCGCCAGCACGTTCGCGTCGTTCCAGAGCCGGGCGCCCCTCGCGATCCACGGGTCCCAGGCCACCGCCGCGCGCACCCCGGGGACCTTGTTGGCGGCGATCGCCGTTCCGGTGCCGGTCCAGCACATCACCACGCCGTAGTCGGCGCGGCCGTCGACCACCGCCTGCCCGACGAAACGGCCGAGGTCGGGCCAGCTCGGCGGCGAGTCCGGCCCGATGATCTCGTGACCGGCGGCGGCCAGGGCCTGAGCGACCGCCCGGGTCGTCTCGTTCTCGTCGTCGCTGGCGAACGCTACCCGCATGATGGAAGCCTAAGGCCAGGTGGCTGCGAGCTCCTTGAGAGAGTCGCGATTGCACGGCATGGTGACCGGCCAGCAGATCTCGTCGCCGTCGCCCTCCCGGTCGAACACGCAGCAGACCGCGCCGACCTCGGCCGCCAGGTCCGTGAAGACGCCCCGGACGCTGCTGGAATCGGCGAACAGGTGGCTCATCCCGGTGACGGCGGCGGTGAAGCTCATCGACACATAGCCGGGCCGCAGCGAGTACGTGTACCAGACGTGCAGGTAGATCAGGCCGATCGAGATCCGGTTCCGGAAGTTCGAGGTGAACGGCATGGTCAGCTCTTCACCGCCGGGCAGGGTGACCCGCACCGGCCCGGAGTCGGCGCGGGCGCGGGCGGCGACGGCCCGCAGGGCCGTCGCCACATTCCGAGCGGGCAGATAGAGGTTGTACCACCAATCGATGCCCATCGGTCAGGCCCGGGTGTAGGTCAGGCCGGACTGGTTGTCGACGGTGAAGGTGCCGTGGTCGACCTGGACCACCAGGGTGCCCAGGTTGCCCTTCTGGGTGCCGTAGGCGCCGGCCACGTAACCGGTGGCGGTGGCCTGAGTGTCGATGATCCAGACCCGGTTGCCGAAAACCCGGGTGACGTTCTCGACGTTCAGGGCCCGGTGCGTGGCGTGGGTCTTGGCCGCGTTGATCGCGGTGATCGTTCCGTACTCGAACCGGGTGCAACCGGTCGCGTTCACGCCGATGCCGAAGGTCTCCTGGGCGGTGAGCCGATCGACCGAGTACGTGCCCTCCTGCATGAGGAAGCCGCTCTGCGGGGTGTTGGTGGCCACCATGTCGAGCAGGGTCACGGCGTCGTTGCCCTGGGCGTGCACGCCGTGCGCGCCGGGCTGGTCGATGGTGATGTCGGACGCGACGACCCGGCCGGCCCCGGTGATCCGCAGGCCGGAGCTGGTGACGGGGGTGCTGAGGCCGGCGCCGACGATCCGGATCCGCTGGAAGGTCACGTCGTCCGGCTTCCGGGTGACCCACTCGCCGCTCTCCCTGGCGCAGTACACGCCGGCCGAGGAGGTGGTGTCGACGACCGCGTCGCGGATCGTCACCCGGCTCTGGCCGACCACCGCGATCCCGCGCGCCTTGGACCGGGTGATGCTCAGGTGGGTGGCTCGCCCGCCGGTGGACGCCGGCCCGTCCGCGTAGTTGACGAACGCGACCCCGTCGTCGCCGGTGTCGATCGTGGTGATCCGCTCGGCGCTGCCGTCCTGGCAGTTGGCGAAGTGCAGCCCGTCGGCCATCGTGCCGGTGATCAGGGCGCCGACCACGGTGGGCCGGGTGCACCGGTAGAACAGGAGCCCGGCGGCGGCCGATCCGGTGATGGTGACGTCCTCGACGTACGTGTCGGTGGTCAGCGAGATCAGCACGCACTCCTGGGCGCCGACCCGGGCGGCCGGGGCGGTCACGAACGCGGTCGACAGCCCGTAGAACCGGGCGCCGGTGCCCGCCTTGAACTCCAGGCCGCGGCCGGCGCTGTCGGTGAAGACGAACCGGGCCGCCGGTGCCATCGCCAGCACGCCGGTGAACGACGGGATGACGATGTCGGTGCCACTGTTGTCGAGCTGGTAGTCGCCGTCGCCGAAGTAGACACTCACCCCGGAGTTGGACAGTCCCGCCACCAGCGCCGCACGGTTGGCGGCCGCGCTGTTGCCGGGCGCGAGGCCGAGATCGGCGGCCGGTGTCCAGGGCCCGCCGGACGGCGCGGCGGCGACCGCCGGAGTAGCACCGGCCAGCCCGGCCGCGGTCAGCCCGGCCGCGCCGGCGGTCAGCATGTGTCTGCGCGAGATCGCCATTCGTACCATCCCCGTGAATAGATCTTTGACAATGCGCAGTAAACCAGCACCGGGTGATCTGCGGTGACCGAACGGATGTTGCGCCGGATCGCATCGCCGACTACCGATGTATTGATGGCCGACCGCGCGAAGAAGCAACCCGAAGCGGAACCCGCCCGGCGAGGCACCATGATCTTCATCTATTCCTGCGTCTGGTTGTTGCTGCTGCTCCCAGTCGGCCTGCTCTACCTGCAAGACAATTGGGTCCACGACCTCGGCAAGGCGCATCCCCTGCTCTGCATCGGCTGGTGGGGCAGCGTCGGCGGCCTCGTCGCCAACCTGGAAGTGGTGACCAAGGCGCAGAACCGCTGGCGTCCGAGCGCCGAATTCTGGTACCTCGGCCGTCCGATCACCGCTGCCCTCTTCGGCGGCGTCGGGTACGTGGTCTACATGACGCTCGTCCAGGCATCGCTCAACACGCCCGAATCCGCCGCCACGCAGCTGAGCGAATCGCCCTCGGCGATCGGGTACGTCATCGCCTTCGCCCTCGGGCTGCGCGAGCAGACCTTCCGCGACCTGCTCGCACGGGTCTTCGACCTGCTCGCCACCGCGGGTGGCGCCGATGTCGAACCGCCGTCGGTGCCACCCGACTTCTCCGCCGAGTACGACGCCGCGGAAAAGGGCGTGCGAATCTCCTGGGGACTCGCGACGGACAACGTCGGCGTGACGGTCTACCACCTGTATCGCGACTACCGGTTCCTCGCCTCGGTGCGACCGTCGTCCGCGAAGCCGCCGACGCCGGACACACGGCGCCGGCTCTGGCCGTGGACCTCGCCGGCCACCGAACCGGCCGAGGAACCGGCCGAGGAACCGACGGCACCGGCCGAGGAACCGAACCTGCTCTCGTTCGTCGACCGCAGCGCACCCCAAGGCCTGCGGCGATACGCGGTGACCGCCGCAGACGCCGCCGACAACGAGTCCGCCCCGGCCGGCCCGATCGCGGTGGACGTAACGTCGGGCGCCTGAGGGAGCCGCGGGCCGGGCGGCGTTGCTGGTCCGCTGCTCAGGGGCGGTACATCTCGGCCAGGCGGGTGGCTACGCCTGCGCTGGTGGTGACGGCGGCCAGGCCGTACGGGTCGGCCTTCAGCCACTTCGTGAAGGCGGCCAGCTTGATCGGGCAGACGCCGCCGCTGGTCATCGTGCCGATGCAGTCGCCCTCGCTGGCGGGGTCGTCCCAGGTGGTGAGGGCCGGCTTTGTCACCACCGGGAGGGTGACCTTCAGGTGGCTCTCGACGATGATCGTCTCCTGCTCGCATCGCCCGTCGGTCTGCTTGAGTTTCAGCAGCGTGCAGTAGTCCGGGCCGGACAGGTACAGCACCGGCTCGACCACCGCGACGTGCGCGACCGGGTCGTACGAGTAGAGCTTGACCACCGACTCGGCCCGGCCCTTGCCGGTGAGGTCGGCGAACTGCACCGGTTGCGCGCTCACCGTCGGCGACCGGAGTTCGGCGTTCGCGAACGCGGCGCCGGAGTCCCCGCTGTTCTCGTCGTTCAGCGCGCCGAGCCGCACCTGGCCACCGACCAGCAGCGGGTCGGTGAGCTCCGCGGTCAACACGGCGGTGCCGTCGACGGTGATCTCGGCGGCCTCGTTGAGCACGGCGATGGCGACCCGGTGGGTCTGCCCGAGCCGGAACGCCGTCGAGGGAGTCGACTGTTCGCCGGTGACCTCGCCGTCGTTGTCCATCCCGATCCGCACCTGCTTCGGGCAGAACGAGGCCCGGTAGCCGCTCTGATCGACCACCCGGAACCAGATCACCGCGCACGCGTTCGCGGTCATCACCGTGACGTCGACCGCGATCCGCTGATCACCGGCGAACGTGTCGGTCGGCCCGGTGCATTGGTAGTCGTTCGCCTCATGCGTGGTCGCCAGCAGGCGGTGCTGGCCGAAGATGCACCAGCCGGCCGCGTCCTCCACCGGCCGGGTCGTTTTCCACTGCCCCGGGCGGTCCAGCCGGTCGATCACCGACGCTCCCTGGACCCGCGGCTGGGCTTTCCCGGCAGCCGGCGGCGCGGTGCTGGTCTCCACAAAGGTCGTAGGCTCGGCGCGTGGGCTGGCCAGCAGGCTGCGGCCGGGCTCGGTGGCGAACAGGCCGGCCCCGGCCAGCACGGCCGCCGCACCGGCCACGGCCAGCACCCGGGCGGTCCGGCGTCGGCGGGGCACGGCGTCGGTGCGTACCGGATCGGGTCGCAACCGGCCGGTGTGCGCGGCGGCCTCGGCGGCCCGGCGCAGCTCGGGCCGATCGGCCAGGGCCTGCCGGGAATCGGTGGCCAGCAGCAGGTCGAGCAGCTCGCTCGCGGTCGGCCGATCCTCCGGTTTCTTGGCCAGGGCCCGGCCGACCAGGTCGCGCAGCGGCCCGTCGAGGCCGATCAGATTGGGCGGCTGGGTGAGGATCCGGGCGGCGGTGGCGGCCGGCGAGTCGCCCCGGAACGGGGTGCGGCCGGTGGCCGCGTAGGCCACCACCACACCCCAGGCGAAGACATCGGCGGCCGGCCCGACGTCCTGGTCGGACTCGAAACGCTCCGGAGCCATGTACGAGACGGTGCCCACCATCTGATCGGTGCGGGTGTGCCGGCTGGTCACCTCCAGCGCCCGGGCGATGCCGAAGTCGATCACCTTGGGGGTGCCGAGCGAGAACAGCACATTTTCCGGCTTGAGGTCGCGGTGGATCACCCCGGCGCCGTGGATGGCGGCCAGCGCGGTGGCCACCCCGACCGCGACGCTGTGCAGGGTGCCACCGGCGAGCGGACCCTGCTCCTTGATCACCTCGCCCAGGCTCGGCCCGTCGACGTACTCGACGACCAGGTAGGGCGTCTCGTGGTCGGGGTCGGCGTCGAGCACCGCGGCGGTGCAGAATCCGGGCACCTCACGGGCCCGGTTGACCTCGCTGCGGAACCGGCCGCGGAACTCGGTGTCCCACGCGTACTCCGGGCGGATCACCTTCACCGCGACGTGCCGGCCGTCGGGCCCGCGGCCCAGGTAGACGGCGCCCATGCCGCCCTCGCCGAGCCGGCCGAGAAGCTCGTAGTCGCCGAGCCGGCGCGGATCGGCCGGCCAAAGTGGACGAGTCACCCGCAGCACCCTACCGGCATCAAGGGCATTTCGGCCGTGGTCGCGGGGCGCGTGCCGGACGAGGCTGAAGGCATGGCCACGATCATCCAGGGTGCGGTGGCGGAGGGGTACGGCCCGGTCGCCGACGCGTTCCGCCGCAACTTCGCCGAGCGGGGCGAAATCGGGGCGGCCTGCGCGGTCTACCGCGACGGCCGCAAGGTCGTCGACCTGTGGGGCGGCTACCGCGACGGCGTCAAACGTCTTCCCTGGCAGGAGGACACCGTGGTGGTGATGTACTCGACTACCAAGGGCGTCTCCTCGCTGGCGCTGGCCCTCGCGCATTCCCGGGGCCTGCTCGACTACGACGAGCGGGTCGCCACCTACTGGCCGCAGTTCGGCTGGCGGGGCAAGGGCGAGATCACCGTGCGGCAGCTGCTGTCGCACCAGGCCGGCCTGCCGATCATCGACATCCCGCTGACCGTCGCCGACCTCGGCGACCTCGATCTGGTGGCGTCGGCCCTCGCGCTGCAACGGCCGCTCTGGCCGCCGGGCACCCGGCACGGCTATCACACGATCACCCTCGGCTGGTACGAGAGCGAGCTGCTGCGCCGGGTCGACCCGGCCGGGCGATCACTGGGCCGATATTTCGCCGACGAGATCGCCGGCCCGCTCGGCCTGGACTTCTTCATCGGGCTGCCGGCCGGCTTCGACCTGGACCGCCGGGCGACCATCCACGGCCGGGGCGGCCTGCAGATGATGCTGCACCTGCGGGACTACCCCACGCCCACGCTGCTGGCCATGATGCGGCCGGCCAGCCCGGCCCGCCGGTCGCTCAGCAATCCGCCCGAGCTGCTGGTGGACACCGCCTTCAACACCGACGAGATGCTGCGGGTGGAGATCCCGGCCGGCAACGGCATCGGTACTCCGCGGGCCGTCGCGTCGGCCTACGACGCCGCCCTTACCGGCCGGCTCGGCCTGACCGGCGCGACGCTCGAGGCCCTGACCCAACCGGTCCGGCCACCGTCCGGCGGGCCGGTCGACGTACTGCTGCGGACCCCGATCTCGTTCTCGCTGGGATATCTCAAACCGACGCCGGGCGCGCCGTTCGGCAGCGCGGCCGGCACCGCCTTCGGCACGCCGGGCAACGGCGGCTCGTTCGGCTTCGCCGACCCGGACACCGGGATCGGTTACTGCTACGCGCCCAACCGGCTCGGCTTCGGCCTGCTCGACCGCCGCGAGATCGCCATCCGGAACGCGCTCTACCGCGAGGTGCTGGGCGAACGGTCGCAGACGCCCTGACGCACCAGCAGCGGCAGCACGGCGCGCACCTGGGTGGCCAGGCCGTCCAGGACCGGCTCGCCGCCGGCGGTGAAGGCCAGCAGTGCCTGCTGGAAAAGACCATCAAGCATGGCGTACGCCGAGGAAGCGGTCACCGAGGGTGGGCAACCGGTGAGGGCCGCGTATCGGTCGACCACTCGCCAGATCATCGCCTCGAGCGCCGCGTCGATCTCGGTGATGGCCTCGCGCAGCCCCTCCTCGAACATGCTCTGGGTGCGCAGGTCGTACCACAGGCGGTGCATCGGGGCCTCGTCGCGGATGGTCTGCGCCAGTTTCGCCGCGAACGCCTCGACCAGCTCGCCGGCCGTCGCCGAGTCCCGCACCACCGCGTCGTAACGGGTCACGCAGCGCGCCTTGTAGTAGCGAACGCTGTAGATGACCAGCTCGAGCTTGTCCTCGAAGTAGTAGTGCACGACGCCGTGGCTGAACGGCGAGTTGCCGGCGATCTCGCGCAGGCTGCTCCGGGCATAACCCATCGCGCCGAGGGTGGTCAGCGCGGACTCGGCCAGCTCGTCGCGGCGGCGGTCGAATTTGTCGACCGGGCGGGTCGGGGTCACAGGCACATCCTACGAGCTTGACAAGCGTCCAGACTTCTCTTGACAACTGTCAAGATCGGGCATGTGATGTGGGTCTCGTCTTCAGCACTCCCCGGGAGCTTCCATGGCACAGATCGATCTCACCGGCCGCCGGGCCCTCGTCACCGGCGGCGCCCAAGGCCTGGGCGAAGGCATGGCCCGCGCACTCGCCGCGGCCGGCGCCACCGTCGTCATCGCCGACCTGCAGGACGAACTCGGCCCCAAGGTCGCCGAGTCGCTGGGCGAGGGCCACGGCTTCGTGCACCTCGACGTCACCGACGACGCCGGCTGGGAAGCGGCCGTCGCCCGGGCGGTCGAGGTCCTCGGCGGGCTGGACATCATGGTGAACAACGCGGGCATCGAGATCACCAGCCTGATCGTCGACCTCGACCCGGCCGCGGTCCGCAAGCAGCTCGAGGTCAACCTGCTCGGCACGGCGCTGGGCATCAAGCATGCGTTCCGCACGATGCGGCCGGGCGGGGCCGGCGGCAGCGGCGGCGTGGTGATCAACGTGGCCTCGGTCGCGGCGACGATCGCGTTCCCCGGCATCTCGGTCTACTCGGCCACCAAGTCCGGCGTCGACCGGCTGACCCGGGTGGCGGCGATGGAGTCCGGCAAGCTCGGTTACGGCGTACGCGTCAATTGCATTTATCCCGGTCTTGTTCCTACCGCGATGGGCGCCGGCCTGGCCAACGACGTGGCCCGGCTCGGGCTGTTCGGCTCGCCGGAGGAAGCGGTCGGCGCAGTCGTCGAGCTGACACCGTCGGGGCGGCTGGGCGAGGTCGGCGACATGGCCGACGCGGTGGTGTTCCTCGCCTCCGACGCGGCCCGTTTCATCAACGGCGCGGGCCTGCCGGTCGACGGCGGAATGGGGATGTGACATGGCCACCAAGCCCGTCGTCGTCTACGGCGCCTCCGGCTACACCGGCCGGCTGATCTGCGAATACCTGCGCGAGTACAACGTTCCGTTCATCGCGGCCGGCCGCGATGAAGGCAAGCTGGACACCTCGATGCGGCAGAACGTGGCCGGCATCGAGACCGCCGACTACGAGATCGTCGAGGTCACGCACGACACCAAGGAGCTCACCGAGCTGTTCCGCGGTGCCTCGGTGGTGTGCAACACGGTCGGGCCGTTCAGCGTGTACGGGCCGGAGGTGGTCGAGGCCTGCCTGGCCGCCGGCACGCACTACCTGGACACCACCGGCGAGCAGGACTGGATGATCACCTGCGACGAGAAGTACGGCTCCGACTTCGCCGCGGCCGGCCTGCTGCTCGCGCCCGGCATCGCGCAGATGTACACCACCGGCGAGATCGCGGCCGAGCTGTGCCTGGAGAAGCCCGGACTGGACAGCCTGGACATCGCGGTGTTCTGGGGCGGCAGCCCGACCATCGCGTCCACGCTGACCATCCTGGTCAACGCGGCCACCTCGGGCGCGTTCCGGCTGGAGCAGAACCGGTACGAACCGTGGGACCCGTCGGCCGGCCTCTATCAGCTGGTGCTGCCCGGCCAGCACGAACTCGCCCTGGCCCTGCCGTGGGGCGGCACCTCGCACCCGGTCTGGTACCGCAACGACCCGCGGGTCGCCAACGTCAAGGTGCTCGGCGGCGTCTTCAACAACGCGCTGATGCACGGGGTTCCGCAGATCGTCGCGGGAGCGTTGGAGGCGACGAAGGACATGAACCCGGAGGATCGGTACGCGGCGCTGACCGCCACCGCCTCGCAGGTGATGAACCAGATGCCGCCCCGGGAGAACCCGCGCCTGAACAAGTCGGTCGACTCGGTGCATGCCTCCGGGCCGCTCGGCCGGGCGCACTGCGTCATCTACGGCAACTCGAACTACAAGCAGACCGGCCTGATGCAGGCGTACGCCGCGTACCACCTGCTGCAACGCCCGCCGCGCCGGGTCGGTTTCGCCTCCGGTTGCCAGGCCTTCGGGCACCGCGAACTGCTCGGCGTGCTGACCAGCTTCGGCCTGGTCCGCGAGCCGACGGTCACGGTCGAGAGCTGAGTCATGCGGCTCGTCGACTACCTCGACAAGGGCGCGTCCCTCGACCCGGACGCGCCCTGCTTGACCACGGACGGCGTCTCTCGGACGTACGCCGAGGTGCGCGAACTCAGCTTCCGGGTGGCCGCCGCCCTGGCCGCCCGGGGGGTCGTTCCCGGAGATCGGGTGGCGGTCCTCTCCGGGAACGATCCAACCGCTTTCACCTGCGTTTTCGGGATCAGCCGGGCCGGCGCGGTCTGGTGCCCGATCAACCCCAGAAACGAGGCGTACGAGAACCGCGAGCTCCTGGATCTGTTCGGCTGCAAGGCGCTGATCTACCAGGAGTCGTTCGCGCCGCTGGTGGCGAAGATCCGCGACGGCTTGCCGGATCTGACCACGTTGGTCTGCCTGGAGACGGACTGGGATTCGTTCCTGTCCGCGTCCTCTTCCGACGATGTTGATCTTGCTCCGGTCGACGACCTGGCCATGATCGTCGGGACCGGCGGGACCACGGGGCGGCCCAAGGGCGTCGAGCTGACCGGCGCCAACCTCTTCGCCATGACCGCGATCACGCTGATGAGCTATCCGTGGGCCGGTCTTCCGACCTACTTGGCGCTCGCCCCGCTCACCCACGCCGCCGGGGTGCTGTGCTTCCCGGTGCTGGCGCGCGGCGGCGAGATCGTCATCATGCGGCGCCCCGACGTGGCCGAGTTCATCACGCTGCTCGAACGGCACCGGGTGACGCACACCTTCCTGCCGCCGACGCTGATCTACATGGTGCTCGCGCATCCCTCGCTCGACGCCGCCGACCTGTCGTCGCTGCAGTGCTTCTGGTACGGCGCGGCGCCGATGTCCGCGGCCCGGCTGGCCGAGGCGCTGAGCCGGATCGGCCCGATGGCGCAACTGTTCGGCCAGACCGAGGCGCCGATGATGATCTCCACGATGGCGCCGGCCGACCACTACCGGCCCGACGGCAGCGTCGCGGAAGCCCGGCTGTCCTCGGCCGGCCGCCCGTCGCCGCTGGTCACGGTGGCCATCATGGGCCCCGGCGGCGACCTGCTGCCGCGCGGCGCGACCGGCGAGATCGTGGCCCGCGGCCCGCTGGTGATGCGCGGCTACCACCGCGACCCGGACGCCACCGCGGCCGCCTCGGCGCACGGCTGGCACCACACCGGCGACATCGGCTACCTCGACGACGACAACTACCTGTACATCGTGGACCGGGCCAAGGACATGGTCATCACCGGAGGTTTCAACGTGTACTCGACCGAGGTCGAACAGGCCCTCATGCAGCACCCGGCGGTCCAGGACTGCGCGGTGATCGGTCTGCCCGACGACAAGTGGGGCGAACGGGTGACCGCGATCCTCCAGCTCCGCGACGGCGCCACGGTCGACAAGGCGGAGATCGCGGCCTTCGTGAAGGAACGGCTGGGCAGCGTGAAGGCCCCCAAACAGATCGAGATCTGGGAGGACCTGCCCCGGTCGAAGGTGGGCAAAATCCTGAAAGCCGACCTACGCACCCGGTTGACCCCCGAGTCATAGGCCGGCCCTCCGGCCGCCGTTACTTCGCGCGGCGTTTGTTGGTGATGTCGAACGCCACTGCGGCTATCAGGACCAGGCCCTTTACCGCCATCTGCCAGGCCGGGTCGACGTTCATGATGGACAGGCCCATGTTCAGTACGCCCATGATGAAGGCGCCGATGATCGCGCCGGTCACCTTGCCGATGCCGCCGCTCACCGCGGTGCCGCCGATGAAGGCGGCCGCGATCGCGTCCAGTTCGAAGTTGTTGCCGGCGGCGGCCACCGCGGCGCCCGCCCGGGACGTGGTCACCACCGCCGCCACGCCGGCCAGCAGGCCCATGTTTACGAAGATCATGAAGTTGACGCGCTTGGTCTTCACACCGGAGAGCATCGCGGCCGGCAGGTTGCCGCCCATCGCGTAGATGTGCCGGCCGAACACGGTGTTGGTCATGATGAACGTGTAGAGCAGGACCAGGACGCCGACGATGATCAGCACGATCGGGGTGCCGCCGGCGCTCTTGGCCAGCAGGTAGGTGATGTAGGCGATCACCGCGGCCGAGATGACCAGCTTGCCGGCGAACGCGGCGAACGGCTCGACCCGCAGGTCGTTGTGGAGCAGCGAGCGCCGGGCCCGGATCTGGCCGGCGGCCAGTCCGGCGATCGCCACGATGCCGATGAGCAGGGTCAGGCCGTCCAGGTCGCCGAGGAAGCCCAGCGCGTTCGGCAGTGAGCCGTTGCTGATGTCGTTGAAGCTGGTCGGCAGGCCGGCCACCGTCGTGCCGACCAGGACGATCGCCAGGCCGCGGAACAGCAGCATGCCGCCGAGGGTGACGATGAAGGCCGGAATGCCGACGTACGCGATCCAGAAGCCCTGCCAGCAACCGACGAGACCGCCGATCGCGATCGAGATGACCACCGCCAGCAGCCACGGCACGTTGTGGTCGCTGATCAGCAGGGCACAGATGCCGCCGATGAAGGCGACCACCGAGCCGACCGACAGATCGATGTGCCCGGCCACGATGACCATCACCATGCCGATGGCGAGGATCAGGACGTACGCGTTCTGCTGGATCAGCGCGGCGATGTTGTTCGGATAGAGCAGCTTGCCGTCGGTGGTGATCTGGAACAGCACGACGATGACGACCAGGGCGGCCATCATGCCGTACTGCCGCAGGTTTTGACCTAGGTATGTGGTCAGTTTCTGGCCGGGAGGCGCCGCCTCGCGGTTCTTCTCCATGGTGGTCATGCGGTTTTCTCCATGGTCATCAAGCGCATGAGGCCCTCCTGGGTCGCCTCCGCGCGGGGAATCTCGCCGGTGATCCGGCCCTGGCTCATCGCGTAGATCCGGTCGCAGGTGCCGAGCAGTTCGGGCAGCTCCGACGAGATGATCAAGACGGCTTTACCGGCGTCGGCGAGGCGGTTGATGATCTCGTAGATCTCGTACTTGGCGCCGACATCGATGCCGCGGGTGGGCTCGTCGAGGATGAGGACGTCGGGCTCGGCGAAGAGCCACTTGGACAGGACGACCTTCTGCTGGTTGCCGCCGGAGAGCTTGCCGACCGGTACGTCCACGCTCTCGGCCTTGGTCTTCATCTCGCGGCGGTACTGATCGGCGAGGGTGACCTCCTTGGCCGCGTCGACCACGCCGAACCGGGAGATCCGCTGGAGCTTCGCGGCCGACGTGTTCCGCTTGATGTCCTCGATCAGGTTCAGGCCGTAGTGCTTGCGGTCCTCGGTGGCGTACGCGATCCCGTGCGCGATGGCCGCGTCGACGGTCCGGATCGCCACCGGTTCGCCGCGCAGGTAGAGCCGGCCGGAGATGTCGCTGCCGTAGCTGTGCCCGAAGACGCTCATCGCCAGTTCCGTGCGCCCGGCGCCCATCAGGCCGGCGAGCCCGACGATCTCTCCCGCCCGTACGGTCAAATTTGCCTGATCCACGACGGTGCGCGACCGATCGACGGGGTGATGGACCGTCCAGCCCTCGATCCGGAGGATCTCCGCCCCGACGTCCGGCTCGTGGGCCGGGAAGCGGTGGGCCAGGTCCCGGCCGACCATGCCGCGGATGATGCGGTCCTCGGTCACCGGTTCGGCACCGCGCATGTCCAGGGTCTCGATGCTCCGGCCGTCCCGGATGATCGTCGTGGTGTCGGCGATCGCGGCGATCTCGTTCAGCTTGTGCGAGATGATGATGCTGGTGATGCCCTGTTCCTTGAGGTGCCGGATCAGGTCGAGCAGGTGCGCGCTGTCCTCGTCGTTCAGCGCGGCAGTCGGCTCGTCCAGGATCAGCAGCCGCACCTCCTTGGAGAGCGCCTTCGCGATCTCGACGAGCTGTTGCTTGCCGACCCCGAGGTCGATGATCCTGGTGTCCGGTTGTTCGTCGAGACCGACCCGGGCCAGCAGCGCGGCGGCCTGCTTGTTGGTCTCGGTCCAGCTGATCACGCCGCGCCTGGAGCGCTCGTTGCCGAGGAAGATGTTCTCCGCGATCGACAGGTACGGGCTGAGCGCCAACTCCTGGTGGATGATGACGATGCCGCGTTCCTCCGAGTCGCGGATGGTCCGGAACTGGCACGGCCGGTCCTCGAAGACGATCTCGCCTTCGTAACTGCCGTGCGGGTAGACCCCGCTGAGCACCTTCATCAGGGTGGACTTGCCCGCGCCGTTCTCGCCGCAGATGGCGTGCACCTCCCCGCGCGCCACGGTCATCGTGACGTCCTGAAGCGCCTTGACGCCGGGGAAGGTCTTGGTGATCCCGCGCATTTCGAGGATCGGACTCATGGTGGCCACTTTCGCCGGGACGGCCGGGCCCCTTTGTTCACCGGGGCCCGGCCGTGAACTTGACTAGAGGCCGAGCTTGTCGGCGGTGTAGAAGCCGGAGTCGACCAGCTTCGTCTTGACGTCGTCCTTGGTCACCACGACCGGGGCGAGCAGGTACGAGGGCACGACCTTGACGCCGTTGTTGTAGGAGGACGTGTCGTTGGTCTCGACGGCCGAACCCTTGACGATTTGGTCGACCATCTTGGCGACCTGGTCGCCGAGGGTCCGGGTGTCCTTCCAGACGGTCATCGACTGCTTGCCGGCCAGCATGTTCTTGGTGTTGGCCAGGTCGGCGTCCTGCCCGGTGATGACCGGCCAGTCGGTGCCGACCTTGTAGCCCTTGGACTCCAGGGACTGCTCGATGCCGAGCGCCAGGGAGTCGTTCGGGGACAGCACGACGTCGACCTTCTTGCCGCCGGTGTAGAACGAGTTGATCCGGTTGTCCATCTCGGACTGGGCCTTCTGCGAGCTCCAGCCGTCGATGCTGACGTTCTTCCAGTCGGCGTCGCTCGCCAGCTTCTTGCCGGACGGAATGACCACCTTGCCGCTGTCGACGTACGGCTTGAGCACGTCCCAGGCGCCGGAGAAGAAGAACTTGGCGTTGTTGTCGTCGGACGACCCGGCGAACGGCTCGAGGTTGAACGGGCCCTTGCCGGCGTCCAGGCCGAGCTGCTTGACGATGTACTCGCCCTGCAGCTTGCCGACCTGGTAGTTGTCGAAGGTGGCGTAGTAGTCCACGTTCGGCGTCGCGTTGATCAGGCGGTCGTACGCGATGACCTTGATCTTCTGCTGGGCCGCCTTCTCCAGCACCGGGCTGAGCGCGGTGCCGTCGATCGACGCCACCACCAGCACCTTCGGGTTCTGGTTGATCATGTTCTGGAGCTGGGTGATCTGCTGGTCCACCTTGTTGTCGGCGTACTGCAGGGTGGTCGTGTAGCCCGCCTTGGTCAGCAGGTCGTTCAGGTGCGCGCCGTCGTTGTTCCAGCGTTCGAGGCTCTTGGTCGGCATCGCGATGCCGATGAGGTTCGAGCTGGAGCCGGAACTGCTGTCCTCATCACGGCTGCTGCTGCACGCCGTTGTCGCGGCCAGCGTCGCGGCCATGGCTACCGCCGCGAAGACGCGGAGTTTCTGTGCCACTCCGACGCCTCCTTTCTATTTACGATCAGTTTTGTTGCCGCGGCCAACATAAAACGCTTTCTGGTGGCCTGCCGTAACAAATTGCTAACGTCGCCGACTTCCCTTCTTAAGGCCCTGACCAGGCAATACTTAAGTCCTGCGACGGTCGGGACCATTGGCCCTGGCATTAATTCGCGGCATGATCATTAGGGGTTAACAGTCATACAATCGACTCCCGGAAACGGGAGAGGAATTGTCATGTCGCCCATTGGCACGCGGGCACACAACCTCGCACTCGCACTGCGTCACGTGGCCGAGAACCCCGGCGCCATCTCCCGGGCCGGCATCTCCGACCGCACCGGCCTGAACCGCTCCACCACCAGCAGCCTCGTCGACGAGCTGATCGGCGGCGGGCTGGTGCGCGAGGCGGGCGCGACCACCCGGTCGGGGGTCGGCCGGCGCGGCACCGCACTCGCGCTGCGCACCGACGGGCCGGCCGGGCTCGGCTTCGACGTGGCCGCCGAGCACGCCGCGGCCTGCGTCGTCGACCTCACCGGCCGGGTCCGGTTCTGCCGGACCGCGGCGGGTGGCCGGCGCGCGGTCGGGCGGCTGGCCCGGTCCGCGGTCGCCGCGATCGGCGACGCCGGCCTCACCCTGTGCGGCACCGAGGTGGCGGCCGGGGTCGCCGACGGCCTGGCCGGCCTCCGCCTGCCCGACGCCGGCCGGCCGGTGGTCCTCGACAGCGAGGCCAACTTCGCCGCCCTCGCCGAGGACGAGCTGCTTCGAGCCGGCGAAAGCTACCTGTACGTCAGTGGCGGGCACGACATCGGCGCGGGGCTCGTCGTCGATGGTCGCCTGTATCGCGGGCGGCACGGCGGGGGTGGCGACATCGGACACGTGCGGGTCGACCCGGACGGCCCGGCGTGTCGGTGTGGGCGGCGCGGCTGCCTCGAGCAGTACGCGGGGCCGCTCGCTTTACGGAGCGGGCCCCTGGACCGGGCCGGCACCGCTCTCGGCGGCGTCCTGGCCGGCTATCTCAACCTGCTGGACCTCGACCGGATCGTGCTCGGCGGCATCTACCGCGACCTCACGCCGTGGCTCGCTCCCGAGATCGACCGGGCAATCGGCGCCCAGTTCCGGGGCACCCGCCGGGCCCGCCCCGAGATCTCCGCCGCCACCTACGGCGCGGAGGCGCCCGCGCTGGGTGCGGCCCGGGCCGCGGTCCGCGAGGTGCTGGCCGACCCGCTCCGCTGGCTGACCCGCTTCGCCGGCTGACCCCTCTTCGCCGGCTGATTCGGCAGGTCATTCAGATCGGGCAATGGATAGCCATTTCGGGATGTTGACCGGCACAAATTTGCGACCATAGGCTGCGAAACGTCTCGAGTCATTTCCCGGGAACGGAACGAGGACGCGATGCGCATTCCGAAACTCGCGGGTGCCGTGGTGGTCGTGCTGGCTGCCGCCCTGACCCCGCAGCTCACCGGAACCCCGGCGGGCGCCGCGCCCCGGCCGCCCAGTTGCAGCACCGATCCGGGCGCCCACCTGAGCACGGTGCCGAGCCCGGAGACGTTCCTCGGCTTCCCGCTCGGCACCGGACAGTCGCGAGTGGTCACCAACGGCGAGATCCGGGACTACCTGCACGCGGTCGACCAGGCATCAAATCGCGTGGTCACCGGCACGATGGGCACCAGCGTGCTCGGCCAGCCACTGCCGTACGCGGTGGTGTCCAGCCGGCCGGGTGCCATCGAGGACATCCGCCGCCTCCGGGATCCCCGGGTGACCAGCGCCGGCCAGGCCCGCCGGATCGCCGCCGACCGACCGGCCGTCGTCTGGATCGCCGGAAACGTGCACGGCGGCGAGAAAAGCGGCGCCGACGCCGCCCTGAAGACGCTGTACGAACTGGCCGCCGGCCTTTCCTGCGCCGTTCAGCAGCGCAACGACAATTTGATCACGGTCATTGTGCCGACCCAGAATCCGGACGGCCGGGACGCGAGCCGGCGGCAGAACGACTTCGGTTTCGACCTGAACCGGGACTGGTTCGCGCGCACCCAGCCGGAGACCGACAGCAAGCTCGAACTGCTCCGGAAACTCCCGCCGCAGGTCTTCGTCGACGCCCACGAGATGGGCGGGCAGCGTTACTTCTTCCCGCCGAACGCCGACCCGATCCATCACGAGATCGCCGACGCTCCGGTCGACTGGATCAACCGGATCGGCGCGGCCAACAAGGCCGGGTTCGGCTACAACGGAGTCTGCACCGCGACGGTCACCACCGAGTGCTACTTCAACTACGACACCTACGACCTGTTCTACATGGGCTACGGCGACACGGTTCCGGCCGCCGGCTTCGGCGCGGCCGGGATGACGTACGAGAAGGGCAGCGCGTCGGCCGTCCAGGACCGGGTCCAGCAGCAGTTCAACACCCAGTGGGCCACCCTGGGCTGGACCGCCGAGCACAAACGCGAGGTGCTGACCAGCTACTACAAGCTCTGGGCGGACGCGCTGGCCGAGGGCCGGGCCGGCACCCTGGAGCCGAACGAGGTGGTCCAGCCGGCCAACGAGGTCCAGTTCCCGGTGCCGGACATCAAGATCAGGTCGTACTTCCTGATGCCCGGCCGCCAGCTCGCCGACGTCCGGCAGCTGGTCGAGCGGCTGCGCCGGATGGACGTCGAGGTGTACGAGGTCAAGAAGCCGGTCACCGTCCGCAATGCCCGGATCTTCGGTGGCCGTACCGGCAGGAACGTCACCGTGCCGGCCGGCGCGTACTGGATCCCGATGGAACAGCCGCAGAAGCACTGGATCCAGGCAACGCTGGGCGAGGATCCGTACGTCCCGTTCCCGTACTTCTACGACGTGTCCTCGTGGAGCAATCCACTGCTGATGGGCATCGACACCATCTACACCGGCGACGTCGTGCGACCCCGGGCCGAGCTGGTCAAACGGATCGAGGGCGGCCGCACGCAACGGGCCACCTCGTACACGTACCCCCTGGATTCGGCGGCCGCCGCCCAGCTCACCTTCCGCCTGCTCGGCCAGGGCGTCGCGGTCGTCCGCGACGCGGGCCTGGCCCGCGTTCCCGCGGCCACAATCACCCCGGCCGCCGACCGTCTCGCCCGATCACTGGGCGTCACCCTCACCGCCAGCCGACGACCTTCCAGCGGTACGGCGATCGCGTTGCCCGACGTCGGCCTGTTCCGGGGCACCGGCATCTCGGTCACCTCCGGCTCGTACGGCGAGGCTCGCTACGTGCTCGGGCAGAAGTGGGGCCTGCCGCTCGGGCCGGTGACCACGGCCGACATCAACGACAACACGGCCGCGTTCACCGGCCGTACCGTGCTGCTGGTTCCGGACGGCAGCAGCGCGACCGGCGGTCTCACCGCCGCCGGCCAGGCCAACCTGCGCAACTGGATCGCCCAGGGCCACACCTACATCGGCCTGCGCAACGAGGGCACCCGGGTGGCCCGCGCCGCCGGCCTGACCTCCACCACCGAGAAGCCGAAGCCGGACGACTACCTGGTGATCGGCTCGCACCTGCGGGTCGACGTGGACCGCGACAGCCCGGTCGCGCTGGGCCGCCCGGCCGAGGACTTCCAGTTCAACAACGACGACCCGATCCTCAACCCGACCACCACCGGCACCAACGTCGTCACCTACCCGGCCGGCGACACGTTCTGGCACAACGGTTACACCGTGCGGGACGACCTGCTGAAGGGAACGTCGGTGGTGGTGGACGAGCCGACCGGCGCCGGGCACGCGGTGCTGTTCGCGTTCAACCCGCTGTTCCGGGCGTACAACGAGAGCGGCCTGCAGCTGGTGGCCAACGCGCTGCTGCACCCGGCCGGCACGGCGGCGACGTTGCGCACGCCCGGCCCCGAACCGGCCCGGGCGGCCGCCGCGGCCCAGCCGGCACCGGCCAACCTGGGCGGCGAGTGGCGACCGAGCCGCATCCAGGTGGCCGCCACCGACCTGGCCCGTACCCAGAGCCTGGTAAACCGGTACACGAGCACGGCGACGACCTCGATCATCGGCGACTCGGCCTACCTGACCATCCCGAACCCGGACGGCCTGCCACTCGACGAACACCCGTACCTGCGCGACCTGATCGCCGACCTGCGGTCGGCTCAGATCCCGCTGCGCTCGGTGGTCGGCTGAGCGGGCGGCGCGACGAAGCCGGTGCTGAAGACTGTCCGGGAGACTCCACCGATCTCGAGCGAGGCCGCCTGAGACCACTCCACATCGTGGAGAATGTCCGTGCCGTCCAGGCGTTCGTAGGCTTCGTGGGTAACCGCGATCAACTCGGGCGACCTGGCGGCCTTGCACAGCTTGGCCGAACTGTTGACGCACCGGCCGACCCACGCGATATCGCTGAAATCCCGGGTGCCGACCCGAGTTATCAGCACAATGCCGTCATCGAGCCCGCACCCGGCATCGAATTGCTCGACGCTGGTAACGGACGCCCACCTCGAGCGAAGTACGAGGCGAACCGCGGCTTCGACGTTATTGCTCGGGCAGTCCTTCCGGCTTGGTGCACAGGGCCGATGACACCTGGAAGGTAGTGACCAATGCGGATCGCGGCATCCTCCCATCGACCCGTCTTGGCCCTCTGGCGGGTCAGCCCGGGACGTGCCGCACCGCGGTCATCAGCAGCCGCCAGAACGCGTCCACGTCCAGGCCGACCGCGACGTCCACGTTCGAGGGGCCGCCGGTGCGGTGGTGGAGATCCACCACGGTGGCACCGCGAGTGTGGGTCCCGTTCAGTTCGACGGCGACCGGCGCCGGCACGGTCCGGACCAGCGACGGGTCGAGCACGGCGGCCACCGCGATCGGGTCGTGGACCGGTGGGTGCTCGAAGCCGAACTCACGGCGGTAGGTGCTCGCGAAGAACGTCATCAACTCGGCGCAGATGGTGCCCAGCCGGGTGTCCATCGCCCGGAACTCGGCGATGATCTCGGCGGTGGCCAGGGCCTGGTGGGTGACGTTGAGGCCGATCATGGTGGTCGGCAGGCCGGCGCGCAGCACGATATCGGCCGCCTCCGGGTCGGTGACGATGTTGAACTCGCCGTACGGGGTGGTGTTGCCGCGCTCGGTCGAACCACCCATGAAGACCACCCGGCGTACGTTCGGGATGACCTCGGGATGCGTACGCAGCAGCAGCGCAACGTTGGTCAGCGGCCCGGTGGCGATCAGGGTGACCGGCTCGGCCGAGCCGGTGATCAGCCGCCGCATCAGCTCGACCGCGTGCACCTCTTCGACCTCGCCCACCGGTACGTCGAGGTCGGGCCCGTCGAGCCCGGACGAGCCGTGAATGTCCTCGGCCACGGTGAGCTCGCCGACCAGCGGCCGGTCGCAGCCGGCCGCGACCGGAACGTCGGCGACGCCGGCCAGCGCGAGCATCTTCAGCGCGTTCCGCGTCGTCTTCTCCAGGGTCTGATTGCCGGCGACGGTGGTGACACCGAGCAGGCGCACCCGCGCGTCGCCAGCCGCCAGCAGCAGGGCGAGTGCGTCGTCGTGGCCCGGGTCGCAGTCAAGGATCACGGAATCTCTCACCCGATCAGGCTCTCACTCGATCAGGCGCGCAGCCGGTCAGGCTCGCGGCCGGCCAGGCGCGCAGCCGGCCAGGCTCGCGGCCGGCCAGGCTCGCAGCCGGTCAGGAGAGCAGATCGACGTCGACGCCGATGCCGCAGGCGGCGGCGAACGCGATCGCGGCCGGCGGGATCCAGATCCCGGGCGCCTCGGCTCCCCGGAACACGGCCTCGACCGCCACGGTCACGCCCTCGGTGGCGGCCAGCTCGGCGATCGCGGTGAGCGCGGCGGCGCACCGGCCGGCCACGGCCGCCAGGTGATCGTCCAGGTCGGCGTCGGGCGGACGGTCCGAAGCCAATTCCCAGATGTACGGCCATCGCTGCTCCGGGCGGGACGAGGTGCGGTCCGGGGACAGGCCCAAGCGCCGGGACACGTCGTCGGGGTGGACCGTGACACTCCGGACGGCGAGGGCGACCCGCCAGCCGTTCATCGGCGGCCACCCCGGCGTCCACGGCCCCCGCCACCGCCGCCCTGACTCGGGTCGTTGCTGGAAAACTTGATCACACCGAATTGTCCGCTGTCCGGGTCGAAGTTGACCGACACCTGACGGGTCATGCCGGTGAAATCTTCCTTGTAGGTCAGGTAGTACCGCTGCTGATTCGCGCCGATCGACGGGTCCTTGTTGGACGACATCTTGTGCGGCCCGTCCACTCCGACCAGGTCCCACGATTCGATGAAGTCGGTGTTCGGCCGCCCGTCGAGATCGGCCCGCGCCGCCGCGTCGAAATCGGCGTCCAGCGGGCGCCCCGGCCCGGCGTGCGGCGCGGGCGTCGCCGACTCGTGCTCGGCCGGTGGCGACTGCTCATGCTCGGCCGGGGACGGCTGTGATTCGTCGTGCCCGGTCGGGCCGAGGTCGTCGTCGCCGCGCGGGGTGACCACCAGTTCGTGGTCGCCGACCTTGCCGAGGTAGGTCGCGCTGTCGTTGTCCGAGCCGAACCGGCCTTTCTTACGCAGGGCCCAGAGGTTGCCGTCGCGGTCCTCGTAGATGTCGTAGTGCGAGACCGGCCCGTCCACCTGCCCCTGCTTGAGCTCGTGCGGGTCGATCCCCTTCTTACGCAGGTACGACTCGGACCGCTTCATCACGTCCCCGGCCGGCCGGTCAGGCACGGTCCCCGGCGCGATGCCCGGCTCCGCGGCGGTGGTGCCCGCGACGCCCGGCACCGCCTCGCTCGTGGCCGCTACGGTCTCGGCCGCGGCCCCCTCGGCCGGCACGGCGCCTTCGGAGGTGACCGGCGCATTCTCGGGCGCGGTCGTCACGCTTTCGGAGGTCGCAGTGGTGGTTTCGGACGTCGCGGTCGCGGTCGTGGTTTCGGAGGTCGCAGTGGTGGTTTCGGGGGTCGCGGCTGACTCGCTGGCCTGGGTGCCAGCTGCAGCCTCGTCGCCCTGCTGGGTCAGCGCCGGGTCGGAGCCGCCCGCCACCGGCCCGAGGCCGGCCGTCCCGCCGAAGCGCGTGCGAACCGCCCCGCCGAACGACTCCCCCAGCTTCATCGAGCGCCCCTGAACCCCCCGGAACCCCGGCACCCCGTGCAGCGCACCGCCGACCGCCGCCGCCGACAGCACCGCCATCCCCAGCGCCGCCCAGCTGAATTCCCCGGTGGTCGCCACGTTGATCACCGTCTCGGTGATGGTGTTGAGCGCCGTGTCCGCCAGGAACTGCCGGAACGCCGTGTTCACCACCGTCGTGCCACCGGCGAAGAAGGCACCGGCGCCGCCACCCACCGCGCCGCCCACCCCGCCGATCAGGGCAGCCTTCAGGACGCCCTCGCCGAGCGGCCGGTTCTCCGACCAGTTGTTGATCACCTGGAGGGTGGCGCCGGTGGCCGCGCCGACGATGCCACCCGCGATGATCCCGGTGACGACCGCGCCGGTGCCCAGTGCGGCACCCACCGCGCCGATCACGAACGGCCCGACCACCAGGGCAACGACCAGCACCACGGCGACGATCAGCAGCACCTTGGCGATCTTCTTCCAGCGCGGCGGCACCCGGTCCGCGTTCTCCTCCGCCTTGGTGCGGATCTCCGCCGGCATCTTCGCCAGGCTGCCGCGCAGGCCTTGCTCCAGCCCGGCCACACTCTGCGTAAAACCAAGATCCAAACCACGGTCAATCTCGGCGTACGTCCGGTCGAGCCCCGCCACCACCTCACCGAACCCGCTGTCCGCGGCCGTGGTCATGGTGCCGAGCGCGCTGGTGTGCTGCTGCTCGATCGACCCGAACGCGTCCTCGCCGGCCGCCGCGACCCCCCGCATCGCGCCACCGACGCCGGTGCCGCCGGTGGTCGCCGCGTCGAGCCCCTGCTGGGTGGACGCGCCGAGCCCGGCGACGACGGCCGGCCCGGACTGCGCGAGCAGCTGGTCACCGGCGGCCTTGCTCTGCGCGATAGTCGCCTGCACGTCGGCGACACCGGCATCGAGTTCCGCGGTCGCGGCGGCCAGGCCGGTGCCCAGCGAGTCGGCCGACGGCGAGGGTGTCCCGTTCAGCTGCGACGCCAGCGCGTTGCCCATTGCGAGCATCCCGGCGACGGCCCGCCCGACCTGGCCCAGCGTCGCGGTGGCCAGCAGCGCGGCCTGGTGCTCCACCTCCGCCGCCTGGGCTTCCGCCGCATCCCGGATGTTCGCCGCCAGCATGGCCTCGAGCTCACCGAGCAGCTGCTGCCCACCGGCTCGCCCATGGAGGATCGCGGCGCTCAGGGTCGCGTACGCGTCATCGGCTCGCCGCAACGCCGCCGCATGCGCCTGATCCACCGTGGCCAGAGTCCCGGCGTGCTGTTGCCTCAGGGCCTCGCGGGCTTGAGCCGCGGCGGCCTTGGCCGCCTCGGCGTCCCGGAGCCGGCCCGCCTGAGCCTGTTCGGCCTGCTTGTCGGCCGCGTCGACAAGCCCTTTCCGGTACGCCGTGGAGATCTCCCGCGCGGTGTCCCGGCGCGCCTTGCCCCGGTTGTAGGTGAGCGGCCCGTCCCAGAATCCGTCGCTCTCGTCCTTGAGCCCTTCCATGTACTTCTCGGCCATCTGCGCGCCGGTGGCGGCAGCCTCGTCCCCGACCGTCTTCCCGACCGCGCGAAACTTGCCGTCCCCCGCCGAGTACTTGGTGTCGATCGCGGCCAGGTGAGTCGCCAGCCGCGCGTCAACGGCCGCGAGCGAGGTGGCGAGACCGGATTCAAGGCGGGCCCTGGCCGCGTCGCTGGCCGCCGTGACGGCACCCTTGGCGGCATCGCGTCGAGCGGCAACGGTCGCGACGGCACCCGCCGCGTCCCCTTGCGCGTCCACGGTGAGCTGCGCGACGTGCCCCGCAGCGGCTTGGGCCCGCTCGGCGGCCGCCGAGCGGATCTGCCCAGCGGTGGCCGCAGCGGTAGCGCGATATTCGGCGGCGATCGCCGTCCCGGTAGCCACCAGCGCACCGGCCCGGGCACCGATGGAGGCGAAGAACTCGGACATCATCGCCGAGGCCCGGCCGGCCTCCGCGGAGTCCCCGGTGAACGTCACCGCCCCGATGCCACCCGACGCAAGCCCGTTCACCGCGGCCGCGCTCTGATCGGCAGCGGCCATCGCGGTGTCCCGAAGCACAAGCGCCGTCGAATCGGCCATTTCCGACACAGCGGGCGCCACCGGCACCTCGGATACGGCCGGCGGCATCTCGGAGACCCCCGGCAGACCAGCGGCCTGCAGCGTCGCCGCGACAGGCGCCGGCTCAGGCGCGGCGCCCGCCCCCGACGATGCCGCGGCAGCCGCGAGCGTCCGCATAGCCGCCCCACCCTGCTGCTCAATCCCCGCCGCCGGCGGCAGCCCACCTACGTCGGCCGAGGTAGGCGCCTCGGCCGGCGCGTCCGCCCGCGCAACCGCAGTCTCCCCCGGCGGCGCCGCCAACAGCGCAGCCGCCGCCCGCCCGTCACTCTCCCCCAACGGCGAGGCCAGCAGCCCACCCGCCGCCCGGTTGTCACCCAACCCCGACGGCGGCGCCGGCGGCGCGAGGGCCGCCCGGCTGTCGCCCGCTTCTCGCGGCGCAGCCAGCAGCGCGGTGACCGCTCGGTTGCCCGCTGCGCCCTGCAGGGCCAGCAAGGCCTCGGGCGGCAGGCCGGGCGGACCGGGTTCGCCGGCTCCGAGAACAGCCCCCGGCCCGGCACCCAGCGCTCGGGCCAGCGCGCCGTTGCTGACCGCGGGCATGTTCAGCCCCGGAGCGGCCCCGGCCTGCGACTCCACAGTGCTCGCCGGGGCGCGGGTGCGCTCGCCGGCCGCCGGTGCCGACTCGGCGGCAACGTCGGGAGAAGAGTGGTCACGCTCAGCCACCCGGACAGTGTGGGGTCCATTCCCCATCGAAGCAGATCAAACTGTCGCGACCCCGTCAGTCCACTTTGGTGACTTGGCACAGCCTCCCGTCAGGTCGCGCTGACCGGCAGGCCGTGATCGGCGAAGATCGCGGCGGCCTCGGCCAGCTGGTCGGGCGTCGGGGGCAGGACGCCGTCGAGGGGGTAGCGCATGCCCAGCTCCTCGTACTTCGACACGCCCAGCCGGTGGTAGCCGAGCACGTCCACCCGGTCGATGTTGCCCCAGCCGGCGGCCAGCCGGGCCACCCCGGCGATGTTCTCCCGGTCGTCGGTCAGGCCCGGGACCAGGACGAAGCGCAACCGGACGAGGTTGCGACGGGCGGCCAGCCGGTCGCCGAAGGCGATCGTCGGCTCCAGCGGCATCCCGGTCACCTTCTTGTACAGCGCCGGGATCGACGACTTCACGTCGAGCAGCACCAGGTCGGTGTCGTCGAGCAGCTCGTCGGAGGCCCGCGCCCCCAGGAAACCCGACGTATCCAGCGCGGTGTGCATGCCGTATTCCTGGCAGCGGCGCAGGTAGGCCTGGACGAAGCGGGGCTGCAGCAGCGGCTCGCCGCCGGAGACCGTCACCCCGCCCCCGGCGGCCTGGATGAACGGCCGGAACGTCAGCATCTTGGCGACCAGTTCCTCGACCGCCATCAGCTGACCGTTGCGTCGCTGCCACGTGTCGGGGTTGTGGCAGTAGAGGCAGCGCAACGGGCAACCGGCGAGGAACGTCACGAACCTGGTGCCCGGCCCGTCGGCGGCGGTGACCACGTCCCAGGAGTGCACCGACCCGGTCGGGACGAGTGTCTGGGGTGCCGGGAGCGGCCGGGCGACCATGATTACAGCGCGCCGTGGAAGGTGCGGGAGATGACGTCGTTCTGCTGCTCCCGGGTCAGGCGGACGAAGTTGACGGCGTAACCGGAGACCCGGATGGTCAGCTGCGGGTAGTTCTCCGGGTGGGCCATCGCGTCTTCCAGGGTGGCCCGGTCGAGCACGTTGACGTTCATGTGGAAGCCGTTGACGGCGTTGTAGCCGTCGAGCACGCCGACCAGGTTGGTGACCTGCTCGGGCTTGGTGTTGCCGAGGCCGGCCGGGGTGACCGTGGTGGTCAGCGAGATGCCGTCGAGGCTGTGCTCGTAGGGCAGCTTCGCGACCGACAGCGCCGCCGCGACCATGCCGTGCTTGTCGCGCCCGTTCATCGGGTTGGCGCCCGGTGCGAACGGCTCGCCGGCCCGGCGGCCGTCGGGGGTGTTGCCGGTGGCCTTGCCGTAGACGACGTTGGACGTGATGGTCAGCACCGACTGGGTGTGCATCGCGTCGCGGTAGGTCGGGTGCTTACGGATCTTCGACATGAAGATCTCGACCAGCTCGGTGGCGATCTTGTCGGCCCGGTCGTCGTTGTTGCCGTACGCCGGGAACTCGCCCTCGGTCTCGTAGTCGGTGATCAGCCCGTCGTCGTTGCGCACCGGGCGGACGGTCGCGTGCTTGATCGCCGACAGCGAGTCGGCCACGACCGACAGGCCGGCGATGCCGCACGCCATGGTGCGCAGGATGTCCGAGTCGTGCAGGGCCATCTCGATGCGCTCGTAGGCGTACTTGTCGTGCATGTAGTGAATGATGTTGAGCGCGTCCACGTAGGTCTCGGCGAGCCAGTCCATCATCGTGTCGAACCGCTGCGCGACCTCGTCGTAACTGAGCACCGCGCCGGTCAGCGGCGGCAGGACCGGTCCGACCTGGACGCCGGTGATCTCGTCGCGGCCACCGTTGATCGCGTAGAGCAGGGTCTTGGCCAGGTTGACCCGGGCGCCGAAGAACTGCATCTGCTTGCCGACCTCCATGGCCGAGACGCAGCAGGCGATCGCGGTGTCGTCGCCGTAGCGCGGCCGCATGAGCTCGTCGGATTCGTACTGGATCGCGCTCGTGTCGATCGACACCTGCGAGCAGAACCGCTTGAAGCCGTCGGGCAGCGCCGGCGACCAGAAGACGGTCATGTTCGGCTCGGGCGCCGGGCCGAGGTTGTAGAGGGTCTGCAGGTAGCGGAACGAGGTGCGGGTGACCAGCGGCCGGCCGTCCGCGCCGATGCCGCCGATCGACTCGGTGACCCAGGTCGGGTCGCCGGAGAACAGCGCGTCGTACTCCGGGGTGCGCAGGAAGCGCACTATCCGCAGCTTGATCACGAAGTCGTCGATGAGCTCCTGCGCGGCCGCCTCGTCCAGCGAACCTTCCAAGATGTCGCGCTGCAGGTAGATGTCGAGGAAGGTGGAGGTGCGGCCGAGCGACATCGCCGCGCCGTTCTGCTCCTTCACGGCGGCCAGGTACGCGAAGTACAGCCACTGGATCGCCTCGCGCCCGCTCGACGCCGGGCCGGAGATGTCGTAGCCGTAGGAGGCGGCCATCTCCTTGAGCTCGGACAGCGCCCGGATCTGCTCGGACAGCTCCTCGCGCCGGCGGATGAGCGCCTCGGTGAACGGCGCGCGCGACGCGGCCTTGTCGGCCTTCTTCGCCGCGATCAGGTGGTCGACGCCGTAGAGGGCGACCCGGCGGTAATCGCCGATGATCCGGCCACGACCGTACGCGTCGGGCAGGCCGGTGATGATGTGGGCCTTGCGCGCGGCGAGGATGTTCGCGTCGTACACGTCGAAGACCCCGGAGTTGTGGGTCTTGCGGTACTTGGTGAAGATGTCGGCGACGACCGGGGACGGCTCATACCCGTACGTCCGGAGGCTGCCCTCGACCATCCGCCAGCCGCCGTTGGGGATGATCGCGCGGCGAAGCGGAGCGTCGGTCTGCAGACCGACGATGAGCTCGGCGTCGCGGTCGATGTAGCCCGGACCGTGCGAGGTGATGGTCGACGGGGTGTCCGGGTCGACGTCGTAGACGCCGCGCTCGCGCTCCTCGGGGAACATCGCGGACAGCTTCGCCCAGACCGCCGTGGTGCGCTCGGTCGGCCCGGCGAGGAAGCCGCCATCACCGGTGTAGGGCGTGTAGTTGGCCTGGATGAAGTCACGGACAGCAACCTCGTTCTGCCAAGCACCCTCGGTGAATCCGCGCCACGCGTTCTTCTCGCTCATTGCGATGCCTCCCCTTGCCGGTCTCCGTCCACCGTCGCACCGGGGCGTGTGCGAACTACAGGCCATTGGTCCCTACCGTTGCGGGCCGGGTGGCCTGAAACTGCACAGACCAGCCTAAACGGGCCCTTGGGAAGACGGGCCAAAAGTCCCGGCGACGGCCTGCCGGAAGCCCCTGAGGCTCATGCCGGGGGCGGAACAACGATGGGAGCACAGGCTCGACCGATGGGGTGAGGACGCGATGACGGACATCGACACGCTGGTGACGAACGCTCTCAAGGCGCTCGACGACTACAGCGCGTTCGACCAGGAACGAATCGACCGGATCGTCAAGAAGTCGTCGGTGGCGGCTCTCGACCGGCACGCCGCCCTGGCCCAGCTCGCGATCGACGAGACCGGCCGCGGCGTGTTCGAGGACAAGGCGGTCAAGAACATCTTCGCGTGCGAGCACGTCACGCACAGCATGGCCAAGATGCGCACGGTCGGCGTGATCAGCGAGGACGAGATCAGCGGCATCATCGAGATCGCCGACCCGGTGGGCGTGGTCGCGGGCATCACCCCGGTGACCAACCCGACCTCCACCACCATCTTCAAGGCGCTGCTCGCGCTCAAGACCCGCAACCCGATCGTCTTCGCGTTCCACCCGGCCGCCCAGCGGTGCAGCGTCGAGGCGGCCCGCATCGTCCGGGACGCCGCGGTCGCGGCCGGCGCGCCGGTCAACTGCATCCAGTGGGTCGACGAGCCGTCGGTCGCCGCGACCTCCGAGCTCATGCACCACGCCGGTGTTTCCACGATCCTCGCCACCGGCGGAAACGGCATGGTCCGCGCGGCCTACTCAACCGGGAAACCCGCGCTGGGCGTCGGCGCCGGCAACGTCCCGGCGTACGTCGAGAAGAGCGCCAAACTCAAGCGCGCCGTCAACGACATCGTGCTGTCCAAGTCCTTCGACAACGGCATGATCTGTGCCTCCGAGCAGGCCGTGATCATCGACGAACCGGTCTACGACGCCGTCCTCGACGAATTCCGGGCGCTGCACGCGTACGTGTGCAGCCCGGAGGAGAAGCAGCAGCTCGAGAGGTTCATCTTCGGCGTCGCGGCCCGCGGCGCGAATTGCGCGGAAGCGAAGCTGAACGCGGCGGTCGTCGGCCGGCCCGCCACCTGGATCGCCGAGCAGGCCGGGTTCGCGGTGCCGGCCCAGACCTCGATCCTCCTGGCCGAGGTCGGCGAGGTCGGCCCGAGCGAGCCGCTGACCCGGGAGAAGCTGTGCCCGGTGCTGGCCGTGCTGCACGCCGGGAGCCGCGCCGACGGCCTGCGCCTGGCCGCCGAGATGGTGGAGTTCCACGGCCTGGGCCACAGCGCCGTCATCCACACCGAGGACGCCGCCCTGGCCCGCGAGTTCGGCGAGAAGGTCAAGGCGGTCCGGGTGATCTGGAACTCGCCGGCGTCGCAGGGCGGCATCGGCGACATGTACAACGCGTTCCTCCCCTCCCTCACTCTGGGTTGCGGCAGCTACGGGCACAACTCGGTGTCGAACAACGTCTCGGCGGTGAACCTCATCAACATCAAGCGCATCGGCCGGCGGACGAACAACCTGCAGTGGTTCAAGGTCCCGTCGAAGATCTACTTCGAGCCGCAGTCCATCCGCTACCTGACCGACATGCCGGACGTGCAGCGGGTCACCGTCGTGACCGACGACGCGATGACCCGGCTGGGCTTCGTCGACCGGCTCAACCGGGTGCTGCAGCGCCGGCCCAACCAGGTCGCCCTGCAGATCATCGACGACGTCGAGCCGGAACCGCGGATGACCACGGTGGACCGCGGCGCCGCCCTGATGCGGTCGTTCAAGCCCGACACGATCATCGCGCTGGGCGGCGGCTCGGCGATGGACGCGGCCAAGGTCATGTGGCTGAAGTACGAGCACCCCGAGATCGACTTCGAGGACATGCGGGAGAAGTTCTTCGACATCCGCAAGCGGGCGTTCGCGTTCCCGCCGCTCGGCGACCGGGCCAAGCTGGTCTGCATCCCGACCACCTCGGGCACCGGCGCCGAGGTGACCCCGTTCGCGGTGATCACCGACCACCGCACCGGCAAGAAATACCCGCTCGCCGACTACGCGCTCACCCCCACCGTCGCGATCATCGACCCGGTGCTGACCGCCAGCCTGCCCCGGGTCATCGCCGCCGACAGCGGCTTCGACGCCCTCACCCACGCGATCGAGGCGTACGTGTCGGTCTACGCCAACGACTTCACCGACGGCCTGGCCCTGCACGCGATCCGGCTGATCTTCGCCAACCTGGCGAAGTCGGTGAACGACGCCGACCCGGACGCCCGCGAGCGGATGCACAACGCCGGCACGATCGCCGGCATGGCGTTCGGCAGCGCGTTCCTCGGCATCGTGCACGCGATGGCGCACACCCTGGGTGGCACCTTCCACATCGCCCACGGGCGCACCAACGCGGTGCTGCTGCCGCACGTGATCCGCTACAACGGCACGGTGCCGACCAAGCTGTCCGGCTGGCCGAAATACGAGAGCTACCGGGCGCCGGAGCGGTTCGCCGACATCGCCCGGATGCTGGGCCTCGCCGCGCCCGGCCCGGAATCACTGGCCGAGGCGGTCGAACAGTTGCGGGACGCGGTCGGCATCGAACCGTCGTTCGCCAAGCTCGGCATCGACGAAAAAGAATTCTTGGCGGCGCTGCCGCAACAGGCCCTCAACGCGTACGAGGACCAGTGCGCCCCGGCCAACCCGCGGATGCCGATGCTGGACGACATGCAGCAGTTGATGACGACGGCTTACTACGGGGCCTGAAAGATTTCGACGGTGTTGCAAGGATTTGCAATCTGACGCGCTGATCGTAGGCTGTCGATGCCTACTTCCACTGAGGACGGCCACCACGAGTTTGCTGGTGGCCGCCCTTTGCGCACCCCACAGGAGCACTGTGCGATCGATCAGCAAGTTCTTGCTGGCTGCCCTCGTCGGACTGGCCGGCGCGCTGGCCGCCCTCACCCCGGCCGCCGCGGCAACCGGCCCGCAGCAACTCGGCCCGCAGCAACTCGGCGGGCTCGACCTCGGCGCGTACTGCCGCTCGATCGGCGCGGCCGACGCGGTGCTGACCGGCTCGACCGCCTACGACTGGCACTGCACCGGCACCGACGGCGGGCTCGGCGACCTCACCTTCGCGGCGGCCTGCCGCTGGACGTACGCCACCGGCGACGCCGTCGACCGGATCGGCGACTTCCGCGATCCGGCCTCGGTGTCCTGCTGGCGGGTCACCCCCACGGTCGTCGCGCCGGACTTCACGAACTACTGCACGTCGACCGGGCACAGCGCGGCGGCCCTGCTCGGCACCACCGCGTACGACTGGCACTGCGTCTCCTACAACCGCAGCGGCCCGACCTACTACGACGTCAGCGTCCCGGCGGTCTGCGCCTACACCGTCGGCAGCGCCACGATCGACCGGTTCAGCAACTACTACGACTCCGCCACCTGGGAGTGCCGGGTCTGAACACGCCGCCGGCCCGCTCCCGACGTTCAGGAGCGGGCCGGCTTGGCATTTCAACCCTCAGGCGCGGGCGGTGTACTTCGCGGCCGTCACGCTGCTGCCGCTGGGGGTGGTCACCGTGACCAGGTAGCTGCCGGCCGCGGTGGCCGGGACCGTCACCTGCAGCTTGGTGTCGGAGAGCACCTGGAACGGGACCTCGGTGTCACCGAGCCGCACGCTGGTGGCCCCGGTGAAGCTGGAGCCGGCGACGGTCACCACCGCGCCCTTGGTGGCCGAGCCGGCCGACGGGCTGAGCGAGCTCACCGTCGGCGCCGGGGCGACGTAGGTGAGGCTGATCGGGTCGGTGCTGCCGCCGGCCGCCTTGATCACGACCGGGACGGTGCCGGCCGCGTGGGCCGGGACGGTCAGCTTCAGCTGGGTGTCCGAGACCCGGGTGAGCCCGACGTTCCTGCCGTCGACGGTGGCGCTGACCGTGCCGACGAACGACGTACCGGTCACGACCAGCGCGGTGCCGGTCTTGGTGGTGACCGAGGTGGCGCTCAGCGACGTCACGGTCGGCGCGGCCGGGGCCACATAGGTCAGCGGCAGCGAGACGGTCCCGCCGGCGGTGGTGATGGTGACGTCGGCCGAGCCGGCCGCCCGGACCGGCGCGGTGAAGGTCAGCGACGTCGCGGTGACGTTCCGCGGGCTCGCGACCACGCCGCCCACCTTGACCGTGGCTCCGGTGAGGTTCGTGCCGGTCAGCGTGACCGGGGTGCCGCCGAGGGTGGTCACGGTGGCCGGGGCCAGCGCGGTCAGAGCCGGCGCCGGGGTGGCGTAGGTGAACTTGTCGGCGGCGACCACGGCGCTGGTGCCGGCACCGTTCGTCACGGTCACGTCGACGACCGTGCCGACCTTCTGGCCGGCCGGGACGACCGCGGCGATCGCGGCGGCGCCGCCGTCGGTGGTGACGTTGGTGAAGTCGGCGGTGACCGTGCCGAAGCTGACCTTGGTGACGCCGGTCAGGTTGGTGCCGATGATGGTGACGGTGGTACCGCCCGCGGCCTTGGCCGCCGACAGGCCGGTGACCTTGGGCGTGCCGACGGTGGCCTGACCCTTGTCGCTGACCCCGGCCACGGTGTAGCCCGCGACCACACTGCCGTTCACGAACGACCAGGCCAGCTTGGCGTCCCCGGAACTGCCCCAGCGGGTTCCCCACGAGTTACGGATGATCAGACCGGTCGAGTCGTAGCCGTACGCGGTCACCTGGTGGTAGCCGCGCAGCGCGCCCGAGGTGCTGCTGTACGCGTCCATCGACTTGACGGAGTCGAACGCCGAGTACACCGGAATGGTGATCGACACCGGCGTCCCGTCGGCCAGCGACTGCTGGATGGCCGCCTGCGCCCGGGTGCCGCCCTGCACGCCGGCGAACAGCGTGGTCCAGCCGGTGAGCTTGTAGTTCGCCGCGTTGGCGACCTGGTCGGCGGTGGGCGCGACGCTGTAGTTGGTGGTGCCCTGCCAGTAGTCGGCCTGGGTGTCGATGCCCTCGGTCTGCTCGTTGCGCAGCGCGGCCGACACCGACAGGCCGGTGTTCGGTCCGGGCGTGCCCTGCACGGTGCGCATGTACAGGTAGAGGGGCGCGTAGGGCACCCCGGCGCCGGCGATGCCACGGGCGTAGTAGCCGCTGAGGCTGTACCCGATCGACCAGGCCACGCACGAGCCGACCTGTCCCTGGTCACCGACGGCGGGCGCACCGGCCCGCAGGTCGACACTCGCCGGCAGGGTGCCGAGGGCCCGGATCTTGAACTTGGCCGCAACCTTCGCCGTGGGTGCCAGCGCTCCGGTGGGGTGGACGGTGCCGGAGGTGCGGGTGGCGGCGGCGGCCGGAATCGCCGGCAGCGCGACCGCACCGGTGGCGACGAAGGCCGCCGCCAGGATTCCGTGGCTGACGGGTCGGGTGTTGCGACGCATCCGTACTCCTTCCGGGGCCGCGTCCCGGCAACGGGAAGCGCGACCCGAGGGGTCGATTCGTGCCGTGATCTTCGGCAGCCGCCGTTGATCTAGAACGGAATCGACGGGAGCAGTTCGGTTGCACGGACGGAACATGACACGCAGGCCGCTAGTTGACTAGCGCCCAGGTGTCATGCGACCCTTCCGGGGCACAAAACGATCGGTGCAGCCGACTGTTCGAGTCGACTGCACCGATCGCGGACTTCCATGAGGGCCGGGGGCTGCGGTAACAGCCTTCCCGAGAGACGTCAGCCGACAAGCGCGAGGAGGACGCCCGAAGATTCAACCAGCCACTTCACCCACTGGATGGTGGCGGCAACGGCGTCGTGAGCCAGCCCTCCGAGACTCGACTGCAAAGGAGCAGCGACGGAGAGGTGCGCATCGGCAACCGGCAACGCTGCCAGCATGAACGAAACCATGAATCTCCCTTAATCGGCGGCCGTGGATGGCCGCCGGTCAGGATACGAGGAGATCCACTCGCTTGAACACTCTCACTTTTCGGTCATAAGGTGCGAACGTGGAGGTCTTTGTCCCCCGTCACGTACTTGTGATCGATATGCGACAAGTCCAAGTTGGAGTGTAACGACTTGACTGTTGCCGGAACCCGTGAATCAGATTCGGATTTTTCCACACCGTCGCATCGGCGTTTCGCTTGTTCTGACACATCACCGCTACGACACATCGGCCCTCCTCGCCGCCGTTAACATGAGGTCCTGTCACGACCGGGGGGACGTGCATGTTCGAGGAATTTGTCGCGGCCGTCGCGTCGGCCCTGTCCACTCAGGGATCCGCCCTGGTCGTCGCCGGCGGAAAAAGCGCTTTGAAGAACGTCTATGAGATCGTTCGCGCCCGATTCGGCCATGCCACGCCTGCGGCCGACGGTCTCGACGCCGCGCTCCAGCAGCCCGGTGACATCGCCCGCATCGAGGTCCTGGCCCGCTACCTGGCGACCGCCATGGCCGAGGACCCCGCCTTCGCCCAGCAGGTCACGGCTGCTTGGCAGGGCGCCACCGCCCACGGGTCCGCCGACGGGTCGGCCGTGGTCAACAACTTCAGCGGGCAGGCCCAGCAGGTGATCCAGACCCGCTCGATTCACGGCGGTATCAAATTCTGAACGCGCATCGACGGCGGGAGACGCGTTGAACCGCCCGCCCCGAGACCGCGCGGGAACGATCGGCAACGAGGTTTCGGGCTTCGTGGCCGGCCCGAGCATTCAGGCGTTGGACATTCACGGCGGTGTGCACCTGCACAGCCCGGCATCGCCGCCGGCGGTGATCCCACGCCAGTCGGCGGCTCCCAACCCACACTTCACCGGGCGGCGTTCCGAGCTCGAACTACTGCGCCGGGCAGCAGCCGGTCCCGGGCCCGCCGTCGTCGTGCTGAGCGGTCCGAGCGGCGTCGGCAAGACCGCACTGGCCCGGCAGTGGGCGCACGAGAACCTGGATGCCTTCCCCGGGGGACACCTAGCTTTGAGCCTCGGTGGGTTCGGCACCTCCGCGCCGACGGACCCGGCGGAGGCATTACGGCTGTTCCTCCGCGGTCTGGGTGTGCCGGACGGCAGCTTGCCCTCGAGCCTCGCCGAACTGACCGCGCTGTACCGGTCGCAGACCGCCGGGCGCTCCCTGCTGGTGATCTTGGACGACGCCTACTCGGCCGCTCAGGTGCGTGTCCTCCTTCCGGCCTCCACGTCGAGCATGGCGGTGGTGACCAGCAGATCTCACCTGTCGAGCCTCATCGCCGACGGCGCGACGCTGGTCGAGATCGCGCCGTTGACCAGCGGGGAGTCGGTGGAACTGCTGTCGAACATGGTCGGCCGGGCGCGGATCGACCACGAGCGCGAGCAGGCCGAGCATCTGACCAGCCTGTGCGGCGGGCTACCGATCGCCCTGTGCCTGGTCGCGGCGAGGCTGGCGGCCCGGCCCCGGTTGACAGTGGCCCGGATGGTCGCCGCGCTTGCGGACGAGACCAGCCGGCTGGCCCGGCTCGAAGCGCCGGGTACTCAGAGGCCGGGCGATCCGGTGCCGGGCGACGAGGCCTCGGTGCGGGGATCGTTCGAGTTGTCGTACCGAGCATTGACCGCACCGGCGGCCGCGCTCTACCGGCGGCTCTCCCTGCACCCGGGCCGGGAGTTCGGCCTCGGCCCGGTGGCGGCGCTGATGCCGCAGATCCGCACGGAGGCACCGGCCGCCGAGGCGGACCGGTTGATCGACGTCCTGCTCGAGCTCAATCTGCTGCAGGAGGTCGCCGAGGATCGGTTTCGGTTTCACGACCTCATCCAGTTGCACGCACGGGACAAAACCAATGAAAACGACACCGAGCCGATTCAGGATGCCGCACTGCTCGCCCTGCTCGAGTGGTATCTGAGGGCGGCCAGCGTGTGCGATGCAGTGGCGACCCCGTACCGCCGGCGGCTCGTCTACTCCTACCGCACCACGCCGGACGATCTGCCGGAGCCGGCCGGCCGCGATGAGGCGCTGGCCTGGATGGACCGGGAACGCGCGAATCTCAACGCGGCCGTCCAGGTGGCGCTCGACCACCGGTGGGCGGAACTCGCCTGGCATACCTCGGACGCCCTCTGGCCCCTGCAGCTCTACCGCAAGGGCGTCGATCGCAAGGACATCGACCTCCGCGGCCTCGCCGCCGCCCGGATGTGGGGCGATCACCCCGCCGCCGAGGGAAGGATGCTGAAACGTCTCGGTCGCACCTGCACCACCCTGGGTGAACACGACACCGCGGAACAGCTGCTCCGGACCGCGGTGGAGCGCTACACCGAGGCCGAGGACGTGGAGGGGCGCGTCGAGTCCCAGGAGATGCTGGCCCTGTCGTTCCGCGATTCCGGCCGTGAGCAGGCGGCGGTGGAGCTGCTCCAGGAGGTGCTGGTCGTCCGGCGACGACTGGGCAACCACCGCAACGTGGGGCTCACGCTGATCAACCTCGGCGCGCTGCTGGTGCGACAGGGCCAGATCATCGAGGCGATCCGCCTGCTCCGGGAAGCAGGCAGTTTGCTCGACCGGTCGGTGGCGGACGACCCGTACAACCCGGTCCGGGTGAAGATCGGGCTGGCGAACGCTTACCTGGCCTCAGGTGAGCTGGCCGCCGCCGATCGGCTGGCGGCCGAGGCGGTCGACGGTATGCGAGCGCTCGGCGCCGCCGTCGGCGAGGCGGAGGCGCTCGAACTGACCGGAACGATCGCCGGTCTCCGCGGCGATACCGGCCGGAGCAGTCGCTGCCTTCGGCTGGCGCTGGAGATCCTGACGACGCACGGGTCGCCGCGCGCCGCCGAGCTGCGGCGACGACTGGCGCTCACGGCACCACCAGCCGTACAGGACGGTGGCTAGCTCCTCCAGGTCGTCGCCGGCCGGCATCGCGAGGACGACGCCGTCCCGGAACCAGGCGTGGACGGTACCGGGTCCGGCGACCATGACCAGGCTCGCACCGGGATAGGTGGCGAGCAGTTCCGCGCCTCGGCCGGCGGACGCCCGGTCGTCCACGGCCAGGATCAGGACATCGGCGAGAGCATTCGGGTCGCCGGGCCGGCTCACGAGCCGACCGCCACCGGCGAGCCCGGAACGGCCACCACGGCCGGACCGGCGGCCTGGTCTCCGGCGCTCTCCGGCAGCCGCATGAGCCGGTACATCGTCTGTCTGAGCAGGTAGCCCGACCGGCCTGGCCGCGACGTTATCGCGGCGGCCACCCGCCGGTGGTCGATCGGACGGACGGCGAGGAGTTGCCGTTGAAGCGGTCCGGTCAGGTCCAGGCGCGTGGCCGCGTCCAGCACCAGTGCTTGCGGCGAGCCCGGGCCCGTGCGAGTGGCACGGCTCGCCGGGACGCGGAGGACCGGCAGACCGATGGCTGCGCCGTACGCGGTGACCGATCCGCGGTCACCGATCAGGTGATCGGCGGCCGCGAGGTACGCCCGCCAGTCGTCCGCCGAATCGGCAAGCATCATCCCCGCCTCCCGGCAGCCGCGGGTCCACGCGCTGACCTGGCGCCGGCCGTGCGCCCCCAGGATCGCCGGATGTAGGAGCAACGCCACTCGGAACCGGTCCGGCGGCAGCTGATTCATCAGCATCGGCAGCAGTTCGGGGACACCGCCGAACAACCCGTCCTCGCCCCACGTCGAGCTCACCACGACCAGCTTCTGCCGGTCGCTCAGCCGCAACGCCTGCCGGTACCGGACACGTTCGGCAAGGCTGGCGACCAGCCGGTCGAAGCAGGGATCACCGGCCACAACCGCGAGCGGTACGGCGTCCGGGCACTGCCGGGCCAGGATCTCTCGCTCATTGTCGTGGGACAGCGCGAGCGCCGACGCGACCACCCGGCCATCCCGGATCAGCCGGGGCGCGTCCAGTCCGTACACGGTGGGCCCGGTGGCCGGGAGGCCACCGCGCCCGATCGGATCGACCAGCCGGGCGCGCCCCGCCCCGTGGGCTGACAGCAGCACCGGCGCGTGCAGCTGGTGCAGCCCGCCGTGGGCAGCCGCCACCGCCAGGTCGAATGTCTCCCGGATCGCCTGCTGCCACGGGATGACGAGAGCACCGAGCCGCTGCAGATGACCGGTGACACCGGCGTTGAAGGTGTCCGGCGCCACCGTGAACACGGTCTGCACCCGAGGGTCCGGCTCCACGAGTTCCGCGATGTCCAGCAGTCGATGGCAACTCACCATGGTGTGCGCCGCGATCAATATCGTCCGACATCCCGATCGTGACACCCATCGTCCTGCGTCGATTCCAATTGGTGCCGTGACCCACTCTGGATCAATCATCCGACCCACCCCCATGCCGACGATTCGCCTGCCGCGATGGTGGCCCGGACACGTTGCCGGAGACCTTGCCGGAACCTTGCCGTCCGAATGCACGTGAACCGGCTCGGGCGTGCCAGAAATTGCACAGAACGGGGAGAAGTGCAGACGGTTTGCCGAGGTAGAACACAATGAGTAGCGGCCTGATTGTGCGGCGATGGGGGTCGCAGGTGGAATTCGGGGTACTCGGTCCGACGGAATTGATCCACAACGGAAAGGCCGTGCCGATCGGCCCGGCGAAACAACGCGGAATGATCGCGGTCCTGCTCTATCACGCCGGCCTGCCGGTCCGGGCCGAGACCATCATCGACCTGCTCTGGGACCCGAAGGAAAAGGCGGATCACCGGCCGACCCTGTATTCCTTCGCCAGTCGCCTGCGCGCGGTGCTCGCCCAGGTCGGATCGGAACGGGCGCTCTTACGGGTCGCCGGCACCGGTTCCTACCGGCTCGCCATAGACCCGGCCACGGTCGATCTGCACCGGTTCCGGCGGTTGCTGGCAAACGCCCGGGACGCGGACGATCGGGGAAATCCCGAATCGGCCGCCGAGATCCTCGTCGGTGCTCTCGCCCTGTGGCGGGGCGACCCGCTGGCCGAACTTCGCGGGCCACGGGCCGAGCAACTGCGCCGCTCGTTGCACGACACTCTTGCCGACGCTCACAAGCTGCTCGCCGAGTGCTGGCTGGCGTGCGGCCGGCCGCATTCGGTGCTGGCTCAGCTCGAGCCCGTCCTCGAGGCGCACGAGTTGGACGAAGCACTGGCCCGTTGCTGGGTCCGGGCGCTTCGCGCGGTGGGCAGGCACAGCGAGGCCAAGCGGTTCGCGGGCGATTTCCGGCGCCGGTTCCGCCGCGAGATGCGCGCCGAGCCGGACATCGACATCGACCCGCCCGGCATCCGATCATCCCGGTCGGCCCCGGAGGTGACCCCTCGTCACCTTCCGCCGGACATCGCCGATTTCACCGGACGGCAGGCCCTGTTGGACCAGCTGCACGCGCTGCGCGGTCCGGTTCTTCCGCTCAACAATGTTGTTGTCATCACGGGGATGCCCGGTGTCGGGAAGACCACCCTCGCGACCCACTGGGCCCACCGGCAGCGGCAGAACTTCCCGGACGGTCAGCTCTATCTGGACGCGGGGGCGTACGGCCTGGCGAAACCGATCGACCCGGCGGACGCGATCGACCGGTTTCTGCGCATCCTCGGGGTGCCGCCGGACCAGATTCCGGTCACGCTGGAACAACGCCGCGACCGCTTCGAGGATCTGATCGGCGATCGGCGCATCCTGATCCTCATCGACAACGTGCTGGACTCGACTCAGGTCCGGCCGCTGATTCCGCGATCGATGAGCTGTCTCACTGTCATAACCAGCCGGAACAGGTTGAGCGGGCTCAGCATTCGCAACGGGGTGCGCACCGTCAGCGCCACCCCGTTACCGGAAACCGAGTCGATGGCGCTGCTGGCCCGCATCGTCGGCGATCGGGGCAGCGCGGAAGCCGGCGACCTGCTGACCCTCGCGCGGCTGTCCGGTGGCCTTCCCCTGGCGGTACGCATCATCGGCGAGCACGTGGCGGAACGGCCACGGGCCGGCATCGGCGAACTGATCGGCGAACTGCGGCACCGCCTTCTCGACGCGACTGACGAGGACGACCAGGCGGCCTGCCTCACCACGGTCTTCGACTGGTCGTACCGCGCTCTGCGGCCCGATGCCGCCCGGCTGTTCCGCCGAATCGCGATCCATCCTGGATCGAGCATCAGCTCGGAAGCCGCGGCGGCGATCGTCGGCGCGGAGGTGCCCGACGCCGAGATTCTCCTCAACACGCTGGCGAAAGCCCACATGATCAACCACGACACCGCCCGCCGATACCGCTTCCACAGCCTGCTGCACCGGTACGCGCTGGAGCGAGCAGCGGCCGAGGACGACCCGGCCACTGCCGCCCGGGAGCAGCGGAGGCTGCTGGACTGGTACCTGTTGTCCGCGGCCGGCGCGGTGGCGGTCATCGCTCCTGAGTGGTCGGCGATGCCGGGCCTGCCGCCCGCTCCGGAGATCCGGCCGAAGACCTTCCCGGCCGACACCGACGCGCTGGCGTGGTGCGACGCCGAACGCGACAACATCCTTGCCGTCAGCCGATGGGCCGCCCAGAACGGGTACCACCGGCACGGATGGCAGATCCCCGGTGTCGTCCACGAGATCCTCGATCGCTACGGCGGCCAGGGCGACATCCTCAAACTCAACCAGCTGGCGCTTGCGGCGGCCCGGACGGACGGTCACGAGCTGGGCGAGATCGGCACCCTCATCAACCTCGGCACGACCTACTTCGCCGTGCACGACTACGACCGGGCGGTCGCGACCTTCGTCGCGGCCCGGCAGCTCGCCGCGACCACCGGGTACGTCGAGGAGGAGATCGCCGCCGCCCATAACCTGGCGTCCACCTACCTGAGCCTCGGCGAAGTCTCCCGGGCCGTCGAGATCTACGAGGAGGCGCTGCTTGCCTGCCGCAGCACCGACCATGTCGCCGGTGAGGCGGCGGTCCTGCATTGGCTCGGCGAGGCACATCTCCGGCTCGGCCGTTACCAGAGATCCGTCCGGAGTCACCGGCAAGCGCTCGCCATCCGCGAACAGATCGGCGCCAAGCGGGGCATGGGTCAGAGTCACAGCAGTCTCGGCGCGCTCCACCTCGCGCTGGGCAACCTACGACCGGCCCGGTGGCACTGCGAGACCGCGCTCGCACTGCATCGGCGCACCCATGACCAGAAGGCCGAGTGCGACACGCTGATCACCCTCACCGAGGTTCGGTCCGGCCTTGGCCTGAACACCGAGGCGATAGCCGACGGGCAGCGTGCCGCACTTCTGAGTGAGCAGATCACCGACTCGTTCCGGCAGGTCAAGGCGGCGACCGCACTGGCTGGCGCCTTTGCCGCGGCGGATGACCTGGTCGCGGCCGGCCAGCAGGTTCGGACAGCACGACGAGTCCTCGGCGACCTGTCCGGCGTCCACGTACCTCCGCTGCACGAGCGCCTGGTGACCGTCGAACAGTTGATCCTCGACCAGCCGCCCCGGTCGCGCACAGGCTGAGCGGCACCGGCCGCTAGGCGGTGGCCGGGACCGCCGGGCGGCGCCAGAGGGCGTCCACCGACCACGGGCCCGCGCCGACCACCGCGATCGCCAGGAACGACCACGCGTACAGCGCGGCCTCGACGCCGCCGTTCTGGTTCGGCAGCAGGGCGTGCGGCTGGTGCACGACGAAGTAGGCGTACGCCATCGAGCCGGACGCGAGGATCGCCGCCGGCCGGGCGAAGAGGCCGGCCATCACCAGCAGCCCGCAGATCAGCTGGATGAGCCCGGCCCACCAGCCTGGCCACTGGCCCATCGGCAGCGCCTCGCCCCTGCCCTGGTTGCCGCCGAAGACGCCGAAGACGGTGGCCGCGCCGTGCAGCGTGAACAGCAGGCCGACGACGATGCGGAACAGCGACCAGACCGGCCCAACATATTTATGAGTGTCCATGCGATGGCACGCTAATTAAGTACCCCTGACCCGTTCAAGACGTGCCGCTCTGCCCGGATATTTCGGAGATATTGCGGCCCCAGGTGACGGGCCGCATCTCAGAAGTTACTCAGAGTCTGTGGCATTCGACACAGTGGAGGGACCGCAGGGATCGACCCACTCCGATATGTTCGGCGGGACCTAGCCAAAAGCGAGGAAGGACTTCCCGTGCGACGACTGCTCGTGGCGATGGCCGCCACAGCGTTGACCCTGGGCGTGACCGGAGTGCCGGCGCAGGCCGCCCCGGCACCGGGTGGACCGGGACTGGGCGACACCTATTTCCCGGACTACGGCAACAGCGGCTACGACGTCGGCCACTACGACATCCGGCTGCGTTACACCCCCAGCACCGACAAGCTCACCGGCACCACCACCATCCTGGCCACCGCCACCCAGGACCTGAGCCGCTTCAACCTCGACTTCGTGCTCGACGTCTCGTCGATCTACGTGAACAACCGCCCCGCCACGTTCGCCCGCGAGGGCGACCACGAGCTGGTCGTCACCCCGGCCCGGACGATCGCCGACGGCGGCGCGATGACCGTCGTCGTGCAGTACTCGGGGGTGCCGTCGACCAAGGTCGCGGCCGGCTTCACCGCCTGGACCCGGACGCCCGACGGCGCCCTCGCCATCGGCGAGCCGGAGATCGCCTGGTGGTGGTTCCCCAGCAACGATCACCCGACCGACAAGGCGACGTTCGACGTCTCGGTGTCGGTGCCGACCGGCGTGGAGGCGATCAGCAACGGCACCATGCCGCGCCCGCCGGTGCAGGAGACGCTCGGCTACACCCGGTGGAGCTGGCGGTCGCTGAAACCGCAGGCCACCTACCTGACCTTCCTGACCGTCGGCCAGTACGACATCACCCAGGACACCACCGCGAACGGCCAGACCGTCTACAACGCGTACTCGCAGTTGCTCAGCCCCGAGTGGCGGGACGGCGCGCAGGCCAGCGTGGAACGCACCGCCGAGATCACCGACTGGGAGAGCACCCTGTTCGGCCCGTGGCCGTTCGAGGCGCGCGGCGGCGTCGTCATGCCGCCCGGCACGGTCAGCTTCGCCCTGGAGACCCAGACCCGCCCGAACTTCGGGGCCTCGTTCTTCCGCCGCGGCGCCAACACGTCGGTGGTCGTGCACGAGAACGCCCACCAGTGGTTCGGCGACTCGGTGTCGGTGGCCGACTGGCAGCACATCTGGCTGAACGAGGGCTTCGCCAGTTACGCCGAGTGGCTGTGGTCGGAGAAGAACGACGAGGGCACCGCCCAGGAGATCTTCGACTACCTGTACGCGACGTACCCGGACGACGCCTCGATCTGGACCACCGCGCCGGCCGATCCCGGCGTCGCCGAGCTGTTCGGTGATGCCGTCTACGACCGCGGCGCGATGACCCTGCACCAGCTGCGGGTGGCCGTCGGCGACGACGCCTTCTTCGAGATCCTGCGGACCTGGACGGCCGAGCACCGCTACGGCAACGGCACCACCGCCGAGTTCACCGCCCTGGCCGAGAAGATCTCCGGCCAGGACCTGGCCGCCCTGTTCCAGGCCTGGCTCTACACCCCGGCCAAGCCGGTGCTCGCCTCGGCGGCCGGAAAAGCGAAGAAGGCCACGCCGGCGACGCCCAAGTCCTGGGCCGAGATCAGCCAGACCCACGCCCTGCTGCACGAGCACTGAGGGGGTGCGATGTCACCACGGTCTCGATGGGTAGCGGCGCTCTCCGCCGCCCTTCTCACCGTCTCGCTGACGCCGGCTGAAGCCGGCGCCTCAACAAAAGCGACAGAAGCCGCCGCCATCACGCTGGGCGACGCGGAGCACGCCCTGATCCGCTTCCGCCTTCCCGACGAGGCCGCGTTGCAGCGGCTGGTCGCCGAGGGCGCCGACATCGCCGCCCGGCCGCGCACCTCGGCCGACGGCGCCGTGCTCGCCGATCTGGTGGTCGACGACGCCCAGCTGGCCGCGCTGACCAGCGCGGGCGCCCAGCCGGTCCAGGTGATCCAGCGGGAGAGCACGGCGAGCCAGGCGACGCTCGCTCCGCAACGGCTGGCCGCCGACACGCTGCAGTTCCTGCAGGCGTACTGGTGGACCACCGGCGGGCAGACCTTCCTGCAGACCCAGGTCGCGACCACGGCGACCGCCGATCCGGACGTCGAGATCACCGTCACCTGGACCACCGCCGACGGGGCCACCGGCTCCTATCAGCTGGTGCGTTTCGAGGATTCCGGCGAATACCAATACCACTACGCGCTTCCGCAGCCGTTGCCGGCGAAACCGGTCTCGGTCGTGGCCACCTCGAGCCTGGGCGGAAAGAGCCGAACGGTCACTCCGGCGGTCTGGCCGAATGCCACTCCCCCGGCGCTGCCGACCGGCTATCAAAAGGATTTCGTCGACGCCTACATGACGCCGACCGATATCGCGGCGCGCATCAAGCGGCTCAAGAAGCAGTACCCGAAACTTCTCGACGTTCTCAACCTGCCGAACAAGACCCAGGGCTATCGGCGTACGGCGGTGGCCTACCTGGGTGACCCGAACGCGGCCGCCATCGTGGTCGAGTCGGTGAAGTTCGGCGATCAGGGCATGAACGGTGTCCAGGTGAAGACCGTCGATCCGCAGCTGGCGAATCGACCGCTTTCCGCGGCGTACCGCGATCGGGTCCTGACCTTGACCTTGGCCACCGATGCCGGCGGCAAGGTGATCAGCTCGACCGACGACGTGGCCGCCTTCATCTCGGCGAAGTATCCGCGGTTGTTCCAGGCCTCGGTCGAGAGCGGCTCGGCCGGGCTGCCGATGCCGGTGGCCGGGCCGGTCCGGCTGGACGACGGGCTGAAAGGCACCGAGGTCAGCGAGAAACCGTGGACCGTGCAGGCGCTGCGCATCGGCAGGGTGCGGGACGGTTCGAAGATCGGGGTGCTCGCGTACAGCCAGGAACACGCGCGTGAATGGGCGACCCCGCTGGTGACGCTGGAATTCGCGGAACGGCTGCTGGCCAATTACGCGACCGACGCGGCCACCCGGCAACTGGTCGACACGGTGGACATCTTCGTGATTCCCACGGTGAACCCGGACGGCGCGAACTACTCCTTCAACGACTTCAACTTCCAACGCAAAAACCTGGTCAATCACTGTACGGGTACCAGCCGTGACCCGCGTTACCGCGATTCCTGGGGTGTCGACGTGAACCGCAACTACGCGGTCGGCTCCTATTTCGACGGTTACGTGGGTGGCAGCGCGAACTGCCTGTCCGGCACCTATGCGGGCACCGCGGAACTGTCCGAGGCGGAGAGCGGCAACGTGATCGCTCTCGCGTCGGCGCACCCGAACATCAAGTTCGCGCTGAACGTGCACAGCTACGGCGGTTACTTCATGTGGCCGCCGGGCGCCTATCGGGCCGACGGGCGGGTGACGCTGCCCCGGCCGTCGATCGACGAGTCGAAGTTCTTCCTGGACAGCGCGCGTCGCATCGTCGGCGCGATCTCGGCCGAGCGCGGGACGGTGACCTGGCCGTCGTACACCGGGCCGGTCGCCGACGTGCTGTATTCGGCGGCCGGCAACTCGGCCGACCAGCTCTACTACGACCTGGGCATCGACGCCTGGGACTTCGAGATCGGCAACGACCTCTGGAACTCCTCGACCCAGCAGTGGGAGGGCGTCGGTTTCCAGCCGCCGTACGCCGAGGCCCACGCCGAGTCGCAGGAGTACGCCGGCGGTCTCGTCGAGCTGGTGCGGATAGCCGGCGAGCAGCAGCAACAGCGGTGACGGTGAAGGGGCGGGCGTGGCCCGCCCCTTCACCCCGCGGTCAGGACGAGGACGAGAAGGCCGCGTCGAACGCGGCGCCCGGCGCGTCGAAGGCCAGCCGGCGCACGAACTGGAGGGCCTCGGGCGCGCCGACCAGGCGATCCATCCCGGCGTCCTCCCACTCGATCGAGATCGGACCGTCGTAGCCGATCGCGTTCAGCGCCCGGAAGCAGTCCTCCCACGGCACGTCGCCGTGCCCGGTCGACACGAAGTCCCAGCCGCGCCGCAGGTCGGCCCACGGCAGGTGGGAGCTGAGCCGCCCGCGCCGGCCGTCGCCGGTGCGGACCTTGGCGTCCTTGCAGTCCACGTGGTAGATCAGGTCCTTGAACTCGAGGATGAAGTTGACCGGGTCGAGGTCCTGCCACACGAAGTGCGACGGATCCCAGTTCAGCCCGAACGCCGGCCGGTGCCCGATGGCGTCGAGGGCCCGGCGGGTGGTCCAGTAGTCGTACGCGATCTCGCTGGGGTGGACCTCGTGCGCGAAGCGCACTCCGACCTCGTCGAACACGTCGAGGATCGGGTTCCAGCGGTCGGCGAAGTCCTGGTAACCGCGGTCGATCATGGCTTGCGAGGCGGGCGGGAACATCGCCACGGTGTGCCAGATCGACGACCCGGTGAAGCCGACGACGGTCTTGACGCCGAGCTTGGCGGCGGCGCGAGCGGTGTCCTTCATCCGCTCGGCGGCCCGGGTCCGCACCCCCTCGGCCTCGCCGTCACCCCAGATCGACGGCGGCAGGATGTCCTGGTGGCGCTCGTCGATCGGGTGGTCGCAGACCGCCTGGCCGACCAGGTGGTTGGAGATCGCGAACACCTTCAGGTTGTGCTTCTCGAGCTGCTCGCGCTTGCGGTCGATGTAGTCGGGCTCGGCGAGCGCCCGGTCGACCTCGAAGTGATCACCCCAGCAGGCGATCTCGAGCCCGTCGTAGCCCCACTCGGCGGCCAGCCGGCACACCTCGTCGAAGGGCAGGTCGGCCCATTGGCCGGTGAAGAGCGTGATGGGTCGGGCCATGGTGTCTGACTCCCTGCTCGCAGCCGTCATCGGCGGGCGGCGAGGGAAGGCCGACCTCGGGTCGGCACCGCCGGGCCGGTGTCGCGGCCGCGCCGGGTTTGCGCCTCCCGGAGCAGCCCGCCGAACGGCGGAACCACCACCGACTCTATCGCCGGGGCAGGGCGCGGCGCGATACCCGCTAACGCACGGGGCAGGGCTCGTTCTCCGGCGACAGGCCGAGGGCGGCGAGCTCGGCCAGAAGGTACGCCACGTCGGCCGCGATCTGCTCCGGGGTCGGGTCCGGGTAGCGCGAGAGCAACGTGAGGTACTCGGTGAGGGGCCCGGCGGCGCCGAAAACCTGTCGCAGGGCGGTGCGCCATGGTTCGGTCGTGCCGCCGGGCACGGCGGTGAGCCGGACTTCGATGATCGAAATCCCGGCGTCGGTGACCGACTCGATGCCGGCCGCCGGGTCGGTCCAGTTGCGGGCGATGTGGCCGAGGTCGAGGCAGACCCCGAGACGGTCCCGGTCGATGCGGCTGAGTGCGGCCACGGTCTGCTCGGGGGTGTCGAGCACGAAGCCCGGCGCGGGCTGGAAGCCGACCCGGACCGCGCGCCCGTTCTGCCAGGCCAGGTCGGCCAGGCCAGCGGTGAGCCGGCGCAGGATGCCGAGGCTCGCCTTGTCGGACGCCTCGGCCCAGCCGGCCCGCGGGCCGAACCCGATGGTGCTGACCGCGCCGCGGACCGCCTCGGCGTCGAGCAGGTCGAGCAGGATGCGGGCGAGGTCCAGCGTGTACTCCCGGCGGGCCGGTTCGGTCCACGCCGGTTCGTTCTCCGTGGTGGGCTGCTCGCCGCCGCCCTCGGCGAAGGGCGCCCCGCTCATCGTGACGACCTCGAGGCGGCGAGCATCGAGTTCGGCACGAAGCCGGGTGCGGGCGCGGCTCTCTACGGCGAGGGCGGCGGCGAGTGCGGGGGGAAGCCACAGGTTGACGCCGAGCTGGTCGACACCGAGCCGGGCCCGGACGGCCCCATAGGTGTCGAGCCGCGCGACGAGGCCCGGTAGATTGCTCGCGGGTCGCGGGGCGACCTCACAACTCAGGTGCACGATCCGGCCGGAAGGATGTCTCAGCCGCATCAGAGTCCTCCCCGGACAAGCGCACCGGTGCATATGCACGTGCATCTGCGCGTGCTTCGGCGTCCAGTATGGACCATGCCGCCGCCGTTGCTCGACGCATGCGGGTTGGTCCGTCGCGTTGACATGACGCCTCCATCCGTGGGGTCCCTCTACCCCCGGATACGAGCGTCATGTGTCCACAGGATCAGCGGCGTACGCGCCGTGCGACGCGGTGACCGGCACCAACATGATCGAGGGGTGCCGAGAAGATCGGCGGTCACCGATGTGTCCGGCTAGGGTGACCTGCCAGTAGAGATGCGCGCGGGTAGGGCCGGAGACCCCCGGAGAGCGCTATCTATGTGCATCATGTGCAATTTCGGACACGCACGCGACGATCACCCGTGCGGACGAAAGATCACTCGGACGGCTGCACAGCACGTCGTACCGTCGCGAGCCGTACCGTCGCGGGCCGGCCCCGGCACGGGGCGCAACCGTGCCGTTCCCTCGCCGGCTCCGCGACGGACGTTTATCCGACCGGCTCGACCTCGGTCCACTGCGACGTCGACGCCGAGCGGGCCACCGCGTCCAGCACCAGCTGAACCTGCAGCGCGTCGGTGAACGACGGCGCCGGGTCCTGGCCGGCGCCGATCGCCTCGATCAGGTCCCGCATCTCGTGGGTGAACGAGTGCTCGTAACCGATCAGGTGCCCGGGCGGCCACCACGCCGCCATGTAGGGATGCTCGGGCTCAGTCACCAGGATGCGGCTGAAGCCCTGCTCGGCGGTCGGCCGCGTGGCGTCGTAGAAGCCGAGCTCGTTCATCCGCTCGAAGTCGAAGACCAGCGAACCGAGCGAGCCGTTGAGCTCGACCCGCAGCCCGTTCTTGCGGCCGGTGGCGAAGCGGGTCGCCTCGTAGGTGGCGATCGCCCCGCCGTCGAGCCGGGCCAGGAACAGCGCGGCGTCGTCCACCGTGACATCGCCGCGTTCGGCTCCGGAGGCCGACGCGGACAGGCCGGTGGAAGCCCCTGGCAGCGGGCGGGACTTGACGAACGTCTCGGTGGTGGCGGTGACCGACCGGATCGACTGGCCGGTCACGAACTGGGTCAGGTCGATGATGTGCGCCCCGATGTCGCCGAGCGCGCCCGACCCGGCCACCTCCTGGCGCAGGCGCCAGACCAGCGGGAACTCCGGATCGACGATCCAGTCCTGCAGGTAGACGGCACGCACGTGGCGGATCTCGCCGATCCGGCCGGCCTCGACCATCCGGCGCATGAGAGCCACCGCGGGCACCCGGCGGTAGTTGAAACCGCACATCGTGCGTACGCCCCGGGTCTGTGCCGCGGTCGCGGCCGCGGCCATCTCCCGGGCCTCGGCCACCGAGTTGGCCAGGGGTTTCTCACACAGCACGTGTTTGCCGGCGGCGAGCGCGGCGAGGGCGATCTCGGCGTGCGTGTCACCGGGCGTGCAGATGTCGACCAGGTCGATGTCGTCCCGCTCGATCACCGACCGCCAGTCGGTGGTGTGTTCCTCCCAGCCGAGTTTCTCGGCGGCGGCCGCCACCCCGTCCGGGGAACGGCCGCACACCAACCGCATCCGTGCCGACAGCGGCAGGTCGAACGCGTGGTTGACGGTGCGCCAGGCCTGCGAGTGCGCGGCACCCATGAACGCGTAGCCGACCATGCCGACCCGCAGCTGTCCCGCCATGAATCCCCCTATTTCAGGAAGTGTTGTCAGAAGCCAAGCTTCGCGTACTTCGCGGCGTTCTCCTTGGTGATCGTCTCGGAAGCGAGGGTGATCTCCTTGGGAACCTGCAGCTCGACCAGGTCGGTCATGCCCTTGCCCTGGCCGATCAGGCGGGCCAGCGAGATCGCCGACGAGGCCATCGACGGGCTGTAGGTGACGGTCGCCTTCAGCACGCTGTTGTCCGCGATGATCTGGTCGATGGCGGCCTTCGAGCCGGCCCCGCCGACCATGAAGAACTCGCTGCGGCCGGCCTGCTTGATCGCGGCGAGCACGCCGATGCCCTGGTCGTCGTCGTGGTTCCAGAGCGCGTCCATCTTGGGCAGCGCCTGCAGCAGGGCGGTCGCGGACGCCTGGCCCGAGTCGGCGGTGAACTCGGCCGGCCTGCGGTTGGCGACCTTGAAGCCGTACGCGGCGAGGGCGGTGTTGAATCCCTGCGTGCGTTCCTGGGTGAGCTCGAGCGAGTCGATGCCGGGGATCTCCCCGATGATCGGATTGCTCACGCCCTTGGCCTTGAGCTGCGCACCGATGTAGTCGCCGGCGGCCAGGCCCATGCCGTAGTTGTCGCCCTTGATCTGCAGCCGGTAGGCGGCCTGCGACGGGAACGCGCGGTCGAGGTTGACCACCGGGATGCCGGCCCGCATCGCCTCCAGGCCGGTGGCGTTGAGCTCCTTGCCGTCGTGCGGGAGCATCACCAGCACGGTCGGCTTCTGGGCGATCAACGTGGCCAGGGCGGCCCGTTGCGCCGCCGCGTCGGCGCCGGCTTCGACTGTCTTCAATTCCACGTCGGTGTACGCGGCGGCCTGCGCCTTGGCGTTGTTGGTGATCGCGGCGATCCAGCCGTGGTCGGCGGCCGGGGCCGAGAATCCGATGACGACCTTGGTGCCGGGGGCGGCGTTCGCGTCCCCGCTCGAGTTGGTCTTGACCTGGGCGTCGGTGCCGGGGTCGTTGCTGGTGCACGCGGTGAGAAGGGCGCCGGCGCCGACAGCGGCGCCACCGAACAAAACGCGCCTGCGAGACAAAGCGGACATGATTCCTCCCAAGGGGTACCCGGATAGAGCGGCCGGGCGAGAGATCAGCGCTTGAGGAGTTGCGTTAAGGAGCGGTACCGGAACTGCTGGATCAACACGGCGGCGACGATGATGCCGCCCTTGACCATGTTCTGGACCTCGGTGGAGAGGTTGTTGATGGCGAAGAGGTTGGTGATGGTGGAGAACACCAGCACCCCGAAGAGGGCGCCGACGATGGTGCCGCGGCCACCGCTGAGGAGCGTGCCGCCGATGATCGCCGCGGCGATCGCGTCGAGTTCGTAGAGGTTCGCCATGGCGGCCTGGGCACTTGTCGCCTGGGACGTCAGCATGATCGCGGCGATCCCGCAGCAGAGCCCGGACAGGGCGTACAGCATCAGGGTGTGTCGTTTGACGTTGATGCCGGCCAGCCGGGCCGCCTCCGGGTTGCCGCCGACCGCGACCGTGCGCCGGCCGAAGGTGGTGCGGTTGAGCAGCACCCAGCCGGCCGCCACCACCGCGGCGAGCATCCACACCAGCAGCGGGATGCCGATCAGCTTGGTGGAGGCGATGTTGTTGATCGTGTCGTTGGCCGAGACCTGGGTCTGTTTGCCGGAGATCTGGGCGGCGAGACCGCGGGCCGACACCAGCATCGCGAGGGTGGCGATGAACGGGACGAGCCGCCCGTACGAGATCAGCACGCCGTTGACGACGCCGACCGCGACGCCGACGACCAGCGCGGTGAAGATCATGCCGGCCGCGCCGTAGCTCTGGGTGGCGAGGGTGGTGGCCCAGACGCCGGACAGGGCGATGATCGCGCCGACCGACAGGTCGATGCCGCCGCCGATGATCACGAAGGTCATCCCGACGGTGACCACGCCGATCGCGGAGGCCTGCTGCAGGATGGTCAGGACGTTGTTGCGCACCCAGGTCGGGTCGGAGTAAAGCTCGGGCCGGGTGACGATCCCGATGACCACCAGGATGATCAGCACCCCGACCAGACCCAGATTGCGGATGACCCCGTCATCGATCTGGCGCGGCTTCTTTGCCCGCACAGCTTCTGCGGTCACGCTGCACCTGCCTCAGGCATGCCCTTCTGGCCCTCGCCTGCGGCCTGGGCGAGCAACTTACGGTGGTGCCGCTCGGTGCAGGCGGTCATGCCGGCTCTCCCTCCAGAAGTGACCCCGCCATCACGAGGTCGAGAACGGTGTCTTCGTCGAGTTCGTCGGCCGGGGCCTCGTGGATGAGCCGGCCCTCCCGCATGACCAGGACCCGGTCGGCCAGGCCGAGCACCTCGGGCACCTCGCTGGAGACCAGCAGCACGGCCACGCCGTCCTCGGCCAGGCCGCGGATCACCTGGTAGAGCTCGGCCCGGGCACCCACGTCGACGCCGCGGGTGGGTTCGTCGAGCAGCAGCAGCTTGGTGCCACCGAGCAGCCAGCGGCCGACCACCACTTTCTGCTGGTTGCCGCCGGAGAGCGTGCGCACCGGCCGGTCGACGTCACGCGGCCGCAGCTCGAGCAGGTCGGCGGTCTTGAGCGCGGCGGCCCGCTCGTCCCGGGTGTCGGTGAAGCCGCCGTGCGCGAAGCCGCTGAACGAGGCGAGGGTCATGTTCTTGTAGACCGGCTCGTCCAGCAGCAGGGCCTGGCTCTTGCGTTCCTCGGGGGCCATCCCGATGCCCCGGGCGACGGCCCCGCCGACGCCGGTGACCCGGCGACCGTCCATGGTGACCGTTCCGCTGTCCGGGCGGCGGGCCCCGAAGATGGTCTCCAGCAGCTCGGAACGGCCGGAGCCGACCAGGCCGGCGATTCCCACGATCTCGCCGGGGGCGACCGCGAGGGTCGCGTCGGCGAACTCGCCGTGCCGGGTCAGTCCCGCCACCACCAGGATCGGCTCGGTCTCGTCGCGCGGGCGGCGCGGCGGGAAGACGTACTCGATGCTGCGCCCGGTCATCTTGCCGACCAGCTCCCGGGTCGGGGTGGTGCGCGCGGGCAGGTTGGCGGCCGTGGTGCGGCCGTCCTTGAGGACCGTCACCCGGTCGCCGATCTCGCGGATCTCGGCCAGCCGGTGCGAGATGTAGATGACGGCGATGCCCTGCGCGGTCAGCTCCCGGATGATCCGGAACAGGTTGGCGACCTCGTCATGAGCGAGCACAGCGCTGGGCTCGTCCATGACGATCAGCCGGGCGTCGTGCGACAGGGCACGGGCCATGCTGACGATCTGCTTGCCGGCCGCGGGCAGGTGCTTCACCAGCCGGCGCGCCGGGATCTCCGGGTGGCCGAGCCGGGCCAGGATCTGCCGGGTCTTGGCGGCCGACGACCGCCGCCGGGTGAAGCCGAACCGGCTCTCCTCATGGCCGAGGAACGCGTTTTCCGCCACCGACAGGTCGTCGACCAGGTCGAGTTCCTGGTAGATGGTGGCGATGCCGGCCCGCATGGCGGCCTGCGGGGTGGCCGGCGCGAACGGTTCGCCGAGCCAGCTGATCTCGCCGCTGTCGGCGTGGTGCACGCCGGCGAGGACCTTGATGAGCGTCGACTTGCCGGCCCCGTTCTGCCCGAGCAGGCAGTGCACCTCGCCCTCGTTCACTTCGAGCTGGACGCCGTCGAGCGCCCGGACGCCGGGGAACGTTTTGACGACATCCGTGAGACGGAGAACCGGGGCGGCGCCCGGGACAGCGGCGCCGGTGGCCCCCGGGGCGCTCATGACGCCTGCTCGAAGGCCATGTCGCTGGCCAGTACGGCGGCGCCGGTCACCCCGGCGCGACCGCCCAGCTCGGACAGCACGACCGGAAGGTTGCCGGTGGCCAGCGGCAACGACCGGCGGTAGACGACGCTGCGGATCTCAGCCAGTAGCACGTGCCCGAGTTGGGCCAAACCACCCCCGATCACGATCATCGAAGGGTTGGCGAAGGAGACCAGCGTGGCGAGGACCCCACCGACCCGCCGGCCGCCCTCGCGGATCAGCCGGATGCAGGTGACGTCCCCCTCGGCCGCCCCCTCCGCCACGTCCCGGGCGGTCAGCTCCTCGGCCCCGGCGAGCCGCTCGGCCAGCGCCGGTGACTCCCCCGCCCGGGCCGCCGCGAGCGCGTCACGGGCCAGCGCGGCCCCGCTGAACAGCGCCTCCAGGCAGCCCGCGTTGCCGCAGGAGCAGAACGGCCCGTTCGCATCGACCTGGATGTGCCCGATGTCGCCGGCGCACCCGTCGATCCCCCGATAGACCGTGCCGCCGAGATGGATGCCGCACCCGATCCCGGTGCCGATCTTGACGAACAGGAAGTCGTCCACCGAGTGCGCGACCCCGCCGTGCCGTTCGCCGATGGCCATGATGTTGACGTCGTTGTCCACCACGGCCGGGCAGCCGTGCTCGCGGGCCAGCAGCTCGCGCACCGGGTAACGGTCCCAGCCCGGCATGATCGGCGGCGACACCGGAACCCCGTCCCGGAAGCTGACCGGGCCGGGCACCCCGATGCCCACCCCGTCGAGCCGCTCGTAGGCGCCGTCGATGCGGGCCTTGGCCAGCAGTTCGTTGACCCGCTGCAGGATCACCTTGGGCCCGGACCGGATGTCGGCGGCCTCGCGATAGGTGGCCACCGGTTCCAGCCGCCCGTTCACCACCTCGATGTCGATCGAGCTGGCCCCGAGGTCGACGGCCGCGAACCGCAACCGCGGATGGATCTCGACAAGCGTCGAGCGCCGCCCGCCGCGCGACGCCGCCATCCCGGCCTCGGCGATCAGCCCGACCCCGACCAGGCGCTCGACCTCGGCGAGGAGGCGCGGCCGGGTCAGCTCCAACCGGTCCCCGAGCTCGGCCCGGGAAACCGCCCCTTCGTCCCGCAGAAGCCGCAAAATCCGCAGGTGGGGAGCATCGGCATGAAACACGGACACCTCCGGACCGCACTGTCGAACACCTGGTGTTGTGTCGGTCACACTAGGCTCGTTCTGCCGCAGCAGTCCAGACCTTCTCCCGAATCTCTCCCAACTTTCGTCACCAAAAGCAAAAGTTGGCAGCGGATGGTCGTGCCAGTCCCCGCTCCGGGGCGTTAGGAAGGCGCGCTGCGTGGGCATTGCAGTACTGGTCGTATTCGCACGTGGCGGGGAGGTTGAGCACGTGCGGAGGGCTGCCGTGATGACTGCCTTCGCCCGGATGGGATCCCGTTATGAAGCTTTTCCACAGGTCCGACTCGGAAGCCGGCAGGTCCGACCCGGAAGCCGGCCGATCCGCCCCGGAAGCCGCCCCGTCCGCCCCGGAAACCGCCCGGCCCGCTCCGGAAACCGCCAGGTCCGACTCGCCGGCCGGGACTGATCGCCGCTCCGAGGATCGTGCGGAGCGCGACGAGAAGGCCTACGCGACAGGCTCTGACGACTACGACATCGCCGCCGCGGCCACCACCAAGACGGGTCCGGAGAAGGCCTATGACGGAAAGGCCACGCCGCCCGAAGCCGGGCCCGATCACCCCAGCCAGCTCGGCGCCAAGGGGCTGGTCGCCGCGATCAAGCGCACCTTCAAGCAGTTCTCCGAGGACAACATCTCGGACTGGGCGGCCGCCCTCACCTACTACGGCGTGCTGTCGATCTTCCCGGGTGCGCTGGTGCTGGTGTCGCTGGCCGGCCTGCTCGGGCCGAACGGGCAGGAGACGGTCAAGGACACGGTCAGCGAGCTGACCGGCAACGAGCAGATCACCACCCTGGTCAACACCGTGCTCGACAACGTCAGCGACAGCGGCGCGTCCAGCTTCACCGCGATCCTCGGTATCGTGCTGGCCTTCTGGTCGGCCTCCGGGTACACCGCAGCGTTCATGCGTGCCTCGAACGCCGTCTACGACGTGCCCGAGGGCCGGCCGATCTGGAAGACCCTGCCGATCCGGGTCTCGGTCACCGGGATCATCGGCCTCATGCTTGTCGCGTCGGCCGTCATCGTGGTCTTCACCGGCGACGTGGCGCGGGTGGTCGGCGAGAAGCTCGGCTTCGGCGGCGTCGCCGTGACCACCTGGAACATCGCCAAGTGGCCGGTGCTGATCGTGCTGATCAGCCTGATGTTCGCGATCCTCTACTGGGCGTCGCCGAACGCCAAGACCGGCGGTTTCCGGTGGGTCAGCCCCGGCGGCATCTTCGCCGTGGTGCTCTGGCTCATCGCGTCCGGCGCGTTCGCGATCTACCTGGGCAACTTCGCCAACTACGACAAGACGTACGGCACGCTCGGTGGCGTCATCGCCTTCCTGGTCTGGCTGTGGATCTCGAACATCGCCATCCTGCTCGGCGCCGAACTCGACGCCGAACTGGAGCGGGGCCGGGCCATCGCGGCCGGCCATGACCCCTCTGACGAGCCCTTCCTGGAGCTGCGCGACGACCGCAAGCTCAAGAAGGGCAGCGAACGCGGCCTGAGCACAAACTGAGCGGCGCACCCGGCGGCCGCGCACCAGCTTCGGCTGATGCGCGGCCGCCGTCCTATTTGTCCAAGAAGCAGCCGCTCACTTGCACAGCATCCCGGTCATCCGGCGGCCCGCCACCGCGAGGCCGAGCCCCAGCAGAGCCAGCAGGTAGAGCACGTCCAGAGCCTGGGTCCAGCCCACCGGGCCCAGGCTCAGCGCGCGGGCCAGGTCGACCGACCGGTACAGCGGGGTCGCCTCGATCACCCAGCGCAACCAGTCGGGATAAGCCGTCGCGGGCACGAACGTGCCGGAGAACAGGAACAGCGCGAACTGCCCCGAGAAGATCAGGTCGAACTCCTGCCAGCTGCGGATCAACGTGGAGATCGTCATGCCGAGCGCGCCGAAGGCGAAGCCGATCAGGACCGCGGCCGGAAGCATCGCGAGGGCCCGGGCCGACGACGTCAGGTCCATCGCCACCATGATCACCAGGAACGCGGCCGAGTAGAGCACCCCGCGCACCATCGCCCAGGCCAGCTCGCCCAGGGCGATCTCGATGGGCCGCACCGGCGTCGCGAGGATCCCCTCGTACAGCCGCATGAACTTCATCTTCCCGAAGAAGTTGAAGGTCGTCTCGGACAGCGCGCCGGTCATCGCGGACGCCGCCAGCATGGCCGGCGCCACGAACTCGGCGTAGCCGACGAGACGGCCGTCCGGCAGCGCGATGTCACCGATCAGGTCGCCGACCCCGACGCCGATCGAGAACAGATAGAGCACCGGCTCCAGGAAGCCGGAGACCATCACCACCCAGTACGTCGAGCGCAGGGTGTTGATGTTGCGCTCGGTCACCGACGCGGACCGCCGGCCCATCCCCTCGAACGAGACCAGTCGCGGCAGAACGAAAGTCACCATGTCAGACCGCCAACCGGCGCTGGAACAGCCGGTGCGCCAGCAGCCACCCGGCCGCGCACCAGAGGAGCAGATAGACCACGTGCAGCAGGCCGAGCCAGCCCGGCGCGAGCCCCAGCATCGAGTCCCGGCTCAGCTCGACGCCGTGCCACAGCGGCAGCGCGTAGGCCACCCAGCGCAGCACCACCGGCAGCGACTCCACCGGGAAGAACACCCCGGAGAACAGTGACATCGGCAGCACCGCGAACCGCATCAGGATCGCCAGGTAGCTGTCGCTGCTGATGCTCGCGCTGTAGGCCACCGTCGGCGCCGCCACCGCCAGCCCGACCAGCAGCGACACCACCAGGGTCATCGGCGCCCACCACGAGTGCACCGCCCCGAACAGCGCCGCCACCCCGAGGAACGCCGCCGCGCTGGTCAGCACCCGGAACACCATGAACGCCAGGTGACCGCCGAGGATGTCACCCACCCGCAGCGGCGCCGCGGCCTGGGCGAAGTAGACCTTCAGCCACTCGAAGTAGCTCAGCACCGGCCAGGTCGCCTCGCCGAACGCGGTCTGCACCGCGGTCGACGCGATCAGGCCCGGCACGATCCAGTCGAGATAGGGCACCCCGCCGACCCCGCCGGACACGTAGGCCCCGACGCCGACCCCGAACCCCACCATCGTCAGCAGCGGCAGGACCAGCGTGGACAGCGCGCTCGACCGCCAGGTGCGGCGATAGTTGACCAGGTGGTACTCCAACACGTACGCCCCGGCGACCATCAGTCCACCAGCGTTCGGCCGGTGAGGTGCAGGAACACGTCCTCCAGGCTGCTGCGCCGGACCAGCACGCTGGCCGGGGCCAGCGACCGGTGCTGCACCTCGGCCACCGCCGCGTCGCCGTCGGTCACGTAGAGCAGGATGCGATCGGGCAGCACCTCGAGCCGCTCGCCCAGGCCGGCCAGCTTCTCCGCGTAGGGCTCCTGCGACTCGGCGGCGAACCGCAACTCCACCACCTCGCGCGTCGAATACTGCTCGATCAGCGCCCGCGGCGAACCCTCGGCCACGATCCGGCCGGCGTCCATCACCACCAGCCGGTCGCACAGCTGCTCGGCCTCGTCCATGTAATGCGTGGTCAGCACCAGCGTCACGCCCTGCTGCTTGAGCCGGAACAGCCGCTCCCACACCAGGTGCCGGGCCTGCGGGTCGAGACCGGTGGTCGGCTCGTCGAGCAGCACGATCTCGGGCTCGTTGACCAGCGCCCGGGCGATCGTCAGCCGCCGTTTCATGCCGCCGGACAGCGGCTCGACCTTGCTGTCACCACGCTCGGTCAGCTGCACGAACTCCAGCAACTCGGCGGCCCGCTGCCGGGCCACCTTGCGCGGAATCCCGAAGAACCGGGCGTAGGTCGACAGGTTTTCCCGGACGGTCAGCTCGATGTCCAGATTGTCGAGCTGAGGGCACACTCCGAGCTTCGCGCGGATCTTCGGCCCGTCCCGCCGCGGGTCCAGCCCGAGAATGCGCAGCACACCGTCGGTCGGCGGGGACACACACCCGATCATGCGCATTGTCGAACTCTTGCCGGCGCCGTTCGGGCCGAGGAACCCGAACGCCTCGCCCCGGCGCACATCGACGTCGATGCCGTCGACCGCCGTGAAATCGCCGAACCGCTTCACCAGTCCGCGCGCATGTATGAGGGAATCCACGGCGATGACCCTAGATCGGGGGTACGACAGAAATCACTCCGGCGGGGCGGTGGCCTCCTGCGCCGCCGCCACCAGCTGACCGGTCAGCTCGGTGACCGCCGGCAGCTTCACCGGCGTGCCCGCGTCGTAGCGGACCGCCCAGCTCAGCCCGTTCTTCCCGGGCACCCGCCGGCCCACCACCCGCACCCCGCCGGCGTTCAGCGGATGATGCGACGTGTACGCCACCGACCGGGTCACCCGGCTGCGCACCTGATCGGGCAGCTGGCCCGGCTCCAGCAGCAGGTAACTCACCACCGGGCCGTCGACCAGCACGACGTACTCCGTGCGGTCCTCGGCCAGCTCGGCCGGGGTGATCCGCAGCTCCCGGCCGGACCACGCCGCCTTGTGGATCTCGTGCCAGCCCAGCTGCTTCCCACCCGGGAGCCACAACCCGTGGTTGGTGGCGACCAGCGCCTGGTCGCCGTCGAGGGCGGCCCAGGCCACCACCCGCTCGTCCGGGCCCAGCGCGGGCCGCAGCGCCGCCGGGAGCTTGGGCCTACGTCGAAGAAGGTTCACAGTCCACCTGCCGCCTGATCGCGCAACGCGCGCGCCTGCTGTTCGAGGGAGAAGAGCTCGCCGGCCAACGCCAGGTACTCATCCTTGTGCGCCACCGGGTTCAGCCGCTGCACCTTCGACTTCAGATCACGAATCCGGGTGGTCACCGAACCCACCTGCAACCTCGCCAGGGTGATCTGCACATAGCGCGGATCGACCACGCCGTCGGTGCGCAGCGGCTCGACCGACAGCTCCGAGATCAGCCCCTTGCCGGCCAGGTCGTCGCAGCAGTCGCGCACCTTCTCGATCCACACCACGCCACCCGACGACGCCGACGAGGCGCCCCCGGCCGCGGCGATGGCCGTCCGGATCGCCTGGTAGACCGGGTCGCCGTAGTCCTCGGCACCGACCGTGTCGAACATCGGCCCGGCCAGCACCGGCTCCTGCAGCGCCAGTTTCAGCGACTCGCGCTCGACCAGCCGCTGCGGGGCCAAGGGGGTCCGCGCGGCCGGCCGGGACGCCTCCTCCGAGGCGGCACCACGCAGGGCCGAGTTCACCGCCCGCTGCACCGGTTCCAGGTCCATCCCGAGGTCGCCGGCCAGCTTCCGCGCGTACTCCGGACGTTTTTCCCGGTCCTTGATCTTGGCGACCAGCGGGGCGGCCCGGCGCATCGCCTCGACCCGGCCCTCCACCGTGTCCAGATCGAACTTGCCGATCGTGTGCCGCAACGCGAAGTCGACGAGCGGTTCCCGCCCGGCGATCATGTCGCGCACCGCGAGATCGCCCCGGGCCAGCCGCAACTCGCACGGGTCCATGTTGTCCGGGCTGACCGCGATGAACGTGCGCCCGACGAACCGCTGGTCCTCCTCGAAGGCGCGCAGCGCCGCCTTCTGCCCGGCCGCGTCCCCGTCGAAGGTGTAGATGATCTCGCCGGTGAAGCTGTCGCTGTCCATCAGCAGCCGGCGCAGCACCCCGATGTGATCGATCCCGAACGCCGTGCCGCAGGTCGCCACCGCCGTCGGCTCGCCCGCCTCGTGGCACGCCATCACGTCGGTGTAACCCTCCACGATGACCGCCCGGCCACGCTTCGCGATCTCGCGTTTCGCCTGGTCGATGCCGTAGAGCACGTGCGACTTCTTGTAGAGCGGCGACTCCGGCGTGTTCAGGTATTTCGGGCCGTCATCGTCGTCGAACAGCTTGCGCGCGCCGAACCCGATCACGTCGCCGGTCAGATCCTTGATCGGCCACAGCAGCCGGCGCCGGAACCGGTCGATGAGCGAACCGGACCGGGCCGGCTTGGTCAGCCCGGCGGTGTTCAGCTCGTCGGCCGTGAAGCCCTTCATCCGCAGATGCTTGGCCAGGGCGTCCCACGAGTCCGGCGCGAACCCGCAGCCGTACCGCTCGGCGGCGTCCCGCCCGAACCCGCGCTGGGCGAGGAACTCCCGCGCCTTGCGCGCCCCCGGCGTGCTGAGCTGCTCACGGTAGAAATCGGACGCGGCGACATGCGCCGCGAGCAGCCGCTGCCGCTGCCCGGCCTGCGGCCGCGGCCCCGGGCTGGGCGAATTGTCGGTCTCATACCGAAGCTGAATCCCGGCCCGCGAAGCCAGCCGCTCAATCGACTCGATGAACGACAGATGCTCCGCGTCCATCAGGTACTTGATGGCGTCGCCACCCTGGCCGCACCCGTGGCAAAAGTAGACATTCCGGGCGGGAGCCACCGTGAACGACGGGGTCTTCTCGTCGTGGAAAGGGCACAGGCCCTTCAGGTTGCCGCCGCCGGCCGACCGCAGCGTCACCGTCTCGCCGATGATGTCGGCGATCGACGTGCGGTCGCGGACCAGCGCGATGTCCTCGTCCTTGACCCTGCCCGCCACGGCATACATCCTGCCTCGCGTCAGGTGCGCGCCGCCACCAGGGTCCGGTGCCACGCCGCGGCGGCGTGGTCGGTGAGCGACGCGACCTGGTCGACGACCACTCTGAGTGCGGCGGCGTCACTCTCGGCGGCGGCGTGCAAAGGCCCGAAAACCAGATCCAACCTCTCCGGCGTACGGGTCAGAGCCTGCACCAACTCGACGAGGATCGTGCGCTGCTGGTCGTACCAGTCCTCGGCGGCCCGGGTCCGCATCACGTAGCGCAACGCCATGCCCTTCAGCAGCGCGCACTGGTTACGGACAGTGCGCGGCACGATGAGGTCGGCCTCGTACCGGCGGACCGGATCGGTACCGTAGCGGCTCTGCGTGGCACCGACCGCCGAGGCGACGAACCGGCCGGTGAGGATGCTGGTCATCCGTTTGAGGGCGACCTGCGCGGCGAACGTGCCGTCGTAGTCGGCGACCGGCGCGACGGCCGGGTCGGCGAGAAGTTGTTCGAGGGCGGCGGCCAGCGCGTCGGCCGGCTCGTCGGAGTAGGTGGCGGCGACGTCGGCGCAGAGCGCGGCCCGCTCGTCCGGGTCGGCCAGCAGCGGCCGCAGGGTGAGGTAGCCGCCGTGCACGCCGTCCTCGACATCGTGCACGGAGTAGGCGACGTCGTCGGCCCAGTCCATCACCTGCGCTTCGAGGCAGCGGCGTTCGCCCAGCTCAGCCGGGTGCATCCAGTCGAAAACGGGGCGGTCATCGGCGTACACCCCGAATTTGCGGGTTGAAGGTTTGCGGGGCCAGGGGTATTTGGCGCAGGCGTCGAGGGAGGCGCGGGTGAGGTTGAGGCCGGCGCCGGGGACCTTGGCCTCCAGGCGGGTGAGGACGCGCAGGGTCTGCGCGTTGCCCTCGAAGCCGCCGCAGGACTGGGCGACCGCGTCGAGGGCGTGTTCGCCGTTGTGCCCGAAGGGCGGGTGGCCGAGGTCGTGGGCCAGTCCGGCGACGTCGACGACGTCCGGGTCGCAGCCGAGCCGGGCGCCCATCTCGCGGGAGATCTGGGCGACCTCCAGCGAGTGCGTCAGCCGCGTACGCAGGAAGTCGTCGGACCCGGCCGTGTGCACCTGGGTCTTGGACGCCAGCCGGCGGAAGCCGGCCGAGTGCAGAACGCGAGCCCGATCGCGCTGGTAGGGCGTCCTTCCGTAGCCGCTGTCCTTGGTCGGTTCGGTAAGCCACCTCTGGGCGTCGAGCGCCGTCATGATCCCAGCCTAAGCAGCTCGTATCGGTTGCCGATGTAGTAGCCGTGGAGTCCGTTTCTCCGGCCGGCCGGAGTATGACCATCGTCGCCCGCCTGCTGATGATGGGCGCGGCCGGGCTGGTGTCGGTGGCGCTGGTGGTGGGTTTCGCGATCTACAGCTCGCACGTGCAGGCGGACGCGAACCGGGACATCGCCCGGGTGTCGGACGGGATGAGCCACCAGTGGAACGCCGACATGATGCACGACGCGTTGCGGGCGGACGTGATGTCGGCGATGTACTACCGCTCGGCGGCCGGCAACGAGGTCGCCGAGCACGGTAAGACAATTCTGGAGAACTACGACACGGCGGCGGCCGAGGCACCGGCCGATCTGACCGACGAATACACCCGGGTGCGGCCCCGGCTGGTGGTCTACGCGGACACCGCCGCGCAGGTCGTCAGCAGCCGGGACCCCACCGAACTCAAGGACTATCTGACCATCTACGCGGAGCTCGAGGAGGACCTCGGGGCGCTCGACGACGCGATGGGCGCGGCCGTGCTGGCGGCCAGCGAGCAGGGTGTCTCGTCGGCCCAGAAGAGCGACTGGATCATCGGGCTGGCCGGCCTGGCCGGCATCCTGATCACGGTGCTGGCCGGCTGGCGGACGCTGCGGGCGATCCGCCGGCCGTTGCGGGAGATGGTGACCGGCCTGCGCGCGGTGGCCGATTGTGATCTGACCGTTCAGGTGCCGGTGCTGCACCGCGACGAGCTGGGCGAGATGGCCGGCGCGCTGAACGGGGCGATGGGGGCGTTGCGGCAGACGGTGGCCGCGACGGCGCTGAGCATCGGGACGCTGACCGCGGCGAGCGGTGATCTGCGGACGCTCGCCGGCGAGCTGGACACCTCGGCCGAGCAGACCTCGGCGCAGGCGCGCAGCGCGGACGCGTCGGCCCAGAACGTGTCGTCGGCGGTGGGCGACATGATGACCGCGACCAACGAGCTGTCGGCGTCGATCCGGGAGATCGCCCGGCAGACCGAGGTGGCCACGGCGACCACGAGCGCGGCGACCCGGGACGCGGCACGGACCGCCGAGGCGGTGGCCAAGCTGAGCGAGGCGAGCCGGGAGGTCGGCGACATCGTGCAGCTGATCACCAATATCGCCGAGCAGACCAACCTGCTGGCGTTGAACGCGACGATCGAGGCGGCCCGGGCCGGTGCGGCCGGCAAGGGGTTCGCGGTGGTGGCGACCGAGGTGAAGGACCTGGCCCAGGAGACCGCGCAGGCGACCGCGGACATCACCGCGAAGATCTCGGCGATCCAGGAGATGACGAACGGGACGGCGGCCGCGATCGCCTCGATCACCGAGGTGATCGCGCAGATCGACGACGGTCAGCGGATGATCGCGGCGGCGGTGGAGCAGCAGTCGGCGACGACCGAGCTGATGTCGCGCAACGTCGGTGAGGTGTCGGCGGCGGCCGGCGAGATCTCCGGCACGGTCACCAACATCACCCGTTCGACGGAGTCGACGGCGGAGGGGGCGAACACGACGCGCACCTCCGCCGAGGTGGTGAGCACGGCGGCCGGCGAGATCCAGACGCTGATGGCCCGTTTCCGCTATTAGGCTCGCTTGGACGCGAGCACGCAGAACTCGTTGCCCTCCGGGTCGGCGAGCACCACCCAGGAGACGTCGTGCTGGCCGACGTCGGCCAGGCGGGCGCCCATGTTCACCAGCCGCTCGACCTCCACCTCCTGATCGTCCGGGCGCAGGTCGATGTGCAGGCGGTTCTTGACGGTCTTGGCGTCCGGTACCGGGGTGAACAGCAGGCCGGGCAGTTCGTCGGGGGTGCGCCGGATCTCCACCTCGTCGGGGGCCTCGTGCACGATCACGTAACCGAGAGCCTCGGCCCACCAGCGGGCCAGCCGGTGCGCATCCTCCGCGTCCACGACGATCTGTTCCCAGCGGACCGGCATATGGCGCCCCCCTTATCGAAAAGTGACGATCATGTTACGCGCCCCGGTCGGGGGACCCTCGTCCTGAGCACCCGCACCGGCCGTGCGACGACGACCCTCGATGGCCTCGAACCATGCGAGGCGTGGAGCGATTGCGGCTTTTGCTGAGCGAGCTGGGTACGGCCGGGTGGACCGGGGCGCTGCACGTGGGTGGCACGCCGGGCGGCGTGCTCCATCTGGTGGGCGGCCGGATCGCGTACGCCGAGACCTCGTCCTGTCCCGGTCTCGGCGAGCGGCTGGTCGCCTCCGGGCGGCTGAGCCGGGCGGCGTGGTCGTCGGCGGTGGCCGAGGGCCGCGCCGGTTGCCGGGTCGGGCGGGTGCTGATGCGCGAGGGCCTGATCGGGCAGAACGAGCTGGCGTCGCGGGTGTCGGTGACCGTCGCCGACGCGGCCGGCGAGTTGCTGCGGTCCGGCGGGGCGCCGCTGCGGCTGGTCCCGGGCGAGCGGCATTGGCTGGGAGCGATCGGCCCGCAACGGCGCCGCTGCGAGTCTCGCCGACCATGACGCACATCGGGTGCGACTTGTCGGGTCATGGTCGCCGCAGGATGGCGCACGGTGACAACAGGGACGTTCGTCACCGTCCAGTGGGGGGACACCAGCGCTGAGGGAGTGACGTGCCCGGCGTCGATCACTGTCTGCAGGAGGCCATGGCGATTCCTGGCGCGGTCGGCGCCAGCATCGTCGACTACACCACCGGCTTCCCGGTCGCCACGACGGGAACCGCACCGAATTCCGACCACGAGGCGGCTGCGGCCGGCACGGCCGACGTGGTCCAGGCGGCCACCAGCCGGTCCCTGTTCGTCTCGGCGGTACCGCACGACCTGTTGGAAGACCTGATCATCACGACGGCCGGCGGCTATCACCTGCTCCGCCTCGTACATACCGATTTCGACAGTCGGCTCGTCCTCTACGTCTGGCTGGACCGGCAGCAGGGGAACCTCGCGGTGGCCCGCCGCCGGATGCAGAAACTCGCCGATGACCTGATCGCCACGTGAGGAGAGACCGGGTGACCACCTCGAAGACCGCCGCGCCGGCCCGCCTGTTCACCCAGGTGGCGGCCGACCGGCAGACCGGCGCCCTGGTGGTCGGGGGCCACCCGGGCGGCGCGGTCTACGTCCTCGAGGGCCGGGTCATCTACGCCGAGTCGCCGGCCGCGCCCGGGGTCGGCGAGTTGCTCACCGCGTCCGGCCGGCTGGCCGGCCGGACCTGGCAGACCGCCCTGGACCAGGGCACCTCCACCGCCCGGGTGGGCCGGCTGCTGGTCGAGCAGGGCCATCTCACCCAGGGCGAGCTGGAGTTGTGCGTGCTCGGCGCGACCTACGACGCGGCGTACTTCGCGCTGTCGCCGGCGTCCGCGCCGGTCGAGTTCCTCGGTGGCGCCATGCACTGGCTGGGCCCGATCGCGCACATCGACCCGGCGGCGGTGGACCGGGAGGTGCGCCGCCGGGCGAAGATGCTCGACGACATCTTCCCGGACCCCCGGATCGACACGGCGGTGGTCACGCCGGTGTCCCGGCCGCCGCGGGAGCGGATCACGCTGACCGCGCCGCAGTGGGAGCTGCTGGTGCACGCCGACGGCCAGCGCACCCCGGCCGACCTGGCGTTACTGCTGGGCCGCGCCGGCTTCGCGACCATCCAGGAGCTGCGGCGCCTCGCGGCGCTGGGTCTGCTGGAACTTCCGGAGGTACGGGCGGAAGCTCCCGAATTCGTCAGGCTGCCCCGGGCCCGCGGCACCGCGGTGGACGCGCGCCGGCATCGGGCGGGTCCCGTCGACTCCCCCGCCGTGGCGGTCGTGCCGGTCGTGTCCGGCGTGCGCCCAGCGGCCCCCGACCCTCCCCCCGCGCCACCCCCGCCGCCGGTTGTCGCCGAGGACACCAACGCGAACGGCACGGTGTACCGGCCGCCCCGGCTGGCCCGCCGAAAACCGGGCGCGAAGCTGCCGAAAGAGGTGGCCGCCGAACCCGCGCAGATCCATCCCGGCACCGACGAGGTGCTGCTCAAGCGGATCCGCACCGCATTGCGGGGCCTGCGGTGACACGCGCACCCCCTTTTCCGACGCGTTCCCGAGACCAGAAGAGAAAGGCCGACCGAGGATGACGGTGGATCCGGCGGTGCTCCAGGAGCTCGACCGCCTGCGCTCCCGGCTGCCGGAACTGTCCGGCAGCGTGCTCGCGAGCACCGACGGGCTGGTGGTCGCGCACGACGCGCACGGCCTGGAACCGGACGGTCTCGCCGCGCTGGCCGCCGCGCACCTGGCGCTGGCCCGGCGGTTCGCCCACGCGGTGAACCACGGCAGCCTGCGGGAGTCGGTCGTCGAGTGCGATCGCGGCTACATCACCACCTACACCGCGGGCCAGAACACACTGCTCACCCTGGTCACGTCCGGGGACGCCAACCTCGCGATGGTCCACCTCGAGGCACGCCGATGCGTACGGCGCCTCGTCCGGATCCTCGTCCTCGAGGCAAAACCACAGATGCGTCCGGCCATTCCCAGCCAGCACAGTCCCACTCAGCCCGGCCCAGCGCAGGCCGGCCAAGCCGCACCGCTGACGCGGCGCACGCCGATGGCCACCCTGCCCGACAACGCCCGGCGCCGGCAGGCGACCGGCTGATCACCCCGGTACCGCCGGCGACGCGGCGGACCGCCATCCCACCGCAACGGAGGACCATCCCATGCCCGATATGGACACCGCACTCAAAGAGATCATGGAAATCGACGGCGCCGTGGGCGTCGCCCTCGTGGACCACACGAGCGGCATGGCGCTGGGCACCGTCGGCGGCGGCAAGGAACTCGACCTGACGGTCGCCGCCGCCGGCAACACCGACGTGGTCCGGGCCAAGCTGCGGGCGATGGAGATGCTCAACATCTCCGAGAAGATCGAGGACATCCTCATCACCCTGGAAAGCCAGTACCACCTGATCCGCCCGCTGACCAGCCGCTCCGGCAAGGGCCTGTTCCTCTACGTGGCCCTGCGCCGCGACCGGTCCAACCTGGCCATGGCCCGCCACCAGCTACGCCGCATCGAAAACGACCTCGACGTCTGACCGGCGCCCACCGTGCCCGCTCCCGGCGGGGAGGGCGATCCGCCCTCCCCGCCTTTTTACCTCTTTAGCAGGGCTGCGGGCCTTTAGCAGGGCTGCGGGCCTTTAGCAGGGCTGCGGGCCTTTAGCAGGGCTGCGGGCCTTTAGTAGGGGTGCGGGCCTTTAGTAGGGGTGCGGGCCTTTAGCAGGGCTGCGGGCCTTTAGTAGGGGTGCGGGCCTCTAGTAGGGCTGCGGGTTCGCCGAGGCGCCGCCGAAGGTCTCGAGCAGGATCTCCCGTTCGCCATCGGTCAGGTTCGTGTCGATGAGGCGGGAGTGTTCGCCCAGGCCGTGGAAGCGTTCGCCGAGGCGGTCGAGGTTGCCGGCGTCGGTGACCAGGAACAGCGCGGATGTTCCCTCGGTGATCTCGGTGCGGATCCTGGTCAGCTGTTCCTTGGTGATGCCGGCGTCCTCGGTGGCCTTGCTGATCGCGCCGATCGCGGCGCCGGCCGCGCCGCCGACCACCGGGACCAGGAACAGCGTGCCGGCCAGCAACCCCCAGAACGCGCCCCAGCCGGCCCCGCGCCACACCCCGTCGTGCCCGTGCAGCCGTTGCGGCTGCGCGGCGCCCGGCGGCCAGGTGATCACCGCGTGGTCGAGCAGTTTGACCAGGCCGTCGGACTGCGCGTTCTTGAGCGTCTCGGCGGCCCGCTGCGCGCCGTCCGGGCTGTCGAACCGCCACACCGTGAAGGTCGTCATGCGGTCATCGTGAGCCGCCGTCGCGGGTTGTCCCTCATCCCCGGCGGACGATTTCCAGAACGGCGGTGAGCAGTAACGGGATCGCGGCGAGCGCGAACAACGGCGTCAATGCCAGTGGCAGCGCGAACCACGCGTACAGCAGGACGGCGAACACCTCCGCCCCGAAGCCGCTCACCGACAGCACGGTGGTGCGGGCCGGCCCGGTGATCTCGTCCTGAAGCCGGGTCTCCCCCCGCACCATCGCGAATTGCAGCAGCCCGAACGCGGCCGAAATGACGACCATCCCGGCCAGGTGCGGAATGAGAACGCCGGCGGCAAGTAAGGCCGCCGCTCCCGCGACTGAGCACCCGAGAATTGGCCGCGCGGCGAAACGTCCGGCGAGCGCGCTTCCCGCGGCCATCGCGAGCGCGGTCAAGGCATAAATCAGCGGTACGGCTACCGTGGGCGCGCCTTTCTCCCGGGCGAGCAGCGGCAGATATTCGTCGAGCGCGCTGAATCCCGGCAGCAGTGCCGCGACCGCGAGAGCGAGAACAATCCGCCGGCTCTTGACCGATTCCCGCAGACCGGACCGCAGCAGTGCCGCATAACCGGGGCCTTCCCCGCCCGTACCCCTCGAATCGGGCAAGCCCAGCGCGAGCAGACCACTGAGGGTGACCACCGCGACGCTGGCGATGCCCACCAGCCGGTAGCCGCCCACCGCGAAGGCCGGCGCGGCCAGCAGCGTGGCGGCGGTCATCGCGAGGATGCCGACCGTGCCGGCCCGGCCGATGACCTTGGCGTAGTCGTCGCCGACCTGGTCGTAGACGAGCGCCTCGAGGGTGCCGGAGGTCAGCGCGCCGCCGATCCCCCACAGCACGAAGCCCAGCGCGAAGCCCGGGAACGCCGGCCAGACCAGCCACAGCGCGTAACCGGCGCCGATCAGGATCTGACCGATCGTGTAGAGGCCGCGGCGGGACCACGCGTCGGCCAGCGCGCCGGAGGGCACCTCGAAGGCGAACGAGACCACCGACCAGATCACGAACAGCGTGGAGATCTGACCGGTCGTCAGGCCCGCGTCGGCGAACAGCAGCGCGTAGACCGGGTAGAGCAGGACTCCGTCCCCGAGGGCACGGACGGCGTAGAGCAGCGGCGTTCAGCGTCAAACCGGATGCATGCCCTTATCGTCGCGCCCCGGTCAACCCAATTTGGCCTCGTCGGCCGCGGCGCGGCCGGATTCCCATCCCTCGAGGCTGTCGACCCGGCTGCCGCGGGCCTTGACGGTACGGGGGAAAGCGCGCGTCAACGCCTCCTGCACCTTCAGATCGCGGCTGCGCAACACCGGCAGCAGATCGGTGTGCCGCTCGATCTCGTGGCGGGTGGTCGACTCGAGCCGTTCGCCGATGCGATGGGCGTAGGCGACCAGGAAACTGCGCCGGAACGCTTTGATCCGGGCTTTGCCCTTGGCCGGTTCGTCGCGGGCCATCGCCCGGTTCGCCTGCACCAGCAGCGACGTGTAGAGCAATTCGACCGCGTCGATGTCGGCGTCGAATCCGAAAACGGTGGAGAAGGCCAGTTCGGGTGACCAGACGGTGTGGCAGTGGTTGGCCCGGGCGACCGCGTCGAGAAGAGCAGCCTTCTCGCTCTCGTAGGGATGGTCGACGCCGACCCGGCGGGCCAGCGGGGCCGCTTCCGGCACGGCGGTGAGCACCGATTCGATGCTGTGCTTGGCGATCAGTTCCTGGGCCTTGGCCGAGAACGCCTCCGCCTCGGCCGGGAAGTCGGTGCTCTCGGCCTTGGCCAGCAGGGCGCGCACCCGTTCCAGGATGCGGTTGTCGGCCCCCTGATAGCGGGTGGCGGCGACGGTGCCGGGGGGCGGGACCAGGGCTTCGATGCGCGGGAGTCGGCGCAGTTCGAGCAGGAGCCCGAGGGTGGCGTCGTTGCGCTTGATCCGGTCGGCCCGGACGGTGCCGCGCGGCAGTTCCTCGGCCTGGCCGCGCCAGCGCGGGTCGACGTCGGCGAACCTCGCGAGATAGGCCTTGGCCGCATCGGCGACCACCTGGGCCTGCACCGGGTCGCCGAGCCGGGCCACCACCCGGTGCAGCTCGGCCGGCTGCCACCCGGCCTGGAAGAGCCGGTCGACGGCCGCCGCCACCGCCTGGGCGAGCGCGGCATCGGCGTCCGGTGCGACGGTGAGCGCGTCGAGGCCCTCTTCCAGGCTGAGCTCACCGCCGAGTACCGCCCGGATCGTGTCGACCCCGGCCTTTCCCGTTCCCAGCATCGGTCAGCCGCCCGATTCGTCGGTTTCGGCGCCCTCGGGGACCGACTCGTCGTCCCGGCTGTCGAGCCAGCCGTACGGCAGGGAGACCTTGCCCGGGGCGTTCACCCGGCCGCGCGGCTGACCCAGCGCGTCGGCCGGGAACGGCAGTGCCGGGTCGAGCATCCCGAGCAGGTCGTCCAGCTCGGCCAGCGAGGAGATCATGGCGAGGCTGCGGCGCAGGTCCCCACCGACCGGGAAACCCTTCAAATACCAGGCGATGTGCTTACGGAAGTCGGCGCAGCCGTGCTTCTCGTCGCCCAGCGCGTCGACAAGCAGCTCGGCGTGCCGGGACATGATCTTCGCGACCTCGCCGAGGGCCGGCAGCACCGGCCGGTAGTCGCCGCCCTGGGTGAACGCGGCCTCCAGGTCGGCGAACAGCCACGGCCGCCCCAGGCAGCCCCGGCCCACGACGACCCCGTCGACGCCGGTGTGCGCGACCATGCGCAACGCGTCGGAGCCCTCCCAGATGTCCCCGTTGCCGAGCACCGGCACGTCGAGGGCCTGCTTGAGAGTGGCGATGGCGTCCCAGTCGGCCTTGCCGGAGTAGCGCTGCTCGGCGGTGCGCGCGTGCAGCGCCACCGCGGCGACGCCCGCTTCCTGCGCGGCGAGGCCCGCCTCGACGTACGTCAGGTGGTCGTCGTCGATGCCCTTGCGCATCTTGATGGTGAGCGGAATGCCGAAGGGCTTGGCCGCCGCCACGGCCTGCGACACGATCCGCCCGAACAGCCGCCGCCGCCACGGCAGCGCCGACCCACCCCCACGCCGGGTGACCTTGGGCACCGGACACCCGAAGTTGAGGTCGACGTGATCGGCCAGGCCGTCCTCACCGATCATCCGCACCGCAGCCGCGGTCACGTCCGGGTCGACCCCGTAGAGCTGAAGGCTGCGAAACCCTTCATCCTCGGCGAACGCGATCATCTTGAGCGTCTTGGGAATCCGCTCCACCAGCGCCCGAGTGGTGATCATCTCGCACACGTAGACCCCGCCACCCTGCTCCCGGCAGAGCCGCCGAAAGGCCACGTTGGTGATGCCCGCCATCGGAGCGAGCACAACGGGCGGGTTGACGACGTGGTCGCCGAGCATGAGCGGTGCAGTCACGCCCCCAAGCGTGACACGCCCAGCCCGGCGACCCCGAATCGCCCGCCCGGCTTACCGGGAGTCGTCGCGGTGAATCAGCGTGTCAACCATGCCGATCAGCTGCTGCACCCCGCCCTGCATGGAGTCCAGGGTCAGTGTGTGGTGAGCCAGGGTGATGGTGTGTTCGCGCAGCGTCGCAGTTTGCCGGTCCACCGTCGCCGTGAGCCGCGTCAGCATCTCGGTGTGCTGGTCCAGGGTCGCAGTGTGCGGTCGACGCCCCTCCAGGTCGGTAACGCGCTCGTCGAGGGTAGCGGTCATGTGGGTTCCTCCGGGGTGAGAGATGCGGCCGGACTGTGCTGTCCGGCATGGGGATCGCCTCGCCCGAAATACTAGTCCAAGGCCTACTGGTCCAGCGACCCCTAGGCGCTGGTAAATTTTGAGCAGAAACCCCGGACAAATCCACCCCGTCGCGCGTTAGGCTTTGCGGCGAAGACCCCGGTCGCCTCTGCTTCGGCATGCTGCCGGGGTTATTGCTTTCCAAGCCGCGTCTCGATGTGCATAGATTCTAGGCGCACGACAACGTGTCTTGCATCTAGGCCGCGGGGTGGGTGTGGATCTGGCACAGTCGGGTTGTGAGTAATGGGTTGAGTCCGCGGCGGCTGGTTGTGGTGTTTGAGTCGCCTACGGCGGAGGCGATGCTTCGGCTTGGGGTGGACGCCGGGTTTCAGGCGGTGCTCGTCGAGCCGGATGAGTCACGGCTTCAGGGGACACCGCGGGCGCACGGCGATCGGGTCGTGCACGATCTGGCCGCGGCCGAGCTGGATGAGAGCACCGACGTCGTGCTCAGCGACCATCACCGGGCCGAGATCGGCACCGTGCTCAAGGAGACGCTGGCGGCGCGGACCCGGTGGATCGGCACTCTCGGGAAGCCGGCCATCGAGGGGCCGCACGTGGCGATGCTGCGCGAGCTCGGCGTGCCGGACGAGCAGATCGCGCGGGTGCACCGGCCGATCGGGCTCAACATCGGGGCGCGGACCCCGGCCGAGATCGCTATCGCGACCTTGGCCGGGCTCATCGCGGACCGGAACGGCCGGCCAGGCGGCTTCGCCTTCTAGAAGATGACGAGGATCAGCAGCCGGGCAGGCGCTTGAGCAGGTAGTCCTCGATCTGGTCGAGGGCGACCCGCTCCTGCTTCATGGTGTCGCGGTCGCGCACCGTCACCGCGTCGTCGGTGAGGGTGTCGAAGTCGACCGTGACGCAGAACGGCGTACCGATCTCGTCCTGGCGGCGGTAACGCCGGCCGATCGCCTGCGAGTCGTCGAACTCGACGATCCAGCGCTTGCGCAGCGTGTCGGCCAGGCCACGGGCCTTCGGGGACAGCTCGGGGTTACGCGACAGCGGCAGCACCGCCACCTTGATCGGCGCCAGGCGCGGGTCGAAGCGCATCACCGTGCGCTTGTCGACGCCGCCCTTGGTGTTGGGCGCCTCGTCCTCGTCGTACGCCTCGAGGAGGAACGCGAGCACCGCGCGGGTCAGGCCGGCGGCCGGCTCGATCACGTACGGCATCCAGCGTTCCTGCTTCTCCTGGTCGAAGTACGACAGGTCGACGCCGGAGTGCTTGGAGTGCGTGGTGAGGTCGAAGTCGGTGCGGTTCGCGATGCCCTCGAGCTCGGCGAACTCGGTGCCGCCGAACTGGAAGCGGTACTCGATGTCGACCGTGCGCTTGGAGTAGTGCGAGAGCTTCTCCTTGGGGTGCTCGAAGAAGCGCAGGTTGCTCTCCGACAGGCCCAGGTCGCGGTACCAGTTCCAGCGCTGCTGCAACCAGTACTCGTGCCACTCCTCGTCCTTGCCGGGCTCGACGAAGAACTCCATCTCCATCTGCTCGAACTCACGCGTACGGAAGATGAAGTTGCCCGGGGTGATCTCGTTGCGGAAGCTCTTGCCGACCTGGGCGATGCCGAACGGCGGCTTCTTACGCGCCGCGGTGGCCACGTTGTTGTAGTTCACGAAGATGCCCTGGGCGGTCTCCGGGCGCAGGTAGTGCAGCCCGTCGGCGCTCTCGGTGGGGCCCAGGTAGGTCTTCATCAGGCCGTTGAACATCTTCGGCTCGGTGAAGGTGCCCTTGTTGCCGCAGTTCGGGCAGTTCAGCTCCTGCAGCGAGGACGGCAGCGAGCCGTGCTTGGCCTCCCACGCCTCCTCGAGATGGTCGGCGCGGAACCGCTTGTGGCAGGACTGGCACTCGGTCAGCGGGTCGACGAACGCCTCGAGGTGACCGGAGGCCGCCCACACGTCGCGGGACAGGATGACGGCGGAGTCGAGGCCGACGATGTCGTCGCGCTGCTGAACCATCGTGCGCCACCACTGGCGGCGGACGTTCTCCTTCAGCTCCACGCCCAGCGGACCGTAGTCCCAGGCCGAGCGGGTTCCTCCGTAGATCTCACTGGAGGGGAAGACGAAACCCCGGCGCTTGGCCAGGGAGACGACGGCATCGATTCGATCGGCGGGCATGTTCCTCCTACGCCGGCTGGGTGTCGGCGGGGACATCGCAGGCGGTGATCAACAAAAGATCGGGACAAACAGCGAGATTACTCCCCGAGCGAGCACACTTCGAAATCGCCCGTGTCGGTGTCCTGCTCAAGGGCGGCCGAGACCTCGGCGGACGCGCCGTTGAGATAGGTGACGTCGACCGGCAGGCTCATGTTGACGATGTTGAAGTCGCCGAAGGTGTACTCGGTGATGGCTTCCTGGCCGGTGATCCGGGCCCGGAACTCGGCCGAGCTCTCGTCCTCCCGGGTGCTGTCGCAGAGCAGGTCGTACGCGTCGTCGTAGCGTTTGGCCTGGACGGCGTCGAGATAGTCGGAGACGGCGGCCTCGGCCCGCTCCTGCATGGCGCCGGTGGCGGACACCCCGATGCCGATCAGCGCGGCCAGCCCCCCGCCGCAGATCAGCACGACGACCCCGGCCGCGATGCCGACGCCCCAGCCGACCCGCTTGCCCTTGCCCTCGACCGGCGGCGCCGGGAAGGGCGGGTAGACGCCGGGCCCCGGCGGCGGGCCGGGCGGGCCAGGAACAGAAGGGGCCGTCGTCATGAAGCCAGATTAGTCGTCAGCGCCAGGGGTCCGCGGCCCGGTCACTGGCCGTCACGACCACCTCGCCACCGGGCGCGGCACTGGCCAGCGTCTCGAAGGCCGACGGCGCGTCGACCGACTCGGCCAGCAGCGGGGTGGCGTGGACCTTGACGTCGAATCCACTCAGCGCCCGCCGGTAGGCTCCGACGGACTCCCACTCGGTGACGAGGGTCCAGTGGGCGGGGTCGTCGATCGCGCGGGTGAGCCGGCCGGAGAGATAGCCGGGTCGTTCGGCCAGCGCGGTCAGGGCGGCGTGCGCCCGGACAACGAAGCCGTCATGCGTGTCCGGCGGGACGACGAAGCGGTTGAGCACGAGCATGCGACGAGCGTACGCAGCGCTAGGAGGCGACATGGTGGCGACGTCCGACAACCTGCTGCGCCGGTTGGCCCGGGTGAACCCGACCACCGCGTTCATCGTGGCGCTGGTCCTGATGCTGGCCGGGATGTTCCTGCCGGGGATCGTCGGCGCGGCCCTGTTGTTCCTGCTCGCGGCGGGCCTGGCCACGCTGACGTTCACCACCTGGCCGGTGCAGCGCCCGTCGACCCGGGTCCTGCGCGTGGTGATGCTGGTGCTGCTGCTGGCCGCAGTCATAGCGAAGGCTGTGTAAAACCCATGCGCTTTTGACAATCATTATCATTGTCAGCGACAGTGGGTGCTATGCCCCGCGTTCTGCTCGCCGCCCTGCTCACCCTCGCCGTGGTGGCCGGGTGCGCCGACCGGCCGGCCCAGGCCGACGGCAAGCTGAACGTGGTCACCGCCTTCTACCCGCTGCAGTTCCTCAGCGAGCGCATCGGCGGCGACACGGTGACCGTTACCAATCTCACCAAGCCCGGCGCCGAGCCGCACGACGTGGAGCTCAACCCGCGCCAGGTCGCCGACGTCGCCGACGCGGGCCTCGCGGTCTACCTGAACGGTTTCCAGCCGGCCGTCGACACCGCGGTCGCGCAGGAGGCGAAGGACCGCGCGTTCGACGTCGCCTCGGTGGTCGAGTTGCTGCCCTACACCGAGAAATCCGAGGAGCCGGAGGGCGGCAGCCGCGACCCGCACGTCTGGCTCGACCCGGTCCGGTTCAGCACCATCGCGGGCGCGCTCGGCGAGAAGATGGCCGCCGCCGACCCGGCCAACGCCGCGGCCTACCGGGCCAAGGCCCAAGAACTGCAAACCCAACTTCAAAGCCTCAACCAGGAGTACGCGAAGAGCCTGGCGAGTTGTCAGCGGCATGAGCTGGTCACCAGTCACAGCGCGTTCAACTACCTGGCCACCCGCTACGGCCTCACCCAGGTCGGCATCACCGGCATCTCGCCCGAGGCCGAGCCGTCCCCGCAGCGCCTCGCCGCGGTGGCCGAGCAGGCCCGGGAGACCGGCACCACGACGATCTTCTTCGAGACACTGGTGAGCCCGAAGGTGGCCGAGACCATCGCTCGTGAGGTCGGCGCCAAGACCGCCGTGCTGGACCCGCTCGAGGGGCTGACCGACACGTCGTCCGACTACTTCACCGTCATGCGGGCCAATCTGGCCGCCCTGACCGAGGCATTGGGGTGCACCTCATGACCGCCGCTGATGTGAAGGGCGCCGTCGACGTACGCCACCTGGCCGTGGGTTACGACGGCCGGGAGATCCTGCACGACGTCTCGCTCGCCGTCACCGGCGGCGAGGTCGTCGCCATTCTCGGCGCCAACGGTTCCGGCAAGTCCACCCTGATCCGCACGATCCTCGGCCTGGTCCCGGCCGCCCGCGGCGAGATCGACCTGTTCGGCACCGCCCAGCGCAAATTCCGGGACTGGGCCCGGGTCGGTTACGTTCCGCAGCGGCTCGGCGCCGGCAGCGGGGTGCCGGCTACGGTCGGCGAGGTGGTGGCCTCCGGCCGGCTGGCCCGCCGCGGCATCTTCCGCCCGGCCGGTGCCGCCGACAAGGCCGCCGTCCAGGCCGCCCTGCGCGACGTCGGCCTGCTCGACCGGATCGGCGACCCGGTGTCGACCCTGTCCGGCGGCCAGCAGCAGCGCACCCTGATCGCCCGCGCCCTGGCCGGCCGGCCCGACCTGCTGGTCCTCGATGAGCCCACGGCCGGCGTGGACGCCGCCAGCCAGGAGGCGTTCGCCGCGGCGCTGGGCCGGTTCGCGGCCGGCGGCGGCACGATCCTGCTGGTCGCGCACGAGCTGGGCCCGCTGCGGCCGCTGATCGACCGGGCCGTCGTGGTGCACGAGGGCCGCATCGCCCACGAGGGCATTCCGCCCGAGCCGGCCGGCCACCACGCCGACCCCGACCACGACCACGTGCACCCGCACGCCGCCCTGGAGAAGGCCGCCATCTGCGAGTGGGCACCGGCCGACCGGATGACAGCGGGCTGATGGACCTCTTCCAGTACGACTTCATGATCCGGGCGCTGATCGGCGCGCTGGTGATCGGCCTGGCCGCCCCGGCCCTCGGCATCTACCTGGTGCAACGGCGGCTGTCGCTGATCGGCGACGGCATCGGGCACGTGGCGCTCACCGGCGTCGGCGTGGGCCTGCTGCTGCACCACTCCCCGGTGATCAGCGCGGTCATCGTCTCCGCGCTCGGCGCGGTCGGCATCGAGCTGATCCGCCAGCGCGGCCGCACCTCCGGCGACCTGGCCCTGGCGCTGCTGTTCTACGGCGGCATCGCGGGCGGCGTGGTGCTGGTCGGGCTCTCCGACGACAGCAGCAACGCCAACCTGATGCAGTACCTGTTCGGTTCGCTGATCACCACCTCACCGCAGGACGTGGTGATCATCGTGGCGCTCGGCGCGGCGGTGCTGATCACCATGACGGTGTTCCGCCCGGCACTGTTCGCGGTCTGCAACGACGAGGAGTACGCCAAGGTCAGCGGCCTGCCCGTGCGTACCCTCAATCTGCTGATGGCGGTGACCACCGCGGTAACCGTGACCATCGCCATGCGTACGGTCGGATTGCTCCTGGTCTCGGCCTTGATGGTCGTGCCGGTCGCCGCCGCCCAGCAGGTCACCCGGGGTTTTCGCAGCACCATGGCGCTGGCCATGCTGATCGGCCTCGGCGCCGCCGGCGTCGGCGTGGCCGTCTCGGCCGAGGTGGACACCGCGCCCGGCGCGACCACCGTCATCATCGCGCTCGCCGCCTTCGTGGCGATCGCGGCCGGCGGCGGCGCCGTCCGCGCGCTGCGCCGCCGCGCACAGCATCCCCGGGAGGTGGAGCCGCCCGATGTCGTCCTCCAAGGATGAACCGGCTCCGCACGCTAAGTTGGGCACTGCGATGACGACGGTGACCGGGTACGAGGCGTACGAGTCGGCCGGGGAGCTACTGCGCGCCCTGTCCGCGCCGATCCGTGTCGCGATCGTCGCCGAACTCGGTGTGGGAGAACGCTGCGTGCACGAACTTGTGGAAAAGCTCGGCGCACCCCAGCCGCTGGTGTCCCAGCATCTGCGGGTGCTGCGCGGGGCCGGCGTGGTGCGGGGTGCGCGCCGGGGCCGGGAGATCGCATACTCGCTGGTGGACGACCATGTCGCGCACATCGTCGCCGACGCCGTCAGCCACGCGAGGGAGGTCCGCCCGTGAACATCGACTCGACCGCGCAGCGAAACACCAAGCAGCGCAGCGCGGTGAGCGCCGTGCTCAACGAGACCGAGGGCTTCAACAGCGCCCAGGACCTGCACGCCATCCTGCGTGACCGGGGCGAACGCGTCGGCCTCACCACCGTCTACCGCACCCTGCAGGGCCTCGCCGACGCCGGCGAGATCGACGTGATGCGCCCGCCCGGCGGCGAGCACCTCTACCGCCGGTGCAGCCAGGGCCACCACCATCACCTCGTCTGCCGGTCCTGCGGCCGGGCGGTCGAGGTCGAGGGCCCGGCGGTCGAGTCGTGGGCCGACCGGGTGGCCGCGAAACACGGGTTCGTGGACGTCTCGCACACGATGGAGATCTTCGGCACCTGCCCGGAGTGCGCGGCCAAGCGCTGAGTCGTTCCACGTGGGACGCTGTGCCCCGTGAAGCTTTACGCCGAGCGGATCCCCACCGCCATCCGCCAACTGCTCACCGACATCATCGTCGTCATCTGGATCTACCTGTGGATCCGGGCCGGCCTCTGGGTGCACGACATGGTCGAGAAACTGGCCGTACCGGGCCAGAAACTGCAGAGCGCGGGCGGCGGCATCGCCGACAACCTGGCCGACGCCGGCGGCAAGATCGGCCGGGTCCCGCTGGTCGGTGACCAGCTGGTCAAACCGTTCAACGGGGCCGCCGACGCGGCCCGCTCGCTGGCCGACGCGGGCGCGCAACAGCAGGAGATCGTCGATCAGCTGGCGCTGATCATGACGATCCTCGCGCTCTCCGTACCGCTCGCGCTGGTGTTGTTCTTCTGGCTTCCGCTGCGGTTGCGGTGGATGCGCCGGGCCGCGGTGGCTTCTTCGGTACGCGGTGAAAGCGCCGGCCGTGATCTGCTGGCGCTGCGCGCGCTGGCCAGTCAGCCGTTGAACGAACTGGCCAAACTCGGCCCCGACATCGCGCAGAGCTGGCGCAACGGCGACGCCGAGGCAGTCGACGCCCTGGCCGAACTGGAACTCAAGAAGCTGGGTCTGACGGTGTCGGGTCGCCGCCGGTGATCCGCGCCAGGGCGTACGTGGCGAGCGGGCCGGCCGCCTGCTCGGGCACCCAGTGGCTCACCCCGCGCAGCACGACCAGCTGATAGTCGGCCTCCACCCAGTCCCGGGTGCGCAGCGCGGCGGTGCGGGAGACGACACCGTCGCGGTCACTCCAGACGTACGTGGTGGGGACCGTGATCACGCCGACGCCGCCCAGGTCGCTGCCACTGAAAGCGCGGTACCAGTTGAGGCCGCCGGTCAGCGCGCCTGGTTCCCGCATCGCGTCCACGTACAGCGTGGCGCGGTCCCCGGTCGGGCTCAGCATCGCCTTGAGCACGGCCGCGTTCGCGCCCAGCAGGAACCGCTCGGCGATCGCGCTGCGGAACACCGCGAAGTAGCTGAACCGGGCCCGCTGGGTCGGCCGGACCCGCATGGCCAGGCGCAACGCCCGCGGGTGCGGGACGGACACGGCGGTGAGGGTGCGCACCCGCTCGGGGTACTGGGCGGCCAGGATCCAGCCGACCTGCGCGCCCCAGTCGTGGCCGATGACGTGCGCCTTCTCGATGCCGAGGGCGTCCAGGACGGCGATGGCGTCCTTGGCCGGCTCGGTGATCCGGTAGGCGCCGACGTTGTCCGGGCGGGCGCCGGGCGAGTAACCGCGCTGGTCGACGGCGTACGTGCGGAGGCCGGCCTCGTGCAGGCGAGGCAGGATCAGGTCGAACTCGCGGTGGTTCTGCGGGAAACCGTGCAGCAGCAGAACGGGCTCACCGTCGACCGGGCCACCCTCGTACACGTCGAAGGTCATCCCGCGCGCCTTGATCTCCATGTGATGGCTCCCTCGCTGTCCCGGAACTGCCAACGGTGTTAGCGTCATCGAAACATAAGCAATCCGACAGGGGAGCGCACAGCGCTGAGAGTGCGGGCAACCGCAGACCCTCGTACCTGATCTGGGTAATGCCAGCGCAGGAAGCTCGGTCTTTTCTCCAGCCGCGCCGTGGTCTTTATTTCCACGGCGCTGCGTCTCCTCCCGGTACCCGCTGGGAGGCAACCATGGCAACAAATTCCAACCGCTGGCGCACGATAGACATCGTGATCGCCTCGATCGTCGCGGTCGCGTTCGGCGTGATCTTCTGGGCCTGGGGTCTGCTCTGGAACGGGCCGGCCGACGCCATCCCGCTCCCCGGACGGGCCGTCCTCTACGGGATGTGGCTGGTCCCGGCGGTGCTCGGCGCGCTGATCGTGCGCAAGCCCGGCGCCGCGTTCTACACCCTCACCCTCGCCTCGCTGGTGTCCGTCGCGATCGGCACGAGCTGGGGCTGGACCCTGGTCGTGCAGGGACCGCTGGAAGCCCTCGGCGCCGAACTGATCTTCGCGGCGTTCGCCTACAAGGTCTACAACCTGCCGGTGGCCCTGCTGGCCGGCGCCACCGCCGGCATCGTGGCCTCGGTGTACGACGCATTCGTCTGGTACCCCGGCACGTCCTGGGCCAGCATGCGACTGCCGTACATCCTGATCACCGCGGCGTCCTCGCTGGTGATCGCCGGTCTCGGCAGCCTGCTGCTGGTGCGGGCCCTCGCCCAGACCGGGGTGCTCGACCGGTTCGCGGCCGGCCGCTCCCGCGCGCTCGTCTGATCCACCCTTGAGCACCGTCGTTCTTCGCGGCTTCGGCTGGCGGCACGCGGGCCGTCGCGCCTGGGCGGTCCGCGACGTCGACCTGCGCATCGACGACGGCGAGCGGGTGCTGCTGCTCGGTCCCTCCGGGGCCGGCAAGAGCACTCTGCTCGCCGCGCTGGCCGGCCTGCTCCCCGCCGACTCGGGCGAACAGGCCGGCACCGTCGAGATCGACGGCCGCTCCCCCGCCGACGCCCGCGACCGGGTCGGCATCGTCTTCCAGGACCCGCAGACCCAGCTGGTGATGGCCCGCAGCGGCGACGACGTGGCCTTCGGCCTGGAAAATCGCGGAGTGCCGGCCGCCGAGATCTGGCCCCGGGTCAGCGACGCCCTGGACCGGGTCGGCTTCCCCTACCCGATCACCCGGTCGACGGCGGCGCTGTCCGGCGGCGAGGCGCAACGGCTGGCGCTGGCCGGGGTGCTAGCGCTGCGGCCGGGCCTGCTGCTGCTCGACGAACCGACCGCCAACCTCGACCCGGCCGGCGCCGACCTGGTCCGTACGGCGATCACCCGGTCCCGGTCGTCATCCACCCTCATCCTGGTCGAACACCGGGTCGCCGAGGCGTTGCCGCTGGTCGACCGGGTGGTGGTGCTCGAAGCGGGCGGCGGAATCCGGGCCGACGGCACCCCCGAGGTGGTGTTCGCCGGATACGGTGACCGCCTCGCCGACGAGGGCGTGTGGGTGCCGGGATTCCCGCTGGCCCCGCAGCGGGCTATTGCCGGTTCGCCGACGTCGCCTCTCGCGGCCACTCGTGCGGTCGCTCGTGCGGTCGCTCGTGCGGTCGCTCTTGTTGTCGCCGAGGACGTGGCCGTCGACAAGCGCCTCAACGATGTCTCGATGTCGGTCAGCGCCGGTGAGGTGCTCGCGGTAACCGGGCCGAACGGGGCCGGGAAGTCGACCCTCGCGCTGGTGCTGGGCGGGCTGCTCGCGCCGACCGGTGGGCGGGTGTCGGCGTTCGGCGACCCGAAACCGCCGCACCGGTGGCGGGCGGCCACGCTGACCTCGCGGATCGGATCGGTCTTCCAGAACCCCGAGCACCAGTTCGTGACGTCCCGGGTCGCCGACGAACTGGCGGTCGGCCCGCGGCGGCTCGGCCGGACGCCCACCGAGATCGCCGGCACCGTGGACTCGCTGCTGGAGCGGCTGCGGCTGACCAAACTCGCCGCTGCCAACCCGTACACCCTCTCGGGCGGGGAAGCACGCCGCCTGAGCGTCGCGACGGCCCTGGCCACCGCCCCCCGTCTGCTGGTTTTGGACGAGCCCACCTTCGGCCAGGACCGGCGCACCTGGATCGAGCTGGTCACGCTGTTGGCCGAACTACGCGACGAGGGCCACGCCGTGGTGGCAGTGACCCACGACGACGACTTCGTGCGGACCGTCGCCGACCGGACGTTCGCCCTCGGCGAGCTCTCCGGACGACCGGCATGACGGCCGTGACCCAGCCGATCGGGAATCCGGCGGCGCCGCCCGCCCGGCATAACGTCCGTTCGCGGCGAGTTCTCCGGACGTCCGGCATGACGTTCGTGACCCAGCCGATCGGGAATCCGGCGGCGCCGCTCGCCCGCCATGACGTCCGTTCGCGGCGAGTTCTCCGAACGGCCGGCATGACGGCCGTTCGCGGCGAGTTCTCCGAACGGCCGGCATGACGGCCGTTCGCGGCGAGTTCTCCGGACGGCCGGCATGACGTTCGTGACCCAGCCGATCGGGAATCCGGCGGCGCCGCTCGCCCGCCGCAACCCGGTCGCCAAGCTCGCCGCCGCTCTGCTCTTCTCGCTGCCGCTGCTCAGCACCCTCGACCCGCTCACTCCGGCCATCGCGCTGGTGATCGAGCTGGCGCTGCTGCCGCTGTTCGGGCTGCGCCACGCGGTGCTGGCCCGGCACGTCTGGCCGCTGCTGCTGGCCGGCGCCGGCGTGCTGGTCACCATGGTGCTGTTCGCGTCCGACCGCAGCGGCACCGTCCTGGTCGGACTCGGCCCGTTCGACGTCACCACCGGCGTGCTGGCCACCGCGCTCGGGCTGATCCTGCGGCTGTTCGCGATCGCCCTGCCCGGCATCGTGGTGTTCGCCACCACCGACCCCACCGACCTGGCCGACGCCCTGGTGCAGAACGCCAAGGCGCCGGCCCGCTTCGCGATCGGCGCACTCGCCGCGTTCCGGCTGTTGCCGCTGCTAGGCGCCGAATGGCAGATGCTCACCCTGGCCCGCCGGGCCCGCGGCGTCGACGCCGGCCGCAACCCGGCCGCCAAGGTACGGCTGTTCGGCGCCACCGCGTTCGCGCTGCTGGTCGGGGCACTGCGCCGGGGCGGCCGACTGGCGGTGGCGATGGACGCGCGAGGCTTCGACTCCGGCCTGCCCCGCACCTACGCCCGCCGGCAGACCTTCACCGGCGCCGACACGCTGCTCATCATCGGCGCGGCCGGGCTCGCCGCAGCCGTGCTGGCCACCACGATCACGCTGGGCCTGTTCCGCCCGATCATCTGATCACCTACTTCGTGTCGTGCCGCGCTTGCCAGTTACTGCGCGTCATGCCGCACGCAGCGCTTGCCACCTACTGCGCGTCGTGCCGCGTTTGCCTCCTATTGCGCGTCATGCCGCGCTCAGCGGCTTGTCACTTACTGCGCGTCGTGCCGCGCGCCGCGAAGGAGGTCCGGTCGCCGCGCCACGCCTCGCGGGGCACGACCGCGTCCGGGTCGACGGCGATGCCGGCCGCGGCCACGTTCTCGGCCAGCCGGGCCCGACTGCGGGTGCCCGGGATCGGCACCACGTCGTTACCCTGCGCGAGCAGCCAGGCCAGCGCCATCTGCCCCGGCGTACAGCCATGTTCCTCGGCCGTCGCGGCCAGCGCCCGCACCAGCTCGAGGTTGGCGGTCAGGTGCTCGCCACCGAACCGCGGATCGGTGCGCCGGAAATCCCCCTCCGGAAACGGCCCGGTCGGTAGGGCCCCGGTGAGCAGGCCGCGACCCAGCGGACTGTACGGGACCAGGCCGATACCCAGGCGCCGCGCGGCCGGCACCACGTCGTCCTCCGGTTCCCGCCAGGCCAGCGACCACTCGAACTCGACGGCGGCGATCGGATGCACCGCCGCCGCCTGCTCCAGCTGGACCGGATTGACCTCGGAGACCCCGAGGTGGCGCACCTTGCCCGCGGCCACGAGTTCGGCCATGGCGCCGACCGTCTCGCCGATTGGCACCTCGGGATCGACCCGGTGCAGGTAGTAGAGGTCGATGATGTCGACGCCGAGACGCCGCAGGGAGGCGTCGCAGTAGCCGCGCACGTTCTCCGGCCGACCATCGAGGCGAGTGCCGTCCGCACCCCGCACGATCCCGAGCTTGGTCGCCAGCACCACCTCGTCGCGGCGGCCGGCGATGGCCCGCCCGACCAGGCTCTCGTTGTGCCCCTGGCCGTAACTCATCGCGGTGTCGATCAGGGTGATGCCGTGGTCGAGCGCGTCCCCGATCACGGCGATCGACTCGTCGTCGTCGGCCGGCCCGTACGCCTGCGAGAAGCCCATGCAGCCGAGCCCGATCGCGGAGGTGGCCAGATCGCCAAGCTTTCGCTGTTCCATGACTCCGAGCCTGACCCGACCACTTTGATAAGTCCAAGACAGAGTTGCGCTGCGATTAATCGCGACCAAAGATGAATCCGTGGAGCTGCGCCAACTCACCTACTTCGAGGCGGTCGCCCGGTTCGGCGGCTTCACCCGAGCCGCCGAGCGGTTGCACGTCGCCCAGTCGGCGGTGTCCGCCCAAATCCGCGCGCTCGAGACGGAGTTGGGCACCGAGCTGTTCACCCGCACCACCCGCCGGGTGGCCTTAACCGAAGCCGGCGAGTTGTTCCTGGCCCGGAGCCGGCGCGCCCTGGCCGAGATCGACGGCGCCCGCAACGACCTGGCCGACCTGGCCGCCGTCTTGACTGGCCGGGTAACCCTGGGCGCCACCGCGGTCGTCGGCGGCTTCGACCTGCCCGGGGCGTTGTCCGGGTTCCACGCCCGCTATCCCGGGGTCAGCCTCAACCTGCGCTCCGGCCTGATCGCGGCCCTCCTCACCGAGTTGGACGCGGGCATGGTCGATCTGGTGGTCGGCCCGGCACACGCCGACCTGCCGTCCCGCTTCTCTGCTCACCGGATAGCCCGCGAGCAGGTGGTGCTGATCGTCTCGCCCGAACACCACCTGGCGGGCGGCACCGCGCTCCCCCTGCCCCAGCTGCGCGACGAGCCGTTCGTCTGCTTGCCGCCGGGCAGCGGCCTGCGAGCCATCCTCGACGAGGCCGCCCACACGGCCGGCTTCGCTCCGCAAGTCCCGTTCGAGGCAGCGACCCCGGCGAGCATCCGCGAACTGGTGGCCGCCGGCCTGGGCGTGGCTTTACTGGCTCGAACCGCCGCCGAGGCACCCGGCCCAGCCATAGCGATACGGCAGCTGACCCCAACCCCAACCCACCCGGACATAGCTGTAATCCACCACCGAGACCACCGCATGCCCGCCGCCGCCCAGGCATGCCGACGCCACCTGATCGAACTGGCCGCGGGTGTCTGATGTCGTCTCCGCCCTGCTCACTGCCGCCGATGGTAGGCGTTACGGAGAGGCCGGCGTAACGGGTCGACGGTCGGCGGTGGGATGAACTCAGGAAGGCCGTCGGCCGCTAGGCGCACCCGCCAATCAGTGCGGTGAATGACCCGGTGGTGGTAGCGGCATAGCAGGCAAGCGTTGGACAGGGTGGTCGGTCCACCGTCGGCCCAGGACTGGATGTGATGTCCGTCGGCCCAGTTCGCCGGCCGGTCGCACGACGGGAAGGCGCACCCGCCGTCGCGAAGGATGAGGGCCCGGCGGAGCGGGCCGGTGAACAGGCGACGGGCACGGCCGATGTCGAGCACCTGCCCGTCGGCGCCGAGCACCGCCGGAATGATCTGAGCGTCACAGGCCATCTGCCGCGCCTCGGCGGCGCTGATCGGTGCGTCGGTGTCCAGCGCTCCGGAGACACCGCTGCGACCCGCCGAACCATGGCCCGGAGCGGGCGGTTCGCCGGAGGGTTCCGCGGACGAGGCCGGCGGGGTTCGCAGGGTGTCGATCGGGATGGTCACCACCACCTGGGCCGCGTCTCCGCCCGATGTCGGCAATTCCCCGTTGCGGAGGACTCGGTTGCAGATGTCGACGAGGGTGTCCGCGCGACGCTGCGCCGCTGTGCGGGTGGTGTCGCTGTCGGTCGCGGACTCCCGGCCGGGGTGACACAGTGGGTCCAGCGCCGCGTTGACGATGGCCGCGGCCGCGGTGTCCAGGCAGCCCGACAGCCGCACCCGGCCGTCGCCGGTCGGGCTCAGCGTGAACCCTCGCCCCTGGTGGGCGCGCGCGTCCTGCCGTTTCAGCGCCTCTTCGTCGTGCCGGTCGGCGGCCTCCGGGTCGACGTGCGCCAGGATCCGGGCGCCGAACTTGGCCAGGGTGGCCGGATCGAACTCGGCGGCGTAGGAGATCAGCAGCTTCTCGGCCTGCGCCCGGGTGTCGATGCTGGTGTCGGCGGGTAGGTCCGCGACCGCCTGGGCGATCACGATCGCCTGGTCGGTGGAGATCTCTCCGTCGGAGACGGCCGTGTCGAGCGCCGGGGAGCGGTCGAGTTCGGCGGCTAGTTTCGCGAGTCTCCGACCTTCCCACATGCTTGTCCGGATCCGTTGCCGCAGCCACACCGGTGTGCTCGACGCGGCTTCCTTGCGTGGCAGGCCTCGGGTCTCGGCCTCGTGGATCAGGTGCGCGAGGATCGCCTGCACCTGTTGCGCACAGGCATGTGCCTGCACGAGCGCGTCGAGCACCTGGGTGTCGGTGGACGACCACAGTGGTGTGTCGCCGCATTCGGCGAGCACACCACGGACTCGGGTCAGTTCCTCCAGCACGTTGTCAGGCTGGCACAGGGAGGCGGTGAGGTTCGCGACATTGTTGTGGCCTGTGGATAACTGCAGGCTCTGATGAGGGCCGAGCGCAGCAGGGCACGGTCAGGCGGGCGGCTGCCTCGATCTCTGCCTTGCTGATGGAGACCGACTCGACGTGGAAGCCGTACAGCAGGCCCAGCCGCTCCCAGAAATCGCGTAGGTCCTAGGCGATTGCCAGAACCTCTCCAACTCGCCATGGCTGCCCGATGGAGGTTCACCGGCACTGCGAAGCCGGTGCGCCTCTCTGGTCGCGATGCGGGCGCCGCGTAGCGCTATATCGTTCGCCGGAGACGGCAACTGGCTGGAACGATCAGGGCCGTGACCACCTTCCGCCTGTTGGAGCAGACGAGCCGCTACTCACGGTTCGCGCAGGTCACTGTGGAGGTGGCGGCGTCGAGCCGACCCGGGGTCGAGGTGTTGGCTGACGCTTCCGACGAACACCGGCGTGAGGCCGAGCTGGGCGCTCAGTGGGCGCTGCACGGCCGGTCCGAGGCGGCAAAGGTGACGGTGACCCAGGTGGCCGTCACCGAGTGCGACACCGGTGTGGGCGACGTGTACGAAGCCACCGCTCACGCCGTATGGCAGGCGTTGCGGGTGGAGCACCAGGTGCCGTACGTGGGCTTCAGCGATCCCTCGATGGTTGAAGCATGGTTGACGAGCATCTGCGGGCGACGGCTCGAGGCCGTGACCGAGGCCCGGCACTGGTTCGAGGGACGGCGCGAACCGGATGCCGAGAGCCTGCTGCATGCATGGCTCTTCTTCGAACACACTGGTCCGATCGCTCTGCACGGCCGCGGCGACCAGTTCCTCCTCTCGAAGAAGGATCCATACCGTTCCTACGACATGGATGAGTACGGGCAGACAAGAGTCGGCCCGGCGCTGAGTCCGGATGTGCTGTCGAGTTTCGTCGGGGCCCGGCTCAGCGACGGTGCCGCGATCCTCGGCCACGACGGTGACGCGGTCTGCGCGGGTCTGGTGCTGCGCTTCGGCAACGACGACCTGGTTGTCGGCGCCCTCGCCGACGAGTGGGTTCTCTCCGCCGGCTCGGTGCCGACTTCCGCCGCTCAGGTCTGGGCCGTACGGCCCTTCGTTGGCGGCAGCCTCGGAACCGGGCGGCGCCCTGCGTAGGATCCGCCGGTGCAGCGGATTGAGGTGACCGGTGACGGTGTCACGGTGACGTCGGAGACCGAGCCTCTGGTCTCGGTATTCGGCATGGAGATGCGCCCTGGCGCCGCCAGTATCGACATGCTGCGGTGGGATGAGATATCCAGCGTCTCCCTGTCTGCGACCGAACTTGCGCCCGACGGGCTGCGCTGGATCAGCCTCACGGTCGACACCACGTGGGGCGAGTATTACGAGGTTCATGAGGGCGCCGAGGGTTTCGAGGATGCCGTGCGCCACCTCTGCAACTCGTCCGGGCTTCCAAAGTCTGGCGTGAAAAACCTGGCCACGGGCCGACATCTAATCTGGAGACCATGAGCTCGGCGCACGAAGCAGCCGTTGACGCCCTGATGCGTCAGCCGTTTCCCGACATCGCTTACGGCCGCCGGGACGCGTTCGGGGACGTAGACCACCACGTGGCTCGTCTCTCTGTCACTCAGGACTTCTGGGATGACCGTGGCGAGGAGGTCGTCGGGCCGGTCCGAGACGCCATTGAGCAGGAGCGCGACCGACTTGCGGAGGCGTTCAGCAAAAGGTGGGGGCCGGCTGAGGAGGTCAACTTCTGGGGCGACGGGGAACACAGGAATCCCGCCGACCTTGAGGATGGCGAGGCGGTCGACTTCTTCCGCAGCCAGACAAGCGGGATGCTGGCGTGGAGCTGCCCCGAGCACAACCAGTGGGTGGCCTTGGCCGTCATTCAGGCCGACCCGGAGCTTCCGTTCGCGTTGTTCGTGGCGGTAGGAGCGGGATCGGCATGGTCCGCGACCGGAAGCTCAGGCCTCGATAGGGGCTGAGCGCAGCAGGGCGCCCAGTTCCTCGGTCAGGCGGACGGCGGCGTCGATCTCTACCTTGCGGATGGAGACCGACTCGACGTGGAAGCCGTATGGCAGGCCCAGCCGTTCGCAATAGTCGCGCAGGTCCTGGGCTATCGCCAGAACCTCGCGGTGTGACTCGGCCAGTGGGTCCTCGGCGTGCAGGAGGGTGTTCTCCAGCCAGCGTGGCACGTCCACGCCCAGCCATTTGAGGAACGCCAGGGTCTTGGTCGAGCCGCACAGGGACAGCGTGAAGATCACCGGGCGGGGTTCCAGGCCACCCGCGCGGCACGCGTAGAAGTAGTCGGAGAGCAGGTCCTTGGTCTCGCCGGCGTCGTAGATCACCTGGGAGATGAAGAAGCTGCAGCCGCGTTCCTGCTTGGTGAGCATCCGCAGGTGTTCCTCGCCGCCGCGGGCGTGCCGCTCGGGGATGACCACCGCGCCCAGGCCCAGCTCCGGCCGTACCTCCGCACGAAGTGCCTGCGCTCGGCGCAGGTCGGTCCGCACCGGCTTGTCACCCGATGAGGCTCCGACGAAGACGCCGAGCACCCGGTCGGTGTCCGCGGTGGTGAGCCATGACCGCAGCTCGTCCTCGGCGTACTTGCCCACGCAGCGGTAGATGACGACCGGGCGGTCCCAGGCACCGAGGTGGGTGTGGAATTCGACCGGGTCGATGGTCGGCAGGTACGGGAACGGACGCTCACCGGGGTTGCGGTCGGATTCGTCGTCGATGTCGTACAGGATCAGGCCGTCGAGGTCGAGGCCGGTCAGGCGGCCGAGGGTGATCTCGGCGATCTCCCGGATCTTCTCGGGGGTGGCGCTGCGGCGCGGTGGGGTGATGCCGAAGAGCAGCACCCCACCGCGTCCTTGAAGCAACTGGGTGTGGAGAGACACCGGCCCAGCGTAGGGTCAGTGGTTCGCGCAGCAGGGGGTGGGATCCCGGGTTTCGAACGGGACCAGGACGCCCCCGGCCGCCGGTGTGGTGGTGAGGACCAGCTCGCTGTCCCGGTATTGCGGGCGGACGAAGTCGCGGGTGTCGACCTGGGCGTCGCCGTCGGCGACGCCCGAGCCAAGCACCTCGACCCGTTCGATCGCGCTGAGTTCGAGAATCTCGGCGACGGTACGGATGCCGGTCAGCTCCTCGACCCCGGGGAAGATGACCGCGCGGCCGAATTTGCCGTCCACTGCCGCATCCGCGGCGGCCTGCAGTTCGGGCTCGGTCTCATAGACCTCGGTGGTGGTGAGGCTGATCGCCACGTGCCGGTGCGGCGTGGTGACGAGGTGGGTGCAGGCCAGCCGCGGACGTGGATCCAGGGACAGGATCCAGTGGTCCGCGGCGGCCAGGTCGGGGTGGCCGAGGCTGACGCCGACGGCCGCGACCGAGCGGTACAACGTCACTTCGGCAGGACCCAGATCGGGTTGGTGTAGAACCACAGGTCGCCCCACGGGTCGGCGTCGCCGATGACGTCCAGCTTCGGACCGTACGGGTCGACCGCGGTACCCATCAGGCCGGGCTGGGTGCGCTTGCCGTCGGTGCCGCGGACCCGCACGTAGAACGGCTTGTCGAGGCGGCCGAACGAGTAGGTCACCGAAACGCTCTTGGCGGCGGCGTCGACCTCGAACGACTTGACGACCTTGGTGTCGGGCGCCTTGAAGGTGTCCTTGTCGGTGACCGGGCCGGTCACCGTTCCGACAATCACATCAACCCGCTTGAGTACGGGCACAAACGCCGCGAAATTCGGCACGTCCTGCAGGTCGATCTCGAGGGTCAGCTCGGTCGAGGTGCCCCGCTTGACCTGCACCACGCCGCCGAGCGGGGTGCCGGTGCTGCCACGGCGGTCGCCGGCCACCCGGACCCGGGCGTCCAGGCTCTTGATCAGCCGGCCGTGGTCGACCCAGACGCGGCCGGCCCGCAGGCCGTCCATGACCGCCTTGTACGCGAACGACGACGCACCCACGTTGGTGCGGCCGTAGTAGCCGGGCCAGAAGTCACCGGCCGTGGTGAGGGTCTTGCCGCTGTAGACCGGGTCGTTGTACTTGCCGTTGGTGGCGAAGTCGCTGCCGGGCCCGCGCTCGGACTGGTCGAGGTAGTTGACGTGGGAGTCCGAGTTGACGGTGATCCACCAGGCCTTGCCCTCGGAGAGCAGGCTGTCCCAGAGCCCGCCGACGGTGGCGGTCATCCAGTCGAAGCCACCCCAGGTGCGGTAGCTCTCGAGCGGGTAACCGGCGTACGAGGCGGCCGAGGGGTTGTTGTCGTAGTAGCCGCGGGCGCCGCCCCGGCCGTACGCGATCGGGATGCCGGCGGCCTGGTGGCCGGGCGCCCCTTCGAAGCCGATGGCGACCGTCGGGTCGGCGTCGCGCCAGTTGCGGATCTCGTGTGGCGAGTCGATGCCGCGGCGGGCCGGGTGGTTGGCCAGGAACAGCGCGCCCTCGACCTTGCGCTGTTTCACCTGCGAGGCGAGGAACTTGATGCCGGCGATCGCGGCCGCCTCGTTCTGCGCCTCGGTGTTGGTGGCGGGCAGCTGCGAGCCGTCGTAGGTCTGCTCGAACTGCTTGAGGACGGCCACCTCGTTCTTGCCGGGGTGCACGAACACGGTCGCGTGCTCGGCGGCCGGGATGTTCCACTCCAGCCCCTGGAAGGTCAGCAGGCCCTTGAGTTCCTCGCGGGTCTTGCGGATGTCCGGGTTGACCTTCTCCACACCGATCTTGGCGTGCTCGTTGCTGCCGTGGTCGGTGATGACCAGCCAGTCCAGCCCGTACGCGTGGCCGTGCTTGGCCTGGTCCAGGACCCGGTACTGGGCGTCGGAGCTGTACTGGGTGTGGATGTGGTGGTCACCGGCGAGCCACTGGAACCCGCCCTTCTCGGCGCCGCCACCGGTCGGGCCGTGCGCGTGCGACAGGCCGGCGGCCTCGGCGGCGCCCGGGGTGGCCAGCACGGAGGCGGCGGCACCGGCACCGAGCAGGCCGGCACCGCGCAGGAAGCCGCGGCGGGACACATCGGACGGCGACAGTTCGCTGTCCGGGATGCTCAGGTCCATGGCCGGCGAGAGGTCGCCGCCGGTGCTCAGCTGCGGGTGGTCGTGATCGTGGTCGTGGCCGTGACCCATATTGGTGTGCTCCCGACGAAGGATCGACTCATGCGGTTTCGTCGACACATTCGCGGGATGACCTCAACGGGCCCTGTCGATCTCATGGCCGGACGGCAAACAGTTCGGACAGGTCGCTCTCGGTGAGCCGAATGGCGCCGGCCGCGACATTTTCCGCGAGGTGCCGTTCACTGCCGGTTCCCGGAATGGCGAGCACATGCTCCCCCTGGTGCAGGGTCCAGGCCAGGCGTACCTGGTGGGCGGTCGCCCCGTGCCGGGCCGCCACCGCCTCGATCACCGCATTCTGTTCGGCGCTCGCGCCGCTTTCCTTTCCCGGTCCGGCGATCGCGAAGAACGGCACGAACGCGATTCCCCGCTCTCCGCAGACCCGCAGCATTTCGTCGTTGTGCCTCAGGTCGAGGGCGTAACTGTTCTGCACGCACGCGACCGGCGCGATGGCGAGCGCTTCGTCGAGCTGTTCCACCCGTACCGCCGAAAGCCCGAGATGGCGGATCAGCCCTTCCGCGCGCATGTCGGCGAGCGCCGCGAACCGTTCGGCGATCGAATCGGCCGACCGGAACACCCGCAGATTGACCAGGTCGAGCCGTTCCACACCGAGCCGCCGCAGGTTTTCCTCGACCTGTTTGCGCAGCTCGCCCGCGGTGCGGGCTTCACCCCAGCGGCCATCGGCCAGGATTCCCGGTCCGACTTTGGTGGCAATCAAAAGCCTTTCACCGTACGGCGAGAGAGCGCGCCGAATGAGTTCGGTCGCATACCGTGCCGGTCCGTCGCCGACGTCCAGAATGCCGCCCGGTGAGAAGTAGAACGCGGCGGTGTCGACGTGTTCGACGCCGAGGTCGACGGCCCGCCGCAGCACCCGGACGGCGACGTGCGGGTCGGGGTCCACAGTGAGCCGCATGGATCCGAATCCCATCCGGTTGACCCGCTGATCACCCAGAACCCAGGTTCCCGCCGCTGCCGCGTTTGTCACAGCCGGACGGTAGTCGATCGGCACACCTCACTGGCGGGACGATGCAATGATGCTGCGATGAATCGAAGAGTCGTATCGGTCATCGCGGTCGGTGCCGTCGCGGCCGGGGTGGCCCTCGGCACCTCACTGTCGGCGTCGGCCGCGGCGTGCGTGACCCCGTCGCCGCTGGCGCACCGCGGCGGCAACGAACGATACGTGGAGAACAGCCGCAACGCGTATCGGGACGCATCCAACCAGACCGTCGGGTTCTGGGAGACCGATGTCCGGTTCACCCGGGACAACGTTCCGGTGCTGATGCACGACGAGACGGTGGACCGCACGACCGACGGCACCGGCCCGGTCGCCGAGTTCACCTACGCCGAGCTGAGCGAGCTGCGCACCGACGACGACCAGCCGGTGCCGACGCTGCGGGACTTCATCAACGACCAGGTCGTCGACGCCGCGTACGCGTTCGTGGAGCTGAAGGTCAACCCGAACGCGACCCAGTGGACGGCGCTGGAGGCCGCCCTGAAGTCGCGGGGCGGCACGGCCCCGCTGCCGGCGATCTCGTCGTTCGACGCCGCCACCCTGGACGAGGCCAAGACCCGGCTGCCCACCTACGCGCGGGCGCTGGTGCAGGGTGTGGGCGACGTCGACCCGGCCACCGTCAAACTGCACGCGAACATCCTGATCAAGAACAAGGACGCGATCACCGCCGCGCGGATGGCGAAGTGGACCGCCGGCGGCCTGCGCGTCTACTCGTGGACCGTCAACGACCCGGCCGAGTGGAAGCGGATGGCCTCGTACCCGGGGATGGCCGGCATCATCACCGACAAGCCCCGGGCCTTCCTGGCCTGGAAGCGAAGCCGCACCTGCTGACCTATGCCTCCCCGGCGACCACACCGTGCAGGAAGACGTCGACGAGGGTCTCGGTCGGCACGTGCGGCCCGCCGGGGATTCCGCGGCCGGGGACCAGCAGCCCGAGGAAGATGTCGGTGAGCTGGTCGACCGGCAGCCGCAGCGAGGCCCGGTCGGGTTCGAGAAGCCGCATGATCGCCTGCCGCGTCCGCTCCGCCGCCTCCTCCCGCGCCCCGGCGAGGTGGCCGTCCGGCGCCGGCCTGCCGGCCGTCCGGCCCGCCGCGCTGCTCTCGCCCGCCGCGCTGCTCTCGCCCGCCGCGCTGCTCTCGCCCGCCGCGCTGCCGCCGCTGCCGCTCTCGCCCGGTGCGGGGCGGCCTGCGGCGGGCGCGCGGCGCTCGGCACGCCGGCCGGCGGAATGCACCGCGCCGATCACCACGCCCATCCGGTCGAGATAGGCGCGCAGGGTCGCGGCGGCCTCGGCCAACCGGTCGGCGAGCGGCTGGCCGAGCGGCACGGAGTCGAGTTCGGCCAGGACCTGATCGTTGCGCAGGACAGCAGCCACACAGGCATCGAGCAGCTCGTCTTTGTCGGTGAAGGCGCGAAAGACGGTGGCCTCACCGATCCCGGCGGCCTGGGCGATCTGCAGGGTGCTGACCCCGGCGCCGTGCTCCATGAGCAACGGCACCGTCGCGGCCACGATCATCTCCCGGCGCCGCTCCGGGCTCATTCCCGGCGCCCGGCGCCGAGCCGATGTCTCTGTCATGCAATTCAAGCTACGGAGTGAGTACTCACTCCGTCAACCCAAAAGCCGACCGCGAGCCCGGCGCGGGCCGGGCACCGCCGGCAGGCGGGCGAAGCCGGCCGCCGGAAGCAAGGCGGCGCGGCGGGAAGCGCGATCTCCTCGCGCCGCCGGCGCGGGCCGAATCGGCCGCCCGGCCTCTCTGAGAGCGCTCTCGCACCCGCGCGGCGGGTCCGACACAGCGGGCGCTGAAGGGTTGCGCCGGACCGGGAGCGTGCTGCGACTATTGCCGCATGCTGGTTGCGTTTTCTGTTACGCCGATCGGGTCCGGTGAATCCGTGGGGGACCTCGTCGCCGAGGCGGTGCGGGTGGTACGGGCTTCCGGGCTGCCCAATCGCACCGACGCCATGTTCACCACGATCGAGGGTGAGTGGGACGAATGCTTCGCCGTGGTGAAGGCGGCCGTGGAGGCCGTCGGCAAGGATGGGCACCGGGTGAGCGTGTCGCTCAAGGCGGACGTGCGGCCCGGAGTCACCGGTGCGCTGACCGCGAAGGTCGAACACATCGAACGGGCCTTGCAGGAGTGAGACGCCTGGTCATGTGGGACATCGACTACACCCTGCTGCGTGGCGGCGGGGTGGCGGCGCGCGCCTGGCGGGCCGCGTTCACCGAGATCACCGGGCGCGCCTGGCTGGAGACACCGATCTTCGGCGGGCGCACCGACATGGACATCTGCGCCGAGGTGTTCGCCCGGCACGGGGTGACCGACTGCACGCCGGAGACGTTCTTCGTGCGCTACGTCCAGAACGTGCTCGCGGTGCAGCACGAATTCGGCGAGCAGGGTGCGCTGATGCCCGGCGTACGGGATGTGCTGGAACGCCTCGGCGACGACCCGCGGGTGGTGCAGACGCTGGTCACCGGCAACGTGCCCGAGGTGGCGGCGGCCAAGGTGGCCGCGTTCGGGCTCAGTGGCTCGTTCGACGCCGAGGTGGGCGGTTACGGCACCGACGACGCCGTGCGCGCCACCCTGGTGCGCCGCAGCCTGGAACGCGCCGAAGCGAAGTACGGCGAGAAGTTCACCCCGGTCGTCATCGGCGACACGGTGCACGACGTGACGGCCGCGCTGGCCAACGGCGCCCTCGCGGTGGGCGTGGCGACCGGAGCGACCACGATGGCCGATCTGGTGCTCGCGGGCGCCCACGCCGTACTCCCGGATCTGTCCGACACCGCCGCGACGGTGCGGATCCTTACGACGTAGCGGGGGCGACCGGGTTGGGCACCGCCCCGCCGAACCGGCGGTCCCGGGAGGCGTAGAGCTCGCACGCGTACCAGAGGTGGCGGCGGTCGAAGTCGGGCCACAGGGTGTCCAGGAAGACCAGTTCGGCGTACGCGGTCTGCCAGAGCAGGAAGTTGGAGGTGCGCTGCTCGCCGGACGGGCGCAGGAAGAGATCGACCTCGGGGACCTCGGGGTGGTACAGGTATTTCGCGATGGTCTTCTCGGTGATCTTGTCGGCCTTGAGCCTGCCGGCCACCACGTCACGGGCGATCGCGGCGGTCGCGTCGGCGATCTCGGCCTGCCCGCCGTAGTTGACGCAGAACTGCAGGGTCAGCGTCTTGTTGTTCTTCGACATCTCCTCGGCGGTCTGCAGCTCGGAGATGACGCTCTTCCACAGCCGGCCGGCCCGCCCGGACCAGACCACCCGCACGCCCAGGTCGACCAGCTGGTTGCGGCGGCGGCGGATCACGTCGCGGTTGAAGCCCATCAGGAAGCGCACCTCCTCGGGCGAGCGCTTCCAGTTCTCGGTCGAGAACGCGTAGGCCGACAGGTAGGGGATGCCCAGCTCGATGGCGCCCTCGATCGTGTCGAACAGCGAGTATTCACCCTGCTCGTGGCCCTTGGTGCGGGACAGGCCGCGGTCCTTGGCCCAGCGCCCGTTGCCGTCCATCACGATCGCCACGTGTTTCGGCAGCGCGGCCTTCGGCAGTTCCGGCGGGCGGACCCCGGACAGGTGCGGGGTGGGTGGACGCGGCATCAGGAACTCTCCCGTCGATCGACCAGCGGCAGCGAGCGCAGCGCCCGCTCCATGTGCCATTGCAGGTGGGCGGCGACCAGGCCGCTGCACTCCCGGCGGATCGGCGGCTCGGACGAGTCGGCGACCAGCCAGTCGCCGTCGGTGAGCGCCCGCATCAGGCCGAGGGTGTCCGGGCTGGGGTGGGCGGCGCCGGGTGGCCGGCAGTCGGGGCAGACCGCGCCGCCGGCCGGGACCGAGAACGCCGCGTGCCGGCCCGGGGTGCCGCAGACCGCGCACTCGGAGATGGCCGGCGCCCAGCCGGCCGTGGCCATCGCCCGCAGCAGGTAGGCGTCGAGGACCAGGGGGCCGGCGTGCTCGCCGGCGGCGAGGGCCTTGAGCGCGCCCAGGGTGAGCTGGAACAGCCGCAGCGACGGCTCCCGCTCGATCGGGGTGAGCCGCTCGGCGGTCTCGGCGATGGCGCTGGCCGCCGTGTAGCGCGGGTAGTCGGTGAGGAAGTGCTTGCCGTAGAGCGCGACCGCCTCGACCTGGCTGACCGAGTGCAGCGCGCTGCCGACCCCCTCGGGCGAGCCGGCCAGCTGCAGGTCGATGTGGCCGAACGGCTCGAGCCGGGCACCGAAACGCGAGGCGGTGCGCCGCACGCCGCGGGCCACCGCGCGCAGCCGGCCGTGCCGGCGGGTCAGCAGCGTGATGATCCGGTCGCTCTCGCCGAGTTTCTGCACACGCAGCACCACCGCGTCGTCGCGGTAGAGCTCTCGGCGGTAACCGGATCCGGTGGGCACGGCCCATCCTCCCTCAAGGAACTACTGGCATTCTGCCCCGGGGGTACGACAAACCCCGTCCCGGGCGGCAAACCCTGAGCCGGATCTCAGGGTCATCTCGGGGGCGGCTCAGTGGGAGGACCGATAGTGCCGGCGTATCGCGCGCGAATAGCGTCTGAGCCATGACCTCGACCCTGATCCGGCGCGCCGGAGTCCTCGCCGTCATCGCTGCGTCGACGACCGCCCTGACCGGCTGCGCCGGTGTGATCGGGGCGAAGATGACCTACGACGACACCGAAAAGGCCAAGATCACCGACATCGTGCTGACCGGGGGCAGCGGCGACGTGGTGATCACCACCGGAAACGTCACCGAGACCACGATCCGCCGGGTGATCAGCCGCTCGACCAATCCGGGCAACCCCTACAAGCTGGACGGCACGACGTTGAACATCGACACGTCGTGCGGCGGGAACTGCTCGGTGTTCTACGAGATCAAGACGCCGCCCGGGGTGAACGTGCACGGCAAGGAGCGCTCCGGGGACATCCGGCTCGACGGGGTGGGCATCACCGACCTGCAGCTGACCTCGGGCGACGTGACGGTGGCCAACGCGACCGGCGCGGTCTCGGTGCAGGCCACCTCGGGCGACATCGAGGTGATTGACGCGAAGAGCTCGGTCAAGGTGCGCACCACCTCGGGCGACATCCAGGCGATCCGGGTGGCCGGTCCGGTCGACGTCAAGCTCACCTCGGGCGACGTGCGCGTCGAGCTGACCGCGCCCACCTCGGTGACCGCCCAGACGACGAGCGGCGACATGTGGGTGGGGGTGCCGGCGGGCAAGTACAAGGTGTTGTCCCACTCCGGGTCCGGTGACGAGAACCTGGACGGCCTGACCAGCGACGCCACGGCAAAGAATGTGATCGACGTACGGGTGACGAGTGGGGACATAACCGTAGCCTCGACTCCGTGAGCTTTTACCTACCACTCGGTGACGACCGTTACGAACCGTCCGAATTCACCGAGAGCCCGTGGGACGGCGCCATGCAGCACGGTGGCCCGCCGGCCGCCCTGCTCGGGCACCTGCTGCGCCTCGACGGCCTGCGCCTGGCCCGGCTCTCGGTGGATTTCCTCGGCCCGATCCCGCGCCGCGAGTCCCGGGTCGAGGTGTCCGAGGTGAAACCGGGCCGCCTCACCGCGCTCAACGAGGCCCGGATGGTGATCGACGGCCGGGTCGCGGTGAGCGCCCGGGCCTGGCACATCGCGCCCGGGCCGCAGCCGCCGGTGCTGCCCGACGACACCCGGGCGGAACTGCTGCCCGAGCGGGAAGACAGGTTCAGCGGGGACTGGGGCTACGGCCGGGCGATCGAGTGGCGCTGCACCCGGGGCGGGCTCGACGAGCTGGGCGAGACGCACGTGTGGAGCCGGGTGCGCACCCCGCTGATCGACGGCATCGAGCTGACCGGTCAGGACCGGGCCCTGATCGTGGCCGACTCGGCGAACGGGCTGTCCGCGATCCTGCCGTTCGACAAGTGGCTGTCCATCCCGCCGACCATGACCGCGACCCTGCTGCGGGAACCGGTGGGCGACTGGGTGCACCTGGCCGCCCGCACGATCGTGTCCGAGGACGGCCTGGGCCTGGCCGAGGGCCAGATGTTCGACATGTCCGGAAAAATCGGCCAGGTGGCCCAGCCACTGCTGGTCCGCGGCCGGTAGAAGTCAGGGCCGGTAGAGATCAGGGATCAGGGCCGGTGAGACGTCAGGGCGCGGTGACCGGCCGCCGATAGGAGATCAGCAGCTCGACGATCTCCGAAGCCCCGCGGTGGAGCTCCTCGAGGTCCGCCGGGGTGAACTCGGCCGGGGCGTACCCGAGGACGCAGTGCGCCCCGAGCACCTCCCCGTCCACCACGATCGGCACCCCGGCATAACTGCGCACCCCGTCCACGCAGACCAGCGGATTCGTCGACTGCAACGCGTCGATCCGGGCGTCCGGCACGACGTACGGCCGGCCCGACCGGACCGCGTTCACGCAGAACGACCACTCGATCGGCGTCCCGCCCAGTTCGGCCAGCCACCCGTGCAGCCCGTACGACCCGGCGAAGAACTGGGCACTGTCCAGCACCATGCTGATCAGGCCGACCTCCCGGCCGAGCCGCGCGGCAGCCCGCGCGGCCAGGGCGTCCAGCTTCTCGCGAAGCGATGGGTTGTCGATGTCGATCCCGGCCAGCACCGCCATCCGGCTGAAGTCGTTCACGCGCCCTCCCCGGCGGCCCGCACGACGACCACGTCGTCCGAAGGGGGCAAAGCGGCCAACCGCTTGAAGGCCGCGGCCCGCATCGCCAGCGAACGCCCGCACAGCCCGGTGACCCCGTCGGCGGCCTGCATCGACACGACCATCCGGCCGAACGACCCGGGGTCGGTCTCGGCCCCGGTCAGCCCGGCGCTGAACAGCAGCGTCTTCCACAGGTCCTCGGTGTGCGGCCCGTACAGCCGGCGCAGCGCCTCGTGCGCCGACTCGAGCGTGGGCGCCTCGACCGGATAGGTGGTCTCCATCATCGACGACTTCGGCCGAAACCCGCGAGATCTGAGACGACGTCGGCCGAAACCCGCGCGATCTGAGCCGCTGAAAGAGCTACACCCTGGTCGACGCCATGGCCGGGGCCGGCGACACCGGGATCTGCCGCCGGGACACACCCGGCACGAGCTGGGGCCGCCGCCCGGCCGCCCAGTCCTCGACCCAGCCGACCGCCAGCACCACGCCGGCGAGGGCGATCGTCACCACCACCAGGCGCCAGCTGATCCCGACCCAGCCGAAGATCGGCAGGCCCGACCAGATCGCGAAGTGCGACAGGGCCACGATGATCGGCACGTGCCAGAGGTAGATCGTCAGGGCTCGGGAGTTGAGCACGGTCAGCACCCGGCGCGGCCGCACCATCGGCGAGATCCCCAGCGCGACCAGGATGAACGCGGCCGACCAGAGGGCATTGCCGAGCGGGATGTCGTTCAGGTCGAACCCGCGCGGGCCCGGGTGGGTGAGCGTCCAGATGACACCGGTGACCGCGAGCGCGCCGATCAGCCACCAGCGGCGGGCGGTCAGCTTCAGCATGCCGTCGTGGTGGGCGAAGCCGAGCAGCCAGGCCCCGCCGTACAGGGCCAGGTCGTGGATCACCGCCGGCGGCTTGATCCCGGTGAAGGTCATCACGGCGAGGGCCACGTACGGCGTCAGGATCGTCAGCAAGGGTGCCCGCCGGAACAGCGGCAGCGCCAGCGGCGACAGGAGCACCATCCAGAGGAAGTCCCGCAGGTACCACATCGCGGCGAGCCCCTCGAGCCAGAAGCCGGCGGCCGGCGGGTCCTGCAGCGGGAACGCCCACAGCAGCACCTTCCAGTCCCAGACCATCCCGGCCGTGAACATGACCGGCACCGCGATGCCGACGATCACCCACAGCGAGGGCAGCAGCCGGTGCAGGCGGCGTTCCACCGCCCACGGGCCGTACTTGTCGAGGGAAGCCGCCATCAGCGAGCCGGCCAGGGCAAACATCACCGACATGGCCGGGAAAGCGACGGTCAGCGCGGCCCAACCGGTGGAGTGGTAGACCACCACTCGCACGGTCGCGACGGCACGGAGCAGGTCCAGGTACTGGTTCCGCATGACTCTTGAGTTACCTAAGCGCCGCACGTCCCCGCAAACCAGCGTGAATTATCCCATAATCGGGAAAATCAGAAACCCAGCTTGCGCAATTGACGGGGATCACGCTGCCACTCCTTGGCGACACGAACATGTAAATCTAGGTACACCCTGGTACCCAGAAGTTGCTCGATCTCACCTCGGGCTTTGCTCCCAACTTCCTTGAGACGTGTTCCGCGGGTGCCGATCACGATCGACTTCTGGCTGTCCCGCTCCACGTACAGGTCCGCGTAGATCTTGGTCAGCTTGCCCTCGACCTGCATCTCCTCGACCATCACCGCGATCGAGTGCGGCAGCTCGTCGCGCACCCCCTCGAGGGCCGCCTCGCGGATCAGCTCGGCGATCAGCACCTGCTCCGGCTCGTCGGTCAGCACGTCGTCCGGGTACAGCTGCGGGGACTCCGGCAGGTGCTTGACCAGCACGTCGACCAGCTGCTGCACCTGATGCCCGGACACCGCGCTGACCGGTACGATCTCCGCGAAGTCGTACAACTTACTCACCGCGAGGAGATGCTCGGCCAGCCGCTGCGGACCCACCAGGTCGACCTTCGTCACCACGGCGATCACGGTGGCCTTCAGCTCGGCCATCTCGGCCGAGATGAACCGGTCACCGCGCCCCACCGGCTCGTCCGCCGGGAAGCAGATGCCGATCACGTCGGTCTCGCTCCACACCTCGCGCACGAGATCGTTGAGCCGCTCCCCCAGCAGGGTTCGCGGCCGGTGCAGACCCGGCGTGTCCACCAGCACGAGCTGCGAGTCCTCGCGGTGCAGGATGCCCCGGATCACGTGCCGGGTGGTCTGCGGCTTGTTCGAGGTGATCGCGATCTTCTGCCCGATGATCGCGTTGGTCAGGGTGCTCTTCCCGGCATTCGGCCGCCCGACAAAACACGCGAAACCGGCCCGGTAGACGCCGTCGCCCGCGCCGCTGCGCGCCGCTTCGGCATGCCGGTGCACCCGCCGGGCAGGCGGGCTGCTCTCCGGCCGGGGCTCACTCTTGGCGGTCACCTCCCGCACTTTCTGGGTACGGGCTGGTCCGCCCCCGGCCGATCCTGGCCGTCCCGTAGTACGAGCAGAAGGACCCCGCCCCTGCCCGGCCCCGGCTGCCTGGCTGTTCTTCTGACCGCCGCTGGGCTGACCAACGCCCTGCTGACCGCCGCCGGCCGAGCCGCCACCGCGCTGACCACCGGACCGCTGACCGCCGCCCGGCTGACCGCCGCTGCGCTGGCCGCCGGACCGCTGACCGCCACCGGCCGCGCCACCGCGCTGACCACCGGCCGAGGCACCGCCACGCTGGCCGCCGCCCTTCTGGCCGCCCCGGGCAGCCGCGCCACCCGTGCCACCCGCGGCGCCCGTGGTGTCGGCTGTGCGGCGGGCCGCCCGCCGCTCCTGGCGGCGCAGTTCGTTGCGCTCGCCGGCCGTCAGCCGGCGCTCGCCCTCGTTACCCGGCTGCGTCATACGGTGACCGTGCCGAGCAGAGTCGCGTCGGGGGCCGCCACGTGGATCGGGGCGTTCGTGGCCAGGTCGCGCACCGCGGCGTGGCCGGCGCCGTCCAGTTCCGACGCCTCGGTCACCACCGCGGCCGCCTCGATCGCCGAAGCACCCGACGACACCGCCAGGGCCACCGCCAGCTGCAGGGCCGTCACCGACAGGCTGGGCAGCGACACGGTGGCACCGTTGTACGTACGGCCGTCCTGGTCGCGTACCGCGGCACCCTCGACCGCGCCCACCCGGGCGCGGGCGCTGCGGGCCAGGGTGACCAACTTGTTGTCCTCGGCGCTCAGCGCGCCGCCGTCGGTCGTCGGCACGGCCGCGCCGGCAAAGGTCGGGTCAGGCATCTGCGGTTTGTCTTTCCTCAGTCTCGGATTCGCCAGATCGGCCGGGGCCGGAGCCCGGGTTGGCGGGGTCGGTGGTGGTCTCGTCGGACCGGTCGGCCGGCTGTTCGGCCCGGCGCACCAGCACCGAGTCGATCCGGTTGCGCCGGCCGGTGGTGCCCTCGGCGACCATGTAGAGGCCGCCCACGTCGGCGCCGGCGCCGGGGATCGGCACCCGGCCCAGCGTCTGGGCGAGCAGGCCGCCCACGGTCTCGACCTCGTCGGCGGGCAGTTCCACGCCGAAGATGTCGCCCAGGTCCTCGATCGGCAGGCGGGCGGTCACCCGCACCGCGCCGTCGTCCAGGTGCTCGACCGGCGGGCGTTCGACGTCGTACTCGTCGGTGATCTCCCCGACGATCTCCTCGAGGATGTCCTCGATCGTGACCAGGCCGGCCGTGCCGCCGTACTCGTCGACCACGATCACCAGGTGGGTGCGCGCGGCCTGCATCTCGGACAGCAGGTCGTCGACCGGTTTCGACTCCGGGACGAACGTCGCCGCCCGCATCAGTTCGGCCACCGCCTGCGCGGTAGCCGCCGGATCACCCGACTGGGTGCGGCGGATCACGTCCTTCAGGTAGAGCACACCGAGCACGTCGTCGACGCTGTCCCCGATCACCGGAATCCTGGAGAAACCGGACCGCAGGAACAGGTAGAGGGCCTGCTGCAGGGTCTTCGGCGCCTCGATCCACACCATCTCGGTGCGCGGCACCATCACCTCGCGGGCGATCGTGTCACCCAGCGCGAACACCGAGTGGATCATCTCGCGTTCGCCGTGCTCGACGACGCCGCGCTGCTCGGCCAGGTCGACCAGCTCGCGCAGCTCCACCTGGCTGCCGAACGGGCCGTCCGGGAAGCCCTTGCCCGGGGTCACCGCGTTACCGATCAGGATCAGCAGCGACGCGAGCGGGTTGAGTACCTTGCCGAGCCAGCGCACCAGCGGCGCCGCCGCCCGGCCCACCGCGTAGGCGTGCTGCCGCCCCACCGTGCGCGGCGCGACCCCCACCACCACGAAGCTGACCAGGGTCATCGCACCGGCGGTGACCAGCGCGGCCCGCCAGCCGATCCCCCAGCTGTCCACCGCGACCAGCGCGACCAGCGTGGTCGCGGTGAGCTCGCAGATCAGCCGCAGCAACAGCAGCAGGTTGAGGTGGCGCACCACGTCGCCGGCGACGGCGGCGAGGGCGGCGGCACCGCGCTCGCCCTCCCGGGCCATCTCGGCGGCCCGGGCCGGGGACACCGTGCCCAGGGCCGCGTCGGCCATCGAGGCCAAGCCGGCCAGGAAGACCAAGGCGACGGCAAGAACGATCAACTGCAAGTCCGGCAGGCCGGCCGAGGCCTGACCTGCCGAGGCTAGAGACGCTGGGTCCACCGGTATCAGCCGGTCTGTCGGCTGGTGCGCCAGCTCTGCAGCAGGCGGTTCTGGAGCGAGAACATCTCCCGCTCCTCCTCCGGCTCGGCGTGGTCGTAGCCGAGCAGGTGCAGCGCCCCGTGCACGGTGAGCAGGTGCAGCTCGTCGGCGGCCGAGTGACCGGCCGCCGCGGCCTGCTTGGCGGCCACCTCGGGGGCGAGCACGATGTCGCCGAGCAGTGCCGGCTCCCCCGTGCCCGCCTCGCCGGGGCCGTGGTCGACGCTGCCCTCGTCCATCGGGAACGCGAGGACGTCGGTGGGGCCGTCACCACCCATCCAGCGGTGGTTCAGCTCGGCCATGTAGTCGATGTCGACGAGAAGGATCGACAGCTCGGCGAGCGGGTTGACCCCCATCTCGTCAAGGGCGTACCGGGCCACCGCGAGGATCGCGTCGGTGTCGACCTCGACTCCCGACTCGTTGGCGATCTCGATCGACATGTGGTGCTCTTTACCCCTTGGTATCAGCGCCGGTGCCCGGTGCGGCCGCCGGATGCGGCTCGGCCCGGCACGGCGTGGACGGATTGAGTGGCGCTCTGTTCCTGCTCGACGTCGTACCGCGCGTACGCGTCGACGATCTCGGCGACCAGCCGGTGCCGGACCACATCGCTGCTGGACAGCTCGGCGAAGTGCACGTCCTCGACGTCGCGCAGGATCTCGCGGACGATCCGCAGGCCGCTGGTGGTGCCGCCGGGCAGGTCGACCTGGGTGACGTCGCCGGTGACCACGATCTTGGCACCGAACCCGAGCCGGGTCAGGAACATCTTCATCTGCTCGGGCGTGGTGTTCTGCGCCTCGTCGAGAATGATGAACGCGTCGTTGAGCGTGCGGCCGCGCATGTAGGCCAGCGGCGCGACCTCGATCGTGCCCGCCGCCATCAGGCGCGGGATCGACTCGGGGTCGAGCATGTCGTGCAGCGCGTCGTAGAGCGGGCGCAGGTACGGATCGATCTTCTCGTTGAGCGTGCCGGGCAGGAAGCCCAGCCGCTCGCCGGCCTCGACCGCCGGCCGGGTCAGGATGATCCGGCTGACCTGCTTGGCGGTGAGCGCCTGCACGGCCTTGGCCATCGCCAGATAGGTCTTACCGGTACCGGCGGGGCCGATGCCGAAGACGATGGTGTTCTGGTCGATGGCGTCGACGTAGCGTTTCTGGCCCAGCGTCTTGGGGCGGATGGTCTTCCCGCGCCGGGACAGGATGTTGAGGGTCAGCACGTCGGCCGGCCGCTCGGTGGTGTTCTGCTCGAGCATGGCGGCGGTGCGCCGCACTGAGTCGACGGAGAGCGTCTCGCCCTTCTCGATCAGCTCGATGAGCTCGGAGAAGAGTCGCTCGGCGGTGGCGTTCTCGGCCGGGTCACCGGTGATGGTGATCTCGTTACCGCGGACGTGCACATCGCTGGCGAGGGTTCGCTCGATGAGCCGCAGGATTTCATCCTTGGCACCCAGCAGGTTGACCATGATCTTCGGGTCGGAAACCGAGATCTTGGTCTGCACCCGCGCCGCGCCGTTGGAGCCCGCGCTGGAAGGGTTCGGCGTACCGGTCATAGGGCGGCCCGGGGGCCTCCGCCACCTGCTCTCATACTCGTTTGCCGAAGGAGATGCCATCGTATCCGCTACGCCGCCCGGACGCCGATGCCATTATCGCCGGGTTGGCTACTCCGGCCCGTCCGAGGCGAGACCGCCGTCGAAGCCGTCCTGCAGGCGAGTGAACCGGTAGGTCGCCCAGTGCATCCGGGCGACCGCTCCGGTGTCGTCCCGGGTGAGCCGCAGCAGCTCCCCGGTCTCCCGCCCGGAGACGGTGCGCAGCACGCCGGGACGGTCCGGGATCGGCGCGAAGATCGACGGCGGCAGGTCGGCCGGCGCGTCGGCGTCCCGGGCCTGCAACGCCCCGGCGTGCCAGGCGAACGTGAACGGCGAACCCTCGCTCCACCAGGTGCCGAGCGCCGAGCGGTACTCCCGGGGCGCGGGCGCCGCCGGGCGCCACGGTTCGATGTCGGCCGGATCGAGCTCGACCGCGAGCCGCAGCAGCTCGTGCACCAGGTCGAGGGTCTCGGCGGCGGTGGTCGAGGAACCGAGGACCGCGCAGCCCAGCCCGGCCGGGACGCCCTCGCCGCCGCGCCGGCCGTAGACGCCGGCCAGGAAACCGGGCATGGCGCCGTTGTGGCCGACGTGCACGGCCCGCCGGCCCTGCGGGGCGAGCAGCAGGCCGAGACCGAAGCCGCTGACCCACTGGGTCTCGTCGCGGGTGGTGTGCGGCCAGCGCATCTCGTCCAGGGTGGTGGCGGCCAGCACGGCACCGTCCGGGTCGACGGTCTCCGGCGAGGCCAGGAACGCGCCCCAGGTGGCCATGTCGGCGGCGGTGCTCCACAGCTGGGCGGCCGGGGCCACCCCGCCCGCGTCCAGGTAGGGCTCGGGGCGGGCGGCGTCGGAGTAGGCGTCGACCAGGTAGCCGACGGCCGCCTGGGCCGGCGGCAGCACGGTGGTGGCGGCCAGGCCGAGCGGGTCGAGGATCCGGTCGGCGAGCAGCTTCTCCCAGGTGGTGTCGTGCAGCCGGGCGACCAGATGCCCGAGGACGGCCAGGCCCAGGTTCGAATAGTGGAAGCGCAGCGCGTGCGGCAGCACCCGCTCGGCCCGGTCGAGCTGGGCGAGCATCTCGGCGGACGACGGCGGCATCAGGGTGTCCCAGATGTCGCCGGGGGCCTCCCGCTGGAAGCCGGCCGTGTGCGAGAGCAGCCGCCGGATGGTGGCGTCGCCGTGCGCGGGCACGTCGAGGTAGGCCGAGATCGGCTCGTCGAGGTCGAGCAGCCCCTGGTCCCGGGCCTGCAGGACGAGCACCGCGGTGAACGTCTTGGTGACCGAGCCGATCCGGAACCGGGTGTCCCGGTCCAGCGGGAAGTCCGGATTGCCGGAATCGCCGACGGTGAAGATCCACGGCTCCCGGTCGGCCCGGCGCAGCGCCACCGACAGGGCCGGGATCCGGCCGGTGGCCTGGGCCTTGCGGGCGGCGCGGGCGTAGCGGGCGGTGACACTCATCGGGGTGCCAGCATCGGGCCCAGCGAGGTGCCGCCGAGGACATGGGCATGCACGTGGAACACCTCTTGACCGGCGTACCCCCCGGTGTTGAAAAGCAGCCGGAAGCCGTCGGTGAGCAGACCCTCGGCCTCGGCCACCGCGGCCGCCGCGGCCAGAAGGTCGGCGGAGCCGGCCGGATCGGCCCGGGCCAGGGCGACCACGTCGGGGTGATGAGCCTTGGGAATCACCAGTACGTGGACGGGCGCCTTCGGGTCGATATCACGGAAGGCGAGGGTCGTTTCGGTCTCGTGCACCACGGTCGCGGGGATCTCACCGGCCACGATGCGGCAGAACAGGCAGTCGTTGTCCACCCCGACGATCTTAGGGTGAGGGAATGAGTACGCGAGCGATGGCCGATGTCGAACACCTTCTCGGCGAACTGGACCTGGCCGAGAAGGTCTCCCTACTGGCCGGGCAGGATTTCTGGTCGCTCCCGGCGATCGAGCGGATCGGGCTGCGCTCACTGGTGATGTCGGACGGGCCGATCGGGGTCCGGGGCATCGGCTGGGCGCCGGACGATCCGTCGGTGGCCCTGCCGAGCCCGACCGCGCTGGCGGCGGCCTGGGATCCGGAGCTGGCCGAGACCGCCGGTCTGCTGCTGGGCCAGGAGGCGCGGCGCAAGGGGGTGCACGTGCTGCTGGGGCCCACGGTGAACCTGCAGCGCACCCCGCTGGGGGGCCGGCACTTCGAGTGCTACTCGGAGGATCCGCTGCTCAGCGGCGAGATCGCGGTCGGTTTCGTGCGCGGTGTGCAGCGGCACGGCGTCGGCACCACGGTGAAGCACCTGGTCGGCAACGACTTCGAGACCGACCGGATGGAGGTCGACGTCCGGATCGGCGAGCGGGCGCTGCGGGAGATCTACCTGGCGCCGTTCGAGCGGGTCGTCGAGGCCGGCGGCTGGGGCGTGATGAGCGCCTACAACGGGGTCAACGGGTCACCGATGGCGGCCAACGGGCGGCTGCAGGACGAGGTGCTCAAGGGCGAGTGGGGCTTCGACGGGGTGGTGGTCTCCGACTGGCGGGCGGCCCGGTCGACGGTCGGGTCGGCGCTGGGTGGCCTGGACATCGCGATGCCGCAGCTGGAAAACCCGTGGGGGGAGAAGCTGATCGCGGCGGTCAAGGCCGGCGAGGTGCCGGAAGAGGCGATCAACCAGAAGGTACGCCGGGTGCTGCTTCTCGCCCTGCGGGTCGGCGCGCTCGGCACCGAAGCTGCGCCGGAGGAGGACGAGCTGGATGGGGAGCAGGTCGCGCACGAGGTGGCGGCCCGCTCGTTCGTGCTGGTCCGCAACGAGAACTGGACGCTGCCGCTGGAGCCGGCCGGGCTGACCAAGGTCGCGGTGATCGGCGCGCTCGCGATGGACGCGCGAGTGCTCGGCGGCGGCAGCGCCCAGGTGTCCCCGCCGCACACCGTCTCCCCGCTCGACGGCCTGCGCCGGGCCCTGTCCGGGGTGGACGTCGAGTACGCGGTGGGCGCCGACCCGCGCCCGTTCCTGCCGGCCCTGCACAGCCCGACCCGGGTCACCATCGGCACCCACGAGTTCGAGGTGGAGCCGGCCGCGGTGCGCTGGATCGGCTCGCTGCCGGGCGGCCTGCCGATGGAGTCGGTCGACGGCCTGCGCCTGGAGACCACGGTCACCCCGGCCGAGAGCGGCGAGCACACGTTCGCGGTCTCCGGGTTCGGCACGTTCCGCTTGAAGATCAACGGTGAGGTCCGGTACGAGGGCACCCTGCACCCGCCCGGCACCGGCCGCGCCGACCTGCTGCTGTCGCCCCGCGAGCAACGGGTCACGGCCGTGCTGCGAGCCGGCGAGCCGGTGTCGATCGTGCTGGAGCAGACCATCGTGCCCGGCCTGGCCCACTCGGTCGCGACCACCCTGGGGCACCGCCCGCCGTCCCCCGACGAGGACGGGCTGATCGCGGAGGCGGTGGCGCTGGCCGCCGAGTCCGACGTGGCCGTGGTCGTGGTCGGCACCACCGAGCAGGTCGAGTCGGAGGGCTTCGACCGCACCTCGCTGGCCCTGCCCGGCCGGCAGGACGAGCTGGTCGCCCGGGTGGCGGCGGCCAACCCGCGCACGATCGTGGTGGTCAACGCCGGCTCGCCGGTGCTGATGCCGTGGGCCGGCGAGGTCGCGGCGACCCTGCTGACCTGGTTCCCCGGCCAGGAGGGCGGCGCGGCCCTGGCCGACGTGCTGCTCGGCGCGGCCGAGCCGGGCGGCCGGCTGCCGACGACCTGGCCCCGGCGCGAGAAGGACTGCCCGGTGCTGGAGATCACCCCGCGCGACGGCGTCGTCGCCTACGACGAGGGGGTGTTCGTCGGCTATCGCGGCTGGCTGCGGGCCGGCCAGAAACCGCTGTACGCGTTCGGCCACGGTCTCGGCTACACGACCTGGCACTACGACGAGATCGCGGTGACCGCGACCGAGGCGGTGGTCACCCTGACCAACGCGGGCGGGCGGGCCGGGCGCGAGGTGGTGCAGGTGTACGTCGGACCGGCCGGCGCGGACCGGGATCGTCCCGAGCGCTGGCTGGCCGGCTTCGCCAACGTGTCGGCGCATCCGGACGAGACGGTGACCGTGCGGATTCCGCTGCCGCCGCGCACCTGGCAGATCTGGGACGACGGCTGGACCACGGTTCCCGGCGACTACCGGGTGATCGCGGCGCACGCCCTGGACGACGAGCGTCTGGAGTCGACGGTGACGATCTCGTGATCTCCGGGGCAGACAGGTGAGGCTAACCTAACCTCATGATTCTGCCCCTCAACCGTGTGTTCGCCACCGCCGCGGCCGCCATCCTGATCGGTGCCCTGGCCGCGTGCGGTGGCGGCAGCGACGACACCGCCACCCCGGCGTCGGCCGGGTCGGGTGCTGCTACCGGCTTCCCGGTCACCATCGCGCACAAGTTCGGCGAGACCACGATCAAGGCCAAGCCGCAGCGGATCGTCACGGTCGGCTGGAACGACCAGGACTTCGTGCTGTCCCTCGGCGAGGTGCCGGTCAGCACCCGGGAGTGGTTCACCGAGTACCCGGCCTATCCGTGGGTGTCGGCGAAGCTCGGCGGTAAGGCGCTGCCCACGTTCTCCGCCGAGATCAACTTCGAGGCGATCGTCAAGCAGCAGCCGGACCTGATCCTGGCCATCTACGAGACGATCACCAAGGAGACGTACGACAAGCTCTCCGCGATCGCGCCCACGGTCATCCAGTCCGCGGACTACAAGGACGAGGAGACGCCGTGGGACGTGCAGACGCTGACCACCGGCAAGGCCCTCGGCAAGGCGGCCGAGGCGCAGGCCCTGGTCGAGAAGGTCAACGCCAAGGTGGAGGAGGCCAAGAAGGCCAACCCCCAGTTCGCCGGCCAGGTCCTGGTCGAGGACTACGGCCCGGAGAAGGGCGAGCACTGGCTGATCCCGGCCAAGGACCCGCGGCGGTCGCTGTTCGACGCGCTCGGTTTCGCCACCCAGGAGCAGGGCGAGGACGTCAGTGAGGAACGGCTCGACCTGGCCGACCGGGACGTGCTGTTCATCAACGGCGCCACCAAGGCCGACATGCTCACGTCGCCGGTCTTCAGCAGGCTGAAGGTGGTCGCCGAGGACCGCACGCTGTACACGTCGTTCGAGACGCCGCTGGCCGGCGCGCTGTCCTACTCCGGTCCCGACGCCCTGCTCTACGCGCTGGACAAGCTGCTGCCCGAGCTGAAGAACGCCACCGACCGAGACCCCAACACCAAGGTCAACGAGCTTTAGGTACGGCTTTGCCAGGCCTCCCACAGCTCGGCGTACCGGCCGTGGGCGGCCACCAGCTCGTCGTGGGTGCCCTCCTCCAGGACCGCGCCGTGTTCCAGCACCACGATGCGGTCCGCCGAGGCGGCCTGGGTCAGCCGGTGCGCCACCAACAGCGTGGTACGGCCCCGGGTGGCGGCCAGCGCCGACTCCTCCAGGGCGCGCGCGCCCGCACTGCCGGCCTCGGCGGTGGCCTCGTCCAGAATGGCCACCGCCGGGTCGAGCAGCACCAGCCGGGCCAGCGCCAGCTGCTGACCTTGCGCGGCGGTGAGCGGGTGCCCGCCCTCCCCCAGCACGGTCTCCAGTCCGTCCGGCAGGGCCAGCGCCCAGTCCAGCGCGCCGACCGTGTCCAGGGCGTCCCGGACCAGCTCCGCGGGCGCGTGCGGGCGGGCCAGCCGGACGTCCTCGATCAGCGGCCCGGCGAACACGTGCGTCTCCTGGCTGACCACCGCCACGGTGCCCGGGGCCAGCTCGTCGACCGGAATTCCGCCGGCCGAGGCCGTACCGCAAAGGGGCCGCAGGATGCCGGCCGCGATGGAGGCCACAGTGGTTTTTCCGGCGCCGGTCGAACCGACGAGCGCGACCCGCTCGCCCGGCGCGACCCGCAGGTTGATGTCCTGCAGCACCGGCACCCGCTCGTCGTAGGCGAAGCACACGTTGCTCAGCGTCAGGTCGGCCTTGTCGAGGCGGACCGTGCCGGCCGGCGCCACCGGCAGGGTGCCGACCCCGACCAGCCGGGCCAGGCCCGCGCCGGCCTCCTGGATCTCGTCGAAGGTGAACAAGATCATGCCGATCGGGTTGAAGAGCCGGTGGAACAGCACGGCCGTCGCCGCGGTCTCGCCGACCGTGACCCAGCCGGAGCGGACGAACCAGAAACCGGCCACCAGGATCGTCGCGAGCCCCACCAGCTCGGCCCGGTTGATCCGCCCGACGAACCGGGTGAACAGGGTGAACACGCCGATCGACAGGTCCCGGGCCCGGCCCGAGGCGTGCTCGATGCCGGTGAGATGCCGCTGCTCGAGGCGGTACGCATGCACGGTGCGTACCCCCTGCAGACTCTCCATCAACAACTGACTTCGATCCGCGATCGCGGTCCGCTCCCGGGCGTAGATCGGCGCCGACCGCGGCAGGTACCAGCGCAGCGCCACCAGGTACAACGGCAGCGTCGCGACCCCGGCCAGGCCGAGCCGCCAGTCCAGGCCGAACATGGCGGTGACGCTGAGCGCGGCCAGCAGGACCGCCGAGATGACCGTGGGCAGCACCTCGGCCGCGGCCGTCCCGATCGCGGCGACGTCCGCGCCGACCCGGGACAGCAGGTCACCGCGGCCGGCCCGGTCCAGCACGGTGGCCGGCAGCCGCAGCGCGGTGGCCACGGTCTGCTCGCGCAGGGCGGCCAGGATGCGCTCGCCGAGCCGGCTCACCAGGGTGCTTGTCGCGCCGGTGGCGATCCCGCCGATGATCGCGGCGGCCACCACGACCGCCGCGATCGGCAGCAGCGCGGACGGCGACTCGCCGTCCCGGACCAGGTCGACGAGCAGGCCCAGCGCGGTCACCGGCACCACCGACGCGGTGGCCGCGACCAGCCCGGCCGCGGTGGTGACGGCCAGCTCGAGGCGGCGGGTGCGCAGCTGGGCGAGCAGCCAGCCACCGGTCTGCGCCGGCGTGGCGACGGGCAGGGCGGTCATGGCCGTCATCGCAGGACCGCCGCCCGGTAGGCGGGATCAAGGGCGGCCAGCGACGCGTGCGTGCCGGTGGCGACGATCTCGCCGTCCCGCAGCATCACCACCCGGTCGGTGACCGCGAGCAGGGCCGGGCTGGTGGTGACGATCAGCGTGCCGAGCTGCGAGCCGGGGCGGTGCCGCAGGTCGCGGATGCCACGGGCGATGGAGTGCTCGGTGACCGCGTCGACCGCGGTGGTCGGGTCGTGCAGCACCAGCAGCCGGGGATGCGCGAGCAGCGCCCGGGCCAGGGCGAGACGCTGCCGCTGACCACCGGACAGGGCCGAGCCGCGTTCGGCGATCGGGTGGTCGAGCCCGTCCGGGTGGGCGTCCACCACGTCGTCGGCCGACGAGGCCCGCAGCACCGCGTCCAGCTCGCGGTCGGCCGACAGCACGATGTTCTCCCGGATCGTGCCGGAGAACAGCTCCGGGTGGTGCGGCGCGACAAGCACGTCCGGCGAGCCGTCGTCGTAGCGGCCGACCAGTTCGGCGGCGTCGGCCTCGGCGACCACACCGAGGCATTCGCCGGTGGCGGGCAGGATCGGCGGGCTGCCGGCCGGGGCCGGCGCCGGGGACGAACCGACCAGGTCGGCGATCCGGTCGGCGGAGGCCCGCGCGGTGGCGATCCAGCCGGGCGCGGCCGACAGCGTGCCGAACGGCTCCCCCAGGAACGCGGCCAGCCCGATCACGGTGACCAGCTCCCCCGCGCTGATCCGGCCGGTCAGCGCGAACCAGCCGGCCAGGATGGCGATGCCACCGGCCAGCAGGGCGCTGATGCTGTTCGACGCGGCCTGGAACAGGCCCTGGGTGCGGGCCGCCAGCAGGGTGGCGCGCAGCGACTCGCCGCTGACCTCGCGGTAGCGGGTGTCGGCGGCCTCCTGCGCGCCGATGCCGCGCAGCGGCCGCAGGCCGGTGACCAGGTCGGTGGCGACCGACGAGGCCCGGCCGGCGACCTCCTGCCGGGTGGCGATCCGCCGGGTGATCCGGGGTGCGGCCCGCTGCAGCGCGATCAGCACGAGCGGGGTGCCGAGCAGGACAACCAGGCCCAGCGGAACCGAGATGAGGCACAGCCCGACCGCGCTGACCGCCGTCGCCACCAGCGCGCCCACGATCCGCGGCACGTAGTCGAGCAGGTAGGACGCATGGTCGGCGTCGGTGGTGGAGATGGTCAGCACGTCCCCGGTGCGCACCTCGGCCCGCGGGTCGAGCACCTTCGCGGCCACCTCCAGGCGCAGCGCGTGCGACTCGTCGGCCAGGGCCCGCATCAGCTGCCGGGCCCCGTTCCGGTAGGCCGTGGTGAGCAGCAGGAACAGCAGGCAGAGCAGGCCCACCCAGGTGACCAGCCGGGACACCGAGCCGGTGGCCACGGCCAGGTCCACGGTCTCGCCGATGACGATCGGCACGAACGTCTCGCACGCCTGGTGCAGGGCGATCAGCAGGCAGCCGGCCAGCAGCCGCCAGCGGTTACGGGCGATCGCCCGCCACAGGATGTTCATGCTGTGCCTTCCTTAGACATGCCCTTCTGGCCCTCGCCTGCAGCCTGGGCGTGCAACTCACCGAAGTGCCGCTCGGTGCAGGCGGTCATGCCGCCGCCCGCCCCGGGATGATCAGCGGCGTGCCGGCCACCGGGTCGGTGATGATCACGCAGGGCAGGCCGAACACGTCTTCGATCAGCTCGGCGGTGATCACCTCGCCCGGGTTGCCGCGCGCGACGATCCGGCCGTCCTTCATGACGATCAGGTGATCGGCGTACCGGGCGGCTTGGTTGAGGTCGTGCAGCACGGCGACCATCGTGGTGCCCTGCTCCCGGTTGAGCCGCACGCACAGCTCTAGCAGGTCGATCTGGTGGGCGATGTCGAGGAACGTGGTCGGCTCGTCGAGCAGCACGATCGAGGTCTGCTGGGCGAGCACCATGGCCACCCAGACCCGCTGCCGCTGCCCGCCGGACAGCGTGTCGACAAGCTCGCCGGACAACTCGGTGACGCCGGTCGCGGCCATCGCGGACACCACCGCCTCCTCGTCGGCCGCGGTCCACTGCCGGATCAGGCTCTGATGCGGGAAACGGCCGCGGGCCACCAAATCTGCCACGATGATCCCGTCCGGGGCGATCGACGATTGCGGCAGCAGTCCCAGCCGTCTGGCCACCTGCTTCGCCGGTTTGCCGTGAATGTCGGCGCCGTCCAGCAGTACCGTGCCCAGCTTCGGTTTCAGCAGCCGGGCCAGCGCCCGCAGCAGGGTGGACTTGCCGCACGCGTTGGGTCCGATGATCGCGGTGAACCGGCCGTCCGGCACCTCCAGATCGAGGTGCTCGCTGATGATCTTCCGGTCGTACCCGACGGTGATGTCGCGCGCGGCGAGACTCACTGCTTCCTCCCCTGCCTGAGCAACAGCCAGGCGAAATAGGCCCCGCCGACCGCCACGGTCACGACGCCGACCGGCAGTTGGGTGGGCGCGAACGCGTGCAGGGCGAGCCAGTCGCTGACGATCAGCAGCAGCGCGCCCATCGCCGCGGCGGGTGCCATCGCGACGCCCGGCGTGCCGGTCAGCCGCCGGGCGAGCTGCGGGGCGGCGAGCGAGACGAAGGAGATCGGCCCGGCCGCGGCGGCCACGGCCGCGGTCAGGGCCACCCCGATGACCAGGTACGCGAGGCGAGCGCGCTCCACCCGTACGCCCAGCGCCGCCGCCGCGTCCTCGCCCATCTCCAGCAGCGACAGCCGCGGGCCCATCGCCACCAGCACCACCGCCAGCACCCCGAGCACCACCGCGACCGGCCCGACGCTGCGCCAGGCCGCGTTGTTGAGGGTGCCCTGCCCCCAGATCGAGACGGCCAGCGCGACGGTCAGGTCGGCCCGCATGATGAACCACTGGTTGACCGAGGTCAGCACGGCGCCGATCGCGATACCCACGATGATCAGCCGGAAGCCCTGCACCCCGCGCCGGTAGGCGAACAGGTACACGGCGGCCGCGGTGAGCAGCCCGCCGACCAGCGCCCCGGCCGCGGTGACGTAGTAGCCGGTGCCGACGGCCACGGTGGTGACCAGCACCCCGGTTACCGCGCCGGTGTTGAACCCGATCACGTCGGGGCTGCCCAGCGGGTTGCGGGTGAGCGCCTGGAAGATCGCCCCGGCGATCCCGAGCGCCGCCCCGAGGATCAGCGCGAGCAGCACCCGCGGCAGCCGCCACTCGACCACCACCAGGTGATAGGCGCCCGAACCCTGCCCGGCGAGCGCCTTCAGGACGTCCACCGGCGGGATGTCGACCTCGCCGGTGCCGAGCGCGAGCACGGCGGTGGCCAGCGCGGCCAGCACCAGCACGGCGCAGACCACCAACGGGCGGACCGGGACGCGGGCGACCGGGCGCAGCACGATCGTGCGGCGGCCGAAGTCGAGACTCATCGGGTACCGACCTTGGCCCGGCGGATCCACCAGATCAAGACCGGGGCACCGACGAACGCGGTGACGATGCCGACCGGCAGCTCACCGGGCCGGATCACGACCCGGCCGACGATGTCGGCCGCCAGCAGCAGAACCGGACCGCACACCACGGTGTACGCGAAGATCCAGCGCTGGTCCGGCCCGGCGAACCCGCGCACCACGTGCGGGACCATCAACCCGATGAAGCCGATCGGCCCGGCCGCCGCGGTGGCCGCCCCGGTCAGCAGCATGACGGCCAGAACAGCCAGGAGACGGGTACGGCCGATGCCGGCGCCCAGCGAACGGGCCAGGTCGTCGCCGAGCGAGACGGCGTTCAGCGACCGGGCCACCAGCAGCGCCACCACCGTCCCGGCCAGCACGAACGGCAGGATGGTGCGGGCCACCTCGAGCGGCCGACCGGCGATCGTGCCGGCATCCCAGAAGCGCATGTAGTCGAACGCCCGCGGGCGGACCAGCCGGACCCCGGCCGAGATGCCGTCCAGCACCGCGCCGAGCGCGACCCCGGCCAGGGTGAGCCGGATCGGGGTGGCGCCACCCCGGCCGGCCGAGCCCAGCACGTACACGCCGAGCAGGGCGAACGCCACCCCGCCGAAGCCGAACCACAGGTACTGACTGACGTCGGTGCGGCCGAGGAAGCCGATCGCGACGACCATGAACAGCCCAGCCCCGGAGTTGACGCCGAGGATCTGGGTGTCGGCGAGCGGGTTGCGGGTGACCGCCTGGATGACCGCTCCGGACAGTCCGAAAGCGACACCCGCCAGCAGTCCGAGAACTGTCCGTGGCACCCGCAGGTCGCGCACGACGGTCTGATCGTCGCCGGCGCCGTGGTGCACGAGGGCGTCCCAGACCGTGCCGGGGGCGATCGCCCGGGTGCCGATCGCGACGCTGAGCAGACAGACGAGGGCGAGAACGCCGAGCAGAACGGCCAGCACGGCGCCTCGCCGAAGGGCCGGGCGCGCATCGCTCACGGTGCGCGTCAAGACCATGACCGAAGGCTAGCCTAACCAACTTCGCCGGTCATGATCCGCGTGTGGGCTAACTCTCTGTAATGTCGGCCGCATTGACTCTGCGTAGTTTTTGGCTAAAGTCGTATGAGTCCGATTCACCCGGAAATGCCTGCCAGGAAGAAGTGACATGACGCTCGCGCTCCCGAACGCCATCACCCTCGGTAACGACACCATCGCGGACGACGCCGCTGCGTACCGTGACCTGGCGCCGATGATCCACCGTCAGCGACTGGTGGTCGAGGGCTACCCGACGTTCGTGATCACCGACGAGCACATCAAGGACTATCTGTCGAAGCTCTCGGTGGTGACCGACATGATCACGATCATCGAGCCGGTGACCCACGTCAGCGAGATGTACGGCTGGGCCGGCTGGATCCACTGGGAGACCTCCGGCGCGCACTTCTACTCCTGGGAGCGCCCGGTCTCGTTCTTCAGCGTCGACGTCTACACCTGCAAGGCCTTCGACCCGGCCAAGGTCGTCGAGTTCACCGAGCAGTACTTCCGCACCACCGAGATCGTCGCGAAGGGGTTCTGACCGTGTCGTACGACCTCGCCGCGAGCACCGTCCGGCTGCGCACCGCGGCCGCCCTGGCCGCGCACCCCTCGGCCGGCCGGTTCGTGGCCCTCGCGGTCGGGGCCGCCTCCCCGATGGCCGACGTGGCCCGCGACCTCGAACGGCAGGTCTTCGAGACGTCGTTCGGCAACGGCGCCGCCCAGATGGCCGCCGAATACCGGCGCTACGAGGACGACAGCCTGTTCTTCATCGTGCTCGACCGCAAGACCGGGATGCCGGCCGGCGCGGCCCGGGTCATCGACGGCGGCGGCAAGACCCTGGACGACGCGCCCGACCTGATCGACACCTCGCTGTCGGCCATCGTCGCCGTGCACAACCTCGACCACGGCCGGATCTGGGACTTCGCCACCCTCGCAGTGCTGCCCGCGTACCGCGGTGGCCGCTCCGGACTGACCGTCAGCTCGCTGCTCTACCGGACCTTCCTGAACGCGGGCAGGCTGGCCGGCGTACGCCATATCGTCGCCATGCTGGACCACCGCGCCCACCGCAACCTCAAACTGATCGGCGTGCGCTTCGCGCCGATGGCCGGCTCGGAGCCGTTCGCCTACCTCGGCTCGCCGAGCACCGAGGCCCTGCACGTGCCGTTCGCCGAGCTCATCCCGTCGATCGCCGAGCAGGCCGCGCGGCTGGGCCGGTTCACCGGCGAGTTCCACGGCGAGATCCGGGCCCGCGGGGTGCGCCGGCTGATCACCCGCCGGGTCGCGGCCCGGGTCGCCGGGCAGATCGCCACCGGCGACGGCCTCGACGAGCACATCACGCTGCCCGGCCTGGACCGCCGTCAGCTGATCCGCCAGCGCTGAGCCTTCTGGCTTTACCAGCGATCCAGGCGAGCGGACAGCACCGACAGCGCGGCCACCCCGGCGGTCGAGGTGCGCAGCACCTCCCGGCCGAGCCGCACGGCGGTCGCACCCGCGGCCTCGAACGCCGCCCGCTCGGCGTCGCTGATGCCGCCCTCCGGGCCCACCACCAGCACGATCTCCCCGGTCGCCGGCAGCGTCGCGATGGACAGCCGCTCGGTCGCCTCCTCGTGCAGGACGAAGCCGGCCGCGGCCTCGGCCAGGCGCGCCGCCACCTGCTTGGTCGAGCAATCCGGATCGCCGCCCACCCGCGGCAGCCAGGAGCGCCGGGCCTGCTTGGCCGCCTCCCGGGCGGTCGAGGCCCACTTGTCCCGGGCCTTGAAGCCGCGGTCGCCGCGCCACTGCACCACCGATCGGGACGCCGCCCACGGCAGGATCTCGTCCACCCCGATCTCGGTCATCGCCTGCACGGCCAGCTCGCCCCGGTCGCCCTTGGCGATGCCCTGCACCACGACGAGCCGCGGGTCGGGTGCCGGCACGGTCGCCCGCCCGGTGACGGTGACCTCGACGCTGCCCCGGCCGACCGCGGTGACCTCGGCGGTAGCGCTGCCGCCCCGCCCGTCGGCGAGCACGAGCACCTCACCCACCCGCAGCCGCTGCACGGTGGCGGCGTGATGCCCCTCCGGCCCGTCGAGGGTGTAGGCGGAACCGACCGGCAACTCGTCGACCAGGAACAGGGGTGCGGACACCCCCGGACCCTATCGTCAGCCGCCCGATCGTCAGCCGCCCGGCGGAGCTTGGAAGCTGTCCATCACCTCGGTGAAGCGGGGCAGCTCGGACGCCCACGCGTTGGCCGGCACCTCCCAGCTGAACCAGTACACCTGCCCGCCCCGGTTGATCAGCCGCTGGATGCCGTGTATCTCCGACGGGCCGGTGACGGCGGTGTACTCCCAGTCGGCGCCGGCCGCGCCGGGACCCTGCTCGATCCGGATCCGCCGGTACCCGGGCACGCCCATGGACCTGAGCCGCTCCATCTCGGTCAGGGCCTCGATGAGGTTCGGCGGGGTGGGATGCAGCGGCTCGGCCCGCAGCCGGGGACCGTTCGGGTAGTCGGCGGCGGCCAGCCCGAGGCCGGACTCCTCGGCCTTCAGGTCCAACGGCAGCATCACCCGCATGCCCGTCCCGCTGACATACCAGTACCAGCCCCGGGCCGGGGCGGCCGGGCTCGCCGCCACCGCCGGGGTGCCGGACCGGTCGTCCGGGCGCAGGACCACCACGGCGGCCGCCACGGCCAGGATCACGGCCAGCGCGGCGGCGAGGGCCAGCCCGCCCTTCCGGCTCGCCCGCCGGGCGCTCGGCTCCGGGTGCAGGTCGGGATGCGCGGCCGGCTGACCGGTCACCGACCGCAGGGCGGCCTCGACCATGGCCGGCTCGGGCCGGGCGGCCGGGTTACGGCGCAGCAGCGCCACGATCAGCTCGGTGAGCGGCCCGGCCTGCCGCGGCGGCTCCGGCGTCTCCTCGGCCAGCGCCAGCAACGTCTCGGTGGTGCTGGCCCGCACGAACGGCGGCCGGCCCTCCACCGCGTGGTAGAGGGTCGCGCCCAGCGACCACAGGTCCGACTCGGGCAGTGCCACCCCGTCCAGCAGCCGCTCCGGGGCCAGGTATTTCGGCGAGCCGAGGACGATGCCGGCACCGGCCAGCGCGTGCACGCCCTCGGAAGTCACCGCCGGGCCGAAGTCGCTGAGCATCACCCGGCCGTCGGTCGCGATCAGCACATTGGACGGTTTGATGTCGAGGTGCAGCAGGCCGGCCCGGCGCACCGCGAGCAGCCCCTCCAGCACGGCCAGGCCGATGCCGGCGACCCGGGCCGGCGGCAGCGGGCCGGACTCGTCGAGCACCTGCTGCAGCGACCGGCACGGCACGAACTCCATCACGATCCACGGCGCGTCGTCGGCCGGCAGCACGTCCAGCGTCCGGACCACGTTCGGGTGATCGACCAGGGTGAACGAACGGGCCTCCCGGGCCGTCCACACCCGGAACACGTCTTCCTCGTCCGGGCTCAGGCCCTCCGGCAGGGCGCACTTCTTGAGCGCCACCGCGGTGTCCTCGACCTCGTCGTGGGCAAGCCAAAGACGGCTCATCCCGCCGGTGGCGAGCGGGTGCAGAACCCGGTACCGACCGGCGATGAGTTCCCCCACCGTCACCATGTACGGGACGCTACTGCATCGATACACCGGGCTCGACCCGCTCGACCCGCGGGCGTATGGTCGGCGGCAGTCCATTGATCCATGGCTTCCTCTGATCCGTAAATCCTCCGGTCTTGGCGACGCGCATATGTGGAAACACGGCAAAGGTCAGCTCTGGCGGGTGCTGCCGCTCCTCTGCACCGGCCTGCTCTTTCTCACCCCCGTGCAGCCCCGGGTGCAGGTCGCGCACGCGGCATTGGCGCCCGCCGACCTGGCAATCCGGTTCGAGGCGCTGCTCGGGCAGCACTCCGTGCTCGCCGCCGACCTGATGCGCAGCCGCATCCGCGGCGACGACGACTTCGTGCAGGCCGCCAACACCGCCCTGGGCCGCAACACCAAGGACATGGCCGCCCTGGTCGGGCAGTTGTTCGGCACCGGGACGGCGGATAAATTCAGTCCACTGTGGTCGGAACACATCGTCGAGCTGGTCGCCTACGCCGGGGCGCTCGCCGCCCGCGACGACAAGGCAAAGGGCGACGCCCTGCACGAGCTCACCGAATATGAGGTGGAGCTGGGTGACTTCTTCGCGGGCGCGTCACACGGCCGGCTCAGCCCGGCGGCGGCCCGGCAGGCGGTGGTCGCGCATGTCGGACATCTGACAGGCCAGGCCGACGCGTACGCGGCCGGCGACTACGCCACCGCCGACGACCTCTACCGGATGGGCTACCAGCACACGTACGACCTGGGGCTCACCCTGGCCGAGGCGCTGCTGCCCGCCGCCGACGCCGCCACCCTGCGCGAGCCGCTGTGGCGGCTGCGGTCCCAGCTCGGCAAGCTGCTCGCCGAGCACGCGGTGCTGGTCGAAGACCTCACCCGGGCGGCCGTGACCAACACCCCCGACTTCGCCGCCTCCGGCGACATGATCAACGGCAACACCCGCGACCTGGCCGCGGCGATGGACACGCTGTTCGGCCCGGCCGCGGCCCGGCAGTTCCAGTCACTCTGGGCCGATCACGTCGAGCAGCTGGTGGCCTACGCCCAGGGCAACAAAGACTCCGCGCGTACGGCGATGGCCGGCATCGAACGCAAACTCGGCACCTTCCTGTCCGGCGCGACCGGCGAGCGCATCGCCACCGGCCGGCTCACCGCGGCACTCCAGCAGCACGACACGATGCTGATGCGGCACGCCGACGCGTACGCGGGCAAGGACTACGCCACCGCGCACGACGTCGCCTACCAGACCTACCAGGAGATGTTCGACCTGGCCCGAACGATGGCCGACGCGTTCGGGGCAAGCGTGGCGGCGCGCCTGCCGCGAGGCGGGGCACAGACCGGCTACGGCGGAATGGCCACAGTCGTGGCAGCGCGGCCACAGACCGGCTTCGACGGGATGGCCACGGTCGTGGCGTCCTCCCCCAGACCGGGCCGCTGATGCCGCCGTACGCCCGTATCCCGGCCCTCGCCGCGCTCACCCTGGGCCTGCTCGCCGGCCTGGGCAGCAGGCCGGCGGCCTCGGCGCCGGCGCCGTCCCCGTCCGCACCACCGTCGCCGCGGCCGGCCTTCCATGCGGACCGCACCTACGACGCCGTCGCCGTGCCGGTCCGGCTGCGCATCCCCGCGCTGCACGTGGACAGCCCGGTGCAGACGCTCGGCCTGCGGGCCGACGGCACGATCGCGGTGCCGTCCCGCACCGACGTAGCCGGCTGGTACGACCAGGGCCCCCGTCCCGGCCAGCCCGGCCCCGCCGTGATCCTCGGCCACGTCGACTCGACCACCGGCCCGGGCATCTTCATCGGCCTGGCCGCCGTGCGTCCCGGCACCACCGTCCGGATCGACCGCTCCGACGGCACCTACGCCGCCTTCCGCATCACCCACATCTCCCGGGTGCCGAAGGTCGAGTTCCCCACCGACGTCGTCTACGCCCCCACCCTCGACCCCACCCTCCGCCTGGTCACCTGCGGCGGCAGCTTCGACCGGTCCCGCGGCAGCTACCGAGACAATGTCATCGCCTTCGCCGACCCCGCATAGGGTCACCGCCGCCCTGACCGCGCTGGTAGCGGCCCTGCTGGCCGCCGCCCCAGCCCAAGCCGCCTTGCCAGCCCAGGCCGCCGTCCCACACCCACCAGCCGCCGCACGACTGGCGGTCGCCGCTCCGGCGGCGGGCGCCGAGGTGCTGCTGCCGCCCGCGGCTGCGCCGCTGCCGGTCGCCGGAGTGCTTTCCGGTGGCGGCGAAACCACGGTGGTGGTTGACCTGGCCACTCTCGCCGGGGCTGACCGGCGTTCGGCCCGGGTCACTGTGGACGGACACACCGTGGACGCCGACCTGCTGCCGGTGATGTCGGACGGCCTGAGCGTGGCGCTGGTGGTGGACGCGGCCGAGGCCGGCGCCGGGACGCTGCCCGCCTGGCTGAGTGCGGCCGCCCGCTTCGTACTGGAGGCGCCGATCGGCACCGACGCCGTGGTCGTCCCGGACCGGCGCCCGGCCGCCGCACTCACCGCACCGAAGCTCGGTGCGGCCGGCGTGGTGGAGGCGCTCGCCACCGTGCGCCCCGAAGGCGAAAGGGACACCGCCGCCGCACTCGCCCTGGCCCGCGGCCAGTTCCCACCGGCCGCGGCGGGCCGCCGGCTGGTGGTGATGTACACGTCGGCGCCGGCCGCCGGCGACGAGACGGCCGCGCGGGTCGCGGAGGAGTTCCGCCGCGACGGCACGATGCTGGTGGTGGTCGGCACGGCCGCGGCCGGCGATTACTGGTCGGCGGCGGCCACGGCCACCGGCGGCTTCTTCGCCCCGGTCGGCGAGCCGGTCGTGGTGCCCGCCCTGGACCAGGTCGAGTCCACCCTGCGCGACCGCTATCTGGTGCGCTTTCCCACCCCCGACGCACTGCCCGCGCGAGCGTCGATCACCGTCGGCACCCTCACCGCCGAGACCATCCTGCCGGCCCCGGGTAACGCCAACCGGGGACGGCCGTTCGCCCGCACGCTGCTGATCGCACTAGCGCTGGCCGGCACGGCCGCCCTGGTCATCGTGCTGATAGCCCGCACCCGGCGGCCTCGCCCACCGGCCGGGCCACCCGGCTTGACCAGCGTCTTCACCGGCCGAGCCACGGTGCCCGGCACCACCCGCGGACAAACCCGAGTGCCCTGGCTGTAAGCCGATAACCGGCCAACCACGGCCTCTGCCTGGCCAACCACGCGGCCCTGACTGGCCACGACCAACCCGGCCCATGCCTGGCCGGCCACGCAGCCTCAGACCGGCCACGACCAACCCGGCCCACGGCTGGCCGACCACGCAGCCTATGACTCGTCGGCCTCGCGCTGGCGGCGGGACTGGTCGCGCACCCGGGACAGGGCCGAGTCCCACTCGTCCGGTGGGGCGTCCACTTCGCGGCCGCCGGTGAAATAGTCGCCGTGCGAGATGATCGCGGACGCCAGCGCGACCAGCGCGGCCAGCGTCAGGAGCACCTGCGCGCCCTGGATGATGTCCTCGGCCCACGGGTACCACCCCGGGAAGAGCAGCTCTCGCACCGCCGGGACCCGATCGCCGATCGCCGAGCCGTGCAGCTGCTCGAAGTAGGCCGCTACGGTGTGCGACTCGGTGGCGTCCGAGCCGACGCCCATGATTCCCAGCAGGAGAGTCAGCAATCCGCCACCGATCGCCCAGCTGCGAGCCCAGAGCCGGCCGCGCCGCAGCCAGATGCCAAGAATGGCGTAGGCGATGCAGAGGACCCCGAGAACGATCAGCTCGACGGCCCCCTCCCGGCCACGCAGTAAGGCGGGCGGCGTGATGCCGTACTCAGTGTTGATGCTGTCGAGCGCCGCGAGCAGGTGTTTCGACTCGGCGCTGCCCCACCATTGCAGTTCCAGGATGCCGTCGAGCACGAGCAGCAGCCCGACCGGCGCCAATGCCAGCGTCAGCCAGGCCGCCACTCGCACCACACGCGGCGTAGTCGTATCAATCCCCGTCATGCCGGGGATGCTAGTCACGTCGCGCCGAGACCTCATCCCCAATTCTGCGGAGCGGGCTGCTTGGTGGCCGCGTTGATCCGATTGAAGAAGTTGGTGGTGGCGATCCACAGCACGATGGCCGCGAGCTGCTTCTCGTTGTAGTGCGCGGCGGCCGCGGCCCAGATGTCGTCCGGCACCGGGTCGGGCCGGTCGGCCAGCCGGGTGGCCGCCTCGGCCAGGGCGAGCGCGGCTCGTTCGGCCTCGGTGAAATACGGCGTCTCCCGCCATACCGCCACCGCGTACAGCCGTTCCTCGGTCTCGCCGTTCTTGCGGGCGTTGCGGGCACCCGAGTCGACGCACGGGCTGCATCCGTTGATCTGGCTGGCCCGCAGGTGCACCAGCTCCAGGGTGGCCGGTTCGACGCCGGCCGAGTGGGCCTCCTTGTAGAGGAGGTTGATCGCCTTCACGGACTCCGGCAGCAGGTACGCCGGGTTCTCGATCCGAGCCTGCATGATTTCTCCCTCCGGCGCCGTCACATCGGCGCGCTCTGTTCCGTCAAAGGGGTGACGAACCCGGGAAGGCGAACGTGACCAATGTGGCATAGGACACAAAACGAACTCGCGGCCCACTTCGAGGAGAACCGGCCCCGGCTGCGCGCGGTGGCGCTGCGGATGCTCGGCTCCCCGGCCGAGGCCGACGACGCGGTGCAGGAGGCCTGGCTGCGACTCAGCCGCGCCGGCGACGGGGTGGACAACCTCAGCGCGTGGCTGACCACGGTCGTCGGCCGGGTGTGCCTGGACATGCTGCGGCAGCGCACCGCCCGCCGCGAGGACGAGTTCCCGGCGGAACCGCCCGCCGCCGGCGACGATCCCGAGCAGCAGGCGCTGCTGGCCGACTCGGTCGGGCTGGCGCTGCTGGTGGTCCTGGAGACGCTGACCCCGGCCGAGCGGCTCGCGTTCGTGCTGCACGACCTGTTCGCCGTCTCGTTCGAGGAGATCGCCCCGATCGTCGGCCGCTCCCCCGACGCGGCCCGGCAACTGGCCAGCCGCGCCCGCCGCCGCGTGCGAGCCACGCCGCCGGAGCAGGAGCAGGACGCACCGGCCGACCGTCAGGTAGTCGACGCGTTCCTGACCGCGTCCCGCGGCGGCGAGCTGGGCACCCTGCTGGCCCTGCTCGACCCGGACGTCGAAATGCGCGTAGACCAGGTAGTCCAGAACCAAGGCGCCGACGCCGTCGCCCGCTTCTTCGCCGGCCGAGCCCGAGCCGCCCGCACCGCCCTGATCAACGGCGCCATCGGCTTCGCGGTAATCGTCAACGGCCAGGTAAAGGTAGCCACCCGAATCACCGTCACAAACGGCCGAATTACCACAATGGACGCGATCACCAGCCCGGCCGACCTCGCCAACCTGGCAATCCAGCCCCTCTGAAAGCCAGGCCGGCCCAGCCAAAGTGCCAAGCCAACTGAAGAGCCCGGCCAGGCCGAGCCGGACCAGGCCGGACCGGGCCGAACCAAGGCCGGGCCGAACCAAGGCCGGCTAGAGCGTCAAGACGATGCGGCCCTCGGTGTCGCCGGACGCCTGGCGTGACCAGGCCTCGGCGACGTCGGCGAACGGCACCGCCTCGTGCGCCACGGTTAGCCGGCCCGCCGCCGCGTGCTCGGCCACCTCGGTCAGCGACTCCGCACGCCGCGCGGTGGACAGCGCGTTGTTGGTGTAGCCGAGCACCTGCAGCGAGCCGCTGCGCAGCGTCGCCGAGTCGATCGGTGCGGTCGGCGACGCCGAACTGCCCAGGTTGACCAGCCGGCCGCCGGGTCGCAGCACCCGCAACGCGGCCGCGGCCGGCACCCCGAAGACCGGATCGAGCACCAGGTCGGCCGGCCCGGACGCGTCGCGCAGCCGGTCGGCCAGCGACATCGGGTCGTCGTCGGGCCGTAGTGCGACGATCCCGTCGGCGCCGAACTGGACCGCCCGGTCGAGAGCGTCCGCCGAGCGACTCACGGCGATCACCCGGCCGGCACCGCAGAGCCGGGCCAGCTGAACCGCGGCCTGCCCGACCACCCCACCGGCCCCGAGCACGACGACGGTCTCACCGGGGGTGAGCCCACCGGTCCGGGTCAGCGCCGAGTGCGCCGCCACGGCGGACAGGCCGAGCGCCGCGATCAACGGCAGCGGCACGCCTCGGGGCAACGGCACGACGTCGACGTACGGCACCGAGACGGCCGCGGTCATGCTGCCGTCGCCGGGCCGCATTCCGGCCGAGGTGGCGAACCAGACCGGCGTACCGTCGTCGCGGTAGCCCACACCCTGCACTCCCGGCACGTACGGCGTCGCCGGCGTCCCGAAATAGCTGGTGCCTGAGGCACACAGCAGGTCCAGCGGGGTGATCGGCGCCGCCGCCACGGAGATCGGCACCTCGCCGGCGCCCGGCACGGGTGGCCGTCGCTTCTCCAGCGACGGTGGCCGGCCGCAGACGCGCAGCACGGCCGCGGGGATCATGTCGCGATGTCCGGGTAGGGCATCGCGAAGTGGGCCATCCGCGCGCCGTACGCCTTCTGATACTCGAGCGGCTCGGCGTTGTCCCGCTCGAACATCGCGATGAACAGCGTCAGCGTGAGGAACGGGTGCGCCCCCAGCTCGAAGAGCTTGCAGTGATCATGATCGATCAGCGCCGCCCGCTCCTCGTCGGTGAACCGCAGCCAGGTGCTCGCCTCGTCGGTGATGCAGTTGAGCACCGCGTTGGCCCGATCCGCCTCCCACCAGGTGACCAGCTCGTGGGGCTCGGCCCGGTACCGCTCGACGAGCTCGGGGTCGCGGTCGACTGTGTACAGGAACTTGTTCAGCAAGTACTTGCTCATGCTGAGCCCTCCTTAGGCATGCCCTTCTGGCCCTCACCTGCAACGCCGTCCGCCGGTGCGGCTGGGTGCCGCTCGGTGCAGGCGGTCATGCCGGAACTCCGTTCGGGTACCAGGTGAAGTAGGCCTCCATGGTGTGGAACAGGTCGAGCGTGTCCACGTGGTCGGCTTTCGCCCCGGCCCCGGCCACGCCCATCATCAGCATGAAGTCCATGAAGCCGTGGGTGGCGTTGCCCGGCGCGTGCAGGCTGTCCAGCGACACCTCGCGCAGGCAACTGTCGAGGTCACCGCTGGCGATCCACTCGACGGCCCGGCGGTCGAACTCGGGGTCCGGTCCGTGCGGCCCGAACTGGCGCGGCCCGCCCAGCTCCAGCGACAGGTGCCCGGTGCCGATGATCGCGACCCGCAGATGCGACGGCCACTCCTCGACGATGCGCCGGATCGCCTCACCCAGCTGGACGAAGCGCGAAGGCTGCGGAAGCGGCGGCGCAAAGATGTTGGTGTAGATCGGCACGATCGGCAGGTCGGCCTCCGGCCGCAGCGTGATGATCGGGCAGGTGACACTGTGGTCGATCCGCAGCTCGTTGCTGAACGCCAGGTCGAAACCGGAGTCCAGGCCGGCCCGCAGAATGTGCGCGGACAGGTCTTCCTGGCCCTTGAGCAGCATCTTCGGCAGGCCGAACTCGCGCTCCTCGTTGTACCAGTTGGCGTCGTAGAACGGCGCCTTGCCGACCAGGAACTGCGGCATGTTGTCCAGCCACAGCTGATGGAAGTGGTCGGAGCCGACCATCACCAGCACGTCGGGGTTAGCCCGGGTCAGGGTCTCCCGGAACGCGGTGATCTTCCGGACCCACTCGTCGGCGAAGGGGGGACGGTCCTCGCCGGTGGAGGTGCTGGCCCGGTAGTAGAAGGGATGGTGAGTCGAGGCGATGACCGCGACGATGCTGGCCATAGTCAGTCCTCCCGGGGTTCGTAGACGGCGTTGCGATCGACGGTGAGATAGATCTGGTTGGCGATCGGCCGGCGGCGCTCCTCGGCCAGTTGCCCGAGCAGGCCGGCCGCCCGCGCCAGCAGGGCGAACCCGCGCAGCAGGTCGGTCGGCAGGCCCAGGTCGGCGAGGGCCGCGCCGCACACGCCGGCGCCGTTGAGCGGCAGCGTCTTGCCGAGCACCTGCGGGTGCACCCGGCCGATCGCCTCGAACAACCGCAGGTGCGGGCCGCGCAGGCCCTCTTCCTCGGCGATCGCGATCAGCACGGGGGTGCGCGGATCGAGTTCCTTGTGCACCGGGTGGCCGAGGCCCGGGATGAACTTCTTCTGCTCGCGGGCCTTCTTGACGGCTTCCAGCGCGATCACGTCGTAGTCGCGCTCGGTGCCGGCCGCGACAAGCGTCTCGGCCAGGAATCGGCCGCAGTCCTCGGTCACCCCGAGGAAGCGGGAACCGCCGCCGAGCAGACCGGCGGCGAGGGCTCCCTGCAGGGAATCCGGCGCCGAGAGGTACGTCAGGCGGGCCGCGATCGCGGTGGGCGTGAAGCCGTGATCGGCCAGCGCGACCAGCACGGCTTCGAACAGCCGGACCTCGGACGACGACGGACGGCGCCCGGCGACCAGCCAGAACGCCAGCTCACCGAAGCCGACCTTGCCCATCAGGTCGGCCGCGAGGTCCTGCCCCAGCAAGGAGATCGTTTCCGGGGTCGAGGTGCCCAGCCCGGTCGGGAAACTTAATTCTTCAGCCACGCTCGGATCTCCTCGCCGTGCTCGTCCAGACCGGGCGGCGGAAGCTCGTACGCCGGCGGGGTCTCGGAAAACGTGATCGGGTTGCGGACCGCCGGCACGCCACCGGCGTCGATCACCGGGTTCAGCCCCAGCTCGTCGGCGAAGGCCACGCCGCCGTCGATCGTGTTGATCGGCGCGCACGGCACCCCGGCCGCCAGCAGGTCGCGGAACCAGTCGTCCTTGGTCCGCTTGCTGAGCCGTTCGACCAGGATCGGCCGCAACTGTTCGCGATTCGCCGTACGGTCCTGGTTACGCCCGAAACGCGGATCGTCCGGCAGCTCCGGCAGGTCGAGCACCTGGCACAGCTTGCGGAACTGCCCGTCGTTCCCGGCGATCACGATCAGCTCACCGTCCGCACACGGCAGCGGCTCGTACGGGAAGAGGCTGGGATGCGCGTTGCCCATCCGGAACGGAATGGTCCCGCCGGCGACGTAACCGCTCGAGTGGTTGACCAGGCCGGACAGGGCCGAGCTGAGCAGGTTGACCTCGACGTGCTGGCCGCGGCCGGTCTCGCCCCGGTGCCGCAGGGCGGCCAGGATGCCGATGGTGGCGTGCATGCCGGCCATCACGTCGAAGACCGAGATGCCGGCCCGGAACGGCGATCCGTCCGGGTCGCCGGTGAGGCTCATCAGGCCGGAGATGGCCTGGACCATCAAGTCGTACCCCGGGAGGTTGGCCCCCTCGCCGGAGCCGAAGCCGCTGATGCTGGCGTAGATGATCTTCGGGTTTTCCGAAAGAACCGAGTCGAAATCAAGACCGAACCGGGCCAGACCGCCCGGCTTGAAGTTCTCGATCATGATGTCCGCCCGGCCGGCCAGCGCACGCGCCACGGCCTGATCGTCCGGATCCTTCAGGTTCAGGGCGATGGACCGCTTGTTGCGGTTGATGCCCAGATAGTAGGTCGAGACACCGTCGCGGGTGGGTGGCATCCAGGTGCGGGTGTCATCCCCACCCGGCCCCTCCACCTTGATCACCTGAGCGCCGAGGTCGGCGAGCAGCATCGTCGCGTACGGCCCGGCCAGGATCCGGGAGAAATCCGCCACCAGCAGACCGTGCAGAGGGCCCTGCGTCATCATCACCGCCCGTTCTGCGGACACCTGTCCGCTGAAACAGCTTCCGCCCCGGCAGCAGGCCTGTCAATGGGCGGTTAATCAAGTCGAAACACACTATTGACGCTGCACGTGACCGGGAGCACACTGGCGCCACTCGCCCTGCCCGCTCAGCGGACAGCGGTCCGGAAAACCTTGAAAGGATGGGCGATGAGCGACAGCGACCGGCCGGTGGTCCTCCGCAACGGCCTCGTATTGACCATGGACGACTCGCACACGGTGCTCAACAACGCCGACGTGCTGGTCATCGGCGACCGGATCGCCGAGGTCGGGCACAACCTGACCGCCCCCGACGGCGCCCTCGAGATCGACGCCACCGACGGCATCATCATGCCCGGCATGGTCGACACGCACCGGCATATGTGGCAGACCGCCATGCGCGGATATGGTGCTGACTGGACCCTTACGCAGTATTTCGTCTGGTATTACCTGGAGTCCGGCAAGCTGTTCCGCCCCGAGGACGTGCACGCCGGCAACCTGCTCGGCGCGATCGAGGCCATCGACTCCGGCGTCACCACCACCGTCGACTGGTCACACGGCCTGCAGACCATCGACCACGCCGACGCGGCGGTCGACGCCCTCGAGGCGGTGCCCGGCCGGTTCGTCCTCGCCTACGGCAACATCCAGCAGGGCCCGTGGCAGTGGTCGACCACGCCCGAGTTCCGCGACTTCTACCGGCGCCGCATCGACGGCGGCAAGCTGGCCGGTTTCCAACTGGCCTTCGACATCCCCGGCGACCCGGCGTTCCAGGAGAAAGCCGCCTTCGAGGTGGCCCGCGACCTGGGCGTCACGGTCACCACGCACGCCGGCGTCTGGGGCGCCACCAACGACGACGGCATCCGGCTGATGTATGAGAACGGCTTCATGACGCCCGGCACCGTCTACGTGCACGCGGCCACCCTGAGCAGCGACTCCTACCACCGGATCGCCGCCACCGGCGGCTCGGTCTCGGTCTCCACCGAGAGCGAGCAGAGCGCCGGCCAGGGCTACCCGCCCACCTGGGTGCTGCGCAAGCACGACATCCCGGTCTCGCTGTCGATGGACACCAGCGTCTGGTGGAGCGGCGACCTGTTCTCGGCGATGCGCACCACGCTGTCGGCCGACCGGTCCCGCGAGCACCTCGAGGCGCACGCCGCCAAGGAGACCATCACCCACCACCACCTGCGCGCCGAGCAGGTCGTCGACTGGGGCACCCGGGGCGGCGCCAAGGCCCTCGGGATGGACTCCGAGATCGGCGCGATCACCCCCGGCCGCAAGGCCGATGTCGTGCTGATCAAGAACGACGCGTCGCCCGCCATGTTCCCGGTGCTGCACCCCTACGGCCACGTCGCCTACCAGGCGCAGCGCGGCGACGTGCACACCGTGCTGGTCGGCGGCAAGGTCGTCAAGCAGGACGGCAAGCTGGTCGGGGTCGATCTGGCCGCCGCCCGGGCCAAGGTCGGCGCCACGGTCGACTACCTGCGCGAGACCATGGGTGAGGATCTCTGGCAGCGCGGCATGAACCCGGAGATCCCCGAGTCGCGGATCCTTACCAACCCCTATCAGTACACGAAGTAAAGCAATGAAAGCATGAGGTCATGACCGACACTGGGAGGGGCGCCGGGCCCGACTTCATCGAGGCCCTCGCGCGTGGCCTCGACGTCCTGCGCTCCTTCCGGCCGGGCACGCCCGCCATGACCCTCAGCGAGATCGCCGGCCACACCGGCCTCGCCCGCCCCACCGTCCGCCGCATCCTGATCACGCTCGAGGCGCTCGGCTACGTCCGCCAGGCCGCGCGGGGTTACGCGTTGACCCCGCGCGTCCTGGAGCTGGGCATGGCCTACGTCAATTCGCTGAGCATGTGGGACGTCGCCCGCCCGCACATGGAGAAACTGGTCGCCCAGACCAACGAGTCCACGTCGATGGCCCAGCTCGACGGCGCCGACATCGTCTACGTGGCCCGGGTGGCGGTGCCGAAGATCGTCACCCTGTCGGTCACCATCGGCACCCGCTTCCCGGCCCCCGCCACCAGCATGGGCAAGGTGCTACTGGCGGCCCTGCCGCCGACGACGCTGCTGAAGGTGGTCGACGAGGCGTCCCGTTCCGGCATCACCCCGCGCTGGCAGCCGTCGTCCGCCGAGCTGGAGACCTCCCTGCGCGAGGTGCGGGCCAAGGGCTGGGCTCTGGCCGATCAAGACCTGGCGCCGGGAGTCCGGTCGATAGCGACCGGCGTGCGCGACGGCGACGGCAACGTGGTGGCCGCCATCAACGTCACCGTCCACGCCGCCGAAACCACAGTGGAAACCCTGCTCGAGGACCACCTGCCCAAGCTTCTGCGGGCAGCCGCCGACATCAGCCACGACTGGTCACTGACCGCCGCGGTCCCCGCCGTAACGGTCTGAAGCGCGGGGGTCCCACGCACCCCGCGCACCAGCCTCAGCCCGAGACGGAGAAGGAATTCGTGACGAAGTCCTTGCCGCCCGAGGACGACGTGATCTCGTATCCGAACTGGACATTGCCGATCGTGACGTTGCCGAACCAGCCGGCCGTCCGGATCCACTGCGCGATCTGCGCGACGTTCACCGTGCCGGAGCTGGTGTTACTCGTGCGCACGAACGAGTACACGTTGTTCGACCCGTTCGAACCGCGGTAGATCCGCCAGGTGTGCCCGCCCACGGTAGCGGTGGTCTGCAGCGTGCCCAGCGGCCCGACCGCGCCGTAGTAGTTCATCCACAGCATGATCTCGTGCGCGTTGTCCGACGACCAGATGTCGTAGGCCGTCGTGAACGCCACCCCGCTGGTCGGCACGGTCACGTTGAAACTGCTGGTCACCGTGCCCAGCGAGCTGACCGTCCGGCCGATGTAGCGGGTCGCGTTCGGATACGACTTGATCCCGCCGGTGTTCGGGTGGTTGGCCCAGACTCCCCAGTTGCTCGTGGAGTTGGCCCAGATCGTCTGCGGACCGTAACCGGACCCCCAGACGTTGTTGTACAGCGTGTAGCTGCCGCTGGTCCAGGTACCCCAACGATCGGTCGAGTACCAGACGGCCGCGTTGGCGGTGCCGGCGGTGAAAGCCAGCGTCAACGCGACGATGAACGCCCCGATGGCGAGGCGGAGGGAACGGAGCACAGTGCCTCCTTGCGGTTGTTTCGGACGCCAAGGACAAATCGACGCTAGGCCGCCCGACCGCGCTCCCGGCAAGTGATGCAAATCAATTTAAGGTTTGCTTCATCTGCCGGCGTGCGGACCTCCGCGAGGCGGGTCAGACTGATCTCATGAAGCTGGTGGCCGACCTCTTCGACCCCGAACCCCAGGTCTGGGGCCTGCGCGGCGATCCCTGGGTGTGGCAGGCAATGCGCGACCACCTGGGCGACACCTACCTGCCGCCCACCCTGGGCGAGGCCGAGGCGATGCTCTACACCGCCTTCAACCGCATCGTCGGCGTAGACCTCTTCGCCGAGCTGGAGCCCTCGGTCTACCGCCCCGAGTTCGCCCACGGCGGCCTCTCCAGCGGCCACATCCACCTACAAACCTGGCGAATCGACCTACTCCCCCTCCTGGTGGACCGAGCCCAGGCCCTCCTTTAAAAGATCCATTCAAGAACGCGAAAAAAGATCCTTCAAGTACGCGGCGACCCCTCCCCCGCCAAACCCGCACACTCTCGGCCGCCCATCGCGGCCCATTGCCACGCACGGCCGCAGCGCGCCTTTCGCGCGAATCGCCTGCCGCGAAAACGCACTACTACGTGCGAGAGTCAAAAGCCGCTACGTGCAGCAGGCGGAAGTCGCGGCGCCGTAGCAGGCGCAGGACGGCGGCCGCGGGGTTTCCGAACGCTCGCAGGCCATCGTCGGGCGGCAGGACCTCGATGCGGTCGATCTCGTGCACCACACCGGCCGTGACCACCTGGCAGTGACCGGCTGCTACGACGTTGCGGTACCAGTCGACGTTCGGGCCGTAGGTCAGCTCGGCCACGAAGTCGTCACCCCGGCGAGCCAGCAGCAGCGGGGTCTCGTAGGGGCGGCCGGAACGCCGGCCGACGTGCCGGACCAGGGCGAACGGGCCCCGGCCGGCGCGGGCGAGCGGGACCGTGACCCGGTTGAGCGAGTGCTTCAGCAGCCCCAGCCACGCCTCCCTCACCCCTCGATCAGCTGGCTTATCTCGTCGACCGTCGCGGCCGCGGCCGGATCGGTGACGCCGACGACCTCGCGGCAGATCCGCTGCATCTGCTTGACCTGGGTGCCGTTCAGCGGGTCGAAGACCAGGCGGCGGACCTCACGCACGTGCCCGGGGGCCGCCGCTACCAGCGCGGCCAGGCCCGCCTCGGTCAGCTCGGCCGAGATGCAGCGCGATTCCCCCTCGGAGGCCACCCGGCGCACCCAGCCCTGCTTCTCGAGCCGGCTCACCGCGTGCGACAGCCGGGACATCGAGCCGCCGGCCATCATCGCGAGCACGCTCATCCGCACCTTGTGATCTTCGGGGCGCTCCAGCGAGACCAAGATTGAGTACTCGAAGAAGTTCAGCCCGGAATCGCGCTTGAGCTGCGCATCGATGGCTGCGGGCAGCGTCATGAGCATCCCGGTCAGAGACATCCAGGCGGTCATCTCGTCGTTCGACAACCAGGGGACCTCGTCGGGGTCCGGAGGCGGGGTGGCGCTGTTCACAAACGGAACTGTAACTCAACCAGGCGACTTGAACATTCAACTCGAACCGTGGCACTATCGAGTTGAACATTCAACAGCTCCACCTAGGGAGAACCTGTGACCGTCCTGCGTATCGACGCCAGCATCCAGGGGCCCAACTCGGCCAGCTCCGAGCTCGCCGACGTGGCCGAGGCCGAGTGGCTCGCGGTCCGGCCGGGCACCGAGTTCATCCGGCGCCACCTCGGCTCCGAGCCGCTGCCCGCGGACGCCTGGCAGAACGCCATCGGCGGCGCCTTCACCCCCGAGGACCAGCGCAACGAGCACCAGCAGGCCGCCGTGGCCCTGGCCCAGCAGCTCAACAACGAGGTCCGGCACGCCGAGGCGGTCATCCTGGCCCTGCCGCTCTACAACTGGGGCGTCTCCCAGCACGCCAAGATCTGGATCGACCTCGTCCTGGCCGGCGGCCCCAACGGCGAGCGGCTGCTCGACGGCAAGCCGGCCATCGTGGTGACCACCCGTGGCGGCGGCTACAGCCCGGGCACCCCGCGTGAGGGCTGGGACCACAACACCTCGTTCATCCGGCGGATCGTCGAGGACGTCTGGGGCGCCGACCTCACCCTGGTCGAGCGCGAACTGACCCTGGCCCACGTCAGCCCGGCGATGGAGTCCCTCCGGGATGCCGCTGACCTGCTGAAGAAGGCCGCGCACGAGGCCGCCGCGCACGCCGGCCGCACCATCGCCGACCGCTGAGCTGACCCCCGCACCAACCCGAAACGCCGCCGGTGAGCCTCACCGGCGGCGTTTTGCGCAACCACGCACGCAGAATGAAGGGCCAGGGCCAGCAAAGCTGGGCCCCGGCCCGCCCCCGGCGGGAGCGACGGTCTGTCACCCACCACCGAGCTACGACATCTTGAATTTAATGGCCGTTGAAAGCGTCGCGCATCCGGCTGAAGAAGCCGCCCTGCTTGCTCAGCTCGGCCACGTCCTCGCCGCGGGTCTTGGCGAAATCGCGCAGCATGCGTTCCTGGTCGGCGGTCAGCTTGGTCGGCGTCTTCACGTCCAGGTGCACGAAGAGGTCGCCGCGGCCCTGGCCACGCAGGTGCGGCACGCCCTTGCCGCGGATGCGCAGCGTGCTGGCGGGTTGTGTGCCGTTCTTGACCTCGATCGCCTCTTCGCTGTCCAGCGTCTTGATCGTCAGGCGGGTGCCGAGCGCGGCCGCGGTCATCGGCAGCGTGACCCGGCAGTGCAGGTCGTCGCCCTTGCGGGAGTAGACGTCGTGCGGCCGCTCACTGATCTCCACGTAGAGGTCACCGGCGGTGCCGCCGCCGGGCCCGACCTCGCCCTGCTGGGCCAGGCGAATGCGCATGCCGTCCTCGACGCCCGCCGGGATCTTCACGGTGAGTGAGCGACGGGTGCGCACCCGGCCGTCGCCGGCGCAGGTGGGGCAGGGGTGCGGGATGACCGTGCCGTGGCCCTGGCAGGTGGAGCAGGGGCGGGACGAGACGACCTGGCCGAGGAATGTGCGCTGCACGCTCTGCACCTCACCGCGGCCGCCGCAGGTCTCGCAGGTGGCCAGGTGGGTGCCGGGCGCGGTGCCGGCGCCGGAGCACTGGGTGCACAGGACCGCGGTGTCGACGGTGATCGGCGCCTCGACGCCGAACGCGGTCTCCACCAGGTCGAGTTCGAGACGCAGGATCGCGTCGGCGCCGGGGCGGGTGCGCGGGCGCGGACCCCGGTTGCCGCCGCCGGCGGCAGTGCCGAAGAACGCGTCCATGATGTCCTGGAAACCGACGAACGGGCCGCCCGGGCCACCACCGGGGCCACCGGGACCGACGCCGCCACCGGGCGCGAGCGGGTCACCGCCGAGGTCGACGATCTGCCGCTTCTGGTCGTCGGACAGAACCTCGTAGGCCGCGTTGATGTCCTTGAACTTCTCGTGCGCTTCCGGGTCCGGATTGACGTCGGGGTGGAATTGCCGAGCCAGTTTGCGGTAGGCGCGCTTGATCTCGTCGTCGGTCGCCTCCCGGCTCACGCCGAGAATGCCGTAGTAATCCTTGGCCACGGGGTTTGGAGTCCTCAATGTCAGCGCGGTTCCGTCGTCAATTCTGTGCCAGCAGATCGCCCACGTAGCGTGCCACCGCTCGCACCGTGGCGATGGTGCCGGGGTAGTCCATCCGGGTGGGGCCGAGCACACCAAGCCCACCGACGATAGTCGCGCCCGGCCCGTAGCCGGTGCTGACCACCGAGGTCGAGCGCAGGTTGTCGATCTCGTTCTCGTCGCCGATGCGCACCCGGGTCTTGCTCGGTTCCAGGTCGCCGATGAGCTTGAGCAGGATGACCTCCTCCTCGAGGGCCTCGAGCACGGGACGAAGTGTGCCCTGGAAGTCCAGCACACCTCCCCGAGTCAAGTTCGCCGTTCCGGCGAGCATCAGGCGTTCCTCGCTGCGCTCGACGAGGGTTTCCAGCAGCACGCTGGCCAGGCAGGCCATCGTGCCGCGGCGGTCCGGTGCGCACTCGTCGACCAGGGACGCCACCAGCGGCGGGGTGTCGGACAGCCGCTGACCGGCGAGTTTCTCGTTGGCCTTGCGGCGCAACTCCATCACGTCGTCGGGGGTCGCCGGGGCCGGGAGCTCGACCAGCCGCTGCTCAACCCGGCCGGTGTCGGCGATCATCACCAGCATGATCCGGGTGGTGGAGATCGGGACAAGTTCCAGATGGCGCACCGAGGAGCGGGCCAGCGACGGATATTGCACGACCGCGACCTGCCGGGTCAGCTGGGCGAGCAGCCGGACTGTGCGATGCACCACGTCGTCGAGGTCGACCGCACCGATCAGGAAGCGCTCGATCGCCCGGCGCTCGGCCGGGCTCAGCGGCTTGACCCGGGACAGCCGGTCGACGAACAGCCGGTAACCGGCGTCGGTGGGCACCCGGCCGGCACTGGTGTGCGGCTGCCGGATGTAGCCCTCCTCCTCCAGCACGGCCATGTCGTTGCGCACCGTGGCCGGGGAGACGCCGAGCTGATGCCGCTCGACCAGTGACTTGCTGCCGACCGGCTCCTGGGTCTCGACGTAGTCCTCGACGATTGCCCGCAGCACTTCGAGCTTGCGGTCATCCAGACTCACTATGACCCCTCCCTCGTCTTGTGCTGGCACTCCTGGAGACAGAGTGCCAGTCTACGTCGCCGCAGGCGGCAGCGCGATGATCGAGTGGCTCTGTCTATTCATCGACTCCGAGTGCATGTCGCTCTGTACCCGGTTGAGCTGCGGTCCTACGGTGTCAGCCATGACAGAACCGCCTCGCCCGCCTGGTGAAGGTAATCAGAACGATCCCACGGCGCCATTCAACCCATATGCCGGTAACGACCCGACCTCGGGTTCGGTACCGCCTCCCTCGTCCGGCGGGCCCGCTGCCCCGCCGCCGCCCAACGGTGGGTACGCCCCGCCGCCCAGCGGCGGTTACGGTCCGCCGCCCGGCGGCTACAACCCGCCCCCGCAGCAGTACGGGTACGGCGCTCCGGCCGGCGGCACCATCGCCGGTGACGACCGCACCTGGATCCTGGTCGCACACTTCGGGGGCGCGGCCGGCGCCTTCCTCGGTGGCGGCTGCGCGGGCTGGATCGCCCCGCTCGTCGCACTGCTGGCCCGGGGCCCGCAGTCGCCTCAGGTGCGGGCCGAGGCCGTCAAGGCGCTGAACTTCCAGATCCTCTGGTCGATCATCGCGCTCGTCGGCTGGATCCTGTCCTGCATCATCATCGGCATCTTCGTCGGTTTCGCCGCGATGGTCATCGGGATCGTCTTCGGTGTCATCGCCGGCGTGAAGGCCAGCAACAACCAGCCGTACAACTACCCGATGACGGTTTCGATCATCAAGTAGCGGTCGTTCCGAAGCGCCGGGTCGGGGGGCCCGGCGCCCTCATACGACGTCGCGGATGACGGCGTCGGCCAGCAGGCGGCCCCGGAGGGTCAGCGCGAGTTGCCCCTCCGCGTACGCCGCCGGCTCCAGCAGGCCGTCGGCCAGAGCCTGCTTCGCGCCGGCCGCGTCGAGCCCGGCCAGCGGGATGCCGTCGCGCAGGCGCACCCGCAGCATGATGTCCTCGACCCGCCGGTCGTCGTCGGTAAGGATCTCCCGGGCGTGACCCGGCGAATGACCGTCGGCCAGCCTTTTCGCGTACGCCGTCGGATGCTTGACGTTCCACCAGCGCACCCCGCCGACGTGACTGTGCGCGCCCGGGCCGAGCCCCCACCAGTCGGCGCCGGTCCAGTAGAGCAGGTTGTGCCGGCAGCGGGCGTCCGCGCCCTTCGCCCAGTTGGACACCTCGTACCAGTCGAAACCGGCCGCGGTCAGGGCCGCCTCGGCAGCCAGGTAGCGGTCGGCGGCGACGTCGTCGGACGGGTACGGGAGCTCGCCGCGACGCATCCGGACGGCCATCCGGGTGCCGTCCTCGACGATCAGCGCGTACGCACTGACGTGGTCGGCACCCGCCTCGATCACGGTTTGCAGCGAGGCGGCGAAGTCGTCGGCCGTCTCCCCCGGGGTCCCGTAGATCAGGTCGAGGTTGACGTGCTCGAAGCCGGCCTCGCGGGCCTCCCGGGCGGCCTCGGGCGCCCGGCCGGCGGTGTGCTTGCGGTCGAGGATCCGCAGCACCGTGGGGCTGGCCGATTGCATGCCCAGGCTGATCCGGGTGAAGCCGTGGCGGTGCAACGTGCGCAGGTATTCGGGGGTCACCGACTCCGGGTTGGCCTCGGTGGTGATCTCGGCGTCGGCGGCCAGCCCCCACGTCTTGTCGATGCCCTCGAGGATCCGGCCGAGATCATCGGCACCGAGCAGCGTCGGGGTGCCGCCGCCGATGAACACCGTGTCCACTTTTTCCGGATTTATAGTGTTTTGGGCGAGGCGAAGCTCACGCAGAACCGTGTCGGCGTATTCGTCGCGACTGGCCCCTCCGCCCAGTTCGCTGGCGGTATAGGTGTTGAAGTCGCAATACCCGCATCGACTCGCACAGAACGGAACGTGGACATAGACCGCGAATCCGTTCCGGCCGGCGGCCGCCGCGGCGGCGTGCGGGAGCGACCCGTCCAGCGGAACAGGATCACCATCGGGAAGCGCACCGGCCATCCGACAAGTGTGCACTCCCCCCGATAGGGTTCCGGCCATGGATCTGGTCCGTTCCGCCACAGCCGCCGGGGTGACCACCGTGACCCTGGACAGCCCCGCCAACCGCAACGCCCTCTCCACCCCCCTGATGACCCAGCTCCTGGACGCCCTCGGCGCCGCGCTGACCGACTCCGCGGTGCGCGTCGTGGTGCTCTCGCACACCGGCCCGGTCTTCTGCTCCGGCGCCGATCTCAAGGAGACCGCCGAGGCCCGCGAGGCCGGCCGGGTGCCGGCCGAGAAACTGGCCGACGTGCTGGCCGCGCTCTGGGAGTTCCCCAAGCCGGTGGTGGCGCGGGTCGGCGGCCCGGCCCGGGCCGGTGGGCTCGGCCTGATCGCGGCGGCCGACATCGCGGTCTGCGCCCGCGAGGCGACGTTCGCGTTCACCGAGGTGCGCCTGGGTGTGATCCCCGCGGTGATCAGCGCCACCGTGCTGCCCCGGCTGACCCCGCGGGCGGCCACCGAGCTCTATCTCACCGGCAACGTCTTCGACGGGACCCGGGCGGCGGAGGTCGGCCTGGTTACGGCCGCGGTCCCGGCCGAGGGCCTGGACGCCGCGGTCGCCGGCTACTGCACCGCGCTGGTGCAGGGCGGCCCGCTCGCGCTGGCCGGTACCAAACAGCTTCTACGGCGTACGCCGGAAGCCTCGATCCGAGCCGAACTGGCCGGCCTGGCCGAGCGGTCCGGGGGTTATTTCCGATCGGCCGAAGGCCGCGAGGGCGTGACCGCTTTCCGGGAGAAACGCCCGGCGGCCTGGGTCCCCGACCAGCAGTGACGGTCGGCCGGTGCGGTCGTTGACTACTCTTGTTGCCTGAGCCCCGTTTCGCGGGGCGCGTCGAGGAGGTGTGAGTGCGCAGGACACCAGCCGTGGTGGTCGTGCTGCTCGCACTGGTCGGTGTGCTGGGCGTGGTGGTCGTGGTCAACAACCTGCCCAGCGACATCAAGCTGCCGAGCCTCGGGCCCGAGTGCACCGTGAAGGCCGACGGCGAGGTCACCCTCGACTCGGTGCAGATGGCCAACGCGGCGACCATCACCGCGGTCGGCATCCGGCGCGGCATGCCGGAGCGGGCCGTCGTGATCGCGCTGGCCACCGCGCTGCAGGAATCCAAGCTGGAAAATCTCGACGACGGCGACCGCGACTCGGTCGGCCTCTTCCAGCAACGCCCCAGCCAGGGCTGGGGCACGGTCGAGAAGATCAAGGACCCGAGGTACGCGGCGGACAAGTTCTACACCGCCCTCAAGAAGGTCAAGGGCTACCAGAAGATGCGGGTCACCGACGCCGCGCAGAAGGTGCAGCGCTCGGCCTACCCGAACGCCTACGAGAAGTGGGCCGACGAGTCGGCGGTGCTGGCTCGAGCCCTGACCGGCCGGGCGACCGGAGCGGTGGCCTGCACGGTGTCCGGTTCGCCGGTGCTGCGCGGCGCCGCCGCCGCGACCGCGCTGCTGCAGAACCTCAAGCTCGACTGGGGCAAGGGCCTGGCGAAAACCCCGGCGGCCGCGCAGGCGGCCGGGCTCACGGTCGCGGTCTCCGATGCGAGTACGGGCTGGAGGTACGCGCATTGGCTGGTGTCGCACGCCTCGGCCACCGGTCTCGAACGGGTACGTTTCGCCGATCTTGAGTGGCACGCGCCGGACGGCAAGTGGCAGAAGGTGACGGCGGACGGTGGTGCCGACGAACGCCAAGTGATCGCTCAGGTGTTCAGTTGACGTCCGAGTTTGTTGCCCTCCGGCATCAAAAGTGCCGTACCTGTCGGTAGCTCAGGGTGATGTTCGCCGTTTCCGCTGAACAATCGCTGAGCGTATATAGCCGCATGGACAGACAGCTACCGCCCTGGTACTAAGTAGGACGTGTCAAGGGCCATCGAATGGATTCTGCTGGGTGCCACGAGCTGTCTGGCGATCATCGTCGGCGTCCGATGGCACCGGCCGGCTCGCATCGGCCCATGGACGCTTCTCGCCGGATCGGTGGCCAGCCTCGCGATCGGCGACATCTTCTACGCGATCAAGGCCGACAGCGTCGCCGAGACCTTCTACCTTTCGATGTTCCTGCTGGTCGCGGCCGCGCTGCTGCAGTTCACCCGGTTCGGTTCGCTGCTCGGTGACCGGGCCAGGCTGATCGACCTGCTCGCCGCCTCATGCACCACGCTGCTGGTGATCTGGGTCTTCCTGATCGGCGACCAGGGCACCATCGGCAAGATCTCGGCCGCCGACGTGATCGGCGACCTGGTGCTGATCGCGGTCGCCGTCCGGCTGGTGCTGGCGGCCGGCCGCAACGTGTCCGCGAGCCTGCTGCTGGCCGGCTCGATCGGCATGCTGATCAGCGACGTCGTCTACCCGATGGCCGAGGGCTGGGTCACCGAGACCGGCTACATCGTGCTGTACGTGACGTGGGGTCTGGCCGCGCTGCACCCGTCGATGAAGAGGCTCACCGAGCCGATGCCGCCGAGCCCGACCCAGTGGCGCGGCCACTGGGCGGTGCTGCTGTGCGCCTCGGTGGCGACCCCGCCGACCGTGCTGCTGATCGAGGCGCTGAACGGCGGGGTCCAGGACGGCGTGGTGATCGCGGTGGTCGGCGGCATCACCCTGCTGCTCACCATCACCCGGCTGGCCGACTCGGTGATGCAGAACGGCCGGGCCGCGGCCCGGGAACGCGCACTCCGCACCGCCAGCGGCGCCCTGGTGGCCGCGGCCGACCAGCGCGCGGTGGAGGAAGCCGTGCACGCCGCGGTCGGCCAGCTGCTACCGGCGACCTCGGTGCTCTTCGCCACCGACAACCGCAAACTCGCCGAGGCCGGCCTGTCAGCCGAGCCGACCGGGTCCGGGCCGCACCGGCGCAGTTGGCTGGCCAACAAGGACGGCGACTACGGCACGCTGGTCTGCCCACTGTGGCTGGAACCGATGGCCGTGGCCCGGCCGAGCGGCGGCGCCCTGATCGTGACCGCCCGCCGCGACCTGCTGGCCGCGACCCACGACGCGCTCGAGGTGCTGGCCGGTCAGGCCGCCATGGCCCTCGACCGGATCATGCTGGTCGAGGCGGTCGGTCGCCGGGACAGCGATCAGTACCTGCGCACGGTGATCAGCAACACCGCCGAGCTGATGCTGGTGATCGACGACGACCAGCGCATCCGGTACGCCAGCCCGGCCGTGCGCAAGCTGCTCGGCCAGGACGAACTGTCGCCGCTGGCCACCCTCACCGATCTGGTCCACCCGGACGACCAGAGCCCGGTCCGCCGCGCGTTCCAGTCGAACGGCGACGGCAAACTGTTCTGCGCGTTGCGCCGGTCCGACGAGACCCAGATCCTGGTCGAGGCCACCTACCGCGACCTGCGCGAGGACCGCCTGGTCCAGGGCTATGTGGTCACCATGCGCAACGTGACCGACGGCCACGACCCGCAGGAGCAGCATCCGCACCGCGACCACGTCGACGAACTGCCGGCCTGGATCAATCGCCGGAGCGCTCAGCACAAATTCCGGTACTGATTTCTTCCCGGTTTTCCCGCACATGGTGAAGCGCCGGACCGTTGCCGGTCCGGCGCCTCATTTCATCCCGCGGCGTCGCTGGGTGATACCGCGTCTGTGCTGGCGTCTCGCTTATCGGGTGATGCGACGACGGCTGCCGACGCCGGCGACCAGGGCGACACCGACGGCGGCCAGAACGATCTGGAAGAGCAGCTCGGTCCAGTCGAAGCCCTTGGTGTCAGCAACACCGATCGCGCGGGCGATCACGGTGCCGAGCAGCGCGGCCACCACACCGATGACCAGGGTCAGCCAGATCGGGATGTTCTGCTTACCGGGTACGACCAGGCGGCCCAGCGCGCCGATGATGAGGCCGACGATAAGAGCGGTGATGATGCCGGTGACAGTCATGGTTCCTCCTGGGGGATGAAGCTCGTTGCGTCCGTCGAGCCTCAGATTTCCCGACCTTCGGAGAAACCAAACCGACTTATTTCTTGGTTGCTCCCTTGGTGTCCCCGGAGTCGGATGTCGAGAGGGCGGCGATGAAGGCCTCCTGCGGCACTTCCACCCGGCCGACCATCTTCATCCGCTTCTTGCCCTCTTTCTGCTTCTCGAGCAGTTTGCGCTTACGGGTGATGTCACCGCCGTAGCACTTGGCCAGGACGTCCTTGCGGATCGCGCGGATCGTCTCGCGGGCGATGATCCGGCTGCCGATGGCCGCCTGGATCGGCACCTCGAACTGCTGCCGCGGGATGAGTTTCTGCAGCTTGGACGCGATGGTGACGCCGTAGTTGTAGGCCTTGTCCTTGTGCACGATCGCGCTGAACGCGTCGACCGGCTCGCCGTGCAGCAGGATGTCCACCTTGACCAGTTCGGCAACCTGCTCGCCGGAGGGCTCGTAGTCGAGCGACGCGTACCCCTTGGTCTTGCTCTTCAGCTGGTCGAAGAAGTCAAAGATGATCTCCGCGAGCGGCAGGGTGTACCGCAGCTCGACCCGCTCGGCGGACAGGTATTCCATGCCGAGCAGGCTGCCGCGCCGGCTCTGGCACAGCTCCATGACCGCACCCACGAACTCGTTCGGCACCAGCACGGTGGCCCGCACCACGGGTTCGTGAATCTCGGCGATCTTGCCGTCCGGGAACTCACTCGGGTTGGTGACGACCCGTTCCTCGGCGTCCTCGGTGTAGACCCGGTAGACCACGTTCGGCGCGGTGGAGATCAGGTCCAGGTTGAACTCGCGTTCCAGCCGCTCGCCGATGATCTCCAGGTGCAGCAGGCCGAGGTAGCCGACGCGGAATCCGAAACCGAGCGCCAGCGACGTCTCCGGCTCGTAGACCAGGGCGGCGTCGTTGAGCTTGAGCTTGTCGAGCGCGTCCCGCAGGGCCGGGTAGTCCGAGCCGTCGATCGGGTAGAGACCCGAGTAGACCATCGGCTTGGGCTCTTTGTAGCCGCCCAGCGGCTCGGTGGCGGCCCGGACGTTGCCGGTGACGGTGTCGCCGACCTTGGACTGGCGTACGTCCTTCACGCCGGTGATCAGGTAGCCCACCTCGCCGACGCCGAGCGCGCCCGCCTTCTCCATCTCGGGCGAGACGACACCGATCTCGAGCAGCTCGTGCACCGCGCCGGTCGACATCATCTTGATCTTGTCGCGGGCCTCGATCCGGCCGTCGATGACCCGGACGTAGGTGACCACGCCCCGGTAGACGTCGTACACCGAATCGAAGATCATCGCGCGGGCCGGGGCCGCCGCGTCGCCGACCGGGGGCTTGAACTCCCGGACGATCTCGTCGAGCAGGTGCTCGACGCCGATGCCGGTCTTGCCGGACACCCGCAGCACCGACTCCGGCTCGACCCCGATCAGCTTCGCCAGCTCCTCGGCGTACTTCTCGGGCTGCGCCGCCGGCAGGTCGATCTTGTTGAGCACGGGGATGATGTGGAGGTCGTTCTCCATCGCCAGGTACAGGTTCGCGAGCGTCTGCGCCTCGATGCCCTGCGCCGCGTCGACAAGCAGGACCGCCCCTTCACAGGCGGCCAGGCTGCGCGAGACCTCATAGGTGAAGTCGACGTGCCCCGGCGTGTCGATCATGTTGAGGACCGCGGTGTCACCCTGCTTGTCCCCTTGACGCACCACCCACGGCATCCGCACGGCCTGCGACTTGATGGTGATGCCGCGTTCCCGCTCGATGTCCATGCGGTCGAGGTACTGAGCCCGCATCTGCCGCGGGTCGACCACCCCGGTGATCTGCAGCATCCGGTCGGCCAGCGTCGACTTGCCGTGGTCGATGTGGGCGATGATGCAGAAGTTGCGGATGCGACTCGGGTCGGTAGCCCCGATCACATTCACAGCGGGATCGAGCGGTCCAGGCACGTTCGTCCGTTCTTCTCAAGCTTCAACTGACACCGGCGGAGCAGGTGCGAGGCACCGCGGGCCGGCCGTCCAGGTCCGCCGGCAGAGTGCCGACGCGTTCTATCGTCCCACGCCCGCACGGGAGCCCCCGCCCACACCCGCTCCAGCGGGCGCTCAGACCCGCTCCAGCGAGGCGTGCGGCAACGGCGGCAGCTCGACGGTGACCACGTAGCCGGGCCGGATGACCCCACCGCGCAGAACGACCGCCATGACGCCGGCCTTGCGGACGAGGTTGCCGCTCTCATCCCGCCCGATGACCTCTTTGAGCAGCCCTTCCCGAAACCCGTTGATCTGCCCACACGGATTCCGCAGCCCAGCCACCACGATCGCCGGCCCGGAATCCTCGCCCAGGTCCCGCGCCTGCTCCCGCGTGCGCTCCCGCGCCTGCTCCCGGTCGCGCTCCCGCGCGGCGGCCGCCGCGAGTGCCACCGCCGAGCGTGCCGTCGGCGGATCCAGGCGCGCGGCCGCCGCGACCTCAAGGACCGCCGCCAGCGGCCCGCCGACCCCGGCCCAGCCGTCCGCCACCTCGGGCGCAGCGCCCGTCGCCCCGGACGCAGCCCCGGCGGGCTCAGCGAGGCCGTGCGCCCCCTCGCGCGCGGCCTCAGCGGCCCCGCTCGACCGCGAAGCCGCCGTCTCCCCGGACACCCCAGTGCTCCCGCCGCCGGACGACGCCACCGTCTCCTCAGCGCCGCCAGCACCCTCAGCGCCGCCAGCACCCTCAGCGCTCTCAGCGCCCTCTGGAGGGCCGAAGCGCAGGATCGTCCCCACCGGCAGCCCGATCAGGTCGAGGCCACTGGTGGTCACGTTCTCCCCCAGGTTGCCGGCCGCGACGTCATACCCCTTCGCGCCGACCTCGCCGAACAGCTCCTGCTGAATCAGATGCACCTGCCGGAAATTCGGCTGCGTCGGATCGTTCCGCACCCGCCCCCGGTGTTTCACGTAAACCCCGGCGTGGACGTCGCCCTCCACACCGACCCCCGCGATCAGGACGATCTCGTCCCGAACCGGCTTGGTGAACGCATACACGTCGTTACAACTGACCGCCGCCACCGTTCCCTGCTCAGGCTCCATGCCCCGAGTCTCGGTGAACCGTCACCGTCACCGCGACCCGGTTTCGCCGCAATCCGGCGCCCTCAGTCCGGCGGCTCGAGGAACAGAGCGGACAAACGCGGCAGCCGCTTCTGCATCTCCTCCTCGTTGTCGAAATCCCACAGGTCGGCGGCGTCGGGCCTGGTCGCCGCCGTCTCCCCGGCCGGCAACTCGGACCCGGTCGCCTGCCGATAGGCCTCGGCCGCGATGGACAGCACCTCTTCCGCCTCGAAGACGGCACCGCTCTCGGCGGCCGCGCGCACGGCCGGCAGGTCGGCCAGCGCATCGGGCGACTTGACGGAACGCGCGACGGTCTCCCGCCCGTGCGCGATCAGCCAGCCGCGGAAGTTGTCGAACCCATCCTCGGAACACCCACCGTGGATCACATAGGCCGCCGCCCACAGGTCCTCGGTGCCGGAGGCGACCATCACCTTGTCGAGGTGACGAGCCCAGGCGACGATCTCCTCCGGATCGCGGGTGGCCAGGTCGGCAGCGGCCCGCTTGGCCACCTCGGCCGGGGAGGCGGGCCGATCGGCGGTCGCGCGGCTGATGACCGCCCAGAAATCGTCGGTTCTCATGGCGAGGATCCTGCCAGTCGGGTACGACAAAACTCGGGACGGCAGGATGGTCGGGTGCGGCCGATTTCACTCCCCGATGTTCCGTACGGCGCCACCGCCGTCCGCCCGCAGTGGTCCGACCTGCCGAAAAGCCTGCGGACCGGGATAGCGGCGCGGCTGGGCGCGCCGATCGCCGAGGCAAGAAGTGCCGGCGGCGGCTTCACCAGGGCCTTCGCCGCCCTGCTCAGCACGGCCGAGGGCGAGCACGTCTTCGTGAAGGCCGCGCCGCTACGTGACCCGAACGCCGAGTGGTACGCCCGGGAGGCCGCGATCACCGCCGCCCTCCCGGTGGAGGTCAACGCCGCCCGCCCGCGCTGGACCATGGAGCATTCCGGCTATTTCGTCCTGTGCCTCGAGGCGATCGACGGCCACGTCCCCGCCCTGCCGTGGCAGCCGGCCGATCTCCAGGCCGCCCTGACCGCCTGGTCAACCGCCGCCGCCGCGCTGACCACCCCCACCACGCCCGGCCTGCCGCCTCTCGCCGAGATCATCCGGGGTGAAATGTCCTGGTGGTCGGAGATAGCGGCGGGCCGCGAGCCAATGCCGCGTACCGCCCGAAACACCGTCGCCCCCGCCCATCTGCCGGAATTGGCCGCCCTCGAACAAGCCCTGCCGAACCTGGTCAAAGGCCCCGGCATGCTGCACGGCGACCTGCGCATCGACAACGTCCTGATCGACCGCACCGGCCAGGCCCGCCTCTGCGACTGGACCTGGCCCTGCCTGGGCGCACCCTGGTTCGACACGATCACGCTGCTGATCAGCGCCTTCGCGAGCGGCCTGGACGCCGACGCCTACCTGGCTCCGTGGGACCCGCCGGCCGAGGGAGTGGACGGCGCGCTGGCCGCCCTGGCGGGCTACTGGTTGGTGCGCGCCGACGGCGGCCCGAGCAGCGCTTCCCCGCACAGTCGCCAGCACCAACGCTTCAGTGGCGAACAGGCTCTGACCTGGCTCGCGGACCGTCGTGGCTGGTAGCGGTTTGGGTAGGCCGCCCCGGCCCTGATAGTCTGGCTCATCGCGTGTGGTGACGCGCCGCTGTTCGCTGCTCCAGCCACCACCGCTAGAGTCCGTTTCCCGAACACTAGTCAGGACAAGGCTGTCGCGTGGCGAACATCAAATCCCAGATCAAGCGCAACCGGCAGAACGAAAAGGCCCGGCTGCGCAACAAGTCGGTCAAGTCGTCGCTGAAGACCGTGATTCGCAAGCTCAACGAAGCGAGCGAGGCGGGCAACGTCGAGTCGGCTACGACCCTGCTGCGTGACGCCTCGCGTCAGCTGGACAAGGCTGTCAGCAAGGGCGTCATCCACAAGAACCAGGCGGCGAACCGCAAGTCGGCAATCGCCAAGCGGATCTCCTCGCTGTCTGCCTGACCCAGTCAGGGGCGCGGCAGCACGGAGGCAGCCGCGCCAAGCTCGCACAGCGAGCCGGTCATCGACCAAACCCGGGCACCGCCGGACCATCGTCCGCGCCGGTGCCCGAGTCGTTTCCGCCCCAAACAACACCAACAGCGAGTCGTCCCAGCTCAGAGCCAACGTCAAGGACGATTCGTTTAGGTTCAAACCAACTTCAAGAGCCGGATGTCGTGCCTGAGTGGGTGGTACGGACCGCTGCTCCCGCCGAGGCCGGGCCGGGGCCCAGCTTCGCCGGCCCGAGCCCTTCATTCTGCGTAAGTGGCAACCCCAAGGCCGCTCCGCGCCCAAACCCAGGCACCTTCATGCCCAGCCCTCCAGCCCTCAGCCTCGCAGGCGGGCAGGCCGGAAGGCGGGCAGCCTCGCGGGCCGGAAGGGGGGGCAGCCTCGCGGGCCGGAAGGGGGGCAGCCTCGCGGGCCGGCAGGTCCGCAGGCGGGCAGGTCGGCGGGTGGGCAGCACCAGGCCGGCAGGTCCGCGGGCGGGCAGCACCGCAGGCCGGCAGGTCCGCAGGCCGGCAGCACCGCAGGCCAGCAGGTCCGCAGGCCGGCAGCACCGCAGGCCAGCAGGTCCGCAGGCGGGCAGGCGAGCAGGTCCGCAGCCCGCAGGCCGGCAACCCCGCAGGCCGGCAGCCCCGCACCAGTGGCCCCGCACCAGTGGCCTGGCAGGGCCAGCGCTGAACGCAAGCCATGCGCGTCTCGCCGACAGCCTTCGAGATCCGGGCCCAACCTTCAGCGCCGGATTCCGGCGCTTCAGGTCCGCGGTGCCGTAACGGGCGCAGGCGTCTGCGCTGCGGCCCTCAATGCCCAGACCAAGCGTTGACCGCGCCTCAACCTCTCGCACCCCGACCCCATGCCAGCCGATGCGGCAGTGGCCGCGGCGGCGAGGGCGACCGCGGCGGCGGCGGCGACCTCGGCGGCGGCAACAGCCTCAGGCCCTCGGCCTGCTGGCCCGGCCGGATGTCGTGCCAGTGGGCGGTCAGGACCTCGGCCTCGCTTGTTTCGGGGCTCGGCTCGCTTGGTGGTGGTTATTCGTAGCGGCCTCTGGCGGACTGGCGGACTCGCTGCTGGTGGGCCTCGGCCTCTTCGGCCCACGGGCGCATGATCGGGGGGCCCTGGTCTCGGCTGATGACGCCGGGCAGGCGGGTGGTGGCCTGGCCGGCCAGGTCGGACGGCGGGGTGGCCCGGCTGGCCGTCGCGCCGAGCGTGCCCAGCCCGGTGGGGCCGGTCGCGGTCGCGGGACGCAGAGACTGCGCACGCGGGAAGCCGGCCGCCGCCGGGGCCGCCGAGCGGCTCAGCGCGCCGGCGATGGTGTCGTTGAGCTTGACCATCGCGGCGACGGTCAGCGGCAGGACCAGGACGCCCCACCAGCTCACCAGCTCGGCCAGCGCCAGCAGAATGCCGAGGGCGACCGCACCCTCGAGGAAGACGAAGCAGAGGAAGCCACTGGGCGCGACGTGACGCAGCCGGAGCAGCCGGGCGTACAGCGGGCGGGAGGCCACCGGGCGAGGGGCCGCCTCGGGCCGCGCCGCCCTCATCGCGCCCCACCCGCACGGCGGGCCGCGACGACGGCGAAGACCGCCTGTTCCAGGGCATAGCCGCGATCCTCGGCGCCGCCCTTGACCGCGGCGTTGCAGTCGGCGGCCGCCCGCATCGCGTCGACCAGGCCCTCGGGCGTCCACCCGCGGCTGCGCTCCTGGGCTCGCTGAATCTTCCAGGCCGGCATGCCGAGCGAGCTGGCCAGTTGGTAGGGGTTGCCCCGGCCGGCCGAGGCCACCTTGGCGACCGTGCGGACGCCGTCGGCGATCGCGTCGGCGATCGGCACCGGATCGACCCCGACGTGCAGCGCCCACCGCAGCGCCTCGAGCGCACCCGGCACGTCACCGATCATCGCGGCGTCGGCCACGGTGAAGCCACTCACCTCGGCGCGCCCCTTGTAGTAGCGCGCCACCACGCCCTCGGTGATCTTGCCGTCGGTGTCAGCGAGCAACTGCGAGCAGGCCGCCGCGATCTCCCGGAGGTCATTGCCGACCGACGCGAGCAGCGCGGACGCGGCCGCCTCGTCACACCGGCCCCCGTTGCGGCGAAACTCGTCCCGGACGAACGCGATGCGCTCCCGGTCACCCTTGAGCTTGGCCGCCGCGATGACGGTGGCACCGGCCGAACGCAGCCCGTCGGCGAGCGCCTTGCCCTTGGCCCCGCCGACGTGCGCGACGATCAGCGTCACCTCGGGGTCGGGGTTCTTGGCGTAGGACAGCAGGGCGGTGATCAGGTCTTTCCGCGCGTCCTGTCCACTGCGGATCACCAGCACCCGGCGCCCGCCGAACAACGACGGGCTCAACATCTCGGCGACCTCGCCGGCCGCGATCGCGGCACCCTCATACTCCCGGATGTCGACGCCGGGCTCGGCCGCCCGGGCCGCGTCGACCGTCGAGGTGATCGCGCGAGCGGCGAGAAGCTCCTCGTCGCCGAGGACGAGCACTAACGGATCGGGAGGTGCGGTGTTCACGCTCAACATCGTCGCACGGGGGCCTGACGTTTCCGCGAGGCTCACTCCTTCGCGCAGACGGACGATCACCGAATGCGAAAGCAGACATATCGGCGGCCTGCCATGTCACGGCCGTCGTAGAGTCGCTCGATCAGGCTGAATGTCTGCGCCGATAACCGAACGGTCAGCATTCCCCATCGACCGCCCCGAATGCTGACCAATCCGCCTAACCCGGGCGTGTCGGCAATTCGGAGCTGAGCATCGACCCGATCCACGCGTCCACCCGGACGCCGCGATGCACCAGACGCTGCCGCAGCGTCGCCTCGATCCGGAAGCCGGATTTCTCCGCCACCCGCCGGGAAGCGACGTTGCCCACCTCGGCCCGCCACTCGATCAGGGCAAGCCCGAGCCGCTCGAATCCCCACCCGCACAGCATCAGCACCGCCGCGGTGGCCACCCCACGCCCGCGCGCCGCCGGGTCCAGCCAGTAGCCGATCTGCCCGGCCCCGCGCCCGTCCAGCCCGAACCCGACCCGCCCGAGCCGTTCCCCCGCGCCGCCCTCGATCACGAACTCGGCCCGGGTCTGCCGGTTCCAGGCCGCGACCGCCATCTCCCGCACGAAGTACTCGGCGTCCGACCTCCGGTACGGGATCGGCAGCTCCAGGAACCGCTGCACCGCCGGGTCGAGCGACACCTCGTACACCCAGGGAATGTCATCGTCCACGAACGGCCGCAGCGTCAGGTCCCCGGCGGTGATCGTCTCTCGCTCCACCCCCGCATTCTCATCGACCCGTCAGCTGTCCGGCGGGTCACCCCGGGCGACCACCGCGAGGCCGTTGCGGGCGGCGACCGCGGCCAGGTCGCCCGACTCGTCCGTGCGCAGTACCCGTGCGCCGCCGCGGGCCAGCCGCGCCAGGAGCGAAGCGTTCGGATGTCCATAGTCGTTGTCCTTCCCCACCGACACGAGGGCCACCGCCGGGTCGACGGCGTCGACGAAAGCCGGCGACTGGTAAGCGCTTCCGTGGTGCGAGACCTTGAGAACGTCGGCCCGCAGCGCCTCCGGTCCCAGATGACGCAACAGCTCGTCCTGCTCCTCGGTCTCCGCGTCACCGGGCAGCAGCACGATCTCGCCGCCCACCTCGGCCCGCAGGACCAGCGAGTTGTTGTTCGGGTCGGAGTTGGTGCCGTGCAGCGGCTCGAACGGCCCGATGACGGTCAGGCGCAGCGCGCCGACCTGGTAGGACCAGCCGGGACCGATCGCGTGCAGTTGCACCGGCCGGGCCGCGGCGGCCACCGAAGCCCGCCCGGCCGGCGGCTGGGGCCAGTCCGGTCCGGCGACCGCACCCACCTGCCGCCCGCGGAACACCCCGGCCACCCCGCCGATGTGGTCGACGTGGAAGTGGCTGGCCACGAACAGCGCCACTTGCCGCACGCCGAGCCGCCGCAGGCAGTGGTCGACCGGATCGGCCTCCGGCCCGGCGTCTATCACCACGGCCCGGGACGGCCCGGCCGGCAGCACCACCGCATCGCCCTGCCCGACCGCGCAGGTCACCACGATCCAGTTGGCCGGCGGCCAGCCCGACGCGAGCAGCCGCACCGGCATCGCGCCCAGCATCCCGGCCATCGTCATCACCACGGCCAGCCGGCGAAGCACCGGCCGTCGGGCGGCGAACAGCACCGCCACCGTGATCGCCGCGAGCAGCAGCGCGCCCCAGGTCCCGTCCGGCCAGGGCAGCGCGCCCGCGGGCACCCGCGCGCCGTAGGTCGCCACGATCACCAACCACTTGGCCGGCCAGTGCCCGAGCCACGCCGCGAACTCGGCGCCACCCGCCCACACCGGCGACAGCACGGCCGCGCCGACGCCCAGCAGGGTGGCCGGCGCGATGGCCGGCACCACCACGAGGTTGGCCGGCACCGCGATCAGGCTTACCGTGCCGGACAGCCCGGCGACCACCGGACCGCAGGCGACCTGCGCGGCCGCCGGAACGGCCAGCGCCTCGGCCGCACCGGCCGGCCAGCCACGGCGGCGCAACGCGTCCCGCCACGCCGGGGCGAGCAGGAGCAGCCCGGAGGTGGCCAGCACCGACAGCGCGAAGCCCGGGTCGGCCGCCAGTTCCGGGTCGTAGAGGATGAGCGCCGCCACCCCCGCTGCCAGCGCCGGCAGCGCCGCCTTCGGCCGCCCGGAGGCGAGACCCACCAGCCCGATGGTGCCCATCGCGGCGGCCCGCACCACGCTCGGCGACGGCCGGGCCAGGATCACGAAGCCGACCAGCACCACCGCACAGACCACCGCCTGCGTCCGGGGCCCCGCCCGCGTCCGTCGCGCGGTGAACAGGACGACGCCCAAGATGATTGCCACGTTGGCGCCACTTACCGCCATTAAATGTGTCATTCCGGTCGTCCGGAAGTCGTCACTCAGTGCCTCGTCGAGGCGGCTGGTATCGCCGACGACCAGTCCGGGCAGCAGCCCACCGGAGTCGTCCGGCAGCGGCTCGCAGGCGCGCTGGAGGCCGGCCCGCAGTACCCCGGCCGCGCGCTGCGCCCAGGACGGCCGGCCGATCAGTTCCGGCGCCCCCTTCGCCGAGACCACGGCCGCTCGCAGGTCCCCGCCGCGCGGCGGCATCAGCTTTCCGCGAGCCGTGAACCGCTGGCCGGGCAGCAGACCCCGCCAGCCCGGGTCGCTGCCCAGAACCAGAGCCCGTGCCTCCAGCCGCAGCGGCGCCGCGTCCTCCGCGCCGACGGCACGCAGGTCGATCGCGACCAGATAGGTCGGCGGCATGGCCGGCGATCCCCGCAAAGCCCGTGGATCGTCGCGAACCACCGCCTCGATGCGCACCGGTTCACCGGCCCGCACCAGCGCGACAAGCGGTCCCGACTCCCGAGCCATGACCCGCGCCCCGGTCGCCACCGCCCCGCATCCCACCCCGAGCAAGATCGTCAGCCCGATCCAGCGCACCGCCCCCGCCGCCGTCCGCCGCGACTCCGGCATCGCCGTCCCGCGAGACTGCGTCGCCGATGCGGCTGGCCGCCGAGAACCGACCCCCGCGGCCCCACCGGCCGTCCGGCGAGGGCCGGGTGCCGCCCCAGCGACGGTCCGGCGAGAGCCGGGTGCCGGCGCCAGCCTGCGGAGAATGGACACCGGTCCCCGGCGGGACGCGACGGCCACCGTCACGGCCGCGCAGGCGAGTGCGGCGGCGCCGAGGAGGATGCCGGAGCGGGCGGACAGGTAGAGCGCGGTCAGCGACGACAGCCAAGTCGCCACCGCGAACCCGGCCAGCCGCAGGTCAGGCACTCCCCCGGTCATACCGTCACCAGGTCCTTGAGCTGCTCGTATCGGGCGTCGCCGATGCCGTCGACCTTGCGCAGGTCGCTCACCGACTTGAAGCCGCCCTGTGCGTCCCGGGCGTCGAGAATGCGCTGCGCCAGCACCGGGCCGACCCCGGGCAACGTGTCCAGGTCGGCCAGGGTGGCGGTGTTCAGGTTGACCGGGCCGCCGGCGGGCGCCGCACCGCCGGTGCCGGCCGGGCCGGTGGGGATCACCACGCCCGGCGACGGGGTGACACCGACCAGGATCAGCTCGCCGTCGACCACCTTGCGGGCCAGGTTGAGCATCGCGACATCGACGCCGGGGTCGGCGCCACCGGCGGCGGTCAACGCGTCGGCCACCCGAGCTCCCGGCGGCAGCCGCACCAGGCCCGGCTTGCCCACCTTGCCGCCGACCGCGACCACCACTTCCGCCGCCGAGGCGCCCGGTGTTGCCGCGGCCGCCCCACCGACCGGACCGGCGGTCGTGACCGGCCCAGCCGGTGAAGCGGTCGAGTCGAACGACGGCGGTGTGACGGTGTCGACCCTCGGCCGCGCCCGCCAGGCGAGGAACGCCGCGATCACGATCACCACGGCGGCGACCGCCGCCAGCGCCTTGACACCTCGTCGGCCGGGGTCGAAGGCACCCACGCCGAAACGCCGCCCGCCGTCCGGCGTATCGCCGCCGAAGGCGCCGGCGGCGCTCAGGGACGGCTCGTCATCCTCGGGGTACCGGTCTGAGCCGAGCGGCCCCGGGGAGACCGGCCACGCGGGGCCGGCGCTCCCCGGCCGGTCCAGCGGCAGGTCATCCGCCTCGGGCAGCACCCACGCGGGCGGCGGCAGGGGACGCCGTTCCGGGCCGGCCGGGCGGACGGCAGGTGCCCGGTAGGGCCGGAACGGATCAGCCTCGTCCATGAAGTCTCCGAGTTGGTCGGGGAAGGGATCGGTAGCGCTGCCGAGGGACGTGGCGGGCGGCTCCGGCGCATGCCGGACCGGAGCGCCTCCCAACGGCGACGCCCAGGGCGAGGCCGCCGGCCCCGATTGGCGAGGAGGGTTGACCGGCGCAGCCGAACGAGGGGGCCCTTGAACGGGCGTGGCCGTCACCGAGCGAGGCGGTCCTTGAGCAGGTGTCGGGCGAACTGGCCCCTGAGGAGGGTTGGTCGGCGCCTCGGGGCGCGGTGGCCCCTGAACAGGCGTGGTCGCCGCCGGGCGAAACGGTCCCTGCGCAGGCGCCGCTGGGCCAACAGGCCCGTGCGAAGGGTTGGGCATCGCCCTCGGCGGCGGAGGCACCTGACCCGGCGTGGCCGGTGCCGCTGGGCGAGGAGGTGCCGGAGCAGGCGCGGCCGGTGGGCGGTCGATCGGGACGGCTCCCGGCGGCGACGCCCAGGGTGTGCCGGGCGGGTAGCCACCGGTCAACTCCGACAGGGGTTCTCGCGGGGGACCCTCGGGCTCGACCCGCGGGGTAGCTCCCAGCTTGATCCGCGGGGTGGCGCCGAGCTCGATCCGCGGTGGCGGCGCCTGCTCCGGCGGGTCGGGTGCCGGGCCGAGGTCGACGTCGTCCGGCCAGCCGGTGACGATGTCCGACCAGTTCAACGGTTCGCCGACCTCGGCGAGGTCACCGAGGGCCGAGTCGTACCGAGATCGGGCCCCGGGACTCGTGGGCCGGGGACGGCCCTGTTCGGCGGTGGCGGTCTGGTCGCGTACCCGAAGGGGCGTCGCGGCCATGACCGACCGCAGCCTTTCCGCTACGACGTCGTCCTCTCGCACGCCAGGCACGTTAGGGATTTCGCCGATCCGGCACCGACGGCCCTGTGGATAACCCCGAACTGTGGATAACTCCCACGACCGGCGCATCTGTGCTAGAGACTCCGTGTGACAGCGGGGATAGCGGCTCCGGCGATGGCCGAAGCGATCATGCGGCTACGCACTGCGGGCTGCGTTTTCGCCGAGGACGAGGCGGACGTGCTGGCCGCCTCGGCGGCCGACGAGAGCGAGCTGGCCAAGCTGGTCGATCGGCGCGCGCTGGGCGAGCCGCTGGAGCAGGTCGTCGGCTACGCCGACTTCTGCGGCGTCCGGGTGCGCCTGCGTCCGGGCGTCTTCGTTCCGCGGGTACGCAGTGAGCTCCTGGTCCGGATCGCGGCCGAGGTCGCCCGGCCGGGGGATGTCGTGGTCGATCTCTGTTGCGGGTCCGGCGCGCTCGGCCTGGCCGTCCGGCACCAGCAGCCGGCAATCGAGCTGTACGCGGCGGACGTCGATCCGGTCGCGGTCGCCTGCGCACGGGACAATCTGGACACCGGCGTCTATCCGGGTGATCTCTTCGATGCCCTGCCCGCGATCCTGCGCGGCCGGGTCGCGGTGCTCCTGGCGAACGTTCCCTACGTCGCGACCAGGCACATTCCGCTGCTCCCGGCCGAGGCACGCGATCACGAACCGCACACCGCGCTGGACGGTGGCGACGACGGGCTCGACGTGTTCCGGGCCGTGGTCGCCGGGGCTTCCGAGTGGCTCGCCCCGGGCGGGATCATGCTCTCCGAGATCACCGAGGCTCAGGCCGAGGCGGCAGGCACCGCACTGCGGGCCGCCGGACTCGAGGCTGACCTGCGGTCCGATGAGGATCTGGAAGCGAGCGTCATCCGGGGGCGGAAAACTGTCGTCCCCGTGCGATAAGGTCGGCGAGCTTCAGGGAGAGAAGAGGCATCGGGTGGGCCTGCTGCGGAGGGTTGCCCGGGCACGACTGGCCGGCCTGGTCATCCGGCGGTTACGTCGGGCGGGGTTCGCCGACGCGAAATACGACGCACGCGGTTTCCGGGTCCGCTTCACCGCGGACGGCGACGAGACACCGACGATTCTGGAGCTCGCCCCGCTCCTGGCCACCCGGGGTGGGCGCCGACGGGAGCGAGTCGACCGGTTCGTCGCCGGCCTGGCGAGGTCACCCGGGCTTCCGCTGGATTGGGCTCAGGCGTGCCCGCTGCTACGCCCGGTGCTGCGCGGCGGCACGCCCGGAACACCGCTGCGGCGGCCGGTCCTGCCGTTCCTGTTCGAGTTCGTGGTGGTCGACAGCCCGGACACGATGACCTATGTCGGGCCGGAACAACCGGCTGGTTGGGGGGTGAGTGCGGAGGAGGTCTTCGAGGCGGCTCGATCGAACCTGTCCGGGGCGGTGTTGCACGGGATCGCGAAGGAACCGGTGGTGGTGGTGCGGTTCGTCGACGACGGTGACGCCTACTGGACGTCGCACCTGCTGCTGCCGCACTGGCTCGAGCGACTTGCCGGTCAGGTGGGCGGCGTCCCGGTGGCGTTCGCTCCGGAGCGCGGCACGCTCCTGGTCACGGCGGACCGGAGCGACCACCTGGAGGGCCTGTTCGCGCAGGTGGAGGGGATCTACGCGGCATCGTCGCGGCCGATCACCCCGATGGCGTATGCGAGCGACGAGAACGGCTGCACGGTGCCCTACGAGGCACCGCCGGGCACTCCGCTGCATCGCGCGGTCACCCGCGCCGAGCGCGTCCTGGCCATCCGGGAGTACGCCCGTCAGGCCGCCCAGCCGGACACCGCCGACGCGGGCCCGCATAGCCGAGCGGACCGGGCAGACCAGGCAGACCGGCCGAAGCTGGCCGAGCTGCGGCTGGTGGACGCCGGTGAAGAAGGGTGGCGCACCCGCGCGGTCTGGGAACGGGATGAACCGACCCTGCTGCCCACCGCCGACGAGGTCCAGGTCGGCGACAACGTGCGCCGGTGGGCGGAACTGGCCGCCCACCTGACGATGGCGCCCGGCTTCGAGCCGACCCGCTGGCTGGTCACCGGCTGGCCACCCGCCTGAAGCCGCGGCCCGGGAGGGGCGGAAAGGCCGCAGCCGCCGGGGCCGAGTGCCACCCCGGGCCGCAGCCGCCGGGGCCGAGTGGCACCCCGGGCCGAGTGGCACCCCGGGCCGAGTGGCACCCCGGGCCGAGTGGCACCCCGCGCCGAGTGGCATCCCGGGCCGATCACCGACGCGGCGATCAGGACAACGCGGCGGCCAGGGCGGACGCCCAACCGCAGGGTGTCAGGAGCGGCGGTGGACTACGACGCCGGCCAGGCCGGGGCCGACGTGGGCGGCCACCACGGCGCCGATCTCGAGGATGTAGCAGTCGCGCAGGCGGTCGGACAGGCGCATCGCCACGGCGTCGGCCAGGGCGGTGGCCCGGTCGGCGGCCTCCAGGTGGTGCACGGCGATGTCGACCTCGCCGTCGCCGGACGCCTCCACGGCCAGGTCGACCAGCCGGGCGAGGGCTCGGCCGGCGGTGCGGACCTTGTCGCGCACGACGATCGCGCCGTCCACCACGTGCAGGATCGGCTTCACCGACAGGGCGGTTCCCAGCAGGGCCGAGGCGGCTCCGATGCGGCCACCCCGGCGGAGAAACTCCAGCGTGTCCACGTAGAAGAGGGTGCTGACCCGGGCGGCGTGGTCGGCGGCTGCCGCCCGTACGGCATCCAGGTCTTGACCTTCCCGGGCGGCCGCCGCCGCGGCCAGCGCGGCAAATCCCAGGCCCATGCCGGTGGTTTGGCTGTCCACCACCCGGACCCGGTCCCCCACCTCGGCCGCCGCCAGGCCAGCCGCCTCGAACGTCCCGGACAGCTTCGCGGACAGGTGCACGGACACGATGCCGTCGGCACCCGCGTCCAGGAGACGGCGGTAGGCCTCGACGAACTGGGACGGCGCGGGCCGGGACGTGCTCACCACCGACCGGCGCACGTTCAGCGCACGGGCCACCTCGGCCGGCTGGATCTGCCGGCCCTCGAGGCCTTCGACGCCGTTGATCACCACGGTGAGGGGGACGACGGTCAGGTCATACGAGCCGCTCAGTTCGGCGGGCAGGTACGCGGTGGAGTCGGTGACGACCGCGACGGGCATGCGGGCACGTTAACCGATCGGCGCCCGTGCGGCCGCACGGGCGCCGATCATGCGGCAAAAATGATCATGAAGCAGGAGTCACCGAGGTCACGATGAAGGGGATGCCCTGCTGACAGGTGGACATCATGCCCGGCTCGGAGCGCCCGGTCAGGGTGAACTTCTTGCCCACACCGACGTCGGCCCGCATCGCGGAATCGTCGAAGACCAGCAGGTGGGAACCCTTGCCGTCCTGCAGCAGCAGGCAGTTCGGTTCCACCCCGGCCTCGACCGTGCCGGTGATGGTCTGCGCGCCGGTCGCGGTGGGGACGCCCGGCTCCGAGGGCGAAGCGGCGGACGTAGCTGGCACCGGGGACGAAACTGAAGAGGCCGGCGAATCCGAAGCGGACGAGGTCTGGTTGGCGCAGCCGGCGAGGCACAGCAACAGGGCCAGGCCGGCAGTGGCGCGTCGGGTCAACATGATGGTTGGACGCTACCGGATCAAGCGAGGTTCCTCAGTCCGGCTCAAACCGGGGGCGGCACCGGCCGATCGGTGAATGGCCCGACGTTGTAGGCCGCCACCTGCCAGGCCCGTTCCCGCGAGTGGCTCAGCTCGACCCAGTGGCAGTTCTGCAACGCGCGCAGCGTGCGCAACTGCTCCAGCGGCCACCCGAGCAGATGCCCGATGCCCTGCCGAGCGGCCGCGCCGTGGGTGGTCACCACCACGGTGCCGCCCGGCGGGGCCAGCCCGGCGGCGGCATGCAGCGCCTCGGAGACCCGTTTGCCCAGGTCGGTCAGCGACTCGACGTCACCGCCGACCTCTCGGCCGGAGGTCCACCGGGTGTGCTGGTCGGGGTAGAGCTCGGCCACCTCGGTCATGGTGAGGCCCTGCCACGCGCCGAAATAACGCTCGCGGAGGCGTTTGTCGTAGCTGATCGACAGGCCGCTCAGCGCGGCCAGCGCCGCCGCGGTGTCGGACGCCCGGTGCAGATCGCTGGAGACGATCGCGTCGGGCTTCAGCTTGATGAGCAGTTCGGCGGCGTCGACCGCCTGCTGCCGGCCCAGCGCGTTCAGCGGCACGTCGGTTTGGCCCTGGACGCGATGGTTCGCGTTCCAGTCGGTGTTGCCGTGCCGCCAAACGATGAGCCGACTCACGACGCGTCGGCCTCGACCATGTCACGGTCGACGAACGGGATGGACGGGCAGTCTTTCCACAGCTTGTCGAGGGCGTAGAACTCCCGCTCCTCGGCGTGCTGGACGTGAACCACGATGTCGACGTAATCGAGAAGCACCCACCGGCCCTGGCGCTCACCCTCGCGGCGCACGGGTTTGGCCTTCTCCGGGAGGTTGACCAGAGCTTCCTCGATCGCGTCGACGATGGCGGCAACCTGTCGCTCGTTCGACGCCGAGGCGATCACAAAGGCATCGGTGATGTAGAGCTGCTCGGCGACGTCGATGACGACGATGTCCTGAGCCTTCTTGTCGGCGGCGGCCTGAGCGGCCGTCATCGCCAGTTCAAGAGCGCGTTCGGTGACGGGCAAGAGCGTCCCCTCAATCGGTGTTCTAGGACTACAAGCGTCTCACACCGGTGTGACATTTCCCGAGCCCCGATAGAGGCCCCGCTTGTTGATGTACTGCACAACACCATCCGGCACCAGGTACCAGACCGGTTCGCCGCCGGCCACCCGGGCCCGGCAGACCGACGACGAGATGGCCATGGCCGGCACCGCCACGAGGGTGACCGAGTCGGCCGGCAGGTGGTCGCCGGTGAGTTCGAAGCCGGGCCGGGTGACGCCGACGAAGTGCGCCATGGTCAGCATCTCGAGCGCGTCCTTCCAACCCAGGATGCGGGAGAGCGCGTCCGCCCCGGTGATGAAGTACAGCTGGGCGTCGGGACCGTAGATGGCCCGCATGTCCCGCAGGGTGTCGACGGTGTAGGTGGGGCCGTCCCGGTCGACGTCGGCCCGGCTGACGTGGAAGCGCGGGTTGGACGCGGTGGCGATCACCGTCATCAGGTAGCGGTCCTCGGCCGGCGACACCTTGCCCTTCTCATAAGGCTGGCCGGTGGGCACGAAGACGACCTCGTCGAGGTCGAAGCGGGCCTGCACCTCGCTGGCCGCCACCAGGTGACCGTGATGGATCGGATCGAAAGTTCCACCCATAATCCCGATCCGGCGCATCAGAGAAATATAGATCAATCGTCTAGGCGGTTGCGGACTGCCGTGAGCAGGTCGTCGGCCGTGAACGGCTTCTCCAGCAGCGCCACCCCGGGGTCGAGCGTTCCCTGCGAGTGCAGCACCGGCTGGGCATACCCCGACATGTAGAGCACCCGGGTGTCCGGCCGCACCGAGACCAGCCGCTCGGCGAGTTCCTTGCCCAGCATCCCGGGCATCACCACGTCGCTGACCAGCAGATCGATGCCGCCGTCGTGCCCCGCCGCCAACTCCAGCGCGGCCGCTCCGCACTCCGCCGCGAGCACCCGATAGCCGGCCCCGGAGAGGATTCGCCCGGCTACATCCCGAAGTGCCGCCTCGTCCTCGACCACCAGCAACGTCTCGCCCCGCGAGGGAGCCGGCGGCAGCTTAGCCGCCTTATCCGAAAAATACGATAAATCAGAAGAAGCAGGCAAGAGTACGGTCACCGTGGTGCCCACCCCGGGCGACGAGGCGATGCTGACCTCCCCGTCGGCCTGCGTGATGATCCCGTAGACGGTGGCCAGACCCAGCCCGGTGCCGGCCCCGCTCCCCTTCGTGGTGAAGAACGGCTCGAAGGCCCGCTCGACCACCTCGGGCGCCATCCCGGTGCCGGAATCGCCGACCCGCAGCCGCACCTGCTCCCCGTGCCGGCCGGTGTCGATCACCAGATCGCCGCCGCCCGGCATCGCGTCCCGCGCGTTGAGCGCGAGGTTGACCAGCACCTGCGAGATCTGCCCCGGATCACAGACCACGGACGGCAGCCCGTCGGCGGGCCGGACGATCAGGTTGATGTGCTCCCCGATCGAGCGGCGCAGCATCTCCTCGACCTCACCGATCGCCGTGTTGAGGTCCATCACCTGCGGACGCACCACCTCGCGCCGGGCGAAGGACAGCAGCTGGTGGGTGAGGTCGGTGCCGCGCTTGCCGGCCTGCACGACCTGCTCGGCGTCGGCCGCAATGGCGGACAGATCCGGGGTCGGCGAGGTGGCTTCCTCGATCACGAAGCTGGCGTAGTTGACGATCACGCCGAGCATGTTGTTGAAGTCGTGCGCGACGCCCCCGGCGAGCTGTCCGAGGCTTTCCAGGCGCTGGCTGCGGTGCACGTGCGCCTCGGCCCGCAGCCGGGCCTTGTCCTGCTCGGCGCGGGCGCGTTCGCTCAGGTCCCGGATGACCGCGACGGCGAGCCGCCCCTCCTTGGTGTCGACAATCGCGACCGAGGACTCGACCGGGATCTCGGTGCCGTCGCGACGCCGGATGGTGGAGGTGGCCGCCCCGATCGGCCCGGGGCGGCCCTCGTCGATCCTCCGCCGGCGCTCCGGGAGCATCATGCGGGCATCGTCGGTGACCAGCATCTCGATGGATTGGCCGAGCAGTTCCTCGCGCGAGTAGCCGTACAGCTCCACGGCTCGGTCATTGACGAGCACGATGGTGTACCCGTCCATCACCAGGATCGCGTCCGGGGCAGCCTGCAGCAGACCACCGGCGAGTTCCTCGGACCACTCCACCAACGAAGGCTAGCGAAGGCGTCGATCCCGAAAAGCGAGAATTGCCCTAAAAGCGAGCATCGACTGCGCGGCGCATGTCGTCGTCGGCATCCTGCACGACCCGGCGGAGAATCGGATCAAGATCTTCCCGGGCCAACAGCTCGGCGGCCAGCCGCCGGGTCTCCGCATCAACCGCCAGTTCCGGGTACGCGTACCCGGCGGTCCGCTCCGCGCTCATCCCGCCCCGCACCCGCATCATCGCCGGCATCTCGGCGAAGTACCGCGGCACGTACGACGCCAGCAGTCCGAGCTGCTCGGGATGCCAGAAACCGGACGCCGTCATCTCGACCAGGCGGTTGGACAGCGAAACGTCCGACACGATCGCCTGCCAGGCAGCGGCCTTCGCCTCGGCGGTGGGCACCGCGGCCCGGCACCGGGCGGCCCACTGGGCCCCGGTGGCACTGCGGTCCCGGGCGAACTCCTCGTCGATCTCGGCGAGGCCGGCCGCGTCCAGCACGACCAGCCGGTAGAGGATCAGCCAGCGCAGGTCGGCATCGATGGCCAGCCCGTCCGGCACACCCTCACCGGCCAGCCAGCCCCGCAGCCGCCCGGTCTCGCTGGTGGCGCCGATCAGGCCCCGGGCCGCGGCCAGTTGCCGGGACCCACCCGCTTCGGAGACGGCCAGCAACCGGTCGGCGGCCTGGGTGACGAGTTCGAGCGCGGCCGGCCGGGTCTCCGGCGTCGAGTAGCGGTCGACCAGGCTCCGGGTGGCTCGCAGCACGTCCTCCACGATCACCACCTCGGACTCCACCGGCAGCGCGGTCAGCACCAGCGTGACCAGCTCGGCGACCGGCCGTTCGCCGTCGACCACGGCGTCCAGCGTGGCGGCCCAGAGCACGGCCCGGGCCAGCGAGTCGGAGATCAGCGGCAGGGCGGTGGGCACGGCCGCGGTGGACGCCTCGTCCAGGCGGATCTTGGCGTACGTCAGGTCGCCGTCGTTGAGTACCACCAGGTCGGCGGCGGCCTCCTCGTCAAGCCGCGGCACCAGGGTCTGCGCAGCCGCCTCCACCTCGACCGGCAACAGGGAACGCCGCACCATGGTGCCGTCGGCGGCCCGGTCGTACAGCCCGATGCCGATCTTGTGCGGCCGCAGCGTCGGGTGGTCGGCCGGGGCGGTCTGTTCGACCCGGGCCGGCGACAGGGCCAGCTTCAGCGTGTTGACCTGGGCCCGGCGCAGCCACACCTCGGCCCAGCCGGACAGGTCCCGCCCACTCGCCTTGGCCAGGGCCCCGAGCAGGTCGGCGAGCGTGGCGTTGCCGTAGGCGTGCGCCGTGAAGTGCTCGTTCAGCCCGGCCAGGAAGGCCTCGTCGCCCACGAACGCGACAAGCTGCTTGAGGGTGGCGGCGCCCTTGGCGTACGAGATGCCGTCGAAGTTCAGCAGTGCCTGTTCGGTGTCGCGCACCTCGACCGGGGCCACCGGGTGGGTGGACGGGTGCTGGTCGGCGCGCAGTCCCCACGCCTTGCGCTGCATCGCGAACGTGGTCCAGGTGCCGGTGAAGCGGGTGGCCTCGCCGGCCACCCGGGTGCCGAGGTACTCCGCGAACGACTCGTTCAGCCACAGGTCGTCCCACCAGGCCATGGTGACCAGGTCGCCGAACCACATGTGGGCCATCTCGTGCGCGATGACGTTGGCCCGGCTCTCCCGCTGGCTGTCGGTGACCGCCGAGCGGTAGATCATCTCGTCCCGGAAGACGACAAGTCCCGGGTACTCCATGGCGCCGAAGTTGAACTCGGGCGCGAACGCCTGCTGGTAGTGCCCGAAGGGATACCGGATCTCGAACATCTCGTGATAGCGGTCCAGGCACTGCTTGGTGATCGTGAACAACTCCTCGGCCTGCCGGTCGAGGTGCTCGGCCAGGGCGGCCCGCACGTACAGCGCCAGCGGGATGCCGTCGTGCTCGTCGGTTACCGCGTGGAACGGCCCGGCGAACAGCGAGGCGAGGTAGGTGGAGATCGGCTTGGTGGCCGCGAACCGCCACTCGCCGGCTTCGTGCGACACGAGCTCGCCGTTGGTGGCGACCTTCCAGTCGGCGGGCGCGCTGACCGAGACCTGCCACGACGCCTTCAGGTCGGGCTGGTCGAAGCAGGGCAGCACCCGGCCCCCGTTGTTGATGAACAGGTGCTGGTAGAGGTAGACGTTCCCGTCGGCCGGGTCGGTGTACCGGTGCAGGCCCTCGCCGTCGTTGGAATACCGCATGGTCGCCTCGACCACCAGCTCGTTCTCCTCGGCCAGGTCGGCCAGGGTCAGCCGGCCGTCCGAAGCCGACCCGGACGGCACCGGCGACCCGTTCAGCGTCATCGACGAGATGGCGACCGGCTCGAACTCCAGGAAGGTCGACGAGCCCGGCCGCGCCCCGAAACGCACCACGGCCCGCGAGCCGAAGGTATCCCCGGAGGTGGTCACGTCGAGGTGCACCTCGTACGAATGGACGTCGATGATGGCAGCCCGGGCGGTGGCCTCGGAGCGGGTCAGCGGCATGACGACCATCATGCCCGTCCGGCCCGGCAGGCACACCGCCGCCTCGCGGATCAAGAGCGGCACGAGGGGTACGATGCAGAGGTGCGCACGATGAACCTTTGCTGGTGGCTGCCCTGACGGGCGGCTCACCCACACGCGCATGACCTCATCCGCGGCCGCCCCTTCCGGGCGGCCGTTTCGCATGTCACGGCCCATCTCCGGCGGGGCGCCCCAGCCCGTACGGAAGGAATCTCGCCATGATCAAGCGACTCACCGGCTTTCAGCCGACCGGAAACCTGCACCTCGGAAATCTGCTGGGCGCCATGCGCCCGCTGGTCGAGGCGCAGCCGACGACCAACTCGATCGCCATGATCGCCGACCTGCACGCGCTGACCATGGAGCATGATCCGGCCGCGGTGCGGGCGAACACGCTCGAGGTGGCCACCCTGCTGCTGGCGGCCGGCGTCGACCCGGGCCGCACCGCGATCATCGCGAACTCGCAGGTCCCCGAGCACACCGAGCTGCACTACCTGCTGGAATGCACGACCGGTTTCGGCGAGGCGGCCCGTATGATCCAGTTCAAGGAGAAGTCGGCGGGCGGCGGGCCGGTGCGGCTGAGTCTGCTCACCTACCCGGTGCTGATGGCCGCCGACATCCTGGTGCACGACGCCGAGCAGGTGCCGGTCGGCGACGATCAGAGCCAGCATCTGGAACTGGCCCGCACCCTCGCGCTACGGTTCAACGCGCGCTACGGGGACACCTTCACCGTGCCCGAGGGCATTCGCCCCGAGTCGGCCGCACGGATCATGGACCTGTCCGATCCGACCCGCAAGATGAGCAAGAGCGCGCCGTCGCCGGCCGGCCGGATCGGGCTGCTCGACCCGCCCGAGACGATCCGCAAGGCGATCTCCCGCGCGGTCACCGACACCGTCGGCGTGGTCCGGCACGATCCGGACAATCAGCCCGGCGTCAGCAACCTGCTGGCCATCCTGGCCGCGTGCACCGACGAGAAACCCGGCGAGTTCACCTCGTACGGCGCGCTGAAACGCGAGGTCACCGACGCGGTGGTCGCGCTGCTCGAGCCGATCCGCGCCCGCTATGCGGAGCTGGACCCCGGCTACGTCCGCGAGATCCTGGCGGAGGGCCAGGCCCGGGTGCGGCCTGCGGCGCTGGCGACGGTACGGCGTACGCGTGACGCGATCGGGCTACTGAACTAACGCGGCCAGGCGCTTCTCGAAGCACACGCTGAACGGGTTGCCGACATACGGCCCGTACGCCGGGATCTGGTGGTAACCCGCCGACTGGTAGAGAGCGATCGCCGCGGGCAGGTAGGTGCCGGTCTCCAGCCGGATGACCGGCCGGTCCGCGGCCAGCGCCTCTTCCTCGACCGCGACGATCATCTGGCGGGCGATGCCCCGGCCCCGGAAGGCCGGCCGCACGTACATCCGCTGCAGCTCGACCACCCCGGGTTCCATGGCCTGCCAGCCGGCGCAGGCCACGGCCCGGTACTCAACCACGGCCACCATGTACGCAGCGTCATCGTTGGGGATGAACACCGTGGTGTTCATCCCCCCGTCGATCTCCCGTATCTCCTGCTGCTGGGCCGTGACCAGGGCACCAAGCTCGGGGTCCAGCGCGGGACGGGATTCGATCAGCACGCCGGTGACTCTAAGCGAGCACAGTTTCCGGATGGTTGCGACAAGCTGGACGACGCCCTATTCGCCGGTGTCGTCCTCATCGTCCTCGTCGGTAACCAGCACCGGCCGCTTCGCGTTCGCCAGCGTGGTGACCGTGCCGTCCGGCGCCATGTGCAGCAGCTCGTCGTCGGAGCGCACCCGGCGTGCCTTGCGGGCGGCGAGCCGCTGCGAGGCGCTGGCCCGGTGGCTCTCCTCCTCGAGGCGGGCGTCGGTGCCGCGCGGACCGGAGACGAACTCCCCGGCGTTGGGCTGCCAGTCGAACTCCTGGACGCCGATCCGCACCGGGTCGCCGGCCTTCGCGCCCTTCTTGCCCAGCGCGGCCTCGACGCCGAGCCGCTCGAGGCGGTCGGCCAGGTAGCCCAGGGCCTCGTCGTTGTCGAAGTTGGTCTGCTTGATCCAGCGCTCGACCTGGGCGCCGCGCACCACGAACACGCCCTCTTCGTCCTGCTCGACGGTGAAGCCGCTCTCGTCGACCGCGCGGGGGCGCACCACGACCCGGGTGGCCTCCGGCTCGGGCGTGGCCAGCCGGTGCTCGGCGACCGTGGCCGCGAGCGCGTAGACCAGCTCCTTGAGCCCCTCGCGGGTGATCGCGCTGACCTCGAAGACTCGGAAGCCACGGGCCTCCAGGTCGGGGCGGACCATCTCGGCGAGGTCCCGGCCGTCCGGGATGTCGATCTTGTTGAGCACCACCAGCCGCGGCCGGTCCTCGAGACCGCCGTACGCCGACAGCTCGGCCTCGATCGCGTCCAGGTCGGCGAGCGGGTCGCGGTCGATCTCCGGCGTCGCCGCGTCGAGCACGTGCACCAGCACCGAGGTGCGCTCGATGTGCCGCAGGAACTGCATGCCGAGACCCTTGCCGGTGGCCGCACCCGGGATCAGGCCGGGCACGTCGGCGACCGTGAACGTCTGGTCGCCGGCCTGCACCACGCCAAGGTTGGGCACGAGCGTGGTGAACGGGTAGTCGGCGATCTTGGGCTTGGCCGCCGAGATCACCGAGATGAGCGACGACTTGCCCGCCGACGGGAAGCCGACCAGGCCCACGTCGGCCACGCTCTTGAGCTCGAGCACCACGTCGATCCGGTCGCCGGGCTCGCCCAGTTCGGCGAAGCCGGGCACCTTGCGCCGGGTGTTGGCCAGCGAGGCGTTACCCCGCCCGCCGCGGCCACCGCGGGCCACCTCGTAGGTGGTGCCCTCGCCGACCAGGTCGGCCAGCACCTCGCCGTCCTCGCCGTGCACGACGGTGCCGGGCGGCACCGGCACGGTCAGGTCCTTGCCGTTCGCGCCGTCCCGGTTCGCGCCCGCGCCGCTGACGCCGCCGGCCGCCTTGATGTGCGGGTGGAAGTGGAAGTCGAGCAGCGTGTGCTGCTGCGGGTCGACGACGAGCGTGATGCCGCCACCGTGCCCGCCGTTGCCGCCGTCGGGACCGCCGAGCGGCTTGAACTTCTCCCGGCGTACCGAGACGCAGCCGTGCCCGCCGTCACCCGCCTGCAGGTGCAGCACGACCCGATCGACGAACGTGGTCACTTGCTCAACTCCCTAAACACAACAGCGGGCCGCGGACCCCGAGGGGGTCCGTGGCCCGCTGTAGGAAAAAACTACTCCGAGACCGGAACGATGCTGACGGTCTTGCGACCGCGGTTCTTGCCGAACAGCACGTTGCCGTGGGCCAGCGCGAACAGCGTGTCGTCGCCACCGCGGCCGACCAGGTCGCCCGGGTGGAACTTCGTGCCACGCTGGCGGATCAGGATCTCGCCGGCGTTGACCAGCTGGCCACCGAACCGCTTGACGCCGAGCCGCTGGGCGGCGGAGTCACGGCCGTTGCGCGAGCTGGACGCACCCTTTTTGTGAGCCATGAGTGATCCGCCCCTACTTCCCGCTCTTGATGCCGGTGACCTTGATCTTGGTCAGAGGCTGACGGTGCCCCTGGCGCTTGTGGTAGCCGGTCTTGTTCTTGAACTTGTGGATCCGGATCTTCGGACCCTTGGTGTGCTCGGCGATCTCGCCGGACACCGTAACGTTGGCAAGCTTGGCCGCGTCGGTCACCAGGTTGTCACCGTCGACGAGGAGGACTGCGGCGAGCTTGAGCGCATCGCCGGGCACGCCCGCGAGCTTCTCGACCTCGATCACGTCGCCCTCGGCAACCTTGTACTGCTTGCCGCCGGTCTTGACGATCGCGTACATCGGACGCGGACTCCCTGAGACTTACGCAGCGATGACCGCTGCTTGGCGGATGGTGCTGTCCCGAGAAATGTCACCGGGTCACGGCGCATGAAAAGCGCCGTCGGCAAGCGTACTTCATCAGCCACGCCGAACCCAAACCGGGGACTCAGCTTGTACCGCAGGCCTTGTCGAGGCTACCCGTGATCGTCGACATCTTGTCCGCATTGAGCTTCGTGACATCGCCCTTGAGCGCCTTCACCTGCTTGCTCATCTGGGTCAGCGCCGCCTTGAGCGTCTTGTCATCGGCCAGCTTGGCCATCTGTGCGAGCGCGTCCGAGTAGTTCGACACGTCCCGGTCGATCTTCTCCTGCGCCTGGCTCTCGGCGGCCTTGCCCTGGCTCGCGGCGTCGATCTTCAGCTTGAGGTCGGTGATGAAGGTCTGGCCGAAGCTCGTGCTGGTGCGCGCGGCCTGGTCACAGATCGCCTTGGTGTTGCCGGAGAGCGCCTTGTCGCCGGCCGCGGCCACGGAGGGGTCAACCGCGGCCGGAGAGGCACCGGTGACGGCCGGGGTCGCGGCGGTCGCGGTGTCGTCACCACCGGAACAGCCGGCGGCCAGGAAGGGCAGGACTATCAGGAATGCGAGGCGTCGCATCGGAGCCGGTCTCCTCGGGGGAAAGGGACCCCGCCTTCAGTCCGCTCAAGGGCGGCGGCGGGGCGGTGGAAGGGCGATCTCCGCGAGGGTAGCCGACTCCGGCGGCGGCGAGCGGTTCAGTAGTTAAGTTTCTTTACCGAATCGCTCGCCGCACCGTCAGAGAGCTATGGACGCGTACGCCGCCGGGCTCCACCGCGCCGCGACCGTCGCCGGCCCGCGCCGGCGCCCACCGGCTCGTCGTCCTCGTCCTCGTCGTCCTCATCGTCGACCGCGTCCGGATCGTCCGCGCCGGTCAGCCGCAGCGGCTCGGCCGGCTCCGACGTCTCGTAGCGGGACAGGTCGTAGCCGCTGATGTCGTACTCCGCGGCCGGTTCGGCCGCGGTCGGTGCCGGCGGTCCCGCCGACACGATGCCCGAGCCGACCACGCCCGAACCCACGACACCCGAACCCACGACACCCGAGCCGACCACGCCCGAGCTGATGACCGGCGGCAGGTCGGCCGCGATGGCGACCGGGCTCTCGACGATCGGCTCCGGCGGAGCGATCGGCTCCCCCTCGACGACCGTCGCCTCGATGGCGATGGCCGCCTCGACCGCGGCAGGCTCCGCGCCACCACGACGCCGGCGCGACCGCGACGACGTCGAAGTCGAGGTCGGCTGAACCACCGGCGGCTGCTCGGTGCGGGGCGCCGCGGCGACCGCCTTCACCTGGCTGGTGCCGGCCGGACTGCCGTTGCCGTTGCCACCGCCGCCGTTGCCACGCTTCTCCGGCACCGGCTCGGTGTGGATCAGCACGCCCCGGCCCTTGCAGTGGTCACAGGTCTCGCTGAACGCCTCGAGCAGACCCGAGCCGATCCGCTTGCGGGTCATCTGCACCAGGCCGAGCGAGGTGATCTCGGTGACCTGGTGCTTGGTGCGGTCCCGGCCCAGGCACTCGGTGAGCCGCCGGAGCACCAGCTCGCGGTTGCTCTCCAGCACCATGTCGATGAAGTCGATGACCACGATGCCGCCGAGGTCGCGCAGCCGCAGCTGCCGGACGATCTCCTCGGCCGCCTCGAGGTTGTTCCGGGTGACCGTCTCCTCGAGGTTGCCCCCGGCACCGGTGTACTTACCGGTGTTGACGTCCACCACGGTCATCGCCTCGGTGCGGTCGATCACCAGGTGGCCGCCCGAGGGCAGGAACACCTTGCGGTCGAGGCCCTTGAGGATCTGCTCGTCGATCCGCTTGTCGGCGAAGACGTCGGCCACCCCGGTGTACCGGTGCAGGCGCTCGACCAGGTCCGGCGACACCGAGTTGAGGTAGTCCTCCACCTCGGCGTACGCCTGCTCGCCCTGCACGATCAGCTCACGGAAGTCCTCGTTGAAGAGGTCCCGGACCACCCGGATGACCAGGTCGGGCTCCTCGGAGAGGGCGGCCGGCGCGTGGCCTTCGGCGGCCCTGCGCTGGATGTCCTCCCACTGGGCCTGCAGACGCTTGACGTCGCGGGCCAGCTCGTCCTCGCTGGCGCCCTCGGCCGCCGTCCGGACGATCACCCCGGCGCCGTCCGGCACCAGCTTCTTCAGTACGTCCCGCAGGCGCTTGCGCTCGGTGTCGGGCAGCTTGCGGCTGATCCCGGAGGCGTTGCCGTTGGGCACGTAGACCAGGTGCCGGCCGGAGAGCGCGATGTGGCTGGACAGCCGGGCGCCCTTGTGCCCGATCGGGTCCTTGGTGACCTGCACCAGCACCGCGTCGCCGGACTTGAGTGCCTGCTCGATCGAGCGCGAGCGACCCTCCAGCCCGGTGGCGTCCCAGTTGACCTCGCCGGCGTAGAGCACCGCGTTACGGCCTCGGCCGACGTCGACGAAGGCCGCCTCCATGCTCGGCAGGACGTTCTGCACCTTGCCGAGGTAGACGTTGCCGACCATGGTGCCGGAGGTGGCCCGGGCCACGTAGTGCTCGACCAGCACGCCGTCCTCGAGCACGGCGATCTGGATGCGGTCCGGCTTCTGCCGGACGACCATGACGCGGTCGACCGCTTCCCGGCGGGCCAGGAACTCCGACTCGCTCAGGATCGGCGGCCGGGTGCGGCGCTGCTCGCGGCCGTCCCGGCGGCGCTGGCGCTTGGCCTCGAGCCGGGTCGAACCGGAGACGCCCTGCACCTCGTCGGTGCGGCGCGGCTCGCGCACCCGCACGACGGTGTGCACGCCGTCCTCGATGCCACCGGTCTCGGCGTCGCCGCTGGAACCCTTGCGGCGCCGGCGACGGCGGCGGCGGGTGACGCCGTCACCCTCCTCGGCCTCGTCGTCGCCCTCCTCGGGCTCCTCCTCGGCGGAGGACTCGACCGGCTCCTCGCCCTCGGCGTACTCGTCGCCGTCCTCGGCCGGGCCCTTGCCGCGGCCACGGCCACGGCGGCCCCGACGGCGGCGGCGCCGCGCGGCGGACAGCTCATCATCGGAATCGTCGTCGATGCCCTCTTCGACATCGTCGGAGCTCTCGTCGACATCGTCGACGGCCGGCTCGGTGATCGCGGCGACGGCCTCGACCGGCTCGGCGATCTCCTCGGCGCCCCCGCGCCGGCGGCGCCGGCTGCGGCGGGAGACCTCGACCGGCTCGTCGACCGGAAGGTCGGCCACCACGGCCTCGGTCTCGGCGACCTCGGGCTCGATGGGCGCGACAGGTGCGACGGTCGCCGGCCGCCGCGAGCGGCGGCCGGCCGCGGAGACCGGCGCGGGCTCCTCGGTGGCTTCCGGCGGCATGAAGAGTACGGCCGGAGGCAGTGCCGCCCGACGGCTACGCCGTGCGGGCTTCTCCTCCTCGACGAAGTCGTCGTCGAGGGGCAGCACGCCGACGATCGGAGCCGCTTCCGGCTCTTCCTCGGCCTCTTCCTCGACTTCCGGTTCCTCGGCCACGACCAGGTCGGCCACCGGCAGCGCCGGGACAGGCGCCACCTCGACCTCGACCGGCTCGGGTGCGGCGGCCGGCACGGCCTTCTTGCGCCGGGCTCGGGTCGCCTTGACCGGGGCCACCTCCGCATCCTCAACCGCTGGGGCGGCTGGGGCGGCGGGCTCGGCCGCCGGAGCGGCGACCTTACGGCGGCTGCGGGTTGACTTCACCGGTTTGACCGGTGCGTCCTCGGTGACCGCGTCCGGGGACGCGGCTGCCTCGATCGCGGCACCCGGTTCGGCGGTCGCGCCCTCGGCCGGCGCTTCCGCTGCCGGAGCGGCCGCCTTTCGGCGGGTAGTCCTCGTCCGGCGCGCAGGGGTGGTTGATGTGCTATCGGCGGTCTCGGCGGGCGGCGTAACCGCTCCGTCCGATTCACCGCCCGTTGGCTCGTTATCGAGCATGGGCGCTCTCCAGTTCTGGCGACCCCGGGCGCGTGTGAGCGCTGCCACGCAGGATCGCCGCAAGTATTTCGGTCCCGGCCGTTGGTCGGACGGGCGTCCGAAGTCTGCCGACGGGCGCCGGCCGTGGTGCAGCCGACGACCTCCGATGGATCAATCCTGTCGATCCGCGTCCAACGGATCGACGATCTCCCCCTGAGCGGTGAGCGTGCCCTGGGCCAGCCGGGTCACCCGTGGGGGCACCGGCGGCTCCAGGCCAGCTACTACACGCAGGCCGGAAAGGACGTCATCGGGCCGTACGGCGGGCGTTACCTGTCGTACGACAAGGTCGATTATCGCACACGGTGCGCCGTCCGCCCCGGAAGGTGGGTCGGACTGCTCGGTCACAGAGACATGGGTCACCGCGGCGCGGGCGTCGAAGGACCGGCGACCCTGCTTCGTCATGCGCTCCACCAGCACCTCCTCGGCGTCGAGGAAGCCCTTGACGGCCGCCGCGGCCACCGCCGGATCGATCGTGGGCAGTTCGATCCGCCACCGGGAGGCGTCGATCCGGTCGGCCAGGCTGCCCTCGCCGGCCACCACCGCCTCCAGGACGTCGAGGCCGGGCGAGAGAGCCGCGTCCAGGGCCAGCCGCAGCTGCTCCGGGTCGACCTCGGCGCGCAGGCCGATCTCCAGGTACTCCGCCTCGCTCCCGACGCCGGTGGGCGCCGCGCTCGCGTACGAGATCTTGGGGTGCGGGGTGAAGCCCTGGGAGAACGCGATGGGCGCGCCGGCCCGGCGCAGTGCCCGCTCGAAGGCGCGGGCGAAGTCCCGGTGCGAGGTGAAGCGCAGCGGGCCGCGCTTGGCGTACCGGAGGCGGATGCGCTGGACGACCGGCGCCTGACCGCCCACCGGCTGATTCTTCGGGGGAATGTCCTTCTCCTAGGCAGGGACCCGCAGGTTGTTCACCGGGGTCAGGGGAAGCAGCTTCTTACCGGTGGGACCGATCTGGATCTCGGTGTCCATCGACGGGCAGACGCCGCAGTCGAAGCACGGGGTCCAGCGGCAGTCGTCCTGCTCGTACTCGCTGAGGGAGTCCTGCCAGTCCTGCCAGAGCCAGTCCTTGTCGAGGCCGGAGTCGAGGTGGTCCCAGGGAAGGACCTCGGCCTGCTCCCGGTCGCGGGTGGTGTACCAGTCGAGGTCGACGCCGAACTGCGGCAGCGTCTCGGCCGCCGACTCGACCCAGCGGGAGTACGAGAAGTGCTCGCTCCAGCCGTCGAAACGTCCGCCTTTTTCCCAGACACGCCGGATCACTGCCCCGACGCGACGATCGCCCCGGGACAGCAGGCCCTCGATCAGCGACGGCTCGCCGTCGTGATAGCGGTAACCGATGGCCCGGCCCAGCCCCCGGTCGCTGTTGATCACGTCCTTGAGCATCTTGAGCCGGGCGTCGATCACCTCGGGCCGCGCCATCGGCGCCCACTGGAACGGGGTGTGCGGCTTGGGCACGAACCCGCCGATCGACACCGTGCAGCGGATGTCCTTGGTGCCGGCCGCGATCCGGCCGGCCTTGATCACCTCGTGCGCCATCCGGCCGATCTGCGCCACGTCGTCGTCGGTCTCGGTGGGCAGGCCGCACATGAAGTACAGCTTCACCTGCCGCCAGCCGTTCGAGTACGCCGTGACGACCGTCCGGATCAGGTCTTCCTCGGTCACCATCTTGTTGATGACCTTGCGGATCCGCTCGGAGCCGCCCTCGGGCGCGAAGGTCAGGCCGGTCCGGCGCCCGTTCTTCGACAGCTCCTGAGCCAGGTCGATGTTGAACGCGTCCACCCGGGTGGACGGCAGCGACAGCGAGACGTTGGTGCCGCTGTACTGCTCGGCCAGGCCGGAGCACATGTCGCCGATCTCGGAGTGGTCGGCGGAGGAGAGCGACAGCAGGCCGACCTCGTTGAAGCCGGAGAACTCCAGCCCCTCCCGCACCATCTGGCCCACCGTGGTGATCGACCGCTCCCGGACCGGCCGGGTGATCATGCCGGCCTGGCAGAACCGGCAGCCCCGGGTGCAGCCCCGGAAGATCTCCACCGCGTACCGCTCGTGGACCGTCTCGGCCAGCGGGACCAGCGGCTTCTTCGGGTACGGCCAGGCGTCGAGGTCCATCGTCGTGCGCTTGGAGACCCGGAACGGCACGTCCGGGCGGTTGGGCACGACCCGCTGGATCCGGCCGTCGGGCAGGTAGTCCACGTCGTAGAAGCGCGGCACGTAGATGCTCTCGGTGCGCGCCAGGCGCAGCAGCAACTCGTCGCGGCCGCCGGGGCAGCCCTCGGCCTTCCACTCCCGGATGATGCCGGTGATCTCGAGGACGGCTTCCTCGCCGTCGCCGAGCACGGCCGCGTCGATGAAGTCGGCGATCGGCTCCGGGTTGAAGCTGGCGTGCCCGCCGGCCAGCACGATCGGGTCGTCCATCGTCCGGTCGGCGGAAAGCATCGGGATGCCGGCCAGGTCCAGCGCGGTGAACATGTTGGTGTAGCCCAGCTCGGTGGAGAACGACAGGCCGAGCACGTCGAACTCGCGCACCGGCCGGTGCGCGTCGACGGTGAACTGCGGCACGCCGTGCTCGCGCATCAGGGCCTCGAGGTCGGGCCAGACCGCGTAGGTGCGCTCGGCGAGCACATCCTCCTGCTCGTTGAGCACCTCATAGAGGATCTGGACGCCCTGATTGGGCAGTCCGACCTCGTAGGCGTCGGGGTACATCAGCGCCCAGCGGACGGTGGTGGAATCCCAATCCTTGACGACGGCGCCCAGCTCGCCACCCACGTACTGGATTGGTTTGCTGACCCGGGGGAGCAACTGTTCGAGCTGTGGGAAGACGGAGCGAGCACTCATGGAAGTCCAGGGTACTTGGACCCTATTTCAACTCCGCCGCCGCCCGCTCCAAGTCCGTTGTCAGCACATCCTCGCGAAAGGCACAAAGCTGCAGGGTCATCCGGGCGGCGCCGCGTTCCCCCACCACCAGACGGGTCCGGGTGCCGTGCATCAGCAGGTCGCCGACCAGCGCGTCGAGCAGCCGCACCCCGGCGCTGTCCAGGAACGAGACCGTGGTGAGGTCGATCAGCACCTTGCCGCCGTCGTTGAGCCGGTCCACGATCGTCTTCCCGATCTCGCCGGCATTGGCCAGATCGATCTCGCCGGTCAGGCTGACCAACTGCGCGTCACCGAATCTGGAGAAGCTCACCCACTGGTCGGTCACAAGTCCCCCCGGCTGCGCCGCATGATGACCGTGGTGCCGTCGGTCCGGTCGAAGAGCACCTGATCCATCGACTCCCGGATCAGCTGGAGCCCGCGGCCGCGCGCCACGTCGGTCACCGCACCCCGCCAGGTGCCGCGGTCGGTGACGCGCACCTCGACCGCGTCGGCGGTCACCGTGCCCACCACGTCGATCATCCCGAACGGGTCGTCCCGGTAACCGTGCTCGATCGCGTTGGCCACCGCCTCCGAGCAGGCCAGCAGCACCGCGTCCCGGCAGTCCGCCTCGATGCCGTGGGCGACCAGCCAACCGCGCAGCTCGGACCGTAACTGCGCGATCTGCATCCGGTCGGCGCCGAGGGACCGCTCGATCCGCTCCTCGCTGCCCAGCGAGAGGCAGAGCAGGCAGACGTCGTCCGCGTGGTCGCGGCCGACCAGCAGGTCGGCCAGCGCGGCGGTCAGGCCGGGCAGCGGCGCGTCCCGCCGCCGGGCGAACTCGCGGGCCAGCACCTCGAAGCCCTTATCGATCGGCCGGGTGCGCCGCTCGATCAGCCCGTCGGTGTAGAGCAGCAGACGACTGCCGGCCGGCAGCGGCTGCCGCTGCTCGGTGCGCCGGAGGTCACCCGCCCGGGAACCGAGCGGCGCCGAACGTGCCTGCAGGAGGAACTCCGGTATCCCGACCGGCGCCTGGAACAGCGGCGGGAGGTGTCCGGCGCAGGCGTACACCAGCTCGCCGGTGACCAGGTCGACCTCCGCGTAGGCCACCGTCGCCATCCGGGCCGTCTCGACCCGGTCGACGAACCGGTCCAGTGCCTCCAGCAGCCGGGCCGGGCCGACCCCGTCGCCGGCCAGCGCCCGGATCGCGCTGCGCAGCTGGCCCATCGTGGTGGCCGCGTCGATCCCCCGGCCGACCACGTCGCCGACCGCGATGGCCAGCCGGTCTTTGTTGATCATGAAGGCGTCGAACCAGTCGCCGCCGACCTCCAGATCTTGCCCGGCCGCTTGGTAGTGGGTCTCCACCGCGAACCGGGAGTCGCCGCTCGGCAGGTCGGCGGCAAGCAGGCTGCGCTGCAGCGTGCGGGCGGTCTCCCGTTCCTGCTCGTAGAGCCGGGCATTTTCCAGTGCCATGCCGGCCCGGTCGGCCAGGTCGATCAGGAAAGCCCGCTCGGCCGCGGCGCCCCGGCGGTCGGGGGCCATCCGCATCGACAGCGTGCCGAGCACCCGGCCACGGGCGGTAAGTGGCAGCACCACGCACCCGAGCGGATCACCGGCCGCCGGGAAGACCGGCACGCTCGCCCGGATCGCCCGCTGCTCGGCCGGCTCCAGCAGGCCGAGGTCGGGCGCCGGGCCGCCGGACTCCTCGTGTATCCCGCCGCCGATCGACAGCTGCAGCAGCGCCCAGTCGGCGATCTCCGGCACCACCCGGTCGACCAGCCGCCGGGCCCGGGGCAGCAGCCGGTGCAGTTCGTCGAGCGTGCGGGTGGTCTCGCCGAGGAAGGTGGTGCGTTCCTCGCGGCGACGGGCATCGTCGTACAGCCGGGCCCGATCGAGGGCCTGGCCGGCCTGCTGGCCGAGCAGCCGGACCACGCGCAGCTCGTTGTCGCCGAGCTTCCGCTCGCCGGTGAAGCTGAACGCCAGCACGCCGAGGGTCTCGGTGCCGACCCGCTCGTCGGAGCCGCCGGTGGTCAGCGGCAGCAGCACCACGGTGTTGCGGCCCGACTTGCGCATGTTGTCGACCAGGTCGGGGAAGTGTTCCCGGGCCTCGGCGACCGAGCCGACCACGTGCAGGTCACCGCGGTCGGCCACCCGAGCCACGGCACGCGGCGAGGAGCGCGGCATGTCGTCCCAGTTGCCGGTGGTCGGGTCGGTCGAGGAGACCGCGACGATCAGGTCGCGTTCGACGTCGACCAGATAGATGCTGCTGCTCGCGGCGCCGAAGGCCGGCTCGGGCGCGCGCACCACCGCCTCGGCGACCTCGGCCTCGGTGGGCGCCGCGGCCAGGTCGGCCACGATCTCCTGCAGCACCTGGACGCGGCGTTCCGACTCTTCCGCGCGGCGGCGGGCGTGCAGCAGTTCGTTCTCGTAGCTGCGCCGCTCGGTGGCGTTGAAGACTGTGGTGCGGATGGCCCGCGGCTCCTTGGCCGGCCCGCGGGACAGCACCGAGTTGACCAGGGTGGGCAGCGTGGTGTTGTCCGCGCAGACCACCTCGAAGGCCATCTCGTGCACCTCGTCCTGCATGCGCAGCAGCGGGGCGTAGTGGGTTTCGTGGTAGATCTGCCCGCCGGAGCCGAGCAGGTCCCGGAACCGGCGGTGTCCCACCAGCTCCGCGCGGGTGTATCCCGTCCAGACCAGGAAGGTCTGATTGACCTTCACAATGGTGCCGTCCGGGAGCGTGGTCAGATACCCGCACGGCGCGTGCTCGTACAGGTCATCCGGGTCATCGTCCCAGGGCAGCCGTAACTCCTGGGTCACGTCCGGCCCACCAGAATCACTCACGTTCCGCTCTACGTTCTGTGCTCTACAGCCAGGACTTGATCGCGTCGATCGTTTCTTCCGGAGCACTGAGATTGGGACAGTGCCCGGTCGCATTCATGTACACCATCGTGCTGCCCGCGGTGTGTTTGTGAACGTAGTCGCCCACGAACGTCGGAGCGATCACATCATCCGTGCACTGCAGGATCAACGAAGGAGTACGAAGTTTCAGCAGATCGTCGCGATTGTCGGCGAGGAACGTAACGCGCGCGAACTTCTTGGCGATCTCCGGATCGGTGCGGCAGAAGCTGTTGGTCAGCTCCTCGCCGAGCTCCGGTCGCTCGGGGTTGCCCATGATGACCGGGGCCATCTGGCTGGACCAGCCGAGGTAGTTGCTGTCCAGCGAGTCGAGCAGGGAGTCCAGGTCCGCGTGGGTAAAGCCGCCGAGGTAGCCGTCGGCCGGCTCATTGATGTAGCGCGGCGACGGCCCGATGAGGACCAGCTTGGCGAAGCGCTCCGGCTCCTTGATCGCGGCGATGATGCCGATCATGGAACTCACCGAGTGGCCGACGAAGACGACGTCCCACAGGTCGTTCTCGTGCAGGATCTCGAGTACGTCGTCGGCGTAACCGTCGAGCGTGGAGTAGCGGTCATCGTGGTAGGCCGACAGGTCGGATTTACCGTTGCCTACGTGATCAAACAGGACAAGTCGATACGTGTCCGCGAAGGCCGGGGCGACGAGGCGCCACATGTTCTGGTCGCAGCCATACCCATGAGCGAACACCATCGGCTGACCGAGGTCATTCCCGGTCAAAGTGACGGCATTTCTCTGTGTCGTTCTCATGTCTCGGTAACCATACGGCTCCAGACCGTCCGGCACATCGCCCTGGTTGTCCGGCATTCAGGTTTGGAATCCGGAACGCACCGTTCCTGATTGGTGGCGCACCGCATCTAACCTGGCTTCGGAGGCCGGCACACCGGCAGCGAAGGAGATCGACCGATGGGCGACACCCGGCCGGGTGAATTTGACCCGACCCGCATCGAGGACGGCGAGGAGTCGTCGACGGTGGACGCCCCGGCTCGCTGGAGCGGGTCCGCCGTCGTGCCGCCGCCCACGCCGAAGAAGTCGCGATGGAACCGGCGGCGGCCGGAGCCGGACGAACGGGCCGCGATCCCGGCCGTCGACCCGTGGGCCGGTCAGGACACGCCATGGGACCCGTTCCCCGCCGTACCGGAAATTGCCGAGACCGATCCCACCAAGCTCGACCACCCGGCAGCCATGCCACCGACCCGCATCGAGCCGCCGCCCGCCGCTCCCCCGCCGCCCACGCCCGCCCCGGTCGCGGCGCCCAAAGCGCCTGCGGCGCCCGCGGCGCAGCGGCCGCCCGTTCCGCCCAAGCCCAGCCGTCGCGAGCGCAAGGCTCGCGAACGCGCCAACCAGGCAGCCCTGGCCGCCGCCACCCAGGCCGCCACGCAGGCCGCCGCCCGCGCCGCGCAAGCGCAGGCCGCCCGTCCCCCGGCGAATCGCCTGCCGGTCCAGACCCGGCCGGGACAACTCCCGCCGGTCCCGCCCTGGGCCGCGCGCCCGCCGCAGCGACCACTGCCCCCGCCGCGCCGCAAACGCCGCTGGGGACGCCGGCTGGCCCTGCTAACCGTGCTCGGCGTGCTCTGCTGCTGCGGCCTGCCGTTCGCCTACTTCCAGTTCCCGGCGGCCCGGCAGTATCCGGTGACCGCCAAGCTGCCGACGTCCTTCTCCGACCTGGAGTTGCGCGACGACAACGCCAGCAAGCGGGCCGCCGACCGGCTCGCCGAGCAGCTGCGGGCCACCGCGACGGACGGCGCCCCGTTCGCCGGCGTCTACGGCGACAGCCGCGGCAAGCGGGTCACCGTCTTCGGCGTCACCGGCTGGCGGTTCACCCCGAAGTCGGACGTGCAGGCGCAGCTGGACAACCTGACCGATCAGCTGCACCTGTCCCAGGTGCAGTCGTTCGACCTGGGCGAGACCGGCGCGCACGAGAGCTGCGGCGCCGGCCGGGTGGACGGCTCCTCAGTGGTGGTGTGCGCATGGGCCGACCACGGCAGCCTGGCCACCGTGCTGCTGACCCGCCGCTCGATCAGCGACAGCGCCGAGCTGGTCAGCACCCTGCGCAGCCAGGTGCTGACCCCGGGCTAGGACGCCGTCGGCTTCGCGGGGGCGTAGCGCGGCACGTACTCCTGGCCGGTCAGCTTCTGGATCTCGCCCATCATCTCGTCGGTGAGCGCGCGCAGCGAGGTGCGGTCGTCGGCCCGGCCGGTGGTGTCGATCGGCTTGCCGAACTTCACCGTGATCTTGCCGCGGAACGGCATCGGGTACGGCTGGCCGATGGGCTGCACCTTGTCGGTGCCGAGCATGCCGACCGGGATGATCGGGACGCCGGCCGCGACGGCGAGCCGGGCCGCGCCGGTGCGGCCGCGGTAGAGCCGGCCGTCGGGCGAGCGGGTGCCCTCGGGGTAGACGACCACGCAGTCGCCGGCCTTGAGCACCGGGATGGCGCCGTCGAACGCGGCGAGCGCGTCCCGGCCGCCGGCCCGCTGGACCCGGATCGCGCCGAGTCCGTTGAGCAGGTTACGGGTGAACCAGCCGCTGAGGCCGGTGCCGTCGAAGTATTCGGACTTGGCCCAGAAGGCCAGGTGCCGGGGCACGACCGCGCCGAGGAACAGCTCGTCGGCGACCGAGAGGTGGTTGCCCGCGAAGATCGCGCCGCCGGTGCGGGGCACGAACTCGAGGCCCTCGACGCGCGGACGCCAGCCGAGCGACAAAATGTTGCCGACGGTGACTTTGCCGATGGAGTAGAGCAGCGGCAACTTGGGGATCCTCCGGTACGGGGTGGTGCAGTGGGGGTGGCACGCTGAGGTTATCGGAAGGCACCCGGGAAGTCCCCGCCGAGCTTGCCAAGCGGCCCGGACAATCACCGCGAAGGCGGCAAATGCCCGGGCCGGGTTAACAGATTCACACCCGCTGCACGAAAACCGTTACCTGCTCGCCGTCGCCGACCTCACCGGCGAACCCGCCGGACCCGTCGGATCCGGCCGGACCGAACGCGACCGACGTCGCCAGGGTCTCCCCGGCCACGAACTCCCGGTGAGCATCCACCGCGAGCCGGACGATGTCGGGGGCCGACACGGTCAGCGCGATCCGGTCCGAGACGTCCAGGTCGGCGTCCCGGCGGGCCTGCTGGATCACTCGGATCACGTCCCGGGCCAGCCCCTCGGCCAGCAGCTCCGGCGTCACCACGCTGTCGAGCACGACCACGCCGGCCCCGGCCGGCAACGGCGCCGAGTTCACCACGTCGGAGGCGACCAGCTTCAGTTCGTACTCCCCCTCCTGCAGGGCGACCCCGGCCGCGACCGGCGCGCCGTCGACCAGCTGCCAGTCACCCTTCTTTACCGCCTGGATGACCTGCTGGACCTGCTTGCCGAGACGCGGGCCGAGGGCCCGCGGCACGACGGTGAGGACCTGCTCGCAGTACGCGGCCACGTCGTCGGTGAAGACCACGTCCTTGACGTTGACCTCGTCCGAGAGCAGGTCGCCGAAGGCTTCCAGCCTGCCGGCGTCCGCGCTGGCCACGGTCAGCTTGGCCAGCGGCAGCCGCACCCGCAGGGCCCGGGCCTTGCGCAGCGACAGCGCCGCCGAGGCGACGTCCCGCACCGCGTCCATCGAGGCGACCAGCTCGTGGTCGGCCGGGAAGTCGGCCGCGGACGGCCAGTCGGTCAGGTGCACCGACCGCTCCCCGGTCAGGCCGCGCCAGATCTCCTCGACGGTCAGCGGCGCCAGCGGCGCCACCACCCGGCACACCGTCTCGAGCACGGTCGCGAGGGTGTCGAACGCATCCTCGTCACCGGCCCAGAAGCGGTCCCGCGAACGGCGCACGTACCAGTTGGTCAGTGCGTCCAGGTATGACCGCACGGACGCGGCCGCACCGGAGATGTCGTACTCGTCCATCTGCCGCTGCACGTCGGTGACCAGTTCACCGGTCTTGGCCAGGACGTACCGGTCAAGCAGGTGTTTGGAATCTGTCCGGAATTTCGCAACATAGCCAGAAGCGTTGGCATAGAGGCTGAAGAAGTACCAGACGTTCCAGAGCGGGAGCAGCACCTGGCGCACCGAGTCGCGGATCGCGACCTCGGTGACCGGCATGTCCCCACCCCGCAGCACCGGCGACGACATCAGCATCCAGCGCATCGCGTCCGAGCCGTAGCTGTCGAACACCCGGTAGACGTCCGGGTAGTTGCGCAGCGACTTGGACATCTTCCGGCCGTCCTCGCCCAGCAGGATGCCGTGGCTCAGGCAGCTGCGGAACGCGGGCCGGTCGAACAGCGCCGTGGCCAGCACGTGCATGGTGTAGAACCAGCCGCGGGTCTGCCCGATGTACTCGACGATGAAGTCACCCGGGTAGTGGTGCTCGAACCAGTCCTTGTTCTCGAACGGGTAGTGCACCTGGGCGAACGGCATCGAGCCGGACTCGAACCAGCAGTCCAGCACCTCCGGCACGCGCCGCATCGTCGACCTGCCGGTCGGGTCGTCCGGGTTGGGCCGGGTCAGCTCGTCGACGAACGGCCGGTGCAGGTCGGTGACCTCGACCCCGAAGTCACGTTCCAGCTCCGCGAAGGAACCGTAGACGTCCACCCGGGGATACGTGGGATCGTCCGACTTCCACACCGGGATCGGCGAGCCCCAGAACCGGTTCCGGGAGATCGACCAGTCCCGGGCGTTGGCCAGCCACTTGCCGAACGAGCCCTCCTTGATGTGCGCCGGCGTCCAGGTGATCTCCTGGTTGAGCTCGACCATCCGGTCCCGGAACTTCGTCACCGCGACGAACCACGACGAGACCGCCTTGTAGATCAGCGGGGTGTCACAGCGCCAGCAGTGCGGGTACGAGTGCGTGTAACTCTCCTGCTTGACCAGCACGCCCTTGTCGCGCAGCGAAGCGATGATCGGCTTGTTCGAGTCGAAGACCTGCACACCCTGGTACGGCGGCACCAGCGAGGTGAACCGGGCGTGCTCGTCGACCGCCACCACGGTCGGGATGCCGGCCGCGTTGCAGACGTTCTGGTCGTCCTCACCGAAGGCCGGCGCCTGGTGCACGACCCCGGTGCCGTCCTCGTCGGTGACGTAATCGGCCGCCAGCACCTGGAAGGCGTTGGGTCCACCGGCCTCGACCAGGAAGTCGAACATCGGCGTGTACCGACGCCCGGCCAGGTCCCGCCCGAAGACCGAACCAACCCGATCAAAACCTTCCAATTCCTTCGCGTACGCCGTGAGCCGTGTCGCCCCCACGATGAGCTTGCGACCCTCGCCGTTCTGCAGCACCGCGTACTCGATGTCGGGTCCGACGGCCAGCGCCAGGTTGGACGGCAGCGTCCACGGCGTGGTCGTCCACACCGCGATGTCCTCGCCGCTGTCCAGCCGGAACGTGACGGTCACCGCCTGGTCGGTGCGGTCCCGGTAGACGTCGTCCATCCGGGTCTCGGTGTTCGACAGCGGCGTCTCGCACCGGAAGCAGTACGCGAGCACCCGGAAGCCTTCGTAGACCAGGCCCTTGTCGGACAGCGTCTTGAACGCCCACATGACCGACTCCATGTAACTGGGGTCGAGCGTCTTGTAGTCGTTCTCGAAGTCCACCCACCGGGCCTGCCGGGTGACGTACCCCTCCCAGTCCTTGGTGTAGGCCAGCACGGACGTGCGACAGGCCTCGTTGAACTTGTCGATGCCCAGGTCGACGATCTGCGCCTTGGTGGTGATGCCGAGCTGCTTCTCCGCCTCGATCTCGGCGGGCATGCCGTGCGTGTCCCAGCCGAAGCGGCGTTCCACGTGCTTGCCGCGCATCGTCTGGTAGCGCGGCACCAGGTCCTTCACGTACCCGGTGAAGAGGTGTCCGTAGTGCGGCAGGCCGTTGGCGAACGGCGGTCCGTCGTAGAAGACGTACTCGTTGCTGCCGTTCTCGCCGGCCGGGTTACGCGCGACGGACGCCTCGAAGGTCTTGTCGGCCGCCCAGTGGTCGAGCACGGCGCGCTCGACCGCGGGCAGGTCCGGGCTGGCCGGTACGCCCGTGGCGTCGGTGTGCTTGGGATAGGCCATGTCGGCGGTTCTCCTCGATGCAGTCAACAGATGCGACTGCGAGGACGAGCCTCTGCGGCCCGCGGTACCACCTCGCTTGGCGTCATGGAGACGCCCGCTCGTTCGCCGGATTTACGATGCGCGGTCCGATCCGCCCGGTTCTACTGAAGCCCGAGGGCTCGTTCTTCCGGAGGCTCCCCGGTGATGGCCGGTTCAGTGCCTGCGTGGGCACAACGATACCGGCCACCCCGGGATTCCTTCACCCGGATTACCTCCGCCGAGGTGCGGCCAGCGTGGTGGACCAGAGCGAGACCCCTTCGCGGTCGCGCAGGTACACCGTCAGGTCGCCCGAGTGCCCGTCGATCTCGACCTCGCCGAAGTGCTGGTAGCCGTCGGCCGGCGAGGTGTTGGCGACCGGCGGGGCGTGCACGAACTCGGTTTTCGGGCCGAACGTGCCATCCAGCGCGTTCGGGCCGAACGCACCGGCGTGCGCCGGACCGGAGACGAACTCCCAGAACGGCGTGAAGTCCCCGATCGCAGCCCGGGACGGGTCGTAGTGCTGGGCCGCGGTGTAGTGCACGTCCGCGGTGAGCAGCACGATCCCGCTCACGTGGTGCCGGTGCGCGTCCAGCAACACCTGGGCGAACTCGAGCTCGCGACCCTTCGGCGCGCCGTTGTCACCCTGCGCGACACCCTCCTGCGCGGCCGCGCCGTCCGGCACGACCAGGCCGAGCGGCAGGTCGTTCGCGATGATCTTCCAGGTGGCCGTCGACCGGCGGAGACCGCGGATCAGCCACTCGCGCTGCTCCCGCCCGAGCAGACCGCGCTGCGGATCGGCGTACGTATTGCCGTCGTTGGGGTCTTTGAAGGTCCGCATGTCGAGGATGAACACATCGAGCAGCGGGCCGTAGGAGAGCTTGCGATAGACCGGGCCGCTCTGCCCCGGAATCGGCGTCCACTCGTGATAGGCCTGGTGGGCGCGGCCGGCGAGCACGTCGACCGACTTCTCGGTGTACCGGGCGTCGTCCAGGATCTGCCCCGGGAACCAGTTGTTGCGCACCTCGTGGTCGTCCCACTGGTTGATCTGGGCGACCTCGGCGGCGAACCGCTTGTAGTGCTCGTCCAGCAGGTTGTAGGCGTACTGCCCGCGGTACTCCTTGAGCGTCTCGGCGACCTTGAGCTTCTCCTCGGTCACCAGGTTGCGGTAGATCCGGCCGTCCGGCAGCGTCACGGTCTCGGTGAGCGGCCCATCGGCGTAAACGGTGTCGCCCGAGTGCAGCAGAAAGTCCGGGCGCCTGCGGCGCATCGATTCAAAGAGCTTCAGGCCGCCGTACGCCGGATCGATGCCCCAGCCCTGACCGACCACGTCACCGGTCCAGACGAACCGAATGTCCTGCCGTCGCACCGGGGCGGTCGACAGCGAGCCGTCCAGCGACGAACCGTAGAGGCCGGGCCGGTCCAGGCTCTCGGCCCGCACCCGGTAGTAGATCTTGGAGTCGGCCGGCAGATTGCGCAGCCGCAGCTTGCCGGCGAAGTCGGTGTCCGGGGTGACCACCGGACCGCGCAGCAGGCGGGCACCGCGCAGGTCGGGCCGGCGGCTCACCTGCACCCAGAGCCGCGCCGGGCGGTCGGCCCGGCTCCACACGATGGCCGAGTCGGCGGTGGCGTCGCCGCTCTGCACGCCGTGCGTGAGCAGCGGCCGCACGCCGGCCGAGGAGAACGCGGGAGCTTCGAGAAGAGCGCTGCCGGCCAGGCCGACGGCACCGGCGCGCAGCAGATTGCGTCGCGAGATCGAGGTCATACCCTGATGCCTATCGATCGGACGTGGCCTGCGAGTAGCCGTTCCCTAAACTTCACCCCGTGATCCGCATCGAGCTCGATGAACCGACGCTGGCCCGCACCCGGATCGCGATCAGCCCGTTCGCCGAGGTCGTGTGCAGCCTGTTCCTGCTGCAGCGCAACCCGGCCGGAGCGCCGTGGCCCTATGACACCTGGGCGCTGCGGGCCCGGGAGATCCTGCGGACCGTCCCCGCGACCGCGCCGGTTTCGCTCTATCTGCAACTGCCGGCGAGCTCGCCGGACTTCCTCGACCCGATCCCGGAGACCGCCGTCTCGACCATCGGCGAGCAGTTGGACCGGTTCCGCGTCACGCCCGCCGAGGTCATCGCCGAGCAATTCGCGAAGTACTACCCGAACGGCGACGTCCCCGAGCTGCTGCGCCCATTCCGCGACGATCGCGAGGCGGCGCTGAACCGACTCGCCGACGGCATCGCCGCGTACTGGGACGCGGCGATCGCACCGCACTGGCCGGCCATGCGCGCCGCGCTGGACGAGGAGGTGCTGCTACGGGCGCGGGCGCTGGCCGCCGACGGCCCGGACGCCCTGCTCGCCCAGCTGCACGAGCGGATCCGCTGGGAACCGCCAGTGCTGACCCTGGTCAAGCCGCTCCAGTATTCCTTCGAGGCGGTCGACCAGCGCCTGCTGCTGGTGCCGCTGATCTTCTCGCGCGGGGCGCTGAGCTGCTCGTCCGACCATCCCGACGTGATCATGGTGACCTACCAGTCGCGCGGCTCCGCCCTGCTCGCCGCGGCACCCGCACCGCACGCCGACGACCGGCTGGCCATCCTGGTCGGCCGGGGCCGGGCCGCCGTGCTGCGCGCGCTGACCGTGCCGGCCTCCACGACCGGGCTGGCCACCGCGCTCGGCCTGGCCCCCAGCACGGTCTCCGAACACCTGGCCGGCCTGCAGGCCGCCGGGGTCGTGCATCGCCGCCGGGCCGGGCGCCGCGTCCTCTACGGCCTGGAACCGGCCGGGATCGCACTGGTCAACCTGCTCGGCGGAGATTCGGCCGGAGCCGAATTCGTTTCCTAGGCCCGCGTTCTCCCCCTAGCGTTCCGGCCCATGGGGAGCGAGTACGCCATCGAGGCCGATCAGTTACGCCGCACCTATCGGGGGCGGACCGGATGGCTGCGACCGCGCCGCACCGAGGTGGACGCGGTGCGCGGAGTGTCCTTCACGGTCCGGCGCGGCGAGCTGTTCGGCCTCCTCGGCCCGAACGGCGCCGGCAAGACCACCACCATCAAAATGCTGAACACCCTGCTCATCCCCACTTCCGGCACGGCGGTGGTGTGCGGCCAGGACGTGGTCCGGCAGACCCGGGAGGTACGCCGCCGGATCGGCTACGTGTTCGGCGGCGACCGCGGCCTCTACGAGCGGCTGTCCGCTCTCGACAACCTGCGGTACTTCGCCGAGCTGTACGGCGTGGCCCCGCGCGACCAGAAGCGCCGGATCGCCGAGCTGCTCGACCTGGTCGGCCTGGCCGGCCGGGAGCGCGAGCGGGTCGAGGGCTACTCGCGCGGCATGCGCCAGCGGCTGCACATCGCCCGCGGCCTGCTGCACGCCCCCGAGGTGTTGTTCCTGGACGAGCCGTCGATCGGGGTCGACCCGGTGGCCGCCCGCGAGCTGCGCCGCACCGTCGCCGACCTGGCCGCCGGCGGCACCACCGTGCTGCTGACCACGCACTACATGGCCGAGGCCGACGAGCTGTGCGACCGGATCGCGGTGATCGCCGACGGCCGGATCCAGGCCCTCGGCACCCCGGCCGAGCTGCGGCACCGGGCGGACGGCCGCCGGGTGGTCGAGGTGGAGGCGTACGGCGTGCCGGACACCGCCGTCTCCGCGCTGCGCGGACTGCCCGGGGTGCGGGAGACCGCGGTCGAGGAACGGGGCGCGCTGCAGCTGCTCACCGTCCAGTCCGACGCGCACGTCGACGTGCAGAGCGACATCCTGCGCGAACTGGCCGGCATCCGGCTCGGCCGGGTCTCCAGCCGGGAGCCCACCCTCGAAGACGCGTACGTAGCGATCGTGAGCTCCTCTTGAGGACGCTGCGCATGCTGCTGTTGGGCACGATCACCCACATCAAGCAGATCAGCCGCTCCCCGCTCGAGGTGGCGATCGCCATGGTCGTACCGATCGTGCAGGCCACCCTGGCGGTCTACCTGTTCCGCTCGGGCGGCGAGCAGCACCGGCTGATCGAGGCGGCGGTCGGGGCCGGCCTGATGGGCGTCTGGTCCTCGGTGCTGTTCGGCTCGGGCGGCGCCATCCAGAACCAGCGCTGGCAGGGCACCCTCGAAATGATCATGCTGGCGCCCCGGCGGCCGGTGCTGGTGATCCTGCCGATCACCCTGGCCACCGGCCTGACCGGCGCCTACTCGCTGCTCGCCACCCTGGCCTGGGGCCGGCTGCTCTACGGCATCCGGCTCGACTTCGTGCACCCGGCCGCGTTCGTGGTCGCGGCGGTGGTCTGCATCGTGGCGCTCGGCATGTTCGGGCTGCTGCTGGCCGCCACCTTCGTGCTGATGCGCAACGCGAACGCACTGACCAACGCCCTTGAATACCCGATCTGGCTGGTCTCCGGGATGCTGGTCCCGATCACCGTGCTGCCCGCCTGGACCGGCCCGATCGCCGCGGTGCTGCCGACCACCTGGGGGGCCCGCGCTTTGCGCGAGGCCACCACCGGCGGGCCGGTGTGGCCTTCGGCCGGCATCTGCCTCGCCATCAGCATCGTCTGCCTCATTCTGGGGAGCTTCGCCCTGACGTACGTCGAACGCCGCGCTCGTGCCACCGCGACCCTGGCTCTCGCATGAAGACGATCCGTTTGATGACCGTGGGCGGCGTGATCGCCTACCGGGCCCTGTTCAACTGGACCAGGCCGAGCATCTTCATCGGCACCCTGCTGATCGGGCCGCTGTTCCAGCTGCTGTTCTTCGCCTACCTGGGCCGCCAGTTGCAGGTCGCCGACGACCGCTTCTACCTGGTCGGCAACGCGGTGCTGGCGGCCACGCTGGCCGGGGTGTTCGGCGGCACCCTCGCGGTCGGCAACGAGCGGCGCTACGGCACGCTCGGCCACGTGCTGCTGTCCCCGCGCAGCCGCACCGCCGTGTTCCTCGGCCGGGCCTTGCCGTACGGGGCGAACGGCCTATTCATCGCGGTGTTCACGCTCAGCGTGAGCGCGCTGATGCTCGGCCTGCGGATCCCGATCGGGGCGGTGCCCGGCCTGCTGACCGCGATGGCGATCGGCTCGCTGGCGTCCGCCTTCTTCGGGCTCACGCTGGGCGCGCTCGGCCTGCGCTTCCGCGACGTGTGGGTGATCTCCAACGTCGCGGTGGCCCTGCTGATGCTGCTCACCGGCGTGAACGTGCCCCGGGCCAACCTGCCCGGCTGGATGGCGACGACCGGGCAGTACCTGCCGATCACCCACGCGGCCGAGGCGGCCCGGCAGTTCGCCGCCGGGCAGGGCTGGTCGGCGGCCGGGCCGCAGCTGGGCCGGGAGGCGCTTGTCGGCCTCGGTTACGCGGTGCTCGCCGCCGTGCTTCTCAAAGTCTTCGAGTTCGAGTCGCGCCGGACGGCGAGCCTGGAGACGCTGTAGCGCGGAAAGATCAGAGCTTGGGGAACCAGAGCGCCAGCTCGCGGGCCGCGCTCTCCGGCGAGTCGGAGGCGTGCACCAGGTTTTCCCGGTTGGACAGGGAGAGATCGCCGCGGATCGTGCCGGCGGCCGCCTTGCGGCCGTCGGTCGCGCCGATCATCGCGCGGACCACCTCGATCACCTGGTCGCCGCCGAGCACCAGGGCCACCAGCGGGCCGCTGGTCATGAACTCCTTCAGCGGCGGGTAGAACGCTTTCTCCACGTGGTCGGCGTAGTGCTGGTCGGCCAGGCTCGCATCCATCGAGCGCAGCTCCATCGCCTCGATCGCCAGACCCTTTTGCTCGAAACGCGAGATGATCTCGCCGAGCAGGCCGCGGCGCACCGCGTCGGGCTTGACGAGCACGAGGGAACGCTCGATGGGGCTGGTCACGAAGTCCTCCAGAACTAGCTGTGCGGCAACACGCGCGAGGTTCAGCCTATCGGTACCAGGTTTGCGGCAGGCGGCAACGCCGGGACTACCGCACTTTCGCTCGGACGGGGACGGGCAATAACCTGACGTGAACAGCGGGAGGTCCACATTGGCAAACCAGACCGGCCGTCCTATCGCACCAGCGCGCAAGCTGGTGGCGGCCGTCATGGGCACCATCGCCGTCTTCGTCGTGGCGCTCGGCCTCGGCATGTCCAGCTGGGGGGTGGTGGTGTTCGGCCTGGCCGTGCTCGCCCTCTCCATCGCACTGGGCATGGTCAATGTGGTGCGGCGCGGTGCCCGCGCCTGGGTCACCGGCACGGCTGAGGTCCGGGCGATCTCGCCGCCACCCACCTCGTCGGCCGTCTACGGGCGCGCCGAGATTCAGGCCGTGGTGGTCGCGCCGGGCCTGCCCACCTCCGAGGTGGTCATTCGGGAACCGCGGGTGCCGGTGGTGAAGTGGCCGGTGATCGGCGACACGCTCCCGATCACCGTCGACGTCGACGACATGCGCCGGGTCCGCATCAACTGGGACGAGGCGACCCCGCACGAGCGCGGCGAGGACCCGCCGCCGGTGCCGCTCACCGTCTACGACCAGGACCTCACCGACGACCTCGACAACGATCTGCTGGGCGACCCGGAACCGCCGCCGTGGACGACCCGGGACCGCCAGTGGGACCCGGTCGACGAGCCGCCGCCGCCCCCGCCGCCCGGCGCCGAGACGGTCGTCGTGCACCACACGCCCGAGGGCACCATCCTCGAGGGCGAGCTGGTCGACCACGACGAGACCGCGCAGCCGCTGCCCCGCCGGGCCCCGGGCGCGTCGGCCCCCGGCGCCGCCGCCGCGGCGGGAACTGCCGCAGGTGCCGCGGCGGGAGCCGCTGCCGGTGCCGCCGCGAGCCGTCCCGCCGGTGGGCGGCCGAGCCCGCACCGCCGAGGTGGCACCGCCACCGCCACGGCCGAACCGGAGACCACCGCCGCCGCGCCGGCCGCCGACCAGGAGTTCGCGGCCCCGGCGCAGCGCACCGCACCGCCCGCCGACCTTCCCGCCGAGACGCCGGTGGACCTGCCGCTCGACGACCCGGAACCGGCCCCCGAGCCGCTGCGGCGTCCCGAGCCGACCGCCGCCGCGACGACCGCGACGCCGTCGCCGACGAGCGCCTTCCCGACCGCCCCGGAACCGGTGCAGCCGCCGCCCGTCGCACCCGAGCCGTCCACGCGGCGCCCGGCCGCCCAGCCGCCGCGGACCGACTGGGACCCGCTCGACCTGCCCCTCGACGGCGACCCCGAGCCGCCCCGAACCAGCCCGGCCGTGACCGACGATCCGTTCCCCCCGCCGCCGGCGCGAACCAGCCCGGCCGCGACCGTTGATCCGTTCGCCCCACCGCCGGCCCAAACCGGCCCGGCCGTGACCGACGATCCGTTCGCCCCACCGCCGGCCCGAACCAGCCCGGCCGCGACCGCCGATCCGTTCGCTCCGCCGCCGGCACCCACCGGCACGGCCGCCGATCCGTTCCCTCCGCCGCCGGCGCGATCCGAGGCCGCCACGGCGGCGGATCCGATCGCCTCGCCGGTCCAGGAGCAGCCCGCTCCGGCCGCGACGACATCGCCGGCCGACGACATCGTCGACTCCAGCGACCGGCCGACCACTCAGTTCATGACCAACGCGGCCCACGACGAGGAATCGTCCGCGGCCGCGCGCTCCGCCGCCCACCCCGGCGTCATCGCCGGCGCAGCCGCCGCGGTGGGCGCCGCGGCCGCTGCGGCGTTCGCGGCGGTCAAGAAGGTCGGCCACCCCGATCAGGCGGACACCGCGGCCGCGCCGACTGCGGCCGCCGCCCGGGACACCCCGGAGGCCGGCCCGTGGTCGGATCCACCCCCGGTCACCCCGCCGCCCGACGAGCACGCGGACGACGTGATCACCGCGTACCCGAGCGCCCGGACCGGCCCGGCCGGCGCCATCTACGGGGTGGGCATCACGGTGCTGGTCACCGATCTGGCCCGGTCGGTCGCCTTCTACCAGGACACGCTCGGCTTCAACAAGATCGACAGCGGCGACGGCAGCGCCGTGCTCGCCTCCGGCGACACCCGGCTGGTCCTGCGCACGGTGAGCGGCCTGTCCGCCGAGGCGGGCCGGCTGATCTACCTGAACCTCGAGGTGGGCGACGTCGAAGCGGTGTACGCCGAGCTGTCCGCAAAGGGCGTGACTTTCGTGCACCCGCCCCAGCCGGTGAACCGGGGCGACCGGCTCGAGCTGTGGTCGGCCACCTTCCGCGACCCGGACGACCACAACATCGCGATCACCCAGTGGCGGGCCACCCGCTGAGGCGGTCAGCCCAGGATCGATTTACGAACATAGGCGGCGTACGCCCAGGCTGCGCCGAAGATGATGCCGAGCACGGCCAGGGACCAGTGCAGCAGGCCGCACGCGACAAGCAGCACCTGCAGCACGGCCCCGGCCGGCCAGGCCCACGGGCGTTTCATCATCCCGGCCAGCAGGATGGCCAGCACGGCCAGCCCGACCACCGCTCCGATGCCCCAGCCGCTCAGGTGACCACCCATGATCCGGATCGGCTGGATGGCCAGGAGCAGCACGATCGCCTCGAGCACCAGGGTGCCCGCCCCCAGACCGCGTACCGCTGCCTGGGGGTTCTTGAGGCCGGAGCGCGGCGCCTGCTCGGTCATCGCTTCAGCAGTTTCCGTGCGTCCGCCACCGTCACGACCGAGCCGGTGATCAGCACACCGACGCCGCTGAGTTCGCCGGAGGTGTCCTCCTCGGCGATCACCACGGCCTCCTCGATCGCGTCCGGCATGTTCTGCGCGACGGTCACCCGGTCCTCGCCGAAGAGCTCGATCGCCACCTCGGCGAGCTCGTCGACCGGCATCGAGCGCGGCGAGCTGTTCTGGGTGACCACGATCCGGGCGGCCACCGGCTCGAGCAGGTCGAGCAGGCCGGACGCGTCCTTGTCGCCGAGCACCGCGACCACCGCCACCAGGTGCCGGAAGGAGAACTCCTCCTCCAGCGCGCTGACCGTGGCGGCCATGCCGTGCGGGTTGTGCGCGCCGTCCAGCAGGATCGTCGGCGCGCTGCGCACCCGCTCCAGCCGGCCCGGCGAGTCGACCTGGGCGAAGCCTTCCCGGACCAGGTCGGCCTGGAGCTGCTTGTCCTTGCCGGCGCCGAGGAACGCCTCGACGGCGGCGAGCGCCAGCACCGCGTTCTGCGCCTGGTGCGCCCCGAACAGCGGCAGGAAGATCTCCTCGTAGATCCCGCCCAGCCCCTGCAGGGTGAGCACCTGGCCGCCGACCGCCTGGTTGCGCTCGACCACCCCGAACTCACTGCCCTCGCGGGCCAGAGTGGCCCCCATCTCGGCGCAGCGCTCGAGGATCGGCCGAGCGGCCTCCTCGGTCTGCAGCGCGCTGATCACGGTGGCGCCCTTGTGGATGATGCCGGCCTTGGCCCAGGCGATGTCCTCGATGGTGTCGCCGAGCCATTCGGTGTGGTCGAGCCCGATCGGGGTCATCACGCAGACCCCGGCCTCGAGCACGTTGGTGGCGTCCTCCTCGCCGCCCAGGCCCACCTCGACCACTGCGATGTCCACCGGCGCGTCCGCGAAGGCCGAATAGGCCATCGCGGTCGTCATGTCGAAGTAGGTAAGCGGTTCGGTGTTGCGCGCGTCGATCAGGTCGGCGAGCGGGGCGACCTCTTCGTAGGTGGCCACCATCCGCTCCTCGGAGATCGGCTCGCCGTCCAGGGCGATCCGCTCGCGGACCGTCTCCAGGTGCGGGCTGGTGTATCGGCCGGTGTGCAGGCCGTGCGCCCGCAGCAGCGCGTCGATCATCCGGGCCGTGCTGGTCTTGCCGTTGGTGCCGGTCAGGTGGATGGCCGGGTACGCCCGCTGCGGGCTGCCCAGCACGTCCATCAGGTCCCGGATCTTGCGCATGTCGAACACCATGCGGGTGAAGCCGCGCTTGTCCAGCGCGGCCACTACCTCGTCGTACTCGCTCATGCTCTTGTCTTCCTCATGCCGTAGGCAACGCGGAAAGCGCTGCCGCAATTCGCGTGAGATCCGCCTCGGCCGTGGCCAGGCGGTCCTTGATCTTCGCGACCACCTGTTCGGGGGCCTTTCCGACGAAGGAATCGTTGCCGAGCTTGGCCCGGCACTGGGCCGCTTCCTTCTCGGCGGCGCCCAGGTCCTTCTCCAGGCGGGCCCGCTCGGCGGCCACGTCGATCGTGCCCCGGGTGTCCAGGTCGACGGTGATGGCACCGGTGATCGCCAGGGTCGCGGTGGCCGTGAAGCTGTCGTCCGGCCGGTCGAGCCGGGCCAGCGAGCGGATCAGCGGCTCGTGCGCGTCGATGCCGACGTTGCCGAGGCCGGTCAGCGCGGCCGTCACCCGCTGGGTGGGCTTGAGGCCCTGGTCGGAACGGAACCGGCGGACCTCGGTGACCACCTTCTGCAGCGCGGCCAGCTCCTCCTCGGCGGCGTCGTTGATCAGCGCCTTGTCAGCCAACGGCCACGTCGCCCGGACGACCGTCTCGCCGCCGGTGAGAGCGATCCACAGCTCCTCGGTGACGAACGGGATGACCGGGTGCAGCAGGCGCAGCAGCTGGTCGAGCACATGGCCCAGGACCCGCTGGGTCGTCGCGCTGCCCTCGGCCAGCACCGGCTTGCTCAGCTCCAGGTACCAGTCGCAGACGTCGTCCCAGGCGAAGTGGTAGAGGGTGTCGCAGACCTTCGCGTACTCGTACGTCGCGAACTGCTCGTCCACCTCGGCCACCACGTGCTGCAGCCGGGACAGGATCCACTTGTCGATGGCTGACAGTTCCGACACATCGGGCAGCGGGCCCTCGACCGTCGCACCGTTCATCAGCGCGAACCGGGTGGCGTTCCAGAGCTTGTTGCAGAAATTGCGGGAGCCTTGGCACCAGTCCTCGCTGATCGGCACGTCGGAACCGGGGTTGGCACCCCGCGCGAGAGTGAACCGGGTGGCGTCGGCGCCGTACCGCTCGATCCAGTCCAGCGGGTCGACCACATTGCCGAACGACTTCGACATCTTCTTGCCGTGCCCGTCGCGGACCATGCCATGCAGGTTGACCACCTCGAACGGCTGCACGTCGTCCATCGCGTACAGCCCGAACATCATCATCCGGGCGACCCAGAAGAACAGGATGTCGTAGCCGGTGACCAGCACGCTTGTCGGATAGAACTTGTCGAGTTCCGGCGTCTTCTCCGGCCAGCCCATCGTCGAGAAAGGCCAAAGAGCCGAAGAAAACCACGTGTCGAGTACGTCTTCGTCCTGGTGCCAGCCGTCGCCGGTGGGCGGCTGCTCGTCCGGTCCGACGCACACCACCTCGCCGTCCGGGCCGTACCAGACCGGGATGCGGTGACCCCACCACAGCTGACGCGAGATGCACCAGTCGTGCATGTTGTCGACCCAGGCGAAGTAACGCTTGGACAGCTCGGCCGGCTCGATGGTGACCCGCCCGTCGCGCACCGCGTCACCGGCCGCCTTGGCCAGCGGCCCGGTGTTCACGAACCACTGCAGCGACAGCCGCGGCTCGACCGTGGTCTTGCAGCGCGAGCAGTGCCCCACCGAGTGCACGTAGGGCCGCTTCTCGGCGACGATCCGCCCGTCCTCACGCAGCGCCGCGACCACCGCGGGCCGGGCTTCGTACCGGTCGAGGCCCTCGAACGGCCCCGGCACGGTGACCACCGCGCGCTCGTCCATGATCGTGATGCTGGGCAGGTGGTGCCGCTGCCCGATCTCGAAGTCGTTGGGGTCGTGCGCCGGCGTCACCTTGACCGCACCGGTCCCGAACGACGGGTCGACGTGTTCGTCGGCCACGATCGGGATGCGGCGACCGGTCAGCGGCAGCTCCACCTCGGTGCCGACCAGGTGCTTGTAGCGCTCGTCGTCGGGGTGCACGGCCACCGCGGTGTCGCCCAGCATCGTCTCGGCCCGGGTGGTGGCGACCACGATCGCGTTGGCCCCGTCGCCGTACCGGATCGAGACCAGCTCGCCGTCGTCGTCGGTGTGCTCCACCTCGATGTCGCTGAGCGCGGTTAGACAGCGCGGACACCAGTTGATGATCCGGTTGGCCCGGTAGATCAGCGAATCGTCGTACAGCCGCTTGAAGATGGTCTGCACGGCCCGGGACAGGCCCTCGTCCATCGTGAACCGCTCGCGCGACCAGTCGACCGAGTCGCCGAGCCGGCGCATCTGGCCGAGGATCGCGCCGCCGGACTGGGCCTTCCACTCCCAGACCTTCGCCACGAACTTCTCCCGGCCGAGGTCGTGCCGGGACAGCTGCTGCGCGGCGAGCTGACGCTCCACGACGTTCTGGGTGGCGATGCCGGCGTGGTCCATGCCGGGCAGCCACAGCACCTCGAAGCCCTGCATCCGCTTGAGGCGGGAAAGGGTGTCCTGGATGGTGTGGTCGAGGGCGTGGCCGACGTGCAGCGAGCCGGTCACGTTGGGCGGGGGGATGACAATCGAGAAGGCCGGCTTGTCGCTCGTCGGGTCGGCCGTGAAGTAGCCCGCCGATACCCACGACTCGTACCGCCGCTGCTCTACCTCGCCCGGCTGGTACTGGGCGGAGAGGCCACCGGTGGGCCGGCTGTCGGGGGTGCGGGTCTCGGTCGTATCGGTCACCCGACAAGTCTACGGACGCCCGCGCCGAACCCGAATTCGCACCTCCTCCCCCGGGGGTGGATTGCTACGCTCGCGCAATGTCCGACGCCCCGATCGACATCGGCCCCGTCGAGCTCACCGAGGAGCAGCCCGAGCAGGCTCCCCGCCCGAGGTCGAAGGCCCGCATGATCGTCCTTTCCTCCCTACTGGTCGTGGCGGTCGGCGGCGCCGGCGTGCTGGGCTGGACCGCCTGGCAGATCTCGTCCCAGAAGGACGCGAAGCTGGCCACTCCCGACACGATCGGCTCACTGACCCTGGACCAGTCCGAGGACGCCAAGTCCACCGCCGACTACCTGCAGACCGCGCTCGCGGCCGAGGTCGATCTCGACAAGACGGTCGCCGCGGTCTACCAGGACGGCGGCGCCAACAAGAACGTCCTGTTCTTCGGCGGCACGACCCTGTTCTGGACACCCGAGGACGACCTCGATACGGCCTTCGACCTGATCTCCGACAACGAGGGCTCGGTCACCGGCATCCATGAGGTAGAAGCCGGCGACCTGGGCGGCACGATGAAGTGCGGCACCACGAAGTCGGACGCCGGCGAGCTGCCGGTCTGCGGCTGGGCCGACCACGGCAGCCTCGCCTTGGCGATGTTCCCGAACCGCACGGTCGCCGAAGCGGCCCCGCTGTTCCAGCAGATCCGCACCGCGGTGGAAAGCCGCTGAGTTTGCTTTGTTTTGGGCCATTTGTTTTGGGCAGCAAAAAGGCCCACCCGGTTGCCCGGGTGGGCCTTCTC
>NZ_BOMY01000061.1 GCF_016862435.1 Paractinoplanes tereljensis
CGGAGCAGATCCTGTTCAACGAGCTGCGCCCCGGCCAGATCGTGGTCGTGGACTGCGAGGGTGACCCGGAGAACATCGAGAAGTCGAAGCTGACCTTCAGCGCCGCCGACCGCCGAGTGCCGGACGCCGTTCCGGACGACCTCGGAGCCATCACCACCGAGGAGTGACGACCGATGGCCTGGCCGGCGATGCCGGCCGGGCTTCTCGGCCATTCGCGCCGCCGTGCACCTGGACACCGACGCCGACGCCGCGGCGATCGCCGAGCTGCACCGCAAGGTAGCCGCGACCTCCCCGGTCGGACACACCCTGCAGTCCGCGATCCCGGTCCAGATCACGCCCGCCTGAAACAGCTTGGGTCGCTGTGATCCGCAGGATCAAGGTCTTCTTTCGGTACGGGCTGGTTCAGTTCCGTGGCACTCAGTCCCGGTGGGTGCAACTCGCCCTCCGCGCGCCCGCTGCGGGTGGGCCCGGCCCCGGACGCCCGGTCCCGCTTGCCGTCAGGGCGTAAGCACCGTAATGCTCAACGGGCCACCCCCGTCGAAGGCAGGTTCAGCAGCCGCAGGACGGCGTGGGCGAGCACGTCGGCTGCTTCGGCGGTCTCTGCGGGCGAGAGCGAGATCGTTCGCCGGAGAACGGCCATGATCGCACCGAGGGTGGCGGTGACGAGGATGTCGAATTCGAGCGTTTCCGGAACTGCACCGCCCACGGCCATCGCGGCGCGCACATCTGCCCGGATTCTCTGTCCGCGCGGATCGTCACCGTTATCGAGCAGTGCGAGGCGACGGGTAAGGATCGCGGCTATCCGCGGTTGCTCGAGGGCCAGCCGCCCGGTCTGGCGGACGCTTTCGATCAGACGGGCAACAGGGTCGATGCCATCGGGTAGGCGCTCAGAGAGCCAGCGCAGGTAGTCATCGACAGCCGTGGCCGCCGCCGCTTCGAAGAGCTCCTCCTTGGAGGAGAAGTAGTTGTAGAACGAGCCGAATCCGACATCAGCCAGCTCGGTGATCGCCTGGATGCTGGCGTGCGCATCTTCACCCTCCGAGAGGAGGTGCTGCGCCGCTGCGACAAGGGCTGCACGCGTGCGTGCCTTGCGGCGGTCCTGCCGGGCAGGAGGCGGTGCACTGAAGGCTGACACGGCAGGATCTTACAGCACTCAGCAGTTTTGATAATTCCATCAATAGTGGCTATATGATCACCTGGGGAATCGAGCGAAGGATGAAGAGATGTCTGAAAATACCGACGACCCGGGCACTGAGCAGGTGGAACGTGGTCCATCGGAGGTGAAGTCGGCGCGGCGCAGCTCTCGTCGGGCCTTCCTGAAGCGCGCGGGATTGGGTACCGCCCTTGTGGGGCTCGGGGTGGCCGCCGACGAGACGATCAGGAGCGCGACAGCGCCGGTGGTGCCGCCACGAACCACCGTCACCGCAGCGGACGGCGTGCGGATCGACAACGTGACCGTCATCGACCCGACCGACGGCAGCAGACGAGCCCGTCAATCGATCGTCGTGCGCAATGGGCGCATCGCCGACGTCATGCCGACCGCGTCGGCGCCTGTCGAGTCGTCCCTGCGTGTCATCGACGGCGCGGGGCGCTTCGCTGTTCCGGGCTACAACGATATGCACACCCACGTGCTCCAATCGCCCAGCACCGAGCTCGGTTTCGCACTGATGCTGGCCCAGGGCATCACCGGGATTCGCCAGATGGAGGGTTCCGAGGAGCTTTTGACCAACCGCGCCGAGAACCGGCTCGGGCTGAACGAGACAGCCCCGCGGCTCCTGCAGCTGCCGGGCGCACTGCTTTTGCCGTTCAACGCGAACAGCGTCGACGACGCCCGAACCGAGATCGCCCGCCAGTGGGATCAGGGTGCCGACTTCATCAAGATGGTCCTGACCGACCAGGACGTCTTTTTCGCTGCCATCGACGCGGCCCACGAGAAGGGCCTGCGCATCGCGGGTCACCTGCCTCCGCCGGTGCACATCGACGCTGCGGCCGAGAAGGGCTTCGATTCCATCGAGCATCTCGGGACCGGTTCGAGCGTCTTTCTCACGCTCTCCACGAAAGCCGATGAGCTCTGGGCACAGACCCCGTCCACGCTGCCGTTCCCCACCTGGGCTGCGAGCATCCCCTTCGCAGGCTGGGCGTTCGACACCTTCCTGAAGAAGAACTTCCTCGGCCCGGCCACCAGCACCACTAATGCCGCCCAGCTCGGCCTCCTGAAACAGGCCTTCGCCACCTACTCCGAAGACCGCGCGACCGGACTCGCCGGATCCTTCGTCGAGAAGCGGATTTGGAACATCCCGACCATGGCGAACATCAGGAGCAAGTACGTCCTTGACGATCCGGAGTTCCGTGACGACCCCTGGCTCAAGCAGCTCCCCGCCAAGGAACAGGAGGAACACCTCGCCGCCGTCGAATCGTTCCGCTCCACCCCGCCGGCCGACCTCGACATCTTCCACGAGTACTACGAACGCACCCTCCAGACCGTGGGCATCTGGGCAAAGGAAGGAGCGCCGATCATGACGGGAACCGACGGCAACGGCCGCGGGGTCGGCAACAGCTTCGCGATCGAGTTCCGCGAACTGGGACGCGCAGGTCTCACCCCGCTCCAGGTTCTGCGGGCTACGACCAGCCAGCCGGCGACCTACCTCGGCCGCACCGACCGAATGGGCCGGATCGCCGCGGGAATGGACGCCGACCTGCTCCTTCTCGACGCCGACCCGCTGGCGTCGATCGAGGGCCTGAGCTCCATCTCCCTCGTCATGCGCGACGGACACGACCACACGTCCGCCGATCTCGAAGCACGCATCGAACGGCTCATGACGGCACAGGACTGATCCTGACGCGGAAAGCTTGGCTCACGCTGGGGTGGGGAAGCGCAGCGGCAGCTCGTTCGGGCCGTGGGTGCCGATCGCCGGGCGCCAGGTCACCTCGCCGGTGATGACCGGTGGGCCGAAGCGGCGGACCAGGACCGGGAGGGCCTCGCTGAGCTGGGCGCCGGCTAGCGCGGAGCCGAGGCAGTAGTGCGGGCCGGCCCCGAACTGGAGCAGCGGCGCCTCGCGTACCGCAGCGATGTTGAATGTTTCTCCGCCGGGGTAGGCCCGCGGGTCCCGCTGGGCGGTCTGCACGGCCATCGTCACGAAGGTGCCGGCGGTGATGGCCAGGCCCTGGAACTCGAAGTCCTCGGTCGCGCGCCGGAACACGCTCGCTGCCGACGGCCGCCAGCGCATCGTCTCGGTCACCGCGCGCTCGATCAGTTCCGGGCGGTTGCGCAGCAGCGTCCACTGCGCGGGGTGTTCGGCGAACGAGACCATCGTGTTGGACAGCTGGTGGCGGGTGTTGTCGTGGGCGCCGAAGACCAGCGTGACCAGCAGGTTGCGCAGCTCCTCGCGGGTGACCGTTTTCTCGTTGCGCCAGGCGGCGACCATCTTGGAGATCAGGTCGTCGGCCGGGTGCCGGGTCTTCTCGTCGATCAGGGTGTCCACGTAACCGTCCAGGCCCGCTACCGCCCGTTCCACCCGGGCCTCGGTGTCGCCGCCGGCGGCCAGGGCGAAGATCAGGCCGATGTCGCTGGACCAGACGCTGAAGATGTCGTGGTCGGCGGCCGGCACGCCGAGCAGTTCGCCCATCACCGCCAGCGGCAGCCGGTTGGCGAACGCGTCGACGAAATCGGCGTCCTGCACCTCGTCGGCCAGCGACTCGGCCATCGAGGCGATGAACGGCCGCAGCCGGTCGATGGTGCGCGGCGTGAACGCGCGGCTGACCAGGCCGCGGAGCCGGCGGTGGTCGGCGCCGTCGTGGTTGACGATCATCGGGGCCCACCAGTCGTGGATCGGCCCGGCGGTGATCCCGTTTTGCTGCAGGTAGCCGTCGCCGCCGTGGTCCAGCCGGCGGTCCCGGAGCAGTTCCTGGGTCTCCGCGTAACGCAGCACGAGCGGTCCCAGCGGGCTGTCGGCGTGCCAGCCGGCGGCCTGTGCGGCGAACACCTCCGGCGCGGTGAAGTCAAACGCCGGATCAACAACGTTGAGGTACGGCATGGAGCCGAGTGTGACGCACCGGTCACCAAGAGCGGAATGCCTCAGGGGCGCCAGCGGGGGCCGTGGATCTGGGCGTGCAGCCGTTCCATCCGCTCGTCGAGACGGGCGGCGTCGGTCGCGGCGGCGGTCAGCTCGTCCTTGAGCGCGGCCGGCACGTCCTCCTCGTACTTGTAATAGATCTTGTGTTCGAGGCTGGCCCAGAAGTCCATCGCCACGGTGCGCAGCTGCACCTCGACCGGGACGGTGACGACCCGGTCGGAGAGGAAGACCGGGATCTCCACGATCAGGTGCAGGCTGCGGTAGCCGTTGGACTTGGGCTCGGCGATGTAGTCCTTGGTCTGCAGCAGCGTGACGTCCTGCTGGCGGGTCAGCATGTCGGCGACCGTGTAGACGTCCGAGACGAAGCTGCACACGACGCGGACGCCGGCGATGTCGCGGATCCGGGCGCGCACCACGTCCAGCGCCTGCGGGCAGCCGATCCGCTCGGCCTTGGCGGTGAGGCTGTCCACCGTCTTCAGCCGGGTGTTGACGTGCTCGATCGGGTTGCCCCGGCCCCGGTGGGCCAGCTCCTCGGCCAGGATCGTGATCTTGGTGCCGATCTCGGCCAGCCCGAACTTGTAGACCAGCATGAAGTGCTTCAGCTCGTCGGCCTGCCACCGCAGCGGCTCAAGCCCGCCGGCGGTCACCCGCGCCAGCGCGGACCGATCGGTGGTCACTGTTTCGTCTCCCGGGATGTTCCTGCGTCGTTCGACGCGCGCCACCACCGTATGCGGCCCGCGCACCCCGTGGTGGTCCATCTGTGGCATGACTCTCAGCTGTCGCCCGGTGGACTGTACCGCTGGTAGATGGCGGCCCGGTCACCGTCCGGATCGAGGCGCCGCAGGATGGCGCCGGTGATCTCGCCGAGCTGGGTCACCTGTTCGGGGGAGAGGGCATCGATCACCTTCTCCCGGACGATCGCCACGTGGCCCGGGGCGCTGTCCTGCACCTTCTGCCAGCCGGCCTCGGTCAGCCGGGCGTTCGTCGCCCGCCGATCCTCCGGGCAGGGGAAGCGTTCGAGCAGGCCACGGCCTTCTAGGCGCTGCACCACGTGGGAGAGGCGGGCCAGGGTGGCGGTGGTGCGCTCGGCCAGCGCGGTCATCCGCAGGGTGTGCTCGGGCGCCTCGGAGAGCATCGCTAGCACGTAGTAGTCGAAGTGGGTGAGCTCGGCGTCCCGCCGGAGCTGGCTGTCCAGGGTCGCCGGGAGCAATTCCAGCACGGCGGCCAGCCGCACCCAGGTCGCCAGCTGTTCCGAGGTAAGCCATCGCGTGTCCACGCTCACAGTATGTCACCGAGTTAGTTGTTGCTACAACCTTCAATCACGCGTAGGTTGTAGCTACAACCAATTGGGAGGCCATCATGGCGCACATCAGCATCATCGGCAGCGGGAACATGGGACAGGCGATCTCCGGCCTGGTCGCCAAGGGTGGCAACACCGTCGAGCTGGTGACCAGCTCCGACACCGACAAGGTGGTCACCGGCGAGATCGTGGTGCTCGCCGTGCCGTACGCGTCGGTCGCCCAGATCGTCGCCGACCGCGGCCCGCAGCTGGCCGGCAAGGTCGTCGTCGACATCACCAACCCGGTCGACTTCGCCACCTTCGACGGCCTGACCGTGGCCGCCGACGGCTCGGCGGCCGCCGAGATCGCCGCCGCGCTGCCCGAGTCGCGGGTCGTCAAGGCGTTCAACACCAACTTCGCCGGCACCCTGGTGGCCGGTTCGGTCGGCGACCAGCCGACGACCGTACTCATCGCGGGCGACGACGCCGACGCCAAGGCCCTGCTGGCCGCCGCGGTCGGCGCGGCCGGCCTCCGCGCGATCGACGCGGGCGGCCTCAAGCGCGCCCGCGAGCTCGAGGCCCTCGGCTTCCTGCAGATCACCCTGGCCGCCGGCGAGAAGGTCTCCTGGGCCGGCGGCTTCGCCGTCGCCGCATGACCCAGGTAATCGCGACTGCCGGTTCGAAAGACTCGTCGGTGCCGCTGGTCGTGCTGCTGCACGGCCGCGGCTCCCACGAGAAGGAGATCATCAACCTCGCGGATCACCTTCCGGCCACTGTGGCGTACGCGGCGGTACGCGCCCCGATCGCCGAGGGCAGCGGCTTCGCGTGGTTCGCCAACCGCGGCATCGGGCGCCCCCGCCCGGATTCACTTGCCGAAACCATGCGGTGGTTCCGGGAATGGCTCGACGACGAGGCACCCGAGGGCCGGCCGGTGATCCTGATCGGCTTCAGCGGCGGCGCGGCCTTCGCCGGCGGCCTGCTGCTGGCCGACCCGGACCGTTACGCCGGGTCGGCCACGGCATCGCCCCGGCCGCCCTGGAAAACCTCGCCGATTGGCTGACCACGCACACCGCGACCTAGACCCAGAAGTCGAGGCCGGGTGCCGCCCGATCCACCGGTGGCTCCCGGCCCGCGGTTGCCCAGTCCGCGCGGTCGTACTCCCGGACGAGTTCGAGAAACGACCGGATCGCCGCCCGCTGCCGGTCGTCGAACTGCTCGGCCCGGGCCTGGAAGAAGTCCCATTCCCATCCGTCGCGCCGGGCCGGGGGAGTGAGGTTGAAGATCGTGCCGTCCAGGGCGGCTCCCACGTCGTGCCGTGCCTCCACGCAACCGGCCAGGTAGGCGGGCAGGTAGTAGCGGAAGGCGGCCGGCGTGAACAGCGGTAGCGCGTAGGCGTGGGTGCGCAGTTCCGCGGTGGTGATCTCGTGCCAGCCCCGGCCGGCGAAGGACGTCACGATCTCCCGGGCCTCGGGGTCGCCGGGGGACACCACCAGGCTCTCGCCGTCCGGGCGGGGTACCTCGCCGAACGCGTCCTCGAGCTGTCGCCTGGTCAGCGACGTCATTTACATTTCTCCTTCATCACGTGCTGGCAGTTCAGCAGCGAGGCGCGCTGCTGGGCGATCTGCTGCATGTGGCCCTGGTACCCCGGATGGTCCTTGGCCCAGCAGTGTTTCTGGATCCGTTCGCGCAGGTCGATGCACGCGTAGAGGGCCGCCACCTTCGCGGTCGCCGAGGCGCAGGTGTCGGTCTGCATGTTGCAGCCTCCCTCGCCGCACCGCTTCTTCATCTCTGAATACCACTCGTCCAGCTGCGCGTTGGTGCACAGCTGTTTCGGGTCCGCCCGCTGGTGCGGCAGCGTCCCGATGTCGGGCAGGGTTCGCGTCCGGGTCTTCGGCTTCGGGGCTCCCTTCAGGGCGATCTCGATCGTGTCTATCGACTTGTCGAGTGCCTGCGGGACGGTCGGGTCGACGCGGGGATAGTCGAGCGTGGCGATGTAGTAGATGCTCAGTCCCACGGCCACCGCCACCACCGCGACGATGAGCACGGCGGCCACGGTGGTGCCCACCCCCACCGCCGCGCCCCCGGCCACCGTGCCGCCGGCGGCCGTGGTGGCCCCGGCTCCGGCCCCGACCGTGGTGGCGGTTCCGGCCCCGGCCCCGGCTAAGGTGGCGGTTCCGGCCGACTCGGCCAGGGCCAGCGGGACGAAGGCCAGGGCCGGGCCGCCCAGATCGGCGGTCAGCGGAACAGCTGCCCGCTCCGGCAACGCGGGCATTTCCACACCGCCGCGCAGCAGCGCGAAATGGGCCGAGCGGAGCGCGTCGTCGATGGTGAGCGCGTCCGCCAGGGTCAGATCGTCCTGCTTCATCCGCTGGTAGTACTCCGCGGTCAGCGCCTCGAGCCGCCGGATCCGCGCCGGATCGACCACCTCCGAGGTCCGAACCTGACGGCACTCCTCCTCGGTCGGGGCGATCACCGGTCCGCTGTAACCGGTCTCGCCGAGGCAGGACTCGTTGAAACCGGGGATGGCCGACTCGTCGACCGTGCCGCCGGACAGCACGTGGCCGCACGCTCCCTGCATCGCCACGCAGGCCGCCTGCCGGGAGTACGCCTTGGTCCCCGGCGAGTCGATCCGGCCGGGCGAGCCGAGGTGCGGTACCTCCACGGTCCCCGCGTCGGCCTGGCGGGCGATCCGGCCCGGCGGCGCGTGGTCCTGCTGCTGAACGACGTGCGTCAGCTCGTGCGCGAGCAGCCGCTGCCCGGCCGGGCTGTCCGGCGCGAACTCGCGGCCACCGAACACGATGTCCTGGCCCGACGTGTACGCCCGGGCCTGGATCGACCGGGCCGAGCTGGCCGCGGCCGGGCCGGTGTGTACCCGTACGCCGCCGAAGTCTCGTCCGAAGCCGGCTTCGAAGCTGGACCGGGTGGCCGGCGGCAGCGGCTGCACCACGTCGCCGGCCGGGCCCTCCGGCGTTCGCTGCACCCGGCCGGCCGGCGCCGACGGGACCAGGCGTTCCGCGGTCCGTTCCGCCTCCAGCTCGTCGGCATCGCCGGGATGGCTGACGGCGGCGGCCTTCTGCTCGGGCGGGCAGTCGCACGACGAGTCGGTTCCGCACCGCTGCACCCAGGCCGGCCAGACGACCGGCCGGACCCGTTCGGCTTCATGACCCGAGGCCGGGGGCGTCCGGGGCGAGGCTGGGGCCGCGCATCGGGCCAGGAGCCGAGGTCCCATCTTCCGGACCTTCGTCGTGGTCCGTCACCGCAGCGTCACCGGCCGGTCGCGACGGGGCAGCGCGGATCGCGGCGCGTTGCTAAATTCCGACCGGCATGATCGTCGATCTTTTGAGCCGTCCGGGGGTGAGACGATGAGCGCCCGCCGCGATCGGGTCGTCGAGGTCATGCGCGCCGGGCAGGACGCGTTCGGGCGCGCCCTCGAGGAGTGCGACGGCGGGGGCCGCTTCACCCCGCACCGGTGGAGCCGGCCCGGCGGGGGCGGCGGCGAGGCGCGCATCCTGGAGGACGGCCGGGTCTTCGAACGGGCCGGGGTCAACGTGTCGGCGGTCTACGGCGACGAGGCCCCGGCCTCGATCGCGGCCGAGCACGGGGTGGACCCCGCGGTCGGCTTCTTCGCCACCGGCCTGTCGACCGTCGTGCACCCGCGCAACCCGCACGTGCCGTCGTTCCACGCCAACTTCCGCTACTTCGAGATGGGCGACCAGGCCTGGTGGTTCGGCGGCGGCGCCGACCTGACCCCCGCCTACGGGTACGCCGAGGACGCGGCCCACTTCCACCGCACCCTCAAGGACTACTGCGACGGTTACGGTCCGGCGTTCTATCCCGAGGCCAAGACCGCCTGCGACGAATACTTCTACCTGCCGCACCGGCGGGAGACCCGGGGCGTCGGCGGCATCTTCTTCGACGGCCTGCGCCCCGACGGCCCGGACGGCTGGGATCGCGGCCTGAGGCTGGCCGCCCGCGGCATCGAAACCCTGGCGGCGGCCTATCTGCCGATCGTCCGCCGGCGCACCGACCAGCCGTACGGCGACCGCGAACGCCAGTGGCAGCTCTACCGCCGGGGCCGCTACGTGGAGTTCAACCTGGTCTACGACCGAGGCACCAGGTTCGGCCTGCAGACCGGCGGCAACATCGAGGCCATCCTGATGTCCCTGCCCCCACTGGCCAGCTGGGCCTTCGACGTCCAGCCCGAGCCGGGCACCCCCGAGGCGGAGATGCGCGACAACTTTCTGACTCCGCGCGACTGGGCATCACCCGCACGATGATGAACAGCGTCCGGCCAGGTGATATATGGTGGCATAGCCGCCCTGGACCCCGGTGGCACGCCAGTTCTGGCTAGGTGCCCGGGGGAGCATTTTGACTGTCGATGGCCTGCAGCCTCCATACCTGTTGACCGCCATCACCGACGGTAGCGGCGTGGGCGTGACCATCACCGGTGACGCCGGCCTGGCGGTCGTCGAGGTGGTAGCGCACGGACTCTGGTCGGAGCAGCTGGGTGATCAGGTGACCACCGCCCTGCAGATGTGCCTGGCCGGGCTGTCCGTCTCGATAATCGTCGATCTGCACGATCTGGACGATCCGCCCGGGGTGAGCATGTCGTTCTGGCTGGCGCTGTGGCGGCAGGCGCGGTTCGGAGCCCCGCCGGCGCACCTGACGTTCTGCCTGCCCGCGACGACCACGCTGAGCCGGCGCCTCCGGTATCTCCGCGGACCGCAACCACGGGTCTTCGCGACCGTGGCCGAGGCCCGCACCGCGATCGCCGGGCGGCTGTCGCGCGCCGACCAGCTGCAGGCCCGCCTGGAGCCGCGGCCGGCTTCGGTCCGGGTCGCCCGCAACCTCGTCACCCAGGCCTGCCACGCCTGGCAGCGGCCGGAGTTGCTGGCGGACACCTCGCTGATCGTGTCCGAACTGGCCGCCAACGCGGTCGAACACGCGGCCACCGACTTCATCGTCACCGTGTCCCGCAACGGCACCGGACTGCACCTGGCGATTCACGACTGTGTCAGCCGGTTCCCGCGCCCGAGCGGATCGGAACTCACCAGTCCGCAGGCCTCGTTCGTCGAACGGGGGCGAGGCCTGCGGCTGGTGCACACGGTCGCCGCGGCGTGGGGCACGATGCCCACCCGCGAGGGCAAGGTCGTGTGGGCCACGGTGATGTGACGGGTATCTGCGGCGGTCGGACCGGCCACATCTCGGGCGACATCGAAAATTCTTCGTCCCGGGGAGTTGCCGTGCGGACTCGTCACTCGCACACCGCCGCCATCGTCGTGCTGGTCGTCATTGTCGTAGGGATCATTCTTTCGGTGCTCGGTTGACGCGTTAGTGTCGCGATCATGTCTGTTGTTCTTTCGCTGCTCGACCTCGCTTCGGTGCCGGCCGGAAAGCCGGTGCGGGACAGCTTTGCCGCCTCCGTCGAACTCGCCCGGGCGGCCGAGCGCAGCGGGTTTCGCCGGGTTTGGTACGCCGAGCACCACAACATGCCGGTCATCGCCTCGTCGGCCACCAGCGTGCTGATCGGGTACATCGCCGATCGGACCGAGTCGATCCGGCTCGGGGCCGGTGGGGTGATGTTGCCCAACCACTCGCCGCTGGTGATCGCCGAGCAGTTCGGGACCCTGGCCACGCTGCACCCGGGGCGGATCGACCTCGGGCTCGGGCGGGCGCCGGGCAGCGACCAGAACACGATGCTCGCGCTGCGCCGCGATCCGGCCTCGGCCGACTCGTTCCCGGAGGACGTGCTGGAGCTGCAGGGATACCTCAGCGGGCACAGCCGGGTGCCGGGCGTGCAGGCGGTGCCGCGGGCCGACGAGGTGGTTCCGCTGTACATTCTCGGGTCGTCGATGTTCGGCGCGCGGCTCGCCGCTCAGCTGGGACTTCCGTACGCTTTCGCCTCGCATTTCGCCCCGGATCTGCTGCACCAGGCCGTCGACGCCTACCGGGACACGTTCCGGCCGTCGGAGCAGCTTTCCGCGCCGTACGTTATGGCGGGGGTCAATGTTTTCGCGGCTGAGGATCATGATCTGGCGGTGCAGCAGAAAACCGTGGCCTACCGGTCTCGCACGCGTGCCTTCCTGCGGCGGGGCAATTTCACCGACGCCGAGATCGACGCGTTTCTGGCCTCGCCGAACGGTGCTCAGCTGGCCGGGATGACCCGGTACACCGCGGTCGGCACCCCGGATGAGGTGGCCGAATACCTCGGTGCCTTCGCGAAGGGCTGCCAGGCCGACGAGTTGATCACCACTCATCAGGCGCCGGAGCCGGCCGACCGGGTTCGCTCGATCGAACTGACCCGAATAGTTTCGTAAGCGTTTCCAGCGCAGGGAAGAAGATCTGTAACCTCGCTCACTTCACCCGGTGCCGGGTCGCGTAATTGTTTGCACGGAATTTACCTGGCACCGGTTTGTGTGCAGGTCAGCGCGATCTCGGAAATCGATCAAGAACGTTTGGATATGCCGCCGGAAATGTGACCGGAAAGAAATGTTCCGCAAACGCTCGTCGATGAAACGTATCTCCGGTTATCTGGATATCGGCACCGAATTCACGGTGTTGAATATCAACGATCCGGGGAGCATCCATGACGGCAACGTCCCCTACGCCGGCTCGGCTGGCATGGCGGCCGCTGCAACGGTCAACGCGCGTCGCGATCATCGCCGCTCTCGCCGCCACCGTGTTCTACCAACTGTTCCTGCTGAACCCGGCGTACCGCGGACCGGGCTGGCTCTGGGTCACCATGCTGCTGGCCGAGGGGCTGACCGCCCTGCACCTGGTGGGCACCTGGTGGACGATCCTGGCCCACGACGACCGGGCCGAGGCGGTGGACGCCACCGTCTGGCGCAACCGGCTGCGGGCCGGCGCCGACGTCCCCACCATCGACGTCTTCATCACCGCGTACGGCGAGGAGCCGGCCCTGGTCGGCCGGACCGTGCTCGCCGCCCGGGACATGGAGCTGGAACACCGCACGTTCCTGCTCGACGACGGGGACAGTGACGAGCTGCAGCGGATCGCCGAGGACGCCGGCATCGGTTACCTGCGCCGGCCCGGTGGCGCGCACGCCAAGGCCGGCAACGTCAACGCCGGTCTGGCCCGCACCGACGGCGAGTACGTGGTCATCTTCGACGCCGACCACGTGCCCGAGCCGGGCTTCCTGATCAGCATCCTGCCGCACTTCCAGGACCCGGACGTGGCGTTCGTGCAGTCCCCGCAGTCGTACACCAACAACGTCAACCTGGTCGCCACCGGCTCCGGTGAGGCCCAGCGCATTTTCTACGAGCTCGTCTGCCCGGGGAAAAACCATTTCAACGCCGCATTCTGCGTCGGCACCAACGTCATGTTCCGGCGTACGGCGTTGGACAGCATCGGTGGCATCTGGACCGGCAGCAACTCCGAGGACATCTGGACCTCGATCGAGCTGCACAAGCGCGGCTGGAAGTCGATCTACGTGCCGCAGGTGCTGGCCCGCGGGCTGGCACCGGAGGACGTCTCGGCCTATCTGAAACAGCAACTGCGCTGGGCCGGCGGCGGTTTCGAGGTGCTGCTGAAGGGCCGGCTGTTCAAGCGCGGCATCGGCCTGACCATCGACCAGCGCCTGCAATATCTGTTCTGCGGCACGCACTACCTGCTGTCCCTGGCGATGCTGACGTTCATGCTGTTCCCGGCGCTGTACCTGCTGTTCGCGCTGAGCCCGATCCGGGCCGACGGCGTTGCCTGGGCCACTCACTACCTGCCGTTCCAGGCGGCCGTGCTGCTTGTCACCTGGCTGCAGTCGGGCGGGTTCAAGCTGTCCGCGATCGTGGCCAGCATCGGCGCGGTGCCGGTGCACCTGCGGGCGCTCGGCGGTGTGCTGATCGGCCGGCCGGCCAAGTGGAAGGTCACCAACGCCGGTGGTCAGGGCGTCCGGTCACTGTGGGCGGTCATGCCGCTGTTCGCCCTGCTCGTGCTCAATACCACCGCCATTGTGGTCGGCGTGCTGGTGATGGCCGACCCGGCGCCGACCTGGCTGTCGGTCGGCTGGGCCAGCATGATCGTGCTCATTCTCGGCCGGATGATCGTCGAATCGATCACCGGTGGCCGGATCCGGAACCGCAACGCGGTGCCGGTCGCGACCCCGCTCGCGCCCGCCGGCGCCGAGCTCGACAGCCGGCCGCAGCCCGTCCCGGCCGTCGCCTGAGCCTTTCCCGCCAAGACCTGAGCCATTCCTGCCGAGAGAGGCACGACTATGACCACCACCATCGAAGCTCCCGTCGAAACTTCACCGGAAACGCCCCCGCCGCCCAGTAAAGGCCGATTGCGGAAGGCTTTGCGGGTCACGCGTACCATTCTCGTTGTCTTGATCTTGCTGGCTGTGGCCGTTGGCGGCGGCAGCTACGTCGTGCGGCAGCGCCTCGCCGAACGGACCATGGTGGACGCCGGCACCGCCGTGCTGACCGCGCAACCGATCACCGTCGGCTCGGCCGACGCCGCCGTCGTCGACAAGGTGCTGGTCGCGGAGCGCAAGACCGTGGCCGCCGGGACGATCCTGGCCGCGATCACGCTGACCTCGGACGGGGGAGCGCCGCGGGTGCAGGAGCTGGAGGCGCCGGCCGCCGGCATCGTCACCGAGATCAATGTCGCGCCGGGGCAGATCGCCCGGGCCGGTGAACCGATCGTCACGCTGTACGACCCGGCCAAGCTGTCCTTCCAGGTCGACGTGCCGTTGGAGACGTTGCGGCAGCTGCGGCTGGGGATGACCGCCTACGTGAGCGGGCCTGGCCTGTCCGGCCGGATCACCACGAAACTGCAGGAGGTCGAGGCTCGCGTCGATACTCAGGCCACGGCCACGCCGGACCTGCTCACCGTCGTGCTCAAGCCTGACCCGGCCGCCCTCTCGACCGTGCGGACGCTGGTGCCCGGGTTGCGGTTCGACGTTGTCGTGGACACCACCACGGCCTCCGGTGGAACCCCGGCGGTGAACAGCGCGTGAGTCGCCTCCTTGTCGCTTTTGCGATGATCGCCGTCCTGGCCGCTTGCAGTTCCGCTGCTCCGAAGGAAAGTGGCTCGATCACGGAAGACGCCGCGAAACCGCGGCTCGGCGTTCCCGCGGTTACCGGCCGCGGGAGCATTGCCGGCACCCTGCCGGCCGCCTCCGCGCCGACCAAGACCCCCGCCCAGGCCGGTGACCTGGCCGGGCAGGCGCTGCCCACCAACCAATGGTGGAGTTCGGCGCTGACCGGGCCGCGCACCCAGCCGATCTGGGCGCACCCGCTCGCCGTGCAGGCCGCGGCGGGCGGGGTGCAGATCAGCGGCGCGGCCGTCACCGCCTCGGCGAACGCCATCATCACCCCGTTCCTGCCCGCGCTCACCGCGGCCGGCGCCACCGGCCCGGTCAGCGTCGCCTCCTACGGCGCCTTCCATGTGGTACTGCGGGTGGGTCAGGTCGAGGTCACGCTGGTGCAGGGCAGCCCGGTGGTGTGGCTGCGGTTCGCCGACAAGGCGCCCACCCTGACCGGCGCGTTCCAGGACGTCGGCAGCTCGGACAGCCGGGCCCGGCTCGACATCGCGGGCGGGCGCTGGGATGTCCTCGGCACCGGCCTGACGCTGAGCGGAACCACCGTCACCGGTACCGGCGAGCAGATCGCCGTCGCCCGGGTGCCGGCCGGGGCCGACCGGGCGAGCTGGGAAAAGGCCAGCACGGCCGATCCGGTGGTGCGGACCACGGCCGCGATGGCGTACGACGAGAAGGCCGGCACGGTCACCCAGACCCTCACCGCCGAGCGGGCCGGCGGTGGCACCGGGGCGTGGGCGCTGCTGCCGCACCAGCAGGCCGGGCAGACCCCGCTGGCGGGCTCCTATCCGGACGCGCGCGGCACGATGTCCCTGGTGGTGGCCTCCTCGATCCGGATCACCGTGCCGATGCCGGGACTGCTGACCAGCGTGCCCAAGGTGCCGCTGAACGCGGCCGCTCGGACTGCGGTGCTGACTGACCTGGACCGGGACCTGGCCGACCCGCCCGGTGCCGGCGGCAGCTACTTCGGACTCAAGGAACTCGGCCGGCTGGCCACCATCGCCGAGGTGGCCGGCGCGGCCGGTGCTTCCGCGCAACGGCAGAAGGCGCTCGACCGGCTGCGCCCGCAACTGGTCGACTGGCTGACCTACGGCGGCCCGTCCGACGCGCGCTACTTCGGCTACGACAAGGTCTGGGGCGGGCTGATCGCGGTGCCCGCCGAATTCGGCGCCAACGACTACAACGACCATCACTTCCAGTACGGCTACCTGGTGCGCGCCGCCGCGGTGCTGGCGGCGGCCGACCCCGGGTTCGCCCACGACTACGGCGACGTCGTCGACCTGATCGTCGGCGACTACGCCGGCTCGAAGACGCCCGGGTTGCCGCCGTTCCGGGTGTTCAACGCCTATCTCGGCAGCTCGGCGGCGTCCGGGTTCGCGCCGTTCGCCGACGGCAACAACCAGGAGTCGTCAAGCGAGGCGGTGGCGGCCTGGGAGGCCGTGGTCCGCTGGGGCCTGGTCCGCGGCAACGCCGAGATGACCGCGTACGGCGTCACCCACTACGCGCTGGAAGCGGCGACGGCCCGGATGTACTGGCTCGGCGCCGGGCTCACCCGCCCGGCCGGGTACGCGCACACCACGGCCGGCATCGTCTGGGACGCCAAGGTCGACTACGCGACGTGGTTCGACCCGAAGCCGGAGTCGATCCTCGGCATCCAACTGCTGCCGCTGACCGCCGGCTCGTTCTACCGCGGCCCGTCGGCGGTGCGCGAGCGGGAGCTGGGTGACAAGCCGGTGGTCTGGGGCGACCTGTTCGCCGCCGACCTGGCCCTGTCCGACCCGGCCGCCGCCCGCCGACGGCTCGACGCCGGGGTCACCCGGGAGGAGAGCACCAGCCGGGCCATGGTCCGGTACTGGATCGAGGCACTGGTGGTGCTGGGACCGCCGAAACCCGGTTCCGTTCAACCGGTCGGAGCGCTGGCGTTCGGGTCGCGGGTCGCCGGGAATCCCGGACGGTAACGCCGCCCGGCCGGGGTCCAGGCGGAGTAGGGTGATGTTCGCATCCACCGCCTGGACCCAGCGGGTTTTACCTGACGTCCGGCGTGCCATCAGAGGTGTCACCAAACCGGGCCGGTCGTCGGCATGACCTACCCGGCAAGGACGTTCTTCATGGACATCGACGCCCTGACTCACCCCACCGACACCCGGTCCGGGGCCCTGGCCCTGGCCGATGCGGCCGCGACCGCCGGATACGCTCCCTCGATCCACAACACCCAGCCGTGGCGGTGGCGCCTTACCGGCACCACCCTCGACCTGCATCTGGTTCGCAGCCGCATCCCGCCGGGCACCGATCCGGACGCTCGCCTGGCCACCCTGAGCTGCGGTGCCGCCCTGCACCACGCCCGGATCGCGATGGCCGCGCACGGCTGGCAGATCACGGTGAACCGGATGCTGCGGGGCGCCGACCGTGATCTGCTCGCCCGGCTGCACGTCCACCGGCGGGCACCGGTCGATCTCACGTCCGCGAAGCTGCTTCGCGCCGTCCCGACCCGGCAGATCATCCGCCGTCCGGGCGTCGACACCACGGTGACCCGGGAAGCCTTGACGGCGATCACCACCGCGGTCGAGGCCGAGGACACCCGGTTGTACGAGATGCGGGCCGGCCAGCTCTTCGGGAAGGACACCGTACTGCTGCACGCCGCCCACGACGAACCGTTCGACTGGCTGCGCGCCGGCGAAGCGGTCTCCGCCGCCTGGCTCACCGCCACCGGCAACGACATCTCGGTCGTGCCGCACAGCGCCCCGATCGAAACCGCCGCCACCCGCCAGTCGCTGCGCACGATGATCGCCGACGCCGGTTTTCCCTGCCTGTTGCTGCGCCTCACGCCGGCCGGCCCGGCCGTGATCGGGCTGCCGCGCCCGGCACGCCGACCGGCCAACCAGACCATCGAGCGATATTGATCCCCCCGGAGGGGAGGGCCACCGTGAATCTCGCCATCACCAGCCGAAGCACCGCGACCAGTGTTCGCCTCAACGTCTCGGGCGAGATCGACCTGGATACCGCCGGCCAGCTCGACGACGCCATCGCCGCGGTGCTGGGTACCGGCGCCGACCGGCTGGAGGTCGACCTCTCCGGCACCACCTTTTGCTCCTGTGCGGGCATCACCGCCCTGCTCAACGGCCGCCGCGAGGCCGTCGCCAGGCAGGTGGGATTCGAGGTGGTCAACGCGACCGGCATCCCGCTGCGGGTGCTGCAGCTCACCGGCGTGAGCAGTCTTCTCACCACTCGCAGCCATCGACCGCCTCGCCGGCCGGTCGAGGCTGCCTGACGCGGCTCGCCCGGTGGGCCGGTGCCGAGGGGGAATCGGCCCGCCGGGCAAGTCGTGCCGCGATCAACCGGCCGGGAGACGGCCGATCGTGTCGAGATGCCGCAACGCCTGCGCGTACGACGGGATCAGGCCGGTCTCCAGGTAGGACACCTGGTGGTCGCGGCAGAAGGCCCGGACGAGGGGCTGGGCGTGCCGCAGGTTACCGCGCGGCATCGACGGGAACAGGTGGTGCTCGATCTGGTAGTTGAGCCCGCCCAGGCCGAAGTCGGTGAGCCAGTGACCGCGCACGTTGCGCGAGGTGAGGACCTGCCGGCGCAGGTAGTCGGCGTCGTCGGCGGCGCTGAGCGGCGGCATGCCCTTGTGGTTGGGCGCGAACGAACAACCGAGATAAAGGCCGAACAGGCCCTGGTGGATCGCTACGAACGCGACCGCCTTGCCGGGGGAGAGAACCACAAAGACCAGGATCAAATACGCGACGATGTGTACGCCGATCAGCAGCGCCTCGCGCAACCGTGGCCGATCCCGCCCGCCGCGGAGATATCGCATGCTCGCGACCCGCAGGTTGACCGCCTCGAGCAGCAGCAACGGGAAGAACGTCCACGCCTGGTAGCGGTAGAACATCCGGGCGACCGGCCCGCTGGCCTGGGCCTGCCCGGCGGTGAAGATCAGCGCCCCGGCCCCGATGTCCGGGTCCTTCTCCTCGTCGTTGGGGTGGGCGTGGTGGCGGCTGTGCTTGTCCACCCACCAGCCGTAACTGAATCCCACGCCCAGGTTCGCGAACGCGACGCCGAACAGATAGTTGGCCCGGCCCGAGCGGAAGATCTGCTTGTGCCCGGCGTCGTGGCCGAGGAATCCCAGCTGGGTGGAGACGACCGCGAAGTACGCCGCGATGGCCAGCTGCCACCACGAGTCGCCGAGGAGCAGGAACGCGGCCACTCCGGCCGCAGCGAGGACGAGGATGAACGCGATCTGCCCGGTGTAGTAACCCGGACGCCGGTCCAGCAACCCGGCCTGCTTGATGGTTCGCGACAATTCCGCGAAAGCGCTGCCGCGCGCGGGCGCGATCACTTCGGTTGACTGCATGGACGCTCCAGCTTGACGCCGCCTGTGGGAAACGTCGCCGGGGTCCGGGGCGAGCAGGCCCAAGTATTACCCACCTCCGGTGCGTTGACACCCGAGCAGGTAGGATCCCGAGTTATTCAACAGGCTGCTGCCCCGGACCACGGCGGTTCCTCGGGTCAGGAAGAGGTGCGGCCGTGGATGAACTGCTCGCCCGAGTCGCGCGCCTGATCGCCGACGAACCGCCACGGGACGCTGACCGAGCCGGAGTCGGCGGAGCGTTACGCCGGTTGTGCAGTGCCGCTGGGCGGTCGCTGGCCGCCTCGGGAGTTGGGGTGAGCGTGATGGCCGAGGACGGCATGCGCGGCGTGGCGGCGGTGTCCGAGCCCGCCTACGAGGCCATCGAGGAACTCCAGTTCACTCTCGGCGAAGGCCCCTGCCTGGAGGCTTTCGCCACCCGCCAGCCGGTGCTGGTCCCGGAGCTCGCCGGCCCGGCGATGCTGCGGTGGCCCGGCTACACGCCGGCCATTCACGATCGTGGGCTGCGCGCGGTGTTCGCGTTCCCGTTGCAGGTCGGCGCCGCACGCCTCGGCGTCCTCGACGTGTTCCGGGCCGAGGAGGGTGCGCTGTCGGCCGGGCAGGTCCGGCAGGCGCTGACCTTCGCCGACGTAGCGGTCACCACGTTGCTCGACGAGCAGGAACGGGCCGCGCCGGGAACGGCGGCCGAGGGCCTCGACGAGGTGATGGGACAGCGCGCGGAGGTGTACCAGGCTCAGGGGATGGTGTCGGTGCAGATGGGCGTGACCCTGGTCGACGCACTCGCTCGGCTGCGTGCCTACTCCTACGCCGAGAACCGCCCGCTGGGAGAAGTCGCGCGCGACGTGGTGGCGCGTAGGCTGACCTTCGACAGCGACCAGCCTGGAGAGGAACGGTTGACCTGATGTCCACTGTTTCCGCCGCACGGCTCTCGTCCGTGTTCGTAGAGGTCGCCGACACCCTCGTCGACGAGTTCGACGTGATCGAGTTCCTGCAGATGCTCACCTCGCGGGTGGCGGGGTTCTTCGACACCGCGGCGGTCGGCCTGATGCTCGCCGACCACCGCAACCGCCTCAACTTCATGGCCGCCTCCGACGAGAACGCCCGGCTCATGGAGCTCATCCAGCTGCAGTACGACGACGGTCCATGCCTGGACGCCTTCCGCAGCGGCCGGCCGGTGACCAACGTAAGTCTCGAAGGGGCCGAGAGTCGCTGGCCGCAGTTCGCGCCCCGCGCGTCCGAGGCCGGATTCGAGTCGGTGCACGCGTTCCCCTTGCGCCTGCGTAAGGAGGTGATCGGCGCGATGGGCGTTTTCGCCGGCGCCGTCGAACTCGACGAGTCGGACAACCACATCGTGCAGTCGCTGGCCGACGTCGCCGTGATCGGGTTGCTGCAGGAACGGGCCATCCGCCGCGGCGAGGTCCTCTCCGAGCAACTGCAGAAGGCCCTGAACAGCCGGGTCGTCATCGAGCAGGCCAAGGGCATCATCGCGCAGGCCCATGGGGTGACCCCCGACCAGGCGTTCGTCCTGATCCGGGACTACGCCCGCAGCCACAACCGGCGCCTCGGCGAGGTCACCCACGGCATCGTCACCGATCTGCCCACGGTGTCAGACCTGAGGTAAAGCCGGATGGCCCGATCAGCCGACGTGCTTGATGTCGGCGAGCAGTTCGGGTGTTCGCTGCCGGTTCTTTCCGTCGGCCGCGGCGGTCAGTGCGGCGTCGGCCGAGTCCGGGCTCGCGTCCGGCGGGATGACCAGAAGATCGAATCGGTCGCGGCCGAACTCGCTCACCACGGTGATCAACCCGGCCGGTTGGGAGGTGTACCAGCCGAGGTTCACCCGGCGGGAACCGGTAGCGGCTCGGCGGTCGTGCGGGAGGTCCCACTCGGCGGCGTTCAACAGGACGTGGGTGATCTCCCCGCGGGCGTCGCCCAAGGCGTCGAGCAGGCGGGGGAGTTCCTCGACCGCGTTCGTCGAGCGGGGCCACCAGGCCCCGTCGAGGACGGTGGTCCGGGAGGAATCCGGGTCCAGCCGCAGGCGTGCGTCAATGGTGGCCGATGTCATCAGAAAGCCTCTCTCTCGACGACGTCCGCCCTCAGGGGCGGGCGCGATGTGCGCACGTCGGAGAAAGTCGAGAAGCCGCTTCTACCCCCACAGTACGCGGCTTACCGGCGGCTGCGCGTACGGTGGGGTAAGTAGATCCGCACGCACCGGCCTCGGTGGACCTCGTCCTCGCCCTTTCCCAGGGTTGGGCCCCGCGCCCGCGATTGGTCCACAACGATGGGAACCCACCAATGGCCTCACGGCCTGCACTCGAATCGCCCCGGATGCGGCTCGAGCCGGTTTGGTTGCACCACACCCTGCTCGACGGAACCTGGTGGCCGGAATCGGCCGACCCCAGCCTGGAACTGCCCGTCATGCTGTCGATCCTCCAGGACGCGCACGGCCCGGTGACCCGGTTGCTGTTGAGCGCCGCGGGCTGGTCGGCCCGGCCGCACCAGGTGGTCATGGGTGGCCGTCCGGTCAGCATCGGCTATTGCTCCGACCAATCCCCGTCGATGATGCGGGTTTTCTGCGCCGACGGCCGCACGTTCATCCTGCGCGTCGCGCCTTCCGGGTTGCCGCTGCAACGGGTGGGCGGGCCGGCCGACTGACCCTGTTTCATCTGGCACGCCCGCCGCGCTGCCGCCGTTGACAATCGCGCGCATGCTCGGCCGATGGCGTACCCGACAATTGCCGAAATTGATCGAGCTGATATCGAGAAATTGGCTCGGGAAGCGGCCGCGGGCGACCCGGTCGCGCTGAACTCCCTGCTGTCCGCGATCCGGCCGGAGACTCTCCGGCTGTGTGCGCGCTTTCTGCCGAACCGGGAGGACGCGGAGGAAGCGTGCCAGGACGCGCTGTGGGCGGTGACCCGCGGCATCGGCGACTTCCAGGGCCGCTCCACGTTCCGGACCTGGCTGTACGGCCTGACCGCCAACCGGGCTCGGTCGACCTACCAGGCGCTGCGCCGCCGGCACGAGAGTGGCGGCCCGCTGCCTGATCCGCCCGACCCGAGGCGGACCAGCGTGGTGGCCGGCACCCGGCTGGACCTGCTGGAGGCCCTGGACGAGCTGCCTGCGGAGTATGCGGAGGCGGCCACCCTCCGGGACGTGCTCGGCCTCGGTTACGGCGACATCGCCACCCTGCTCGATGTACCGGTGGGGACCGTGAAGTCGCGTATCCACGAGGCCCGGCGGCGGCTGCGTCTGCGGCTCAGCGATTACCGATAACCAATGACCTTGCGAAATCCGCGAACAAAAGGCGGTAACGGCGTGACCAACAGAGTGACCGAGCAGAAAGTCAACGAAAGAGAGTTGTCATGCGTCACTCGAAGTTTCGTCGTATCGCGGCCGCCGGTGCGCTCGCCCTGATCGTGACGACTCCGCTGGCCGCCTGCGGCGACCCGGCGGTGTCACCGCGGCCGGCGGAGGCGGCCACCCCGAGCCGCGCCCCCGCGTCGGCCGCCCCGAAACCGGCCGCCCCGAAACCGGCCGCCACGAGAACATCGGCCGAGCCGGTGCGGACCCGCACCGTGAAACCGAGCCGGACGACGACAAAGCCGAAGCCGACCGGCACCTGCCTGGGTGCCGTCCGGTACGACCTGGACCTGCGGAACACCGTGCTGGACCTGGTCAAGTCGATGTGCTTCCACACCGGCGGGGTGCTGCGCCTGCAGGGAATCGGGCCGGGCCTGGTGACCGCGACCCCCGAGTCGCTCCGGTCGCAGAGCTACGAGGGCGGCGTGGTGGACATTCGCTTCCTCCGGCCGGGAACGGTCACCGTGATGATCCCGCAGGACGACAAGACGTACACGATCGAGGTCGTGGTCATCTCCTAGGGCCGCACCTCTACCCCGGCGAGCAGCGTGTCGACGAAGGTCGACGAGTTGGTCGCCGGCGGTGCGATCTGGACGTAGATCAGCCCGGTGCCGGCCGCCTCGACCAGCATGCCTCGCCGGTCCGGGCAGAGGTAGGCGGCGATCACCCAGTCGATGCCGGCCTGCCGGCTGCGCCGCACCGGTTCCGGCGCGCAGCCGGCGTGCGGAATGCCGGCGACGAATCTCTCCGGTGAGCCGCCGTCGGGCACCAACCCGAGGAAAGCCCCCCGCACCGCATCGTCGGTGCGCCAACGGGCCGGGTCGGGGGAGATCACCAGCGCCGGCCCGGACCAGCGGCCGGGCTGGGCCCGCCAGCCGTCCGGGAGCCGTACCGAGATCCGGCCGGTCCGGTCCGTCGCCACCCCGGCCGGCCGGGAGGTGTCGGCGGCCAGCACCGACACCGCGGCGGCCGACGCGAACGCCATCGTCACCCGGGCGGTGCGGGCCATCGGTTTGGTGGTGGTGGCCCGGTCGAGGGCGGTCGCCATCGCCCGGGCATCCGGATAGCGGCCGGCCGGGCGCTGTGTCGTGGCGGTCCGGAGCACGTCGGCGACCTTGCGCGGTGCGCCGGGGCGGAGCCGTACCGGCCCGTCCGGCCGGCGGCGCACCGGTGCACCGAGCAGCCGGATCCCGAGCTGACCCAGGCCGTACACGTCGGTGCGCCGGTCGACGACGGCCAGTGGGTCGTCCTGCTCGGGTGCCATGTAGCCGGGCGTGCCGGCGCGGGCGGTCATCCCGGAGGCGGTGGCGAGCGCCTTGGCCAGCCCGAGATCCGCGACCATGACCTGGCCGGCCCGGAAGAGAATGTTTCCCGGCGTCAGATCACGATGGACGATGCCGTGGTCGTGCAGCACCGCGACGCCGTCACAGATCGCCCGCAACAGCGGTGCGGCCTGCCGAACCGGGATCGGTCCCCGCGCCAGCCGATCGCGCAGGCTGCCGCCGTCGGCCCAGCCCATCACCGTGTAGGGCCGGCCGTCGGGCAACTCGCCGAGGGCGTGCACCGACACGATCCGATGGTCGTCGAGCTGCCAGAGCATGCGCGCCTCGTCCCGGAATCGTTCCCGGATGCGCAGGTCATGACTCCAGTTCTCGGCCAGGACCTTGATCGCCACATGGGCGCCGAGCGCCGCGTCGTATCCCAGCCAAACGGTCGCGAAGGAACCGATGCCGAGCAACCGTTCGATGCGGTACGACCCGATCCGGACCGGAGAGGTCACCACGGACCGAGCATAGAGCGCGGGTGGAGTGCCGGCCGGTCGGGCGACCGGCCGTCACCAAGCCGCTGGATCAGACCGGGCGGATGTTCTCCGCCTGGGGGCCCTTGGCGCCCTGGGCCACGTCGAACTCGACCTTCTGGTTTTCCTCGAGGGTGCGGAAGCCCGAGGTCGCGATGGCCGAGAAGTGCGCGAACACGTCGGCGCCACCGCCGTCCGGCGTGATGAATCCGAAGCCTTTGTCACCGTTGAACCACTTGACGGTACCGGAAGCCACTATTTCTCCTTTTTAGAATGTGAAAACGCCTGACAGGTCAAGATGACCCATCAGGCGTCTAAACGTCCTAAGGCTAGCACGTACTAAATGAGCGTCAGCGCCTCGGCATAGTGGCAGGCGGTCTGATGTCCCTGGCCCCGCTCGGCGAGCGCGGGAATTTCGTCAGTGCATTTCTTGCGTTCATCGTCAGTTAGCTGACCAGCGAACTTGGGGCACCGGGTGCGGAAACGGCAACCACTCGGCGGTGACACCGGACTCGGTACGTCACCCGCGAGAATTACTCGTTTTCGAGTCCTTTCCTTTTTCGGATCGGGCACCGGAATAGCCGAGATCAACGCTTGGGTGTACGGGTGGGCGGCGTTCCGGAACAGATCTTCCACCGCGGCTATCTCCACGATCCGGCCCAGGTACATCACCGCCACCCGGTCGGCGATGTGCCGCACCACCGACAGGTCGTGCGAGATGAACAGATAGGACAGTCCGAGCTCGTCCTGCAGGTCCTCGAGCAGGTTGATCACGCCGGCCTGGATGGAGACGTCCAGGGCCGACACCGGCTCGTCCAGGACCAGCAGCTTCGGTTGCAGGGCCAGGGCCCGGGCCACGCCGATGCGCTGGCGCTGACCGCCGGAGAACTCGTGCGCGTAGCGGTTGCCGTGCTCGGGACTCAGGCCGACCATCTTCAGCAGATCGCGGACCTTGTCCCGCTTGTAGACACCGTGGATGCGCAGCGGCTCCGCGATGATCTCGTTGACCGTCATCCGGGGGTCCAGCGACGCGTACGGGTCCTGGAAGACGATCTGCATCTCGCGGCGCAGCGGGCGCATCTGACTGCGGGACAGCGGCACGATGTCCCGGTCCTGGAAGCGGATCTCGCCGGCGGTGGCCGGCACCAGGTTGAGCAGCAGGCGCCCGGTGGTGGTCTTCCCGCAGCCGGACTCGCCGACCAGGCCGAGCGTCTCGTGCGAGTAGATGTCGAAGTTGACGTCGCAGACCGCGTGCACGTCGCCGACCTGACGGCGCAGGACGCCGCGGGACCGGACCGGGAAATGCTTGACCAGCCCGCGTACGGAGACGATCGGGGTCTTAGTCGGGGCCAGGGTCACGAGAACACCTCTTCGGCGGTGGCCGAGGCGAGCTCGGTGTGGAAGTGGCAGGCGGCCTGATGGCGCGGGTTGGTCGTGCCGGTCAGCGCCGGTTCGGACGCCTCGCAGAGATCCCGCACCTTCGGGCAGCGCGGCCCGAACGGGCAGCCGGGCGGCAGGTTGAGCAGCGACGGCGGGGTCCCGGTGATCGGGATCAGCCGGGGCCGGCCGGACTCGTCGATGCGGGGCAGGCTGCCCAGCAGGCCCAACGTGTACGGCATCCGGGGCTGGTAGAAGATCTCGTCCACCGTGCCGGTCTCGACCAGCTTGCCGGCGTACATCACGTTGACCCGGTCGGCGTGCCCGGCGATGACCCCCAGGTCGTGGGTGATCAGGACGAGCGCCGCGCCGGTCTCCTTGCGCGCCGCCTCCAGGGCTTCCAGCACCTGGGCCTGCACCGTCACGTCGAGCGCGGTGGTCGGCTCGTCGGCGATGATCAGGTCGGGGTCGTTGGCCATCGCGATCGCGATCACGACCCGCTGCCGCATGCCGCCGGACATCTCGTGCGGATAGCTGTTGACCCGCAGTTGCGGGTTCGGGATGCCGACGACCTCGAGCAGCTCGGCCGCCCGCTGCATCGCCCGCACCTTGCCGACGCTGTGGTGTGCCTGGATCGCCTCGGCGATCTGAACACCCACGGTGTAGACCGGGTTGAGCGAGGTCAGCGGGTCCTGGAAGATCATCGCGACCTTGTTGCCGCGGATCTTCGACATCGCGTCGTCGGTGCGGCCCAGCAGTTCCTCGCCGAGCAGCCGGATCGAGCCGGTGATCCGCGCGTTGCGGGGCAGCAGGCCCATCACCGCGAGCGAGGTCACCGACTTGCCGGAACCGGACTCGCCGACGATGCCGACGGCGTCGCCCCGGCGGACCTGGTAGGAGACACCGCGGACGGCCTGGACGATGCCATCTTCGGTGGGGAAGCCGACGGTGAGGTCGTCGACCTCGAGGAGAACCTCGGAAGGCGCTGTCATTGCCGTACCCTCGTCTGCTTGGGGTCGAACGCGTCCCGCAGGCCGTCGCCGACGAAGTTGATGGTCAGCGCGATGAGGATGATGAACAGGCCGGGGAAGTAGAACAGCCACGGCCGGGTGTTCACCGCGTCCCGGTTGATCGACACGAGCAGCCCGAGCGAGGTGTCCGGGGACTGCACGCCGACGCCGAGGAACGACAGGGCCGCCTCACCGAGGATGCCGGTGGCGATGGTCAGGGTGGCGGTCACCGTGATCGCGCCGAGGGCGTTGGGCAGCAGGTGCCGCAGGATGATCCGGGTGCTGCCGCCGCCGAGGGCCCGGGCCGCCTCGATGAATTCCTGCTCGCGCAGGGAAAGAACCACCCCACGAACCACCCGGGAAACGTACGGCCAGGTCAGCGCGCCGAGGATGATCGCGATCGACCACCACTGGCTGCCGCCGACGCCCTGAGCCGCCACCGCGGCGGCGACCGCGATGGTCGGCAGGGTGAGGATGACGTCGACGATGCGCATCATCAGGAAGTCCCACCGGCCGCGGTAGAGGCCGGCGATCGCGCCCCACAGCGAGCCGAGCACGGTGCCGATCAGCGCGATCGAGAGCGCGATCTTCAGCGACTGCTGGGTTCCGCGCATCACCTGCGCCATCGTGTCGTGGCCGATCAGGTCGGTGCCGAACGGATGGCCCAGCGACGGCGGCTGGGACAAATCGTCGGTGATGTCGGTGAAGCTGTACTTCCAGATCAGCGGCCCGACGTAGGCGAACAGCACCACCAGCAGCAGGAGCACCAGGCTGGTCACCGCGGCCCGGTGCCGGCTGAACCGGCGCAGCACCATCTCGGACTGGGTGCGTTCGCGGACCACTGCTGCTGCTGGTACCGGTACTACCGGCGGGGCGCTAGTCATGACGGATCCTCGGGTCCAGCACCGCGTACAGCACATCGGCGATGACGTTGAAGGCGATGACGACGAGCCCGGCGAGAAGCAGCCAGCCGGCCACCGCGTTGGTGTCGGCCCGGCTGACGCCGGTGAGCAGCATCCGGCCGAGGCCGTTCCAGTTGAAGACGGTCTCGGTGATCACGGCGCCGCCGAGGATCGCCGCGATGTCCAGCGCGGTCACCGTGACCAGCGGGATGAGCGCGGTGCGCAGCACGTGCTTGACCAGCACCTTGCGCCAGGTGAGTCCCTTGGCCCGGGCCAGCCGCACGTAGTCGGAGTTGAGCACCTCGAGCATGGCGGCCCGCTGGTAGCGGCTCCACGCCGCGTACGAGATCAGGGCCAGCGAGATCGTGGGCAACACCAGGTGCCCGACGATGTCGCCGAACTTCCCGGCGGCCGACAGGCTGTCGTAGTTCTGGGAGGTCTCGCCGATCGTGTAGAAGACCGTGGTGCCGGTGGCCTTGTTGTAGCGGACCGCGAAGTCCTTGAGCACGATGGCGATCCAGAACGACGGCATGGCCAGGAAGACGAAGCCGAGGAACGTCGTGGTGTAGTCGAACTTCGAGTACTGCCGGACCGCGCTGAGCACGCCGGTGAGCACGGCCAGGATCAGGGCCAGCAGCATCGCGACCACCACGAGCCGCAGCGTGACGACCGACGAGCGGGCCAGGTTGTCGCCGATGTCGTAGTTACTCTGCACCGACTCACCGAAGTTGCCGTGCAGCACGCCCCAGAGCCAGTGGCCGTACCGGGCGAAGATGTTGTCATCCAGACCCAGACGCTGGGTTTCCAGGTCGATGGTCCGTTGTGGGGCCGGAGGGTTGCGCAGCTTCATCGGTTCGAGCGGGTCACCCGACAGGGCGACCAGCGCGTACGCGAGGAAAGACGCGACAACGAGGACGGGAATGGCGGCGATCAAGCGCCGCACGACGTACGCGAACATGGGTTTCTCCATCAAAGAGCAGGCCGCCGGGTGCGGGGGATCCCACACCCGGCGGCGCTACGGGGCTACTTGGCGGTTGCCTTGAGGCCCCACTCTTCGGTGTTGAACGTCGGCCCGGTCGAGGTGGAGTTCGGCCGGATGTTCACGTAGTCGGACTTGGAGACCATGAAGTTGGCCCGCTGGAACAGCGGCAGGACGTAGTAGTCCTTGGCCATCAGCGCGTCGGCCTGGTTGAGCAGGTCGGCGCCCTTCGCCTCGTCCAGGCCCGCCTGCACACCCGACTTCAGCACCGCGTCGGCCTCCGGGTTGACCCAGTGGCCGTAGTTGCTGTCGCTGTCCTTGCCCCAGAGCTGCTCGGCGCCCTGGAAGAAGAACGGGGTGTTCACCCAGGCGAAGACGATCATGTCGAAGTCACCCGAGTCGAGCGTCGCGCCGAGCGTGTTGGTGGTCTGGATGGTCATGTTGATGCCGAGTTCCTTGAGCTTCGCCTGCACCAGTTCCGCCGTGGCGGCCCGGTTGACGTTGCCCTCGGTGTGCCGGAACCGCAGGGTGACCGCCTCGCCCTTGGGCGTCTTGAGGGCGGTGCCGACCCCGGTGTAGCCCGCGTCGGTCAGCGCCTTCTTCGCACCCTCGATGTCCGCCTTGCCGACGCCGGTGTCGCTGACGACGTCCTTGTAGTACGGGCTCTCGGGCGTGAAGTTGTGGTTCAGCAGCGGCTTGGCGTCTTTCCAGAAGGTGCCGACCGTACGGCTGATGATGCCCTGCACGTCGATCGCCTTGAAGATCGCCTCACGCAGCGCCTTGTCCTTCAGGAACTTGTTCTCCAGGTTGAGGTCGATGTGCTCCCACGAAAGCCCACCGGCGACTCGGTAGTTCACGCCCTGCTGGTTCTGGATCTGGGTGACCATGTCGAGGTTGGGCTGCGGGTCACCGGCGTTGATCTCGCCGTTCTGCAGCGCCGGAACGAACGACGACTGGTCGGTCACGATCTTGAAGATCAGCTTGTCCAGCGACGGCTTCTTGCCCCACCACTTCGGGTTCGGCACCTCCACCAGCTGCTGGCCCTGCGCGTAGCTCTCGATCTGGAACGGACCGCCGGACCAGGTCGGCTGGGTCTTGCCGAAGGCGGTCCAGGACTTGGCCAGACCGGCCGGGGTGCCGTCGTCGCCGGCCGCCTTCGCGATGTGCGCCGGGTAGATCTCGCCGAACAGCGACTTCCAGTCCGGGTAGACCTTGCCGGGCTGGAACGTCGCGGTGACGGTCTTGCCGCCGTCCGAGCCGACCACGCTGGCCAGGATGTCGTAGCCGGAGTTGCTGGACGAGGCGCAGTCCGGGCAGTCCTTGGTGTTGCGGGCCCGGAAGGCGTAGGCGAAGTCGTCGGCGCTGATCGGGGTGCCGTCGCTCCACACCGCCTCGGGCTTGATCTTGTAAACCACGGTCTGCGGGCTGCTGCTCGTGACCTTGGGCTCCTCGGCCACCAGGTTGGTGTTGAGGCCGGGCTTGGTGTCCGGTGCGCCGTAGTAGACGCCGGGGATCAGGCCGCCGAGCATCACCGAGGTGGCGTAGTGCCCACCGTCGGCGCCCACCGTGTTCCAGGTGGCGATGTCCTGCTCTTCGTAGTAGACCAGCGAGCCGCCGGCCTTGGTCTCGCCGGTATTACAGGTCAGTGGGGTCTTCGCGCAGGAGTCGAAGCCGAGCAACTCCTCGGTCGGGGTGCCCTCACTGCCGCTGCACGCGGTTATGGCGAGCAACGAAGCGGCCGCGATCGCGATCCCCTTCGAACGGATAGTCATATTTCCTCCGGGCGTGCCGGGGCGCCATCGATCAGAAGGTCGCCGATGCGAGACTGCGGTGTGAGCACATCTGACTGCACACAGTGGAGAACCGCATAGACTCCAGTATCGACTTGTGACTATCCCGTTATTTGATCTAGATCAATTTTACGAGAGCGCAACGCCGCCGGGCGTTGATCGTCGATCAACTTTTCATCTATTTCGTGGGCCTATGGTCGGTTTGCTGGTCGCGGCCGGAGACGCTGTAGGGGAGTGGAACTGGTCGCGTCGCCTCCGTGGTCCTGGGGGATCAACGACTCGGAGGTAAAAGCGGTGCGGTGGCCACGCCGGCCACCGCACCGCACGGCTTCGCGAGGGCTTCCCGACGGCTTCACTTCGGCAGAACTGATCGTTGAGTGGGGTTCACCTACGGTCTGCCCATGACGGTCGTTGTTGCTGGTCACAGGGTTCGGCCCGGGTGCCGGGGGGTGCACCGGCTGGAGTTCCGGGTGCTCGGTGGGGTGCGGGCCTTCCGCAACGGGACGGAGCTGGACCTCGGGTCGCCGCAGCAGCGGACCATGCTCGCGGTCCTGCTGCTGCACGAGGGACAGGTCGTGCAGTGGGCCGACCTGATCGCCGCGGTGTGGGCCGACGGCCCGCCCCGGGCCGCGCTCGGCACCCTGCGCACCTACGCCTCCCGGTTGCGCCGGGTGCTGTCGCCGGCCGCGATCGACGCGACGGCCGGTGGTTACGCGCTGCGACCGGGGCAGTTCGAACTCGACCTCACCGTGTTCCGCGCGCTGGTCCATCGAGGGCGGTCGGCCCGGGCGGCCGGGCGGAACCGGGAGGCGGCCGCGCTTCTCGCCGAGGCCCTCGACGGGTGGCGCGGGGTGCCGCTGGCCGGGGTGCCGGGTGGATACGCCGAGGCCCGCCGGGCCGGGCTGAGCGAGCTGCACCTCGCCGTACAGCTGGAACGCATTGCCCTTGACCTGGAAGAGGGCCGGGCCGGGACCGTGATTCCGCAGCTCACCGCGATGGTCGAGGCGCATCCGCTGCGGGAGCGGCCCCGCGAGCTGCTGATGTCCGGGCTGAGCCGGGCCGGGCGCCGGGCCGAGGCGCTGGCCACCTTCGCCGAGGGAAGGCGGCTGCTCGCCGACGGACTCGGGATGGATCCGGGGCCGGGCCTGCAGGAGATGTTCCGGCAGATCGTGCGGATCGCGCCGGCGCCGGCCCAGCTGCCCCGCGCCCCGGCCGACTTCACCGGGCGGGTCCGCGAGCTGGACCGCCTGGTCGACCGGCTGCGCGGCCCGGGCTCGCCGATCGCCGGGATCACCGGCCCGCCCGGGGTCGGCAAGAGCGTGCTCGCCGCGCGGGCCGGGCACCGGCTGCGGGACGCCTTCCCGGACGGGCAGCTCTACGCCGACCTGCGGGAATCCGGCGAGGACGTGCCGGCCCGGTTCCGGGGTGCCTTCGGGCCGTCCGGCCGATGGCCGGAGATCCTGGCCGGGCGGCGGGTGCTTGTGGTGCTGGACCACGCCGACGATCCGGAGCGGGTGCGCGCGCTGCTGCCGGCGGTGGCCGGATGCGCGGCGATCGTCACCGGGCGGCGGCCGCTGCCGGGATTGCCGGGCGTGTCCTGGTCGGAGCTGGCGGGCTTCGCGCCGGACGAGGGGGTCGAGCTGCTCGCCCGGATGGCCGGGGAGCGGCGAGTGCGGGCCGAGCCGGCCGCCGCCCGCCGGGTGGTGGCGGCCTGCGGCGGGATCCCCGGCCGGCTGCGCATCTGCGGTGCGCGGCTGGCCAGCCGCCCGGAGTGGACGGTCGCGTCGCTGGCGGCATGGGTCATCGCGGACGGCGGCTAGCGATTAGGCTGCGGGGTCTGAACCGGCGACCGCAGGAGTGCGCCCCCGTTGACTGTCCGTTTCACCGTGCTCGGCCCGGTGCGTCTCTGGGTCGGCGACGCCGAGGTCGATCCCGGCGCGCCGAAGCAGGTCGCCCTGCTCGCGATGCTGCTGGTCGCGGGCGGCCGGCCGGTGGGGCTGGCCGAGCTGGTCGCGGCGCTGTGGGGGAGCGAGCCGCCGGCCTCCGCGGTCAACATCGTGCACCGGTTCGTCGGCGCGCTGCGCCGGCTGATCGAGCCGGAGCTGCCGGCCCGCGCGACCGGACGCTGGCTGCTCGCCTCGGCCGGCGGCTATCGGATCGACGCCGGGCCGGACAGCCTCGACCTGCTGCGGTTCCGCGATCTCGGGCGGCAGGCGCGCTACGCCGAGGCCCTCGACCTGTGGCAGGGCCCGGCCGGGGCCGGTCTGCCGGCGAGCGTCCGCACCGAGCCGTCGGTCGCCGCCCTGAACCTCGAACACGCGACCGTGGCCAAGGCCGCCGCCGATGCCGCCCTCACCACCGGCACCGACGCCGCCCGGCTGCTGCCGGGGGTCGGGCGGGCCGCCGACCTCGCTCCCTTCGACGAGCCGTTGCAGGCCCGGTTCATCCGGCTGCTGCGGGCGGCGGGCCGGCCCGGCGACGCGCAGGCCCGGTTCTGGACGGTCGCCGACCGGCTCGCCGGCGAGTTCGGCCTCGACCCCGGCCCGGAGCTGACCGCGGCACTGGGCGACGCCGCGACGCCCGCCCAGCTGCCCGCCGACCTGCCGGCCTTCGCGGGCCGGGCGGCCGAGCTGGCCCGGGCGATGAGTCTGCTGGACACCGGCCAGGCTCCGCCGGCCGTGCTGATCACCGCGATCGGCGGAATGGCCGGGGTCGGCAAGACCGCCCTGGCCGTGCACTGGGCGCACCGGGTCGCCGACCGGTTCCCGGACGGTCAGCTCTACGTGAACCTGCGCGGCTTCGACCCGCAGTCGGCGCCGGTCGAGCCGGCCGAGGCGCTGCGCGGGCTGCTCCGGACCCTGGACGCCGGGCCGGGTGACCAGGGCGCCGGGCTGGCCGAGCTCTCCGCCCGGTTCCGCACCCGCACGGCCGGGCGCCGGATGCTGCTCGTGCTCGACAACGCCCGCGACGAGAAGCAGGTCCGCCCGCTGCTTCCGGCGTCGCCGTCCTGCCTGGTCATCGTGACCAGCCGCAACCTTCTCGGCGGGCTGGTCGCGGCGGACGGGGCGATCCCGCTGCCACTCGACCGGCTCGGCGACCGGGAGAGCCGCGACCTGCTGATCCGCCGGCTCGGCGCCGACCGGGCCGGGGCCGAACCGGACGCGGTGGCCGAGATCGTCGCCCGGTGCGCCGGCCTGCCGCTGGCGCTGTCCATCGTGGCCGCCCGCGCGGCGCTGCACCCGTCGTTCCCGCTCGACGCGCTCGCCGAGGAGCTGCGGGCCGCGCACGGCAGCCTCGAGGCGTTCGCCGGGGCCGAGACCGCCGTCGACGCCCGGGCGGTGTTCTCCTGGTCCTACCGGGCGCTGACGCCGGCCGCCGCGCGGCTGTTCCGGCTGCTCGGCGTGCACCCGGGGCCCGACCTGTCGGCGCCCGCGGCGGCCAGCGTCGCCGGGCTGCCGGCCGACCGGGTGCGGCCGCTGCTGCGCGAACTGGTCCGGGCCCAGCTGCTGACCGAGAGCGCCCCGGGCCGCTTCGGCTTCCACGACCTGCTGCGGGCGTACGCGATCGAGCTGGCCGACGACGAGGCGCCGGCCGCCCGGGAACGGATGCTCGACCACTACCTGCACTCGGCGCTGCCGGCCAACCGGTTGCTCAACCCGGGCGCCCACCCGATACCCGTCGCCGAACCGGCCGGCGGGGTCACGCCCGAGCGGGTCGACGACGAGAAGCAGGCTTTCACCTGGTACCGGGCCGAGGAGGCGGTGCTGTTCGAGACGGTGCCGCTGGCCGTCCGGCACGGCCTCGACCGGCACGCGGTGCTGCTCGGCCGGGTGACGTACTCATACCTGCGCCGGCAGATGGCCCCCGACCGGGTGATCGCGATGATGACGATCGCCTCGGCGGCGGTCGACCGGCTCGGCGACGACGTCCTGCGCGGCGCGGTCTCGCTGAACCTGGCCGGCCTGTACGTCCAGGCCGGCCGGCTCGATCTCGCCGACGACGAGTACCGGCGGGCGCTGGCCGGATTCGAGCGGATGGCCGACCTCGTCGGGCAGACCGCCGTCCATCAGGGTCTGGCCTCGTCGTCGGATCGGCGCGGTGCGCATCACGAGACGATCCGGCACGCCGAACGGGCCCTGGCGATCAGCCGCCGGATCGGCGACCGGGGTGCCGAGTTACGGGCGCTCGGCGGCCTGGCCTGGGCGCGGACCCAGCTGGGCGACTATCGCGACGCCCTCGCCCTGGCCCGGGACCTGGCTGACCTGTCCGCGGGGGCGGATACCGCCGACGCCGGCGCGATGTGGCACACCATCGGGTACGCCCACCTCCGGCTCGGCGAACACGACCGGGCGATCGAGATCCTGGGGCGGGCCGCCGAGCTGCTGGAACTGGCCGGCGAACGGTTGCTGTCCGGCCTCACCCTCGGCCACCTGGGCGAGGCCTGCGCGGCCGCGGGCGACCCGGCGACGGCCCGGCCGCGCCGGCGACCGTCGTGCCCGGACGGCAGATGCAGAACATGCAGACCGGCACCTGTTTATATGCGCCGGACTCCGGCGGCGGCCTCGAACTCTGGGCCTGCACCGGCACCGACCCGCAGAAGTTCGACCTGCCGTCGGACGGGACGCTGCGGGTGCGCGACCGATGTGTGCAGGTCGCCGACGACGGCGCCGCCCTGCAGTTGGCCACCTGCTCCGGGTCGGCCCGCCAGCAATTCGCCCTCAATGCCGCGTACGACCTGGTCAATGTGTCGGTCGACCGGTGTGTGGAGGTGCCGGGCGGGGACAGTGGCAACGGCGTCCCGGCCCGGATCGCGACCTGCACCGGCGCCGGCAGCCAGAAATGGCGTTACTGAGGCTGGCTGCCCGGGGTCACGAGCCCGTTCTGGTAGGCGACGACGACCGCCTGGGACCGGTCGTGCACGTCCAGCCGCATCATGATCCGGCAGACGTGGGTCTTCACGGTCGCCATCGCGAGGTACAGCTGGGCGGCGATGTCGTCGTTGTTCAGGCCGTGCGCCATCAACGTCAGGATCTCCCGCTCGCGGGGGGTCAGCCGGTCCAGGATGCCGGACACCGGGCGGGCCGGGGAGGGCCGGGTGGCGATGCTGGCGATCACCCCGCGCGTGATGTCCGGCGCGAGGTAGCCGTTGCCCCTGGCCACACACTTGATCGCGGTGGTCAGCTCGGCCGGCGCGGACGCCTTGAGGACGAATCCGGACGCCCCGGCGCGCAGGGCGGCGTGGACGTTCTCGTCGTCGGCGAGCCCGGTCAGCATCAGCACCTTCGCGGTGTAGTCCGGGTCCGGGGTGAAATCGTCGGCGGTGAGCTGCCGGGTCGCCTCGATGCCGTCCATGCCGTCGTGCAGGTTCAGGTCCATCAGGACGACGTCCGGGGTCAGCTCGCGGGTCAGCGTGATGGCCTCCTGGCCGCTGCCGGCCTCGCCCACCACCTCGAGATCGGGCTGGACGGAGAGCATCAGGGACAGCCCGCTGCGGATCAGCACCTCATCGTCGGTGAGGAGCAGGGTGATCGGCATCAGCTCGAGATCCTCTCGTGCGCCGCCCCGAAGGCGGAGAGCGGGACGGTTGTCGGCAGAACGGCCTGGACGACGAAACCGGTGGAGCTCGGCCCGGTGTGCAGGGTGCCGCCGGCGGTCTGGACGCGCTCGCGCAGCCCCAGCAGCCCGTGCCCGGTGGAGAGCGCGCTGCCGGACGGGTGCTTGCCCGGCAGCGGCGCGTCGTTCTGCACGGTGACGGTGAGCTGCTCGGGTGCCCAGTTCAGGGCGACCTGGGCCACGGTTCCCGGCCCGGCGTGCTTGAGGGCGTTGGTGAGTGACTCCTGCACGAGGCGGTACGCGGCCAGGTTCACGCTCGGGTCCAGCAAGCCCGGCGTTCCCGATACCTGCTTGTCGACGGTCAGCCCGGCGGCCCGGGCATTGGCGAGCAGCGTGTCGACGCCGTCCAGATCGAGGTGTTGGTCGGTGGCCGGCACGTCGAGGTCGGCGGAGGCGGAGCGCAGCAGGCCGAGGAGCCGGCGCAGCTCGTTCATCGACTGCCGCCCGACGTCCTGCACGGTGTCGAGGGCGGCCTCGGCCCGCACCGGATCGGTGGTGAGCACGGCCCGCGCGCCGGCGACCTGGAGCACCATCACACTCACCGCATGGGCGACGATGTCGTGCAGTTCACGGGCGATCCGCAGCCGCTCGGTGCGCACGGCCTCGGCGGACGCAGCGGCCCGCTCGGCGTCCCGCTGCGCGGCCAACTGTTCGGCGAGCCGGCTGCGATCACCCAGAATCCACGCGGTTCCGGTGATGAGCATGAAGATGAATACGAAGGTGACCTGCCACGGACCGTCGTTCTTGCCCTGCGCGTAGAGCACGTAGGGAAGCAGGCAAGCCGCCCAACCCGACACTGACTGGAGCTTGGATCGGTGGTGGGCCAGCGCGTCGATCGCCACCAGCATCCCGATCACGGGGGTGTACTCGGTGAACCAGATCCCGCACGCGGTCGCCCACAGCAGCTGGACGACGAATACCGGCAGCGGAAAACGTTGCCGCAACAGCAGGGTGGCAAGGGTGGCGAGGCTGCCGACCGGGACTACCCAGGGCGGCACGATTTCGCCGCTGCGCAGGCCGTTGTCATCCGCCCACATCAGTAGGTCCAGCGCACCGGCGGCGCCCACCAGCAGGAAGCCGCGGACCCGGTTCATCGGGCTCATGGCTCGAGCACCAGCGTTCCGATGTCGATGCGGTCAATCTTCTCGTTCCACCAGGTGCCCTTCGGCGGACGGGGCACCTTCCAGTTGATGAAGTCGCCGCCGTGATTGGCGGCCTCGTCGCCGTTGGGGAACAGAGCCGACACCGAACCGGGCAGGGTGACCTGCGTCGTGCTGATGATCGGCTCGTCGCCCGGCTCGGGCGGTGCGGCCTGGGCCTCCTGCGGGCCGGCCAGGAGAATCAGGGCGCAGGCTCCCACCGTCCCGAGCGTGGCGAGCGAAATATGCCTGATGTTTCTTTTGTCGGTCATGAACTTATAGTCGGCTTTCCGGAAGCCGGACGCGTCAGGCTTCAGCGGTATTGCCGGCCGGCTGTCGTACACCCGACGCGGTAATACCCAGGCGTTAGATGCGACGTCGCCGCAGAGGTGGACCTGGACCCCGAGAGCGGACAACAGGGCCGCCTTCGCCAGCAGGGCCTTGTGGCGGTAAGAGCGTTGGCTTTGTGGCGGGCCATGAACTGGTCTCGGCTGACGCCGTGCAGGACGGCGTACATGATCGGCCAGGCCGGGGTGGTGGCCTGGGAGCGGCGCTCGGACTCCTCGGCCGGCAGCGTTACCGCGCTCGCCCCGCCCGGGTCGGCTTTGCGGAGGCGCTCCTTATATTTATACCGAGGGGATCGAGCAGCGGCGCCGTGATGATCGCCCTGCTCCGGCGGTGCGGCCTGCGCCTCCGGCGCGCCGGGCAGGAAGGCCCTCGCCGTTGACTCCCGTACATCCATGGCGGTAGCCCCCGGGCGGTAATCGCCTCCCCGAAGGCCTCACGACAGCGGATCGACGATTTCTTGCCGGGCCGTGCCGGGGAACCGGGGCGTGCGCCGCGGACGGTAGCCGTGCACGGCCGCGAACAGGCCGTCCGCGAGGATCTGGGCGGCGGCAATCTGGTCCTGGCCGACCAGGTCGATGTAGACGACCGGGCCGAGCAGGCCGGCGGGATCGCATTCACGTACGCGCACCGGCACCACCCGACGATTCTCGCCGTTTGGATCTTCGGGCCAGGCGGCCTGCCATTCCGCGGTGCCGAAGGGACTTTCGGCGAGATAGGTCGGCGACAGCACCGGAATGATCCGTTCGCTGCGCTCGATGCCTTTATGGATCATGTCGACCCAATTGCTGCCCGGCACGAAGTCCTTGTGCTGGAAAAGCACCGTGGCGGGCTCGCCGGCCGTGTTCCGGGAGCGCTCGGCCTCGGCGGCGATCCATTCTGCCCAGTCGGCATCCGCGGCGGCGAAACTGACGAAGTAGTCATACCGCTGACGCATGCGTCCAGCATATCCTCGGGGGATTCGGAGGCAGCGAGGGTGAGGGCGAGGGGTGCATGGCGACTTTCGGTATCGATCTTGGCACCACCTATTCGTGCATCTCGTACGTGGATGGCAGTGGTCAGCCAGTGATCATCAAGAATGCTGATGGAGAGGAAACGACACCGTCCGTCGTGCATTTCGAGTCACCTCATCGTGTGATGGTCGGAACCCAGGCCAAGGATGCCGCCAAGGGTGATGCGAGCCGGGTCGTCTCGCTGATCAAAAGGCACATGGGCAGCACCGACACCGTTTTGGAGTTCGACGGGGTCAGCTATTCACCGGAGGGGGTTTCCGCGTTCATCGTGCGCGAGCTGGCCCGCTCGGCCGAGAAGTTCACCGGGCAGCCGGTGAGCGACGTAGTGATCACCGTTCCGGCCTATTTCGGGATCAGCGAGCGGAAGGCCACCGAGGTCGCCGGGAAGATCGCGGGGCTGACGGTGGTGGGCGTCGTGGCTGAGCCGGTGGCGGCGGCGCTCTATTACGGGGCGCTGGCCGGCGGTGACCGCACCATCCTCGTGTACGACCTGGGCGGCGGGACGTTCGACACCACCGTCATCCGGCTCGAGGGCGGCGACGTGACGGTGATCTGTACCGACGGCGACCACCAGCTCGGCGGGGCTGACTGGGACGAGCGGGTCGCCACCCACCTGCGGGATCGGTTTGTCGCGGAGTACCCGGAGGCGGGCGCCGCCGACAGTGAGGACTTCCTGCAGAGCCTCGGCCTGATTGCCGAGGGCACGAAGAAGGCCCTGTCGGTCCGTACGTCCCGGCGGCAGCCGATCCAGTTCGAGGGCAAGAAGATGCTGGCCGACCTGAGCCGGGCGACGTTCGAGGAACTCACCACCGACCTGATCGACCGGACCGTCGAGATCACCCGGCGGACGCTGCGCACGGCCGAGGAGATGGGTGCTCGGCGGCCGGAGACGGTGCTGCTGGTGGGCGGGTCGACGCTGATGCCGGCGGTCGCAACGGCACTGCGGGCGGCGTTCGGTTTCGAGCCTAGGCTGCACGACCCGCATCTCGCGGTAGCCAAGGGCGCCGCGCTGTACGCGATGCAGGTGGCGACGGAGAAGCCCAGCCGGAAGGTCACGATCGTGGTGCCGCGGGCCTTCGGCACATCGGTGGTGGCCGAAGGCACCCAGCCCGAGGAGGGCAAGCTGGAGATCAGCCACCTGCTCTTCGCCAACACCCCGCTGCCGGCCGGGCCGGTCAAGGAACGGTTCATCACGGCTTTCCCCGACCAGACCGGCATCGAGATCGACGTCTGGGAGCAGGCCGGCACCGAGGTGTCGCGGCGGCCGGAGGACAACAAGAAGATCGGTGCGGGGGAGATCATCCGGCTGCCGCGACTGCCCAAGGGCTCGCCGATCGACATCACCTTTGCGATGGACGAGACCGGACTGCTCACCGTGGACGCCGTCGAGCTGGTCACCGGGCAGCGCGAGCGCATCGAAGTGCAGATCGGCGGGCTGGACGACCGGCAGATCGACGAGGCGCGGGAAGCGGTCGCCCGGCTGTCATGACCGCGGGCCGCGGTGCGGGCCGACGACCAGGGGCACGCCGGCAACAGACGAGTGCCGGGAGCGCATGTCGCGCAGGGTCTGGTCGATCGAGGGTCCGAGATAGTCGGGCGCGCCGTCGGCGAACGGGCGCTCGCCGTCGAGGGTGCGAATGCGCCGCAGCCACCGCTGGTCGCGCCACCGTCCCTCGGCCGCGGCCAGTTCCGGCGCGGCGTCCGCGCGCCGGCCGGCCGCCGCGGCCTCGATCAGGACGCGGGCGGCGGCCAGCCCCGGCGGATCCAGCCCATCCGCCCACCGTGCTGACCGGCTGAAGTAGTCGAGTGCGTCCGCTCCCCGGCTCGAGTCGCGCTGAGCCCGGCCGAGATGGCGCAGGTCATGCACGATCGCGTACGGGTCGCCGAGCCGTTCCGCGATGGCCAGCGACTCGGTCAGGTGCCTGGCCGATTCCTCGGGTGGCGTGACCCGGGCCAGCGAGCGCAGGCAGTCGGCGGTCAGCGTGCCCGGCACGGGCTCCAGCGTGCGCGCGGTCGCGAGGGCCGTCTTGATCGACCCGGCCGCCGCCGGATCGCCGGTCGCGGTCCGCTCCTCGCCCGCCGCGAGCAGGCCGATCACCCGCAGCGGCTCCGGCGGCAGCGGCTCCACCAGGATGCCCGCCTCCAGCGCGGCGGGGCCGGCTGCGTCGTCCTCGCCGATCATCAGCGCCGACCGGCATCGGTACAGCTGGCAGAGTGCGACCGCGGCGCCGATCTCGTACCGCCGGTAGAAGCCGAGGGCATGGTCGAGGTCGGCCAGCGCGCCGTCGTGGTCGTCGTGCATCGCGCGCACCCGCCCGCGATGCCGGTAGGCCTCGGCCAGGAAGTCCGGGAAGATGTTGGCGTCGAGCAGGGCGACGACGCTGCCGTACGCCGCCTCGGCCGCCTCCCGGTCAAGTCCGTCGGAAGCGATCCGGCCCAGATGCAGCAGCGCCCCGGCCGCGGCCCGGTCGTTGCCCGCGGCCCGCGCCCGGCGTTCCGCCTCCCGTAGTTTGATCACCGCGTGGTCGTCGCGCTGCTGCTCCCGGTCGAGCAGGGCGAGCGCGGTCAGGCTGGAGATTGCCGCTCCCTGATTACCGGCCCGGTCGGCGGCCTCGCACGCCAGCCGGAACCATGCCGCCGCCCGATCGGGCTGCCCGTCGCGGGCGTCCAGGCTGCCCAACTGCATCGCCGCCGCGATCCACACCGCGTCGGTCTCGGACTCCGCGTCCCGCTGGGCGAGCCGCAGCTGCTCGCGCGCCTCGCCGGCCCGGCCGGCCTGTTCCGCCGCCGCCCCGCGGAACAGGTGCGACGACGAGATCAGCACCCGGTCGCCGAGCCGTTCGGCGATGGCTGTCGCCTCGGCGAAGTGTTCCGCGGCCACGCCGGCCGCATCCGCCGGATCCTGTTCGGCCAGCACCCGGCCGAGCTGCTGCTCCGCGACCGCCTGTCGCACCGGGTCACCCAGGTCGGCGGCCGCCTCGGCGAACCGGCGATAGGTCACCGTGGCCTCGTCCAGCTTGCCTGCCTCGAACAGGACGTCGCCGCTCAGCTGCAGGCACTGGGCGTACAGCGGCAGGTCGCGCAGGCGGCCGGCGACTTCGAGTGCGTGCACCAGCGGTTCGGTCGCGAGCACCACCGAGCCGCTCAGCAGCCGTACCGCGCCGGTCTGCAGGGCGGACGCGGCGATCAGCCGGGCCGCGTCCCGGTGGATGGCGGCGTGCTCGCCGGCTCGGATCTCGTGCTGGTCGGCGCGGTCGGTCTGGCCCAGCGCGCGGGCGAGCCGGGCCAGGTCGCGTTCGGTGCCGGCCGGGCCGGCGTCCTCCTCGAGCTCCTCGGCGATGTCGAGTGCGCCGGCGCTCCACCGCCAGGCCTCGTCGTCCTCCTGGGCCAATTCGAGGGCGCCGAGCTGCTGGTAGCAGGAGGCAAGGACGGTCCGGGCCGGCGGGCTCTCCCGCACGGACGGGTCGGAGCATCGGCCGATGGCTTGTTTGTAGTGGTCGCGGGCGATGGACACGTTGCCGCTGAGCTGGGCGACCGCGCCGAGCTCGGTCAGGGTGCCGGCCTGGGCGACCAGATCGCGGTGCTCCTCGGCGACCGTCAGGCACCACCGCAGGTGGGCCTGCGCCGTCCGGTAGTCGCCGTGACCCCGGGCGATCACGCCGAGCTGGTGCCGGAATAGCCGGGCATCGGGCACGTCGCCGATGGCGGCCAGGGTCTCGGTGCACACCAGCACCTCGGCCCGCAGCGCGCTGCGGGCGTGCAGGGCGATGCACAGGGCAGCGGCGACGCCGGTCATCTGCCGTACGTCGCCGGCCGCCGCATAGTGGTGCCGTGCCTCCTCGAGGTCGGTGTGGTCGTACTCGGGGTCGTCCGCGCGCAGGCCCGCCCACCAGCGTCGGTAGGCGGCGGCGCGCAGGTGGGCCGGCCGGACCGCGTCCGGCATGGCGGCGGCCAGCGCGGCCCCGGTCCACCGGTGTACCAGGTAGTGGTCGTCGCCGGCCGGGGTGAGCAGACCCAGGTCGACGAGCGTGTCACGGGCCTCGGCCAGCCACGGGACGTCCGGCGGCAGCGTGCCGGTCAGCAGATCCCGGTCGAGCTCCGCGCGCACCTCCGCGGTCACCGGCAGATCGTCGAGAATTGGCGCCAGGCCCCGGCGTTGCATCCGCAGCAGGGAGCCGTAGGCCCGCCGCAGCCGTTCGCGTTGCTCCGGCTCCAGGACGGGGCCGGTGGTGACTACCCAGCTCAGGCCGCGGGTGTCGACCGGCAGCCGGTACACCGAGGCGGCGACCAGCAGATCGCGAGCATGCGGGTCGAGGCGCTGCAGGATGCGGTCGAGCAGGACGTCGGCCGAGCTCTGTGCGACCACCTCGGCGATCGCGGTGTCCACGTCGTGCCCGGCGGTGCGCATCCAGCCGGTCGGGTCGGCGATCCCGGTGCCGCGCAGGGTGGACTCCATCCGGTCGGCGATCTCCACGAACCGCCGGCGGTGGACCGGGGCGCCCGTGTCGGTGTCGTGCCCGGCGCGCAGCAGGGCATCCAGATACTCCAGGGCCCGCGGATGGCCGCCGAGATCCCGGTAGGCCCGCTGCTGCTCCTCCTTGGCCAGCGCGGCCAAGGCCGGCAGCCGCCAGAACAGCTTGTACGTCTCGGCCTGCGACAGCGGCCCCAGATGGTGGCGTAGCAGCGGCGGCCCGGCCCGGCCGAAAGCCCCGGCCTCACGGGCCGTGACCACCAGGGCGGCCGAGCGGCCCAGCCGCAGCCACGCGACCAGGAACCGGCGGGTCTCGTCGTCCAGTTCCTGCTCCCGCCAGGTGTCGCCGTCGCCGGCCCGGATCGGGTCACCGAGCGGGTCGTCGAGCAGCACCAGCACCTCGCGCCCCGACTCGCCGAGCCAGCGGCGGAGCAGCCGCAGCCGCCAGTCCCAGGAGTCCTGCCGGTCGGTCAGCCGCCGGCGCAGCCGGGCATCGTCGGCCTCGAGATGGATCTGGCCGGCGACCTCCTCGAGGATCTCGTCCGGGCCGCAGCGGCCATGCAGGCTCGCCACCACGGTCCGCTCGCCGGCCGCCATCCGGACCAGCTGAACGGCCAGGCTGCTCTTGCCGACCCCGCCCATCCCGAAGATCAGCACGCCGCGTTCCGGACCGCGCATCGTCCGCAACAGCCGGCGCAGGTCGGCGCGCCGGCCGACGAATTCGCCGCGGTCCGCCCCGATGATGCCGTCGGCCAGGTCCCAGTCGGGCGCGACCCCGGCGAGCGGCTCCGCGGGGGCGCGGGCGTCGTAGAGGACGACGTCGTCGACGCGGGTGAAAAGGGCGGCCATCGGCCACTCGGGCAGGCGGCTCACCGGGTCGGTGGCGGGCTGGCCGGGCCGGGACGCCTCGATCTCCCGGCGGACGTCGGACAGCGCCGTCAGCGGATCGGCCGGCCCGGTCGCGCGGGCGAGACGTCCGTACATCCGGGACATCAGGGCGGTGGCGTACGCGTCGGTCACCCGTTCGGTCATGGCGAGTACGGCCGGCACGCCGTACGCAAGCAGGGTTTGGGCGAAGCCCGGAAGTTGATCTGGAGTTTCGCCGCCGCGAGCGGTATCGCAACCGGCCAGCACGACCAGCGGCACCCCGCGGTCGGCGACCACCAGCTCGGCGGCGAAGTGCGGCGCGTCCACCGGATCGGGCCGGCCGTCCGCGGTCTCCAGCAGCAGCACCCCGGGCTCGGCGTGGCAGGACAGGTGCAGCACGTGGAACCGTTCCCGGGTCAGCGCTTCCCGGATCGCGGCGATCGAGCCCCAGTTCAGGATCCGGACGTGAGCGGAATCGCGCCGCGCCTCCTCGACCCGATCGAGGATCTCGCCGAGCTCGTGCTCGTAGTCGAGCAGCTCGAGGTCGCCGTGGTCGGGACTGGCGACGACGGCCAGGATCCGCAGTGGTCCGGGCACGTCGATCTGCACCGTCTCGGCCAGGTCGGCGACGCGGTGCAGGCGCACCCGTGGGTGCAGGGCCAGCGGGGTGGGCGCGCCCGGCGCGATCAGATGCTCCCACGGCAGGTCGGCGAGATCGGGCGCGTCCGGGTCGATCTCGATGCCCAGCCGCAGTGACTGGTTGCGGCGGTCGGCCGTGGCCAGCAGCCCCGTGATACCGGAGCCGACGTCACCGCCGAGGAATCGCCGGCCGAGGTCGCCGCCGAGCCGGGCGATCGCGATGTCGGCCCGCCGATCCGGCAGGTGGCGGGCCCGGCCGGTGGTCCACAGCAGTTGCCGCAGCCCGGGCCCGAGACCGTCGTGCGGCGCGGTGACCTCGCCGCCGCCGGGCCGGGTGAGGATCGTGGCGGTGGCGGTGATCCGCAGCCGGGCGACCAGCGGTTCCTCCCTGACCAGCCCGAAGTTGAGCCCGGCGCGGCTGCGGCGCGGGACCGGTGTCCCGTTCAACGCGTCCGTCAGCGCCGCGACGCGCCGGGCGAAATCCTGCTCGTCGTGTATGCCGGCGAAGTCCACGTAGGCCCGGCCGCTCAACGCCGGGGGGATCACGCCGCCGGCGAGCAGGACCGGCACCAGGCTCAGCCCGCCGCGGTCGGCGCGGTGAGTGAGGGCCGGGTATTCCTCGATCTTCCGGCTCGCTTCGCTGAGCAGCAGCACGGCCGCGGTGCAGTCCTGGATCGCATCGTCCATCCGGTGGATTCGGACCTGGCCGGGCACGATGTCCCAGGCCCGGAGGAAGACACGCGATCCGCGTTCTTCCAGGGCCTCCGCGAGATTCTGCGCCTGCCCCTCGTCCGCGGTTGCGTAGGCGAGGTAGATCAAATTCGAGGCCGACATGAATGGTCATTCACTCCCGGGGGAAGAACTGTTTTCCGATCATTGCAAGGGTTAACCTCTGCGGCAATACGCCAACCGAGACACTTTGATCATTGATCACGGGATTCCGAACCGCCGCGCACCGCGTTATGGTGAACCACGCCTATTCCGGGCACCTTTTCTGGAGAAGGGACACGTGCCGAGTGGATGTTCCGCCGGAACCGTCCGACGGTGAGCGTCAGGCCGCGAGGCTGCGCTCCATCGACGACGGTCTGAGCGCGTTCCATCAGCGCGCGGCCCACCGCGAGGCGGTCATCGATCGCCTGCACGAGGAGAACCAGCTGCTGCGCGAGGGGCAGCGCCGGAGCCTCCTGCAACCGGTCCTGGTCGACCTGCTCAATCTGTACGACGGCCTGTTCCAGCAGTCCCGGCGCTTGACCGGGATGCCGGAGAGGGCCGCCGAGCAGGCGTTGTTCGAGAGCTTCGCCGACGACGTCGCGATGGCCCTGGAACGCTGCGGCGCGATGATCACCACGGCCGAGCCCGGCGAGCCGTACGAGCGGGGCCGGCACGTCGCGGCGGGCTTCACCGACCACGTCGACCCGGCCGCCGACGGCACCGTCGCGGAGATGGTCGCCGTCGGGCTTATCGATCAGGAGAACGGACAGATTCGCCGTCCCGTACGGGTCCGTCTCTATCGGGCCGTGGTTCCGGAAAAATTGCGCACCGGGGGAGATCATGCCGACGTTCGGAATTGATCTAGGAACGACCTACTCATGTATTGCGCTGGTGGACGACACCGGCCGGCCGGTGGTCGTGAAGAACGCGATCGGCGAGGATTCCACACCGTCGGTGGTCTTTTTCGAGACGCCGGACAACGTGGTGGTCGGGCGCGAGGCCAAGAATTCCGCGCGGATCTATCCCGACCTGGTGGTGTCACTGATCAAACGCCGGATGGGCGAGGACGGTGTCGAACTCGAGTTCCACGGTGCCCGGCACACCCCGGTCAGCATCTCCGGGCTGATCCTGCGCGAGCTGGCCCAGGCCGCCGAGCAGATCGCTCACCTGCCGGTACGCGACGTGGTGATCACCGTCCCGGCGTACTTCGGGGTCAAGGAGCGGGAGGCCACCCGGGCGGCCGGCAAGGCGGCCGGGCTGAACGTCCTCAACGTGGTGCCCGAGCCGGTCGCCGCAGCCCTGCACTACGAGGCGCTGGACAGCGGCACCGACCGCACCCTGCTGGTCTACGACCTCGGCGGCGGCACCTTCGACACCACGGTCATCCGGATCAGCGGCGGCGACATCGAGGTGATCTGCACCGACGGCGACCACCATCTCGGCGGCGCGGACTGGGACGACCGGATCGCCGACTTCCTGCTCCAGCAGTTCGAGCAGGAGCATCCCGGCTCCGGGGCCGGGCAGAGCGAGGACTTCCTGCAGGAGCTTGCCACCGCCGCGGAGGAGCTCAAACGAGCGCTCAGCAGCGTCACCGTACGGAAGCACAACCTGCGCTTCGGCGACGACGTCACTCGGGTCGAGGTCAGCCGGGAGACCCTCGAGCGCATCACCGGCGACCTGATCGAGAAGACGTACGAGATCACCCAGCGCACCGTCGAGGCGGCCCGGGAGCGCGGCATCACCAGCTTCGATGACGTGCTGCTGGTCGGCGGGTCGACCCGGATGCCGGTGGCCGCCGAGATGCTGCGCAAGCGGTTCGGCTTCGAGCCCAAGCTGCACGACCCCGACCAGGCGGTGGCCAAGGGTGCCGCGCTGTTCGCGCTCATCGAGTCGGTGAAGGGCGCACCCGGCTCGGCTCGGCTCGCGGACGTCGCCGCCGAGTTGGGCATGGACGCCGGCAGCATCGAGCGGCTCGCCGCGAAACGGGTGACCACGGTGGTGCCGCGCGCGTTCGGCCTGCGGGTGGTGGACGAGAAGAACCCGCACGCGGACCGCGACGGCATGGTCATCGATCACCTTCTGCAGGCCAACACGCCGCTGCCGGCCAACCCGCCGGTGCGCCACTACGGCACCGCCTTCGAGGGGCAGCACGGCATCACCCTGGAGATCTGGGAGCAGGCCGGGGCGACCGAGTCGGATCGGCCCGAGGACAACGCACACATCGGTGAGGGCCGGATCGACGGGTTGCCGGCGCTCCGTAAGGGTTCCCCGATCGAGGTCACCTTCGCCATGGACGAGATGGGCACGCTGCGGATGCACGCGATCGAGGGCACCCACGGCAAAGAGGTCTCGGTCGTGCTGGCCATCGCCGGTCTGACGGCACAGGAGGTGGACGAGGCTCGCAGCGCGGTGGCCAAGTACACCGTGGGCGCCTGAGCGGAGCGCGACGACCACCATGCCCAGCGACTGGGACGACTACAAGGCCACGGTGCTCGATCCGGCCCGCAAGGCCGGCAACGTCCCGCCCGAGGACCTCTTCCTCCGCTACCGGATCACCGGCGTGCACCGGGAACCGGTCCAGTTCGACGCCCGGGTCGAGGAGACCGTCCGGTTCTGGAAGACCCAGAAGACGGTCAGCAAGGTCTACCAGCCGCTGGCCGGGGCGCTGCTGGTCGCGCACGCCGAGCTGAATCGGGCCAAAGCCCTGACGTACGCCGAGTTCGCCCGTCGTCGCGAAACCGCCGCGGCGCAGGCCACTACCCGGCTGGACGATCGGATCGCGCTGGTCGCCAAGGGCATCCCGCTCCTCACCCGGGCAGCGCTCGAGCATCTCGTCGCGGAGAACGGCGGCGTGCTCTCCGCGGACGAGGTCCGGGCCCGGATCAAACTGGGTGGGGTCACCATCATCGAACCGCCCTGGGACATCCCCGACCGCCCGGCCGAATCGGCCATCGCCCTGCCGCCCAAGCTGCGACTGCTCGGCCTGCGGATCTCGCCCGAGGTGGTGTTCAGCCGCGAGCGGCTGGCCGCCGGTTTCACCCTCAAACAAGGCTTCCAGCTGACCGCCGACGGCGGCCGGCTCACCTCGGAGGTCCTGGAGGTGGCCAAGGGGCTGCAGGCCCAGCGCACTCGCGACGACCGCACCACCGCCGCCGACACGGTACTGACCATCCTGCTGCGCGCCCAGCGGGCCGGGACGCTCGACCAGTTGGTCTGCTGGGAGGTCGCCGAGCTCGTCCGGGCCCAGCTCGGTCACGGGCTGCCGCCGGCCGTGGCCGCGGAAGCCGCCGTCGCGGCCGGCCTGGACCGGGCCGAGGCGCTCGAGCTGACCGCGAGCCTGGTGCCCGGCACCGGTCGCCCGGCCGAGGCCAAGGACGGCGAGACCGTGTCGGCGGCATTGGCCGCCGGCTCGCTGCGGGAGGCCGAACGGCTGCTCGCCGCGCTCCCGGAAGCGGCCGTACCGGCCGAGGTGCGGGTGCGGGTACGGGCTGCCGCCGCCGCCCTGCAGGAGCTGGTCGGACGGGCCGACCGGGCCGAGCGCGAGGGCCGGTCCGAGGAGACGGCCGGACTGCTGGCCGAAGCGGTGCATCGGGCCGTGGACGACCCCGACCTGGCGGCCCGGCTGGACCGGATCCCGCCACCGCCACCGGCCGGCGTGCGGGCCGAGTCCGACGGCGTCCGGATCGCCGTGCGCTGGGCGCCGAGCCCGGCGGTCACCGGCCGGATCGGCTACCGGGTGGTCCGCGCGGCCGCCGCGGCGATCTCGCCCGACGGTGGTGAGCCGGTCGCGGAGGCCACCGTCAATCACGCCGCCGACCCGTCGCCGCCGGTGGCCCGGCCGGTCGTCTACACCGTCTTCGCGGTCCGTGGCACGAGCGTGTCGCCCGGGGTGGCCGCCGCCCCGGTCACCCTGCTGCCGCCGGTCACCGGTTTCGAGCTCGGCACCGACGGCAGCTCGGTCACCGGCTCCTGGCAGTCGCATCCGGCCGCGTCCGCCGTCGAGGTGACCCGCACCCGGACCGACGGCGACGGTGGGGAGGTCGTGGTGGCGGCCGGGTCCGGGCCGGCCACCGCCTTCGCCGATCCGGCGGTCGAGCTGGACGTCAACTACGCGTACGTGGTCCGTCCGGTCTACTCGGGCCCGGGCGGGGAGCGCTGCACCGGTCCGGCGGTCGCCGGGACTGTCCTCGTCGAACGTCCGCCGGAGGCGGTCACCGATCTGCGGGCCGAGGTGGTCGACGGGCCGGACGGATCGCGGTTGCGGCTCACCTGGACCACCCCACCGGGCGGCCGGGTGGAGATCCGGCGGTCCGCCGGGCCTGCGCCCTGGCCGGCCGGGGAGCGGGTGACGGCGGCGGCGGTGAACGGCTGGGGCGAGGTGGCCGGGGGTGGCCACCTACCCGGAGCCGGCGGACGGACCGAGGTGCTCGTGCCCACCGGGCAGGGAAACGTGGTGCTGACCGCGGTCAGCCGCGGCCGGTCCGGCGCGGTCATCGGCAACTCGCTCGAGCTCGCGCTGGCGGCCACCGTGACCGGCCTGCGGGCGCGCCGCCGATGGGACAGCGTCCAGGTGGACTGGTTGTGGCCGGACGGCATCCACGAAGCCCGGGTCACCTGGTCGGCGCCGGACCGGCGGGGGGAGCGGGAGATCTCCCGGCGGACGTTCGTGGACGACGGGGGAGTGCGGCTGGACACCGGCCCCGGTGAGGTGGCCGTGTCGGTGCGGTCGGTGATCCGGGAGCGGCACACCGAGCTGGCCTCGACGCCGGTCACGGTCCGGGTGGCCGGCCGGCCACCGCGGGTGGAATGGGCGTTGCAGAGCGCCCGGTTGCGGCGCCGGCGCGTCCTGCGGCTGCGCGCCGACCAGGACTGCGTGCTGCCCGACCTGCGGCTTGTCCTTGGCTCGGCCGGCTCGGCCCGGGTGGCCGGCCGGCCGCTGGTGGCCGGACAGGTCGCTGAGGTGGATGTGACCGCCTTCGTGCCGGCTACCGGGACGGCCGCGGCGGCGTGCGAGCCGGCCGACCCGGCCGCCACCACGGTGGTGCTGGTCCCGTGGACCGGGCACGGCCAGGAGCGACGATGACCGGAACGGTGCATTGCCCGTACTGTTATCGGTCGTTGCCGCCGCGGGAGATCATGTTCCGCTGCGCGGGCCGGCTCGGGAGCACCGGCCGCCGCTGCGAGGCCCGGCCCGACCAGGTCCTGGTCTCCTACGCGGACGACAACCGGGCCCGGCACCCGGCGTTCAAGGCGGACGGGCGGCGCCGTTCGGCGGTGCACGCCGACTGCGGCGTGGAGACCACCCACCGGATCTGCCCGCACTGCCACAGCCAGCTGCCGACCCACTTCGGCGACGCGGACAACCGGCTGATCGCGCTGGTCGGCGCGAAGGAGAGCGGCAAGACCGTGTTCATGACGGTGCTGCTGCACGAACTGCGCAACCGTGTCGGCGCCCGCTTCGGCCTGTCGGTGATGGCCGCCGACGACCACACCCGCAACCAGTTCCCGGCCGACTACGAGGACCGGCTGTACGACGACCGGCTGCTGCACGACCCGACCCGGACCGCGGGCGGCTCCCGGGGCGGCCGCCGTCCGCTGGTCTTCAGCATGTCCCGGCAGCGGCGCCGCCTCGGCCGCGCACAGGTGAACCGCAGCCTGTTCTCGTTCTTCGACACGGCCGGGGAGGACCTGCGGTCCGGCGACAGCGTCGAGCGCAACGTGCGCTACCTGACCGGTGCCGACGGCATCATCCTGCTGCTTGATCCGCTGCAGATGCGCGGGGCGCGGGCCCTGGCCGAGCCGGGGGCGCTGCTGCCCGATCCCAGCGTCGTGCAGGACGACCCGGCGAGCGTCCTGGGGCGGATCACCGATCTGATGCACAGCGCGCTGCCGCCCCGGCACAGCGGACTGATCCGCAAACCGATCGCGGTGGCGTTCTCCAAGATGGATGCCCTCGAGCACACCCTGCCCGAGGAGGCCGCGCTGCTGCGCGAGTCGGCGCACGGCGACGCGGCGTACGACGAGCCGGACGGCGCCGCCGTGCACCAGGAGATACGCGCGGTGCTGCAGAAGTGGCAGGGCGGCAGCATCGACCTGGTCCTGTCGCAGAACTTCGAGCGCTACCGCTTCTTCGGTGTGTCCGCTCTCGGCGCCAGCCCGGTGCGGGCCGCGGACAACCAGCAGCGGGTCAGCGAGTACGGCGTGCAGCCGCGCCGGGTGCAGGACCCGTTCCTGTGGTTGCTCAGCACGTTCGGCACGATCCCGGCCGGCCGGAGCTAGGGGGACCACCGATGGCATTCGGGCAGCTCTACTACACCTCGTGTGTGACCGGTCTGGCCGGCGCGCCCGGCTTCCAGTTCGCTGCGGTCAGCGACGGGCTCGGGCCGGACGTACTCGATCGGGTGGAGTCACTGACCGCTTATCAGGCGCCCCGGGCGGTCACCGTGGCGGGCGCCGCGGGCCTGCCCGACGCGCCGGTGAACCTCTGCTTCTCGCCGGGCACGGACACCGTCATCGCCCGGGTGGCGTACGTCGGCACCGACTATTCCGGGCGGCCGGGAAACTACTTCGCGCACGCCCTCGTGACCCGGGATCCCACCGCTGACCTCGGTGGTGTGCTGCCGATCGAGTTGTGGGACGCCCCGTGCTGGGTGGACACACCGGGCGGCGGCACGCGCCTGCCGGACCTGCCCGGACCGCCGGCGCCCGGCCCGCTGAACCGGGCGGCGGTCGGCGAGTTCCTCCACGACCCGGTCCGGGCGGCCCTGCTGCCCGCGCTGCTCACCGCGGCCGACGACGCCGTACACCGCGGGAGCCGCCGGGTGGTACTGATCGCCGAGACGTCCACCGAGGTCGCCGCCTGGATCGCCGCGCTCGGCTACCTGTTGCCGCCGGACACCACCGGGCTCCTGTCGTTCGCCACCTACGAGCACGATCCGCAGTACGGCCGGACGCACGTGGCGGGCACGCTGCCGGGCGGCGGAAGCCGGTTGGACGGCGTGGCCGGCACGCTGCACCTGTTCGACCTGACCACCGGGCGGGCCACCGATGTCGTGGTGCATCCGCTGGCCCGGATCCTCGCCCAGCTCGAGGTGTCCGATGCCGCCCCGGCCTGGCAGCGTGCTATCCGGCTGAGCGCGGGCGACGAGCGGACCTTCGACGACTGGCTGCCGGTTGTCGCGGCCGCGCTCACCACCTGGCCGAGCGGGCCGGAGCGCGCCCGGGACCAGCCCGCCGAGGTGGCCGCCTGGCTGGCTGTGCACGCGGCTCGGCTCGGCCGCGCCGACGTCGAGGAGCTCGGCACGGCCACCCTGGTCCAGCTCACTGTCGGGCCGATCGTCGCCGACCGGCGCACCGCCGACGCCCTGGCCGGCCTGGCCCGGGCGGCCGAGGCCGCCGGCGTGCCGGATCTCCTCGCCCAGATCGAGATCCGCACCGTGGACGTAGTGGTCGCCTCGCCCGCTCCGGTGCTGCCCGAGATGGTGCTGCGCACCGACGACGGCCGCAGGCACGCCGCCATCACGCTGTCCGGGCACCTGGCGGCGGTGCCCGCGACGACCGCCCTGCTGCTGCTCGACTGGGCGGTCACCGCCGGCATCCCGATCGAGGACGCCGACGTACGGCAGGCCGGTGAACTGACCATCGGGCCGGGACTGCTGCTCGGCTCGACCGGCCCGGCGGCGCACCGGTCATTCGCCGACCGGCCCGCGCTGCGTGCCGGCGTCGTGCGATACCTGGGTGCGGTGGGTCTCGAGGAGCTGGACCGGATGGCGGCCGCCTTCCAGGGTGGCCTCGCCGACGTGCTCGGACCCGAGCTGGAGCAGGCCGGCCCGGCGGTGCGGCAGGCGCTCGCGGTGGCCCGGGTGCGGGCCGGGACGCTCGACCCGGCGGCCGGCCTGGGCGCGGTGCTGGACGCGGCCGGTCGCGAGCCGCCGGACGAGCGGGTCCTGGACCTACTCTTCCCGGACCGCCGCTGGACCGCGGCTGAGGCGTTGCGTGTCCTCGACGCGCTCGGCGAGCGGCGGGTCACCACTCCGCCGGTCGTGCGTCGGCTCTCCGAGACGGTGGCGGCCGAGCCGGCCCCGGCCGCCTGGCCCGAGCACACCGAGCTGTGCTCCCGGCTGGCCCGGTCGGCGGCGCTGCCGCTGTTGGCCGAGCCGGCCCGGCGCCGGGTGGAGGTGTTCCGTGCCGCCGATGACTGGGTGGATCAGCTCCGGCGTGCGGGCAAGGATCGTGCGGGCTTGCTGGTCGCGTTGCGCCAGTGGTTCGGCGAGCTGGGACCGGACGACCAGCGCCGAGTCGAGGCAGTGCTGATGGGGCGGATCGACAAGCTCAAGGCGACCGATCGCGGTGACCTGATCCGCACCCTGCCGGGGTTGCGGCGTGCCTACTGCCGGATGACCGTCGCCGAACTTGGTGACCGGAACGTGGAGTTGGGCCGGGTCACTGCGGCGATGCGGACGCTGCGCCACCTCGACCGGCCGGAGCCGTCGCGGGCCACCGGCGCCGCGGCCACCGAGCTGGACACCGCGCTGCGGCGGGCGGTCGGCGGCCGCAGCAGACGCTGGCAGGCCCGGCTGATCGAGCATGCCGAACACGAGTCGGCGCCGGAGACCGCCGCGTTCATCCGGCGGTGGTACAAGCACGCGCCGCCGACCATGTTGGACCGCCTGTTCCGGCGGCGCGGCACGCCGGACGGCATGCCGATCGATGCGTCGACCGAGCGGAAGGCTTTCTGATGGCGGCCAGGGGCTCCAATCGCCCGTTCCACTACTACTCGTACGTGCAGCCGGTGGACACGTCGATGACTCCGCTCGAGATCGGGCTGTCGCTGCTGGCCTTCCCGTTCGTGCTGCTGTTCGCCGGCCTCGCTGATGCTCTGCACTTCGTGCGGGCCTGGGGCCGGGGTGTGATGGCCGGGCTGGGCTTCGGGTCGAAGGCCACCCCACTGGCCATCCGCCCGCAGGTGGAGGCGTGGGACGGCCGGCACGAGCCCGCCTACACGCAGTACCTTTTCGGGCCGGTGTGGCGCGACGTCAAGCACACCGTCACCGTCGCGGCCGGGCACGAGAAGAAGTCGGTCGGTGACCGGTTCAAGAAGGTGCAGAAGAAGTACTTCCTGCCGCCGGGCGACGATACCCGCGACCAGCAGGGCAACCCGATCATCGGGGTCGGCCGGCTGGTCGCCATCGGCGTCGGTCTGCTCCTGGCGCTCGCTCTGCTGCTGGTGGCGTTCGTCGCCCAGGCGGCGGTGATCGGGCTGATGTGGCTGGCCGGGCTGGCCCTGATCTACCTGCTCCGTGGCATCGACTCGGTGCTGCAGGCGGTGCGGCACATTCGGATCACCTGCCCATCCTGCGGCCGGCACGCGGCCTATCCGTCCTACCGGTGCGCCGAATGTGGCAAGGTCCAGCACGACGTGCGGCCCGGCCGGTACGGGATGATCAACCGCCACTGCCGCTGCGGCCAGGCGATGCCCACCCTGCTGATGCTGGGCAGCCATCAGCTGACGGCGATCTGCCCGCACTGTGACCGGGAACTCGAGAAGGAAGCCGGCCGGATGCCGGAGACCGTGCTGCCGGTGTTCGGCGCGGCCGGCGCCGGCAAGACGCAGCTGCTGGTCGCCACCGCGATGGCCGTCCGGACAATGCTGGAACGCGGCGGCGGCAGCGTGTCGGGGGCCGACCGCCCGGCCGACGACTGGCTCCGGCAGACCGTGGAGCCGTTCGCCAGAGGCGTCGCCGTCACCAAGACACCCCCGGCGGCCCAGCACGCGCACGCGCTGCGCCTGGAGATCAATGGACGCCGCCGCGTGCTGAAGATGTTCGACGCCGCCGGCGAGTTCTTCCAGAACGGCGAGCGGATCGCCGAGATGCGCTATCTGGAGGCGAACCCGACGTTCGTCTTCGTGGTCGACCCGCTGACCGTGCCGAAGCTCTGGAACGCCCTGGACGCCGGGCGACGGGAAAAGCTCAAGGACATCCGCGCGGCCCGGCCGCCGTACACCGTCTTCGAGGCCACCGTGCAGAGCATGCACCGCGACCTGAAGACCAAGCTGAGCTCGTCGCGCCTCGCCGTGGTGGTCAGCAAGGCCGACCTGATCCGTCCCGAGGTCACCGCGGCCGGCGTCGGCGCCGACGGCAGCATCCGCGAATGGCTCGAGGGAACCCTCGAACTGGGGCACCTGATCCGCTCGATGGACGTCGAGTTCAGCTCGGTGGGTTACTTCCTGACCACCGCGACGATCGTCGACGGTGAGGTCGACGCCAGCATCGAGACGTTCCTGTCCTGGGTGCTGGACGGTGCGGGGATGCGGCTGTGACCCCCGTCGACGTCTACCGCCGATGGCGGCTGGCACTCCTGGTCACCTGGGTCGCCCTCGGCGTCGCGGTCGGCGTCGCCGCGGTGCTGTTCCTGCTCTGGGCGGTCGGGGTGGTTTGACGCCGATCGTCCGGCCGCCCCTACTTCGCGGTCAGCGCGACGTCGTCGAACCAGACCGTGCCGCTGTTCGCGCCCGACTTGAGGTGGACCTGCAGGCTGGCCGCGCCGGCCGGGGCGGCCTGGTCGACACTCAGCCTGGTCCAGCCGGTGGTGCCGGTGGGCAGGGTCGCCGACGAGTTGCCGCCGAGCCACTTGTCGTTCGCGTCGAACCAGCTCAGCGCGATCTGGGTGGTGCCGGTGGCGGCATTGCCGCGGGCCCAGACCTCGGCGTGCCACTTCTGCCCCGGGCTCACCGGGGTGAGCGGCGAGACCCGGTAGGCGGGCAGGCCGGCCGCCGTCTTGCCGGTGCTGGAGAGGCTCACCGACCAGGTCCCGGAGTGGGCCGCCGACTGGGTGCGCGCCGGCACGCCCAGCTCGGGCATGAACGCCTTCCACGGCGTCTGCGCGGCGGTGTTCTCGAAGCCCGGGTCGAGCAGGCTCGCCGGGTAGGCGGTGCCGGTCCAGGCGGCCTTGACCGCGGCCGCGGCCGGCTTGGCGGTGCCGTCGGTGCGGTACAGGCCGTAGTGGTACTCGGCCGGGACCTTGGCCACCGCGGAGTCCGGGATGGCGTTGGCGGTGAAGTCGTACAGCGTCCAGGGCGCGACCGAGCCGACGCCGGCTGCCGCGGCCGCCTGGAACACCCGGGCCAGGAACGCGGCCTGCTCGCCCTCGGTGACGGCGAGGGTGCTGGTGCCGGTCTCGCCGATCACCAGCGGGGCCGACCCGACCACGGCCTTGGCCTGCTTGATGGTCGTCAGCGCGCGTTCCGAGTAGCCGTACAGGTGGAAGTCGTAGTAGTCGAGCGGTAGCGAGGCTTTGATCTTGGTCAGGTTGGCCATCGTGTTCACCGAGACGGTGACCGGGATGGCCGGCACGGCCGACTTCACGGCCGGGACGAGCTTCTTGGCCCAGGCCAGCGCGGCCGCGTTGGCCGGGTCGAGCTCGTTCTGCAGGTCGATCGAGATGATCCGGCTGTCGTTGCGGTACGGGGTGAGGATCGCGGTCGCCCAGGCGCTGCTGCCGCTGACGTCGGCGTAGCCGTTCCACCAGTCGAACAGGGTGAGCTTCACGGTCAGGCCGTTCGCGGCGGCCAGCTCGACGAACTTGGCCAGCTTCGCGGTGTACTCCGCCTTCGGCGCGGGGTAGCCGAACACCGACGGGAACACCATGGCCCGGACGCTCGTCGCGCCCATGCTCTTGGCGAGGGCCAGGTCGGCGTTGATCGTCGCGGCGTCGAACGAGGTCCACATCTTCGTCCAGCCCGCGGCCGACGGGTAGTAGTTGATCTGCTTGGCGCTCTGCACTGCACTGAGCCGGCTGGCGCTCACCGCCGGCTTTTTGGGAGCGGCGTCGGCGGCGGTGGCGACCGGGCCGCACGCCAACAGCAGCGCGGCCAGCAGGGCAGGAGAGAGACGCATAGGTAGGGCCAGTCCTTCGTGCGGAAGTTCCGTGCGGGGCGAGTAGTCCTGTCGGCCGCGCGAAGGCGTACAAAAGGTCTGTTAATTGCGAATGGGGTGCGGATCGGTCGCCATCGGGTGTGATAGGCAGAACGAACCCCGAGCGAAGGAGTCCCGTCATGGGCAACCACGTGTACCGGCTCAGCGAGATCGTGGGCAGCAGCCCGGTCAGCGTCGACGACGCCATCCGGACCGGCATTCGCAAGGCAGCCGAGACCGTGCGTAACATCGAGTGGTTCGAGACCCAGGAGATCCGCGGACAGGTGGTCGAGGGCGACGTCGCCCACTTCCAGGTCCGGTTGAAGATCGGGTTCCGCGTCGAGGACTGACGAATGGGGAGTGCGTGATGGCCACGGAGAAGGCAATTCTGGCCGGCGGTTGTTTCTGGGGGATGCAGGACCTGATCCGCCGCCGCCCCGGGGTGGTGTCGACGCGGGTCGGCTACACCGGCGGCCAGGTGCAGAACGCCACCTACTACAACCACGACGGCCACGCCGAGGCCATCGAGATCACCTTCGACCCGGCGCTGACCTCATATCGCGACCTGCTGGAGTTCTTCTTCCAGATCCACGACCCGACCACGGTCAACCGGCAGGGCAACGACATCGGCACCAGCTACCGCTCGGCGATCTTCTACGAGACCGACGAGCAGAAGCGGGTCGCCGAGGACACCATCGCCGACGTCGAGGCGTCCGGGCTGTGGCCGGGCAAGGTGGTCACCGAGGTGACCGCGGCCGGAGCGTTCTGGGAGGCCGAGCCGGAGCACCAGGATTACCTGGAGCGGATCCCGGACGGTTACACCTGCCACTTCCCGCGGCCCGATTGGAAGCTGCCGCACCGGGTCAAGTGACTTACATCCAGCCGGCCGCGGTCGAATCCGGGGCGGTCAGATCCTCGGCCATCCGGACGATGAGCTGACTGACCCGGGTGTCCCGGTCGTGCGCGCTGTGCGAGAGGCTGGCGGTGCGGGCGGCCACCGCGTCGCCGGTCCGGATGGCGTCGAGCAGCGTGGCGTGCTCGGCGTAACTCGGGCCGAACTCACGGGCGCCGCCACCCGCCGTGGTCCACGGCGCGGACACCTTCACCTGCGCCTCGATCGTGCGCAGCAGCGCGGTGATGGTGCGGTTGTGGGCGGCGTTGCGCACCGCGTCGTGGAAGTGGTTGAAGATCCGGCGCACCTCGGCCGGGTCGGTGCTGGCCTGCGACCGGTCGTGCAGGTCCTGCAGCCGGGCCAGGTCGATCGGGGTGGCCCGGGTCGCGGCCGCGTAGGCGGCGGAGGACTCCAGGATGGCCCGGGTCTCGAAGATCTCCAGGATCTCCTCGTCGGTGCGGCGGCGGATCTCGAAGCCGCGCTTCCCGGAGGCGAGCAGGCCGTCGTTCTCCAGCAGGGCGAGTGCTTCCCGTACGGGCGTGCGCGAGACCTGGAACTCGTCGCTGAGCACCTGCGGGATGAGCGGTGTCTCCGAGTCGTAGTGGCCGTGGGTGAGCCGTTCCAGGAGCGTCCGGTAGACCGTGTCCCGGGCGTTCGCCGTCATTCGCGTCCCCGTTCGCGCCATTCGCTTAGTGAGCCGTCGTACAGCCGCGGGGCGGGCAGGCCGGCCGCTTCGAGCGCCAGCACAAGCCCGGCCGCGTTGATCCCGCCGCCGCAGTAGACGATCGCCGACGCCGAGAGGCCGATCGCGGCGGCACGCTCCCGGATCAGGTCGAGGTCGAGGGTGCCGTCCAGGCGGAGCAGTTCCGGGTACGGCAGATTCGTGCTCCCGGGGATGTGCTCGTCCTCGAAGCTCGGCCGGCGCAGGGCGCAGACCAGCTGGTCCTGACCGGCGGTGACGTCGGCGAGGTCGGCGGTGACCGGCCCGGGGGCACCCAGGGTCAGCGTGCTCGACTCCACCGGGAACGTCCACGCGCCGAGGCCGCCGTCGAGCACGCTCACCGACTCGAACCCGTGGACCCGCAGCAGCCACCAGACTCGGGCCGCCCACGCGCCGCCGTTGCGGTCGTAGACGACCACCCGCGCGCCGTCGCACACCCCGACGGCCTGGGCGGCGGCTCGCAACTGCTCGACCGGCGGCATGGTGAACGGGTACGGCGCATCGGGGTCGGAGAACGCGGTGAACAGGTCGGCGAACCGCGCTCCCGGGATGTGCGCCTCGGCGTACGCGGCAAAGCCGGGTTTGAAGCCCTCGGCCGTGCGTTCGATGGAGGCATCAAGCACGACCACCTCGGCGAGGTGCTCGTGCAGCCAGGCCGCGTCGACGAGCGGCGCGGTCATCGGCGGCGGGCCTTCCACTCGCCGCGCTGCGGGCGGGTCAGGCCGAGGTTGTCGCGCAGGGTGCCGTCCTCGTACTCGGTGCGGAACAACCGGCGGCGCTGCAGCTCGGGCACCACCTCGGCGACGAACTCGTCGAACGAGCCCGGCACGTGGGTGGCCTGGATGATGAAGCCGTCGGCGGCGCGGGCGTCCACCCACTGCTCCATCGTGTCGGCGATGCCGGCGGCCGAGCCGACCAGGCTGCCTTCGGTGCGGGCGCCGTACCAGCGGCCGATCTGCCCGACGGTCAACTTCTCGCGTTCCGCGAACTCCACCACCTCACGGTAGTGCCCCTCGACCCCGACCTCCTCGAGTGTCGGCAGCGGACCGTCCACGTCGTACTTGGTCAGGTCGACATTCACGTGATAGGCGAGCCGGGACAGGCCGGCCTCCACCGAGACCAGTTCGGCGAACGCCTCGTGCTTGGCCAGCGCGTCCTTGGTGTCCACGCCGATCACCGGGGTGGCGGCGGGCAGGATCTTCACCTGGTCCGGGTCCCGGCCGTGGGCGGCCGCGCGGGCCTTCACGTCGGCGTAGAACGCGATCGCCGATTCGAGCGACTCGTGGCTGCAGAAGATCACGTCGGCCCAGCGTGCGGCGAAGTCGCGGCCGGACTCGCTCGCCCCGGCCTGGATGATCACCGGATAGCCCTGCGGCGGCCGGGGCACGCTGAGCGGACCCTGCACCCGGAAGTGCTCGCCGTCGTGGTCGATCGCCTCGACGTTCTCCGGTTTGCCGAACACCCCGGATTCCTGGTCGGCGATGATCGTGTCGTCCGCCCAGCTGTCCCACAGCCGGGTGGCGACCTCGAGGAACTCCTCGGCCCGGGCGTAGCGCTGCGGCCGGGGCGGTAGCTTCGGCTCGCCGAAGTTCTGCGCCTCGGCGTCCTGGAAACTCGTCACCACGTTCCACCCCGACCGGCCGCCGGTGAGGTGGTCGATGGTGGCGAACTCGCGGGCCACGTTGTACGGCTCGTGGTAACCGGTGGAGACGGTCGCGGCCACCCCGAGGTGGGTGGTCGCCGCGGCCATCACGCTGATCACCGGCACCGGGTCGAGCCGGGGCGTGCCCGAGCCCCACTTCACCGCGGGCGCGAACGAGTTGCCGAGGCTGCGCGGGACGCTGAGGGCGTCCGGCACGAACGCGAAGTGGAACTTGCCCTCTTCCAGGACCTTGGCGATCCGTACGTAGTGGGCGGCGGTCAGGAATGCCGGGGAAGCGTCTCTGTGTCGCCAGCCCGCGGTGCCCTGTACGCCGGCGTTGAGGAAGGCGGCCAGGATCACAATAGGGACAATTCGTCCACCAGGGCGACCGCGAACTCGCCGGTGCCGCGGGTGCGGGCGCCCGCGCGCTCGGCCGCCTCGGCGTAGGCCGCGTGCGAGACGACGGCTCCCTGGAACGCGTCGCCGTTGGCGAAGACCGCGGCGGCGGTGAGCGCGCCGAGGGCGCAACCGGCCCCGGTCACCCGGGTCAGCCGCACGTCGCCGCCGGGGACCTCTTCGGTGCGGGTGCCGTCGGAGATGTAGTCGACCGGGCCGCTGACCGCCACCACCGCGCCGATCCGGGCGGCGAACTCGCTCACCGCGGCGACCGCGTCGGCCGAGGACACCGTGGTCTCCACGCCCTTGCCGGTGGCCTCGCCGCCGGCCAGCGCGATCAGCTCGCTGGCGTTGCCCCGGATCACCGCGGGCCGGAACTCCAGCAGTGAGCGGACGAAGTCGTCGTACTTCGCGGCGCCCGCGCCGACCGCCACCGGGTCGAGGACCCACGGGGTGCCGGCCTCGTGCGCGGTGCGGGCCACCGTGCGCAGCGACTCCTCGTCGCTGCTCATCAGGGCGGCGGTGTTGATCCATACCGCACTCGCGCCGGCCGGGAACGTCGTGGTCCAGTCGGACGCCGCGCCGATGGCCGGCCCCGCGCCCGCTGCCAGCAGCACGTTCGCGCTCAGGTTGGCCGCGATGTAGTTGGTCAGCCCGTACACGAAGGGGCCCTGCCCGGCGATCTGCGCCCAGCCCGCGCGGACGTCGTCGTCCTTCCAGCTCTTTGTCATCCCTGTATATTGCTGCATACAGCGTAGTTTCGGCTGGTGACCCTAATCTCTATCCCACTTCTCCCGCTGGGTCGATAGGATATGGCGCCGATCACCGCGGTTTACGAGATCAGCGGCCCCGACCCGGCGTTGCGGGCCGAGCTTGTCGCCGTCGAGCAGAGCCACGAGCTGCCCACCGAGGTGGCCCCGGCCAACGCGGTCCGGGATTCGCTCGCCCACGTGCGCACCGTCGTCGAGCGGCCCGGGCAGCCCGCGCTGGTCACCGTCGACTATCCCGCCGACCTCGCCGGAGGCGAGCTCGGCCAGCTGTTGGTCCTGCTGCTCGGCAACGTCTCGCTTCAAGATGGCGTACGCCTGGTAGACGTCACGCTGCCCGCCTCGTTGATCGAGGCGCTGCCCGGGCCGAGGCTCGGCATAGCCGGGATCCGAGCGCTGACCGGCGCACCGGAGGGTGCGCTGCTGGCGACCGCCCTGAAGCCGGTCGGCATGACCGTCGACCAGCTCGCGACCTTGGCTGCCGAGGTGGCGGCGGGCGGCCTGCACGTGGTCAAGGAGGACCAGGGCCTGGCCAACCAGCCGTGGGCGCCGTTCGCCGACCGGGTGCCGAGGCTGGCCGAGGCGGTCCGCCGAGCCAACCCGAACACCGCCTACCTGCCGGTGGTCAACGGCCCGGCGGCCGGCTTCGCCGACCAGGTGAAGCTGGCGCGCGACGCGGGCGCCCACGGCGTACTGGTCATGCCCGGCATCGCCGGCTTCGGCGCCCTGTCCCACGCCGCCGAACTCTTCCCCGGCGGCATCGTGCTGGCCCACCCATCGTTCCTGGGCGGCTTCACCGCCGCGGCCAGCCACGGCATAGCCCCCGACGTCCTGTTCGGCACGTTGCTGCGTCTGGCCGGCGCGGACGCCACGATCTTCCCAAGCTGGGCGGGCCGCTTCAGCCTGACTCAGGCCCAGTGCCTGGCCATAGCCGACGCGGCCCGCCGCCCATTGAACGGCCTGCCCCCAACGCTGCCCACCCCAGGCGGCGGCATGTCCATCGAGCGAGCCCCAGAGCTGCTGGCCGCCTACGGCCCAGACACCCTCTTCCTGATAGGCGGCGACCTACACCGAGGCAACAACCCGCGGCGCGCCGCCGAACGCCTGGTCGCAGCGGCCGCAGCCGCGCGGCCCGTCAAGCGTCCGTAGCCGGTTGCGGTCCGCGCCGAGCGGCAGTCCCGCAAGGTCCACGGCCGTGCCGTGCCAGGCCGTGCTCGCGCGTGGCGCGATCTTGTGGGGTTGCGGTCCGCGCCGAGCGGCAATTCCGCAAGGTCTACGGTCGGCGTTGGTCGCACGTGGCCGGGGGCCTGCGGGTGGCCGGGGGCATGCCCGGCTTGGGGTCGGGCCCGCCCGCAGCGGGCGCGCGGAGGGCGAGTTGCACCTGCCGGGACCGAGTGGCACGGGACTGAACCAGGCCGTATTTATCAGAGGCGCCGCGGCAGACGGCCCGGCGCCCCGGCACGGAGAGGGCGGGGACGCCCGGCGTTGGGCTCGAAGGTTTCTAGGCCCGGATGAAGGCTGCGATTTCTGGGTTGCGGCGCAGGTCGGCGAGTTGGTCGGGGGTTGGCAGGACTGGGCGGTCTCGGTCCAGGATGACCGCGCAGAGGAAGCCGAACGGCTTGTCGACTGGGGCTCGGAACTGGTGCCAGGCCCAGCTTGGGACGAACACGACGTCGTGCTGGGCCAGGGGGAGGACGCGGTCGGCTACCAAGGCGCGGCCGTGGCCTCGGATCGGGATCACCACGTGGGTGTGTTCGTGGCGTTCCAGCGTGGTGTGGCCGTCGGGGCCCACCTCGAAGTAGCGCAACGACGTGCCCTGGCCCTGGGTGGCGTCGGTCAGGACCTGGCGGGTCACGGCTCGGTGGGTGCCGTCCTGCTCCTTGTAGGCCAGGACCTCGCCGCCCTCCCAGACGAACGGCTCGCGCTGGGCGCGCCTGGTCATTGCAGGCCGGAGCGGACCGAGGTGATGCGCTGGGTGTTGAAGCCCAGCCAGTGCATGCGGCCTACGTAGCGGGCGTGTTCGACCTTCAGGCAGCGGTCCACGATCACGTCCAGGCCGCCCTCCTCGGCGATTTGGGCGCCCTCGTCGTTGATCACGCCGAACTGGGTCCACAGCGTGCCGGCCTTGATCGCCACCGCGTCCCGGGCGATCTCCGGCAGTGCGGACGGTGCCCGGAACACGTTGACCACGTCGATCGGGACCGGCACGTCGCGCAGGCTGGGATAGCTCTTCTCGCCGAGGATCTCGGTCTCCCTCGGGTTTACCGGGATCACCTGGTAGTCGTGCCGCTTCAGGTAATAGCCGACGAAGTAGCTGGCCCGCAGGTGGTTGCCGGACAGGCCGACGATCGCGATCGTCTTCGCGTTGTGCAGCACCCGCTGGATCGTCGTGACGTCCTGGTAATCCGTCATTTGGCTGCCACCTTCTCCAGCGCCTGTCCTAGGTCCCAGATCAGATCGTCCACCGATTCGGTGCCGACCGACAGCCGGATCGTCCCGGGGCCGACCCCGGCGGCCCGCAGCTCGTCCTCGCTGAGCTGCCGGTGCGTCGTGCTGGCCGGGTGGATGATCAGGCTCTTGGCGTCGCCGATGTTGGCCAGGTGCGACCAGAGGGTGACGGCGCGGATCAGATCTTGACCCGCGTCGCGGCCGCCCTCGACGTCGAACGAGAACACCGCCCCGGCGCCGAGCGGGAGGTATTTCTCCACCAACGGGCGGTATTCGCTGTCCGGTAGCCCCGGGTAGCCGACCCTGGTGACCAGTGGGTGCTTTTCCAGGAAGGCCGCGACGCGAACCGCGTTGGAAACGTGGCGTTCCATCCGGAGCGACAGCGTCTCCAGGCCCTGCAGGAACAGGAACGCGTTCAGCGGGGCCAGCGTGCCGCCCAGGTCGCGCAGTGTCTCGGCGCGCAGCTTCATCAGGTAGCCGTACGTTCCGAAGGTCTCGTGGAACTGCAGGCCGTGATAGGCGGGGGAGGGGTCGGCGACCACCGGGAAGCGCCCGTTGGACCAGTTGAACGTGCCGGCCTCGACCACGATGCCGCCGATGCTGGTGCCGTGCCCGCCGATGAACTTGGTCGCCGAGTGAATGACGATGTCGGCGCCCCACTCGATCGGCCGGCAGAGATAGGGCGTGGCGAACGTGTTGTCCACGATCAGCGGCAGGTCGTGCTCGTGCGCGATACCGGCGATCGTCTCGATGTCCAGCACGTTGCCGCCGGGGTTGCCGATCGTCTCGCCGAAGAACGCCTTGGTGTTCGCCTTCACCGCCTTGCGCCACAGCTCCGGGTCGTCGGGATCGACCCAGGTCAGCTCCACGTTCATCTTGCGCAACAGGTGCTTGAGCTGGTTGACCGTGCCGCCGTAGAGCGCCGACGACGCGACCACGTGGTCGCCCGGTTCGAGCAGGGTGAACAGCGCCGCCGCCTGGGCCGCGATGCCGCTCGCGAAGGCCACCCCGCCGGAGCCGCCCTCCAGGTTGGCCACCCGCTCCTCGAAGACCGCCACGGTCGGGTTCATGATCCGGGAGTAGGTGTTGCCGTACTCCTGCAGGTTGAAGTAGGCCGCCGCCGACTCCGGATCTTCGAACACGTAACTGGTGGTCTGGAAGATCGGCACCGCGCGGGCGCCGGTGTTCGGCTCGGGTCGCTGGCCGGCGTGCAGCTGGCGGGTCTCGAACCCGAACTCGTGTTCTTTACTCATGGTCGCCTTCGTTCAGGAATCGGCGGACGATCGGTGTCTGCCGCGCCTCCTCCAGGAGGAAACAGTCGTGTCCGTACGGTGCGTCGATCAGGTGATATTCGACCGGCTTGCCGGCCTCGCGCAGCGCCTCCTCGATCGCGGCCGAGGCGGCCGGTGGATAGAGCCAGTCGGAACTGAACGCGATGAGCAGCGTCCGGGCTTCGACCTCGGCGAACGCCTCGGCGAGGGACTTGTGCCCGCGGGCGGCGTCGAAATAGGTCAAAGCCCGAGACAAATACAGGTACGTGTTGGCGTCGAACCTTTTCACGAACGAGTTCGCCTGGTGCCGGAGGTAGCTCTCGACCTCGAACTCCGGCTCGCGGATCGTGTATCGGATGTCGTCGGCGAACTGCAGCCGCCGGGCGAACCGGTCCTCCAGCGCGGGCGCCGAGAGATAGGTGATGTGCCCGACCATCCGGGCGACGCCCATGCCGGCGTCCGGCGCGCTCCCGGTGCCGTAGTAGTGGCCGTCCTGCCAGGCCGGATCCCGCATGATCGACTCGCGGGCGATCGCGTTCCAGGCCACACCCTGCGGGTGCAGGCCGTGGGTGGAGGCGATCACCACGATCGAGTCGACCTGATCGGGGTACGACATCGCCCACTGCAGGGCCTGCATGCCGCCGAGCGAGCCGCCGGCCACCGCCGCGAGCCGCTCGATGCCCAGCACGTCGAGGAAGGCCCGCTCGCAGCGGACCATGTCGGCCACCGTGACGACCGGGAAGTCCGATCCGTACGGCTTGCCGGTCTCGGGGTTGATCGAAGAGGGTCCGGTCGTGCCCCGGCAACCGCCGAGCAGGTTGGTGGAGACGACGTAGTAGAGGTCGGTGTCGAACGCCTTGCCCGGCCCGATCATCCCGTCCCACCAGCCCAGCGCCTTGCCGGCGGTGCCGTCCCGGCTCTCGGCCGCGAACCCGTCGCGGGTGCCCGCCTCGCCCGGAGTGCTCGAAAGACCGGCCGCATGGGCATCGCCACTGAGCGCGTGGCAGACGAGGATGACGTTGTCTCTTGCGGGTGACAGCGTGCCGTATGTCTCGTAGGCGACGCGCACCGAGTGCAGCTCACGCCCGCAGTCGAGGGGCAGCGGGGCGGGCAGTTCGAGGAAACGGGTGTCGACGCTGCCCACGGAACCTGCCATGCGGGGACTATAACTAGGCAGCGTCTGGGCAGGCCAGTATGGTTGTCGAGATTCCCCATGGGTTTAATAGGAGAACGGGCGAAAGGGAAAGATCATGACGACGGTGGACAACGGAGTCAACGTGCAGGCGCTGCTTGACGCGCGCGAGGCACTCAAGGGGGCGCCGGAAGCGGCCCAGTTCACCTGGAAGGCCACGGCCAAATGGGAGAACGGGGTGCACAGCACCGCGACCATCAAGAACTTCTTCGGCCTCGGGGCCGAGCAGTCGCACAAGCAGGAGACCGTCTTCACCGCTGACCACCCCGAGGTGTTCGCGGCCGAGGACCACGGCATCACCCCGATCGAATACCTGTTGGTCGGCCTGGCCAGCTGCCTGACCGCCGGCGTCGCCTCGGTCGCCCAGAACCGCGGCATCCAGCTGCGCTCGGTCGAGTCGACCGTCGAGGGCAACCACGACATCCGCGGCATCCTGGGCGCCGACAGCGACGTCCGCAACGGCTTCAACGACGTCAAGGTCACCTTCAACATCGACGCCGACGCCTCCAAGGAAGAGATCGAGGCCCTGGTCGCGCAGTCGCAGAAGCGCTCGGCCGTCTACGACGCGCTGACCAACCCGACCTCCGTCACGGTCGAAGTGGCCTGAGGAGGGCCGACCCATCGAACGCGTCTCCACGGTCGTCATCGGCGCCGGTCATGCCGGCCTCGCGGCCAGTCACTTCCTCAGCGACCGGTCGGTCGACCACGTCGTCCTCGAACGGGGCGAGGTGGCCAACTCGTGGCGACGCGAGCGATGGGACTCCCTCCGGCTGCTCACGCCGAACTGGCTGAGCCGCCTGCCGGGCCAGGACTACGACGGCCCGGATCCCGACGGTTACATGACGACGGGCGAGGTGGTCGACTTCATCGAGCGCTTCGCCCTCGCGTCCCGGGCCCCGGTGCGCACCGGCACCGAGGTCACCTCGGTGCGCCCCGCCGACGGTGGCTATCACGTCGCGACCAGCCAGGGTGACCTGCTCTGCCGGGGGCTCGTGCTGGCCAGCGGCGCCTGCAACCTGCCGGTCGTGCCCGAGCTGAGCGCCGGGGTGCCGGCCGCGGTCACCCAGGTGACCCCGCTGGACTACCGCGGTCCGGGCGAGCTTCCGGACGGCGGCGTGCTGGTGGTGGGCGGGTCGGCTACCGGCGTCCAGCTGGCCGCCGAGCTGCGGCGGTCCGGCCGGCCGGTGACCCTGGCGCTGGGCGAGCACGTGCGGCTGCCCCGGCTCTACCGCAAGCGCGACGTGCTCTGGTGGATGGACGCCTCCGGCGTCTGGGACCAGCGGTACGACGAGATCGACGACCTCAACCGGGCCCGCCGGCTGCCGTCGCCGCAGCTGGTCGGCACCCCCGAGCGCAGCACCCTCGACCTCAACGCGCTGACCGAGCTCGGCGTGGAACTGGTCGGCCGGCTCGCCATGGTGCGCGACGGCGTCGCCCTGTTCTCCGGCGGACTGCGCAACGTCTGCTCGCTCGCCGACCTCAAGATGCGGCGCCTGCTCGCCACTTTCGACGAGTGGGCCCGGGCCGGCGGGCGCGAGGACGAGGTCGGTCCGCCCGAGGAGTTCCCGCCGACCGTGGTGCCGGCCGCCCCGCGGCTGAGCCTCGACCTGCGCCGCGGCGAGATCGGCTCGATCGTCTGGGCCACCGGTTACCGGCCGGATTACCGCTGGCTGGACGTGCCGGTGCTGGACGAGAAGGGCCGGCTGCGCCACGAGGGCGGTGTGGTCGACGCCCCGGGCCTGGTCGCGCTCGGCCTGCCGATGCTGCGCCGACGCCGCTCGACCTTCATCAACGGCATCGAGGACGACGCCCGAGCGGTCATCGACCACCTGGTCAGGTGATCCGGCGTACGTCCTGGTGGGTCTCCAGGAGCGCCTCCAGGCGCTCGGCGGGCATCGGCTTGCCGAGCAGATCGCCCTGACCGAGCCGGCACCCGGCCGCCCGCACCGCCTCGAGGTCAGCCGGTGACCGCAGGCCGTGGGCGATCACCTCGAGGCCCAGCCGACGGCTGAGTGTCACGGTCACGTCCATGATCACGTCAGCCGGCTGGCCGAACACCTCCCGGTCGATCTTCAGCAGGTCGATCGGGAGGATTCGTAGCCGGCTCAGCGAGGTCGGCCCGGCCCCGAAGTGGTCCAGCGCGGTCCGGATGCCCTGCGCCCGCAGCCGGCCCAGGAGAACCGGGAGGTCCTCGACGGCCGGCAGGTCCACCTCGGCCACCTCGAATACCAGCGCGGCCGGCGGGATCTGATAGAGGTCCAGGGCGGTGTGCAGGCTCGCCTGGAAGGCCGGATCGGCCAGCGCGCGCGGCCGCACGTCGAGGGCCAGCCAGAGCGACTCGTGGTGCTGCCGCCAGCCGGCCAGCAGCCGGCACGACCCGTGCAGCGCCCATTCGGCTACCGGCGGGAGCAGGCCCAGGTCCTCGGCCAGGGCGAGCAGCTCGGCGGCCGGCACCGGCCCGAGGGTGGGGTGCCGCCAGGACGGCAGCGCCTCGACGCCCACCGGCCGCCCGGTCGCCAGCTCGACGATCGGCTGGTAGCTCAGCTCCAGCTCGCCCCGCTCCACCGCGCCGGGCAGATCCTGCTCGAGGGTGGAACGACGTAGCAGGCGCACTTCCATCCGCTCGTCGTACCACTCGACCACGCCCGGCGGACCGGACCGCACCGAGCGCAGCGCCAGCACCGCCCGCCGGATCGTCTCGTCGATGCCGTCGGCCGGATTCACGTCGGCCATCCCGGCCCAGGCCGACAGGTGCGAGACCGTGCCGGCCGTCGGATACGGCGCGGTCAACGTGTTGAGCAGCCGACTGGTGAGCAGGTGGGCGCGGACCGCACCGCAGCGGGTCAGCACCGCGAACCGGGTCTCACCCAGCCGGGCCGGCACGTCCGTGGAACCGACTCCGGAGCGCAGCCGGCGGGCCGCCTCGACCACCACCACCTCGGCCATCTCCGGCCCGTGCACGTCGCCGATCGCGGTCAGCCCGCCCAGCTCGAGGACGATCATCGCGCCCGCGTCCGGGATCAGTTCGGCCGCCCGGCCCAGGCCCTGCGGGTTGACCAGGCCGGTCTGCCCGTCGAGGTGGGTCGCCACGCGCAGCGCCTGTTCCAGGTCGCGCAGCTCACTGACGTCCCGCACGTGCACGACCAGGTTGTGACCGGGCTCGGCCGGGTCGGCGCCGGAGGTCGTCCACTCGGTCGCCCGCCACCGGCCGAAACCGTCGCGCAGCCGTACCGGCAGGCACTCCCCGCCGGCCGGCCCGTGCATCCGCGCGGTCAGGTAGGCATGCACCTCGTCGGCCTGGTCCGGATGCACCAGCACCGACACCGTCCGGCCGAGCACGTCCTGATCGGAGAGCCCGAACTGGCGGGCCGCGGCCGGCGACTGCCAGCGCACCGCCAGATCGGCATCGAGCACCATCGCCACGTCGGCGGCGCCGAACATCAGGTTGCGTAGCCGGTTGCCCTGGTCGGTCAGATGGTCGGCGTGCCGGCGTAGGGCGAACGCCGCCACCCACTCCCGGGCCGCCACCGCCGTGATCGCACTGATGCCCAGCATGATCGACACCGGATCCAGCCGGCCGCCGTTGATCAGGTGGTAGACGGTGACCAGTGCGGCCCCGAGCATTGGCAGGGTGAGCAGGGGAACGCCGGCCGAGGGCTCGCTGCCGGCCGGCGGGATCGGGCCGGCGTCCGGGCGGACCCGGGTCGAGCCGTGCCACATCAGCCCGGCCGCCACGTTGATCGCGAGGGCGGCGGCCACCGCCGCGATCGGCGCGTTCGGGTTCATCGGGAAGTCCAGGCCGACGACCATCGCGGTCAGCCCGACCAGGGACAGTGCCGCACCGGGCGCGCACCATTGCAGCGCCGACCGGTTGCGGGTCGCGTGCACACCGGCCACCGCCACGGTCGCGATGGCCCCGGCGCCGAAGACCAGGGCGGTGATCGCCGCGCCGCGCCGCTCGCCCTCGGTGAACAGGAACAGCCAGGGCAGGTAGATCAGGCAGCCCGCGATGCCCAGGATGTCGAGCCCGAAACGAAGCCGGGCGAGCAGGTCCCGGCGCTGACGCGGGCGGAGGATCGCCGGAAGGTGGAGGGCCGCCACGAAGAACAGGCTGACCAGCGGAATCTCCGCCGGCAGCGGAACACCCCCGCCGACCAGCACGTGCGGCGCGACGAGCGCGGCGACCGCGCTGGCCAGCCCGGCCGCCGCGGTGAGCAGGACACCACCGGCCAGGGCCAGGGCGCGGGGACGCGGGCCGGCCGACCGTCCGGTGACGACGGCGCGAATCATCAGCCCGGCGAAGACGGCCGAGCAGGCCGTCAGGAATCCGGCGGCGGCCGGGGTGGGAAGCAGGCCGAGCAGTGCGGTCAAGGCGAACACCACGGCAGCGGCCAGCGCCGGCCGGCCCAGGTGCCCGCCGGCCGGGCGGTCGGGGGTCCCGCCTGCCATCGGCCTCATTTCAGGCGCTAACGAGTGACCCACCATTCTGGTTACGGCCGAGAGGTTCCCGTCAATGGACTATTTCTGGCCGGTTCGCGCGCCCGCCCGGCCTCACCATCGGACTCGACCCCGAGGAGGACCGATGGAAAAGCTCGTTCCCACCAGCACCCCACCCACACCGGACGACGTCCGGGCCCGGCTGGCCGGCCGGGTCGCCGGCCTGTCCCCGTCCGCGCGGCACCTGGTGCAGGCGACCACGGCCCTGCCCTCGTCGTTCCGGCCGGCCCGGCTGAGCGCGCTGCTCGGCCGGAGTCTGATCACCCTGCTGCCGGACATCGAGGAAGCCATCGCGGCGGGGCTGCTCGTCGCCATCGACGACATGCTGGCGTTCAGCCACGAGCTGGTTCGCCCGACCGTCGAGGCGTCGATGCCCGCCGCGGTGGTGGCCGCCCTGCGACGCGAGCGGCCGCGCGCGGCACCGGCCCGGCAACCAGGCGACCTGGGCCTCCTCAGCGACCGTGAGCTGGAGGTCGCTCAGTTGGTCGCGCTGGCGCTGACCAATCAGCAGATCGCCGTCCGGCTGGATCGGTCACCGCACACCGTCAACTTTCACCTCCGTCAGATCTTCCGGAAGCTCGGGCTGGCGTCCCGGGTCGAGCTGGTGTCGCTGCTGGGAAGGAGGGAAGCCACCCGGCGACCGTAGAGCCAGTCGTGCGAGCCCGGCGGGGCCGCCGCCATCGCGGTGTCCCGCTGCCTCTGCTCGTCGCCGTCGGGCAGGTGATAGACGTGGGCGCCGGCCCGGGACAGGTCGGCGACCGGCCCGACTCGCTCGCGGCGCAGCGCCTCGAAGCGCCGGAACGCGTCCGGCCGCCCGCCGCACCGGGCCAGTGCGGCGGCGTCCTCGATGGCCTGGGCCGCGCCCTGGGCGATGAACGGCAGCATCGGGTGGGCCGCGTCGCCGATGAGCACGACCCGGCCGTGGTGCCAGCGCGGGGCCGGCGGGCGGTCGTAGAGGGTGTGCACCTCGGGCCGTTCGATCCGGTCGATCAGGTCGCGCACCGCCGGATGCCAGCCGTCGACGTTCGCGTCCCCGGGGCGGCCGACCACGACCAGGTTGAGGTGTCCCCGGCCGATCGGGTAGGCGACCACGTGCCGGTGCGGGCCCAGCCAGACCACGACCCGATCCAGCTCGGTTTCCATCGGCAGGACGGCCCGGACGGCCACGTACCCGCTGTCCCGCAGCTCGTCCCGGACGACCAGGCCACGAACCGCCGAGTGCAGCCCGTCGGCGCCGACCACGGCGGTGGCCCGCTCACCGGTCCCGTCGGCGAAACAGAGGGCACCGTCGTCGGTGACCGACACGCACCGGCGTCCGAAGACCACCGCGGCCTCCCGCAGCGCGCCGACCAGCGCACCCCGGCGCATCGCGTAATACGGGGTGTCGTACCGGCTCAGGTCGGTACGGCTGATCACCGTGTTGTCCTGCCAGCGACGGATCTCCCGGCATGACGGTCGAGCCGCCGCCTCGAACACCTCGCCCAGGCCCAGTTCGTGCAGCTCGGCCGCGGCGTTCGGGGCGATCTGGATGCCCGCCCCCTCGTCCGGGAGCGCGTCCCGTCGCTCGAACACCACGCTGCGGATGTCCCGGCGGGCGAGCGCGATCGCGGTGGTGAGACCGCCGATCCCGGCGCCCACGATGGCGATCCGGTCCATGCGTGCCGCCTTTCAGTAGTAGCGCAGGGCTCGATCCCAGTTCTCGCCGGCGGCGAACAGGCCGCGCGGCTTCATCACCTCCGGCGCCGCGGTGAGCACGTCGTCGGGCACCAGCGTGCCGGGTGGCACGGCTTCCACCCGGGCCTCGCGGCCGAGGAGAGCGGCCAGCTCGTGCACCGCCGCGTCCGCGTGTCGAGTCGGGACCTCGATCTGCACGTGCAACCCGGGTGGCTCGGCTGGCTCGGGACGGGCTCGCCAGAACATCACGCCGTACTCCGCCGGAAGCTGGAAGATCAGATCCTCCAGCTCCACCTGGGTCAGGCCGTCGCCGGCCGCGAAGCGGCCGAGCACCCGGACCACCGGCAGCGCCCAGCCGCACGGGCAGTCCCGATAGGCCACCTCGACCCGGTCGCCCAGGTGGTAGCGCAGCAGCGGCATCGCCTCCCGGAACAGCGGCGTGACCACCAGCTCGCCGGCCCCGTCGGGAGTGATCCGGCCGGTGACCGGGTCGTACACCTCGAAGATCGCGCGGTCCGCCCACAGATGCAGGCTTCCGTGCGGGCATTCGCCGGCCAGCCCGCCGGTCTCGCTCGCGCCGTACTCCTCCACCACCGGCGCCTGCCAGATCTGCGCGATCCGGGCCCGCCGGGCCGGGCTCAGCGGTTCACCGGCCACCAGCAACGCGCGCAGGGCGGGGAAATCGCGGCCGGGCGCGAGGCCCGCCCGGGCGGCCGCGGCCGCCCAGAGCAGGGCATCGGTGGGCAACGACCAGGTCAGGGTGACCTCCAGGTCGTGCATCAGGCGGACCACCTTGGCGTACGGGGTGGCCAGCGACCGATTGTCGGCCGGCACCACGGTCGCGCCGCAGGCCCGCGCGCCGGCGTGGGCCACGTGCCCGGTGAGCATCAGTGCGTACGGAGTGCGGACCATCAGCGTGTCCGACGGCCGGATGCCGATGTGCATGCGCGTGTACCGGTCGATCAGATCGGCCCAGTCGCTCTCGGTGTAGTACGACGCGGTCGGCGTCCCGGTGCTGCCGCTCGACTCGTGATAGGTCGCCAGCCGGGACCGGTCCACCGCGAGCAGCCCGAACGGGTACCCGTCGCGTACCTCGGCCTTGCTGGTCAGCGGGTATCGGTCGAACTCGGCCCGGTCGGCCGGAAGGCCGCGCCGGCGGTAGAACGGCGAGCCGGCCGCGGCGGCCAGCGCGGCCGGCAGCAGCTCGTCCTGGAGCTTGGCGAGGGCATCGAAGTCGCCCCAGTCCCCGATCCGGGGCCGGTCAGAGCTCATGGCAGAGCTCGTCGATCGGATAGCCGACGTGCCGTTCCCGGCCGGGCAGGTAACCGAGCACCTCGTCGCCCGGCCGGAGCTCGGTGGAGTTGAGCACCACGCCGCCCGGGCCGAGCAGCCGTACGTGCCAGTCGTCCTGCACGATCAGGTTGAGCTGCTCGCCGGTGGGTGCCACGGCGTCGATGGCGAGCAGCGGCCGGGTCTCGATCTTCACCCGGCCGACGGTCACCGGCCGGCTGCGGCCGTCCGCGCGCACCGCCAGCACGGTGGCCCCGGCCTGTAGCTCGCACAGATAGCGGGTGCGCTCGTGGTCGGCCAGCGTGTACGACATGACCGCGCCGGCGTTGACCCGGAACGGCCGCATCGGCATGTAGGGCAGCGGATGCGTCTCGCTGACGCACAGCAGCAGCCCGCGGGAGCGTGACCCGACCAGGATTCCCTCGTCCGGGTTCAGGTACGAGCAGGTGTCCACGCAGGCCCGCTCGCCGGAGCCGCAGTGCCGCACCCCGGTGACGGTCAGGGTGACCAGGTCGAGGTCCGGTGAGCGGTGCCGCACCACCTCGGTGAGTTTGGTGGCGTCGCCCGGTCCGCCCGGCCGCAGCAGCACCCCGTCCGGCCCACGTTCCAGCACGGTCAGGTGCACCGAGGCCTCCTCGACCCCGCTCACCTCGGTGATGATCCGGCCGTCGGCACCGTCCGCGGCGGCCAGCACGATCTCCAGCGGGATGTGCGTGGGGTCGTGGAAGCGCAGCACGGTGAGCTCGTCCCGGCGCACCCGCTCGCAGGCCAGTTCCAGGCTGGCCGCGTCGGTGACGTCCACCCGGGTGCCGAAACGTACCCCCGGCCGGTCCACCGTCGCCCGGGTGGCCGGGTCGACAAGCACGAGGTCGGCGTTGCCCAGGTCGTCCGGCAGGTCGCCGGTGACGGTAAGCACCCGGGTGACGGTCGGCGGCAGATCGGCCAGATCGGCCGGGTCGTCCGCCACGATCGCGTCGAAGCGCAGGTGGACGGCCTCCTCGCAGACCGCCTGCCGCCAGGGCCCGGCCTCCCGCAGGTCGAGCCAGCACTCGCGGCGCTTGCTCGCCGCGCTCATCGGACGGCCACCGAGGTGCGGTCGTGCACCACGGCGGCGAGCCGGCGCACCATCGCGCCCGGGTCTCCGGCGGTGAACACGAGGCGTCCCACCGCCACGCCGGCGGCACCGGCCCGGATGGCCGTCGACATCCGGCCGAGCACGGCGTCCGGGTCCGATCCCGGGTCTCCGCCGGCCGCCAGCACCGGGACGGCAGCGCCGGCGATGATCCGGGCAGTCTCCGCCGGGTCGTCCGGCAGGGCCGTCTTGACCAGGTCGGCGCCCAGTTCGGCGGCGACCGCGACGGCGTGCGCCACGAGATCCGGGGCCCGGCCGTCACGAACCGCCGGGCCGCGCACGTACATCATCGCGAGCAACGGCACCGACCAGCGGTCGCACTCCTCCGCGACGGCGGCCAGGTGGGCGATCTGCGCCGCCTCGGTCCGGGATGCCGCGTTGACGTGCACGCTGACCGCGTGCGCGCCGAGCCGGAGCGCCTCCTGGACGGTGGCCACCGGGAACTTCGCGTCCGGGTCGGCCGCCATCCGGGTGCTCGCGTTGAGCTGGATCACCAGCGACAGGTCACGGAACCGGTCGGGGTGGATCCGGCGGGCCGCGCCCTTGTGGACCACCACCCCGTCGGCGCCGTGCTCGGCCAGCTGGCCGACGAGGGTGTCGAGGTCACCGTCGTCGCGCAGCGGGCCGGCGCCCACGGCGTGGTCGAGGGGGATCAGGAGCAGACCGGAGCGGCCGCCCCGGCCGAGGTGGCTCAGGCGTAACCGCCGTCCGAATGCTTCGTTCGGGTACATCGCGACTCCTCGGTGAGTGCTTCGTCGATGCCGTCCGAAGTTAACGACGGATCCCGCCGCGGCCTACCGCACGATTGAGTGGGTGCGCGGGCGAATTTGGCGAAAGTGCAGGTCGGCGCCGTCGTACTCGTATTGACCTGATCAAATAGGTAGTCGTTGGCAAGATCGGGTTATCTCGTTGGTGCACAACGGAATCCGCTGTTCGTACCTAGCCAGTAGGCTGCTCGCCGGAAAGGTCGCGCCCGATCGAAAAGCGCGCCGCCACGGGGGATTTCCAGCACGACGGATGGCTGAGCGAACCGCACGAACGGCTATTAGCCCGTTGCGTTGACGGCCCGCACAATCAGCCTCCTAAACCTCGATGGGGGCGTAATGGAGATCAATCCAGGTGGGGGGCCACCGGCGTGAGCTGGCGCCTTCTCGGGCGGGAGCCGGAGGTCGAGCTGCTGACCGGGATCCTGGACGACACCGCGGCCGGTGCGGGTGGCTGGCACGTGCTGACCGGCCCGCCCGGCATCGGCAAGTCGCGGCTGCTGCAGGCCGTGTTCGAGCTGGCCGCCCAGCGGGATCTCGCGGTGGCGACCCGCGAGGCGTTCCGGCTTGATCAGGCCGCGCCGCTGGTGACCCTGGCCGGCGCGCTGCGTGACTGCACCACCGAGACCTCCGCGTTCGCCTGGCTCACCGAGCACGAGCCGGAACGATCCGATCCGCTCGGCACCCTGCAGCGGCTGCGCACGTCGCTGGAGCAGGCGACTCGCGAACGTCCGCTGCTGATCGTGATCGACGACGCCCAGTGGACGGATGAGCTGAGCGCGCTGGCGATCCGGGAGCTGATCCCGGCGCTGGCCTCCGCCCCGGTGCGCTGGTTGTTCGCCCACCGTCCGCCGTCCACCGAGGACCGGGACAGCCCCGGCCACCAACTGATGCGGTGGCTGCTGCGCGACGGCACCCCGCCGATCCGGCTGAACCCGCTCGCCGATCCGGACATCGCCGAACTGAGCGCGGACGTGGTCGGTGCCGCGGTGGACAACACCGTGGTGGCGCTGGCCGCCTCGTGCCTGGGCAACCCGCTGCGCACCGAGCAGTTGCTGCGGGCGCTGGTCGCCACCCGCCAGCTCGTGGTGGCCCGCGGAGTCGGCTCGGTGGTCGGCGACGACCTGCCGTCCAGCTTCGTCGACTCGGTCCGGGAACTGCTCGACTCGCTGTCCGAGCCGGCCGCCTGGCTGCTGCGGTCGGCGTCGGTGTTCGGCCGGCCGTTCGGCGTCGACGAGGTGGCCCGTCTCTCCGGGCATCCGCTGACCCGGCTGTATCCGCTGGTCGGCGAGGCGATGACCGACTTCCTGGTCGAGGACACCCTGGGCGGCCTGGCCTTCGCCCACGACCTGGTCCGGCAGGCGGTGTACAGCATGCTGCCGCGGCCGATGCGCGAGCAACTGCACCGGGAGGTCGCGGCGATCACCAGTGACGCCGGCCGGCCGGCCCTGGAGACCGCCGAGCACCAGCTCAAGAGCGGCCCGTCCGGGGCCGGTGCCGCGGTCCGGATGGTGCGCTCGATGGCCCGCGAGATCGCCCGGGTGGCGCCGGGCGCCGCGGCCGACATCATGTTGCGGGCGCTGCCGGCGGTGGATGCCGGCGATCCGGACCGGCCGGTGCTGATCGCCGACACGGTCGGCCTGCTCGCTTCGGCCGCACGCCTGGAGGAGGCTCGGCGGCTCGGCGGCGAGGCCCTCGGCGCGGGGCTGGACCCGGACACCGAGGCGGTACTGCTGCTCGGCCTGGCCGAGGCGTGCAAACACGGTGGGCTGAACACGATGACGGTCGAGTACACCGACACGGCACTGCGGAACCCCAGGATTCCCGCCGGGGTGCAGGCCCGGCTGCACGCGGTGCGCACCCACGCCCTCTGCTACCTCGGCGACCTGGCCGGGGCCGACGACTCGGGCGTCCGGGCCGAAGCCCTCGGCCGGCCGGCCGGTGAGTACGGCGCCGTGGTGTTCGGCCTGGCCGGCCGCAGCCTGGTCGCCTATACCGAGGGCCGGTTGGACGACTCGCTGGCGTACGCCCGTTCGGCGACCGAGCTGGCCGACCAGGAGGGTGGTGCGGCGGCCCACCAGCATCCGCGGATCTGGCTGGGTGGTGCGCTGACCGCGCTCGACCGGTTCGACGAGGCCGAGCAGGTCATCCGGACCGGGCGCCGGGAGTCCGACCGATCCGGCTCGGCCTGGGCCGATCCGCTCTGGCACTACTTCCAGACCGCCCTGCTGTACGCCCGCGGCCGGCTCGAGGAGGCCGCGGTGGAGGCCCAGTCGGGTCTGGCGGTGGCCGAACAGCACGAGGCCAACGCCCTCGCCATGCCGTTGCTGGGCATGCTGCTGCGGATCGCGGTCCGGCGCGGCGAACTGAGCCGAGCGCAGGACCACCTCGATCAGGTACGCCGGCTGGCCGGCGACGGGGTGACCGCCGTGCCCGAGGACGTGCTGTGGGCCGAGGCCGTCCTGCTCGTCGCGACCGGCGCACCGAAAGCCGCGTTCGACCTGCTCCGCGACCTGTACGCGGGCCTTGCCGACCGGCCGGCCCTGTTCGCCGCCGACCCCGCCGCGGCCGCCGAGCTGGTCCGCCTGGCCCGGGACACCGGGCATCTCGGCGAGGCGTCGATCGTCGTCGCGGCGGCCCGGCGCCTCGCCGAGCGCAACCCCGGCTCGCACTCGGCGGCCGGTGCCGCCGAGCACGCCGCCGGCGTCCACCACGGTGACCTGGCCCGGGTGGAGCGGGCCGTCGCGGAGTTCCGGCTGGCGAACCGGCCGCTCGCCCTGGCTGCTGCTCTCGAGGACGCGGCATCGCTCGGTGGCGACGGCTACCAGGAGGCGTTGTCCATCGTGACCGGATGCGGCGCCGAGCGGGTCCGGGCGCGGATCGAAGCGGTACTTCGAGCCCGCGGTGCGGTGGCGCCGGAGCCGTCCGCGCCGCCTGCGCCCTGCCTGCCGCAGCTGTCTCCGGCCGAGCGCCGGGTGGCGATCGAGGTCGGCCGCGGCGGCACCAACAGCGAGGTCGCCGAGATCCTGTTCATCTCCAAGCACACGGTGGACGCGCACCTGCGCAACATCTTCGCCAAGCTGGGCGTGCGGCGACGGGCCGAACTCGCCGCCCTGGTCGCCCGGGAGTGCGGCCCAACCACGTGAACACGTGATGACGGATGACCCTCTCGGCACCGAGCATGGCGGTGTAACACCGCCGCCCATCCCTCCGCTCAAGGGACACCCATGCCGCCCTCCGCTCTGCGTACGCCGGTGCTCGTGGCCGGTGCCGGCGTCGTCGGCTCACTGACCGCGCTCGAGCTGGCTCACCATGGCGTGCCGAGCATGGTGGTGGAGAGAGCCGACCGGCCGGCCCGGATTCCCGACCTGCTGCTGATCAACGGGCGCAGCATGGAGCTTCTCCGCCGGCTGGACCTGACCCGCGACCTGCGGGCGGCCGGCCTCGACCCGGATTGCCCGCTGGACTTCCTCTGGTCAGCGGGGATCGACCGGCCACCGGCGCTGCAGTGGCGGCTGCCGCCGGTGGCCACCCTCCGCCAGGCGTACGCCTCGACCACCGACGGCACCGCGCCGATCGAGCCGTACCTGCTCATCTCCAGTCCCGGGCTGATCGGCCGATTACGGCGGGCGCTGCGCGGGCACCCGCTGATCGACCTGCGCACCCGCTGGACCCTGACCGAGGTGGAGGCCGAGGCCGACACGGTGACCGCCACGGTGCTGGACGCCGAGGCGGGCGCCCGGCACTTCGTCGAGGCCGGCTATCTCGCCGGATGCGACGGGGCCGACAGCACCGTGCGTCGCTGCGCCGGACTGACCCTGGAGGAGCTCGGGCCACCCGCACCCCACCTGATCCTGCATTTTCGCAGCCCCACTCTGGCCGCCCGGTGGGCCAACCCGACCGTGGCGGTCACCGGGGGAACAACCGTGATCACCGGGCACGACGGTGACCGGTGCGTGGCCTACGTTCCCCTCACGGCGGACGAGCAGGCCGCCCTCGCCAACCCGGCCGACCTGCTGCAGGACCGGCTGGGTGTCGCTGAGGACCCGTCGCGGATCGTGACCGTGGTGCAGCGAGCCGGCGTGCCGTCGGTCGCCCGGTCCTATCGCCGGGGCCGGGTCTTTCTCGCCGGGCAGGCCGCCCATCAGGTCGAGACACCGGGGGATGACCTGGCCACCTGCATCGGCGACGCCGTCGGCCTGGGCTGGCGGCTGGCCGCGGCGGTGCACGGCTGGGCCGGTGACCGGCTCCTGGCCGGCTATCAGACCGAGCGGCGGCGGCAGGCCCTGGCCGACCGGGAACATGCCGTCCGCCGCCGGGCGACCCGGCTTCGCCTGCAGCGCCTGGTGGAGTCCGGGGTGGACGGCGCGGCACTCGCGGCCGTTCTCCGCAACGGGCCGGCCCAGCTCGACCCGGCCGGAACCGGACCGGCCGAGCTGGCCGGCGTTGCCGGGTACCGCCCGCCCGCCTTCCGGCTCACCGGCGGCGGCCAGTTCTTCGATCGGCTGGGACCGCAGTTCACACTTGTCGACCTGACCGTCGGCCAGGACGGCTATCCCCTGGTCAAGGCGGCGCGGACGCGGGGCATCCCGGTGCGCCACCTGCCGCTGGCCGGCGCGCCGACCCCGGCCGCCTGGTCCGGCCGGCTCGTGCTGATCCGGCCCGACCAGGTGGTCGTCTGGTCCGCGGACGGCCCGCCGATCGACTGCGACGGCGTGCTCGACGAGGCGACCGGGGCCCGATCGCGGTTATACGAGAACACGTGATGCGCAATCCCGGTCCCTCCGGCGAGGCTCGACATCTCCCCGTAGATCTCGAACGGACAGAGGGACGATGTCAACGAGGATCACCGAGGACCTGGGGCGAACCACGATCGGGAGCTGGTACATCCGGCTTTCCGACAACCCCTCCCCGCGCCGTAACCATTGGCAGACGAAGATCATCTATTACCAGGCTGTCGCCGACCTGCTCACCGCCTCGCCGGGGCGCCCGCTGACCTGGAAGACCATTGTGGGTGCGGCCCGGCCGCGCGGCTGCCGCAGTACGTTCTACGAGGTGGCCGGCCCGCACGCCCGACACGGGATGATCGGCGATCTGATCGCCGACGGGAGCGCCCGCTCGATTGAGATCGCCTGGCGGTACCGGCGACTCGACCCGGTCGAGCAGCTGATCGACGAGACGAAGGTGTGGTCGTTCTGGCCGCATCGGCAGCCGTACGCCGAGGTGGCCACCGACCCGCAGCTGGCACCGGACACGGTTCCGGACGAACTGCGGGCCGCGCTACTGGCCTGGGCCCGGGCCAACCCGGCGCTGGCGGCCGCGAACGGGTACCGTCCGCCGGCCTGCGCCGTCGAGGACCTGGCGGTGATGCATCGGGGACGGCTCGCCGCCAGCCGGGCGGAAGGCCGCCTCACCGAGGTGCTGCGGCAGGCTCACTGAACCAGGTGTTCCCCGGACCAGCCCGCCCGGTCCTCAGGCCGAGCGCGGCTGGTCCGGCGGAATGCACAACTGGGCGTGGAGTGCCTCGATGCAGATTCCGCGGCCACGCAGCGGCAGCGGGTGGCGGCCGATCCGGCGCGCGATGTCCTCCTCCGCCACCGCGGGCACGTCGTAGGCGTGCTTGCGGGTGATGGTGGGCAGGTTCGCGGCCAGGTAGGTCGCGCACTCGGCCTCGGGATCCTGCACCTGCTCGCGGACGATCTCGATCGGCTCGTGCACCCGCCAGCTGAATCGGACGGTGGCGTCGAAGAACAGCGCGTCACCCGAGGCGGGTAACTGGCAGGCGAACACCGCGTGGTGCGGGCGGCTGTCCACGACGTACGCCGTCGTCGGGCCCTTCCACCAGGTCTCCCCGGTCGTGTACGGCGGTTCGGGGGCGACCAGCTCGTTGTCCGGCATCTGGAAGACAAGGACGGTGCCCGGCTGGGCGATCGGCCGTCGTGCGAACGGCAACCGCTTGAGCTCCAGTGTGTTCAGGATCGGACCGGGCATCGCCATCTCGCTTTCGTGCGGGCGTCGCGTGGCTTCCGGGCCGTCGGGAGCAGCGGATTTTGCGGCACAGGCCAATTCTCGAAGCCACGGTGGGCGGAGCCCATCGCCCTGCGGTGCACAACGGACGGTGATGATCGGCACCGGTCCGGGCCGATCGGCCCTTTCGTTCCGCTTCTGGCCAGCTCAACGGCTGGTCAGTCCGATGGCGGCGGTCGCGGCCATCAGGCCGAGCGCGGCGAGCAGGCCCAGGACCGCGACGTTGACCGCCCGATATTTGCGGGTGGCCACGTTCGCGTTGGAGAGGATCTGCCCGGTCAGGGCGGACATCAGCGCGGAGCGGTCGGTGGACAGCCCGGCGAACTCCCGGGCGAACGCGTCGGCGTCGTACCCGAACCGGGCCGTGATCGTGCGGTAGAAGAGCAGGCTGGGGCTGCCCTTCCGGAGGAGCTGGCGCGGGCGCAGCGCGATCCCGGCCGCGATCCCGGACGTCACGATCGTGGCGGCGGCGAGGGTCGCCACGACGGTGAACAGGGTGCCGGCCGTCCGGGTCTGCGCGACCAGGGTGTAGAGGAGACCGCCCAGCACACCGCACGACGCCAGCGCCGCGGCGGCCTTCGTCTCGGCGTGCTTGACCAGGTCGAACTGGAGCTGCAGTGCCCGCCAGGCGTCGTCGGTGGCCGGCGGTGGTGGCGGTGGTGACGCGGCCTGGTCCTTGCGTGTCGCCATCGGACTCCTCAACTGGGGGCGAGATCCACCAGCTTGGCAGTACCGGGCAACGGGTGTTCGGGCCGGCAACCGGCATGATGAGGTGTCATGGCGGAGACAATCTCCGGGCGACCCACCGGTTGGGCCCCCGGAACGTTCCTCGGCGGCCTGTCCCGGGCCGCCGCCGAGGAGCTGCTCGCACGCAGTGCCCGGCGCCGCTACCTGAGCGGCCGCCGCATCCTGCGCGAGGGCGTGCTGGGCTCGCACGTCGTCGTGCTGGAGAGCGGCTTCGTCAAAGTGACCACGGCGGTCGAGGGGTGCGAGACCCTGCTGGCCATCCGGTTGCCCGGCGAGCTGATCGGCGAGATCGGTGCGCTCACCGGAACCCCGCGCAACGCGACCGTCACCGCCTGCGGCACGGTCTATGCCGCGGTCGTCACCCGAGCCGGCTTCGAGGAGTTCCTGCGCGGCCATCCCGAGGCGTCCAACCTGGTCATGGCGGTGATCGCGGGCCAGCTCAGGTGGGCCAACCGGCGGCGGAGCGACTTCGCCGCCTTCCCGGCGCACATCCGCCTGGCCCGCCTGCTGGTGGAGATCGCCGAGGCGTGCGGCCGGCCGCTGGCGGACGGCAGCATCCAGATCGTCGTCCCGCTGAGCCAGCCCGAGTTGGCGGCCATGATCGCCATCGCCCGCGCGACCATGCAGAAAGCCATCCATGAGCTGCGCGCCCGCAAACTGATCAGTACGTCCTATCGCCGGATCGTGGTGCTCGACATCAAGGGCCTGGCCCGGCTGGCCGACGGTTGACCGGCCGGCGCCCGTAGCGCGGCCGCCTGCACGCCGGCCCGTAGCTCGTCGTCGGTCATCACCAGGTAGACCAGCGGGCAGTCCTGCGGCCCGGTGGCACCCAACTGACACAGCCTGCAGTGCTCACCCGGGCGCAGCGGGCACCGCTCGTCCGGCTTCCACGCGGTCATACCTACAGCCTCCCGCCGGGCGGCCCCGGGCGGCAGGGCCGGTGGTCCTCGAAGCTGCGCGGCGGTTGAGAAAAGGCGCGCAGGCAACGTGTCACAACCGGCGGGCCTGTCCGGTCCTAGGAGGCATGGCTGTCATCACCAAGACCCACGCGCTCCGCGTCATCCGCCGCGCCTACGGGCCCGAGCACGCCGACGCGGTGGCCGGGCAACTGCCCGAGCGGATCGACATGACCAACCCCGCCGACACCGCCCTGCTCTACCGCCTCGGCCTGACCCCCGACCGCCTGGCCAGCGCCCTGGGCGGTGAGCTCTGATGGATGCCATCACGAAGCTGGCCGTGCTGCTCGACGACCCCGAGGTCCGGGGGCTGATCCTCGGTCTGGGCGCCGCGCCCCGGCTGCAGGAGAACGACCGGGAAGCCGGTGCTTTCGGCAACTAGAACCTCTCGCGGCTTCCGAGAACTGGCGCTTTCCCCCAGAAAGCGCAGACCTTTTCGGTACGCGCCGGTCCGCTCCCGTGGCACTCGGTCCCGGCAGGTGCAACTCGCCCTCCGCGCGCCCGCCACGGGCGGTCCCGGCCCAAGACCTCACCCCCCACCCCAACCGTCGACGGCCGGCGCGGCGATCACCGCATATTGATGAAGCTCGTCCGGTTCACCGTGGCCGGCCTGCCCAGGACCGACCTCGGCAAGCCGTTGCGCAAGCGGTTCCTGGCCCCGCTCGGCGTGGTCGCCGGGTTCGTCGACGCCACCGGCGGAGGCGGCTGGGGCCCGGTCGGCACGCCGTCCATCCTGGCCAGCGGCCGGCTCGAGCCGCGCAAGACGATCGGCTCGATCGACACCAGTGAGTTCCTGGTCGCGATCGCGGCCAGCCTCGGCTTCCTGTTCGGTATCGGCGGGGAGGGTGTCAATGCCGGCTGGGCGCTCGCCCTGCTGCTGGGCGGCGTGATCGCGGCGCCGATCGCGGCCTGGCTGGTGCGGCACATCCCGCCGCGGGTGCTCGGCTCGGCGGTGGGCGGGATCATCATCCTGACCAACGTGCGCACCCTGCTGCGCAGCGACTGGATCGACGCCCCGGACACCACCCGCTATGCCGTCTACACGGTGATCTACGTGATCTGGGTGGCGGCTCTGGCGTACTCGATCCAGCAGTACCGCCTGCATCGCGAGGAAGATCGCCAGATCATCGCGGCGGCGGCCGCCTGAATCTGTTGCGCCGCCGCGGCCCGACCAGCGGGTCGCGGCGGTGTGATCATGGTGACCATGGCGAGTAAACCTATGAGAGTTGTAGGGTTTGCCTGGGAAGTCGCCAAGATCAACTAAGGGGATGGCCACCGTGACGGTGGAGGAACACGCAGCCTGGACGTCGGCCCGCTACCGCGCGGTCACCGCGCCGACCGGCAACCTGGCGCTGATCGACACCCGCTGGGGTGCCGACGATCCGAACGCCGCGCTCGCCGGGCAGCCGGAGACCGTGACCGCGACGCTGCTGCGCAACCGTGAGGGGCTGCCGGGCGTACGCCTCTGGGACTCCGAGTCGCCGGCGATCCGCAACTTCGAGCGGATCGACGCGTTCGCCTACGACCCGGCCTGGGTGCTCGAGGCCCGCTGGACCGACGCACCCGACCAGAAGCCGTTCGCGCACCTGCGTGATGAAGGACGCACCCGTGACCTGCCGGTTCCCGGTGATCTCCACCTCACCCTGGCCGGCCGCGACTACACGCTGAGCGCGTTCGACGACGACGGCGACCTGCTGCTGGTCTTCGGCGACCCGACCAACGGCTCCCAGACGTACGGCGGCGGTCGGTTCTTGATCGTCGAGCGAGTCTCCGACGAGCTGGTCCGCCTCGACTTCAACCGGGCCTTCGTGCCGCCCTGCGGGTTCTCGGAGCACTACAACTGTCCGCTCCCGCCGCCGCAGAACCGCCTGGCCGTGCCGGTCGAAGCCGGCGAAAAGCTTCCGATCTTCAAAGCTGGATTTGAGCACTGAAATGGAGAAATACACCGTGCGACGTTTGATAACGGCCTCGCTGGCGGCGGTCACGACGCTGAGCCTCCTGGCCGCTTGCGGCGGGGGTGACGACGAAGCGTCCGGCAATAAAGACAGCAGCGCCGCCACCATCCAGGTGGGCTCGCTCTATGAGCCGCAGAACCTGGACAACACCGCCGGCGGCGGCCAGGGCGTCACCGAGGCGCTCAACGGCAACGTCTACGAGGGGCTGTTCAAGCTCACCGACGACGGCAAGGTCGAGCCGCTGCTGGCCAAGGACCAGAAGGTCAGCGACGACGGCCTCACCTACACGTTCACCCTCCAGCCGAACGTGAAGTTCCAGTCCGGCAAGGCGCTGACCTCGGCCGACGTGAAGGCCAGCATCGAGAAGGTGACCGCCGAGAACTCGAAGTCGGCCCGCAAGAGCAACCTCGAGGTCATCAAGTCGATCGCGACTCCGGACGACTCGACCGTCGTGGTCACGCTCAAGACCCGGTCGATCTCGTTCGTCTACAACCTCAGCTACATCTGGGTGATCAACTCGGCCGCCACCGACCTGGCCACGACCGCCGACGGCACCGGCCCCTACAAGCTGGGCGAATGGAAGCGCGGCTCGACCCTCACGCTGACCAAGTTCGACGGCTACTGGGGCACGCCCGCCAAGAACGCCGGCATCGTGTTCCACTACTTCACCGACGCCACCGCGCTGAACAACGCGCTGCTCACCAACGCCGTCGACATCGTGACCAGCGAACAGAGCCCCGACGCGCTGGCCCAGTTCAAGAGCAACAGCAACTACAAGGTCAACAACGGTCAGGGTACGACGAAACTGCTGCTCGCCTTCAACGACAAGGTCGCGCCGTTCAACGACGTGAAGGTGCGCCAGGCGATCACCCAGTCGATCGACAAGAAGAAGCTGCTCAGCTCGATCTGGGGTGAGTACGGCACCGTGATCGGCTCGATGGTCCCGCCCAGCGACCCCTGGTACGAGGACCTGACCTCGGTCAACGCCTACAACCCGGACGCCGCCAAGGCCGTGCTCAACGGTGTGAAGTTCACGCTCGACACCCCGAGTTACGACCCGCACCCGACCGTGGCGACCTTCATCAAGAGCGAGCTCGCGAAGGTCGGCGTCACCGTCACCATCAACACGATCAGCGCCGACGAGTGGTACACGAAGGTCTACCAGAAGCACGACTTCACGGCGACGCTGCAGGAGCACGTCAACGACCGCGACGTCGTCTGGTACGGCAACCCCGACTTCTACTGGGGCTACGACAACAAGCAGGTCACCGCGGACATCGACCAGGCCGAGCAGGCCACGACCACCGATGAGCAGACCGCGCTGCTGAAGAAGGCCAACGAGCAGATCGCCGCCGACGCGGCCAGCGACTGGCTCTACCTCTACCCGCAGATCGTCGTTGCCTCGTCGAAGCTGTCCGGCTACCCGCTGAACGGCCTCAACGCCCAGTTCTTCGCGTACGGCATCACGAAGAGCTGATGATCTCGTACCTGTTGCGGCGAACAGCGATCCTCCTGGGGTCGCTGTTCCTCGCTGCCGTGGCACTGTTCGTGCTGCTGAGGCTGCTGCCCGGCGACCCGGCCAACGCCCTGCTCCCGGTGGGCGCGACCCCCGAGCAGATCGAGGCCGCCCGGCGGCAGCTGGGCACGGACGCGCCGCTGCTGGACCAGTTCGGCACCTGGCTGGGGCACGTCTTCACGCTGGACCTGGGCAAATCCCTGATCAGCACGCTGCCGGTCGGCCCCGAGATCGTCACCCGGCTCCCGGTAACCGTGCCGCTGACGCTCGCTGCCTTCGTGCTGGCCGTGCTGGTAGCGGTGCCGGTCGGCGTCCTGGCCGCGGTCCGCGCCGACCGCTGGTACGGTCCCGTGCTCAACGCGGTAGCCCAGTTCGGCATCGCCGTACCCGCGTTCTGGGTGGGTTTGTTGTTGATCACCGTCTTCGCGCTGCGCCTGCAGATCCTGCCGGCCGGCGGCTTCCCACCGGACGGCTGGGCCTCGCCCGGCCTTGCGATCGAGGCCCTGGTCCTGCCGGTGATCACGGTCGCGCTGGTCATGTCGGCTTCCTTGATCCGCTACGTCCGGGCCGCCACCCTGGACGTCCTAGGAGCCGACTACCTGCGCACCGCCCGCTCGCTGGGCATGTCCCGGTCAGGCGCCATGCGCCGGCACGGCCTGCGCAACGCGGCGGTCCCGGTGATCGCCGTCCTGGCCATGGAATTGGCCACCACTTTCCTGGGCGCGGTAGTGGTGGAGAGCGTCTTCGCCCTCCCCGGCCTGGGCGGCCTGCTGGTGCGAGGCATAGCCCAGCACGACTACCCGGTGATCCAGGGCGTGATGCTGGTAAGCACCGCAACGGTCCTGGTGGTCGGCTTCCTGGGCGACCTGGCCCAGCGCCTGGTAGACCCCCGCCTACGAAACCGAGCGGCCTCATGAGCAGCACCGCCTCACCGCCGGATTTGTCGCCCGCCCCGCAGTCTGACCCGTCGCCGGCCTCGGCGCGGGCAGGCGCCGGCTCGCGGCGCCGCTCCCTGCACCTCGTCATCGGCCTCGTGCTGGTCGGGATCATCGCGGGCGGCGTGCTCATCTCCTACTTCTGGCTGCCCTTCGCCCCCGACGACACGTCCGGCGGCCGGTTGGTGCCGCCCGGCGGCGACCACCTGCTCGGCACCGACAAACTCGGCCGCGACCTGCTCACCCAGCTGCTGATCGGCGGCCGCATCGCGCTGGCCACCGCTCTCGGCGCGGTAGCCGTAGGCGGCGTCCTAGGAGTGAGCTTCGGCCTGCTGGCCGGTTTCGCCACCCGCTGGCTGGACGACGCCGCCGCGGTAGTCCTGGACATCCTGATCGCGTTCCCCACCCTGCTGCTGGCCATGCTGCTGGTGGCCGGCGCCGGCGCCTCCCTGACCACCGCCATCCTCGCGATCGGCCTGGCGATGGCCGCGATCGTGGCCCGTCTGACCCGGGTGCTGGTCAAGCAGGTGCTGGGCCGCGACTACATCACCGCCGCCCGCATCGCCGGCGTCTCCTGGCCGCGCGTAGTAGCCAGCCACGTCCTGCCGAACATCGCGCCGGTGGTCCTGGTAAACCTGGCCCTACAGGCCGGCCTGGCCGTCCTCGCCGAGGCCAGCCTCTCGTACCTGGGCCTGGGCACCCCACCGCCAAACGCGTCGTGGGGCCGCATGCTCTACGAGGCCCAGGCCACCGTCCTGACCGCTCCGGCCGCCGCCCTAGCTCCCGGCTTGGCCCTGGTAGCCCTGGTAATCGGCATGAACCTGACCGCCGACGGCTTACGAGACCTGGCCGACCCCCGAAGGGCCGCGCGATGAGCCTGCTCACCGTTGCGGGACTGACCGTGCGGGACCAGGCCGGGCGGGCGCTGGTCGACGACGTGTCGTTCGCTGTCGCGGCCGGGGACCGGGCCGGCCTGATCGGCGAGTCCGGCTCGGGCAAGTCGCTGACCGCGCTCGCCGTCACCGGCCTGCTGCCGCCCGGCCTCACCGCCACCGGCGAGGTCCGGCTGGATGGCGTCGACATGATCCGCGCGCCGGAGAAACACCGGACCGCCACCCGCGGCCCGGTCGCCGCCATCGTCTTCCAGGAACCCCTAACCGCGCTGGACCCGCTGATGACGGCCGGTCGGCAGATCGCCGGCCCGCTCCGGCGATTGCATCGCCTGCGGGGTGCGGGGTTGCGCGCGGCGGTCAACGACGCCCTCGACGAGGTACGCCTGACCGACACCGACCGCATTGCCAATTCCTACCCGCACCAGCTTTCCGGCGGCCAGCGCCAGCGGGTGGCGATCGCCATGGCCCTGGCCTGCCGCCCGCGATTGCTGATCGCCGACGAGCCCACCACCGCCCTCGACGTCACGGTCCAGGCCGAGATCCTCGACCTGCTGGACCGCCTGGTCGAGACCCGCGGAACCGCCCTGCTGTTCATCACCCACGACCTGCCGGTGGCCGCCCGAGTAACCCGAGACACCCACGTGATGCGCAACGGCCAAATCGTCGAATCAGGCCCGATCGCCGACGTGATCGCCCACCCCAGCCACCCCTACACCAAAACGCTCGTCGAGAGCGCCCGCCGCTTCGACGCCGCCCTGGAACGGACCGCCCGTGACTGACCCGATAATCGAGGCGTCCAAGGTCGGCTTCACCTACCGAGGCGGCAAGCCAGTACTGAACGACGTCGACCTGGCCGTCCACCCCGGCCAAAACGTGGCCCTGGTAGGCGAGTCCGGAGCAGGCAAGACCACGCTGCTACGCCTGCTGCTGGGCCTGGCCAGCCCCACCGACGGAACCATCCGCTTCGACGGAACCCCACTGACCCGAACCCGGCTACGCGATTACCGACGAGCGGTGCAGGCCGTATTCCAGGACCCATACTCGTCCCTGGACCCCCGCCACCGGATAGGCCGAATAGTCGCCGAGCCGCTGCGAGGCCTGGGCCTGGGCACCGACCCAGCCAAGGTGGCGGCGGCGCTAGAGGCGGTAGGCCTACCCGCCGACACAGCCACCCGCTATCCCCACGAGTTCTCCGGCGGCCAACGCCAGCGCATAGCGATAGCCCGAGCAATAGTCGGCAACCCGCGCCTGCTGCTGGCCGACGAGCCGGTAAGCGCCCTGGACCTGACGACAAGAGTCCGCATAGTCGACCTGCTGGGCTCCCTGTGCGCCGACCGAGGCCTAACCATCCTCCTGGTCTCCCACGACCTAGGCGTAGTAGCCGAACTGTGCCAACACACAGCGGTGCTGGAACACGGCCGCCTGGTAGAACAGGGCCCCACCAGCCAGGTCCTAGGCGAGCCTTCCCACCCGTACACCCGAAGGTTGTTGGAAAGCGTCCCCCGCCTACCGCAGTAACCGGCGCGGAATGTTCGCTTAGCCCCCCACAAAGCCCGGCCTGCCCAAGCTGACCTCTTGGCGCCCCCACAGCGCGGAAGCCAGACCGCAGTGCGGAAGGGGACCGCCCAGCCCAGCCACGCAGTGAGCGGCGAGGTACCAAGATCCTGGCCGTAACGGATTCCCACGCGAGGTTGGGGGCCGAGGGTGATCCTGCAGGGCATAGATGCTTTACCGCCCAGCAGGGTCACCCTCGGCCCCCAACCGTCCCACCGCAAGGAAAAGCCCCGCCACCCAGCAGAAAGCCAGGCAGCGGGGCAGGGAGATCAGACCAGGCCGTTCTCGGAAAGGAAGGCCTTGGCCACCGCGGCGGTGTCCTTCTTGTCCACCTGGACCTGGGCCAGGTAGGTGGTCAGGTTCTCGGTGGTCAGCTTGCCCGAGACGGCGTTGAGAGCGCCGCTCACGGTCGGGTTGTTAGCGGCCGTGCGGATCAGCGGGATGATGTTCTCGGCCAGGTAGAGGTTCTTCGGGTCCTCCAGGACGACGAACTTGTTGGTGGCGATAGACGAGTCGGTGGAGAAGATGTTGCCGACGTCGATCTGGCCCTTGGTCAGCGCGTTCACGGTCAGCGGGCCGCCGGCGTCGAGGGGCTTGAAGGTCTTGAACTTGATGCCGTAGAGCGATTCCAGGCCCTTGAGGCCCTGGTAGCGCTCCTGCCACTCCGGCCCGGCACCGATGGTGAGCTTGTCCGCCACCGGCTTGAGGTCCTCGATGGTCTTCAGGCTGTACTTCGCGGCCGTCGCGCTGGTGACGGTCAGGGTGTCCTTGTCCTCGGCGGCCGACTGCTCGAGCACCTCGGTGCCGGTCGGCAGCACCTTCTTGAGCTCGGTCAGCACCTGGTCGGGGCTGCTGACGCCCTCCGGCGCCCCGCCCTTGGCCAGCGCGGACAGCAGCGCGCCGTTGTACTCCGGCAGCAGGTCGATCGAGCCGTCCTGCAGCGCCTTCAAATAAAGCTCACGGGCGCCGATGTTGAACTGGCGCTTGACCGTCACGCCCTTGGCTTCCAGGGCCTGCGCGTAGATCTCGCCGAGCAGCTCGCTCTCGGCGAAGTTGGCCGAGCCGATGGTGACCGTGGAGGTCGAGGCGCTGCTGCCACCGGCCGGCTCGTTGCTGAGCGGGTCATCGTTGGCGCCACATGCGGACAGGGTGAGGGCAAGGGTCACACCGGCGGCGAAAACACCGGCGAATCGCGTACGCAACAAGGGTCTGGCCTTTCGTTCTTTTTTAGCGGAGCCCGGGGGAGACGATCCAGCGCTGGGCCAGCGCGAGGATCAGGTCGAGTACGACCGCCAGCACCGCGACGACGATGGCGCCGGCCAGCACACGGGAGTAATCGTTGACGGCCAGGCCGTCGATCAGGAGGCGGCCGAGGCCGTTGAGGCCGACCGCGGCGGCCACCGTCGCGGTCGCCACCACCTGCAGGGCGGCGCTGCGGAAGCCGCTCATCATGACCGGCAGGGCCATCGGCAGTTCCACCTTGAACAGCACCTGCCAGGGGCGCATGCCCATCCCGCGGGCCGCGTCGACCACGCGGTGGTCGAGGGTCCGCATGCCGGCGTACGCCGAGGTCAGGATCGGTGGGATGACCAGCACGGTCAGCGCGATGAGCACGGGGGTGAGGCCGAGGCCGAGCAGGGTGACCATGAGCATCAGCAGGCCGAGGGTGGGCAGGGAGCGGCCGGCGTTGCCGGCGTTGATGGCCAGGAACGAGCCGCGGCCGGTGTGCCCGATGTACAGGCCGACCGGCAGCGCGATGATCGTGCCGATGATCAGGGCCAGCACCACGTACCAGACGTGGGACAGGATCAGCTGCGGGATGCTGCCGTCGGCGGTGAGGCTCCAGTGCGCCGCGTCGAACAGGTAGGAGAGGTTCACGCCGCGCCCCTCTGGTAGCGGGTCCACGGGGTGACCAGCCGCTGCAGCCCGACGATCGCCAGGTCGCAGATGCCGGCGAGAGCCACCGACAGAACGATGCCGACGATGATCGGCTGGGTGTAGAACAGCTGGAAGCCGCGGGTGAACAGCTGGCCAAGACCGCCGACGCCGATCAGCGCGCCCACGCTGACCAGGCTGATGTTGGAGACCGTGGCCACCCGAAGGCCGGCCAGGATGACCGGCAGCGCGACCGGTAGTTCGACGTCGATCAGCCGCCGCAGGCGGCGGTAGCCCATCGCGGTGGCCGACTGCACGACCAGGGCGTCGACCGAGCGCAGGCCGTCCGCGACGGTGCGGGCGAGCAGCGCGACGGTGTAGATGGTCAGCGCGACCACGATGTTCAGCGGCGACAGGATCTTGGTGCCGAGGAGGACCGGCAGGAAGACGAACAGCGCCAGCGACGGGATCGAGTAGAGCACCCCGCACGTGTTGACCAGCGGGTGGTAGAGCCAGGGGAAACGGACGCCGAGGTAGCCGATCGGCAGCGCCAGCACGAAGCCGATCACCACCGGGACCAGCGCGAGCCAGACGTGCTGGCGCAGCGCGGTCAGGATGGTCTCCCAGTTGTTCGACAGGTAGGTGCTCACTTGGCCGCCCGGCGTTCAGCGAGGTGGTCGACCAGGTCGTGGTGCGGTACCAGGCCGTCGGCCTTGCCGTTCGCGTCGACCCGCACCGCGATGCCGACCGGCGAGGTGATCGCCAGGTCGGTGACCAGCCGCAACGAGTCCTCGACGGTGAACGTGCCGCCGGTGGGCTCGCCGTCGCCCCAGCTGACCGGCCGGCCGGCCTCGTCGAGCAGGAGGTCGGCGGTCAGCGGGCGCACCGGCAGGCCGGCGGCGGTGTCGAAGGACAGGCTGCGCAGCCCGCGGTCGCGGCCCACGAACTCGGCCACGAACTCGTCGGCCGGGTGGTCGAGCAGCTCCTGCGGGGTGCCGATCTGGGCGAGCTTGCCGCCCTGGCGGAGGATGACGACCACGTCGCCGAGCTTGATCGCCTCGTCGATGTCGTGGGTGACCATCGCGATCGTCTTGCCGAGGTCTTTCTGCAGGCGCAGGAACTCGCGGTGCAGGCCCTCGCGCACGACCGGGTCGACGGCGCTGAACGGCTCGTCCATCAGCATCACCGGCGGGTCGGCGGCGAGCGCCCGGGCCACCCCGACGCGCTGCTGCTGGCCGCCGGAGAGCTGGGCCGGGTAGCGACTGGCGAACTCGGCGGACAGGCCGACCCGTTCGAGCAGCCCCAGCGCGGCGGTGCGGGCCTCTTTGCGGGACTTACCGAGCAGCATCGGCACGGTGGCGACGTTGTCCAGCACGGTGCGGTGTGGGAAGAGGCCGGCGTGCTGGATGACGTACCCGATCTTGCGCCGCAGGAGAGCGTCGTCCTGCCCGGCCACGTCCTGGCCGTCGATCAGGATCCGGCCCGAGGTCGGGTTGATCATCCGGTTGATCATGCGGAGCGAGGTGGTCTTGCCGCAGCCGGACGGACCGACGAACACGGTCGTCTTGCCGGTGGGAAGCTCGAGGGAGAGGTGGTCGACGGCCGTGCTGCCGCCGGGGTACACCTTCACGACGTCGTCGAATGTGATCATGGTACTCCCATGGCGGCGCTCCGGTGAATGAGGCTATTCATACTTCAGCGATAGTGAATAGGATGTCAAACGATCGGGGTCGAGCTTTACGCTCCTGAAACTAGGTGACGTTGTTATGCGTGCAAAAGTCCGGCTCGACGGCCATTCGCTCACGGTGGAGGACCTCGTCGCCGTCGCGTCCGGCCGGGCCGAGGTCTCGGTCGACCCGGCTGCCCTGCGGCTCGTCGAGCGGCGGCACGCGGTGCTGCTGGAGGCCCGGGTGGCGGGCGCGGTCTACGGCGCCAACACCGGTGTGGGAGCCAACCGGCACGAGATGACCGCCGACGACGGTGGGCACGGCCTGCGGCTGCTGCGCAGCCACTGCGCCGCGGTGGGACCGGTCGAGGACGACGAGACGGCCCGGGCCGCGATGACCACCCGGCTCAACCAGATCCTGGCCGGCGGATCGGGCATCTCGCGCCGGGTGGCCGAAGCGCTGGCCGAGGCGGTGTACGCCGGAGCCGTCCCGACCCTGCACTCGTGGGGCGCGATCGGCACCGGTGACCTGGCCGCCCTCGCCGAGCTGGGCCTCACCCTCTCCGGGGAGCGGCCGTGGCGCTCCGGCCAGGGCCCGGTCACCACCATCGACGCCACCGACGCGCTCCCGATGATCAGCTCCAGCGCGCTGACCGTGGCCACCGCGGCCCTCGCCCTCGACCGGGTGACCGCCCAGCTCCGGGCGTCGATCGTGGTGGCCGCGCTGACCTTCGTCGCGCTGCGCGGCAACCCGGAGGCCTACGACGCCGCCGTGCACCTGGCCCGCGCCCACCCGTGCCAGGCCGAGGTGGCCGCCATGCTGCGCAAGCTGGTGGCTGGCTCGGGCGCGCCGGTGCGCATCCAGGACCCGTTCGGGCTGCGGGTGATGCCACAGGTGACCGCGCCCGCCCTGGACGCGATTCGCGACCTGCGCAACGTGCTCGGCGAGGAGTTGAACGCGGCGGTGGAGAACCCGCTGGTCACGGTGGCCGGCGTGCACCACCACGGGCAGTTCCACACCGCGACCCTGGCCTCGCACCTGGACGCGGTGCGTAACGCCTTCCTGCCGGTGCTGTCGCTGTCGTCGGCCCGGCTCGGGCTGCTGATGCGCCCCGACCTGACCGGCCTGCGCGCCTTCCTGGCCGACGGCCCGACCGGCAGCTCCGGCCTGATGATCAGCGAGTACGTCGTGCAGGACCTGCTCACCGAGATCCGGGTCGGCATGCAGGCGGTCGCGGCCGGCACGCTGACCATCTCGCTCGGCCTGGAGGAGCACGCCAGCTTCGCCACCCAGGGTGCCCGCTCGCTGCGCCGGATGACCGAGCTCGCCCCCACGCTGCTGGCCGCCGAGCTGGTCGCGGCGGTCCGGGCGCTGCGGATGGCGCCCGGCCGGCTCGTCGACGGCGCCGCCCGGGAGGCCTTCGACCTGGCCGCCAAGGCGCTGGAACCGGGCATGGAGGACCGGCCGCTCGGCGCCGACCTGGAGAGCGCCGCCGCCCTGCTGCCCGAACTGGCCGCTTTAGTCGAGAGGCCGTAACTCGTCGGCGTAGCTCACCGCGCGGCGGCGCAGCACCCCGCTCGGGCTGATCGAATATTGCCCCATCCGCCACAGCGGCGGTGAGTAGGCGTGGATCGAGACCGAGCCGTCGACCGCGCCGGCCATCCGGTGGATGTGGTCGGGCCCGAAGCCGAACGAGCGACCGGCCTTCACCACCCGCGTCGCCGGCGTGCCGCCCATCCGCGGGGTGGCCTCGGAGACCGCGCCCCGGGTCACCGCGACCGCGCCGGAGGAGATGTCGTGGTCGTGCCAGCCGGTGTCGTCCTGCAGGTTCCAGCACAGCACCCAGACGTCGATGTCGGTGTCCCGGTAGAGCGAGGCGTAGTGCCGCTTGCCGGTGTCGTGCCGGACCAGCGGCTCCCAGAGCTCGGTGCGGGCGGCCAGGTCGGTCACCCAGCGTCGTAGTTCCTGGGTGGTCAGCACCCGGCCGAGCAGGGCCGGCATGGTCATCTGGGTTCTCCCGTCAGCAGGTGTCGCGGGTTGGCGGTGAACAGGGCGTGCGTGAAGGCCGCGCCGAAGCCCGGGTCGGTGGCTTCCGCGTACGGCCGGTCGGAGCCGTTGACCAGCGGGTCGACCCCGACGACCCGGACCATGGCGTCGATCGCCCGGGTGCCGTAGGACGAGGTCTCGTAGAAGACCTCCGGGTCGAGCGGGCCGAGTGCGCCACCGCGGGCGGCCAGCCGTTCGTGATGCAGCGGGGCCAGACCGGCCAGCGCGACGAAGGCGATCCGCTGCCGGCGGCCGGCGACATGCCAGGCCATCCAGGCCTGCTGGAGCTGAGAGACATACGGCACCAGGGCGGGCCACCAGGCCGGAAGGCCGGGATCGGCCAGGACCGGGGCCGGGCCCGGATGCACGAGTACGGGCTTGCCGGCGCGCTGGACCTCGTCCAGCAGTGGCCGCATCCGGGCGATCGCCGCCGGATCGGCCAGCGCCGTCGCGGGTAGTTGCAGTCCGACGATGCGTTCCTCGCGCAGCACCTTGGCCAGACCGTCCGGGTCGAGGTCGGTCACGCTCGCCGCGGCCCAGACCCGGAACGGATCACCCAGCTCCAGGGCGCTCTCGTGCCAGACGTCGATGAGCTCGCCGCCCTCGCAGGCGGGCAGGTGCTCGATGCCGAGCGGGCTGGACAGCGAGACGAGGGCCAGAGCGGCCTCCTCGCCCTGGCGGCGTTTCGCCACGTCGTGGGCGGCCGGGTGCACCTCGTAGGGCGGCTCGCCGGGCAGGTGCAGGGTCCATTCGCGCAGGTAGGGGTAGGTCTTCCGGCGGCGCAGGGCGTCGAGGAAGCGTGGCGGCCAGAGGTGCTGGTGGCAGTCGATCCGCATGGCCTAGTCCCTCGATAACCCCGGAAGCGCTTCACAAGATGCATTGAGTGAAGCGCTTCCGTGTTACAGGGACAAGCCCATCTCATGCACTGGGCTGTTACTGTCGGCCGAGTGTCAGGCCGTCGCACGCTGCAGGACCTGGCGGACGCCGCCGGGCTCTCGCTGGCGGCCACCTCCTACGCACTTCGTGGAGTGCGCGGCTCACCGGCCACCATCGCCCGGGTGCGCGAGATCGCCGCGGAACTCGGCTACACGGTCGATCCGATCGCGCGGGCGCTCGCGAGTGGCCGTACCGGATCGGTCGGGGTCTCTGGATCTTTGCGAGATCTCTGGCAACAGGACTTCTCGGTGCTGCTGACCCGGGCGCTGCGCCGCCAGGGCCGCTACGCGACGATCGCCGACGCGGACGCCGACCCCGCGCTGGAACGCCTGATCGTCGAGCAGTTCGCGGCCCAGCGCGTCGACGGCGCCCTGGTCTCCCCGGTCGACCCGACCGCCGGCTACTGGCGGCTGCTCGGCCCCGAGGTGGCGGTGGTCGCCATCGGCGACGCCCTGACCGCCCGGCCCGGCTCCGGCAGCGTCCTGTTCGACAACCGGTACGGCGTCGAGACCGCCCTCGCCCACCTGGCCGGCCTCGGCCACCACCGGGTCGGCCTGCTCGCGCCGGCGCTGCCCTCCACCCCCGGCCGCCCGGCCCAGGTGCTGGCCGCTTCGGTTGCCGCGGCCCTGGGCATCGAGCTGGTCGAGATCTCCGCCCCGGCCGCCACCGCCGACGCGGTCGAGGCGGCCACCGCTCTACTCACCGCCGCCGATCGCCCGACGGCGGTGTTCTGCCTGAGCGACTCGCTGGCCTTCGCCGTCTACCGGGCGGCCCGCGACGTCGGGCTGCGTCTTCCCGACGACCTGTCGGTGGTCGGCTACGACGACCATCAGCTGGCCGGCCTGGTCGATCCCGGCCTGACCACGATGGCCTGGGACGAGGACGCGATCGTCGAGGCGGCCATCAGTCAGCTCGAGGGAGCGGTCGACGGCATCCCGATGTTCCGCCCGGAGCTCGTCGTCCGGGGCTCCACCGGCGTACCCCCTTCTTTCTGATTTTTTGTTGTCCGGCCGGCGGCGCCGCGTCTACCAGGTAGGTCGTCTGGTTCATTGACATCTGTCAATTTGTGAACGACGATTCCATAACCTGCCGTGGGAGCGCTCCCGGCCGGATGGGAGGGGTGTCATGCGACGTCGTGTGCTCGGGGCTGTGGTGGTCGCCTCGACGATGCTGCTGGGCGGGATACTCGCCCTGCCGGTGCAGGCCGCGGCCGGCGACGGTACGCCGAGCGACTCGAACATCAGCTTCGTCGGGCGCTGGAACACCACGAACGCCTCGGCCTACGTGCCCTACTGGGCCGGCGCCTACCTGCGGGTCGGCTTCACCGGGCGGACCGTGAAGCTCAAGCAGCGCAACGCCATCGACCTGTGGGCCAGCATCGACGGCGGCGCCTTCACCGGTTACAGCGGCTCCGGCACGATCAACCTGACGCCGACCGCGCTGACCGCCGGGAACCACACGCTGATCGTGAGCTACCGGCAGGTGGCCGGCTCGTACACCGGCGACGCGGTCTTCCAGGGACTGACTCTCGACTCCGGCGCCACCACGTTCAAGGCGGCGGCCCGGCCCAAGCTCCTCGAGTTCATCGGTGACTCGATCACGGCCGGCACCACGAGCAGCCAGCTGGCGGTGACCGACTACGGCTTCAAGACCGGTGAGGTGCTCGGCTACAACCACACGCAGATCGCGATCGGCGGCATGTGCCTGTCCGAGACGACCGACGCGTGCTGGGCGCACGAGACGCGCTACTGGATGTCCAGCGGCGGGCAGGCCGGCACCGACCTGTGGGACTTCAGCCGCTACACCGCCGACGGCGTGGTGATCAACCTGGGCACCAACGACAAGAGCCACGGCGTGAGCAGCGCGGACTTCCAGGCGAAGTACATCACCTTCCTCACCAAGATCCGAGCTAAGTTCCCGAACGCCAAGCTCTTCGCCATGCGTACCTTCATCGGTCGTTATGCGGCGGAGACGCAGGCGGCGGTGCTGGCGCGCAACAACGCCGGCGATGCCGGCGTGTTCTATGTGGACACGACGGGCTGGCTGCCGTCGGACGGCCTGAGCGACTCGGTGCACCCGAACGACAAGGGCCACCAGGCCATTACCGACAAGTTGGCCCCGGTAATCAGCGCGAAGCTGGCCACGGTCACCGCGCCGACCACTCCCTCAACGACCGGCCCGACCACCGCGCCAACCACCGCGCCCACGACTCCGCCGGCCTCTGGGGCCTGCGCCGTCATTTACAAGAAAACCGGTGATTGGGGCACCGGCGCGCAATTTGACGTCACGGTCACCTCTCCCGCGGCCGTCAACGGCTGGACCCTGACCTGGACCCTCCCCGCCGGTCAGACGATCACCCAGGCCTGGAATGCCACCACCAGCCAGACCGGCACCGCGGCCCGGGCCGTGAACGCTGCCTGGAACGGCTCGATCCCGGCCGGCGGCACCGCGAGCTTCGGCCTCATCGCCGACAGCAACCTCGGCGGAGCGACCGGGTTCGCCCTCAACAACGCCCCCTGCACTGCCACGTCCTAGGAGCAACCCCGATGAAGGTTTCCCGGTCGGCCCTGGCGATCGCGGCGGTTGTCGTCGCCGCCGGCGGCTTCGGCATCGCCACCGCGAACGCGGCCACCCCCGCGTGCAGCGTCAACTACAAGGTCACCAGCCAGTGGACCGGCGGCTTCGGCGCCGACGTCACCGTCACCAACCTCGGTGACCCGGTGACCGCCTGGACGCTGACCTGGACGCTGGCCTCCGGCCAGGGCATCACCCAGGCCTGGAACGCGGGCGTCAGCGTGGCCGGCTCGGCCGTCACCGCCACCAATGCCAGCTACAACGGCGCGGTGGGCACCGGCGCATCTGCCAGCTTCGGCTTCAACGGCACCTGGACCACCAGCAACCCCGTGCCGTCGTCATTCACGTTCAACGGCACGACCTGCACCGGCGCCGCCGCGACCACCAGCCCGCAGTCCCCGTCACCGACCCCGTGCACCGGCCCGAGCACCCCTCCGGCCACCCCGACCCCGACCCCGACCGCCACCGCCGCGGCCCCGGTGAAGGTGTGGATGGCCGGCGACTCCACGATGATGAACGCGAGCACCTGCCCGATCGGCTGGGGCAGCCAGTTCGCCCCGTACTTCAACAGCAACGTCACGGTCCAGAACAGCGCGGTAGGCGGCCGGAGCATCCAGACCTGGCTGTACGAGGGCAACGTGACCACCACCAAGAACGCGGCCGGCGAGTGCACCCTGAGCTCGACCGCCTACAGCTCCCGCTGGACCGCGATGCTGGACGCGAGCACCGGCTTCAAAACCGGCGACTACCTGGTCATCCAGTTCGGCATCAACGACGGCGACACGGCCTGCCCACGGCACGTAGGCACGGCCCGCTTCAAGGAGCTGCTGGGCGTGATGGCATCGGCGGCCAAGGCCCGAGGCGTAAAACCGATCTTCGTAACCCCGGTAGCCGCAATCACCTGCAGCGGAAGCACGGCCGTAGGAAACCGAGGCTTCGTAACGGAGACAAAGGACGCCGCCACGGCAAACGGCGTCCCGGTGATCGACCTGCACACCCGAAGCGTGGCGCTCTACAACACCCTGAAGCTGTGCCCGAACAACAGCGACTACACCACCGGAGCGGTAGGCGCCTTCTTCTGCAACGACCACACCCACTTCGAGGCGTACGGCGCCCAGCAGATAGCCGCCCTGATAGCCACCGCCCTGCGAGAGCAGAACATCCCCCTCGCCGCCTACCTAAAGTAAGGGAGTGCAGGACGATCCCGCCGGCCGGCTACGACGCCTCACCTTCCGCCGCCCGGTGTCGCGGGGTCCGTCAGCCGCGTTCAGCGGAACGGCTGAGTAGTCGCCAGGCCAGTAGCCCGAGCTCCTATCGAGCAGTTCGGAACGTTTTGTGGGCGATGGCGAGCCGGGTCCGGTACTGCCTGGTGATTGCTCCGTTGTAGACGTCGTCGATCAGGTGGGAGATGCATGCGAACAGGCCGCTTCGTGCCTGCGGTGCCATGGCTCGATTGCCGGAGTGGGTCATGAGCAGGTTCAGGTACTCGGGCGAGGTATAGGTCTGTTGCCATTCGTAGCGCCGGAATTCGACTGGCCCGAATCGTGCCGATCGGTCGAACTCGGCCGTCTCCTCGGGGGTTTCGTCGTCGGTCGTCAGACGCACGCCGGGCGGTGTTGTGGGGTCGAAACGTTCGTAGCATCGTTGTGCGTCGGCGAAGAAGGCGGTCGTCCCGCCGGCGATGTGGTGAGTCGAGACGATGCCGAGGGATCCGCCGGGCCGCAACAGGTCAGCGGCTTTGACCATGCGCACGTCGGGGTCGAGCCAGTGGAACGCGGTCGCGGAGAGGACCGCGTCGAAGGTTCCGTTCGAGGGCTCCCAGTCCTCGAAGGCCGCCGTGACGACGGCGACATTCGGGAACTGCGCGAGGTTGCGCCGGGCGATGGCGGCCATGTCGGGGCTGAGGTCCATCGCGACGACATCGCATCCCAGTTGGGCCAGGGGCCGGGTCGCTTGGCCGGTTCCGCATCCGATCTCCAGCACCCGGGAGCCGGGACCGAGATCTGCCAGGGTGGCGAGGTCGGTGAACAGCTGGGGTGGGTAGGTCGGACGGCATCGGTCGTAGAGCTCGGCGTCCTGGCCGAACGCGGTGCGCAGGGTTTCTCGGTTGGTGTCGGTCATGGTCGCGGGTGATCCCTTCAAGTCGCGCGGGCCGGGCCGGAGCGAACGCAACCCCCTTGCCTTGGCCGGGCAGACTCTTTTGGGTGGCCCTTGAGGATCAACGCGTTTCGGAGGCATTCCGAGACGGTTTGGTAGGCCTCGTCGTCTGTGTCGGCGCCGCCATCATCTACCCCATCGCGGGGGCGGTGGTCACTACCGTTAGCCGGGCTCGACGCGGCCGAGTGCGAGCGAACCCGGGCCGCCTGCACCGACGCTGACCAATTCGTGCTGTTCGTCTACGCGCACCGCAGCGCGTTCGCCGCCGTCCGGCGGGATGACCCGGCGGACGTGTGTGCCGCCCTCACCGCGATGTCGCTGACTGTTCGCCGCGATCCGGCCGGGCTGAATGCCCGAGGGGAGTCGGGCATTCAGCGACGGATCAGAAGACGGTGGTGACCCCGGCCGCCTTGCAGGCCGCGTTGAGGTCCTTGCCGGCCTTCTCCGACTCCGGGGTGTCGGCCGCCTCCACCGGGTTCGGCTCGCCGGCCGCCTGCAGGGCCGCGTCGGCGTTGGCCTTGAGGGCCGTGGCCACCGCGCCGTCGCCGCTGTCGGCCAGCTTGGTCAGGGTGGACGCGAAGTCGGTCAGCATGGCCTTGGCGTCGGTGACCGGGATGTCGCCGGCCGCGGCCAGGGTGAGGGCCGCCTTCTTGAAGGAGTCGGCTGCCTTGTTGGCCTGCTCGCAGAGTTCCTTGTCGGAGACCCCGGCGGCCGCGGCCGTGGTGGCCTCGGCCGCGGGAGCGGCGGCGGAGGCCACCGTGGTGGTGCTGGTCCCGGCTGCGGTGTCGGCGTCGTCGCCGCACGCGGAAATGCCCAAGATGGATACGCCGATCAGAACGGCGGAAGAAATTCGGGTTGCAATCACGCGTCGAGACCCTAGGGGACTGCCTAGATAAAGATCAATTCAGCTTTCCGGTGGATACCACCGTCGCCCGTTCAGTGCAGATATCGGCTGATCGTTGCCCCACGGATCCGAGCCGGGCCACGTGCTGGGGGAGTCGGCGACCTCGGCCCGGAGGACCGTGTCGTCGGGAAGCTGCTGCAATGCCGCCCGCAGCCGCCCGACGGTCCACTGATCAACCCGATGGTGGTGCTCGGTCACGAGGCGGCCAGCGCCGGGCGGCGGCGCAGGCGCAGCCGCCAGAGGCGACCGGCGCCGACGATCAAAAGAAGCCAGAGGGCGTACGTCAATGGAGTCCAGGCCCCACCGTGGTGGCTGGCCGCGCCGTCGCTGAAGGTGTAGGTGATGGCCGACTGCAAGCCGCTCACGCCGGACCACACGTACACCCCGGTGGCCTGTGGATCGGCGGCGGTCACGCCGCTCTCGAAAGCGTTGGCGGCCTCGCTGAGGAAGAAGTTGAGCAGCAACGGCAGCAGCGCCGCCGCATAGATGGCGCCGATCCACGAGGGGCGTGGCCCGTCGCCGAACTCGGCGACCAGGTATTGCTCGGCCAGCTGACGACTGCCGCCGACCCGGCGCAGGGCCTCGGTGGTGCCGACGTCGTGCGCGGCCTCCAGCAGGTTGGCCCGAACCTCGCGGCGGTTGGCCAGGCGCTGGGCCCGGGGCAGGTCGTAGAGTTGCTGGTCGAGACTCCAGACGAGCCGTTCGATGCGCAGCCGGTCGAATATCGTGACGTCGGGCATGTCAGCTTCCTTCCGCAGAGGCCGGCAACGGCCGGGACAGCACGGTGTCGACCGCGCTGATGTGCCGCGCCCAGGAATCGGTGCCGCTCGCGAGGGCCTCGCGCCCGGCCGGGGTCAAGCGGTAGTACTTCCGGGCCGGCCCGGAAGTCGACGGCACCAGCCGGGTCGCCAGCCGGCCCTCGCGCTGCAGTCGGGTCAGGGCCGGATAGACGCTGCCCTCGAGCACATCGGCGAAACCGGCCGCTTGCAGCCGCTGCACCACCTCGTAGCCGTAGGACTCGTGCTCGGCCAGCAGGTGCAGCAACAGCAGGGACAGCACCCCCTTGAGCAGCTGGGGGTCGTGGGTGTCGGTCACCCTTATATACAAAGTCAGGTACTTGAGAATGTCAAGTAGTGAATGATCCGATCAAGGTCGCGCCCGAACGCCCGGTCGGCGGTGCCTTCCGGCACGACCTCCGCGATCCGGTCCAGCCCGGCCGGAACAACAGCCCCAAGCAAATTCCCCTGATGTACGGCGAGCAGCTCGCACGCCAGCACATCGCGCACCCCGGCGATCGCCTCACCGAGGCACTCGGCGGCCTCGAACCCGAAGCTCTGCACGTCCTCCTGCCCGAGCGAGGTCTCCATCGCACCGAGCAGCGCCGGCATCGCAAACCGGCGCAGCCGATGGGTGACGCCAACGGCCCGCTTGTGCACGGTCACCATCCCGGCGTGCAGCCCGGGGTAGTCGGACAGCTGCCGGGGCAGCCCGGTGAGCGCACCGTCAAGAAGCCGATGCAGCCGGGCGGTGCCGAGCTCAGCGAGGTGAACCAGAGCGGTGCTCAGGGAGCTCACCGCCGCGACCAGATCGGTCCCGGCAAACCCGAACGTCCCCACAAACCGCCCGTCGAGGTGCGCAGGCGAGTCGGTGACCGCCCCCAGCGCCCGGTCAACGGCCTCTTCAACGCCCGCGACCGCCCGAACCGCCACAGCGATAGCCGGCGCAGTAACCCGAAACGACACCGGCGCTTGAAGCGCCCGCCCCGCCCCGACGCCCGCCAGCACGCCGCCCGCGCCGGGCGCAGAGCCCGGGATGGGCGGGCTGTCTGGGTTGAGGAGGGTGCGGAGTGTGGTGAGGACGTCGGCCAGCTCGGGGCTGTCGGCCAAGGCGGGATGCAGCGGGTCGTGGCTGGCTCGGAGCACGGCATGTGAGGCCGCCGTCGCGGCGGTGATCTGGGTCAGCAGCGCGCGGGTCTCGGCGGCGGCGAGGATGGCCAGACCGGTCAGGCCGGGGACGCCCTCCAGGAAGGCGACGCCCTCCTTCGCCTCGAACGGGCGCGGCGAGAGGCCGGCGGCGGCCAGCGCGGGGGCGGCGTCGATTGCGGCGCCGGCCCGGTCGAGGACCTGACCGATTCCGATCAGGACGGCGCCCGCGTGGGCCAGCGGGATGATCTCGCCGGCCGCGCCGCCGCGCAGCGGGATCGCCGGGACCACGTCGGCGTCGAGCAGGGCGAGCAGGTGCCGGCAGAGGTCGGGGGAGGCGCCGGCGGCCGGGTGCAGGAGGGTGCGCAACCGAGCCGCGAGTAGGGCGCGGGCCTCGGCCCGGCGCAACCACGGCGCCGAGCCAACGGCCCGGCCGACCATCAGGTTGTTCTGCTGGCGGGCCTGGGCATCGGCATCGAGGCGCACGCCGGACATCGCGCCCATTCCGGTGTTCACCCCGTAGACGGGCTGGTCGCCCGCGAGGTCGTCGAGCATCGCCCGCCGGTTGGCGGCTACCGCGGCGAGCAGGCCATCGGAGAGCACGATCCGGCGCTCGCCCCGGGCCACCGCGCCGATCACCGCGCGATCGAGCTGCTCGGCCCGGTCGATTCTGATCAGCGGTGGAGGACCGTCGACGCTCATCGGTAGTCGAGGATTGTGCCTGCGCTGGCGGTTTCGGCTCTGGTCAGGATCAGGTGGGCCAGGGCCACGTCGAGGATGGACAGGCCGCGGTGCCAGAACAGGATGCGCTCGTCGGGGTGTTCGCGGCCGGGCATGGCGCCGCTCACGATCTCGCCGATCTGGGCGTAGAGGGTGTCCTCGCTCAGGCGGCCGGTGTCTACGTGGGCGCGCAGGGCGCCGAAGCGGCCCGAGCGGGACTCGCGCCAGTCGTCGACGACCACCTTGTCCATCACGTCGAGCAGGTCCAGTTCCACGGCGCTGATGGTCCCGTACGGAACCACGAAAGCGCCGGGCTTTACCGAGGCCGTACGCAAAAGGGGTGTTGGTTCTTCCAGCCTTGAGGCTTCCACCAGGATGTCGGCCTGGTCGAACGCCTCCTCCGCGGTGGCCACCGCCCGCACCGGGGTGTCGGTGACCTCGCGCAGGCGCGCGGCGAACGCCTCCCGGGACTCGGGGCGGCGGCTGGTCACCCGGATCTCCTCGAGCGGGAACAGGCTGTCCAGCATCGTGACGTTGGCGAAGGCGGTGCCGCGCGCGCCGACGTGGCCCAGGATGCGGGAATCGGGGCGGGCCAGGTGTTTGGCGCCGACCGCGGTCATCGCGCCGGTGCGTACCTCGGTGATCAGCGTGGCGTCCATGATGGCGAGCGGCACCCCGGTGGTGGGGTCGTAGACGGTCATCAGGGCCAGTTCGCTGGGCAGGCCTTTCTGATAGTTCGGCACGAAGTCGCCGACGACCTTCACGCCGCTCAGCCCGTGCTCGCCGAGCGTCGAGACGTGGCCGCGCAGGATGTTGAAATGGCCGACGCCACCGTTGTCGGGCACCAGGTGGGTGCGCGGCTCGAAGACCGTGTGGCCGCGGCCGTGGGCGTCGACGACCGACTCGACGGCGGCGATGACATCGGTGCTGGTGATGCCGAGACCGTCGATGTCGCCCCCGGAGAGGAAGCGAATCTGAATCATGACATGCACCCTATAGCCTAGGTGTTTCAAGTTATTCAGGTACGGCGAAGGGGTGCCCATGGCGCGCGCGGAGGACTGGCTGCTCGCCCTGGCCCAACGGCACCGGCTCTCGCCGACCCAGCGCCAGATCGTGCAGCGGATGCTCGGCATGTTCCCGGACGTAGCGTTCAAATCAACCATCGAGATCGCCGAGCAGACCGGCGTGAGCCAGCCGACCGTGACCCGGCTTGCCACGGCTCTCGGGTTCGCCGGTTTCCCCGAGTTCCGGGCGGCGCTGCGCGACGCGGTGCTGTCCGCGTCGGCCGCCCCCGAGCACCAGGAGACCTCCCCGGTCGACCAGGAGATAGCCAACCTCGCGAGCCTGAACCGGGTGCTGGGCACCGACGCCACCCGCGAGGCGGTGCGGCTGCTGGCCGGCACCAGCCCGCTGGGCGTGCTCGGCCTGCGCGCGTCGGCCGCCCTGGCCACCTATTTCGGCTACTTCGCGAAGCGGTTGCTGCCCGCGGTGACCGTGTCGACCGACGCGAGCACGATCGACGACACCGTTCTCCAGCTGCACCAGCAGGGCGCGACCGCGGTCTTGGTCTTCGCGATGCCCCGCTACCCGGCCGCCACGGTCGGCGCCATCCGGCTGGCCCGCGAGCTGGGCCTGGCCACGGTGGTGGTCACCGATACGGCGCTGGCCCCCTTCGCCGCCGCCGCCGACATCCTGCTGGTAGCCCCGGTCGGCACCGAACTGGTCTTCGACTCCCACGCCGCGGTCGTGGTGCTGGCGATCAGCCTGCTGGACGCGATCGCCCGCACCGCCCCACAGCAAACCCAGGAACGCCTGGAGGCCCACGAGGCCTTGGTAGACCGCTGGATCTTCTAGACAAAGGCCTTTTTCGGTACGGCCTGCGACCCCACAACCGCAAGCACACCCGACCGCCGCCACCGCGCGGCCGGGTGCAACACCAGCGCGTGCAGCGACTCTCGCGCAACCGGACCCCCCAACCCCAACCCCCGCCCGGCGTGGGGCCGGGCCCGCCCGTAGCGGGCGCGCGGAGGGCGAGTTGCACCTACCTGGACCGAGTGCCACGGGACTGAGCCGGCGCGTACCAAAAGGGATTGAATTACCGGTTCTTAGCTTTTGCCGGTGTCGAGGATCTTGGCGGTGGCGGTGATGGTCTTGGAGCGCTTCTTGCCGTCGGCGCCCAGGGCCCAGATCGCGTAGGTGTGTTTCTCGGTCGAGCCGACCTCGGTGGCGCAGCTGAAGGTGAATTCCTCGGTGCCGGTCAGCGGCTCCGGGCCGTAGGTGCCGGGGGTGTTGGTCGGGTCGTCGACGCTGAGGGCCGCGCTGTCGGCGCCGGTGATCGTCCACTTGATGATGGCCGGGACGGCGGGGGCGCGGAACACCGCGGTGCCCTCGGGGCATTTCGGCTTCTGCACCAGCTTGAACGAGACGATGGTCGGGCCGGAGTCGGTGGTCTTCGTCTTCGTCGGGGTCGGCTTGGTGGTCTTCTTGACCTTCGCCGAGGTGGTGGTCTTGCCCGGTTCCGGGGCGGCGGTCTCGGTCGGCCCGGTGGTCGCTTCCGAGGTCGGGTTGTCGCCAGTGCCGGAAGCGGAGTCGGAGTCGGCGTCGACGGAGGCCGCCACGGTGGTGGACGCGGCCGACGGGGAGTTGGTGGCTTTGCAGCCGGAAAGGATCACGAGCGTGGTCGCGGCCAGGGCCAGGACCGTCGTCTGCGTCTTCATGCGATGAACGGTAGGGATCTTGCTACTTTCTGTGCTCCTCCATTCGTGCCGTCCGCCCGGGCCGGATTAATCGCGTTGCCGCGCCGGCCGGAGGTCCCTACCGTATTGCTCACCACCGATCACCACGGTCAGGAGAGACAGATGTTCCGGCACGGCATTCGAGGTCACGGCAAGCGGTGGCGTCTCTGACGTGTGTAAGTCAGGCCCACCGCCGCCGCCCCGATCACCGGGACAGGCGGCTTTTCTGTTTCTTGCGGCTGTAGCTCAGTAGGGAGAGCGCCACCCCGCCAAGGTGGAGGTCGCCGGTTCGAACCCGGTCAGCCGCTCGCGTCGCCGTAGCTCAGCAGGTCAGAGCGCGGAGCTGATAACTCCGAGGCCGGTGGTTCGAACCCACCCGGCGACACCGGCCGCAAGGCCGCAATGGTGGCTGTAGCTCAGTGGTAGAGCGCCGGGTCGTGGCCCCGGAGGTCGCCGGTTCGAATCCGGCCAGTCACCCGGCCCCCGTAGCTCAGCGGAAAGAGCGCGGCGTTCCGAGCGCCGAGGCCGCTGGTTCAAATCCAGCCGGGGGCACGCAGCCTTGTGCGCGGCGCGGCGCGGGTGGAGGCTGAGGGCGTGACCGGAAGCCCTCAGTTGCCGCCGCTCAGCGGGGCCGGTGCGTGGCTCAACTCGCGGCCGCTGCTGCCCGAAGAACTGCGCGGCCGCGTCGTACTGGTCAATTTCTGGACGTTGACCTGCATCAACTGGCTGCGCCAGGAACCCTACGTGCGAGCCTGGTCGCAGGCCTACCGCCACGACGGCCTGCTGGTGATCGGCGTGCACACGCCGGAGTTCTCGTTCGAGCACGACGTCGCCGGCGTGAAACGCGCGGTGCAGGAACGGGAGATCGACTACCCGGTCGCGGTCGACAGCGACTACGCGATCTGGTCGGCCTTCGACAACCACTACTGGCCCGCGCTCTACTTCGCCGATCGGGACGGTGCGCTGCGCGACTTCCACTTCGGAGAGGGCCGCTACGAGGAGTCGGAGCGCCGGATCCAGCGGCTGCTCGGCATTCACCGGGAGCCCACCGCGGTGCGTGCGCTCGGCGTCGAGGCGCCGGCCGATTGGGACCATTTGCGTACGCCGGAGACCTACCTCGGCACTGCCCGGGGCGAACGGTTCGCGTCGCCGGGTGGGGCTCGCGACGGCTCGCACACTTACGCGCCGCCGGGCTACCTCGACTTCAACGACTGGGCACTCGACGGCGTCTGGACGGTCGGCCGGGAAAGCGTCGAGCTCGACGAGGCCGGCGGCAGCATCGGCTTCCGTTTCCAGGCCCGCGACGCCCACGTCGTGCTGGCTCCGGCCGGCGAGGATCCCATCCCGTTCCGGCTCTTCGTCGACGGCGAGCCGCCGGGCGAGAACCACGGCGCGGACGTCGACGAGCAGGGCCACGGCGTGCTCGGTCCCGGCCGCCTCTACCAGCTGTTCCGCGAGCGCGAGAAGGTCCGCGAACGCACCCTGGAGATCACCTTCGCGGAGCCGGGTGCGCGGGCCTACTCGTTCACCTTCGGCTGACGACCAGGCCGGTCTCGTACGCGAAGACCACCAGCTGAGCCCGGTCGCGGGCGCCGGTCTTCATCATCGCGCGGTTGACGTGGGTCTTCGCGGTGGCGGTGCTGATCCCGAGCCGGTCGGCGATCTCGTTGTTGGCCAGTCCGGTGCCGACCAGCGCGGTGATCTCCCGCTCCCGGCCGGTCAGCACGCCCAGCGCGGCCTCGCCGGTCACCGCGCCGGGGTCGGGCTGGGCCAGGAAACGTTCGATCAGGGCGGTGGTCGCGCTCGGTGACAGCAGCGATTCGCCGGCCGCTATCACCCGTACGGCCTGAAGAAGCTCGCCGGGATCGACTCCCTTGCCCAGGAAGCCGGAGGCGCCGGCGCGCAGCGCGGCGACGACGATGTCGTCGGTGTCGAACGTGGTCAGGACCAGCACGCGCACGCCGGCCAGGTCCTCGTCGCCGGTGATCCGGCGGGTGGCCTCGATGCCGTCCATGCCGGGCATCCGGATGTCCATCAGGATCAGGTCGGCGCGGGACGAGCGGGCCAGCGCCACCGCCTCCTCGCCGGAGGCGGCCTCACCGACCACCGTGATGTCCGGTTCGCCGTCGAGCAGCAGACGGAAGGTGGCCCGCAGCAGGGCCTGGTCATCGGCGAGAAGCACCCGGATGGTCACCCGACCATTCTGGCCCGGTTCAGGGCGTCCCGTCGGTACCGCAGGTGCGGTACGAGGAAAGTTCCCGATGGGCAATGTTTCGCGATGGGAACGGAGCTATTGCTGAACGGTTACCGTCGCGATAACGTCCGAGCATGGACGGTCCCAGCGCGATCTTGGTGGGCGTCGACGGCTCGGCGACCTCGATGCGGGCGGCGGCCTATGCCGTGGGGCTGGCCCGGCGGCAGCGCTGCAAACTGGTCGCCGTCTACGTGCGGTCCCTGCCCTCGGCGATCATGCCGCTGGCCGATCTCGGCGGCGGCGCCACCACCACGCTGATCGCCACCCACGACGACGTCGAGAAGGAGCTGCGGGCCTCGATCGGGCTGTGCGCCGAGATGGCGGTCGACGCCCGGCTGGTCGTCCGCACCGGCGAGCCCTACGCCGAGCTGCTCGACGTGGCCCGGGAGATCCAGGCCGACGCGGTGATCGTCGGCCGGTCCGCGCAGGCGCTGCACCGGTTCGCCGGTTCGCTAGCCACCAAGCTGGTCCGCTGCGGCCGCTGGCCGGTCACTGTCGTCCCCTGACAGCGCCGGCACGGTCTCCAGCAACCCGGCCGCGATCGTGGCGGCCGGGCCGGCCAGCTGCTGGTTGAGGCGGAAGAACAGCTCCTGGGCCGCAACCGCGGGCCACGACTGCGGCAGATGCGGCATCGGCAGCCGGGGATCGCGGCGGATGATCTGCAGCCAGTCGGTGACCAGGTGCAGCTTGGCCGCGAGCGGGTCGGCCGGTATCGCGGAGCCTTCCCAGCGCGTACCGAAATCGGTGTATCGGGCCGCCAGGGCCGGCAGGTCGTAGGCCCCGGCGATCATCTCGGTGACGTCGGTGGAGGCGTCGGCCCGCGCGTGGAAGACCCGGATGTGCGGGCCGAGGGCCAGCACCGACTCAATCTCCGGGGTGCCCGGGGCGATCCACAGTCCGCCCTGCACCGGGCCGAACCCGGCCCAGGCCAGCGCGGCCCGCAGGTCGTGCCGTTCGCGCTGGCGCTCGCCGGGCAGTGAGAACGCGAGCAGCGTCCAGGTGCCGTCCCAGTCGTGGTTGACCGCGCCGGTCTGCCACAGCCGCACCGCGCCGTCGTGCAGCACCCGCACCGAGCGGCCGGTCAGTCCGAAGTACATGCGGCGGCCGTGCCGCTGCCGGCGCAGCAGGCCGCGGGCGGTCATCCGGGTCAACGTGGACCGGGTCGCCTCCTCGGAGATTCCGGCGCGCGCGAGCACCTCGATGACGCTTCCGGAGTAGACACACACGCCCTGGTCGAGGACGTGATCACCCAGGAACGTCAGCATGATCGCCGAGGCAGCCGGTGACGGGGGCACGTCGCGCACAGTACCGGCGTTGTTAGCGGCATGTGCTGTGATGTCGGGCAATTTATTGACCAGCGTCAAATTCGCGCCTAACTTGACGACACCCGCTCCTGAGTACACGGAGGTACTCATGCGACGCCTCACAGCGCTCCTCCTCTTGCTTTCCGCGTTTCTGGCCGCCTGCAGCAACGACTCACCGTCCACCGAGGACAAGCTGAAGGTCGGCCTGATCGTGTCGCTGACCGGCAACTACGCACCGCTCGGCAGCGAGGACAAGAAGTCCGTCGAGCTGGCCGTCCAACAGCTCAACGACGCCGGCGGCCTGCTCGGCCGTCAGGTCGAACTGATCGTGCGCGACGACAAGAGCCAGCCCGAGCAGTCCGTGCTCAGCTTCAACGAGCTCAAGGGCAGCGGGGTCATCGCGGTGATCGGCTCGCCGTTCTCCAACTCGGCGCTGGCCACCATCCCGCAGGTGGATCGGGCCAAGATCCCCTACATCTCGCTGACCCCCGCCGACGAACAGATCAAACCCATCCATCCGTACGTCTTCGTAGTGCCCGCCACCTCCGCGACCTACGCCGATCGCATCCTGCAGTACTACCAGTCGCAGAAGATCAGCAAGGTAGCCGTGGCGCACGACAACCGCAGCTCGTACGCCAACGCGGGCGCCGCCGGCATGGAGGCCAAGGCCGCCCAGTACGGCATCACGCTGGTAGCCGGCGAGCAGTTCCAGACCTCAACCACCGAGTTCAGCGCGGTCATCAACAACATCAAGACCTCCGGCGCGCAGGCCCTGACGGTCTGGGCGACCGGCCCACCGGCGGTAGCCTTCGCCAAGCAGTACGCCACGGCCGGCGCCGGCCTGCCGCTGATGTTCACCGGCGCCCAGGCCAGCACGCTCTGGCTCAAGCCGACCGGCGCCGCCGCCGAGGGCGTGTTCGTGGCCAGCTCGATCGCCGTGGTCGGCGATTCCCTGCCGGCCGGCCCGCAGAAGACCGCCATCGACGAGCTGGCCAAGCCGTTCACCACCCAGCACGGCTATCCGCCACCGCAGTTCGCCGCCGACGGTTACACCGGTTTCAAGCTGCTGACCGCCGCGGTCAAGGCAGCGAACGGCACCGACCCGGAGAAGATCCGCACGGCGTTCGAGGCCCTGTCCTTGACCACCCCGAACGGCACGTACAAGTACAGCCCCACCGACCACGCCGGCCTGACCGCCGACTACATCTCCATCAACGTGGTGAAGGCCGGCGCGTTCCAGCCCACCGACTGGGCAAAGGAAAAGCTAGCCGCAGTAGCCGGCGGGTGAGGGCGTGCCCGCACTGCTGACGGTGTCCGGGGCGACCCGGCGGTTCGGCGGCGTCTATGCCCTGCGCGACGTCGATCTCGACGTCGCGCCGGGCGAGACGCACGCCGTGATCGGCCCGAACGGCGCCGGCAAGTCCACCCTGTTCAAGCTGATCGGCGGCCAGCTGGTCGCCACCGCCGGCACCATCGCCTACGACGGCGAGCGCATCGACCGGCTCGCCCCGCACCGCCGGGCCCGCCGCGGCATCGCCATCGCCTTCCAGGACTCACCGGTGTTCCGGGGCATGTCCGTCGCCGAGAACGTCATGGTCGGCGCCCACGCGATAACCTCGGCCGGCCCGATGTCGGCGATCCTCCGCCTGCCGCGCCACCGCCGGGAGGAGACCCGGATCCGCGGGCTGGCCGCACAGGCCTTGGACCGGGCCGGCCTGTCGCCCTGGGCGGATCAACCCGCCGAGTCGCTGCCACTCGGCCGCCAGCGGGCCTTGCAGGTGGCGAGGGCACTGTGCGGCGCCCCGCGCCTGCTGCTGCTCGACGAACCGGCATCCGGCCTGCGCGGCCCGGAACGCTCCGCCCTGGCCGCCCTGATCGAACAGCTGCGCGGCGAGGGTTTGTCCATCCTGCTGGTCGAGCACGACGTCGCGTTCGTGGCCCGCCTCGCCGACCGGGTAACCGTCCTCGACCTCGGCCAGGTCATCGCGAGCGGCCCGTTCGCCGAGATCCGTACCGACTCCGCCGTGGTCGCCGCCTACCTCGGCGGGCCCACATGATCGAGGCTCGGGATCTGGTTGTGCGGTATGGGGCGGCTACCGCTCTCGACGGGGTCAGCGTCTCGGTTCGGGCCGGGGAGATGGTCGCGCTGATCGGGGCCAACGGGGCCGGGAAGACCACGCTGGTCAACACCGTGTGCGGGATTCTCCGGCCGGCGGCGGGGGAGTTGCGCACCAGCGGGCGGCTGGCGCTCGTGCCGGAGGGGCGGCATCTGTTCGGGCCGCTCACCGTGGACGACAACCTGCGGCTCGGGGCGTGGCGGGACCGGAAGAACCGGGACACCGGGCACATCTATCAGCTTCTGCCGGAGTTGGTGCCGCTGCGGAAGCAGGTGGCCGGGCGGTTGTCCGGTGGGCAGCAGCAGATGGTCGCGCTGGGGCGGGCGCTGATGGGCCGGCCGGACGTCCTGGTCATCGACGAGATGTCGCTCGGCCTCGCCCCGCGCGTTGTCGAGAACCTCGCCGGGCATCTGCGACAGCGGCACGCCGAAGGGCTCGCGGTGCTGCTCATCGAGCAGAACGCGCGGCTCGCGCTCGACCTCTGCTCCCGCGCCTACGTCCTGGAGGCGGGCCGGGTGGTCGCCGAAGGACCGTCCGCCGAGCTGGCCGGAAGCACCGAGGTCGCCACCGCCTACCTGGGCCTGGAGTCCTGATGGGGGAGCTGGCGCAATATCTCGTTACCGGGGTTGGGCTGGGGTGTGCCTATGCGCTTACCGGGAGCGGGCTTGTGGTCATCTATCGGGTCACTCGGGTGGTCAACTTTGCGCAAGGCAGCTTTGCCGTGCTCGGTGCGCTCACCGTTACCACGCTGCTTGCGGCCGGACTGCCGCACGGCGTCGCCGAAGGGCTCGGGGTGCTGCTCGCCGGGCTTGTCGGGGTGCTTGTCGGGGTGGTCGCTACCGGTAAGCCTGGGACCACGCCTCAAGCCGGGCTGATCGTCACGCTTGGGCTTGGGGTCTTCGCGTACGCGGTGGAGATTTTCTTCTGGGGGGATCAGCCGCGGTCGTTTCCTGGGCTGCCGGGGGCGGTCGGCGGGATTCAGACGCACTACCTGCTGATCATCGGGGTTACCGCCGTGGTGCTCGGCGCCACCGCTCTGCTGTTTGCCCGGACGGACCTTGGGCGGGCGCTCACCGCTACCGCGGCCGACCCCTATGCCGCGCGGGCCGTCGGGATCGACGTCGTGCGGATGGGGCTGTTCGCGTTTGCGGTTGGCGGGGCGCTCGGTGGGCTCGCCGGGGTGCTGATCACGCCGGTGCAGCAGGTTTCGTTCGACAGTGACGTGGCGCTGGTGGTCAGCGGGTTCTCGGCGGCCATCCTGGGGAACCTCACCCGGCCCGGACTCACCCTTGTCGGTGGCCTGCTTCTCGGGGTCGTGCAGGCGCTGGTGGGCGGGTACCTCTCCACGGCGTACCAGTCGGAAGTGGCCTTGATCTTCATGTTGGTTGTCTTGATCGCCCGAGCGGGACGCCGCGATCTGGTGGAGGCGGCATGAAGTGGGCCTATGCGGTCGCGGCGGTTGGTGCGCTCGTGCTTCCGGTGGTGCTTGCGCCGGGGCAGTTGACCGTATTCATCCTGCTCGGACTGTCCGCTATGGCGGTCGTCGGGCTGTCGCTGCTGATGGGCTATGCCGGTCAGGTGTCGCTGGGGCAGGCGGCGTTCACGGCTCTGGGGGCGTACACCTCGGGTCTTCTTTCTCTGCATCACGCGCCGCCGCTGCTTGCCCTGGTCGCGGCGCCGGTTGCGGCGGCCCTGGCCGCTGTTGTGGTTGGCGTTCCCATTCTGCGGCTGCGCGGGCATCAGCTCGCCTTTGCCACCCTTGCCCTGCAGATTCTGCTGCTGTCGGTGCTCAGCGGGGCGCAGTGGGCGGGTGGCGCGGTCGGGCTGCAAGGGTTGCCCTATCTGTCGGTGGGCGGGTTCGAGCTCGACCAGGACCTCGACTACGCCTACCTGGTCGTCGGCGGGGTGCTGCTGGTCAGCCTGATCGCGCATCGGCTGGTGCATTCTCGGGTCGGGCGGGGGCTGCGGGCGCTCGCCACGGGGGAGATGGCGGCCGAGGCCAGTGGGGTTCCGGTCGGCGCGTACCGGCTGCTGGTCTTTGCCGTCTCGGCCGCCTTCGCCGGCCTGGCCGGCGGCATCTACTGCTTCTTTCTCGGCTATCTCGCGCCGGGGTCGTTCCCAGTGTTGCTGTCGATCGAGTACGTCGTGATGGCCGTCGTCGGCGGCCTGGGCAGCATCGCCGGAGCACTCCTCGGCGCTGCCCTGATCACCGTGGTGGTGCAGCTGCTGACCAGCCTCGCCACCCAGCCGGGCATGCCCAGCTACGCGCCGAGCGTCCTGTCCTACGCCGTGTACGCGTTGCTGCTGATTGCCGTCGTCCTGTTCGTGCCGAAGGGAATCGTCCCCACCCTGCGGAGGTCATTGTGAAACGCCTCTTTTATGCGTTCTTCGCCGTCGTCCTGATTCTTCTTCTTCCGGCCGCTCCCGCTCGGGCCGCCACCCACTACAGCGGAACCCTCGACGACGGCGCGACCTGGATCGCCGACGTCCCCGAGGACTGGAACGGCACGCTCGTGCTCTACAGCCACGGGTTCGGGACGCTGACGGCGGCCGACGCGCCCAACCCGGCGACTCAGCAGGCTCTGCTCGACCGGGGCTACGCGCTCGTCGGCTCGTCCTACGACCCGAACGGCTCGCTATGGGCCCTGGCCAGCGCGGCCCGCGACCAGTTCGCTTCTTTGTCGGCTTTATCCCGACTTGTTGGGAAGCCGAAGATCACCATCGCGCTCGGTGTCTCGATGGGCGGGCTGATCAGCACCCAGGAGGCCGAGCGGGCCGGGCATCGCCTCGACGCGGCGGTCTCCACCTGCGGCCTGCTCGGCGGGGGTGTCGACCTGAACAACTATCAGCTGGACGGCGAGTACGCGCTGAGCCGGCTGCTCGGTGGGAATGTCCAACTTGTCGACTACGCGAGCCCGGCCGAGGGTGCGGCCGCCGCCGGTCAGCTGTCGGCGCTGGCCACCGCGGCCCGGGACACCGCCGCCGGCCGGGCCCGGGTCGCCCTCGGTACCGCACTGCTCAACATGCCGACCTGGTCGGCCGGGCAGGCCACGCCGCCGACGGACGCGGCCGGCATCGCCCAGGCCCAGTACGACTGGCTGGTGACGACCCTGCCGTTCATCGTGCCGTCCCGGTATTTCATCGAGCTCAGCGCGGGTGGTAACGCCTCCTGGAACGCCGGGGTCAACTACGCCGCGCTGCTGGCCCGGTCGCCCTACCGGTCGACCGTGGAGACGCTCTACCGTGCCGCCGGACTCTCGCTGACCGCCGACCTCAAGGACCTGACCCGGCACGCGTCCGTTCACGCCGAACCCGCCGCACTCAGGTCGTTGACCCGCACCTCGACCGTCACGGGGCGGCTCGACGTGCCGATGCTGACCATGCACACGCTCTACGACCAGCTCGCCCCGGTCGAGTACGAGAACCGCTACGCCCAGCAGGCTCGGGGCCCGCTGCTGCGGCAGTCGTATGTGAACCGGCGCGGCCACTGCGCGTTCGTGCCATCGGAATTCCTGGCCGCGATCCGGGCCGCCGAGCACCGTGTGCGTACCGGTCACTGGTCTCTTGACCTGCAGAAGGACGCCCTGAGCCTGGGCTTGGGCGACGGGCCGGCGTTCGTCGGGTTCCGGCCGGGACAGTTCGTCAGTCATCGATGACATACCGCTCTGATACCTATCATACTGATATGCCGGAAAGGGTTTCGGTCATCGAAGTAATCAAAGATCATCGATCGCACCCGCCTTTGCATCCCCCGCACGGGCGGAGAAGGAGTACGCGAGATGATCCGAACCACAAAGGCTGTCGCCGTCGGTACCGCGACGGTAGTGGCCGCGGCCCTGGCGGCCGGGCCGGCTCAGGCCGCCCAGCCGACGGCGCCGACCGCCGCGCAGATCCAGGCGGCCGCCGCGAACGGCGCTGACGCGCTGATCGCCGCGAAGCCGGCCGCCCTGCACGCCAGCACCCTGGACACGTTCCAGCGGCGTCAGGTGATCAGCTCGGCCGGGCACAACTACGTGCCGTTCACCCGGTCGTACAAGGGCCTGCAGGTCGACGGCGGTGACCTGGTCGTCGCCACCGACGCCAGCGGCAAGGTCACCTACACCTCGGTCGCGCAGACCAGCCCGATCGGTGAGCTGTCGGTCATCCCGAAGATCACCGACGCGGCGGCGCTGGCTACTGCCAAGAAGCAGCTCAAGTCGGTCGCCGGCGTCGAGGGCACCAAGCTCGTCGTGGTCACTTCCGAGGATGCGGCCGCCCGCCTGGCGTGGCAGTCGACGATCAACGGCACCAGCGCCGAGGGCGTCAGCCGGCTGACCGTCAACGTGGACGCCCAGACCGGTGCGGTGCTCGGCACCAAGGAGCACGTCACCAACGTGACCGGCACCGGCAACGGCTGGATCTACGGCTCGGTCTCGCTCGACACCACGCTGTCCGGCTCGACGTACCTGCTGCAGGACCCGTCGCACACGACGGTCAAGGCGCAGAACGCAACCGGAAATGCCACCTTCTCCGGTACGGACAACGTGTGGGGCAACGGCGTCGGCACCAACCGGGAGTCCGGCGGCGTGGACGCGTTCTACGTGGCGCAGAAGCAGTACGCGATGCTGTCCTCGTGGCTCGGCCGTAACGGTCAGAACGGTTCCGGCGGCGCGTGGCCGATCCGGGTCGGCCTGAACGACCAGAACGCGTACTACGACGGCACCCAGGTGCAGATCGGTAAGAACACCGCCGGTCAGTGGATCGCGTCGGCCGACGTGGTGGGTCACGAGCTGGGCCACGGCATCGACGACAACACCCCGGGCGGCATCTCGGCCAAGGGCACCCAGGAGTTCGTGGCCGACACGTTCGGTGCGGCCACCGAGTGGTACATCAACAGCCCGAACGACGCCCCCGACTACCTGGTGGGTGAAGAGGTCAACCTGGTTGGCTCGGGTGCGATCCGGAACATGTACAACCCGTCGGCGCTGGGTGACTCCAACTGCTACACCAGCAGCACCCCGACCGGCGAGGTGCACGCCGCGGCCGGTCCCGGTAACCACTGGTTCTACCTGCTCGCGCAGGGCACCAGCGGCAACGGTCAGCCCGCGTCGACGACCTGTAACAGCACCACGATCACCGGCCTCGGCATCCAGAAGGCCATCAAGATCATGTACAACGCGATGCTGCTGAAGACCTCGGCGTCGTCGTACCTGAAGTACCGCGTGTGGACGCTGCAGGCCGCGAAGACCCTGTACCCGAGCAGCTGCACCGAGTTCAACGCGGTCAAGGCCGCGTGGACCGCGGTGAGCGTGCCGGCCCAGACCGGCGAGCCCACCTGCTGATAGTTGCTTCGCCAGGGGGCCGGCGTTTACGCGCCGGCCCCTTTCAGCGTGGGTGGGTCACCACCAGCACCGGGCGGGACGACAGCTTGAGCAGGTCGATCGGCACGCTGCCGAGCAGCCGCTCGGCCACCGCCGGCCGGCTGCTCGAACCGACCACGATCAGGTCGGCCCGCTGCTGCTCGGCGAAGTCGAGAATGGCCCGCACCGGCCGGCCCGGAACCACCGCCGTCTCGGCCGGGACGGACGCCGCGGCCAGCTGCCGGGCCATCCGGTCGGCCGCTTCGCGGGCCTTTCCGGAAAACACCGATCGGGGTACGGCCTCCAGGCGCTCAAGCTCAACCTCGTCGGCCGCGACCACGGCCACGGTCGCGCCGGTCTGCTTGACCAGGCTGGACACCGCGTCGGCCACCCACGGCTGATCGGCTTCCGGTTTCGCGGCCACGACGATATGCATGTGACGCAGTATTACCTTCCGACTGCGTTCCGTCGATACGCTCAGCGCATGGCCGACACCGGAACACTGAGCGAACCCACCCTCAAGCGGGTCATGGGACCGGGCCTCCTACTGCTGTTCGTGGTCGGCGACATCCTCGGCACCGGCGTCTACGCACTGACCGGCCGGGTCGCCAACGAGGTCGGCGGCGCGGTGTGGCTGCCGTTCCTGATCGCGTTCGTGGTCGCGCTGCTCACCGCGTTCAGCTACCTGGAGCTGGTCACCAAATATCCGCGGGCGGCCGGGGCCGCGCTCTACACGCACAAGGCGTTCGGCATCCACTTCCTGACGTTCATCGTCACGTTCGCGGTGATGTGCTCCGGGCTGACCTCGGCCTCCAGCGCGTCCAAGGCGTTCGCCAGCAACTTCGCCGAGGCGTTCGACCTGACCCTGGGCGACAGCTTCGCGCTGACCGCGGTGGCGCTCGGCTTCATGACCCTGGTCGCCCTGATCAACTTCCGTGGGGTCGGCGAGAGCGTCAAGCTCAACGTGCTGCTGACCTGTGTGGAACTCTCCGGCCTGCTGATCGTGATCGGCATCGGCGCCTGGGCGCTCGGCGGCGGCAACGGCGACCTGTCCCGGCTCACCGACTTCACCGCGGCCGAGGGGGAGAGCGCCTTCTTCTCGGTCACCGCGGCGACCGCGCTCGCGTTCTTCGCCATGGTCGGCTTCGAGGACTCGGTCAACATGGCCGAGGAGACCAAGGACCCGGTGCGGATCTTCCCCAAGGTCATGCTCACCGGCCTGTGCATCACCGGCGTCATCTACATCCTGGTGTCGATCTCGTCGGTGGCCCTGGTCGCGCCGGCCGAGCTGGGCGAGGGCGACGCCCCGCTGCTCAAGGTCGTGCAGGCGGGGGCGGCCGGCTTCCCGCTGTGGATCTTCGCGTTCATCACCATGTTCGCGGTCGCCAACTCCGCGCTCATCAACATGCTGATGGCCAGCCGGCTCCTGTACGGCATGGCCAACGAACGGGTGCTGCCGAAGGTCCTGGGGCGGGTGCACCGCTCACGGCGTACACCCTGGGTGGGAATTCTCTTCACTACGGCGATCGCCTTCGGGTTGATCTGGTTCGCCGATCTGACCGCCCTGGGCGGGACGACGTCGCTGCTGCTGCTCTGCGTCTTCACCGTGGTCAACATCGCGGTGCTGGTGCTGCGGCGCGACCCGGTCGAGCACGAGCACTTCAAGGCGCCCACGGTGATTCCGGTGCTGGGCGCGGTGGCCTGCGCCTATCTGGCCAGTCCGCTGTCCGGGCGCGCTGCCGACGACTACAAGGTGGCCGGGGTGCTGCTGGTCATCGGCGTGGTCCTGTGGTTGATCACCTACCTTTACAACCGGAATGTCCGGCACGAGGACACCACGATCGACCCGGCAAATATTGACAAACGTTGACGTCGATGCCGATGATGACCTCCGTCCACGCGGCCGTGTGGTGGCATTGCCGGCCGATCGTGGGTGGTTCACGACTTTGTGGGGAGTCGATGATGTGACCCCACCCTCGTTCGCACTCCTCCGGTAGTGGCCTCGCGCGGCGGCGCACCCACCCCCGAAGGACGTCTCACATGCGTCGCCTCCTGGCGGTTCTCGCGGTCCTCGCCGTCGGCCTTGTCGCCGCGCCGACCCTCGCGAAGACCGCATTCGCCGCCACCAAAACCGTTTACATCCCCGCGTCCTGGCAGAGCACCGGCGAGGTGCCCTGGGCCTCGAACCGGACGAAGGAATCGGCCAACTTCATCCTCCTCTGGGGCGAGAAGTCCGGCACGACCCCGACGAGCGCGCCGTCGCCGTACAACTTCGACCCGGACAACATCCTGTCCCAGCTGGAGTCGCTGTACTCGTACTACGTGAACACGATGAAGTTCACGACCGAGACCGGCGCCCTGGCCCAGTACAAGATCGACGTGATCGTCACCCAGACCTGGAACCGCACCGAACTCGACGCCTGGGCCACCGGCGGCAGCGCGGACGGCAAGGTCGGCGTGATCAACATCGCGCCCGCGGCCGCCCTGCCCGGATCGTGGGGCCTCGCCCACGAGCTGGGACACGTCTTCCAGAACCTGACATTCCTGGGCCGATCCGGGTACGGCTTCACCGACGCGTCGGCCGGCACGTTCTGGGAGTCCAGCGCCGAATACATGGCGATGCAGGTCTACCCCGACGGCGGGGCCGGCGACCTGACCCGGTTCCTGCGCACCGAAAACATGGCGTACTCGTCGAGCCGCCACCATTACGGCGCCTGGATGCTGATCCAGTACCTGGTCGATCGGTCCGGTGGCATTTCGATCTTCAACCGGCTCTGGAACGAGGCCCGGAACACCGAGCACCCGCTGGAGACCTATCGGCGGCTGATGGGCCTAACGCAAGATCAGCTTAACTCGGAGCTGGCGGGATATGCCCAGCACCAGGTCACTTACGACTACAGCAACAAAGCACACTTCCAAACCTTCATAAACAACGTGTACGGGGCGGGCTTCCTCAACGCCTACAACGGGGTGCCCGTGGACGCGGTCAACCAGGCGGCCGGCCACTACGCGATCCCTGATGCGCTGGCCCCGTCCGACTACGGCTACAACAAGATCAAGCTGGTGCCGTCGTCCTCCGGCGCGCTCGTCCGGCTGCACTTCAAGGGGCACGTGAACAGTGCGGCCGGTTCCGGCTGGAGCTACGGGTTCGTCGCGGTGAAGAACGGCACCCCGCGCTACGGCACGGTGTCGACGGCCGCCGACGGCCAGATCTCGTTCCAGCTCGAGGCCGGCGAGACCGAGGTCTACCTGGTGGTGCTGGGCGCGCCGTCGTCGGTGCACCACTACGGCTTCCTGGACGGATACACCAAGAACTACCGCTACCCGTACGAGTTCACCGTCTCGGGCGCGGTGCCGTCCGGCTACGAGCCCGGCTACACCAAGCCGGCCGCGACCGGGGGCGGCCACTGGCACACCAACGGCGGCGGCTGGGTCTCCAACAGCGCCACGGTCGCGTCCACCGCCTATGTGGGCCCGCGGGCGGCGGTCTACGGCAACAGCACGGTCTCCGGCAACGCTCGCATCGAGGGCCTGGCCTGGGTGAACTCCGGCGCCACGATCACCGGCAACGCGGTGGTCCGGGACAACGCCCTGATCCAGGGCGGCGCGAACCTGTCCGGCTCGATCGTGGTGGGCGGCGACGCCGAGTTGGCGACGACGTGCAGCGCCGGCACCTACTTGCTGTTCAACCCGGACCGCGGTTGCGACGGCCGAACCGGCGAGACCGACATCAACCCCGGTTACTCCCGCTTCACCGACGCGGAGCTGGCCATAACCGACGGCGGCACCACCACGCCAACCGCAACCCCCACCGCCACGTCCTCCCCAACGTCCTCCCCGACGACTTCCCCAACGTCATCGCCGACCGCTTCCCCGACCGCCTCTCCGACCTCTTCGCCCACCCCGACGACGACGGCGTCTCCGGCCGTCGGCGCCTGCTCGGCGCGGCTGGCGATCGTGGGTAGCTGGACCGGCGGCTTCCAGGCCGAGGTCACGGTGACGGCCACCGCGGCCGGCACGAAGTCGTGGACGGCCGGCTGGCAGCTGGCCTCGGGCCAGCAGATCACCCAGTCGTGGAGCGCCAACGTGACCACCTCCGGCACCGCGGCCACCGCCACCAACGCCGGCTGGAACGGCACCCTGTCAGCCGGCGCCACGACAACGTTCGGCTTCCTCGCCAACGGCACGGCCAGCACCCCCACCCTCAACTGCTCCGCCACCTGATGGGGCCTGGGGCCGCCGGAGTGATCCGGCGTCCCCGAGCACCAGTACGAGCGCCGCCTCGTGCGCGCAAATCCGCAATGACCGACTTGCGCCGGGAGGGGCGCCAAGGGTGGGGAGTTGCTGTCAGCTCCGAGCGGTAACTCCGCAAGATCGGCGTTGGTCGCGCTCTCGCGCGAGGCGCAGGCCGGCAGCGGTGCGCTGCCGGCCTGCGCGGCTTACGTGTGCGTGGGTTCGGCCTTGGACCGCTTCGCGCAACCGATCCCCTCCCGCGAAACGGCCTTGGACCGCTTCGCGGGAGGGGAACGGTTGCGTGTGAGATCGCTATGCCCGAATAGGCGGCCACCCCGAGCCGCATCACGTCCCACGGCTGCCCCTCAAACCGCCCATGACCGATTTGCGCCTGGTGAGCGGCCAAGGGTGCGGAGTTGCTGTCAGCTCCTAGCGGGAATTCCGCAAGATCGGCGTTGGTGGCGCCCTCGCGCAAGGCGGAGGCCGGCAACGGCGCGCTGCCAGCCAGGGTGGCTTACGCGTGCATGGGTGCGACTTGGTGTCGCTTCGCGGGAGAGGGCGCGGAACGCCGTGCCCGACAAACCGCCCATGCCGGATATGACCAGGCGGGTCCTTCGGCGGCCGCGCTCCTGCACCCCAAGCATGTCGACTTCCTGTTCGGAGCAAACAGGAGATCTCCAAGATCGCGTCTCGCTGCACCGAAGATCGAGCACCGCCGCCGAGCCTGCCCGGTGTCATCCGGCGGCTTAGCACTGCTCACCTATACGCGCTGCTCTGCGTACCTATACGCGCCAAAGGCGCGCTTACCTCGGGTGAGCAGAGCAGCGCGTATAGGTACGCAGAGCAAAGGCCCTGCAGGTCGCTACCGGCGTCCGGCCCAACCGGTCTGGACGGCGCTTCGCGGGCTGTCCTCCTCTTTTCGCGAGTGGGGTGCGGGGCCGGGCCCGGCCGTTGGTTAGCGGGAGCGGATGGTGACTCGGTCCAGGGCCAGGGAACCTGCGTCCAGACGCAGGCCGAAAGCCGGGGACCAGCCGGTGGGGACGACTGCGCCGATCGGGGCGGTGTGGATCAGCGTCCACTGGGAGTCGTGTTGCAGCCAGGTGGTCAGTTTGCCGGAGCGGGACACGACCGCGAAGCGGTCGCCTGGGGCCCAGCGGACTGCGGCGCAGCAGCCGCCGGTGGCGTCCGGGTAGCCGGTTCCGTTTACCCGCACGTCGGCGCCGGAGCTGGCGAAATGGTTGTTGTACCAGGCCAGGGCGTTGCTGCTGTCGCCGGCGGACAGGCCCAGGAACAGGCTGTCCTCGGGGGATGAACCGGCGAAGCGGGACGGCTCGACGATGATCGCGGTGCCGGCCGGGGCGGCGGTGACCGGCGCGGCCAGCACGGCGAACGCCCGGGTGTCCGCGGCGGCCGTCAGTAGTCCTGAGCCGCTGGTCAGGCGGGGTGACGGCTCGGCCGCCGGGTGGTCGATGCGGTAGGCCGCCAGGCGGTCGGTGGAGAAGTCGTCGTCCCAGGCGATCGTCGGGTAGTCGGCCGGGTCGAACTGGTAGCGGGTGGGCAGCAGGGCGCTGTTCACCCCGGCGGCCGACCGGGCGATCGCACGGATCGGCAGGCCGGCCGCGGGATCGGCGTCGGCGGGCACGGTGACCTGCCAGGTAGTCGTCACGGCCGGGCCGAACCGGCGGGTGGCCACGGCGCGAGCCGTCCAGCCACGCGGCACCTCAAGGCTGGTCCGAACGTCGGCCGCGGCCCGGCTGCGTACAGCTGCGGTAGTTGTCAGCCGGGTGTGGACGGTGACTGTTCGGGCGGCGTCTATGGGCAGCGAGGTCTCGGTGAAGGCTACCGACACCGCTGGGTCGGGCTGGCGGATCAGCTGTAGGGCGGTCAGGCCGGTTGCGCCTCCGTCGGTGCGGGAGGCAACTACTCGTAGGCGGTCGGTGGTTATCGGAGGGCTGATCAGGATGCTGTTTATTCGGCGGGCGGCGGGGGTGGTGGGGGTTCGGGTCTGGCCGGGGACGTCGCGCCAAGTGCCGGCCGTGTCTTGGTACTGCAAGGCGTACGAGTCGGGGACTCGGACTCCGCCGCCGTCGTCGTAGAAATCTAGGCGTACGTCCGAGACGGCCGTGGCCGCGCCCAGGTCTACCGCCAGCCAGTCGCTTCGGTTTGGGGAGCCGTATGTGGTCCAGCGGGTGGAGGGGACGTCCAGGTGGAAGTTCTGGCCGTCGATGGCGTTGGCGGCGGTGTCGCCGTGCCAGGTGTAGGAGGCGGTCGCGGCCGGATAGCCCGTCTCGGCGACGTTGGCGGCGTCGTCGACCAGTTCCGGCTGGGCCGAGATGACCGCGGCGGGAACGGCCACTGTCACGTCGCCCAGCGTGGCGCGCTGCAGGCGCTGCACGCCGTCGATCCACACGCGCAGGCCGGCTCCGCGGCCATAGCTGGTGCCGTCGCGGTCCCACACCACTGAGAGGTTGTGGCCGTGATACGCCACGTTCTCCACCGCGAAGTGCGACCAGGTCGCGGGCACCAGCGGGGCGATGCGGACCGTGTCGTTCGGCTGGGGGCGGATGCCCAGCAGGCCGGACAGGACCAGGTCGGTGTACGTGGAGTGGTTGTAGTCCTCGCTGTGGCCGGCGCCGTCGTAGATCCAGCGGTCCTCGTCGGGGTGGTGCGCCTCGGCCACGTACGGCGTGCCGTTCTTCCGCTGCGTCGCGGCGTAGTTGTGCAGCAGGGTGACGTAGTCGGCTACGCCGATGGTGGACTGCGCCGGATAGTCGAGGAGCTGGTTGGCCAGCGCGGTCAAGGTCTGGCTGGTGGCGAACGGCCAGCTCGGGCCGTCCCAGCGGCAGCAACCGGACAGCGCGTCGTGCATGAACCAAGGACTGCGCCGCTCGGTGGTGGTCGGGCCGTAGGTCGCGGCGAAACCCTGTGGGTCCTTCAGCTGCGCCCAGGCGGCAGAGTTCTGCATCGGTGCCATGTGGAAGTACCACGGGAGGTAGCCGATGAGCTCACGGTCGGCGATGCGTTGCCCATCTTTGGTCACATGCTTGTAGAACGATGTGGTGGGGTCCCATAGAACTGTCTCCGAAGCCTTCTGCAACTGTGCGGCCTCGGTGTCATAACGGGTGGCGGCTGCGTTGTCGCCGGCCCGGCGGGACAGCAGGGCCAGGGCGCGGGCGTCGCCGTACTGGTAGGCGTTGATGGTGGGGCGGAAGCCGTCGCCGCCGTGATAGGGGTCGTCGCTCTGGTACGAACTCGCGGTGAACTCCATCGCGTCCCACACCGGGGTCTGCCAGTACAGGCCGCGGGCGGCGTCGAAGTTGGTGGCCTTCCAACCCTCGTACTGCCGGGCCAGTAAAGGCAGGCGGTCGGTCAGGAAACGCCAGTCCCCGGTCACCGACGCCCGGGCCACGGCGGCGTCGACCGCCCAGAACGAATACTGGTGGGCCCAGTCGGTGGCGTTGTCGTTCAGGGCGTCGGTGGCCGGCTTCGGTCCGGAGCCCGAGCCGGTCAGCCAGTAATCGAGATAGTCGTCGAGGTAGCGGCGGTCGCGCAGCCAGCGGCCCTCGTAAAGGTGGTGGCCGGCGGCGGCGTCGATGCCACCGGACGGCGCGGAATACCCGACCGGGCCGAGGAACTCCGACACGATCCAGCCGTCGGCCGGTCCGGTGTACTTGAGCGCCTCCTTGAAGGTGCGCCACCGGTAGTAGTACGTGTCCCGGATGGTGGTGTCGGGCACGTCGACGAACGGGATGTTGGCCTCGTACCAATCCGGTTCCGGCACCGAGCCGAGCAGCGCCGAGTGGTCGAGGATCGCCGTGGTCGACCCAACCGGCGGATAGAGCGGACCGGCCGCCAGCCGACCGCTTGCCACCGGACCGGCCGCGAGGGGACCGCTTGCCAGCGGCGCGGCGGTCAGCGGGGCGGCCGCAGGCGGGGCGCCTCCCAGTGGGCCAGTCGTCAGCAACGCGGCAATCGCAACAATTCCCACCTGAGCAAACGCCATCGCACGCCTCCGCGATCGGGTATGCACGAATCCAAACAGGAGGGATCGACGAGGGTCAACGAATTGCCCGGGTGTTCCGCCTTCTCAGCCCGATCGCGCCGACGAGCCCGGCGGCGACCACAGCGGCCATCCCGGCGAACGGGCGGAAGTCGAACGAGCTGCCGAGGTCGACGGTCAGGTCGGGCACGGTCATCGTTTGCCGCTCGATGCCGATGACGCCGATCTCCGTCGAGGTGCCCCCGTCGCGCGCCGAGACCAGCACGGTGTGCGTGACGACCTGGTGCACCACGGCGTCGTAGCCGAGGCGGAAGTGCCGGACATTGCCGCCGGGCGGCGGCGTCAGCTCGGCCGAGACGAGCAACTCGCGGTACGGGCCGGTGCCGGTCTGCTCGGCGTCGCTCAGCGACACCGCGCCGATCTCGACCCGCCACGGCGTACCGGTCATGGCTTGTGGGTGGAAATGCTGGAGCAGATAGGCGCGTACGGCGGTGGGGGAAGCCGGATCGGCGCCGCTGGCGAGAGTGAAATCTTCGGCCGGTAGTTGAAGTGAAGCGGTGACCGACCGGTCGTGCACGTCCAGCGTGACGACCGTGTGCGGCATCGGATGCGCGTCGGCCGGCGCCACCGGCAGCAATGCTGCCAGGACGCCGGCCGCCGCCACGACCAACGGGCGGATCATGAGAAGGTGAACTCACCGCCGTAGTCGCGGGTGTGGTCGCGGTACACCGTGTGGTAGTGGATCTGGTCCTGGAGGACGACGCCGTTCTGGCAGACGAACTCCACCCACACGCTTGGACCGTCGATGCGCACGTAATCGGCGTGCTTGGTCAGCCCGGTCGTGCCGGACCAGCCGATGTAGGTCTTGTCGATCTCGGACTCGTACGTGCTCATCAGCGAGGTCGCGGTGGCGTCGTCGGCGTTCGCCACCCACGGCTTGATCGCGGCGAGCACGAGCTTCTTCTGCGCGGCGGTGAGCGCACTGGCCGCGAGCCCCAGCTTCTTGGCCGGGAACTGGCCGTCCTCGCCCGGCCCGACCAGCACGTCGCTGAACGACTGGGACAGCTTCGCCTTGGTCTGCTCGGCGGTGCTGAGGCTGGTGGTCATGGCCAGCATGGCGGCCTTCATGTCCTGCAGCGGCTGGTGCGTGGCGCCGATCGCGTCGGACCAGCTGGTCGGTTCGACGCCGACGAAGAACGGCGACGCGCCTTCGACCGCACCGGCCTTGTAGGTCAGGTTGACCGCCAGGTGGTGGCCGCCGAAGTGCAGCTGCCAGGCGTCGGTCGTGCTGGGCGTGCCGAGGAACGCCATGTAGTAGTTACCGCTGGAGTAGCCGCCGAGGCCGCCGCCGGAACTCCCGCCCGACATGCTCCCGCCCGACGGCATAGCCCCGCCCGGCCCGCCCGACATGCCGCCGTCGGGAGCACCGGACATGCCGCCACCAGGGTCGGCGCTGGTGTCGGTGCCGCTGCTCGCCTGCACGCTGCCCAGGTAATCGTCGGCCAGGAAGATCTCCGAGACCCGGTCGTAACCCGTGCCCGCGCCGGTCCCGAGCGCGGTCACCAGCACGCTCTTGGCCGCCGCGACCTGGTCGTCGTCGAGGGCGCTGAGCGCGATGCCGGGCCGGCAGGTGGCCCCGCACGGCAGGTTGGACCAGGCAATGACGTTGGCCTGGGTGAAGGCCAACTGCACCGACGTCTTCTCGGTGTCGTCGAGGGTCGCGAGGAACGCCTCGGACGCCTCGACCACACCGGCCACGCTCTTGTCGTACGACTTGACGGTTGCCGCGGTGGTCGAGCTGTCGTCGCCGCTGTCGTCGTTGGACCCGCAGGCGGTCACGACACCGAGCGCGAGGACCACGGACGCACCGGCCCGGAGCAGGAGGTGCCAGCGCCGGGCCGACAGGTTGCTTGTCACATGATCAACATTAGGGGGCAAAAAGGAACATTCGGGTAGTTTTAGAAGAAACCACCATTTGGTAGGGGGGTACCGCTGATCTCGTACGCTCCGATGGCCTTGGCTTTGTAGGTTCTCGGGTTGTGTGAGGCCAGCGTGCGGATGTTGCGCCAGTGCCGGTCCAGGTGATTGATCTGCCGGACCGCGGTGCCACCGCCCACATCGAACAGTTCGGCCGCGGCCCGCAGCGCCTGCTCGTCGACGACCACCTTGGCCTTGGCCGCCCGCAGCGACGCGCGCAGGGCCAGTTCGGCCTCGTCCGGCCCGCCCCGCGACTCGGTGGCCAGCTGCAGCGCGGCCGCCGCGGCCAGCACCGCCGCCTCGGCCACGAACGCCTGGCTGGCCAGGTAGCCGACGGTCTGCTGCAGGATCGGGTCGTCGACCGGCTGGTCGGCGGCCGCGTGATAGAAGGTCCGCTGCTTGGCCCGCACCAGCTCGGTGGCGTCGGTGGCCACCCGCCGCAGGATGCCCGCGATGATCGCGGTCAGGTAGAGCTGCGGGAAGGTGGCCAGGTAGGGCACGTCGCCGTACCAGGTGCCGGGCTTGACGAAGTCGTCGTCGAAGACCGGAGTGTTCTCGAAGCGGGTGGTGCCGCTGCCGGTGAAGCGCTGGCCGATGCCGTCCCAGTCGCGTTCGATGATCACCCCGGGCCGGTCGACCGGCACGATGATCCGGGCCGGCTCGCCGTCCGGGCCCTGCGCGGCCACCACCAGCAGGTCGGCGTAGAGGTTGCCGGTGCTGTAGAACTTCGTTCCGCTCAGCCGCAGACCGTCCTCGGTGGAGGTCACCACGGTCTCGAAGCCCGGCTCGCGCAGGCCGGCCTTCTTCCGGCTGAGCTCGGTCGCGGCCAGCCCGAACAGCCTGCCTTCCCGGACCAGGGCCAGCCACGGCTCGTCCTCGGGGCGCGGGCGGCGCAGCAGCGTCTCCACGAACTGGTAGTGGTTGCGCAGGCTGTGCGCGACGTTCGGGTCGGCCTCGGCCAGGTCGATCACGGTGGCGAACAGCTCGGTCAGCGAGGCGCCGCCACCGCCGTCGGCCATCGGCAGCCGCAGCGCGCCGATCCGGGCTTCCTTGAGCAGTGCGAATTCGGCGTACGGCGGCCGGGCCTCCTGGTCGCGTTCGACCGCGCCGGCCCCGATCTCCGCGATGAGCTGCGGCAGGCCGATCAGCGTGCCGGTCATGCGGTCGCGCCCGCCGGGAGGGGCGCCTCGACGCCGATGTTCTGCGGGCGCAGCGCTCGCTCGCCGGCGACCCGCGACGCGATCGCCTCCAGCCGCTCGATCTGCGCAGGGCTCAGCGAGACGTTCAGCGCGCCCACGTTGGAACGCAGGTAGGCCGGGTTGCGGGTGCCGGGGATCGGCACCACGTCGGCGCCGCGGGAGAGCACCCAGGCGAGCGCCACCTGGCCGGGCTCCGCGCCCACCTCAGCGGCGACCTCGACCACCTCGTCGGCCAGCTGGCGGTTGGTGGCGAAGACCTCCTCGGCGAACCGGGGGTGGGCCAACCGCCGGCCGGACAGGTCGTCGCGGCTGCGCACGCCGCCGGTGAGCCAGCCCCGGCCCAGCGGCGAGTAGGTGACGATGCCGATGCCGAGTTCCCGGGCGATGCCCAGCGTCGACTCCTCGATCTGCCGGCTGAACAGCGACCATTCGTTCTGGATCGCGGTGATCGGGTGCACCGCGTGGGCCCGGCGCAGTGTCTGCGGCCCGGGTTCAGATAGACCGATATGACGGACTTTACCGGCGCGCACCAGCTCCGAGAGTGAACCGACGGTGTCCTCGATCGGCACCGCCGGGTCGACCCGGTGCTGGTAGTACAGGTCGATGTGGTCGGTGCCGAGCCGGCGCAGCGACGCCTCGACCGCCGAGCGGATGTACCCGGGGCTGCTGTCCAGGCCGGTGCGGTCCAGGGTGTTGCCGAACTTGGTGGCGATGACCAGGCCGTCCCGGCGGCCGCGGATCGCCCGGCCGAGCAGGATCTCGCTGTGTTCCGGCCCGTACACGTCGGCGGTGTCGAAGAACGTGAGGCCGAGCTCGATCGCCTCATCGACCACCGCCGTGGCCTGTTTCTCCTCGTCGGCGTCGGGCGGGTTGACGAAGCTCATGAAGCCGAGGCCGAGGGCCGAGACCTCCAGGTCGCCGAGTTTGCGGGTCACGGTGTCTCCTCGAAACGACTGCGGGGACGGGGGAGGCCGAGGTGGTCGCGCAGGGTGCGGCCGGTGTACTCGCGGCGGAAGATGCCGCGCCGGCGCAGCAGCGGGACGACGTGGTCGACGAACAGCTCCAGGCCGCTCGGGAACAGGTCGAAGTTGAGGTTGAAGCCATCGGCGGCCCGGGTGCGGAACCAGTGCTCGATGGAGTCGGCGATCTGCGCCGGGGCGCCGACGATCTGCCGGTGCGCGCCGCCATTGGAGAGAAGCAGTTCCCGTACGGTGTAGCCGCGCTCGCGGGAGAGCTTCACGGTGGCCTCGAAGAAGCCGCGCGAACCCCGGATCTCGGTGACGTCGCTCAGCTTGTCGTAGGGCAGTTCCTCGTCCAGCTTCAAAAAGGCCGGATCCAGGCCGAGCTGGTCGGCCAGGCGCGGCAGCTCCCGATCGAAGTCGAACAGCGCGTCGAACTCAGCTTTCCGCGAACGGGCCTCGGCCTCGGTCGACCCGACGATCGGCCAAAGGCCCGGCAGGATCACCAGGTGATCCGGGTCGCGGCCGAACCCAGCCGCTCGCGCCCGCATGTCGGTGTAGAACTCCCGGGCCGCCGTGTGCGTGGTCTGCGCCGTGAAGATCAGGTCACCGACCCGCGCGCCCAGCGACTTGCCGGCCTCCGACGAGCCCGCTTGGACGAGGACCGGCCGCCCCTGCGGCGATCGCGGCACCAGCGACGGTCCCCGTACCGAAAAGTGCTGGCCTTTGTGGTCTATCGGATGGATCCGGGCGGGATCGAGGAATTGGTCGCCGCCGATCGCGCCGTCCTCCCACGAGTCCCACAGGTCGAAGACGACGTCGACGAACTCCTCGGCGCGGGCGTACCGCGCGTCGTGGTCCGGTGCCTCGGCCAGCCCGAAGTTGGCCGCGGCCCGCGGCGAGTACGTGGTGACCACGTTGAGCGCGACCCGGCCGCGGCTCACGTGGTCGAGCGAGGCGAACCGCCGGGCCAGGTTGAACGGGTCGTTGAAGGTGGTCGAGGCCGTCCCGATCAACCCGACATGCTTGGTCGCGCTCGCCAGGGCGGTGAGCAGGATGGTCGGTTCGAGGGACTGGAACGGCTCGGTCGGCGGTTCGCGGTGCAGGGCGACGCCGTCGGAGAGGAAGACGGCGTCGAACGTGCCGCGCTCGGCCACCTCGGCGATCTTCTTGAAGAAGTCGACGTCGACGAACGCGGCCGGATCGTCCAGGAAGCGCCAGGCGGCCGGATGCCGCCCGATGCTGGTGATGTTGACGTTGAGGTGCAGCTCGCGCTCGCTCAAATCCCCACCCCCACGTCCCGGGCCGGCTGCCACGGCGCGGCGCCGACGTATTGGCTCTCCGGAACCGAAAGCCCCAGGTGGTCCCGCAAGGTGGTGCCGGTGTACTCCTTGCGGAAGATGCCACGCTGCCGCAGGAGCGGGACGACGTGGTCGACGAACGGCTCGAGCCCGGTGGGGAAGCTGTCCGCGTTGAGGTTGAAGCCGTCGGCCGCCCCGCCGACGAACCAGCGCTCGATGTCGTCGGCGATCTGCTCAGGCGTGCCGACGATCTGCCGGTGCGCGCCCGGGTTGCGGGCGAGGATGCCGCGGACTGTCAGGTTCTCCGCCCGGGCCAGCGCGATCGTCGACTTGAAGAAGCCGCGCGAAGATCCTCCGGTCGCGGATTCCAGCAGGTCGTAGGGGAGTGGCTTGTCGAGTTCGAGCGAGTCCGGCGGCAGGCCGATCTTGGCCGCCAGCTTGACCCTCTCGTCCTCCAGGTCCAGGTAGGAGTCGAGCAGTTCCTTGCGCTCCCAGGCCTCTTTCTCGGTGCTGCCCACGATCGGGAACAGGCCGGGGAGCACCACGATTTGCCGGCCGCCGGCAGCGGCCTTCAAGGAGCGGGAAAACGAAAGCGATTCCTCGAACACCGTCTGCGCGGTGAAAACCGCATCGGCGAAGCGGGCGGCAATCTGGGTGCCGCCGTCACCCGCCTGGACCAACACAGGCCGGCCCTGAGGCGTACGGGGAACGTTGAGCGGCCCGCGCACCGAGAACCGGTCGCTCACGTAGTCGATCGCGTGCACCCGCTGGGTGTCGGTGAAGACCCCGGTTTCCCGAGAGGCGACGAGCGCGTCGTCCTCCCACGAGTCCCAGAGCTTGACCAGGATGTCCACGAACTCCTCGGCGCGGGCATACCGTTCCTCCCGGGACGGCAGCTCACGAAGCCCGAAGTTGGCCGCCGTCCCCGGGTTCTGGCTGGTCACGAAGTTCAGCGCGGCCCGCCCACCGGTTACGTGGTCGAGGGTCGACCAGCGCCGCGCCACGTTGTACGGATCGTTGAACGTGGTGGAGATCGTGCCGATCAGCCCGATGTGCTGGGTCGCCGACCCGATCGCCGCCAGCAGCACCGACGGTTCCAGGGAGTTCCAGGCCGCGTGCCCGGCGTGCCCCGGCAGGGCCGGCCCGTCGGCCAGGAACACCGCGTCGAACGTGCCGCGCTCGGCGATCCGGGCGATGTTCCGGTAGTACTCGATGTTGATGATGCCGCGCGGATCGTCCTGGATCCGCCACGCGGCCTCGTGCTTGCCGGCGTTCAGGATGTTGGTATTGAGGTGCAGCTGCCGCTCGGAACTCATTGCGGCACCGAAGAGGCGTCGACGATCGGGTTGAAGACCGAGGAGATGTCCCGGTCGTTCTTCACCCCGCCGGCCTTGAACGCGGCGGAGACGATCTCCTGCTGGGTCTTCTGGAACGCCGGGTCACCGATCTTGTAGAGCCGGCTCTTGGCCCCGTTCTCCCAGTTGATCTTCGAGAGCTCCGGGGTCTGCTTCTGCACGCTCTGGTAGACCTTCTCCACCGCGGCCTCGTTGTTCGGGTACCACTCGGAGTAGAACTTGCTGAACCGAGTGAAGAAGTCCTTGACCGCGGCCAGCTTGGCCTCGTCCTTGAGCACGTCCGGCCGGGTGATGAAGCCGGCTCCGCCGATCACCCCGAGGTCGGCGTTGGTGGCCAGGCGCACCGCCTCGCCCGAGTCGACGACCCGCTTGACGTTGGCGTAACCGGTGACGACCGCGTCGACCTGACCGGCCACGAACGACGCCGCCGCGGCCTGGTTGTCGGGCAGCTGCACCGGTTTGATGTCCTTGACCGTCAGCCCGGCGTTGGCCAGCACCTTCACGTACCCGGCGTAGATGTTGCCGCCGAAGTTGTAGGCGATCGACTTGCCGCGCAGGTCGGCCAGCGAGTTGATGTTCGCGGCCTTGCGGACGAACAGCGACGGCGCCGGGTAGGGCGCGTCCTTGGCGGTGACGCCGGCGATCGTGTAGACCTTCGGCTCGGTCTTGGACCAGTCGTCGGCCGCGTTGGCCGCCTCGAACGCGGCGGTGTTCTCGCCGACCAGGCCGACGTCGGTGGCCTTGGAGTACAGCGCCGAGATCTGCGCGGCCGGCCCGGCGATGACCGGCGTCTCCAGCTTGTACGGCAGATCCTTGAACAGGCCGGACGCCTCGAGCAGGGCCGGGTAGTCGGCGGTCTGGAAGCCGAACGTCAGGGTGGTCTGGCCGGCCGCGGCCTCGTCGTCGGCGGCCGACGCGGAGTCGCCGCAGGCCGACAGGGTGGCACCGAGCAGCAGAGCGGACGTTATGAGGGCGATGCGTTTCACGACACTCCTAGGCGTTCAAGCAGGTGGGTGCGCAGTTCGATGAATCGGGGGTCGCTGCGCCGGCGTGGTTTTTCGAAATCGACAGCGACATCGACGTCGATCGAGCCGTCGGCGAGGATGAGGATCCGGTCGGACAGCAGGATCGCCTCGTCGACGTCGTGCGTGACGAGCAGGACAGCGGGGTTGTGCCGCTGGATCAGCTCGGCCACCAGGTCGTGCATCTTGATTCGAGTCAGGGCGTCGAGCGCGGCGAACGGCTCGTCCAGCAGCAGCAGGCCGGGCTCGGTGACCAGGGCCCGGGCCAGCGCGACCCGCTGGGCCTCGCCGCCGGACAGGGTCAGCGGCCAGGCGTCGCTCTTCGCGGCCAGCCCGACCTCGGTGAGCGCGGTGACCGCCTTCTTCCGGTCCCGCCGCGGGTTGCGACTGCCCAGCACCACGTTGCGCCAGACCCGCCGGGCCGGGATGAGCCGCGGCTCCTGGAAGACGACCGAACGCTTCCGGGGGACCAGCACCTGGCCGTCGTCGGCGGCGTCCAGACCGGCCAGGATGCGCAGCAGGGTGGTCTTGCCGGTGCCGGACGGGCCCAGCAGGGCCACGAAGTCGCCCTGCTTGAGCTGCAGGTCCACGCCGTCCAGGACGGCCCGGTCGAAGACCCGCCGCACTCCGCGGGCGTCGACGACGGTTTCAGCCGATGGCGACACGGGGCCTCCAGGGAAGGGCGAAGTGCTCGGCGACGCGCATCAGCACGTCGACCACGATGCCGAGCAGCGCGTAGATGAGAATTCCGGCGATCACGATGTCCGGCCGCTGGTTCTGGTTCGCGTTGTTGACCAGGTAACCGATGCCCTCGCGGGCGTTGATCTGCTCGGCCAGCACCAGGGCCAGCAGGGACACCCCGGCGGCGTAGCGCAGGCCGGTCAGGGCGGCGGGCAGGGCGGTCGGGAGAATCACCCGGGCGGCCAGCCGCCAACCCCGCAGGCCGAAGGTCTGGCCGGATTCGATCAGCTTTTTATCGACCCCGCGTACGCCGTGGTAGGTGTTCAGGTACATCGGGAAGATGGTGGCCGCCGCGATCAGCACCAGTTTCGGCGTCTCGCCGATGCCGAACCAGGTGATGAACAGCGGGACCACGGCGATGAACGGGATCGTCCGCAGCATCTGCAGCGGCGCGTCGAAGATCTCCTCGCCGATCTTCCAGAGGCCCGCGAACAGCCCGAGCACCAGGCCGAGGCTGACCCCGATGGCCAGCCCGGTGCCGGCCCGTTTCAGCGAGATCGGCAGCGCGGCCTGGATGTCGCCGTTGGCCCACAATTCCTGGTAGGCGGCGATGATCCGGCTGGGCGGCGGGAGGGTGAACTCGTCGGCCCAGCCCAACACCGAGGACAACTGCCAAAGAACGATCAACCCGACGGGTACGGCGATCCGCAGCACCCGCCCGCGCCAGGTGCGGGTTACGTTCCGCAACCGGCCCTGCCGTCCGCGGGCGGTCAGGCTTTCCAGCGCCGGGCCGGCCTTCTTGACCGGCGGCGGCACCAGCTCGCTTGTCGTCATGGCCGGTCCTCGGCGAAGCTCCGGAACGGCGTGGTGTTGTCGGCGTTCAGCTCCTCGACCAGGCCCAGCTCCCAGGACAGGTAGCGGCGGAAGCCGGCCTTGCGCAGCTCCGGGTCGGTCTCGCGCCAGCCCGAGGCGACCACGTCGTCGGGCTCGTGCAGCCAGGTGTCGTTGCCGGTCTCGAACTCGGTGGGCGTGCCGTCGAGCACCTTGACCGGGCGGTCGGTCAGCGCGGCCAGATCCCGGGCGGCATAACGCGCGAGCAGCCCGTCCTCGCTGACCAGCACGATCGGGCCGGTGCCCGGCAGGTCGGCGCCGAGCCGGGCGCGGATGGCGAACACCGCCCCGGGGAGGTGGCTCTTCCGGTACTGGGTGCTGGGCCGCAGGTCGATGATGGTTCCGTCGGTTTCGGTGGTCGTCGCGATGCCACTGGGCACGTCGAGCGCGGTGGGCGGGACCGGGCCGGTTTCGAGGTCCTCGCCATCGAGCGGGTTGGCCAGCACGAAGACCTCGCCCCAGCCGAACTGCTCGATCCAGGACGCGGCCACGGTCGCCCGGACCTCGTCGTTGTCGACGAGCACGATCCGGGCGTGGTGGGTGGCGATGTAGCGGAACACCCAGGGCGCGACGTCCCAGCTCGGCGCGGAGGTGGTGCCGGGCAGGTGCCCCGCCGCGTACTCCTCGGGGGTGCGGACGTCGAGCACGTAGAGCGACCGTTCGTCCTTCTCGTCGCGGAAGCGGCGCAGGGTGTCCTTGTCGACCTTCTTGATGCCGAACTTGGCGCGGAAGCGGTCGGCCGCGGCCTGGGCCGCGTCCAGCGCGGCGCCGGTCGGCAGCGGCGCCACCTCGTGCTTGCCGTGGTCGAGTTCGTGTCCCTCCAGGACCCAGGACTGGGTGCCGCCCTCCAGGGAGACGACCCGGTTGGGCAGACCGGCATTGATCAGCAGCTGGGCGCCCAGGATGCTGCGGGTGCGCCCGGCGCAGTTGACCACGACCAGCGAGTCCGGGGACTTGACCACCTCGGCCGCGCGGTAGACCAGCTCGGCGCCCGGGATGGAGGTGCCGCCGGGCAGGCTGTGGTTCTCGAACTCGCCGATCGGGCGGCTGTCGAGCAGGACGATGTCCTCGCCGTTCGCGATCTTCTCGAGGTAGTCCGGGACGCTCAGGTGCGGGGTCTGGTAGATCTCCTCGATCCACTCGCCGAAGGCCTGGCCGATGACGTGGTCGCCGCCGGTCTGCACCTTGTAGCCGGCCGCGGCCCAGGCCTCTAGTCCACCGTCGAGCACCTGGACGTCGGGGTAGCCGAGGGTTTCCAGCCGGGCCGCCGCGCGGGCGGCCAGGTCCTCGTCGCCGCCGTCGTAGACGATGACCGGGGTGCCGCGGCGGGGGATCAGCGCGTCCACTCGCAACTCGAGGATGCTGAGCGGGATCGGGACACCGAGCAGGATCGAACCCTGTTCCGCGGTGACCCGGGCTTCGCGGACGTCTACCAGCGCGTACTCATCGGCCTTTTCAATGACTTTGTGCAGTTCAACGGCGTTGATCGGCATTTTTTGCCCTTCGGTGTCAGTAGTAGATGAAGCCGGGGATGCCGCCGCCCGCGACGATGCCGTCGCCGGTGATCGCGACGCTGCGCGGAGAGGCCAGGAAGGCCACCACCCAGGCGACCTCTTCCGGCTCGACGACCCGGCCGATGACGTTCTCGACCTCTTGATCGCCGCGCAGCTCCTGGTAGCGCTCGGTCCTGGTCGGACCGGGGTGCACGGCGGTGACGTTGATGCCGTGCGGGCCGAGTTCGTCGGCGATGTTCTTGGTCAGCGCGGTGACGCTCGCGTTGCGGACCGAGCCGATGACCGAGACGGTCTGCCGCGAGCCGGTCCCGCTGATGTTGATGATGCGGCCCCAGCCGTTCTCGATCAGCAGCGGCGCGACCGCGCGGATCGTCCGCAGGTAGCCGATCACCTTGACGTTGAGCTGGCGCTGGAACCATTCGTCGGTGGCGTCGGTGTAGCTCGGCCCGTGCTGGGCGGGCTGCTCGGCGGCGTTGTTGACCAGGATGTCCACGCCACCGAACGCGTTGTGCACGGTGGCGACCAGGGCCTTGACCGACTCGTCGTCGCCGGTGTCGGCGGTGACCGGCAGGACGTCGGCGCCGATCTCGTCCTTGATCCGTCGGGCCGCTTCGGACAGCACCTCGGTGCGGCGTGAGGTGATGGCGACCTGGGCGCCCTGGCGCGCGAGTTCGAGGGCGATGGCGTAACCGATTCCGGTGCCGCCGCCGGTGACGATGGCGCGCTTTCCGTCGAGTTCGAGACCCATGGTGGACATCCGTTCGTTGGAGGCAACACCTATCTTGCCTATAGGAATTACGGGTGTCCATGGTGCTGACGTTGACAACGGTTTCCGCCTTGTTACGTCACGCCAGTGAGATGACCTAAACGGCATGACCGAAATATCGGTCATTTCAAATGGCACAGGAAAATCACAGACAAGGGTTTTCCCTGTTACCTCGATCGATGTCAATCGATAGCGTCTCGGCTGTGCCACCGGACGCGGCGACGTTCGCCGCGCCATCCGAGAAGGAGTACGCGATGTTCCGAACCCACCTGGCCATCGCCGTCGGAGCCGCGACCGCGGTTACCGCGGCCCTGGTCACCGGGCCGGCCAGCGCTCAGCCGTCGGCGCAATCCGCCGTCGAGCCGCTCGCCGCCGCCGACGCCCTGATCTCCGCGAAGCCGGCCGCCCTGCACGCCAGCAAACTGGACACGTTCCAGCGGCAGGCGGCCATCACGTCGGCCGGGCACACCTACGTGCCGTTCACCCGGGCGTACAAGGGACTGCAGGTTGTCGGCGGCGACCTGGTCGTGGCCACCGACGCGAGCGGCAAGGTCACCTACACCTCGGTGGCGCAGACCAGCGCGATCGGTGAGCTCTCCATCGTTCCGAAGATCACCGACGCGGCTGCGCTGGCGGTGGCGTCGAAGCAGCTTTCTTCCGTCTCGTCGGTCGAGGGCACCAAGCTCGTCGTGGTCGCCGCCGAGGGCGCCGCCGCTCGTCTCGCGTGGCAGTCCACGATCAACGGCACCAGCGCCGAGGGCGTCAGCCGGCTCACCGTCAACGTGGACGCGCAGACGGGCGCCGTGCTCGGCACCCAGGAACACGTCATGAATGTGACCGGTACCGGCAACGGCTGGATCTACGGCTCGGTCTCGCTGAACACCACCCAGTCGGGCTCGACCTACCTGCTGCAGGACCCGTCGCACACCACCATTCGGGCGCAGAACGCGACCGGCAACGCGACGTTCTCCGGCACCGACAACGTGTGGGGCAACGGCGTCGGCACCAACCGCGAGTCCGGCGGCGTGGACGCGTTCTACGTGGCCCAGAAGCAGTACGCGATGCTGTCCTCCTGGCTCGGCCGCAACGGTCAGAACGGCTCGGGCGGCGCCTGGCCGATCCGGATCGGCCTCAACCAGCAGAACGCGTACTACGACGGCACCCAGGTCCAGATCGGCAAGAACACCGCCGGCAACTGGATCGCCTCGGCCGACGTGGTCGGGCACGAGCTCGGCCACGGCATCGACGACAAGACCCCCGGCGGCATCTCCGCCCGCGGCACCCAGGAGTTCGTCGCCGACACGTTCGGCGCGGCCACCGAGTGGTACATCAACAGCCCCGCGGACGCCCCCGACTACCTGGTCGGCGAAGAGGTCAACCTGGTCGGCAGCGGCCCGATCCGCAACATGTACAACCCGTCGGCCCTGGGCCACTCGAACTGCTACTCCAGCAGCACCCCGAACGCCGAGGTGCACGCGGCCGCCGGTCCCGGTAACCACTGGTTCTACCTGCTCGCGCAGGGCACCAGCGGCAACGGCCAGCCCGCGTCGACCACCTGTAACAGCACCT
>NZ_BOMY01000062.1 GCF_016862435.1 Paractinoplanes tereljensis
CACCTCGATCACCGGTCTCGGCATCCAGAACGCCATCAAGATCCTCTACAACGCGATGCTCCTGAAGACCACCGCGTCCTCCTACCTGAAGTACCGGGTGTGGACGCTGCAGGCCGCGAAGACCCTCTTCCCCGGCAGCTGCACCCAGTTCAACACCGTCAAGGCCGCGTGGGCCGCGGTGAACGTCCCGGCCCAGTCCGGCGAACCGACCTGCTGATCTTTTTCGGATAGGCCCGTCGCACCAGGGACTCTCCCTGGTGCGACGGTCTGTCTGCGGCCGCAATGATCAACCCATGCCGTGGTTCCCCGATTTCGCAGCAGCGGCCGAACTGATGCGGCAGGAGACCCGCGCATCAGGCCGAGCCGATCCGGTAGGCCGCTACCTGACCGCCCTGACCGAGGGTGACACCCACCCGCTGGAGGACGTCTGGCCCGGCCAGGTGGTCATCTTCGACCCGAAGGCCGGCGAGGTGCGAGGCCACCGAGAGCTGCGCAACTTCGTCCACCTGAGCCGAGACCTGCTGGCCGCCCACCACGCCCGCACGTCCCCGCCGTCCTACACCACCGTCGCCGGCCGCCGGGCCGTGGTGGAGCTGGAAGCCCAGCTGGACGAGGGCGTGCCTTGGCCGCTGGCGGTGGTAGCCGATTCCCCCGACGACCAGACCATGGTCTTCCGCTCCTACTTCAGCCGCCACCCCCTGGACGGCCACCACCACCTGCGCCCCCCGATCCTCGAGGCCACCCCGATGCACCCCGACGACGTAGTGGGCCGCTTTCTGTCCGCCCTAGCCATCGGTGACGTCGTCGCCGCAGCCGCCACCTTCGCCCCCAACGGTTACCTGCGAGACCCGACCGGCGCCACTCACCAAGGCGCCGCCCTGGCGGCCTACCTAGCCGGCGGCATAGTCCTAGAGCCCTGCGCGGTAACCGACGACGGAGTGCGCTGCGCCCTGGAGTACAACTGCACCCGTTGGCGCGAAGACCTGAGCCCCCAGGCCGGCCTGGCCATCCACGACCGAACCCCCAACGGCCAGTTGGCCGCAGTCCGCCTATACGACGACATCAACCGCACCACATAGGCCCGCAGCTCGGCGCGATTTTGGCCCGATCTTGTGAAGCAGCCGTCCGGGCCGAGCAGTGACTTCACAAGGTCTGGAGCGCGGCGGCGGGCGCGGTTGCGACTGGGCTCGGGTTGGCTCGATCTTGTGGAATAGCCGTCCGGGCCGCGCGGCAACGTCACAAGATTTGAAGCCGGGCGGCGGCCGGGGTTGGGGCTGGGCTCGTGTTGGCTCGATCTTGTGGAGTAGCGGTGTGGGCCGAGCAGTGGCTTCACAAGGTCTTGAGCGCGGCGGCGGGCGCGGCTCGGCTTCGCCTGGCGGCCCGAGTCAGGCCGGGGCCTGGGCCTGGTGGCGGGGGAGTGCGCGGCGTAGCTCGCGGCGGGTGCCGACGCCCAGCTTGGCGAAGACCTTGCGCAGGTGCCACTCGACGGTGCGCGGGCTGATGAACAGGGTCGCGGCGATCTCCGGGTTGGTCAGGCCCTGCACGGCCAGGCCGGCGATCTGCTCCTCCTGGGCGGTCAGCTCACCCTCGGCGGCGACGGTCCTCTTCCGTACGGTCTCGCCGGTGGCCAGCAATTCCCGGCGCGCCCGGTCGGCGAACGCGGCCACCCCCATCGCGGCCAGCTCCTCGTAGGCTTCCCGCAGCTGAACCCGCGCGTCCGCCCGCCGCCCGGCCCGGCGCAACCACTCGCCGTACAGAAGCTTCGCCCGAGCCCGCTCGACCCGGATCCGAGTCTTCCCGAACCGCTCGATCGCCTCCCGGTAGAGGTCCTCCGCCGCCCGGCCACTGCGCAGCAGCGCCCGCCGCCCCGCCTCGACCCCGAGCGCCAGCTCCGTGCCGGCGGCCTTGGTCATCGCCGCCAGTTGCTCGAACGCCCGCCACGCCGCCTTCGGGTTCGCACTGCGCACCCCGGCCTCGACCAGTTCGGCGAGCGCCCACTTCGACGCCCCCAGCTCAACCGGCCCACTCGCCGGCTCGTCGGCCGCGGTCATCGCCTCCTCATACCGCCCCAGCCCGTTGCACAACACCGCCCGCGCGGCACCAAGCGCGCTCATCCCGGCCCCGCGCGCCTTCGCGTCATCGAGGGCCTCAGCGATCAGCCGCTCGGCCACCTGCTCATCCCCGCGAACCGCCGCCAGCCAAGCCGCAGGCACCAGCACATCCGCATGCTCGCGCCCGCCCAGCCCGTGGCCGCCCAGCCCGCCGCCCCACCCAAAGCCGCCCTGCTCATACCCGCTCAGCGTGCCGCCCTGGCCATAGCCGCCCAGCGTGCCGCCCTGGCCATAGCCGCCCAGCGTGCCGCCCTGGCCATAGCCGCCCAGCGTGCCGCCCTGGCCTTGGCCGCCCAGCGCGCCGGCGTGCCCGTAGCCGATCAGCCCGGCGGCCTGTTCGTGGCTGGTCGGCCCGGTCAGCCATCGGCTCTGCGCGACCAGCGTCGCGGCGGCGGCCAGGTCTCCGCTGTGGATCTCGAAAATGGCGCGGGTGGCGAGCGCGGACGGCAGCAGGCCGAAAGCGCCGGCGTGCCGGACGGCGTCGAGGTTGCGCCGGCTCAGCACGTCCCAGTGCTCGTCGTCCCATAGGTCGGCGGCCACGCTCGCCGCCACCCCGGCGCTGCGGAACGCCTCCCGCATCGCCAGCGCTTCACCGCCGAGGGCCCGCACCGCGCGTTGCAGCAGCGGCGCCGCGGCCGGGTAGCCGTCGGTGCCGAGTACGGCCAGCCCATCCAGCAGCAGGTCGGTCCGGCGCGGATAGCGCTCCGGCCCGGGCACCTCCCGCACGATCCGCGCGACCTCGCCCAGCGCACCGGCCCCCACCCCGCCAGCCGATCCGAGGGAACGCCCCATCCGCCCAACCTCGGAACGAGGCGACCCCCGGCGCTTGGTTTTGGCTGGTGGGCGGGCTTGGTGCTCGGCTTCGGTGAGAGCGGGTGACTCGTGTCCGGCGAGGAGGGCGGCGGACAGGGCGTCCAGGTAGGCCTCTCGGGCCAGCGTCGGGTCGATCAGGTCGAGCTGCTGGGCCGCGGCGAGCAGCAGCGGGAGCGCGTCGCCGGTGCTCGACCGGTAGGCGATGCGGCCGCGCACCAGCTTGGCTCGGGCCTGGCCGGCCTCGTCGAGTGGGCCTGACTCGGCCAGCGCCAGCAGTGAGAGCGCCTCCGCGAACGCGCCCGCGCCGGCCTTGGCCCGGGCGGCGTCCAGGGTTCGCCGGGCCCGGCGCGCCGGGTCGGGGGTGAGCGTGGCGGCCGTGGTCAGGAAGGACGCCGAGGCGGCCATTCCGCCGCGGGCCAGCGCCCGCCCGGCGGAGTGTTCGAGTTCGTCGGCGATGTTCTCGTCCGGTCCGGCGGCCGCGTGCGCGCGATGCCAGGCGTGCCGGTCCGGGTCGGTGGCCGGGTCGGTGGCGTCGGCGAGTGCCTGGTGGGCGGCTCGCCGCTCACCGAGCCCGGCCGCGCGGTAGACGGCCGCCCGCAGCAGCGGATCTCGGAACCGGACCCGGTCGTCCAGCTCGATCAGGCCGGCCTCCTCGGCCGCGGCCGCCGCGTCGGTGCCGAGGCCGAGCCGCCGGGCCGCACGCCAGAGCAGAGGAACGTCACCGGTCGGTTCGGCCGCCGCGACAAGCAGCAGCCGCCGGGCCGCCGGGGCCACCCCGGATGACAGGCGAACGGTTCCCGCGGGAAAGACCGGGCCGGGGTCGCCGCCGTAGGCGAGCTCGGTCGGGGTCAGGGTTCGGGGGACGTCGAGGATTGCTCGGGGATTGCCTCTGGCCTCGGCCATGATTCGGGCGCGGACTCGGGGGTCCAGCGGGCCGGTCAGTGCCGCTGCCAGCAGTTCGGCGGCTTCGTCGTCGGTCAGGCCGGGGACCGGCAGTTCCGGGACGTCGGGAAACGCGGAGCGGGTGGCCAGGACCAGGGCGACCGGCTCGGTGGTCAGGCGGCGGGCTACGAAGCGCAGCGTCTCCGCCGACGGGCGGTCGAGCCAGTGTGCGTCCTCGACCAGGAGGAGCAACGGGCGCTCGCGGGCCACCTTGCCCAGCAGGGTCAGCACGGCCAGGCCGACCAGCAACGGGTCGGGCACGTCGCCGGGGGCCAGGCCGAACGTCGTGCTCAGGGCGTCGCGCTGCGGGCCGGGCAGGTGGTCGAGCCGGTCGAGGAACGGGCCGCACAGCTGGTGCAGGCCGGCGAAGGCCAGCTCCCGCTCGGCCTCGCTGCCGACGGCGCGGGCGGTCCGGCCGGTTGCGGCGGGCAGCGAGGCCAGGAAACTGAGCAGGGCCGTCTTGCCGATGCCGGGCTCGCCGCGCAGCACCAGAGCCTGGCCGTGGCCGGCCCGGGCGGCGGACAGCAGGCGGCTCAGTGTGTCGCGTTCGCGTTGTCGGCCCTGGAAACCGGGCCATGCATCGGTCCAGGACATGCGCCCACCCCCGCGCTGGCCAGTCTGGCACCGGGCGAAGTGGAGGGGCAACGTGGTTCAGTTCACGAACTGCTGGCCTCCGTCGATGTCGTAGGTGGCGCCGGTGAGCGCGGTGTTGAGCATCAGGTGCACGGCCAGGGCGGCTACGTCAGCCGGGCCGACCACGCGGCCGATCGGCAGGGTGGTGCGCAGTTGCTCGCGGCGCTGGTCCAGGCCGTCGCCCAGCAGCTCGGCGGACAGTGGAGTGTCGACGAAGCCGGCCGCGATCAGGTTGACCCGGATCGGGGCGATCTCCAGGGACAGGTTGGCGATCAGCGCGGGCAGGGCGGCGGTCATCGCGGCGGTGACGGCCAGGCCCGGCGCGGGGCGGCGTCCGCCCGTACCGCCCATGAAGAGCAGGGTGCCGCCGGGCCGGACCGTGCCGATGGCCGCGCGGGCCAGTCGCAGCGGGAGCGCGACGTGCTCGGCCAGGTGCTGGGCCGCGGCGGTGATGTTCATGTCGGCCAGCAGGCCGTAGTAGGGGCGGCCGGCGGTGACCAGGATGTGGTCGATCGGGGTGGGCAGTCCGGTGAGGAAGGTTTCCAGGCGGTCGGTGTCGTTGACGTCGAACGCGGTGGTGCCGGCGGCGTCCACGTCGGCGGCGGCCCGGTCGAGTTTCTCCTTGTCGCGGCCGGTCAGGATGACCTCGGCGCCCTCGGTGCGGGCCAGTCGGGCGGTTTCCAGGCCGATGCCGGCGCTTCCGCCGATCACCACGACTGTCTGGCCATCGAGGCTGGTCATGACGTCCTCCTGACGAGGTCACGCAGGGCTTGGAAGATCGCTTCGGAGAACGTGGGGAACGGCTGGATCACGTCGATCAGTACGGTCAGCGGGATCCGGGCGCGGACGGCCAGGGTCACCTGCTGCAGCCACTCGCCGGCCTCGGGGCCCAGTGCGTAGCCGCCGGTCAGCCGCTCGCCGTCGGAGACCAGGGTCAGGAAACCGGGGCGGGTGTCATAGGCCCGGGTGTAGGTCGAGGTGCGCGGGACACCGGACAGCGGGATGGTCGCGGTGTACGGGCCGTCGGCCTCGCCGATCGCGGCGGCCTGCGGATCGCTGAAGATCACCCGGGGGACCGCCTCGTAGTGCGCCTCGCGGGCCTCGCCGAGGAGGTTGCTGGCCACCACCCGGCCCTGGTATTCACCCACATGGGTGAGTTGCCACAGACCGGTGACGTCGCCGATGGCCCAGACATTTTCGGCCGCCCGCAGCCGGGCGTCGACCTTGATGCCCCGGGGATCGGCCTCGATGCCGACGGTCTCCAGGCCGATGTCGGCGACCCGGGGATTGCGGCCGGTGGCGACCAGCAGGCGATCACCGCGCACCGTCGTGCCGTCGGCGAGCTCCAGCCCGTACCCGTCGTCGTTGAGGGAAGCCGCCACCGGGCCCGGACCGAAACGCAGCTCTATGCCGTCGGCCCGGAGGGCCTCGGCGACGCCCGCGGAGAGGGCGGGCGCCTCGCGGGGGAGCAGGCGATCGCCGCGCTGGACGATGGTGACCTGGGCACCCAGGCGGGTGAGGGCCTGGGCCATCTCGACGCCGATCGGGCCGCCGCCGAGCACGACCAGCCGTTGCGGCACCTCTTTCATGCCGGTGACCTCGCGGTCGGTCCAGATGCCGTCCAGTTCGCGCAGGCCGGGGATGGGCGGGATGGCCGCGTCGGCGCCGGTCGCGACGACGATGTGCTCGGCGGTGTATTTCGACCCGTCGACGAGCACAGTGTGTGGGCCGGCCAGCCGGCCGTGGCCGCGGATCACCTCGATGCCCGCGCCCTCGGCCCATTTCACCTGGCCGGAATCGTCGTAGCCGGACACCTCGAAGTCACGCCAGGCGAGCACCTGGGCCACGTCGATCGCGCCGGTGACGGCCTCGCGGGCGCCCGGCACCTGGCGGGCCGCGGAGATCGCCTCGCCCGGCCGCAGCAGGGTCTTGGAGGGGATGCAGCCCCAGTAGGAGCACTCACCGCCGAGCAGATAGCGCTCCACGATGGCAACCCGCAGCCCACCCGCGGCGATGGCCGCGGCACAGTGTTCCCCGGGCGCGCCGCCACCCAGCACGATTGCGTCAAAGTCCATGGATCGAGCATCACGCTTCCGTGGCTCCTTCGCCCCAGGGATACCCACTGGCCGTCCGCCGGTTACTGTGAGACACCATGCCCGGGAGGTGGCTTCGTGGCTGACGGCGCCCACCGCGATCGGGTGATTCGCCTGGTGGCGACGCACGGTCCGGATGTCACCCGGCTGTGTGACGCCTGCGTGGCTGAATTACCCGGGGTGGACGGGGCCGGGCTGTCGGTGATGACCGCACAACGCGGGCAGCACGTTCGCCACACCAGCGACCGGATCAGTGCCCGGATCGAGGAGCTGCAGCTCACCCTGGGTGAGGGGCCCTGCCAGGACGCGCACTCCGGCGGCCAGCCGGTGCTCGCCACCGACCTGGGCCACCTGGCCTGGCGGCAGCGGTGGCCGATGTTCACCACCGAGGCGCTCAAGGCCGGCGCGGCGGCGGTGTTCGCGTTGCCGTTGCACGTGGGGGTCGTGCGCCTCGGCGTCATCGACCTGTACCGCAGCGAGGCCGGCGTGCTCGCCGGCGACGAACTTTCCGAGGCGCTGGCGTTCGCCGACGCGGCCATGGAACTGTTGCTTGCCGAACAGATGCCGGGCACCGGCGAGCGCCTGTTCACCCAGCACGCAGCGGTGCACCAGGCCACCGGCATGGTCAGCGCCCAGTTGCGGATACCGATGGCGCAGGCGTTCCTGCGCCTGCGGGCGTGCGCCTACGCCGGCGAGGTCGGCCTGGACGAGATCGCTCGCCAGGTGGTGGACCGCCGGTTGCGGTTCACCTTGCCGGAAGTTGATCAGCAGCCATGACGAGGACTGGGAGGCGGCAGTGAGTTCGTCACGGGAGCAGTCCGTCGCGGATGCGTTCGCCGAGTTGTCGGACACCCTGGTAGCCGACTTCGACGTGGTGGAGTTCTTGCACACCCTCGCCGTCCGGTGTGTCGATCTCATCGGGGTGCAGGCCGTCGGGGTGATGGTCGCCGATCAGCGTGGCGGGTTGCGGGTGCTGGCCTGTTCCTCGGAAGAGAGTCGGCTGCTGGAGCTGTTCGAGGCCGAGGCCGAGGCGGGGAGCTGCGCCGACTGCTACGCCGCCGGCCGGCCGATCACCGTCCGCGAGCTCGACCCGGCCGATCCGGTCCGGGTGGCCGGGTTCCGGGCGGTGCACGCACTGCCGGTACGGCTGCGGGACGACGTCGTCGGGGTGCTCGGCCTGTTCGCGACCACACCGGGCGCGATGTCCGACGCCGACGCGCGCACTGCCCGTGCGCTGGCCAACCTCACCGGGCTGGCGCTGGCGCAACATCACGCGGTGGAGTACCGGCAGGTGCTGGCCGAGCAGTTGCAGCACAGTCTGACCAGTCGGGTCGTGGTGGAGCAGGCCAAGGGTGTGCTGGCCGAGCTGCTGGGCCTGGAGATGGCGGAGGCGTTCACCGAGCTGCGCCGGTTCGCCCGGCGGATCGGCCGGCGGCTCAGTGAGGTCGCCGCTGACATCGCCACCGGCGATTACCCGCCCGATCCGCCCGAGCCCGCCGCCGGTCGCAGCCGGATGATCCTGATCTGCCGGTTCGATCGGCTGGTGCTGCGCCAACTGCGGGCCGCGATCCGGGCCGCGGTAACCCGGCACGGCCTGAACATGTCCCAGACCGAGGCTTTCACCCTGGCCGTGCACGAGGCCGCGGTCAACGCCGTCGAATACGGTGGTGGCACCGGGCAGCTCATCCTGTGGCGGTACGCGGGCAGCCTGTACGCCGAGATCAGCGACGACGGCCCGGGCCTGCCGCCCGGTTACCGGATATCGGAGGAGCCGCCCGGCCTCGCGCCGGGCAGCTCCCGCGGGCTGTGGATGATCAACCGGATCTGTGCCGGCGTGGACATCGACAGCAGTCGCGCCGGCACTCACCTGCTGTTGCGGTACCCACTGCTGGCCGCGGTCAGCGGCTGGCCCGCAGTGGCGCCCCGACCTCGTGCAGGTGGCGAAGTGCCTGGCGGTACGACTCGATGAGGCTGGTCTGCTCGTAGGGCACCCCGATCTCCGCGCAGTACGCCTGCACGACCGGCTGTGCCTTACGCAGGTTGGGGCTCGGCATGCCGGTGAACAGGTGGTGCTCGATCTGGTAGTTCAGCCCGCCCAGCGCGATGTCGACGAACCGGCCGCCCTTCACGTTCCGCGACGTCAGCACCTGCTTGCGCAGGAAGTCCTCGTCGCCGGTCGGATGCGGCATGCCCTTGTGGTTCGGCGCGAACGTCATGCCCAGGTAGACGCCGAACAGCGCCTGGTGCACCACGATGAAGGCCACCGCCTGCAGCGGGGACAGCACGATGAACAGCGTGCCCAGGTAGACCACCGCGTGCACGATCAGCAGCGCGGCCTCCAGCACCGGGCGCTTGACCGTGCCGGCCCGGATCGCCTTGACGCTGGACACCTTCAGGTCGATGCCGAGCAGGGTCAGCAGCGGGAAGAACAGCCCGGCCTGGTGCCGGGTGATGAAACCCTTCAGGCCCCGCCGGCCCCAGGCCGACTCGGTCGCCCAGATCAGCACCTCGGGCGCCACGTCGGGGTCGAGGTCGTCGTGGTTCGGGTTGTTGTGGTGGCGGGTGTGCTTCTCCATCCACCAGCCGTAACTCATGCCGACGCCGAGGTTGCCGGCGATCCGCCCGAAGATCTCGCTGGGCCGTTTGGTGCGGAACACCTGGCGGTGGGCGAGGTCATGGGCGACCAGCGCCAGCTGGGCGAAGGCCACCGCGAGGAAGGCCGCCACGGCCAGCGTCCACCAGGAGGAGCCAACCCAGAAGAACGCGGCCCAGCCGCCGACGACCGACGAAGCAACAAGCGTCAGCCGTACGGCGTAATAAGCCGGCCGCCGCCTCATCAGGTCCAGCGCGTTGATCCGCCGGTTGAGCTCAGCGAAGTCGCTGCCGGTGTGTCGAACTGTGGATGCCGTCATCCGGCCATCCTTCGCCGGCCGGACCCGCAGGTCAGGAGTGCAGGACCCCAGCGGTTTGGGGTGTCAGCACCCTTGTGCCGGATGATGGGGGCATGAGGATCCAGGCCTGGCTCCGCACGGGTGTGCGCGCGATGGTCGACGGCCTCTTCGCGAGCGTTCTCGCCCTGCTGAACGTGCCGGTGCTCGTGCTGTGGCTGATCGGGCTGGTGCTCAGCCCGGTGCCGGTGCTCGGCACCGACCTGTTCGCGGTGACCACTACCGTGGTGCGGTGGCGGGCCAACCTCGAGCGGTGGCTGGGGGCCCGGGCCGGCATCCCGATCCGCCGGCCGTACCTCCCGCCGCCCGACCGGGCCGAGCAGGGCACCCGCACCTGGTTCCGGTGGATCATCACCGACCCGGCGACCTGGCGGGACATGGCCTGGCTGCTGCCCGGCGCGGTGGTCGGGGTCGGGCTCGGCCTGATCATCGTGGCGATCACGGCGTACGGCCTGATCGGTGTTGGTCTGTTGCCTTTGTGGTTGCATTTGGGCGATGTCTGGTTCGGCTACGGGGTGTACTGGCCGACCTCCAACAACGGCGAGGGGTGGCTGGCCCTGCCGCAGGGTCTGGCGATCCTGGTGGCCGGGCTGTTCGTGGCGCCGCTGCTGCGCACCACCGACGTGCTGTTCGCCCGCCTGTTCCTGGCCCCGACCAAGGCCGCCGAGCTGCGGTTACGCGTCGCCCACCTGACCACCACCCGGGCCGACGCGATCGACGCCCAGGCGGCCGAACTGCGGCGGATAGAGCGCGACCTGCACGACGGCGCCCAGGCCCGGATGGTGGCGGTCGGCATGACGATCGGGCTCGCCGAGCGACTCGTCCGCCGCGATCCCTCGGCCGCGCTCAAACTGCTCGCGGAGGCCCGCGCGACAAGCACCGCCGCCCTGGTCGACCTGCGGCACCTGGTCCGCGGCATCCACCCGCCGGTGCTCGCCGAACGTGGCCTGGAAGGTGCCGTCCAGGCCCTGGCGCTGAGCCTGCCGGTGCCCACCGAGGTGATCTCGCATCTGCCCGGCCGGCTGGACACCCCGGTCGAGTCGGCGGTCTACTTCGCGGTCGCCGAGGCGCTGGCCAACGTCGTGCGGCACAGCCACGCCCGGTCCGCCTGGGTGACCATCGGGCACGTGGCCGGGGTGCTGCGGGTCGCGGTCGGCGACGACGGCGTGGGCTGCGCCGACCCGGACCGCGGCACCGGACTGCACGGGCTGGAGCGCCGGCTGAACGCGTTCGATGGGACGATGGCGGTCTCCTCCCCGCCGGGCGGCCCGACCATCGTGACCATGGAGGTGCCGTGCGCGTTGTCATCGCCGAAGACCTGACGCTGCTGCGCGACGGGCTCACCCGTCTGCTGGAGGCGTTCGACTTCGAGGTCGTCGAGGCCGTCGACAACGGCCCCGACCTGCTGCCGGCGCTGCTCGGGCACCGTCCGGACGTCGCCATCATCGACGTACGGCTACCGCCGACCCAGACCGACGAGGGCCTGAAGGCGGCCATCGCGGCCCGCACCGCGATGCCCGGCTTCCCGGTCCTGGTGCTCTCCCAGCACGTCGAGCCGCTGTACGCCCGGGAGCTGCTGTCCGACCGCGACGGCGGCATCGGTTACCTGCTCAAGGAGCGGGTCTCCGACGTCGAGCAGTTCGTTCAGGCGGTGCACCGGGTGGCGGCCGGCGGCACCGCGTTCGACCCCGAGGTGGTCGCCCAGCTGCTGGCCCGCCGGGAACCACTCGCCGTGCTGACCCCGCGCGAACACGATGTTCTTAAACACATCGCCGAGGGGCGCTCGAACGCGGCCATCGCGTCCCGCCTTTTCATCACGGAGAAGGTGGTCAGCAAGTACATCAACAACATTTTCGCAAAACTGGGCATGCCGCCGTCCGACGATGACAACCGCCGGGTTCTGGCCGTGCTCAAGTTCCTGGACGCTTGATCGCGCGTACAGTTGCCATTGCTCCACCCCGCCCCGACCGAGGAGCACCGTGCCACTGACACCAGCCGAGATCCATAACATCGAGTTCGCCAAGGCCTCCATCGGGAAGCGCGGCTACGACGAGGAGCAGGTCGACGCCCTCCTCGACGAGGTCAGCACGGAAATGATCAGACTGCTGGAGGAGAACGACCGGCTCCAGCGCCACCTCCCGTCGGTTTCGGCCCCGCCTGAGGTCGACAACTCCGCGGCCACCGCCGAGTTCTCCGCGCTCAACGCCGAGCTCGACCGGGCCCGCCGCGCCTGCGCCCAGGCCGAGACGAACGCCCGCCGCTTGCACGGCATGCTCGACGAGGCCCGCCGGTCCGCCGCCGCCCGTCCGGCTCCCGCCCCGGTCGCCGACAACTCCGAGGCGATGCTCTCGATGGCCCAGCGCACCGCCGACGACCACATGCGGCACGCGCACGAGGAGTCGAACGCGCTGATCAACGAGGCCCGCGAGCGTTCCGAGCGCACCACCGACGAGGCCCGGAAACTGGCCGGCGACATCGAGTCGAACGCCCGCCGCCACCACCAGGAAGCGGCCGCTGAGCTGGGCACCAAGCGAGCCGGCCTGCTCCGCGAGATCGACGAGATGACCGAGTTCATCGAGAACTACCGGCACGCGCTGCGCGACCATGTCACCCGGCAGGGCCAGCTTCTCGACGGCACAGCGGTCGAACAGGTTCGGGTGTAGCGTTCAGTTCACGGTGCCGCCCATGATCGGAGGGCCCGTGAGCATCGACGACATCTGCCGGCAAACGCGTAACGCCGTCGGTCTCTCCTGCGGCGTCGGCCTGACGATGCTCAACGAGCTGGGCAACGCCCGCCTGGTCTGCGTCGACGGCCCCTTCATCGACTACGTCGAGCAACTCCAGATCAGCCTGGGTCAGGGCCCGCTGTTCGAGGCCGCCTGGACGGCCCGTCCGGTCCTGGTCGACGACCTGGCCGCGACCACCGTCACCCTGCGCTGGGCCGCCTTCACCGTGCTGGCCCGCCGGCAGGGCGCCGCGGCGCTGTTCTCCTTCCCGGTCCCGGTCGACGGCTTCCCGCTGGCAGTGCTCGACCTCTGCCGCAGCACGCCCGGCCCGCTCTCCGAGCCCGACCGAGCCCAGATGACCAGGTTCGCGGCCGCAGCCGCCCTGCTGATCAGCGACGGCGCGCCACCCGCCGACGGCGACTTCCGCCTCCAGCGCGCCACCGGCATCGTAATGGGCCAGATCGGCGCGAACGCCGCGTCCGCGTCCCGCCGCCTGCGCCGGCACGCCTCCGGCCAGAACCGCCCACTGGGCGACGTGGTCGAGGACGTCCTGGCCGGCGACCTCAGATTCGACTCGCACGGCTGATGCCGGTCTCGCTGCGCCGGGCCGCCACCGGCGACGTTGCCGCGATCGGGACGGTGTGGGAGTCCGGCTGGCGCGACGGGCATCTCGGCCACGTGCCCGACGAGCTCGTCGCCCTCCGCACCGCCGACACCTTCCGAGACCGCGCCGGCGAGCGGGTCGCGGACACGACCGTGGCCGAGGTCGACGGTCAGGTCGCCGGCTTCGTGATGGTCGCGGGCGACGAGGTGGAACAGGTCTATGTGGCCGCCGGGCATCGGGGGAGCGGCCTGGCCGGCACCCTGCTCGCCGAGGCGGAACGGCTCGTCGCGCAGGCCGGGCATTCGGTGGCCTGGCTCGCGGTGGTGCCGGGCAATGCCCGCGCCCGCCGGTTCTACGAGCGCAACGGCTGGACCGACGACGGCGGCTTCCGTTACGAGGCGGCCCATGCCGACGGCACCGTCGAGGTGCCATGCCGGCGCTACGTCAAACAGGTCATCTGAAGGCGCCCTCGGGCCGTACTACCCGGCGAACAGTCCCAAGCCCTGATGAGGGAGGCCTGGTGCGCCGAGCACTGCAAATGAGCCAGCCGTGGTTGACCAGCGCTGCCGTGGCGGTGGCGTTCGTGACCCTGGCCGCCTGCGGGGCGCCCGCTGCCGGGGGAGTGCCAGGCACCACGGCAACCGGCTCGCCGCCCGCCCGGAAAGCGGGGACCGTCGCCGGGATCGACCCGAAATGCACAAAGGCCACCACCACCAAGATCACCCAGACCGATGCGGCGTACGCGTTCAGCCCGGCGGCCCTGACTATCGAGCGTGGCGCCGCCCTCGCGGTCGTCAATCGGTCGAACTCCGCCCGGACGTTGTCGGCCAGCCCCGACGCGGGCATGGTGGCCAGCGTCGTCGACCCGGGCGAGCGCCAGATCATCCAGTTCCCGGACGAGGGCACCTTCCGGGTGCGCAGTGCCGGCGCGGTGCTCCGGCTGACCGTCTCCGGCGACAGCGGCTGCGGGGCACCGGCGCACGCGCTGACCATCGTCACGGCGTCATCCGGCGGCTACACCTTCGAGCCGGCGAAGGTCACGGTGGCCGCGACCGAGAACTTCGCCGTCACGAACCAGTCCGGCACGGCCCAGACCGTGGTCTGCGGCAAAGACGACGATGGCGCCAACTCCCGGCTGGCCAAGGGCGAGACCCAACTGCTGGCCCTCGACGAGCCGGGCCGCTACACATGCACCAGCAGCCAGCACAGCAGCGCAAAGGTGACCATCACGGTGAATGCCGACTGACCGCCGAGGTGCTTGGCTGTCAGGTATGCGTTCCGACATCGTCCCCGGCGGCGTGTTCCCCGATTACGCACTTCCCGACCACACCGGCACCGTCCGCAGCCTGAGTGAGCTGCAGGGCCGAGACCCGCTGATCCTGACCCTGGCCCGAGGCCACTACTGCCCGAAGGAACACCAGCAGCACCTGGAGCTGGCCGCCTTCCAGCCGAAGATCGCCGTGGCCTACACCCAGATAGTCACCATCTCCACCGACGACCACCACACCCTGCAGGAGTTCCGAGCGTCGGTGGGCGCCCAGTGGCCGTTCCTGTCTGACCCCGCCCGCACGGTCCAGCAGGACCTGGACATCCAGGAGTACACCGACCCCGACAACAACCCGATGATCCCGCACACCCTGGTGCTACGCCCGGGCCTGATAGTCCACAGCGTCTACAACGGCTATTGGTTCTGGGGCCGCCCGTCCATCGCCGACCTGTGGCGAGACCTGCGAGATGCAACCCGCGAAAGCCGCCCCGACTGGGACCTGAGCACCCCAGGCTTACGCGCCGAGTGGGAGTCCGGCAACCGTGCCCACTTCCACGGCTGGGACCGCCGCCCCGACCAATCCTGACCAGCTCCTGTCCGTGGGAGCACTCGATCAATTCGCTCTGCCGCCGGAGTGGTCTGCAACGAAGGGATCCGGAGATGGACGCTCTGGTCGGCCGCAAGCTGGTGAAGGCCGAACGTTTGGGTTGGTGCCTAGCTGGCAAACCCGACGACCTCAGCGCCGGCCCGGTGCATCTCGTCTTCGAGGGCGGCCAGGGCATCCTCCTCGATGGCCAAAGCGACTGGTCTCTGAAGTTGATGGAGACCTACCCAGAGGACCGTACGTGGCTTGATGCCTACGACTACGACTGGGAAGGCGCGCGCTGGTTGCTACGGGACGCCTCCAGCGAACCGCCCTTCGCCGCCGTCATGGCCAGACACCTCGTCGCACTGGAACCGACGTACAACGAGGTCAACGAGATGACCGGCCTCAGCCTCAACTTCGACGGCCACCCCCTGACCCTCAAAACCCGGGAGGGAGAGGTCGTTACGTGACCAGTGGACACCCTGATGAACGGCCAACGGGCGCCACGGCGTTACCTTCGGCCCCTCCCACAGAGCTGGCCCACCGGTAGGCCTATTGGGTCGTCCGCATCGATAACAACAAGAGCTTCTGCCGCTGACAAACCACCCGTTTGCCGCAGACGGGGCCTGCAAAGCAGAGCAGACATCGATCACGGTGCTGAGGCCCTGGGCGGATCGTCTATCGTGTCCGCGACCTCCTACATGGATACGCCGCGCCGTTGGAGGCGATCATGGAGGATCGATGAAACCGCGCCAGACTGCCCTGCCCGTCGTCGCCCTTGTCGCAACCCTGCTCGCTGGTTGCGCCGGCTCCGGCAGCCAGGCGGCGCCACCAGCCTCGGTCACCGGGACACCAGCCGCCCCGTCGCCATCGCCGGCGCCGCAGTCCGCACGCGACGAGTTGCAGGCGGCCCTGGCCCTGTTCCGGACCAGCACTTACAGGTACGCCGTGACCGGTGACTACCTGCCGAAGGAGAAGATCCGGGCGTCCGGCGCCCACGACCCACACGCCCGCGCGGCTACCTGGACCGACAAGATCACCGGTGGTTCGGAGGCCGGGACCAACAAGCAGATCGTCATCGGCGCCGACAGGTACCGGGCCGAGGGCGGCGCGAAGTGGAAACATCTCGCCCGTACCGATGCCACGATCGACGCGGACGATCCCGATGGCTTGAGCCGGTTCGCGGCATCCATCACCTCGACCCAGCGGACCGCTCCGCACGCTTTCAAAGGCGACCTGTTCGTGCTGGCCACCGGCGACAAGACAGGTTTCTTGCCGCTGGGAGCGCCGAGCCTGCAGTTCCCCGACAACGTCGGGGTGCAGTTCACGGCGGCCCTCGACGAGCAGGGCCGTGTCAGGTCCATCGCCATCGCGCTGAAAACCCCGGACGGAACGCTCCACCAGAACATCACCTTCAGTGGCTACGGCGAGCCTGTGACGATCAGCAAACCGGCCTGATCGGTGGTCCGCAGTGGCCTGAATCAGGCCGGCGCAGACTCCGGGGAGCGTCCGGCGCGACTGTTGCGCCCGGGCCCGCGAGTCCGGCAACCGCTCCCACTTCCACGGCGGAGACAAGCTATAGGTCGATGACGACCTTGCCGTGTACGTGCCGGCCCGCTTGAAGCTCGACCGCGGCGCGGATCTGCTCGACCGGGAAGTTCGCCGTGATGGGCACCCGAAGCCGGCCCGCCGCGACCAGGCCGGCAATCTCCTCGATGGCGCCCGGGGCGGCGTTGGCGCCGTTCGCCGGCGTGATTCCGTCGACCTGCGCGGCGATGGTGGTGATCCGCCCGGCCGGAACGCCGAGCTGAAGTGCCACCTGCGCCGTTTCCGTCCCGTGCAGGTCGATGGCCGAAGTGACACCGGCGGCCTGCAGCCGGTCGGCCAGGCCGTCGCCATAGACGACCGGCTCTGCCCCAAGAGCACGCAGGGCATTCGCCGAAGTTGCCGATCCGGTCCCGATCACTCGCGCGCCCGCGAGGCGAGCGAGCTGCACGACGAACACGCCGACTCCGCCTCCCGCGCCGCCGACGAGCAGCGTGTCGTCCGGGCCGGGCTTGACCACGGCAAGCGCGGCGGCGGCCGTGCACCCTGCGATAGCAAGGGTGGCGGCAGTGCGGTCGTCGACGCCGTCCGGGGTGCGGTGCGCATCGCCACCCACCGCAATGGTCCCGGCCACGTCGATGACGACATAGTCGGCGACCGCGCGGGACATGGCCCCGCCGAAGACCCGGTCGCCGGCCGCGAACGCGGTCACGCCAGCACCGACCTGGTCCACGACCCCCGCATAGTCGGTCCCGAACCCGCACGGCGTGCTCAGACCGAACCGGGCGGCGGTCTCCGCGTCGGAGGTCATGAACCAGTCCATCGGGTTCAGCCCAGCTGCGGTAACGCGCACCCGGATCTGCCCCGGCCCGGCCTGCGGCGCGGCCACTTCGCGAAGGCTCAGGACCTCGGGGCCGCCGAATGACTCGAGCTGGACCGCTCGGCTCAATGTTTGAACGCTCACTGGCTCTCCCTGGGTAACGGGAAACGGACTATGCTCCGTTTGCCCGAGGCGAACCGTAGCATAACCGGAGCGTGATCCGTTTTGGCTGAGTCGGAAGCTCGTGTGCCGCGAGCGGATGCGACCCGCAACCGCACCCAGCTGCTCGAAGTCGCGACCCGAGTGTTCGCGTCGGCCGACACCGAGCCGTCCATGCGCACGATCGCCCGCGAAGCCGGGGTCGGTATCGCCACGCTCTACCGCCATTTCCCCACCCGCGAGTCGCTGGTCGACGCGGTCTACCGCGATCAGGTAGCGCGACTCACCGACGGCGCCCGCGAGCTGCTGGCCCAGCTGCCCCCGCCCGCGGCGCTGCGACGCTGGATGGACCTGTTCGGCGATTGGATCGCGACCAAGAACGGCATGCTGGACACCCTGCTAGCGATGATCGAATCGGGCGAGATCGCCCACGCGCAGACCCGGACCGAACTGCTGGCGGCCATCGGCGAGTTCCTCAACGCCGGCCGCGCAACGGCCGAGCTGCGCACCGACGTCACGGCGGAAGACATCGCCGCCAACTTGATCGGCATCTTCACCGTGGCCCACCCACCCGAACACAACGCGAGGGCAAGCCGCTTGCTGAACATCCTGATGGACGGCCTGCAGCCACCAAAACCCTGACCCCCACCGCCGCCAACCCCAGACGGACACGCAACGCCATCCGCTCATGCCGCACATCGCCGTCGTACCGGGCGTATCGGTCATGTCGGCCGAACACGACAGCGTCGGGCGCCCAACGGCCGGAGCAATGAGAGCGATGCCGGCTCCGGTTATCGTGACGGCCTCGCTGGCCGGCCTGACAGATGCCGGCCGATCGCGCCGGTGAAGTCGGCCACGGCACCGCGTACCTCGTCGTAGGCATGCTGAAAGTCCTCGTCCTCGTCGTCCCACGCCCTCCACAGTGCGGTGACAGCGCCGCCCATACGCTGACGCTCCGTCTCGAAATCGGAGCCCCACGGCAGGGCGCGAAACCGGCCCAGAGCCTTCTGCCGATCCACGACGTACGTCGTTGCCGGTACCTCGTTCATCGCTTTGCCGGACCGCCGGGCGTCATTGACCAACGCGGCCTCCTGAAAGTAAGAGGTGGCCAGATCGGCGGCAGCTTCATGTAACCGAAGGAGCCATTGGCGGCGATTCTCCGCCCGGCGAGCGAAGAATTGGCCCGCCAGCACCAGCGTCCCGCCGACTATGGAGCTGAGCAGGGACAACAGCGCATTCGCCATCGAACTCACCTCCGGCCCGTAGCTGGACCCATCCAGCTTGCCGGAGTACCGGACTCCAAGCCAGTGCCGGCACTCGGTCACCGACTCCAGGTGCACGGATTTGCCGCGATCCGCTCGCTCGCGGGCTGTGGTGGGTGAAGCTGCGTCGGTCTGGTCCGAGTTCCACGCCAGGGTGACCGGGTGGTTCTTGATGTGCCGCTCGGGCTCATCGTGGAGCTATCCGGTCGAGGAGGCATTGCGATGAGCGGTGGAGTGTTCAAACGGTGCGTATGTCGATCGCCGGAGAACGGTCGATTGCTGAGTTCGCGGTGCCCGCAGTTGGGGAGCGGGGTCGCTGGAGCTGGACCTTTTACTGTGCCGTACCGGTCCTTCCCGGCCGGCGCCAGCTAGCGGCCGCGGCGACGGGCGTCCCGATCAACGGCGTCACGCGTTGTAACTGCGCCAAGAGGAGTTCGGCATCCGGACCTGTCAATAGAGAATGCGTCGCTGCTGACAACCTATCCGGACGAACGAATTTTCTTCCATTCTTGATTATGATCCGCGAAAATTTCCTGAAGACGTTCGTGGTATTTGTCGACAATTTCTATAGGAAGTTCATTTTCGGACTTGGCTTTATCGTAGTCTATTTGGTCTCGAAGTCCCCAGAGCCTGGTCAAAGTTACGGTGTTCGCGGCCCACAATTGGCGGAAGCCGAACCAAGACGTCCATGCCGACGCCACCGTCGTCAACCCGGCAGTGAGCAGGGAGAAGGCGACCAAAGCGGCGTTGTGGTAAATCGCATTCAGGCCGATGAGCAAAGTGGTCGCAGCACTGAGGACTGCGAGCATCACTGTCTGCAGTTGTGCGCCTCGCCGATAATAGTTGCGAGATCCACGAATATTATCAATGCCCCGGGAGAGGTGTCGTTCGACCAGCTGAAGAGCGTTGCTCTCACTCACGTGGTCCTCCTGGCGCGGTTCTGGTTCGAACGGTGAAGATGTGATCCGATGCCCGGTAAGAACACGACCAGAGTAGAGCAGAACTCGCGCAGAGCGGGAGTCCTAATCTGCCGCTGACCGCGCCACGGACCCGGTCCGTGGCAGTGGGCGCCGACGTTTCAGAGCCAGACCAAGATGTTCCAACCCTGGTCAGAGTCCCAGTACGGCTTCGTGACCGTCCCGCGCGGAATATCTGCAATTGTCCAAGCGCGGACCTCGTCGACCGGCTTGCTCCACCAAGACCAACAGATCCTGATCGCCGGCGATGAGACCAGGTAGTTGAGATTGAGCGACTTCACCCCGGTCGTCCCCCACATCGTGAGTTCGACGGCGAAATCTTGGGCGTCTGGGAAGTCGTCCGGGCGGATCGCGCTCAGGCCGGCGGCGGAGTTTTCGATCATCATCGGTCTCACCTTCGCACGTAGAACCAAGGGTTACCGGCCAGGAACTAAGCATTCGGAGGGCACCCAGTCGGGCATGCTTGTATTGCTTGCCATGGCCTACACCTTGCAGCGCCGCGCCGGTCACCCCGGGTCGCGCATCCTTAGCGTCGCCACCTACCGCCCGCGGACCGAGGTGGGCAACGAAACGATCGCTGCCCTGATCGACTCGAGCGATGAATGGATCCGCCGCCGCTGCGGCATCCAGTCGCGGCGGCGCGCCGCACCCGACGAGGACCTGGTCACGATGGCCGCAGCGGCCGCCTCCAAGGCGCTGGCCGGCGCCGGCGTCGATCCGGGCGACGTCTCGGCCGTCCTGGTGGCGACGATGTCCCACCGCGGCCGCGCGACCACCGCAGCACCCCTGGTGGCCGACGCGCTGGGCGCCACCGCGGCCGCCGCGATGGATCTGGGAGCGGCATGTGCCGGATTCCCGTACGCACTGGCGACCGCCGACGCGCTCGTCCGCAGCGGCGCGGCCAACTACGTGGTCCTGGTCGGCGCCGAGCGCATGACCGACATCATCGACGAGCGCGACCGCGGCACGGCGTTCCTCTTCGGCGACGGCGCGGGCGCGGTGGTCGTCGGTCCGGCGCAGACGTGCGGCATCGGCCCGGTGGTGTGGGGCGCCGACGGCTCCCGGAGCGAACTGCTGCGCTATGACGAGGCGGGCATTCTGCGCATGGCCGGCCCTGAGGTCTTCCGCTGGGCGACCTCCGTCATTCCCGACCTGGCCAGGCGCGCGCTGGACGCTGCGGGCATCTCCGCGGCCGACCTTGCGGCCTTCATCCCCCACCAGGCCAACCTGCGCATCACCACGGCCGCCGCCAAGGCTCTGGAGTTCGGCCCGCACGTCACGGTGGCCACCGACATCACCACCAACGGCAACACCGGTGCGGCCTCCATCCCCCAGGCAATGGCAGCCCTGCCCGACACGACGGGCCCTGCACTGCTCGTGGGTTTCGGCGCCGGCCTTTCGTACGCGGCTCAGGTCGTCACACTGCCCTGACCTTCAGGGGATGTCGCGCCATACAGACTGGCGGCCGTCGCTGTATCCCGTGGCGGCCGCAGCCGTGTCATCCCAGCCGTGCACTCATTTGCCGGCGTGCGTGCAGAGCTGTGCGGAGCGGTCGCCTCTGTGGTCGTCGGCGGCTTCGGTCGGTGCACGCTGGTGGCCGAGGTCAATACGCCAGCCGATATCTCGCTACGCTGCCGCGCGTGAGCTACGACCTGTACTTCTGGCCGACTGGAATCGCGGGCAATCCTCGCCGGCTGGCTGTTCGACTCGCGGATGAGGAGGCCGGCGACATCAAGCCGGATCAACGGGTGCTGGCTTTTCGCGCCGAGCTGTTACACCGCTGGCCGGAGCTGGCCGACATGATCTCTCCCTGGCACCACGACCTGGGAAAGCGACAGCCATGGGGCCGCAGCGACCTGGCCGATCGATTCGTCGGGCTGACCCTGCCGTACGGCTGGACAGACACCAGCGCCCTCCCGGCTCTGGCCGGCGCGTATGGGCTCGACTCCTACGATCCTCAGTCGGGGCAATTGACGCCGGCCCGGTCGCTGCCACCACAGCGGCGAACTTCGGACAGCGTGGAGTACGTCAGCGGGTGGGTGAGCGAGGATCACGTCGTGCGGTTGCTGCGGCAGATCAGCTTCTACATCGGATACGAGTACGACGACCTGGACGAGGTGGCACTGACCGGGGCGCTCGACGACACCGACGACGAGGTAGCCGAGAGCTGGTTCGAGTACCCGCTGGCGGGAAAGCCGGAACTCATCGTCGGGCTGGCGCGGTCACCGGGAAGTGCGGTTGTCAGCGTCCGCGTTGACGGGGCCTTGAACACGGCGCTGGCCACGCGGATAGAGACGCTGCTGGACCTGTTGTAGTTACACCCGGAACATATGACGACCGCATCCGGATCCGCCGTGAGAAGTGCGCGGCGCCGAAGGTCTCGTATCCGGCATCGCCTGGGCGCTGATAAGTCGATGGTCGCGGCACATAGCCTTGCCTGGTGAGTTTCGGAACCTACGCCCGCAAGGTGGCAGACGGTTCGTCGCCCTACGAACGACGGATCAACGCCCTGGCTGGCTGCGTCCAGCTTTATCGACCGCTGGGCTATCTGGCGACGTTCGGTTACCTGAACCACGTCGCCGGGCACTTTCGCCGGGACGAGGAAGCCTTGCTCCGAGCGCTGGACATGCTGACGGCGAGCCGCCAACTGTGGCTGGCGGAAGTAGACGCGTATGCCAGCCGTCGGCGCGCGGCGAAGCGGCTCGGGCGGCGCATCCCACGGTCGTCGGATTCCAATCCGAATCTGCCGGCCTGCTGGTACGGCGATTCGCGCCGTGCTGCGTTCTTCACCCTGGGCTACCTGTTGAGTAAGCAGGATCGGAACAGCCATGCAGACGTCGATGTCATCCGCCTCGCATCGTCCGTCCTGGAGACCCACGGGAACGTCAATGGCGTGAACCTGGATCAGGTGAGCGTCCTCCGGAGGCGGCTCGAGCAACTCCGCGCGGCGTCAGGCTGGCCAAACGTCGACTGGCCGAATTGGCATAAGGCCAACCAGTCTTTATGGATCCTGCACCAGGTTTCCAACGCGACGGCATAGAGGCCTTGGCACCGGCGCCACGCTCGGTGCGGCGGGGGGCGAGGGCGGCGGACTCACCATGGGCCGGCCAGGAAGGCGACTCGGCCGGCTGCCGCGTCATAGGTCATCATCGGCGGGTAGGTGTTGTCGCCTTCGCTGTACACGAAGACGTCCTTCTGGACCGCGTCGCCCAGGGTCCGCAGGAACCGGCAGAACGCATCGAGCCGTTGTTGGCCCTGGATCTGGTGGAGATCTACGTCGCTCAGGATCTCCACCATGGCCTGCGGCCGGATCATCCACTCCAGGTCGGGGTCGGGCCACACCGTCAACAGCGTCCTCGGCTCACGATCCTCGCCCGGGAAGAGGTCGGCCGCGGAATCCGGTACCGCAGTTTCCCGGTCTCCGCGCTCGTACCGGCACGGCCATCCGCGCGATCGGATCAGGTCGAGGACGAGCTGCCAATGGGTCAACGTCGTGCCCGCCACGATCACGTCCGGGGCACTGCCGTTCTCGGCCGGGTTGAACCACTGCTTCACGTCGTCCCACGGCAGATCAGTCACTAGGCGATGATCCCCGATCGTGCACGCCATTGGCCGGCATTCGGTCGCGGCTCATATCAGGTTCGGCTTGATGGCGAGCCAATCGCGAAGGCTGGCGGCCAAGTCTCGATCCTCTATGTCGGCCAGGTGGCGTTCGGCTGCGTTGAGCAGGTTCTTGGCGCGTCGCGACTGGAGCATCGCTTGGCGGTCCAGCAGGTGCATGTTCTGCCGGTCGGTCACCACGGTGATGTGGTCGCGGGAGACGGGGATGGCATCCAGGCATGCCCGGACCACGGCGTCCGCCGACGGCAGGATCGAAGCCGCCACTCCGGCGTCACGCATCTGCGAGACGTAGTACGCCGTGCGTTCCGCGACTTCCGCCTGGCCGAGCGCGGAACGTACGCGGGCCTGGTCCAGCAGCCATAGCTTCAGTTGCGCCCACGACGCTTGTTCCGTTGGCTGATCCTTCCACTGTCTATCGATCAGTAGCAGTAGTAGCGGCCACCAGGGCTGAGAACGTCGGTGTCTCCTCGTTCACCGCGATGAAGAACGCCTCGTCGACGTCCAGTCAGGGCAGCTCTCGGCCACGGGTTTGCCGGAGTATCCGAGCCGACGCTTCATCGTCGATGAAGAAGTCCAGTGAGGTCGACTCGAATGTCATGGCCTCGACGCTGGAAGGAAAGTACAGCGGCTAGCCACTGCGGCGACCAGGGTTCACCCGGGCGCGAGGTGGCGGCAGGCGCTGTTCGACCACGCCGGAGGTCCAGGCCAGCCGGTGGCGCAGCACGCGGACCGGCTGGACCTCGTGGGACAGCACTCCGGGCAGAGTGGACAGCGTCGTGGTCAGGGCGGCCAGCTCCGGCACCGTAGGGGCGCCGATCGAGCAATGCAGGTCGTGGGCGCCGGTGGATTCCGCGATGTAGTCGACGCCGGGCGTCGCCGTCAAACCCGCCAGCAGCTCGGCCCGGCGGTGGGCGTCGGCGCGCAGGGCCAGCTGCGCCTGCTCGGCCGTGCCGCCGGGATGCCGGACCACGGTGGTCAGCCGGATCGCGCCGGTCGCCAGCAGCTGCAGGACCCGGGCCCGGGTGGCGGCCACCGACCGGCCGACGGCGGCCGCGAGATCCGTGTAACCGGCCCGGCCGTCGGTGCGCAGCGAAGCCACCAGCGCGAGGTCGGTGGCATCCAGCGGCCGGCCGAGATCGGCGTTCCACGGACCCGGATCGGTGTGGGTGAGCCCACCGGCTCCGGGCCCGGCATGCAGCCGCACGTAGATGTCGGCCCGCACATGCGAAACCCACCCCAGCGTGCCGAGATGGTCCATCTCCGCCCGCACGGTGTCGAGGTCGGGCGTGGACATCTGCACCAGCAGGGCCGGCCCGGTCGTCACCCGCGCGATCCAGGCCGAGGCGTCCAGAGCCGGCACCGACGACGGGTCGGGCAGGTCCCCGCTGCGGCCGGTGAGCGTCAGCAGATGGATCACCGGCTGCCCGAGCACGGCCGGATGGGCCTGCGCATAGATCCCGACCACGCCGGAGTCGATCAGCCGGGTGACCCGGGCCCGGGCCGCGCTGGGGGAGAGGCCGGTGCGGGCGGCCAGGGTGCGGAACGACGCGCGGCCGTCATGCGCCAGTTCGCCGATGAGCCGTTCATCCAGATCGTCCACGCCGCAATGGTGGCATGTTACCTACCGGAAACATCAGCGGCGGCAACACGACACCGAGACCGTGTTTTTTGTTGCCATGGCGCTCGTAACCAAAGAAACGCGCGGGCTGGCTGATCTGCCCTGGATGGACGTGGACGATCCGCTGCTCGTTGACGACCCGGCCGCGTTTCTCGCCGCCCATCGCGGCACCGACTGGGCGTTCCGCAGCCGCCGCGGCCTCGAAGTGCTGCGGTACGACCAGGTCTGGCGGTTCCTCACCGACCGCCGCCTGGTCCCGGACGTCGCCGACCTGCTGGCGATCAACGGCCTCGGCGAGACGGCGCCCGGCGCGACCGGGCTGAGCGGCATGCTGTCGGTGCACGGCCGGGACCATGCCCGCCTGCGGGGCGCGGCCGCCGCCTGGTTCGCGCCGGCCCGGGTCGAAGAGTGGCGCCCGTTCATCCGGGAAACCTGCCGCGAGCTGCTCGGAAACCCCGCTCCGGGAACGGTGATCGACCTGGTCACGGCTTTGTGCGTACCCCTGCCGGGCCTGGTTTTCACCAAGATGGTGGGCGCGCCGGCCGCTGACGCGGCCCGGCTGTGCGCCTGGTCCGATTCCCTGCTCAAGGTTTTCCTGCAGGATCCGGCTCACCGCGACGAGATCATCGAGGCAGGTCAAGGCCTTGAGGCGTACGTCCTGAGCCTGCTCGAAGAGCGCCGGGCCAACCCGGGTGACGACCTGCTGTCGGCGATGCTGGGCCGGCACGAGGCGGGTGCCCTGACCGACGAGGAACTGATCGGGGTGGCGGCCGAGCTGCTGTCGGCCAGCACCGACAACACCGCCAGCCAACTCGGCGTCACCCTCATGCACACCCTCGCCGACCCGGCCCGCTGGCAGCAGCTGAGCGCCGAGCCGGCGCTGGCCGCGGGGGCCGCGGTCGAGGCCGAGCGGCTCACCCCGCGGGTCGGCTACATCAACCGCAAGGCCCTGACCGACGCCGTCATCGACGGCCTGGCGGTGCCGGCCGGCACCTGGGTGCGCTGCTCGGTGCTCTCCGGCCACCACGACGAAACGGTGTTCGGTGACCCGCTGACCTTCGATCCGGGTCGTGCCGACCAGCGTCGCTCGCTGGTCTTCGGTGGCGGCCCGCACTACTGCATCGGGGCCGGCCTCGCCCAGGTCGAGATCGAGGAGGCCCTGCTCTACCTGACCGAGCGTTACCCCGGGCTGCGCCCGGCCGGCCCACCCGGCTGGATCCAGAGCGAGGTGCTCATGTCGCTGGTCTCCCTGCCCGTACGCATCCCGGAGGAAATTCATGCGTGACCTGCGCGCCCTGCCCAAGGCCCACCTGCACATCCACCTGGAAGCAACGATGCGGCCGGCCACCGTGGCCGAGTTCTCCGGCGAGCCGGCCCGCACCAGCTTCGAATATTCGGGGTTCACCGAGTTCGTCACCGCCTACTACGGGCTGACCACCGTGATCGACTCGCCCGCCCGGCTGGCCCGGGTGATCGACGAGGCGGTCGAGGACGCCGCGGCCGACGGGGTGGTCGCGATCGAGCTGGCCACCACCCCGACCTGGTACACACCGGTGTTCGGGTCGCTGGACGAGGCGATCGAGGCGCTGTGCGGCTTCGCCGCCGACGCGGCCGCCAAGCATGGCGTGTGGACCGGCATCGTGGTGGCGATCGACCGCACCGCCGGCCCGGACGCCGCCCTCGAGCTGGCGTCGGCCGCCGCCCGGTTCGCCGGCCGGGGCGTGATCGGCCTGGGTCTGCATGCCGAGGAGCGCGGTTTCCCGGCCCGCGACTTCCAGAAGGCGTTCGCCACCGCCCGCGACGCCGGCCTGCTGGCCGTCCCGCACGCCGGCGAGCTGGTCGGCCCGGAGTCGGTCCGCGAGGCGGTGACCCTGCTCGGCGCCGACCGCGTCCAGCACGGGGTCCGCTCGGTGGAAGACCCGGCGCTGGTCGCCGAGCTGGCCGCGGCCGGCACCGTGCTGGACGTGTGCCCGACCTCGAACCTTCTGCTCGGCGTCGTGCCGAGCCTGGCCGCCCACCCGCTGCCGGCCCTGCTGGCCGCGGGCGTGCGCTGCTCGATCAACGCCGACGACCCGACCCTGTTCGGCGTGGGCGTCCTGCACGAGTACGAGGTGGCCCGCCACGACCTGGGCCTGCACGATGTCGCGCTGGCGGACTGTGCCCGTACGTCCGTCGCGGCGAGCGCGGCCCCGGCCGCGGTCAAGGAGACCGCCCAGGCCGCTATCGACGGCTGGCTGCAAGAGGCTGGGTGACCACCGTCACGGCTGCGGTTGTCACGCCGGCGGGTCGCCCGTCCGTCGTGCTGGCATGACTAAACGAATGTCGCTGGCGGAAGTGATTCCGGCCGGCTACGCGGCCGTCGCTGAGCTGGAGAAGTACGGGCGGGCCAACGTCGAACCCACCGTGCTGCACCTGATCAAGATCCGGGCGTCGGTGCTGAACGGCTGCGCGTTCTGCATCGACATGCACACCACCGAGGCCCTCGCCGACGGGGAGAACCAGCGCCGGCTGTTCGCGGTGGCGGCCTGGCGCGAAGCGGAGGATTTCTTCACCGCGAAGGAGCGGGCCGCGCTCGCGCTGACCGACGCGGTGACCAAGGTCGAGGTGTCCGACGAGGTGTGGGCCGAGGCCGCGAAGGAGTGGTCCGAGGAGGAGGTCGCCAACCTCATCATCGCTATTGGCACCATCAACGTGTGGAATCGGATCGTGATCTCGACCCGGCAACCCCCGCCACCGCTGGCGTGACCGACGAGTTCGTTCGGCATCGGCCGATGCTGTTCGGGCTCGCCTATCGGATGCTGGGCAGCCTGCACGACGCCGAGGACGTACTGCAGGAGGCCTATCTGCGCTGGGCCGGCGCCGATCGCAGCAACGTCGAGCAGCCGCGCCGCTACCTGACCCGGGTGGTGGCGCGGCTGGCCGTGGACAACCTGCGGGCCCGGCAGGCCCGCCGGGAAAGCTACTTCGGCGAATGGCTGCCGGAACCGGCGCCGGCCGAGGCGGTCGACACCACCGATCTGTCGTACGCCGTGCTGCACCTGATGGAGCAGCTCACCCCGCCGCAGCGGGCGGTCTACGTGCTGCACACCGCGTTCGACCTACCCTACGAGGAGATCGCGGAGATCATCGGCCGGACCGAGGCCGACTGCCGGCAGCTGCACCACCGCGCCCGGGAAGCGCTCACCAAGAGCCCACGTTTCACCCCCGCGAAAGAGGAGCACGAGCGGCTGCTCAACGGCTTCGTCGCGGCGGCCCGGGACGGTGACCTCGCCACGCTGCGCAGCCTGCTGCACGCCGATGTCGTGTCCTGGTCGGACGGCGGTGGCCGGGTGCGCACGGCGATCAACCCGATCTACACGCCGGCCAAGGTGGCCCGGTTCTTCGGGAGCATTTATGCGCGTACGCCGGAATTCTCGTTAAAAAGAATGACCCTCAACGGCGAACCGGCGCTCCTCGTCAGCTACCCCGCATCGCGGCACCTGTTGCTGATCGACGCCGCCGACGGCCTGATCCGGGGCATATACGTGGTCGCCAACCCCGACAAGATATTGACTGTGACGTAACGTCACAGTAGAGACTGGCCGGGTGCGCATCAAGGAACTGGCCGAGCTGACCGGCGCAACGGTCCGCACCATCCGGCACTACCACCAGATCGGCCTGCTGCCGGTGCCGCCGACCCGGGACGGTGTGCGCGACTACGGTCTCGTGCACGTGGCCCGGATGGTCCGCATCCGGTGGCTGGCGCTGGCCGGCGTCCCGCTCGCGACCATCGGGGCGATGGCCGAGTCAACGGTGCTGACCGACCTGCGGTCCGGGGTCGAGGCCCTCGACGAGCAGCTGCGCGAGCTGCAGACCCAGCGCGACCGGATGCAGCGGCTCATCGAGGCCGTCGAACGCGATGGCAACCTGTCGCCGATGCCGGCCGCCATCGTCGCGTTCTACGACCGGATCGAGTCGGAGGCGCCCGACGAGCGCACCCGCCGGGTGATCCGGCGCGAACGCGACTACATGGAGCTGGCCTTCTACCGCGGCGACATGCCACCGGAGGCGGCCGTTCTCTACGAGCGGCTGGCCGGCGCCGACCTGACCGAGTCCACCGAGGGCTTCCGGGTGATCGCCGAACGCACCGGCCCGCTCGACCGGGCCGAGATGGAACAGCTGGCGGCCTACCACCTCGAGCGGCTCACCCGGCAGCTCGGCGAGGACTTCCTGCCGGTCGTGCGTGCCATCGACATCGAGGTGGCCCGCCGCGCCGCCGACCTGTACGTGCGGCTCGCCGCCCCGAACCAGCGCGACCTCGACCGACTGCTGGCCGACGCCCTGCTCACTCTGATCGAGAAAGGCCAAGCCCAGTGATCATCGAGACCACCGCCCTGGTGAAGCGGTTCGGGACGTTCACCGCCGTGGACGGCCTGGACCTGAGCGTCGAGGAGGGCAGCGTGCACGGCTTCCTCGGCCCGAACGGCGCCGGCAAGTCAACGACGATCCGGGTCCTGCTGGGCCTCTACAAGCCCACGTCCGGCCAGGTCAGGGTGACCAGGCGCATCTCGTACGTTCCCGGCGAGGTCACCCTGTGGCCGAACCTGACCGGCCAGCAGGTGCTGGACGCCCTGGCCGGCCTGCGCGGCACCCGCGACGAGGCCGCGGAACGCCGGCTGGCCGACGAGTTCGCCCTGGACACCCGCCGCCGCGTGCGCACCTATTCCAAGGGCAACCGGCAGAAGGTCGCGCTGATCGCCGCGTTCGCCGCCCGCACCGACCTGCTCATCCTCGACGAGCCCACCTCGGGCCTGGACCCGCTGATGGAGCAGTTGTTCCAGCGCTGCGTGCGAGACGCGGCTGCTGCCGGCCGTACGGTCTTGCTGTCGAGCCACATCCTGGCCGAGGTAGAGGACGTCTGCGACACGGTCACGATTATCAAGGACGGCCGGTTGGTCGAGTCTGGACGCCTCGCAGATATGCGGCACTTGGCCGCTTCCGCCGTCACCGCGCGCCTTCCGGAGGATCAGGCCGCCGTGATCGTCAACCGGCTCGGATTCGGCGATTGTGCCAACGGTCTGCTGCACCTGAGCGTGCCCCGGGACCTGGTGCCGCGAGCGCTCGGCCTGCTGGCCGAGGCCAACGCCCAGGACATCACCTGCACCCCCGCACGCCTCGAGGACCTGTTCCTGCGGCACTACGCGGTGGCCGCCCGATGACCCGCCTGCTGCTACGCCGCTACCGCCTCATGCTGGCCAGCTGGCTGCTCCTGATGATCGCCATGTGCGCCATCACGATCTCCGCCTACCGAACCACTTACGCCACCGACGAACTCCGCCGGGCCGCGGTCCTCAAGGCCCAGAAAAACCCAGCAACCAACCTGGTGTACGGCCTATTGCCCGACCCCGGAACCCCCAACCAGATGTACGGGTGGGAAATCGGCGCCTTCGCCACCATCCTCGCGGCAGTGATGGGGGTGCTGATAGCGGTGGCCCTGACCCGTGCCAACGAGGACGACGGCACCCTGGAGCTGCTGCGCAGTTGCGGCCTGGCCCCGAAAACGCCGCTGCGCAGCGCGCTGACCGTCCTGGCCGGCTGCGCGACCGTGCTCTTTGCCGGGGTGGGCGGCGCCTTCGGGGCGACGGTGGCGATGACGTTCCTGCTGGTTGCCGCCCTGACCACGCTGCTCGCGCAGATAGCACCGACCGCCGGCCAAGCTCGCCTGCTCGGTTTCGCCCTGGTGGGCGTGTCGTTCGCGGTCCGCGCCTTCGCCGATACCCGCGACGTGGCGTGGCTCAACTGGCTGAGCCCGCTCGGCTTGCGCGCGGTAGTCCAGCCGTTCACCACCGACCGCTGGTGGGCGCTGCTTCCCGCGCTGCTGTTCACCGTCGCGGCCGCGATCGGCGCGATGTTGCTGTCATCGCGGCGCGAGTTCGGCGCCGGCTTCATCCGCCGCCGAGACATCCACCACGGCCGGTTGCGGGTGCGCTCAGCCACCGGCTTCGCCTTCCGCCTGGCCCGAGGCTCCCTGCTGACCTGGACCATCGCGGTGGCGGCGATCGGCTCCTTGTTCGCCGCGATGGGTTCCAGCACGGTGGAGCAGCAGCGCGAGGGCGAGGTAGGCGGCTTCCTGGGTTCCCAGCTGGGCGCTGGTGACCCAGCGGCCGGTTTCCTGTCCTACTGCGGCACGATCGTGGGCATCATCATCTGCGTCTACGCGGTCCTGTCCGCGTCAGACAGCCGCCGAGCGGAGCGCTTGGGCCTGACCGACCTCCAGCTGACCACCGGCCTGCGCCGTTGGTCCCCGCTGGCCGCCCAGGCCACCGTGACAGCAGCGGGTGCCGCGATCATCCTGACCGCGACCGGCGTCCTGACCGCGCTGATAGCCCCAGCGATGCTCGACGGCGACGACATAGCCGCCCGAGCTTTCGTCTACATGATCGGCCAGTGGCCGGCCGCCGCCGCGATGACGGGTTGCACGGTGCTGCTGGCCGGCGCCCTACCGCGCCTGACCGCGCTCGCTTGGCTCCCGCTGATCGCCAGCACCACCGTGGCCCTCCTGGGCGACCTGCTGAAGGTCCCCCAGCGGATCCAGGACCTGAGCCTGTTCCAGCACGTCCCCGACGTCGCGACCGCGAACCCGCCGACGGTGGCCCTACTCGTGCTCACCGGCCTGGGCGTCGGCTTGAGCCTGGCCGGCCTCGCCGGCGTCGCCCGTCGCGACCTGCTCCTGGGCTGAGGGTCCGCTGCGCTCCCGCGCCGTCAAGCGGTCAATGATGGCTCTGGCCCGTGTCCGCAGTGCGGTGGCGTCGGCCAGCCGGTCGAGGTCTTGCAGTACTGAGGCGAGGTTGTTCAGGCGAAGCGCGACGTCGGGGTGGATGGGTCCATAGGCGTTTTCGTCGATGGTGAGGGCGCGTTCGAGTAGGGGTCGAGCGTCGGCTGGCCGGTCGAGGTCTTTCAGGACCGTGGCAAGGTTGTTCAGGTCGATGGCGAGGTTAGGGTGGTTGGGTCCGCGGGTGGTTTCGTCGATGGTGACGGCGCGTTCGAGTAGGGGTCGAGCGTCGGCTGGCCGGCCGAGGTCTCTCAGGACCAGAGCGAGGCTGTTCAGGTCGA
>NZ_BOMY01000063.1 GCF_016862435.1 Paractinoplanes tereljensis
GAGGTCATTCAGGACCAGTCCGAGGTTGTTCAGGTCGATGGCGACGCCGGGGTGGTTGGGTCCGTAGGTGGTTTCGCCGATGGTTAGGGTGCGTTCGAGTAGGGGCCGAGCATCGGCGGGACGGCCCAGGACGGTCATGTAGTGAGCAGCATGGGTGAGCAGGACGGCGAGTTTCTCGGCGTCACCGCCGACGACGTCCGGGACGTACGCGAATATCGCGAAGGCGTGAGGCAGAAGCCGTGACCATTCTGCCCAAGTCTCTGGTCTGTTCAGCGGATTTTCCGCGATGGCTTCGAGCAACGCCAGCGCCGTGCTGCGCGCCTCCGCGGAGGATGAGTCGTCGGTGGTTCCGAGGTTGAGATGACGCACGGCGGCCTGGACCAGGCGATGTAGGCCGAGGTGGTGTTCCGCGCGGCGGACCAGGGAGTAGTCGACGAGCACCGCGACGGTGTCGGCCAGGTCGATCGGGTCGGCCGCGACGGTGCGCAACGGCTCCGGTAGGAGTTCGGGATCCGTAGTGAACAGACTCAGTGGGATGGCGTCCGGGGCGAGGAACGCACACACCTGCAGCAGCTGCAGCGCGGCCGGGTGTTCGGCGGCGATCCGTTCGCAGGAGAGCTTCCACAGCGTGGCCATCGTTTCTGCCCGCCAGGCGACGGTGCCGGCACCGAGCATCCGATCAGGCCGGTCCACCAGCCAGTGCAGGTAGTCATCGACCGGGGTCTTCGACTTGCGAAGGTAGGCGGCGGCCTGCTCGAGCGCCAGCGGCAGATCCCCGAGCGTGCTCGCCAGCCGATCGGCATCTGGGCCGGAGAGGGTGGGCAGTCGCCGCAGCAAGAATGCGACCGATTCCGGCCGAGGCAGCGTGTCGACGTCGAGGGTCTCCGCGATCGCGTCATAGCCGCCACGACGGGTGGTGATCAGGACGTGGCCGGTAGAGGCGGGCAGCAGCGGTTGCAACAGGTCCGGCGCCTCGGCGTTGTCGTAGATCAGCAGCCAGCGATCGATACCCCGCAGATGTTCCAAGGCCGCGGAAGCCGTCTCCTCCGCCGACCCCGTCACCGGCGACCCGACTCTGCGGGCCAGCTCGGCGAGCCGGGTGACGACCAGCGGGATCTCCTCGGCGGTTATCCACCACACGAGGTCGTAGTCGGTGGCGTGCCGGTAGAGATACTCGATCGCCAGCTGTGTCTTGCCGATCCCGCCCATCCCGGCGACCGCGACCGCCGCCACCCGGCCACGTTCCCGCAAAGCCCGCTGCAGCCGGGCGATGTCGTCGTCCCGCCCGGTGAAGTTCGGGTTCCGGGCCGGCACCTCCCAGATCTCCGGGAGCCCGCCGGGAAAGCGCGGCTCGGTCGACACCGCCCGCGGCGCCGGCGACCCCGGGAAGGCCGGGGCGGACGAAGGCTTCGCCCGCCCGGTCATCGCCGCCCGCAGCGCCTCGTTCAACCGTCGTCGAGCGACATTCTCGGCCATCCCGACGAGATCCACATCGACGATCTGTGCCAGCAGACCCTGCCGCGGCGTCTCCGCCACCCGGACCGGAAGCAGCTTCCGCTCCTGCCCGAGCGGATCGTCTTTCCACGCGCCCTGCCACTCGGCTGTGCCGTAGATCGAGGTCAGATAGTCCGGCGAGATCACCGCGATGGTTCGGGACGCCGACGAGACACCCTCGTCCATCCGGGACACCCAGTTGTCGCCCGGGACGATGTCCCAGGCCTGGACCAGCGCCCGATACCCGGCCTCCTCGACCTGCCAGGCGATCCACTCGGCCCAGGCGCGGTCGGCCTGCGTGTACGACACGAAGAAATCCCAGGACATCCGACCACGATCCCAGCTCTGCGCAACCGCGTCGTCACCCGAACACCCGAGCAGGTACTCTGGTCAGCCAAGATCATGATGGAGGACTGAAACGCATGCGCGCACTGACAGCATTCCGGATCGCCGCCGTCGCCGAGGCGGTCTCCTGGACCGGGCTGCTGGTCGGCATGTACCTCAAGCACGTCAGCCACACCACCGAAGCGGGGGTGTGGCTGTTCGGCCGGGTGCACGGCGCGCTGTTCGTCGCCTACCTGGTGGCGACGATCTGGGCAGCCCGGGCCGAACGCTGGTCGCTGCTGCGCATCCTGGTCGGCCTGGCCGCCTCGATCCCGCCGCTCACCACGATCCTGTTCGAGCGGTGGGTCACCGGGCGGCGCCCGGCGACCCAGGACTCGGTCCACGTGTGATCGTCAGTCGGTCTCGGGAGCCGGGAGGTAGCCTGGCTGGCCTCGCCGGCGTCACCCGGCGAGACCTGCTCCTCGGCTGACCGTGTGTTTGTTTCGGCCGCTGCACACAGGGGATTCCCTCTATATGGCTGACAACGAGCACGACGTCAATCGCAGCGCCCGTACCGGCGAGTTCGTCAAGGACAGCACGGTCGAGCGTGAGCCGAGCACCACAACCACCGAGCACGTCGGCACCGACAAGAGCGAGGACCGCGAGGTCAACCGCAGCGCGAGCAGCGGAAAGTTCGTCAAGGAGGCCACCGTCGAGCGGCACCCCGAGACGACCGAGACCCAGCAGATCTGACGGCCCTGACCCGTCGGCGGTCAGGCCGGCGGGTACGGGTTGTCCTGCAGGAGGCGGGCGGTGTGGGCGACGTTGGCGGCCAGCGCGCGGGTAGCCGTACCCGTGGTGTCTGGCTTTGGACCGGCCTTGTCGTAGTCGAGTTTGCCCATCGCTTCGCCGACCCGGTAGGTCGAGGCCGCCGCCGGAATGGTGAAGCCGACGTCGTTGAGGGCCTGGAAGACCTCGGCCGTCACATGGTGGGCGCCGTCCTCGTTGCCGACCACGGCGACCGCCGCGACCTTGCCATACGTGAGCGGAACGGTCTCGGACAGTTCGGCGTCGAGGCGCTCCAGGACCATTTTGCAGACGCTGGACGGCTGGCCCATCCAGATCGGCGTGGCGATCACCAGGATCTGCGCGGCGAGCAGCTTGGTGCGGATCGCCGGCCATTCGTCGCCGTTGCCCTCGTCGACCGAGACGCCGAACCGTACGTCGTGGTCCACCACCCGGATGATCTCGCCGTCCACGTCGTGGTCGGCCAGCGCGGTCAGGACCTCCCGGCCGAGCAGCTCCGAGCTCGACGGCGCCGGCGAAGGCTTGAGTGAACAGCCCAGCACAACCGCCCGCAATGTGGCCATGACAGATCAACTTCTTCCCTGAAGGACGACTTCCGGGAAGAGGCATGCCCGGACCGGGCGATGGCAAACCAGCAGCTCAATGCGCATGATCGTGGCGATCGCGGGTAGTCGGAGCCGGACAACGAATGGAGGCCATCTCATGAAGGCCGTCGTATACCGGGGTCCGCGGCAGGTTGCTGTCGAGGAGCGTCCCGATCCCACCATCCAGCACCCCAGTGACGCGATCGTGCGGATCACCACGACCAACATATGCGGTTCCGACCTGCACATGTACGAGGGCCGCACCTCGGTCGAGGAGGGCAAGGTCCTCGGGCACGAGAACATGGGGATCGTGGAGGCGGTCGGCGCCGCGCTCACCCGGGTCAAGGTCGGCGACCGGGTCTCGGTGCCGTTCAACATCGCCTGCGGGACGTGCCGCAACTGCATCTCCGGCTGGACCAGCTTCTGCCTGCGGACCAACCCGACCGAAGGCATGGACGGCGCCGCTTACGGCTACGCCAACATGGGACCGTACGACGGTGGCCAGGCCGAGTTCTTGCGGGTGCCGTACGCGGACTTCAACCTGCTGGACCTGCCGGCCGGCCAGGAGCACGAGAACGACTTCACCATGCTCTCCGACATCTTCCCGACCGGCTGGCACGGCACCGAGCTGGCCCGGATGCAGCCCGGCGACCGGGTGGTCGTCTACGGCGCCGGCCCGGTCGGCCTGATGGCCGCGCACAGCGCCATGATCAAAGGCGCATCCCAGGTGTACGTCGTGGACAAGGAACGAGACCGTCTCGACCTGGCCGGCAAGATCGGGGCGACGCCGGTCGACTTCAGCAAGGGTGACCCGGTCGAGCAGCTGATGGACGCCACCGACGGCCACGGCGCCGACTGCGGTGTCGAGGCGGTCGGCTACCAGGCCCACGACCCGAGCGGCGAGGAGCACCCCGAGCTGGTCCTGGACAACCTGATCAAGTCGGTCCGTTCCTCCGGTGGCATCGGCGTGGTCGGCGTCTATGTGCCGGAGGACCCGGGAGCGCGCGACGAGGCGGCCAAGCAGGGCCGGATCGGCTTCGACTACGGCACGTTCTTCGCCAAGGGCCAGCACATGGGCACCGGCCAGGCCCCGGTGATGCGCTACAACCGGCACCTGCGTGACCTGATCATCGCCGGCCGGGCCCAGCCGTCGTTCCTGGTCTCGCACGAGCTGCCGCTGGCCGAGGCGGTCGAGGGTTACGACCGCTTCGACAAGCGCGAGGCAGGCTGGACCAAGGTCCTGCTCCGCCCGTAGTGATCACCGGCCGGTACCCTGACCAGCCATGCGAGCACTGACAGCTTTTCGGGTCGCCGCCGTCGCGGAGGCGGTCCGGGTGTGATCCTCAGTCCGTCTCGGGCGACGGGAGGTAGGCGCCCGGCACGTCGGCCGGGGCGACGATCGTGTTCTCGCCGGGGTAGGGCCGCTTCCAGTCGTGGGCCTGGTACCAGGTGAAGTGGTTCATCTGGGCGGGGTTCGCGAAGTCCGGCCGGGCGTCCGGGCCGGTCAGTCGCTGCTGCGCCTTCCAGGCGTCCCACTGCGCCGCGACCTGCCGCTGACCGGCCGGGATGGTGGCGACCGGGGCGGCCGCGGCCGTCGGGTCCTGCGCGGCCGGTACATCCTCGCCGCAGGGTGGCGGGGTGGCCAGGCCGAGGGTCAGCGACGTCCGGTTGGGCCGGACCTGGTACGGCGTGAGGTCGGGCCGGGCGGTGAACGCGGCTCGCATCGGGCTGGCCGCGCTGTCCTTCTGGTTCATCGGATGGATCCCGAGGATTTGCTCGATGGTGCGGATCATCGTGATCTGCGAGTAGTAGCGGTTGTCGACCACGCCGCGCCGGGCGTACGGGCTGATGATCTGGATCGGCGCCCGGTGGCCGTCGATGTGGTCGAGGCCGGCCTGGGAGTCGTCCTCCACCACGAAGATCGCCGAGTCCTTCCAGTACTTGCTGTGCGAGATGGTGTCGACCATCTTGCCGACGGCCAGGTCGTTGTCGGCGACCTGGGCGGCGGCGTTGGGCGGGCCGCCGGTGTGGTCGCTGGAGAGCCAGAACATGTTCAGGTTGGCCGGCCCGTTCGCGACGAAGTCCCGCTTCCAGATCTCGTACCGGTAGATGTCCGGCACGCTGGTGTCGTACTTGGGGAAGCCGGCCACCGACACGCTGTTGAGCGACGGGATCGGTGACGAGGAGATCATTGGGTACGCGGTGTCCTGGCCGGTCGCGGCCATGTTCCTGGTGTCGCAGTACAGGTTCTGCCAGCTGGCGCCGGTCGGTTTGGTCAGGAACTGGTGGAATTCCCCGAAGTCCCGCACGGTCCGGCCGGCCGCCTGCGCGCCGGTCCAGATGAACCCGGTCCGCTGGTGGCCGAGCGCGTCGTCCTCGGTGTCGTAACTGCGCAGGTACTCGCCGGCCGAGGACTCGGTGTACTCGGGGTCGTCGGCCTGCATCAGCCAGTTGTGTCCTTCGGCCGAGTTGGTGCCGATGTCGTAGGTGTTGTCGAACAGCCCGAACTGCTGCGCCAGGGCGTGCTGGTTAGGCGTCACGTTGGCGCCGAACTCGGCCAGGGCCGGGTCGCCGTCGCCCTCCGCGAGGTCACCGAAGAGCTGGTCGTACGTCCGGTTCTCCTTGACGATCAGGAAGACGTGCTTGATCGTCGACGGGTCGCCGAGCCGGGCCGGGACCGGCACCGGGCGGGCGCGGTTCACGCCGGTGGCCCGGGTGACCGAGCCGGGGGTCCAGCCGTTCTGGCTGAACACCTGGGCGGTCCCGGCCCGGATGACCCGGTCGCTCGGCAGGGTGAACCGCAGCAGGCTCGACGTGGTGTCGTGGGTGCCGTGGGTGCCGGCGGCGGTCGGGCGGCGGGCGTCGATGCCCCGGGTGTTCGAGACCAGCACCTCGTTGCCGACGGTGGCGATCTCGGCCGGGAAGTAGTCGGTGGGCAGCAGGCCGAGGTAGCTGACCGGTTCGAGGGCGGAACGGTACCGGTAGACGGCGATCGCGTTGGCCCGGCCGAGCGTAACCAGCAGGTGGCCGTCGCCGGTGAGTGTCACCGCGTCGGGCTCGTAACCGACCGACGCCTCCGGCCACGGCTGGGTGGCGATGGTCTGGACGACGACGTCGCGCCGGGTGTCGATGACGGACACGTCGTTGGTCGCCGTGTTGGTGACGAACAGCGTGCGGTCCTTGGCGTACAGCGCGGTGGGGTGCAGGCCGACGGTGATGCTCCGGACCGCGGCCGCGGTGTCGGCCAGGTCGATGACGCTGAGGGTGCCGGTGGTGGTCGCCGCGGTGACCGGGCTGGCCGGCACCGGCGTGTTGTACGAGTTGATGGTGGTCTCGCCGGGCCGGGCCGGACGGCCGCCCTCGTTGCTGACGTACAGCTTGGTGCCGACGGCGGCCAGGTCGCGCGGGGCGATGCCGACGGCCCAGCTCTGCCGGACGGTGCCGGTGGCGGTGTCGATCGCGACCACCCGGTTCTGGCCGTTGACCGCGGAGTACACGGTGGACCCGTCGGGCGAGAAAACCGCACCGGCGACCAGCGCGCGCCGGGGCCCGTCGGCCGGAATCGCGACGAAGGCAGGCGCGGACAGACTGCCGTCCGGCTGGACGGTGAACCGGCGGTAACCGTCGGCCTGACCCAGCCACAGCTGCTTGCCGTCCGGCGAGTACGCCGGGCCTTCCTGGCCGACGTCGTTGCCGCTGATCCGCAGGTCGGCGGCCGCGTTGTTGCCGACGAGCTGCTGCACCTTCCAGGTCTTGAGGTCGACGATCGCGAGCGCCATGCCGCCGTCGGTCACCGCGGCGGCGAGGTGGGTGCCGTCCGGGCTCACCACCGAGGACATGATCTTGCCGTTGTTGATGACCAGGCGCTGTCCGACCGGGTCGACGTACTGGTCGGCCGAGACGACCAGGCCCCGGCGGGTGGTCTGGCCGACCTGGTCGGTGCCGAACTGGTAGGTCGTGGCGAAGGCGACGCTCCCACCGGTCAGGACCAGGGCGGTGACGCCCGCGGCGACGGTGAACAGCCGGGTCCGATGCGAGACCTGGCGCCGTACGCGTACTACCGGCATGGGTTTATCCCTTCGCGGGAAGCAGGTCGACGTTGCCGTCGAACTGCCACAGCGGATTGGGGGCGTCGCCGGCCGCGGTGTGGACCAGGAAGTAGCCGTTGACTTCCTTCGGTCCGTCACCGTCGGCCATGTAGCGCCCGTCCGGGGTGATGTCGAGTTGGTAGGTGGCCTGCCCGGCCGCCTCGATGCCGGGCAGCCGCCAGGAGATGACGCACCGCCAGTCGTTGCCCGGTCCGATCGGGTCGAGCCGGCCGGCGCCCTTGGTGCACGCCGCCGTGGCCTGGAGTTGCTGTTCGGTGACCGGCGGCCGGTTGAGCTGGTCGGTCTGCAGCCGGTAGAGGTGGGCGAACGCGACGGCCGCCGACCGCTGCACCTTGTCCTGATCGATTCCGGAGGCGGTGGCTCCGGTCGTGGTGGCGAGCACCACGACCGTCACCGCCAGCAGCCCGGCCAGGGGCAGCAGGCCGGTGGTGACCGCTCGGCGGGCCGCGCCCTCGTACGCGAGGTTGGTGAAGTCCCGGCGGACGAAGTTCAGGTAGGCCAGGGCGGTGGCCAGCACCGCCCACAGCAGACTGACGACGACGCCGATCAGCAGCGGGGCGAGTTGGTACGGGCGGGTGAACAGCCCGTACCAGGAGATGAAGGCGTAGCCCGGCAGGGCCATCCGCACCGTGACCGGCAGCGGCAGCATCTGGGCGAGCTGGAGCGCGAGCGCGACCACCGCCGGCAGCAGCAGCCCCATCGGGGACCGGCCCAGCACGACCGAACCGAGCAGGCCGATCGCGGCCAGGGCCAGCGTCGGTGCGAGCACGCCGAGCCAGGCGAGCAGGACCTTCCCGGCGACGTCGGCCGACCCGAGCAGATGGCCGTCGAGGCCGATGAGCGGCCGGTCGCCGACGGCCAGCAGGCCGCCGGCGGTGCTGGACACCGCGAGCCCGGCCACCAGCGACAGGATGACGGTCAGGCTGGCCAGGGCCTTGGCCGCGAAGATCCGCCGGGGCGATCGGACCGCGACCAGCAGGTGCCGCCAGGTGCCGAGGCGATCCTCGGCGGCGAACACGTCGCCGGCCACGACCGAGGTCAGCAGCGGGAGCGCCCAGGTGCCGGCGAAGCCGAGCGTCACCAGCGGGCCGGCCCATCCGGTGGCCAGCATCGACCGGCCGAAGAGGGTGTCGACCGGCAGCGTGCTCTGCCGGCTCACCGCGGCGACGAACAGGGCCGGCGCGACCCAGCAGGCCAGCACGAGGACTCGGATCCGCCACTGGGAGAGCAGCTTGACCAGCTCGAAGCGGTAGGCCCGGACGACCGGGACGCGCTGGGCGGCCACCACCGCCGGGGCGGCCAGGGTGGCGGTCATCGGCCGGCCTCGCCGTCGGTCAGGGCCAGGAACGCGGCCTCCAGCGGCGAGACGACCGGCGCGAACTCGCGGATCGAGATGCCGTCCCCGACCAGCCGGACGACCAGGTCGTCGAGGGCGGCCACCGGCCCGCGGACCACGAGCACGTCACCCTTGTTCAGCACGACGATCCCGGCCGTCGCCCGGGCCACCCGGCCGGCGGCCGGCGGGTCGGAGGTGATCACCCGGTAGTCGAGTTCGTCGTTCTCGGCGGCCAGCTTGCCCAGCGGCCCGGAGAACACCACACGGCCGGCGGCGAGGATGGTGACCTCGGAGCACAGTGTCTCGACGTCGTCCATCCGGTGGCTGGAGAGCACGACACTTACCCCGTCGGCGGCGAGCCGGGTCAGGATCCGGTGGACGTCGCGCTTGCCGGCCGGGTCTAGGCCGTTGGACGGCTCGTCGAGCACCAGCAGCCGGGGGCGGGTCAGCAGGGCCGCGGCCAGGCCGAGCCGCTGGCGCATGCCGAGCGAGAAGCCGTGCGCCCGGTCGTCGGCGACGTCGGCGAGCCCGACCTCGTCGAGAACGTCGTCGATGCCGGCCGGGCCGAGACCGCGCAGCCGGGCCAGCGCGGCGAGGTTCTGCCGGGCGGTCAGCGAAGGGTAGAGGCCGGGACCGTCCACGAAGCCGGCGACACCGTCGGGTGTGTCCAGTGCCTGCCGCAGTGGCGTACCGAGGATCTCGATGCTGCCGCTGTCGGCCGCGGCCAGGCCCAGCAGGAGACCGAGCAGGGTGGTCTTGCCGGCGCCGTTCGGCCCGACCAGGCCGTGGATCTGCCCGTGCCCGACCACCAGATCGACACCGTCGAGCGCGACGACCTCGCGGAAGCACTTCGTGACCCCGCGCGCCCGGATCGCGACGTGTCGGTCCATGCGACTCCCATCTCAGCTCCTACAAAACGTAGGGATTGATGGGTGTCGCAGTCACGGGCCGCCGGTTGAACGGTTGCCTAACGGATGGCGACGTGCGGTGTCAGCGAACCAGGACCGTGTCGAGGTGTGAGACCTCGAGGACCATCCGGACGATCGGGCCGGGGTCGCGCAGCATGAGGTCGATGCCGCGCGCGGCGGCGGCCCGCTGGGCCGCGACCAGGACCCCGATCCCGGAGGAGTCGAGGAAGGTCACGGCGCCCATGTCGACGTCGATCTTTCCGCCGTCGTGGGTCGCCACCGCGTTGCGCAGCACCTCCCGGAGCACGTCCACCGTTTCCAGACTGACGTCGCCGGAGGGTACGACCGTCGTCGTGTCACCCTGGCGCTCGATGCGGTACTCCAAAGACATGGCGCGCCCCGTACCCGTAAAAAGCCGGCGGTAAACGTCAGTCCAGGCAGAATTCGTTGCCCTCGGGGTCGGCCATCACGATGAAGCCGGAGCTGAGCGGGGGAGCGGGCTCGTCCCGGCGCAGCCGTTTCGCGCCGAGCTCGACCAGCCGCTCGCATTCGGCTTCCAGGGCGGCCATCCGCTCGTCGCCGCGCAGGCCGGGGGCGGCGCGCACGTCGAGGTGCAGCCGGTTCTTGGCGACCTTGTCCTCGGGCACCTTCTGGAAGAACAGCCGCGGCCCCGTGCCGTCCGGGTCCTCGACGGCGGACTGGTTGTTGCGCTCCTCCTTGGGCGTGCCGACCTTGTCGAGGAAGTCGTCCCACGCGGCGAGCGGATCGGCGCCGGGCGGCAGCGTCACGCCGGGCGGCGCGGGATGGACGTATCCGAGTGCGTCGCGCCAGAACGTGGACAGCGCGGCCGGGTCGTGGGCGTCGAAGGTGACCTGAATCTCTCGGCTCATACGGCCACCCTGGCATGCATTGCGGTCAGTTCGGGACCGCAAACGCACACATTTACAACTGTAGATCGGTGTCGTAGTTTTGAAAGCGACTCTTGCGAGGTGAAAGCCAGTGCGGATCGCCGTCTCCGATCTCGACCTGCGCTACGGCGACCTGATCGCGGCCCGGAAGATCACCTTCGACGTGCGGCCGGGCGAGTTCGTCAGCCTGATCGGCCCGTCCGGCTGCGGCAAGAGCAGCGTGCTGCGCGCCCTCGGCGGCCTGCAGCCGCCTTCGGGCGGCGAGATCACCATCGACGGCGACCGGGTCCGTGGTCCGCAGCCGACCAGGATGGCGTACGTCTTTCAGGACCTGGCCCTGTTCCCGTGGCGTACGGCGCGGCGCAACGTCGAGGTCCCGCTCGAACTGCGCGGCGTCCCCCGCAAGCAGCGCCGCGAACGTGCCGAGCAACTCCTGGCCAGGGTCGGCCTGACCGACGCGGCCGACCAGCACCCGGCCCAGCTGTCCGGCGGCATGCGGCAGCGGGTCGCGATCGCCCGCGCCCTGGCCTGCGACGCCGGCATCCTGCTGCTCGACGAGCCGTTCGCCGCCCTGGACGAGCAGACCCGGCTGCGGCTGGGCGGCGAGCTGCGGCGGCTGCTCGAGGAGGAGGGCAAGACCGTCGTCTTCGTGACGCACAGCCTGCAGGAGGCCGCGTACCTCTCCGACCGGATCGTCGTGCTGAGCCCCCGCCCGGCCACGGTCAAGGAGGTCATCACCGTGCCTTCGCCTCGCCCCGAGGTCGGCTCGGCGGAATTCCACCGGCTGCACGCCCACCTGACCGACCTGCTGTTCGCGGCGGAGCCGGCATGAAAGCGGCCGCCTACGCCACCGTCACCCTCGTGACGCTGCTGGCGTGGTGGCTGCTGACCGCGACCGGCGTGACGAACCCGCTGATCCTGCCCCCACTCGGCGACGTCGTCGCCGCGCTGCGCCAGCAGGATCCCGCGACCTGGGCCGCCGCGATGGCCGTCACCACGGTCCGCGCCACGGCCGGGTTCGCCGCCGCCACCGTCCTGGCCGTACCCGTCGGTGTTCTGGTCGGCCGGAACGCGACGCTGTCCCACGCGTACGAACCGCTTCTGGCCACGCTCACCGCCGTACCCCTCGTTGTTCTTTATCCGGTTTTGGCCGCCACCCTCGGCCTGGGCACTTCGTCGAAGGTCGCCCTCGGCGGCCTTTATGCGTTTTTCCCGATCGCCATCGCCACCATCCGGGCCGTCGGGCAGACCGACCCCGTGCTGGTCACCGCGATGCGGTCGATGGGCGCGACCCATGGCCGGGTGATTCGCGCGGTGGTGGTGCCGTCCGCGCTACCCGGCATCGTGGCCGGCCTGCGGATCGGATTCGGACTGGCGCTGGTCACCGTGATCGCCGGCGAGTTCATCGCCGGCGACGACGGCGTCGGCTACCAGCTGGCCGCGAGCAGCCAGGGCTACCAGAGCGCCGACCTGTTCGCCTGGGTCGTCCTGGCCGTCGTGCTGACGATCGCGGTCAACACGGTTTTCACCTTCCTCGCAACGACGCTGGAAAGGACGCTCCGCCGATGAAACGAACGATCGGACCGGCCCTGGCCGCCCTCCTGCTGCTGACCGCCTGCAACACCTCGAACAGCACCGCCGACCCGGGCGCCGAACCACCCACCCTGCGCCTGGGCATCGTGCAGGGCCAGGACTTCACGCACGCCCTGCCGGCCCGGACCGCCGAGGCCCAGGGCATCTTCGCCAAACACGGCCTGACCGTGCAGATCATCGACTTCTCGGCCGGCTCCGACCTGGTCAAGGCCATCGCCGGCGGCAGCGTCGACGTCGGCGAGGCCACCGGCCTCGACGTGGTGGCCGCGTCGGCCAACGGCGTAGATCTCAAGGCCTTCTACGGTACGGCGGCCACCACCCCGATGGCCGTGATCGTCAAGGACCGCTCGCCGATCCGCGCCATCGCCGACCTGGGCGGCAAGAAGGTGGGAATTTCGAAATTCGGTTCACTTACCGATTTCACGGTCAAGCTGATCGCCCAGAAGACCGGCGCCAAGGACATCAAGGCCGTGCCGCTGGGTGCCCCGTCGGCCAACACCGCCGCGCTGAACAAGGGCGACGTCGACGCGATCATCCTGCCGGTCGAGTTCGCGTACGCCCTGCAGGCCGCCGGCACACCGGTGACCGCGATCCGGATCGCCGACCTGACCCCCGACAGCCAGTTCGGCACCCTGGCCGCCACCGGCAAATACCTGGCCGCCAACCAGGCCACGGTGACCGACCTGACCAAGGCCTACGCCGAGGCGATCACCTACCTGCAGGCCAACAAGGACAGCACTGTGCAACTCTCGGTAGCCAAACTGGCCATGAAGGAGCCGGTCGCCGTCCAGACCTTCGACGAGCTCGCCAAGGACTTCACCGCCAACGGCAAAATCAACGTCAACGGCCTCCGCGCGTACGCCGAAAGCCTCCCCGGTCTGGGCCTGGCCAAGCAGGTCCCGGCCGAGGCCGACTACTACGACCCGACGTTCGCCGCCCAGTGAGATTGCGCTGGTTGAGCATCGCGGTGCTGGCGGCGGCGTGGGAGCTGGTGTGCCGGACGCTGATCCGCTCCGACGACTACCTGGCGCCGCCGTCCCGCGTGCTCACCACCGGCGTCGCCTATGTGCTGGATCGCGACACCCTCGCCGGCCTGTGGGTGACCACGACCCGCTTCCTCGGCGCGTTCGCGATAACCGCCCTGGTCGGCGTGGTGCTGGGGCTGGCCCTGGGCCGCACCGGCCGGCTGGTGCCGCCCGCCCGCGACATCTTCACGGTCCTCTACACGCTGCCGCTGGTCCCGTTCTACCCACTGTTCGTGCTCTGGTTCGGCCTGGGTTTCCGCTCCGAGGTGGCCTTCGGCGCCATCCACGGCGCGGTCCCGGTCGTGCTGGGCACGATGGCCGCCGCGTCCCGAGTAGACGAAACCCTGATCACCGCAACCAGGGCGATGGGCGCCGGCCGAACCCGAGTTCTGACCAAGGTGGTCCTGCCCGCCACGGTCCCGGATGTGGTGGGCGCCCTGCGCATCGGCGCAGCCCTGTCCCTGCTGGGCGTCCTGCTGGCCGAACTGATGGTCTCGGTCGACGGCGTAGGCCACATCATCGCCGCCCTGATAGCCAACCTGCGCGGCCCCGAACTGGACGCGGTGATCCTGGCCGTCTGCGCAGGCGCGGCCGTGGTCAACACCGCGCTGCACCAGGGCGAGCGACGACTCTCCCGCTGGCGGGCGGACTCCGCATTTCCTGGCGGCGTGCGACAGCGCCGCTGAATCGTCACCCTCGGTGCTGCAGAGCAGCCTGCGGTCGTCTCAGCCGCAGGCGCCGGGGTCGGTGACCTTGGCCAGAAGGCGTTCCAGGTGGGCGCGTTCGGTGGGGGAGAGGGTGGCGAACAGGTCGTCGTCGGTCTTGTTCAGGACTGAGTCGACGGCGTGCAGTGCTCGGGTGCCGTCGGGGGTGAGCGCGACGATGTGGCGGCGGCGGTCGGCGGGGTCGCGCTGGCGGGACACCAGGCCGAGACCTTCCAGTTCGTTGAGCACGGCTACCAGGGCGCTCGGGTCGACGCCCAGGAGGTCGATCAGGGCCTGCTGGTTCACCGGGCCGTCGGCCAGCTGCGTCAGCGTGAACGCGGACCGCATGGTCAGCCCGGAGCCGGCCAGGGCGTCGCGCACCCGGGCGCCGGCCAGCGTGCCGCGGTTGGCGAGCAGCACGCCCAGCTGGGCCATCGGCGCGGAGCGCGGAGACGATGCCATGCCAATACCTTACCCACTCCCGATGGTCGTGCTCGTAAAACCGTTGTAGGCTTCCAACGATTTTGCTGGACCAATCGTCTAGGGGTCTCCATGTTCATCGCTTACACCGTCGTCGCCGTCGTGCTCGCTCTGGCGAACGCCGGCACCGCCACCGCGAAGCTCCGCCGCGACGAGCGGATCACCGCCGGGCTGACCGGGGTGGGGGTGCCGGGGTCGTGGTTCGTGCCGCTGGCGCTGCTGAACTACGCCGGCGCGGTCGGGCTGCTGGCCGGGATCGGGTGGCGGCCACTGGGCATCGCCGCCGCGATCGGGCTCGTCCTGTACTTCCTCGGCGCGCTGGGCTTCCACCTGCGGGTCAGGGACGTCAAGGGCCTGCCGGTGCCGACCGCAATGCTCGCCGGCTCGGCGCTGGCCCTCGCCCTCGGCCTCGCCTCGGCCTGATCGGCGTCGCCCTCGGCCTTGCGTCGGCCTGGTCGGCGTCGTTCTCGGCCTTGCGTCGCCCTGGTCGGTGCGGGCGGCTGGGCGTTCGAAAATCGTTGGCGTGGCGCTGCGGTGCGCCGTTAGCGTGCGGACGAGCCAGGTCGCCTAGGCAAGGACGTGCCGTTGTACACCCTGTGAGACCTCCCAAGCGCTGATTTGTCGCGCGACGCGTGTCTGCGTCGCGTTCCTTCTTGCTGCGGATTTCTCACTGGGACCGGTGTTCCTCTGTGCTCAAAACCTGGATGGTCATACCCACCTGCCTGCCCATCGTTCGCCGCCGCTGCCACGCGTGCGCGTCCGGACGATTCCGGGCCAGCGGCAAATTTCGCGTCAACGCCAACCACAAGCTCCTCGACGTCTGGCTGCTCGTGCTCTGCGCCGGATGCGGGGAGACGGCGAAACTCACCGTCCTGGAGCGGACGACGGTGCGCTCGATACCGCCGGAACTGCTGGACCGGCTGCACGACAACGATCCCGGCCTGACCGCCGAACTGCTCCAGGATCCACTCGTGCAGCACCGCAACCGCATCGCCCTCGACTGGGACGACGCCTGGCGCCTCGACACCGGCGGTTCCGACCACCTGAACCTCGAGGTGGTCGACGTCGCGGTCCGGTTCGCGGCCCGGATCCCAATCCGGCCGCTGCGCCTGATCGCCGACGGTTTCAGGCTTCCCCGAGCCGAGGTCTCACGTCTGGCCACCGAGGGGAAGGTCGTCTCAGCGGTCCGGCTGGGCGGCAAGGTCTCCGGCGATTTCACCTTCACGTTCAAGCGCTGAGCTTTCGCGGCCGGTCCGGCGTTGCTTGCCGGACCGGCCCTTCGTGCTCGGCCGACTTCGTCGACGGCCCGTGTGGAAGCTGCGGGGCGGCGAGGTCCATGCTCGCGGGCGTCAGGGGTGGAATCTCGTCGCGCGAAAGGCGCGCTGCGGCCGTGCGTCCGTCCTGGGTCGCGGGCGGCAGCCGCCGGAGGCGGGGTTCGGGACTGTGCGGTTGGGGGCCGGGTCGGGCGTACTTGAAAGGGCGTTTGATCGGTTTGTCGCCGACTTGGCGTCGGCAGCCTTTTCCGCGTGGGCAGGTCGGAGATCTTGGAACGGTGCAGCACTCAGCGGGGGGTCAATTCGACAACTTCGCCGGGGGCTGGCCCGTCGCTGCCGGATATAAGCGGCAAATCGGGATGGGGCGGCCACTATGTGGAAGGGGCGGCCACGGTGCGGGACGGTTGGTCGGGTGGAACGCCCGCTCGGATCGATGTTGGCGAAAAGCCGGATATCTGCGCTCTTATTGCGTCTTTCTTAGACTCTGCCCATCGGGCTTTGGGGCGGATCGCGGATCGGCCGCGTCGCGGTGGCCAGGTAGACCGCGCTGCTTGTGCCGGCAAGCTCGAGCGGCAGGCAACCTGGGCGTGGGCTGCGCCGAGGATGCCTGCGGCAGGCGAGATCATCCCCACTTCCGCCAGGGGCTTGCGGACCGTATCTTGGTCGGGCGCACTTGCGTGACGACGTTTCCTGCACGGGACGTATGGGGGAGATCGCTGGATGTCGCTGTGGGAACGTGCACAGATGCGCACGACGCTCATCGTGGCCGGCTGTGTCGCGGTGGCGGCCGGGATTGTCGGCGTGGTCGCCGCGCCCGACTCGGAGCCTTCGGTGGGGCTGACCCTGGCGCCGGTCTGGGAGCCGCCGTCGGCCCTGCCGCAACCCACCGGGTCGGTGAGCCCTTCGGTCTGGCCCAGCCAGCCGGAACAGGTGGACCTGGGCGTCGAGGCCGGCCCGGGAGCCGTCACCACCACGGTCCGGCCGACGGCTGTGCGACCGCCGGAGACTACGTCGGCCAGCCCGGCGGCGCCGGTGTCGCCGCTGCTGACCGTTACCGCCGGAGCGGTACCCAGCGAGGTCGACCTCAGCAGCGAGGGCACCCGGGACTGGGTGCACTGGGGGCTCGCCGACAGCGCCTCGGTCAACCGCAAGACCGGCGTCACGCCGCTGATTCAGGACCTCGGCAGCCCGGGCCGGCGGGGCCGCTACGACAACAACCCGCAGTTGTTCAGCTGGTCGGACGGCAGCCCGAACCGCACCGCCACCCGCACCCCGACCGGGGTCTACACCTGCGGGCAGGGCGGCGGGTTCGTCGTCCAGGCTCCGGCCGGGCCGGCGACCAGCACCGTGCATCTCTACGCCGGGGTGTGGATGGGCCGGGGGCAACTCACCGTGACGCTGGACGGCGCCACCGTCAGTAAGACCCTGGAGAATTTCAACGCGATCGCTACGGCCCGCTACGAGATCCGGTTCCGCGCCACCGCCGGCAGCCGGCTCACCATGACCTGGACCGCCACCGCGGTCAACAACCCCACCTGCGGCAACGTCGACATGCAGGCGGTCACCCTCAGCTGAGGTACGGTCATGCATGCCCATCGATAGACGACTGCCCGCCCTGGTAGCGGTGGCCGCCCTGCTGGTGGCCGGCCTCGGCGCCTGGCTGCTGGCCGGAGCGGGCGGCGACGCCCGGCGCACGCACGTCGTCGTCGACCGGGTGCCGATGGACGAGGTCCACCCGCCCGGCACCGGGCACCCCGGTGTGGTGGTCGCGCACGGCTTCGCCGGCTCGGCCAAGCTGATGGCGCCGTTCGGGGACACCCTGGCCGCCCGGGGGTACGTGGTGGTGCTGCTCGACTTCACCGGGCACGGCGCCAACACCCGTCCGCTGCAGCTCGGCGACGCCGGGGACGGCGCCCTCGAACGCGACCTCGATGTCGCGGTGGCGCACCTGCGTTCGCTGCCGGACGTCGACCCGAGCCGGATCTCGCTGGTCGGGCACTCGATGGGGGCCGGGGCGGTCACCCGGTATGCGGCCGGCCACCCCGAGATCAACTCGACCGTTGCGATCTCGCTGCCGAACGCCTCGGCCGCCCGGCCCGGCGCACCCGCCCGCCTGCTCCTGCTGGTCGGTGGCCTGGAGTTCCGCGGCTTCCGGGACGCGGCCGCGCAGGCCGGCGAGCCCGGCATCCCCGGCCACCACGCGACGGTGATCCCCGGCGCCGAGCACGTCTCCATCCTGTTCTCGAAGCGCACCCACCGCGAGACGGCCGACTTCCTCGACGGCGCCCCCGGTGGTGTGTTGCCGGCGCCGACGCGGCGGGCCGGGGGAGCGGCGCTGTTGCTGGTGGCGTTCGCGGCCGGTCTGGTTCCGCTGGCCCGGCTGACGCTCGGCGGGGCGGTGCGGGGCTGGCCGCGCCCGGACTGGCCGCTGCTCGGCCGGATCACCGCCGTGGCCGCGGGGGCGGCCGCCGTCGGTGCGGTGATCGCCCGCTTCCTGCCCACCGCGGTGGTGCCGCTCGCGCTCGGCGGTTACGTCGCGGCCCTGACGACGATCACGGGCGCGGTGCTCATCGCGTACACCCGCAAGCGCCGGACCCCGGTCGAAGCCGGACCGAAACGGCGGGCTTTCGCCGCGCCTGCCCTGATTGTCTATGCGGCGATCACGATCGCCGTGCCGCTGCAGCTCGGCCTGACCCACGCGGTGCCTACCGGCACGCGCTGGTGGTCACTCGCGGTGGTGTGGGCCGGTTTCGCTATTTTGGCGTACGGGTCGGAGCACGCCGTCCTGCCCGTCTCCGTGGTCGTCGTGATCGCCCTGGTAGCCGCCGCGATCCTCGGTCTGACCTCAAGCTTCGTGCTGCTTGTCGCCCCTCTGCTGGCCGTGCTGATGGTCTGGCAGGCGATGTGGAGTGCCGTTCTGCACCGGTTCGCGGCACCACGCTGGGTGATCGCCCTGGCCGGTTCGCTGCTTGTCGCGTGGCCGATCGCGGTCACCCTCCCGACAGTGAGCTGACTGGATCCGGGCGTACCCTCATCGATGTTGGAGGGCCCATGACCGGGACACTTCGCCTGCTGAGGTTCATGTTGCGCCGGGAGCGCCGCGGCCTGCCGTGGTGGCTGGCCGGCGTCACCGTGCTGCTGCTGTCGCAGTCCGGGCAGAGCCAGAGCCTCTACGGCACCCCCGAGAAACTCGCCACCATGCGCCGCACGATCGGCGGCAACACCGCGGCGATCGCGATGAACGGCCCGACCCGGCTGCTGGACTCGATCGGTGGCGAGGTGATGTTCGAGGTCTTCGGGTTCATCGCGATCGTGGTGGCGCTGATGAACATGTTCCTGGTCGGCCGGCAGACCCGCGGCGACGAGGAGACCGGCCGCTCCGAGCTGATCCGGTCGACGCCGGTCGGCCGCCGCGCCCCGCTGGCCGCCGCACTGTCGCTGGCCGCGCTGACCAACCTCGTCGCGGGCCTGCTGGTGTTCGCGGCCGCGGCCGGTACCGGCCTGCCGATCGGCGGCTCGCTGCTGGCCGGCGCGGCCGTCGTCACGGTCGGGCTGACCTTCGCGGCGTTCACCGCGGTCGCCGCGCAGCTGTTCGAGAACGTGCGGGCGGTGTACGGGGCCGTTGGGTTCCTGCTCGGCACGGCGTACGTGCTGCGCGCGGCCGGCGACGTCGGCAACGGCAGCCTGTCCTGGCTGTCGCCGATCGGCTGGGGGCAGCGCACCTACCCGTACGCCGGGGACCGCTGGTGGCCGCTGCTTCTTCCGCTGCTGGCCACGACGCTGCTGGTGGCGGCCGCGGTCGGGCTGCTGGAACGGCGGGACTTCGGGGCCGGCCTGGTGCGGACCCGGCTGGGCCCGGCGACCGCGTCACGGGCGCTCGGCAACGTCTTCGGCCTGGCCTGGCGGCTGCAACGCGGCGCGCTGATCGGCTGGGTGGCCGGGCTGGCCCTGCTCGGTGCGGCGTACGGGTCGATCGGCAACACCATCGAACAGTACGTCCGCGACAACCCGGAGATCGCCCAGTTCCTGCCGCCCGGCAGCATCCTGGACTCCTACCTGGCGCTGACCGTGGGCCTGGCCGCACTGATCGCGGCCGCCTACGGGGTGACCTGTGTGCTGCGGTTGCGCACCGAGGAGACGTCCGGTCACGCCGAGAGCATCCTGGCCACCGCGACCGGCCGGCTCACCTGGCTGGCCGGGCATCTGAGCGTCGCGCTGGGCGGCACCGCCCTGGCGTTGCTGGCGATCGGCGTGGGCGAGGGCTCGGCGTACGCGCTGACCGTCGCCGACCCCGGCCAGGTCCCGCGGCTGATCGGGGTCGCCTTCGCCTATCTGCCGGCGGTGTGGCTGGTCGCCGCGGTCGCGGTGCTGGCCGTCGGCTGGCTGCCGCGAGCGGCCGCCGCGGCGGCCTGGCTGGCGGTGGCCTACTGCGTGGTGATCGCCCTGTTCGCGGACTCGTTCGACCTGCCCGGCTGGGTGCAGCGGGCGTCACCGTTCGCCCAGACCCCGCGGGTGCCACTGGAGGCGCTGGCGGTGACCCCGCTGCTGGTGATCGTCGCGGTGGCCACCGTGCTCGTCGCTACCGGTTACGCCGGCCTCCGGCGCCGCGACGTCGGTTACTAGTCGTAATCCGGGCCGTAGTGCTCGCGGACCATCTCGGCGATCTCGTCGGCGGTGCCCGGCTTGGCGAACAGGTAGCCCTGCCCGTAGGTGACGCCCAGGTCGGACAGCATCGACTGCTGGTCGATGTGCTCGATGCCCTCGGCCACCGTGCTCAGCCGCAGCGCCTTGCCCAGCCCGACCACCGCCTCGGCGAGGGTCGCGTCGTCGCTGTCGATGGTGATGCCGTCGATGAACGCCTTGTCGATCTTCAGGATGTCGATCGGGAACCGCCGCAGGTAGGACAGCGACGAATACCCGGTGCCGAAGTCGTCGATGGCGATCCGCACGCCCAGGTCGCGCAGCTCGTGCAGGGTGACCACGGTGGCGTCGACGTCCTGCATCAGCAGCGACTCGGTGATCTCCAGGACCACCAGACCGGGGTTGATGCCGCTGTCGGTAAGCGCCGAGCGAACCGTGTCGACCAGGTCCTTCTCCTGGAACTGCCGGGCCGACAGGTTGATGCTGACCCGCACGTTCTCCGCGCCCGGGATGTCCCGCTGCCAGCGGGCCACCTCGAAGCAGGCGACCCGCAGGATGTGCGCGCCGAGCGCCACGATCAGCCCGGTGCGCTCGGCCTGCGCGATGAACGCGTCCGGCGCGACCAGGCCGCGCTCCGGGTGCTGCCAGCGGGCCAGGGCCTCGACGCCGACCAGCTTGCCGGACGGCAGATCCACGATCGGCTGGTAGTTGACCACGAACTCGTTGGCGGCCAGCCCACGCTCCAGGTCGGTGCGCCCTTCGGCCTCCTGCACCGCGGCGGTGTACATCGACGGGTCGAACACCGCGATCCGGTCCCGGCCGCCGGCCTTGGCCGCGTACATGGCCAGGTCGGCGTCGCGCATCAGCTCGTGCGCGGCGTCCAGGTCGGCGTCCTGCGTCGACTTGAGCGTGGCAATGCCGATGCTGGCGGTCCCGATCAGGTCACTGGTACCCAGCCGAACCGGCGTCTTGATCTCAGCGAGCAGCCGCTCGGCGAGCGTGTGCAGCCCGATGTCGTCAAGCTCCTCGACGAACACCGCGAACTCGTCCCCACCAAGCCGGGCAAGCGTGTCCGATGGCCGTACCACTTTCGCCATCCGCTGGGCCACCGTGCGCAGGAAATCATCGCCGGCCATATGGCCGCGAGTGTCGTTGATCTTCTTGAAGTCATCAAGATCAATCAAAAGCAAGGAAACCCGCCCCGAGGTACGGGCATGCCGGCGCACCGCCGTGATAATCCGATCGATCAGCAGAACCCGGTTGGGCAGCCCCGTGACCGCGTCCTCAAACGCCTGCCGGGTGAGCTCGGCGCGCAGAGCCTTCTGCGTGCTGACGTCCCGAACGCTGAGGATGATCGCCTGAATGTCCGGATCGTCGAGGTGGTTGGTAGCGGTGACCTCGACATCCATCCAGGTCCCGTCCTTGTGCCGGGTGCGCGACTCGAGCACGCCGGTGGCACCCTGTCCCTTCGTCCGGAGCCCTTCCAGCCACTCCGAAACCCGCTCGGCCTCGTCCGGGTGAGTCATGTCAGCCAGGTCCTCGACGCTCAGCGTGGCCGCGTCCCGGCCCAGGATCCGCCCGGTCGAGGTGCTGGCGTACCGCACCTGGTGGTCACCGATCGCGAGAACCGCGTCCGAGCCGTTCTCCATGAGGGCGACGGTGCGACGCTCGGCCGCCCGGCGCTGGTTGAGGTGGTGCCGCCGGTTGTTGGCGGTAAGAACACACAACCCGGCAACCCCGCCGATAACGGCGGCAATCGACGTACTCAACGGCAGGTCGAGCTCAGGCTGGACAAGAACGAGCGGAACGTACGCGACCAGAGCGCCCACGCCGAGCGAAATACCCAGGCGCGAGCCGATCGTGGTGGCTGCCGCCACGGTGATCATCACCGCCCCGACCGGGAACATCAGCTCCGGATCCGGGTCGGGGAGGCAGAACAGCAGGTGGGCGAGCATCGCGGCCCAGTAGGAGGCCACCACGGCCGTGCGCATCCAGCTGCGCCGGGTCAGTTCCTCCCAGTTGAGCAGGTGGCTGCCGACCAGAATGAGCAACGCGAGACCCAGCGGGATCATCGCCCACTGGCGCCCCTGCGGCCACGCAAAATGAACGCGGATAAGCCCCATCACCGTCAGAGCGGCGTACACCCAGAGGTTGAGCCTGATCTGCCGAGACAGGTGACTCACCCGGCCGGTCTCGGCATCCGCCCACCGCATCACCATGTCAACAGTGATCGGCAGCTCACCGGCTCGATCTGAGGTATTTGTCTCCCGACTCGTCGTCCACCTCGATCATGAGGAACAACACCGTTGCACCGATCCTGGACCTCAAGTCCGCACCGCCACTACCAGGGTTTTGTCGTCCCCCGTTTGGTCATCGACCGTCGACAGGAACCGCTCGATCGCGGCATTGTCCGATCCGTCCGTCCGAGCGAACTCGGCCAGGTCGGTGAAGAAGGGTTCGTACGGTTTCGCAGCGGTCAGGTCGTCGAGGATCTTGTAGCGGAGGCCGTCGGTGGACAGGAAGATCGCATCGACCGCCTCAGCCGGGCATACGGTCATCCGCAGTCGGGCCGCCCAATCGCTGTGCGTGATGAAGTCAGTCTCGTTGGCGTACTCGCCGTGGCCGGCCGGGTCGATCGTCGTGTATCCGGCCGGCCCGCCGACGACCACGACCGTGTCCCCGACCTGGCCAATCGCGAGCTGGTCACCGATCAGCACCGCGATCGCCAGGGTGGCGGCGAAGTGTTGCCGGGGTAGTCCGTCGCCGTTCGCCTCGCGGTCCAGCTCGCGGTGCACTTCTCCGAACACCTCGTGCAACCACACGTCGGGGGCACATGTCGGCTGGTTGAAAGCCAGCTTCTGGACGGTGTCGACGGCCAGTCGCGAACCCCGGGCGGCCTGCGGCTTCGATCCGGCCCCGTCGGCAACCGTGAGACAGACCGTGCTCCCGGCGACCACCCAGTTGTTTGCGTCGTCGCAGCCCTTGTTCTCCCGCGTGTGCGACGACCCGGCGATCGACCCACCGATGATCTTCCACATGCCGGGGCTCAGACTGCTGCCCAGCCGGCTGGCGAGGGCAGCGGGATCTGCTGGTCGACGGCCGAGGAGTCGCTCGAGCCGAACGCATTGGACGATGACGCGCTGCTGAGCGATCGGGACAGCCAGCTGAAGAACTCTCGGAAGCTGACCCCTTGCAGGCGGATGGGCGTGCGCTCGCCGGAAAGCTGTCCCAGGGCACTCATGTTGACCTGTGAGCCGACCCCGATTCCGAACACGGTCACGCCACGGGCTGCCTCCACCGCCCGCAGCCGTTGCACCGCTGCGGTGAAGACCGGGCCGTCGGTGGGTTCGCCGTCGGAGAGCACGAACAACCACGGTCGGTAATATTCCAGCCCGGCCGCCTTGTACTCGGTCTTCCGCGCCTCGATCTGGTTCAGGCCGAGATCGATCGCCGCGCCCATCGGGGTGTTCCCGCTCGGCTGCAGCGGCTTCGGCTGCAGGTCACGCCCCTCGGTGAACGGGATCTCCACGCGGGCCATGCCGCCGAACGTGATCACTGCGATCTCGGCCCGCTTCGCGGTCAGGTCGTCGTCGTGAACCTCCTGGCAGAAGAGCTGGAAACCGGCATTCAACTCTTCCATCGGAGACCCCGACATCGAGTACGACGTGTCCAGCAGCAGTGCACAGGCAATGCGCGGATCGGGATTGTCTTCCTTGACGCGCGGGGCGAAGTCCATCGGGTGCCTTTCGCAGGGTCAGACGTCGGTTTCCACGAGTTCCGGCCAGCCGTTCTGGCGGCAGACCGGGTTCCACAGTTCGATGAAGGTCTGCTTGTGGGCGTTCGCGGTGCGGGAGGTCTCCATCGCGGATGCGTAGAGCGGGCTGCCCTCGGCTGCTTTGCGGTTGCAGTTGGACTGCATCGCATCGGCCCATTCGGCGAATTTCTCGTCGGCTTGGGCCGAGATGGAGAGGGCCTGGGTCAGGTCGGTTTGCATGCGAACGCCGTCGTCCAGTGCCGAGAGGTCCATGGCGGCGATCTGGTCGGACAGCGTGCTGCGATGGTTCTGCGCGGTACGGAACGTGGTGGCATCGCGGGCGAGGGACCCGCACGCCTTGACGTCGTTGACCGCAGCCAGGACCGACTTACGGTCCCGGGCCGAGCCGGCGAGGTACGTGTGGAGGGTGGAAGCCTGAGTTTCCGGGTCTCCGGTTGTCGTCGGCGGGGCTTGCGTCTGCGCTTCCGCCGTCGTTGCGGTCACCGTCGCCGGGTTTGCTCCGGTTGGCGCGATCACGGGACCAATGGCGCCGCGCCCGTCCGATTCGCCCAGTGCTCGGCCGCCGAGTATCACTGCGACCAGCGCCGCCACGAACACCGCACCGAGAACGAACCTGGAGTTGTTGCGCTGCCTGGAGCTCCACTGGGTGACAGCCGCCGCCGGCGGGGGCTGGATCCGCGGTCCGAGCCCTGACTGCACCGGTGGGAGAGGGCGTTGCGTCTGCCGGGCCTTCTCATCAGCGCACCAGGGACAAGCCTTCTGGTCTCCGTCATACCAGTGGTCAGGCACGACGGAACACGCCTGCAGCCGATCATCGAGCTCAGCCAGTGCGCTGTGCCATTCGGCCGCGGACGGACGCTGATCCGGGTCGGCCGCACCGTCCTCGAACGCCCGCCGGAACATCTCCCGGACTCCGTCCGGCAACAGGAGCTCTGCCTTGATCGCCGCCGGCCGCGGTTTGAGCAGCCCGCCGGTCTTTCCCGACCACACCCCGTCCCGAGCGAGAAGGGGAACCCCCGGCTTGTCGCCCACGCCCTGCCACACCCCGCGGAACGGGTGCTCACCCTCGAGCAGCAGCTGGTGCAGATGGATGGCGAGCGCGTAGTGGTCGCTGGACGGGTGCCGAACCGTACGCGACAGGTCGGCGTTCCGTAGTTCTGGTGGCTGGAACTCGGCCATCCCGACCGGGCAGAAGAATCGTTTGCCGGTCGCAACGTCGGTGACCTGCATCGAGTCGCAGTCGATCAACGTGACCAAGGCCCGGTCGGAGACAAGCACGTTCTTGAGGTTGAAGTCGCCGATCACCGTGCCGCTGTTGTGCAGCACTCCCGTGGCGTGTGCCAGGTTGGCCGCTGTGCGCACCAGGTACTGCCAGGTGAATCCCTTGATCCACCCGCCGGCCCGGCGCCGGTCACTGGGATTGGTGACCCGGTGCAACTCGACCGTGTTGCGCATGTCCACCTTAGGCATCAAGAACCCGGCGAACCGTCCGTTGTCCTGCACGGCCGCCTCGGGCCACCCGAGCAGCAGGTGTCCGGAGCTGTCCGTGCGACCTCCCGGCTTGGAGTGGACCATCGCGGCCAGCCGATCGGGCAGCGTAGGTTCCTTGGCCAGGGTTGGACCGAAATAGACCTTGCACACCATGGCCGGGTCGGAGAGAACCTCGAAAACTTCGCCCTGACCACCTCGGCCCAGCGGCTTCGGAGCGAGCCGGAGCGGTCGGCCGTTTGCCGTCAGCATCTGATGAGATCCGACCTCTCGCGCGAATTTGAGTACTCGAAGAAGTCTGACTCGATCAATGCCGGGGGAGAAGAGAAATCAAAAGAGGATCTTTGACGGGCGGCAGCGCGTCTTTCGGACATACGATTCCGGCCCTGTGTTTTCCCAGCTCACAACCGAAACTTCAGCCGACGGCGCGAATCCGCCATGCCGCTGAGTGCCTGCAAGAATGCCGCTTCGGCGCCGCCGATGGCACTTTCGGGGGAGCCAATCTGCCAATCGAAGCCGTTGCCCACCCGAAACCCATGATCGTCCCGATATTGAATCCGTCCGGGGGATTGCGCACTACTTATCGTTCAAACGTGGCACTCTTCCCTCCGCGACATAAGTGGCCGGGTAATAGTTGATCGTCGCCCGGCACGTGCGCTACCCATCAGGAGATGTTGGCACCGGGATGGTGCAGGGGGTCGTTATCGGTATTGACGCTGTTGAGCCGCCCGCACCCGGCCCTGTACCTCGGCCGGAAGTTCGACCACGGCGATCACGACGCCGAGATCCTGCAGTGCATGGGCCACCCACGACTTCGACGTCGGCAAAGTGGTGGGGCGTGGATGTCAACTACGGCGCACGAACTCGACTGTCTCGGTCTCCGTCCGTACTCCTCGCGCCTTGAATCCGGCTGCGGCGATGGCCTTCCCGAGCGAGTTCTGCGTCGAGTACCAGTACGGAAGGTGCTTTCGGGCGGACGGAGCCAGAGTGTGGGCCTTCGTCAAGGCGTCGCGTGACTCCGATTCGCTGACGACCCGGTACCCCTCGAACCCGTCGAACAGCCCGCCCATCCCAGCCTCCTCAAGAAGGCTCCATTGTGGGCTCGCGGGCTATGTTGCTCGATGGGCCGAACGTAGGAGGTGCTCCGGCACATCGGGCAGTTGCACCCCGATCAATTTGCGCCACCTGATCGAGTGAGGCACTCAGCCACGCGACCGCGCAGCCAGCGCCGGGATCGCATTGATCATCTCCGGCGTCAACTCGTCCCAGTAGACACCCGAAGGTCGGCGGGGTGGTTCGCAGTGAATGACCTCCTCGGGTGTGACTATAAGGTCGACGCTGAAGTCGTGCCTGGTCTCGGGCAGTTCTTCATTCACCACCTGCAGCGAGTGCACGGTAGTCACGATGGTTGTGGTGGGCTTGATCAGTCCGGCTTCTTGGAGGAGCGCGACCTCGATGTCCGAGTAGCCTGCACCCTTGCCGAGCCGGGTGCCGTGTCGGTTGACCGCCACGCTTCCGCAGATGATCAGATCTACGGGCTTCATCTCTTCGACGCCGACCTTGCGGGCGATTGTCGCAGCTACCGCGCTCGAGGCCGCCTCGTGCGGTGGCACCCCGATTGCCTGCGGGTCGAGCAGGTAGAAAGGCAGCAGCTCCGCGAGTCGCGGCACGGCCATGTAGACGAGTTTGCCGTCGGCAAGCGCCCGTGCCCGCGTCGGCAACTGAGCCTCATCCGGGACGGCCTTGATGATCTGGGCGGCCCGCCACTCGGGGAGACCCGCTAGGCGGTTTCCGGCGGCTTCAGCGCCATAAAACGTGGGGATATGACCGTGGACGCCAGGCGGGGCGGCGTGTTCCTGTTCCAGCAGGTCCCAGACGCGCTGACGGATTGCCTGCTTCGCCTGGTCGATCTCCGTGTCGGCCAAGTCCGCTCCTATGCTGCTGCCATCAGGGTGAACAGGCGGTCATGGACGTCCTGGACGATCGGTTCGTGTCGCCATGGTCGGAGCTCTCGACCCGCGCCGAAGACGATGTTGAGGCCGCCGCCGCCCCAGTTCATCTCTACCACGTCGATGGCACCGTGCAGCCAGGCCGTGGCCTCGTCGAGTTTCTGCTGACGGATGCACGCGAGCGCCAGGTTGCCGAGCACGATCGCCTGGGATTTGGAGCCGTCCTTCAACGCGCGAGCCGTCCCCTCGAGGATCGGTTCGGCCCGCTTGGCGTCCTTGAGGAACAGATAGCACGACCCGGCCAACCGGCTGTGTTGAGTGGGGGAGTAGAGGTCCATCGCGGTGTCCGCCAGGCCGATTCGGTTGAAGTGGTCTTGCGCCTGGCCCAGCGCCTGTTCGCAGTCTCGGCGCTGGCCGAGCATGGCGCCGGCCTCGGCGGCATGAAGCATGGCCAGGCCGGTGAGAACTCGGCTGGCGTTGTTGGTGATCGTGGCTGTCTTTAGCGCGAGGGCGAGGCCTGCTCGCGGATTCTTCTCGCCGTAGAGCGCGACAAAGCAAGTACGTAACGAGGCCAAGCCCTCGGCGATGGGGTCGCCTATCTGTCGCGCCGCGACAGCCGCCTGATCCAAGTAGGCGCGTGCGTTGGTGTGGTCGCGGCGCTGGGAGGCGTCCCAGACCAGCTGTCCCATCAGCGTGGCCGCCTCGGCTTCGACTGCGAACAGCTCGCGCCGGACCAGGCTCGTGGTCGCGTAGGTCCGGAGGAAGGACACCTGGCCGAGGCTTTGGCCGGCGTCGGCCAGCAACGACGTTGATGGGGCCTTGTCGTATCGCTGGTCGAGGTCCTGGACGCGTTCACGCAGCCTGGCCACCGCGACGAGATCAACCTTTTGCGGATGGTCGAGGGCGTAGGTCAGCCGTTCGTCGTCAGATGATTTCGCGAGCAGCTCGTCGATCTTGTCGATGGGAACGTCGAGTACGCGGGCGAGCTTCGGCCGCAACCAGGGGAGTGGCTCGGTTTCGCCGGATTCCCAGCGGGCCACGGTCGAGCGATCAATACCGAGTCGTTCGGCCAGGCGTTCTTGCGTGAAACCGACTGCCCGGCGACGTTGCGCGAAACGGTGTCGACGTATCGCCATGCCTCGCGACCTTTCTCGACGTTCCCGCTGATCAAGAGCTCGAACGCCACAACCCTGCGACAACGGTGCGGTGGTCCTGCTCTGGTTCGGCCGCACTGTTCACGGTTGTGTAGAGGCTACTGCGAAGGTCAATTGAACAAAATCCGGGAGCGCGAAAATGGCATTGATCACGGCTGTGACGGTCGCATTGATTGTGGGATTTATGGCGGGGCTCCTGAGCTTCCGTGTTAAGAGCCGCTGGTGCCCGCGGTGCGGGGATACGTTGCAGTGCGGATGCGTGGTCGGCGGCAACCTGGCTGGGACGGTTGTGGACCGGCTTGAGCTGATGCAGATGCTGCTCGGGCATCCCGATGCCGATGTCCGGGTCGATTTCGGAGAGCTGTTCCTCGATGTGCAGGACGTTCGCTATTCGGCCGACCGAGAGGCGATCGTGTTGCTGCTACACCCAGACGACTTACAGGACGCTATGGAACGCCGCAGAGTTTGATCTCTCCATCGCTGCGGCGATGCGCGGACAGGTCGGAGGTCAGGGCACGACATCCTTGATCTCCCGGCGGTAGTAGTCGCCGAATGGTTCACCACGATCGAACAGCTGCCTGATGAACCGCACCCACGTCTCCACCAAGTCGGCTTGCTCGTAGCGGTGAGCGCCGGAGAGGGCTCCGTCCGAGTCGTACTGAACCAGGTACATCACCGTCATGCCGAGTGTCACGACTTCCGGCAGCGTCCAGTCCCCGGCCTCCAGGGAGGCGATGGCTTCGACGTCAACGGCTCGGATCAGTTCGCCGGCTTCCTCGCGGATGCGCAGGATATGGGACTCCCACCACAGGTACGGCGTGGGTGGGCTGGCCACCAGCCTTGCCCGGTGCAACATGATGCCGCGCACGGAAAGGCCGCGCTGGAATTCGGCTATCCCGGAACGTTCTTCCTCGGCGAGCGACAGGGATTCCTCGGTGCGGCCGGCGGCGAATGCATCCCAGGAGGGATATCCGGGTTCCCGGAACTCCTGCTGGCGTTCGAGTTTCCACAGATCCTGCTCGAGGTGTTCGAACCGGGTGGAGAAGTCGGCAAGGTAGTCATCCGCATTCAGAATGATGAACTCCACCCCAGCCAGAGTTTCACGCATCAGGGGTGCCTCCTGAAACCGAAGAGAATGCGGCTCAGTTTAGTTTTGGCTGACCATGACCACAACGACAGTGCCGAGGACGCGCCAGTCCACGTCAACCTGGAGATAAATCCTTCAGGAGATCATCAATGACGGCCTCCTCGTGGATGGCGATGCCCGTCTCGCGCATTGCCGCTGCCAAAGAGGGATCCCAACCGGTCTCGACGACCGTCCCGGCGAGAGCCTGACCCGGCGTTCCCCGCTCCGTCGCCAATGCGACCGCTCGCCGGTAATCCTCGGCCCGGAATCGCCACGGCGAAGCCCCGAACCGCCCCATCACCCGATCGGCGATGGCAACCCCCGGCCAGTCGAAGTCGCCGTGGTAGGCGAGCTCGACCTGCGGCGACGCCACGAGTGCGTCGAGCAGCGCCAACGTGACGACAGTCGGATTGCCCATCGTGCAGATGACGGCCGCACGAGCACCCGCATCCGCAGCTGCCTCCAACACTCGGGGGTTCTCACACACGTACACCACCTGGGGTGCAAAACGCAGGGGCGTGAGGCGGCGGATCTCGCGCAAGGTCAGGTGGGTTTCGGCGCCGATGTCGGCGCGATGGCGAAGCCAATCGTCGCCGACCGGCCGGAGGCCGTAGGTCAGCACGGTGGTGGCCACCGTGTCCCCAGCGACGCCGGCCGCGTCCCACAAGGCACGCCGTTCTGCAGCGCCAAGCGGATAGTCGGCCGTGCCGTTGAGAGCCAGCGACAACCCACGCAGAACCAGCCGAGCGAGCGGCGTGTCATCGTCCAGCCCGTGGGCCGTGCCAGTGACGGCCTGGGCGAGCTCACCCCGCGACCACGTGCGGGCGTGCGCCCCGACGGTCAGCCCAGGGCAACCGCAGCCTGGTCAGTTCCATGCCGCCATGCCAGGTCGATCCAGGTAGGTGCCCATGAACGGTCGGCGAGGCCGGCGACGGAAAGGGCGGCTGAGGCCTGCTCCCGGAGCAGGGTGCGATGGGCGCGGGCGGCAGAAGCGTTGGCCCGCCGGTCAGGCACCGGGCCAACAACCGCCTCCACGACGTCGAGCAGCCCGAGGCCGGCGGCGCTCTCCAACAACAGTGAATTGAGATGGGCCAGGTCAACCCGGTGCTGCGGCCCGACCACCTGCTTGAGAAGGTGACTCAGGGCGTCGCGCTGCGCGAAATCGAGCTCGGTGACAGTAAGCCGGCCGGAAGCGACCCGGCCGTTGCGGGACAGACGGCTGTGCACGGAGGTCCACAACGGCATCAGGCCCGGCGACCGCAGATAGGCCAGAACGGAAGCCGGCATCGTGAGGTGAGGACCGTGCGCCGCGGCCGTCCCAGCGGAAGTGCAACATCGCCACCACCGACCTGGGTAGGGTCGCGCAGGCATTCGTAGATGCCCAGCAACGCCGAGTCGCTCCGCCAGGCGTCCTTGGGTGAGGCCAACGGCCTTACGGCGTGCGCGATCGTGCTTCTACTGCACCCGGATGACGTAAGGGATGTGTTGGAGCGGAGCAGGGCCTGGTCCTTACGGATCTTGAGAACTGCGCGCGTCGCCGTGGGGCTGCGGCGGCTTCGGGGCCGACTGGTGGTGTATTGATAGCCCACCATGGATGTCGCGGCTCTGGACGACAGGTCCGTTCATGTTTGTGCCCTCAACATGGTTGATTACCCTGCCGCCATCATCCGCCGCTGCAGTTGCGTGTGGCGTGGAGGGCGAGCGGCGGGCCACGATAATGCTGTAAACGGAGATCGCCACGCCCGCCACGTTCAGGAAGACTCCGAACACGCTGGCCCACTTGTCCGACGCGTCGAGCCCGGACTTCAGGAAGAGAGCACCGAGGACCACGGTGATCAGGCCTCCTGTGACACCCGCAATCCAACCGACGTGCCCGACCCACCTCGGCCTCATGGCGTTACCTGCCGGGCGCAAATCATTGGGCACTGTCGCGGAAGGAGATGCCGCCGAAGACGTCACGGGCTTGCACGACCGGACCCGAGACATCGCCGATCACTGAATTGGCCACGCCGGTGCGTTCGTTGGCTGCGGCCTGAATGTGCGCCCATCGGGCCTGGAACTCGGCCTCGAAACCGCGGTCGTTGCGGGCGTGCCTGTTGAGCAGGTCGGCCAGCCGGCTGGACGCGGCCGGCGACTGCTCGCGAAGGGCGCTTTCAACGATTGCCAGATCGGCCGGTTGGTCCGCCAGCTCGTTCTGAAGAAATTGGATCATGGACGTTACCGCCCCCTGCTCCCCTGTCGCCTTCTCGATGGCGGCGTGGTCGAGGAGGGTGCCGATTGTCGCCGGGGAGATGGAACTCGCCATGAGGAACCCTCCATTGGCGTATGCCGAATGAGTGACACGGCGTTGCGCTTCACCGGATACCCGCGATGTTACCGTCGGCGTGCACGCGGTTACCCGATCTGGGGAGGTCGTCATGGACGGCAAGCGGTGGCAGGCTGATTCGTCGGCGCAGCTGAAGCGCAGGTGGGGCAAGTCCTCGCACGAACTGGGCAACACCTCCGGTGATGGAAGCTGTCCGGACGTCTGGGAACTCAGCAACGGCGACGTGGCGGTGATCGGCGAAGACCTGACCGACTCCTATCGCGACCGTCTGCCCGACGGTGTGTCCATCGATCCCGGCGAGAGGCTTATCATTATCCCGCGTTCGACCATGATCGCGGCGAGGGTGGACATCCCTGATGCATGATCTCTTCGAAGGTCAGTCCGGTGAGCGACTTGATCTCGATCAATACTGGGCTGACTTCGAGAAGCGTTTCTGGAGGACCGGTCCGCCGGGCTTCTGGAAGCTGGAACGGCAGCAGACGTTCAAGGAACCGGGTGACGAGGGCTGGGAGGCTTTCGCGCAGGGACGATGGGACGATTCCATGCGCGTCCTGCAGGCGCGCCGGAGCGAGTTCGGCGACTATTACCGGCGCGTCGCCGACAGCGGCTTTGCCACTCGACGGGTGCGCGTGGTCGAGGAGCCATTGACGCCGTACTTGCAGTGGGAACTGCGCGTTCTCGCATTGCGGCACGAATTTGGCGGTCTCACGCGCGTCGTCGGCCCGACGGCGGTCGAACCGGCAGAGGTCAACGGGCCGGTGCCGGAGCTCTACACCCTTGGCGCCGAGGTCATGTATGAAGCGATCTACAACGCCGAGGGCGTGCTCGAGGCAGCACATCGCTGGCTTGACCCTGCGCTGATCGGGCGCTGCCAGGCGTACATCGCCGGGCTGTACAACAGCGGCGAGCCGCTGGACGACTACTTCGCGCGGGCCGTGGCAGCCCTGGAGCCTCCTTCTGGAGAGTGAAAGGTGGTCGGCGCCCAACCAGATGAGCCCGGCCGTGGGCCCGAGCACGTCAACCGATCGGACCTGTCCGGCCCGGCTGACGTGGTGCAGGCCCGGGATGTTTTCGGTGGCGTGCACTTCCACCAGGACCAACAGCCCGCCAACGAATCCCGGCCACGGCAGCTGCCCAGCGACGTTCGTGGTTTTGTCAATCGGGTCGCGGAACTACGTGTGCTCAATCAGCTGCGTGACGATGAAGCCGCTGCCACCGATGTCACGCTCTGGGTGATCACCGGTACGGCTGGCGTCGGCAAGACCAGCCTGGCTCTGCGCTGGGCGCACAGCGTCAGGCGCCGTTTCCCCCACGGGCAGTTGTACGCCAATCTGCGGGGATATGATCCGGGCCAGCCGGTCGAGCCAGCGCAGATCCTGGACCGGTTCCTCCGCGCCCTCGGCGTTCCCGCCCCGGCGATTCCCGCCGATCTCGATGACCGGGCGGCCCTCTACCGCTCGAGGTTGGCCGACCGTCAAGTCTTGATCGTGTTGGACAACGCTGCGGGCGCCCGACAGGTGCGTCCCCTGTTGCCGGGCACTGACAGTTGCCTCGCCGTGGTGACCAGCCGCAGCATGCTCTCTGGCTTGGTCGCCCTCGATGGCGGTCGTCGGCTCAACGTGCGGATCCTTGCCCAGGATGACGCCGTCACGCTGCTGCAGACCGTCACCGCCGACTATCGCGTCGGCGACGACCCGACCGAGTTGGCGGAGCTGGCCAAGCTGTGCGCTCGCCTGCCATTGGCGCTGCGCATCGCGGCCGAACGTGCCGCGAGTCGACCTTTCATGGCATTGGGAGAGCTCATCCAGGACCTGCGCGACGAATCGGCGCTCTGGGAAGCGCTCACCGCTGAAGAAGGCGAGGATGCGGATGCGGTCCGAGCTGTGTTCGCATGGTCTTACCGCGCGCTGAGCGCCCCGGTAGCTCGGATGTTTCTGCTGCTTGGGCTGCATCCGGGGCCTGACATCAGCACGCCCGCCGCCGCAGCGCTCGCCGGCGTCTCCATCGGTCAGGTCCGCCATTTGCTCGACGGGCTCGTGAAAGCCCACCTTGTCGAGCAGATCGTGGTGGGCCGTTACCGGCTGCACGATCTGCTCCGCGCCTATGCCGTCGATGAGGAGCGTAGGTCCGCGAATGCGGGCGAGCGCACTGAGACAACGCGTCGCATCTTGAGCTGGTATCTGCATTCCGCCGATGCCGCCGTGGCGCAGACGCTGCCGTTCAATCGCACCGTGCCGCTGGACCCACCGCATGACGTCGTGCCGATAGTGTTCACCTCCAGTGCGGAGGCCGGCGCTTGGCTCGATGCCGAACGCGAGAACCTGATCGCCGCCACCCGTGCCGCTGCCGACAGCAGGGCACCGCGCACGGCGTGGCAGCTGGCTGCGGTGCTGCGCAGCGTCTTCATGCACAACAATGCCTTCGAGGGGTGGTTCGCCACAGCTCAGATCGGACTGGAAGCCGCCCGTACGGTCGGCGACCGACACGGTGAGGCCGAGACGCTCGAAAGCCTCGGCAAAGCGCATTTTCAGGCCCGGCATCTGGCCGAAGCCGCCCGCTACCATCAGGCAGCGCTTGCCATCCGCACCGACATCGGGGACGACCACGGCACTGCAGTCTCCATCAACGCGCTAGGCCTTCTCGGTCTGCGTCACCGCCGCCTCGACGAGGCTCGCACCCACTTCGAGAACAGCCTCGCCATTTTCGAACGCCTTGGCAGTCGGCGTTGGCACGCCTTACTGATCAGCAACCTCGCCGAGGCCGCCTACGAGACCGGCGACCTTGCGAATGCTGTCGAACTGCTTGAAAACGCGCTGGCTGTGCAGCGCGAAATCGGCGATGAAGGGCAAGAGGGTAATTCACTGTTCTTTCTCAGCATGAGCCTGCGGGAGCTCGGGCGGCTCGACGACGCTCGGCAAGCCATCACCCGGGCCCTGGGTATTGCCGACGAACATGACAGCCCGGTGTGGCTGGCCCACTGGCTTGTCGAATACGCCAGGGTGGAACGAGCCTCCGAACGGCCCGCCGAAGCACTTGAAGCGGCGCACCGGGCCGCCACCGTGCAACGCGCCATCGGTGACCGCAGTCGTGAGGCGATGGCCTTCGATGAAGCAGGGGAAGATCTTCGTGTACTGGGGCAGGCTGAGGATGCCATCGCATTTCATCGGCGGGCAGCCACCGTTCATCGGCAACTCAAGGACAGCTGGCAGTTGGCGCTTACCCTCGACCATCTTGCCCTCGACCTCGTAGCGATAGACCGCATTGAAGAGGCCGAGGAGCAATGGCGAGAAGCCGAGGTTGCGTTGGCGACATTCCAGGATGCACGTGCTGCTGGCATCCAGGAGCGCATCAGCGCGCTCTTGGCTCGAGGTCATTGATCAGTTCGTCGATGACCGCCTCCTCGTGGATGGCGATGCCGGTCTCGCCCATGGCCGCGGCCAAAGCGGGATTCCAACTGGTTTCGACAGCCGCTCCGGACAATGCTTGGCTCGGGGTTCCTCGCTCCCTCGTCTGCGTGACTGCCCGCCGGTAGTCCTCCGCGCAGAAGCGCCAAGGCGAAGCTCCAAACCGCCCCATAACCCGGCCAGCGATGGCAACGCCAGGCCAGTCGAAGTCGCCGTGATAGGCAAGCTTGACCTCAGGCGAGGCTACAAGAACGTCGAGCAGCGCCAGCGTGACGGTGGTCGGATTGCCCATCGTGCAGATGACGGCAGCGCGAGCGCCGGCGTCCGCGGCGGCCTCCAGCACCCGGGGGTTCTCACACACGTACACGGTCTGGGGTGGGAGACGCAGGGGAGCGAGGCGGCGGATCTCGCGTAAGGTCAGGTGGGTTTCGGCGCCGATGCCGGCGCGATGTCTCAGCCATTCGTCGCCGGCCGGCCGCAAACCATAGGTGAGCACAGTCGTAGCGACCGTGTCTCCGGCGACGCCGGCCAAGTCCCAGAGCGCCCGGCGTTCCGCCGCACCGGCCGGATAGTCCGCCGCACCGGTCAGAGCCAGCGCCAGCCCGCGCAGGACCAACCGAGTCAGCGGAGTGTCATCGTCCAGCCCATGGGCGGTGCCGGTGACGGCCTGGGCGAGTTCGCCGCGCGACCAGGTTCGAGCCTGCGCGCCAATCGTCAGCCCCAGCGCCACCGTGGCCGAAGGGCCGTGCCGCCACGCCAGATCGACCCAGGCCGGTGCCCATGACCGGTCCGCGAGCCCGGCGACGGCCAGCGAAGCGGCAACCTGGTCTCGCAGCAAAGAGCGGTGGGCGCGGGCGGCGGAAGCGTCGGCCCGCCGGTCGGGAACCGGCCCGACCACAGCGGAGACCACGTCGAGCAGTCCGGTGCCGGCCGCACTGGCCGACAGCAGGCGGTCAACGACCGCCAGGTCGACGCGGTGCGTCTCGCCGACGACCTGGTTGAGCAGGTGTCCGATGGCGTCGCGTGACGAAGGGGAGAGACTGGCGAGCGTGACCCTACCGGATGCCACCCGGCCGTTGCGGGACAGACGATCGTGCGCAGAGGTCCATAGCGGCATCAGCCAGGGCGACCCCAGGTAAAGAAGAACGGAGGCGGGAATCATGAGGTGAGGACCGTCCGGCGGCGGCCGTCCCAGCGGAAGTGCAAAGTCGCCACCCCAACTTGGGTGGGATCGCGCAGGCACTCGTAGATGCCCAGCGACGGCACCTCGGGAAAGCACCCCCACAACCGTTCACTGGTCAGCACCGCATCCAGGTCGAGCGACACCAACAGACCGAGCAACCGCCCATGCGTAGGCTCGTCCACCTTGGCGAACGCGTCGTCCAGCAGGATCAGCCGAGGCGCCGCCGGGAAGGCATCGCCGACCGAGGTGAAGTGGGCCGCGGCAGCGGCAAACAGCACCAGATAAGACACCACCCGCTGCTCACCCTGGGACATCGCGGTCCGGGACGACAGCGTGCGCTCCCGATCCGGGTTGGCCTGGTCGGTGACCTTGACGCTGAACCCGAACCAGCTCCGATAGTCCAGCGCAGCCCGCAGATGCACCGCATAGCCCGCCGACGGGTCGGCCCGCCGCGCATCCTCGACCTTTCGAGCCAGGGCCTCCCGGAGCCGCTCGTTGTTCTCCCGGGTCCGAAGCTCCAACGGCGTCTTCAACAGCGCAACCGCAGTCCGAGTGTCCGCATCGGTGTCGTCCCGCAGCGACCACACCAGCCGAGCACCGAGTCCGTGCGAGGTGCGTACCGAGTACAGGGTCGCATTCATCGCCTTGACCAGCGCCTCGGCCGACCGGACCTGCCGGGACAGCGCATCCCCGAGCTCCCCGAGCAGGAACCGCTCGAAAGCCTGGCTCTCCCGCTCGGCCACCGCTGACCGTTTCTGCTCAAGCTCGGCCCCGAGCCGCAAGGTAGCCACCGCCACCGGATGCTGCCCGATGTCGTCGGCGATCTCGACGACCTTGACCCCGTCCCGGTCCTCCCAGATCAGGTCGAAGCCGCCCGGCAGCCGGCTGCGCACATCGTTGTACCGCTGGTGCAACGCATTCTCACCGACGTCCTGCTGCGGCCGGTCGAGCATCTCCCGCAGCCGCCCGGTGAGCTCGTCCAGCTGGCGGATCCGCTCCCGGGGCGTCCCGGTCGGCACCTCCCAGTCGGAAGCGACCCCGAGGGCGGCACCGACGCCGGGCAGGGTGAGGACTCGCGGCAACGCCACCCCGGCGTCGAGCGCGACCTCCTCCTGCACGGCAAGCAGGGCACGGCTCGTGTCGCGTACCTCCTCGGCCCGCACCCGGGCGTCGCGCGCCTGCTCATAGGCGGTCCGAGCCAACGGCGTCGAGGTCTCGGCCGTGCGAACCTGCTGCTCCACCGACGCCTCCCGGCGCAGGATCTCGGCCGGCTCGACCCCGAGCGACTCCTGCAGCACCGCGAGCGCCTGCGCCGCGGCCAAGTGCTCCTCGGCCGCCACCGAAGCGTCCGAGATTGATCCGGCCGCGCGGGCAACCGCAGCGCTGTGCCCGGCGATCAGCGACTCGAACGCGGCGAGCGACGCGACGACCTGGGCGGTGTCGCGGCGCTGCCTTGGTAGGTCGGTACCGAGTTGCCGCAACCGCTGGTCCACCCCGGTCAGGCCCGGGCGGTCGGCGGGCAGCAGGTGGGCGGCCGCCGCGGACCTGGCCCGCTCCGACCTGTCCCCGGCCACGGCACGCAGCTCACGGGAACGGCGGCGGGCGTCGGCGACCTGCCGGACCAGCCGGTCGGCCGCGGCCGCGGCCTCCTCCTGCCGCACCCAGCCGTTGCGCAACTCCACACCGTCGGGCAGGGCGCGCAGCACCGCGGCCAACGCGAGCCGTTCCCGTTCCAGCGCGGCGAGCTGCGCATCGATCTCGGTCAGCTGCCCGGACAAAGACGAAAGACGCTCGGCGAGCTCGGCCAGGCGCCGGCGGCGCAGGGCCTCGCGGTTGGTCGCGCCGACATATTCGGCGGCGGCTTTCTTCCAGGATCCGTACGCGACCCCGAGCCGCCAACCGCCGTCGAGCCCAACCCAGCTGGTCGCGTCGTCCTGCGCCCCGAGCCCGATGCCCCGCAGCAGTGGCGTCACATGCGCAGCACCGGGAACGGCCACCAACGCCGCGGCCAGCGAAGAAACAGGAGAAGGACCCGCCCGCAGGATCACGTCACCATCGGCCGCAGACAGCAGCGTCCCCTCCGGTGTCACCAGGCCGTCGAGCAGGCCGCTGGACTCCAGCGCCGCCTCCAGCCCGGCCCGCTGCCCCTCATCAAGGTGATCGGCGAAGTCGATCAAGCGATACAGCGGAACACCCGGCCGCTCCACTGCACCCGGCTCCCGGAACCGGGCAGGAGGCGGTGACGGGTCGGTCATCGAGGTCCAGCGGGCGTGCTCCGCCCGTACCGAATCAAGCTCGTCCTGAGCCCTCGCCCGCTCCGAAAGCAGGCCATCACGCTGGGTCTGCGCTGCGGAACGCAGCGGCTCGGCGGCGGCCTCGGCCGCCGCCCGAATCTCGCCCGGCGTCTCCGCCGAAAGCGGATCATCCGCCAAGAGGGCATCGCGGACCGCCGTCAGGTCCGCGCCGGCCAAATTCAAAGCCCATAGATGTACGGCCTGAGCGTAACCAGAACTAGCGGCAACCAGATCGGTCGTGACAGCAGCCAGCCGATCCTGGGCCGTTCCGAGCTGGTCCTCCAGGAGATCACGGTCGGCCTCGGCGCGGTCGGCGGCCTGCGCGGCGGCGTCCGCCTCGTCGAGCAGGCGCAGCACGTCGGCCACCGCGGCGCGCAGCGTGCGCACCGCCTCCTCGGCGCTGCCGAGCCGGTCGCCATAGGTGTCCAGCTCCTCGGCGGCCAGCTCATGATGCAGCACCTGCACCGACGGGTCGGCGGGGGCCGCGCGGTGCCGGGGCTCCGGCACCTGGCCCAGGTGGCCGCTGTCCAGGCCGGACTGGGCGGCCAGTTCGCGCAGGTGGCGGTGGGCCTCGCGGAGCCGGACCACGGCGGCGGCCAGGCGATCGGTTTCGGACAGCAGGCGGGCGGCCACGTCGGTGGCGGCCAGCCGGTCGGAGGCGGCGGCTCGTTCGGCCGAGCGGGCCGCCGTTTCCAGGGCCTGTACCGCCAGGCGGCGCTGGCTCAGCTCCTGCACTGCCCGGTAGCCGGCGCTCTCCCGCAGCGCACCGAGTTCCGCGCGGGCCTGCCGTTCGGTCTGCACCCAGCGTTCGACGTCGGTTTGCGTTTCGCGTTCGCGGTCGGCGGTGGCGGCCACCTCCCGCTCGGCCTGGCCGCTCTGCCGGCGCCGGGAACGCAGCTCGGTCAGCGCCTGCTCCACCGCCTGGACGCGGCGGCGCAGCTCGCCGTGCAGGTAACCGCGGTACGAGGTCATCAGCTCGGCCAGCGCCGCGTGGGTGCTCTCCAGCCGGCCCAGGTCGGCGCGGACCGTCTCCAGGTCGTCCAGGTTGTGTGCGACCGAGTCGAGGACGTCGTCGTCGATCGGCGGGAGGGCCTCGCTCAGTTCGGTGGTGAGCTGGCCGGCCTCGATCCGGTCGCCGATCGTCGGGCGGCGCAGCCGGTAGAGCAGGTGGACCAGGTTGCGGTAGCGGCCCGGATCGGTGATGCCGAACAGTTCCCGGCCGACCCGGGCGCGGTAGTCGCGGGCATTTCCGATCAGGTCGCCGATGGTCTCGCGGAGGCGGTCGATCGGCACCGGCTGGCGGTCCACCACCAGGTCGACGTCAATGCCGACGCGCAGCGGGGTGACGAAGTAGGCGAGCTTGGCCTCGGCGGTGGCCGACGACCAGCGGATGACCGCTCCAAGCGTCAGATAGTCGTCGCCGCGGCGCAGCTCCAGCCACACGGCACCCTGCCGGTTGACGCCGGCCGCGCCCTCGCTCATCAGCCAGCGGAACGTGGTGCGACCCGCGCCGGTGGCGTCGAGGCGTTTGGTGTCACCGTCCAGCAGGAACGGCAGCAGCATCTCCAGGGCCTTCGACTTACCGGCGCCGTTCTTGCCGCGCAGCAGCAGCCGGCCGTCCTCGAAGTGGAACACCTGCTCGTCGTACTGCCAGACGTTGGAGATGCCGCCGCGGTGCAGCCGGTACCGGTCTTCGCTCACGAGCGCAGCTCCTCAGTAGCCGCGTAGCGGGCGGCTGCCGCCAGTAGGAGAAAGTCATTTCCGCGGGCCAGGATGCCCATGTCGATCAGCAATGCGACGACCTCCTCGCGCAGTAGCAATGGGTCTTCGAGGTATCGGCCGGCCCAGCGGCGGGCGTGGCGTTCGGTGAGGGCGGCCAGCACCCGGTCGAGCTCTTCGATGGGCAGGGGCACGCCGGTCGTCAGCGGTCCCGGCTCTGGGCGCAACGATGTCACCAGGTCGCCGATCGCCAGCAGGGCGGCCTGCGCGACCGTGCCGCTGCCGGGGAACTGCATGTCGGTGAGCTCGTCCTCCGGGTCCAGCAGGGCGACCCCCTCGGCGCGGATCTCCGCCTGTAGACCGGCGTACTCCAGCCAGGCCCGCTCGTCGCGGCGCTGTTCGCGGCGCAGCCACGTCCGCTCGTCGTCGGTGAGGTCGTCGACGTAGGTGACCGGCTGTTCGACCAGGCGACGGCGTACCGCGTGACGAGGGCCGCCGGGGCCGGCCTCTGCGGCGTACTGGATGAACTCCTCCGGGGTGGACGCCCGGCCCGGGGGAGTGGCCAGCAGGTGGGCGACGATGTCGCGGTTGACGGTGAGCAGCGCCTCGGCCTGGTCGTCCTCGGCGTAACCGGCCACCGTGCCCTGGTCCTCGCGCAGCGCGGTCCACGCGACCAGCTGCCGTATCGCCGCGCCGAGCGCCCGGCGTTCGGTCTGCCGCTGGGCGTCGTCGAGGTCGATCCCGGCCTCCACGGCGGCGGCCCGGATGTCGGCGACCAGGTTGGACAGCAACACCTGCTCGGGACCCGTGAGCAGCACGGCGACGGCGAGCGTGAGGTAGGCGTACATCCTCGGGGTGAACGGCCCGGTGGAGCGCCGCAGCGGCCTTCCCCGTCCGGGTTCCATGCCGGCCTTGAAAAGGCGGGCGAAGCCCGCTTCGACGACCAGCCGATAGCCGAGGAAATTGCCGAACCAGCTTTTCAACCATTCGGCATGTCGCCGGACCAACGGGAAGTCGGGGTGTTCGGTGAGCAGCAGCGGGTTGGCGAGCAGGGCGCGGACGGCCCGGCGGCGCTCGGTGGCAAGGGCGATATCGAGGTCCTCAGCCACCTTGCTCCTCCAGGCGGGTGATCGCGATGTCGATGTCGTTGGCGGTGAAGTCGCCGTCGGCGGAGCGCAGGGTCAGGGTGTGGCGCGGTTTGCTGATCAGCTCGCAGCGCAGGCCGAGGTCCAGCTGCAGGGTCGCGGCATTGCCGAGTGCCGGGTCGCCGGCGCCGAGCGCCTGCGCCACCAGCTCGAGCAGGAGGCGGACCGCCGTGCTGGACAGCCTCATCCCCGGCAGATCGTGCGCGGCCGACAGCAACTCGGCTGCGGCGGCCGTGCGGCGCTGCTGTTCGGCGGCCGCCCTCTCGACCAGGGCCTGCTGCTGCGCGCTGCGGTCGGCGAGACCGGATGTCCGCCCGCGCGCCGCCCGGGTCCCGCGTTCCCGCAGCGCGACCGGGACCTCGACCGCGGCGGCGGGCCACCAGCTCGCCGTGGCCGGCACCACCGCTTCCGGGTCGGCGGCGAGCCCCAGATGCCGTGCCGGGTACAGCCCGAACGCGGCCGTGAAGAGGTCGGTCGCGGTGTCCTCGTCGGCCGCGTCCAGCCAGGCGGCCAGGCGCAGCAACTCCCGGCGGCGGGACGCACCCTGACCCGACGAGCGGATCATCCGCTTGGCGTTGGCCAGCAGCGACTGCAACGCCCGCATGGTGGCGTCGCGCAGCTGCGTCACCTCACTGCGGCGGCCGTCGACATCGCTGAACCACGCCCGCAGCGCCACCCAGTCGGCGACGTCGTGCCCGTGGCTGCGCTGCACGGCCATCCCCAGCTCGGCAGCCGCCCCGGCGAGCCCACCGGCGCGGAGCGTCTCCACCAGTTCCGGCACGTACGGCCAGAGTCGTTGCAGGTGGTGTTCGATCCGCGGCGCGAGCAGCACGACCTCCTCGGTGATCGAGTCGACGTAGTCGAGCAGCAGGTCCTTGAAACCGCCGTACTCGACGCTGTCCAGGTCGAACCGGGCGAGCACCTGCCCGAGGAACGCGTAGAAATCCCGCACCGAGTCCCGGAACATCCAGAACTGGGCGAACATCGTCGCCACCGACTCCCGCGCCGTACCCGCATCGATGCCACCCGGCCGGGTGACCCGATCGGCCAGCTCGGCCAGCCCGGTGTTGATCAGACCGAGCAGTTCCCGGCTGATCTCCCGGGCGGCGTCCGCGCTGGCCAGCACGTCGTCGGCGTGCCGCTGAACCCGCTCACCCAGCGGCGAGAGTTGGTAGCGGGAGCGGGCCCGCTGGTACTCCTCGATGCTCTTCACCCGCACGGTGTGCGAACTGGGCAGGAGATTGCCCCAGCCGACAAGCTGATTGAGCCGGCTCACGGCGGCGTCGAGAGTGAGCTCGGTGCCGTGCTCGGCGAGCTCCTCGACGACCTGCTGGGCGGAGAGGTCGGTCATCAGCGAGGCGGTGAACAGGCGCATGATCGCCAGGTAGGCGGCGCGCTCGGGGACGGTGAGGTAGGTAAAGGCCTCAAGGCGGCCCAGTTCTTCCCCCGCCTCACCCACGCCGCCAGAATAGGCCAGGTTCCGTGACCGCCTCCAGAGGCCAGTTACTGATCACGCTGACGATGGATACGGGTTTGCCAGGGTTTGCGGCTTCCGAGCGACCTCGAGTACCTGCTCGGGGAAGCGGGACCCCGCTGCGTAGTACCGCGCCCGAGTGCGACCGACCGGCTCGAGCAGGCCGGTGCCGGCGAGATCGCGTAGGTCGCGCTGTGCCTGCTGGAGGGTCAGGCCTTCGGCCTGCTCGTATCGGGTTCGGCGGATTCGGCCGACCACCGCGACGTCGTGCAGTGCGGAGACGACCCGTTCGTCCAGGCCGGCGGACGCCGCGAACGACGTCAGAAGTTCCCACACCGCGGCCGACCGGTCCAAGCGGGCTTGCACGGTTTGCGCCTGCTGGTGGTACGCGATGAGGTTGAACCGAATCCACGACGAGACGTCCTGGTCGGGTCGGTAGGTGGCTCCTCGGCGTTCCAGCTCCCGGTAGTACTCCCAGGTGTTGCCGGGCCGGCCGAGCCACGCCTCGATGGAGGAGAACTCCGGGGCGAGTACACCTTCCCGCGCGATCAGCAGGGTCTGCAGGGAGCGGGACATGCGGCCGTTGCCGTCGGCCCACGGGTGGATGGACACCAGATGCAGGTGCGCCATGGCCGCCTGTACGAGCGGATGAGTGCCGTCGTCGGTGTTCAGCCAGGCCACCAGTTCACCGATCAGGTCGGGAACCTCGGCGGCGTCGGGTGCGGTGTAGGCGGCGATACTTGGATCCCGCGGGTCGGTGACGTAGACCGGCCCACCGCGCCATTGGCCGGCCGGTTTGCGCCGAGCGTGGCGGTGTCCCTGCAGCATCCAATGCAGGGCGTTCAGCAAGCCCTTGCTGTACGAGAAGTCAGCGACGTCGTGCAGGGTCTGGATGTAGGTCATCATCTGCTGATAGGCGAGCGTCTCCTCGCGATTCTCGTCCGAGACGTCGACATCTCGCTCGCCGTCCATCAGATCCTGGACGTCGATGGTGGAAACCCGGAATCCCTCGATCGAGTTCGACGCGGCCACAGCATCGGCTGTCAGGTATTTGCGCAGGCCGAGGGACCACTTCGACGGGTTGGCCTGGACCTGGTGGCGTAAGGCCTGGCGCATTTGGTCGATGTCGGCCAGGACTGCCTCGTCGGCGGCGGTCAGCGCCGGAAGCGGGTACAACATGGGATCCACCTTAACGCAATGATTGCGTCATTGCGTCTCCACTGCCCTTGGCGCGATCAAGCAGCGGCTGCGGGAGCACCTCACTGTCGACACGCAGCCAGCCTAACGATGCGTGTCAACCTCCATGCCGAGAGGTGGAGGAGGCGTGCGCCTCCCGCCTAGAGTGAGGTTCGTCGATGTGGAGGTGCGATGTCGGACGAGCTGTGGTCCTCGCTGGCGGTGGATCGGATCGACGAGTGGGAGCGCGGGTTCGCCGAGCGGGCCGCCCAAGCAAAAGCCCTCGCCGAACGCGCCGCCCAACTCTCGGCCACGGGACGGGCCGGCGACGGCGACGTCGAGGTGACGGTCGATTCCAACGGGCAGCTCACCGCCGTACGGCTGGAGGAAGCGATTCGGCGGCAGCCTGCCGCGACCACCGCCCGGCAGATCATGGTGGCCCTTCGGGCCGCGCAAGCGGACCTGGTGCGGCAGTACGGCGAGGTCACCGCGGAGACGGTGGGCGCCGACAGCGAGACCGGCAAAGCCATCATGGCCGGGCTGAACGCCCGCATCGCCGCCGGCGACCCCGAGTGAGCGGCGAGGTGCAGGTCAACTCGGCCGAGTTGGTGACGCACGCCGGGCGTCTCGACGGGATCGGCGACGGGCTCACCACCGCGAAACAGGCCGGTGAGGCCGTCCGGACCGATTCCGGGGCGTACGGGCAGCTCTGCCAGATCGTGCCGGCGCTGCTCAATATTCTGCAGAGTCAGGTGATCGACGGCATCGGAACGGCGGCGACCTCGGTGCACGACACCGCGACCGAGGTGCGGGCGGTGGCCGCCGACTACGACACCTCCGACGGCAACGCGGCCGACCGGCTCCGGAACACCCGTTGAGCACCGGCAATCCGCTGGTTGCCAGCAGGGTTGATACCCCGGTCGATCCGTGGGCCGGCGTCTGGATCGCCGAGGACATCCAGCTTCTCTATCGCGGGGTCAAGGACGGCAGCTGGATCGAGGGCACCCTGGGCGCGGTGTCGGCCGGCCTCGACGCGCTCGCGTTCGTCTCCGACCCGGTCGGGGCGCTCCTGCAGTACGGCATCGCCTGGATCATCGAGCATGTCAAGCCGCTGTCCGAGGCACTCGACTGGCTGGCGGGTGACGCGGCTCAGATCGCCGCGCACGCGCAGACCTGGAAGAACGTCGCCGGCGCCCTGCACGACCGGGTCGACGATCTGGACCGCGCGATGCGTTTCGACGTCAGCGAGTGGACCGGGGCGGCGGCCGACGCCTACCGCACCTGGGTGGAACAGCAGAAAGGCGCCATCGGCGGTCTGGCGCAGGGCGCCGAGACCCTGGGAACGATCACCGAGGCGGCCGGGTTCCTGATTGCGGGCGTACGGATGATGGTGCGTGACGCGATCGCCACGCTCGTCTCCCGGCTGATCGTGTACGCCGCCGAGCTGGCCGGGACGCTCGGTTTCGCGGCGCCGCTGGTCGTCGAGCAGGTGACCACGCTGTGCGCGTCGTGGGCGGCCCGGATCGCCCGGTGGCTGAAAGACCTGATCAGCAGCCTGGCCAAGCTGCGTGGCGTGGCCGGCAAGGTCGGCGAGCTGATCGAGAAGCTGAAGGAGCTGCTCAGCCGGCTCGGGCGCGGTGGCAGAGGTAAGAAAGGTCCGGGCGGGAAGAAGCCGACCAAGGCCGCCGAGCAGATCAAGAACGGTCAGGAGTTCAAGGGCCGCAAGCTGCCGCAGAAGGGCGGGCCGCCGGACGGCACGCTCTACAAACGGGACCCGCAGACCGGCGACATCACCAACTACACCGTGTACGACCATGACGGGAACGCCGTCAAACGGGTGGACCTGACCGGCCGTGACCACGGCGGCGTCCCGACTCCGCACGTCGTTGAATACGATCGGAACGTCAACCCGAACACTGGAGAGGTCTTCGTGCGCGAGCAGCGACACGTCCGCCCGGCCACACCGGACGAGATCCCATGACGGAGCGGGGCCACGACGGCGTACGTCCGCTGCCTGATTTTTTCGTCAAGTGGCGGGATGGTTGGGGCGATGCCGCGGTCACCTGGACGCCGACCGACTACCTCAACCAGGACGCAGCCGTCGGCGCGACGATCGCGGCCGGCTGGCTGTACAACCCGTCGACCGTGACCTATCGCGGCGGGGTTTTCCTGGCCGAGCGCTTCAACGCCGCGAATGTCGACGAGTGGTTCGAGCGCTACCCGGACGAGCCGGCCCGCGTCGAGTCGGTGGTCAACGCGGTCAAGCTGTACGACTTCTTCGCCAACTGTGACACCGACCCGTACGAGGATTCCCTGGCCGGCCTGGCCGCCGACATCAGCGTGTGCTGGCGCGGGGTGCTGTCCTTGCGCTACCCGGAGCTGACCGTGCACGTCGAAACCGCCGAGGACTACGGCCCGTCAGTCACTTTTTGGACCGAGCTCGGCTGACGAGGTCTGGCCCTCGCGTGATTTTGGTGAGCTGGGACTTTGCTGGTGTCGTGCGGCCTCGTTGACGGCCGTATCGGTGACTGGTCTGGTTAACCTTGCCGGGCAAGGTCGTGTTCCGGGGATGGGCTTGGCAGGCCCGGCGATGTGAAGGGATTTCAGGTTGTATATCAGGGAGATCGAGCTGCGGAACGTGCGCGGGTTCTTTGGCGCCCGGGACGTAACGCTTGACCTCACCCGGCCTGACGGCGCACTCGCCGGTTGGACGGTCCTGGCCGGCCGCAATGGTTCAGGAAAAACCTCGCTGTTGCGTGCGGTGGCACTCGCTGTCGGTGGTCCCGGTGTGGCACGTAACCTCGTGTCCGACTTCTCCGGCTGGGTGTCAGTCGGTGAAGCCGTCGGCGTTTGCCTCCGTGCGGCTGACTTACGACGCGAGCGTAGATCATTTCCGCGGGAGTGGGCAGCCGTCGGAGGAAGCGTTCTGGGCCAGCCTGGGCTGGCGAGTTGAGAAGCAGAAGAGCCCCGGTTCGCGCGACAGCCAGCCGTCGATGGGTGAGTCCGCCCGAGCGGGTGCGGCAGTCATCGATACGCCCGGCGACGGGCCGTGGAATGACAATCCGGTCGGCTGGTTCTGCGCTGCCTACGGGCCTTTCCGGCGTCTGATCGGCGGGTCGGGAGATGTGCAGCGGCTGATGCTCAGACGTGGCCCCGCCGGACGGATGGCTAGTCTCTTCCACGAGGACGCCTCGCTCGCTGAGGGGGTGGGCTGGCTCATTGACCAGCACCTACGGTCGCTGGAACGGAGGCCCGGCGCTGAACAGCTCAAGCGCGTCGCGCTGGCTGTCTTGGGCGACGGACTCTTGCCCGATGGCTACAACATTCAGGAAGTCAACTCAGACGGCCTCTGGGTTGAGCGGGGCGGTCACCGCTTCCCTTTGCGGGAGATGAGCGACGGTTACCGCACGGTCGCCGCGCTCGTTGTCGACCTCTTGAAGCAGGTCTACGACGCGTATGGCAACCTCGACGCGAGCCTTGTCGACGGAGCGATGGCTGTCGCCGCCCCCGGTGTCGTCATCATCGACGAGGTTGACGCTCACCTGCACGTGTCCTGGCAGAAGCGGATCGGTGGGTGGCTCAAGCGGCATTTTCCGCAAACCCAATTCATTGTCACCACCCACAGCCCGTACATCTGCCAAGCAGCCGACGAGCGCGGGCTTATCCGGCTTCCCGGGCCGGACGAGCAAGAGCCGCCACGGATCGTGGACCAGGAATTGTATGAGCGGATCGTGTACGGCAGCGGAGACGGCGCCGTCATGTCAGAGCTGTTCGGTCTGGATAC
>NZ_BOMY01000064.1 GCF_016862435.1 Paractinoplanes tereljensis
TGAAGCGCGAGCACACCGAACACGCTTTATCCGTCGAGGGCCGACTCCCGTCCGGCCTGGACGGTCTGTTCACCCAGATCGGCCCGGCCCCCGCGGGCCAGCCACGGAGGGCGTTCGACGGCTCCTACCCGTGGTTCATGCAGGACGGCCTAGTCTGCGGGGTGCGGCTCAGAGACGGCCGGGCGGCATGGTTCCGCAACCGTTGGATACGCTCGCGCCGGGTCGCCCGGGCCCTGGGCGAGACGCCGGCACCCGGACCGCGGCACTTTCCGATCGACACGGTCAACACCAACCTGATCGCCCACCACGGGGTCCTGCTCGCGCTCGTCGAGTCGGGCTGCCTGCCGGTGCAGTTGTCCGAGACGCTGGAGTCGATCCGGTACACCGACCTGAACGGCCAGCTCCCGCGCGGTTTCGCGGCGCACCCCAAGGTCGACCCGGCCACCGGGGAACTGCACGCGCTGGCGTACTCGCCGCTGCGCCGGTGGGCCGAACACGTGGTGGTGGCCGCCGACGGCCACGTCAACCTGGCCGGCCGGGTCGACCTCGGTGGCCGGCCGCTGCTGCACGACATCGGGCTGACGGACCGCTCCGTGGTCTTCTTCGACCTGCCGGTCCGCTTCGACGTACGCCGGGCGGCCGCGCACGCCTTTCCCTACCGGTGGCACGGACGGCATCGGTCTCGCATCGGCCTGCTGCCCCGCGCGGGCGGCCCGGTTCGCTGGCTCGCGATCGAGCCGTGCTTCGTGTATCACATCGTCGGCGCCGAGGAGGCGCCCGACGGCGGCCTCACCGTGCACGCTCTGCGGTACGCGAGCCTGTTCGACGACGGCACGGACCCGCTCGCCCGTCCGGCCACTCTGTGGGAGTGGCACGCGGAGCCGGGTGCGGACCACGCCGTCGCCCGTCCACTTGACGACCGTCCGCACGAGCTGCCCCGGACCGACCCTCGCCGGGAGTGCCGGCCGCGGCGCCTCCATTACGGCATCACCCATGACTCCTCCCGCGAGCAGTCGGGACTTCTGCGATTCGACCGCCACTCCGGCCGCGGCGAGGTACGTCAGCTCGGCCCGGGTGTTCTGGCCGGCGAGGCGGTTTTCGTTCCCCGGGCGCCCGACGGGGCGGAGTCCGACGGCTGGCTGCTGTATTTCCGGACCGACCTGGCGGCGGGCGTGACGGCACTCGTCGTCCTGGATGCCGCGGATCTGACCGGCGCGCCGGTGGCGACCGTCCGGCTGCCGGTCCGCGTCCCGATCGGCGCGCACAGCAGCTGGATCCGGTCCGATGAGTGGGAAGCCATGGCATGAGCACATTCAGCACGTTCGTACGCCTCACCCACGGCGTCTATCGGCGTCGGCTCAGCCTGGCCGCACACGGGTACGTCCACGGCGACCTGGACGCACGGCTGCATCTGGCCGCCTGGCACGATGATCCCTACCCTTTGTACGAGCAGCTCCGGCAGAGGGGACGGCTGTCTCGGGCCCGGTCCGGCCTGTGGGTCAGCGTCGATCATGAGGTTTGCCGGGCGGTGCTGCGGGATCGGCGGTTCGGCGCCCGGCCCGATCGACTCACCGTCGACGAGTCGTTGCGCGACGACTTCGAGACCTCGTTGCTGGGCATGGATCCGCCCGACCACACCCGGCTCCGGCGGGCGATCCGGTCCGATCTCGGGCCACAGGCCGCCGTCGCTTATCGGCCGCTGGTCGAACGTACCGTCGATGAGCTGCTGGACCGGGCCGAACAGAGCGGACGCTTCGACGTCATGGGCGCCCTCGCCCGGCAGCTGCTACTGGCCGTCATGGGCGCGATCCTGGGTATCCCGGCCGAGCGGCAGGAGGCGTTCGCTCGGCACGCCGGCGTGCTCGGCGGCGCTATCGATGGGATCGGTTCCATGACCCAGGCGGCGCGGCTCCGGACCGCGAGCCGGGCACTGGACCGCCTCCTCGCCGACTTGATCGAGCTCCGACGTGGTTCCCCGGGCGACGACCTGATCAGCCGCCTGATCGGGGAGGCCGACCGGGACGTGCGGGGCCACGAGCTGCTGCCGTTGTGCACCACACTGCTGGTCGCCGGGTACGAGACGACGACCAACCTGATCGGCAACGCGGTGTACGCCTGCCTGCGGCGCCCCGAGGCCTGGACGGCGTTGGTGGCGGAGCCCGAAATCTGGGCCGAGAAGGTGGTGGCCGAGACTCTGCGGTTCGATCCTCCGGTCCAGCGAGCCGGGCGAGAGGCGCGGGAGGACGTCGAGATTGCCGGTCATCTGATCGAGACCGGTCAGTACGTCGTCACCCTCCTCGGGGGCGCCAACCGCGACCCGGCCGCTTTCGGCGATCCGGGCCGCTTCGATCCCACGCGCACCGCCAGGCCCGCGGACCTCGCCTTCGGCGGCGGCATCCACTACTGCGCGGGTTACCCGCTCGCGCGCCTGGAAGCCACGGTCGCGATCGCCGGGCTCGCCCAGCGATTCCCGGACCTGCGGCTCGACGGCCGGATCAGCCGCCGCACGTCCGGCATGATCCGGGGCTTGGCCGGCCTGCCGGTGCGAACGGGCGGCGCCCGGCACCGCTGATCGCGAGCCGGTCAGCGTGTCAGCTGCGGGTGATGCCGAGCCGGTCGGCGATTTCGCGCAGGGTCGCGCCCGCCCAGCCGCGCTCGCTGAAGACCTCCATCGCCGCCGCCCGGATGTGGTCACGCGTGTCGGTGCGGCGGCCGTCGGTAGTAATGATGCTGCGCTCGCCCATGCTGGCTACTGTCGCGATTGACTTACGTGACAGTCAGGAGCCATCGATGAGGTATCGCGTGCTCGGAGGCTCCACCGGTTTACGCGTGTCCGAAATGGCGCTCGGCACCGAAGAGTTCGGCCTCGGCGCCCACCCCGCTTGGAAAGTGGCTCGCGCCGCGACCCTGGCCGAGCTGCGTGGCTGGGCGCCGCCGGCGGCGATCACCATCGAATACGGCGCGAGCGAACGCGAAGCCGAACGCGAGCTGCTGCTGGCGGCCGAAGCCCCGGCAGCTCGCCCGGATCGACGCCGCCGGCGCTCCTCCACTGAGCGAGCCCCACGTGCACGACATCGGCAGCGACCCGCTCCAGGAGGGCGGCGCCTTCCACCGGCCGATCGTCCGGGTTCCCTGATCCGGACCATGAGCAGGGGAGGGCCGGACCGCTGATCCGCCAAGACTTCCACCTGATGTTCGCGAATGCGCTGACCGGCGTGCGGGCGCTGCTGCTCGTGCTGCGCTGGCCGGTGCTCGCGGCCCGGCACCAGGCCCTGCGGCCGCGGTTCGATGCGCTCGTCGCCCGCCAGAGGCGGCTGGACACCATCGCCCTGGGCCCGGCCGAGCGCGGTTCGCAGCCGGCGATCCGTCCGGTGCCCTGGCTGCTCTGCCAGGCTGTCCTGGGGCCCGGGGTACTCGCGCTCAGCTCGGTGATGTGGGCGTTCGCGCTCGTCACGGTGAGTACACCGCTGTGGTGGCGGCTGGTATCGGAGAATCCCCTGCCGGGTGTTGTCGTGATGGTCGGCAGCACCAACAACGCTTTCGTCGTCACGCTGCTCGGCTTTGTCGTCACGCTGATCGCGGCGGCGTGCAGTCATGGGCTGCCGCGCTGGCACGCCGGGGTCAACCTTCTGCTGGCCGGCGGAATGCGCCGCGGCCGCCTCACCCGGCGGATCGCCGTGCTGACCGAGTCGCGCGCCGGAGCGCTGGAGGTGCAGGCCGCCGAGTTGCGCCGAATCGAGCGGGATCTGCACGACGGTGTGCAGGCTCGTCTGGAGTCGCTCAGCATGGTGCTCGGTCTGCTCGACTTCAAGCTGCACGAAGTACCGGCGGATACCCGGCAGCTCGTGGCGCACGCGCGCGACCAGGTCGGCGAAGCGCTGCGGGAACTGCGAGACCTGGTGCGCGGCGTCTATCCGCCGATCCTGGCCGACCGCGGCCTGACCGGTGGCATCGAATCGCTGGCCGAACACGCCGGCTCAGGCTTGCGCGGGATCGCCGTCACGGTCGACGTCGCCGACCGTCTGGCCGTGGCGCTGGAGTCCGCCGTGTACTTCGTGGTGGCCGAGGCGCTGACCAACGTGGTGAAGCACAGCGACGCCGACCAGGCCGAGGTCACCGTGCGCAGCGACGGTCACCGCGTCCGCATCAACGTCATGGACGACGGCCGCGGCGGCGCCGACGAACAAGCCGGCACCGGGCTGGCCGGCTTGCGACGCCGGGTCGCCGCCTTCGACGGGGAACTGTCGCTGAGCAGCCCGGTGGGCGGCCCGACCGTACTGCATGTGGAGATGCCATGCGCGTAGTGATCGCCGAAGACCTGCTGTTGTTGCGGGAAGGGCTGAAACGGCTGCTGACGGAGCTCGGCTGCACGGTGGTCGCGGCCGTCGACAACCCCGAGGCGCTGCTGGAGGCGCTCGAGCGGGAGCGTCCCGACCTGGCGATCGTCGACATCCGGTTGCCGCCGACCTATCGGGACGAGGGCCTGCGAGCAGCCATCGAAGCACGTCGGCGCCGGCCCGGCACGCCGATCCTCATCCTGTCGCAGTACATCGAGCAAGCCTACGTCCGCGAACTACTGGCCGATGCGGCTGGCGGCGTCGGCTACCTGCTCAAGGACCGGGTCGGCGACGTGTCGGAGCTCTTGACCGCGTTGCGCACCGTCGCGGCCGGCGGCACGGTGCTGGACCCCGAGGTGACCAGCGGCCTGCTCAACCGGCTCGGACGGACCGCCGCGTTGGCCGGGCTGACCCCGCGGGAGCGCGAGGTGCTCGGCCTGATGGCACGCGGCCGGTCCAACTCCGCCATCGCCGCCGACCTGGTCGTCACCGAACGCGCCATCAACAAGTACATCAACCGGATCTTCAGCAAGCTCAGCCTGGCGCCGGCCGACAGCGACCACCGGCGGGTGATCGCCGTCCTGCGCTACCTCGACGCCGGCGGCCGGAGCGAACCGAGTTGACATGTCTGTGTGATCGATCGGGCCGCCGGCCGCCCGTAGCGTTTCTGGCATGTCGTCGTCCCACGCGCCAGCCGCTTGCGAGGCCCAGGTCCGCCGAGGGCGACCGATCGTGGTATCGGTTCTCGCCGGCGAGCAGCTCCGGGAGACCGGCATCGTGAAGCTCCTGGAGAAGCTGCCCGGCCTGTCCGTTCACCCGTTCTCCACCGGCACGCGCAGCGACGTGGTGGTGGCCGACCTGACCGGGCGGAGCGGGCAGACGATGCGGCCGCTGATCGAGTCACACGAAACCTACGGGTCGGCGGTCGTCGTCATCGCCGACGAGAGCGTGGAGGCCGAATTGACGGCGCTTGCCGCCGCCGGGGTCACCAGCATCCTGCACGTTGCCGACGCGACGTGGAGCAACCTGCTCGCCGCGATCCGCCGCACCCTGGGTGGCGAGGAAGCGGCACCCCCGCGTGTCCGCGCCGATCTGGATGATCAATTGCGGTCGGTACGTGTCGGCAGAACGGCCGCGGCCATACGACTCGGCCTCTCCGAGCGCGAGATCGCCGTCCTGCGGCACTTGTCCGAAGGCCTCGACACCAGCGAGATCACGAAGGCGATGAAAATCTCGGAACGCACGGTCAAGTACATCCTGTGGGGAGTCATGCGTCGCTTCTCGCTACGCAACCGGGTGCACGCCGTGGCGTTCGCCATCCGGGCCGGCGTTCTCTGAGACCGTCACCGGAAGCTCCACGAGTCCGTGCATCAGCACACTCGGCCGCCACCGCGGCACGAACCCGTCCGCCAGCTCGAGCCCAGGACAACGCGTCAGCAGCGACGCGAAGACCGTGCGGGCCTCCAGCCGGGCCAGCGGTGCGCCCAGGCAATGGTGGATGCCGTGGCCGAACGCGAGGTGGGACAGGTCCTGCCGGCTCAGATCCACAGTGTTCGGCTCGGCGTGGCGCCGACGGTCGCGGTTCGCCGAGAGAATGGAGATGAGGACTGTCGATCCGGCCGGAATCACCTGCCCGCCATACGTGACGTCCTGGGCGACAACCCGGTGAGTGGTCAGCTGGACCGGGCTGTCGTAGCGGAGCAGCTCCTCGATGGCGGCCGGCAGCAGCTCCGGCCGGGTCAGTAGGAGGTTCCAGCGCGCACGGTCCTCGAGCATGCGGTACAGGCCGTTGCCGATCAGCCCGGCGGTGGTGTCGTGCCCGGCCAGGAGAAGCAGATAGACGGTGGAGACGATCTCGTTCTCGGTCAGCCCGTCCTCCTCACGGCCGGCGCCGGCCAGCATGGAGACGAGGTCGGCTCCGGGTTGCCGGCGCTTGGCTTCCAGAAGCGTACGGATGTAGGCGACCAGGTTGGCCTGCGCCTCGGGCAGTTCCTCGCGCCGGGCCGCACCGGCGACCATGACGTGCGACCACTCGGCGAACGTCTCACGATCCGACTCGGGCACACCGAGCATCTCCGCGATGACGGCGATCGGGATCGGGAAGGCGAGCTCCGCGAGCACATCATGTTTCCCGGGCGCGAGGAACCGGTCGACGAGGCGGTCGGTGATCGACTGGATTGCGGGCGCCAGCGCCTTCATGGCCCCGGGCGTGAAGGCGGGCTGAACGGCGCGACGCAGACGACCGTGTTCCGGCGGATTGACCACGAGCATGTGATGCCGCGTCGCCTCGTCGACATCGGACGCCACCGCCGGCTGGTAGCCGACCGGCGACAGCAGGCCGTCCTTGACCAGACGGCGATCGACCAGGGCCTGGCGTACGTCGTCGTGGCGGGTCAGGAGCCACCCGATCCGGCCGTCCAGCAGAGTCAGGGGAGCGACCGGTTGCTGCTCGCGGAAGCTCGAGAGGACGTCGTGGACATCCCCTTCGTAGAACCCCGTGAAGGGCCTGAACGCAGCACCTGTCATAGGCCGAACCTAGGTCGGGCACGCTCCCGTGACTTCCGATCTGATCGGTGATGTCACGGACCTGCCTTTTCGGACGAATTGTGGCGTCGCGATGCGGGCCGCGGGCACCATGAGTGGGTGGTGACGTACGTCGAACAGGCGAAGGCCGCGTTCCGCGGCGGGCACACCGAGCTGCTCGAAGCGTTGAGCCGGGCCGAGATCGTCCGCGCCCGGGCGGCCGGCGACGTACCGGGCGAACTGGCCGCGGTGTGCATGCTGGCCCGAGCCTGCATCCGCCGACACGACTTCGCCGCCGCCGAGCAGCTGGCACGCCGGGGCCGGCGACTGGCGGAGTCCCGGCCGGATCGCAACCTGCTGCAGACGCCGCTGCACATCCAGGCCGCAGTGGCCCGGATGTCCGGCGACCTCACCAGCGCCCGGGCCCTGTACCGGGAGAGCATCCAACTCAACGAGTCCATCGGTGAGCCGCGGATGGCCATCATGGAACGACACAACCTCGGCTACGTCGAGCTGCATCTCGGTGACGTCGCCACCGCGCACGATCTGTTCACCGCCGCCCGGACGCAGGCGCTGAGGCTCGGCTACACCGACCAGCTGGCCGAGATGGCCCTCGGCGCGGCAGTGGTCAGCTGCGCCGGAGGCGATCCGGAGCGGGCGGCCAGCCTCCTCGGCGCCTCCGACAAGGACTACGACAATCACGGCCGGATTCCCGATCCGGACGACGCCGCGGAACGCCGGCGACTCGTCGACGCGATCAGGCGCGTGATGAGCCGCGAGGCGTTCGACGCGGCGTACGCGATGGGCGCAACGGTCAGCCTGCCGAAGGCGCTCCGAGACTGGCCCCGTTAGGCCGCCGGAATCGGCTCACCGAACATCGTGCAGGCGGCGGTGAGCGATGCGGTTCCCACGGCCGCCGCCATCGCCTCCTTGATCGGGTTCGAGCCGGGCGACTGGGCATTGAGCTCGGTGTCGGTCGTAGTGTCGATGACCATCGTGCGACGCCCGTCCGCCGAGCCGAACATGTAGCTGTCGTGTCCGAATGTGCTGCCGGTGTGTCCCCAGACCGTCCCACAAGGGGTGTCCGTACGCATGATGCCCAGGCCGTAGTCGATGCCGGTGCCGGCGCCCGCCGAGACGACGGTCTTCATCGCAGCCAACTGCGCGGGTGGCAGCAACCCGCCGCCGAGGAGCGCTGACAAGAAGCGGCCCAGCTCGGGCGCCGTGGCGATCACCGCGCCCGCCGTGCCGGCGAAGCTGCCCAGCGCCCACGTCGACACATCGGTGTAGTGCAGCGCCGGCTGCGTCGACGGCCCGGTGAAGGTGCCCATGTAGCCGTGCGCGTAACCAGGGCCGGTGTCAGGTTCAGCGCGGTGAGCAGGTAGGTGTGCCGCAGGCCGAGCGGGCGTGCGATCCGGTCGCGGATCAGCTCGGCCGGTGTCCGGCCGGTGACCCGGCGCAGAATCATTCCGACCACGATGTAGTCGGTGTCGGAGTAGGCCCAGCCCGTGCCCGGCGCGAACGTCAGCGGGTGCCGCAGCGCGGCGGCGACCAGTTGCTCCGGCCGGTATCTCGCGCCGGGGTGGGCGATCACACCGGTCATGAAGGCCGGGTCGGTGTAGCTGTACAGGCCGCTGGTGTGCTGCAGAAGCATGCGCAGCGTGATCGCTTTGCCGCCGGTTCCCGGCAGGACTTCACCCACCGGATCGTCCAGACGGAGCCGGCCCTCGGCGACCAGTTGCAGTGCGATGGTCGCGATCATCGTCTTCGTGTTGCTGCCGATCTCAAAGCGGTCGTCGGCGCGTAGGAACCGCCCGGTGACCCGGTCCGCCCGGCCGGACGCGGCCCGAACGATCCGGAGGCCGTCGTCGACCCGGGAAAGTTGTCCGACGGCGCCCGCCTCGACCACCGCGTCGGCTGCCTTCTGCAACGCCGAACTCGAAGCCGGATCGACGGCGGCGGGTGTGGAGGTCGCCTCGCTCGGCCGTACCGCGGCGGCGCCGGTCAGCCCGAGCGCGACGGCGATAGAAGCGAAAAGCGCCACCACCGCCCGGCGGCGTGGCGTGTAAACAACTGCGTCAGAAGTCATGGCCGAAGTCTGTTGGGGAAAGCGCCACCGGTCAGTCCTGCCAGCATCCCAATCGTGGGGTAGCCGGCTGTACCCGTCAGGCCAAGAGCGCCTTGGTCGTCCATCGTCTGGGTGGTTGGCGTGCCGGCGGAGTGCCGGAGCCACTCGAACGGAGACGACCGCGGATCGAACGGCGCCTTTCCCAACGGCGGTGGGCGATGGGCGAGCAGCGCGGTGTGGGTCAGCGCGCAGTCACGCACATGCCGGGCGACGTCGTGCACGGACCAGGCGGCGCATCGCGAGGGACGCTCCCATTTCGCCTCGGAGAGCTGGGCGAGGAGATCGATGAAGCGTGCCCGGAGCAGCGCCATGGCCTGCTGGAGGGCTTCCGGACCGCGGTCGAGCCCGGTGCGTTCGCGCACCGGCTGAACATCAGAATCCAAGTTCGGCAAGTCTCTCCTCGGTCAGCGCGTATACCCGGTCGATGACCGGCTTCTCGCGCGATCGCCTCGAGGACGTGCGCCGGGCGCCTCGCGCATAGAACGCTCCGGTACGGCGGACATTGCCGGGGGCCATGGCCAGCATCACGCTGCGGCGTGCGGCTCGTTCCGGGCTCGCGATCAGCAGGGGTGCGACGGGACGCAGTAGGCGATCCATCCGTCCGGCGGAGCCGCCGGCCTTCCGGCCGAAGTCGGTGAAGACCGCGCCGGGGTCGGCGGCGCTGACGGTGACTTCGTTCTCGTCGATTCGTCGCGCGAGGCCGTACGTGTAGGCCAATGCCATGAGCTTCGCGTTGGAATAGGCGCGTACCTGGCCGTAGCCCGTCGCATAGCTCCAATCGGTGACCGGCCGCCCGAACCGCTCGTTGATCGATGTCACGTTGATCACCTGGGACGGTGCCCCGGCCGTGGCGGCGCCCTTCCGCAGATGGCCGATGAGAAGGCGGGACAAGGCCGCAGCCGCCACATGGACGACGGCAGTCGTCATCTCGAGCCCATCGACGGTCAGGCGTCGTTCACTGAACTGGGCGCCCGCATTGTTGATCAACACATGCAGGCCGTCCGGGGTCAATTCGCGTACGTTCGACGCAAGGTCACGCAGCTCGCTGCCGGAACTCAACTCGGCGTACACCGGGATGTACCGGCCCGCCTGGCTGTGCGGCATCTCCGCCAGACGCTGCACCGCCCGCTCGGCCTTGAGCTGCGTGCGGCCATGAACCAGGACGGTGGCCGCCGCGCGACCGAGCTCCGCGGCGGTCGCGAAGCCGAGACCGTCCGCAGCCCCGGTCACCAGCGCGACGCGGCCGCTCAGGCTTGCGGTTCCATTCACTCCGGTCACCAGGTCACCGGCATTGATTTCATACCGCGGAGAATCAAGCCCTCTTTCCACAGCTCCTGGTCATCATCGGCCGCGAGCCGCAGGTTCGGCAGACGGGTGAGCAGCGTCTCGAGCGACACCTGTAACTCCATGCGAGCCAGCCGCGCGCCGATGCAGTGGTGGGCGCCGTGGCCGAAGCCGAAGTGCGGATTGGCGGCGCGCGTCACATCCAGGCGATCGGGGTCGGTGAACACCGAAGGATCCCGGTTGGCCGAGGTCAACGACGGGACGACCGGATCGCCGGCCCGCACGAGAGTGCCGCCGACCCGTACGTCCTCAGTGGCGTAACGCGCGAACGTGGACGAGGCGAACAGGGGCACGAATCGCAGAAGCTCCTCGACCGCCGACGGGATCAGAGACGGGTCGCCCGTCATCTTCTCCCTCTCGGCCTGGTGCCGCATCAGCACGTACATGAAGTTGGAAATCTGCAGGACCGTGGTCTCGTGGCCCGCCGCGAGCAGGCCGGCCGCCAGTTCCACCATTTCCTGCTCGGTGATTTCCTCGCGATCGTCGTGCGCCTGCACTATCGCGGTGAGCAGATCGTCGGACGGCGTGACTCGTCGCTGCGCGATCAGGCCGGAAATGTAGGAGTACAAATTTCCGATGTATTCCTGGATCTTCTCCGGGCTGAGAGAGGTCGACGAGATGAAGGCCTCCGACCAGGTCCGGAACAGATCCTGGTCACCCACCGGAACGCCGAGCAGACCGCAGATCACTCGCACCGGCAGCGGGGTCGCGAAGTGTTCGACCAGGTCCACCGGTGGACCGATCGACTCCATGCGATCAATGAGCTCGTTGGCGGTCGCCACCGTCGCGGGGCGTAGCAGCTCCACCCGCCTGGCGGTGAAGGCCCTGAGGACCGGCCGGCGCAGACGGGTGTGGTCGGGCGGGTCCATCGACAGAATTCCGGTGCCCAGCTGCTGCTGAGTGACGCGTGGTTCGTCCCGTCCAACGGTGGCAGCTCGGCTGAACCGCGGATCGCCGAGGACGGCCTTGACATCCGGGTACCGGGTGGCGAGCCAGGCATCCTCACCGAACGGCAGACGCACTCGCGCCATCGTCTCCTGTTGACGAAGCGCTCCGTACGCGTTGTCCACTTCCAGCCGATCCGCACAGCCGAACGGGTACGGGAGGGCCGGATCGCTCGTGCCGTTCTGCGTCATTCCGGCCTCCGCTTGAATGCTCAATGTCCATGCAACAACTCAAGAATCGTGTCGGATGCCGCCGGCAGTCACCGCCTCCGCGACCGGAGAGGCAAGGATCGGTGCACGATCAGCGGAAATCGTCCGCGTGGTCGCGGGCCCACGGGGGAACGTCAGAGCGCGCCGGCCCAGGAGCTCGGGCACGGCATCGATGGCCAGGGCGGCGGGCAGCGGGGGCACACTGCCGTCGGCCCCGATCAGCCGATCGGCAAGCGATTCGGGTAGGTGCGCCGTCAGCTCGGCGCGGTAGGTGGCGACGTCGACCTGCTCCAACCGGACGGGTCCACCGAGTGCCTCGGCGGTCGCCGCGACCTGGTCGCGGATGGCCACCGGACCCGCCCCGAGCACGACGTAGGCGGTGTTCTGGGAGTCGGTCAGCAACGCGCGTACCGCCACCTCGACGATGTCCCGTTCGTGGACCGGGGCGGTGATGGCATCGGGAAACGCAGTGCGCAGCACGCGGTGCGTGCGGATCGACTGCCAGCGGAACGCGTTCGTCGCGAAGTAGCCGGGCCGGTCGAGGCCGGCATCGTCCAGCGCGCGTTCGACCGTCGTGTGCTGTGCCGCGATGGGATTGGACGCCGCGTTCGGCGCCAGCACAGTGCTGGAGGACAACAGGACCAGGTGCTCCACCCCGGCCTGCCGGGCCGCCGACGCGAGCTGACGATCACCGTGGCGCCCCGGCCCGCCGCTCGACGGCCACCTCCCAGCCGAGACCGCGTCCGGCGCCGGTGATGAGGCACCGGTGAGGTGGTCCAGGGCCACTTCGACGACATCAGCCACACCCTTCCAAAATGAACCGGACCGTTCCGTCACATCGGTGGTACCACCGAGTGACCTGCTCAGCAGGCTCGGTGAGGTCCTTCTACGCGGGCCGTCGCCGCTCACCGCGGGGCAGCGGGAGACCATCGCCGCGTACGTGTCGCGGGCCTATGGGTGGAACACCTTGAAATAGTCGGCCGGGAGCTTGTTCAGCCAGGTGTGTGTGACTCCGGTCCAGCCGATGCGGGAGAAGTCGGCCTTGCCGTCGCCGTCCATGTCGGCGAACTGGATGTCGGCCGGCGGCAGTCCGCTGTCACCGGCGATCCGGCCAATGTCGCGGAACGTGCCGCTCGCCCCCCGCGGGCCCTCGTTGATCCAGGCTCGCGCGCCGCCCGTGGCGGTGATGAGGATCCGGTCGGCGCGCAGCCGCCGTCGAGCACGCGGTCAGATCTCGGTCTCGCCCTCCGCCCAGCCTGCCCGGACCGCGGTGACCGTGCGGCTGACCACCGGGTCGTCGGCCCGAGCGGCCAGCCAGGCCAGGCCCAGATGGAAGCGTGGTCCGTCGGTGAGGGGCACGATGGCGAACGCCGGATCGTCGAACACACGCGCCGACCCGCCGGTCGCGGGGGCCAGCGAGAGGGCGAGGTCGCCGGTGCGGCGCACGTGACCGGCGATCATGGCGGAGTCCGGGCCGGCCACCGACCGGAGCCGCCCCAGGCCCTTGCTCATCAGCTCGTCGCGCATCTGCTGCATGGCCCGGGGCTGCAGCGACAACGGCATGGTCACGACGGTCCGGTCGCTCAGGTCCGCCACGGCCAGCGCCGGGCGCCCGGCCAGCGGATCGTCACGGCGCATCACGATGTTGAAGCGGTAGGACGCCAGCGGCAGGGTCTGGACGACCGGCTCGTCGACGGGCAGGTGGACCACCGCGGCATCCAGCTCGCCGCGGCTCAGCGCCGGCAGCAGTTCCGACGACGGCGCCAGCTCGACCTCGACCCGGCGGCCCGGATTTCCCCGCTCCACGCATTCCACGACGGTGTCCAGGATGCGCGGCGGTGACAGGTGTGAGCCGCCCAGGCGCACCACCCGTTCCTCGCCGGCGGCGACCAGCTGGATGTCGCTGCGCAACCGGTCGAACTCGGCGAGCAGCGGCGGCACCCGCAGCGCGAGCTCCCGGCCGGCCGGGGTCAGCTGGATCTGGTGATAACCGCGGACGAACAGCTCGGCATCCAGTTCCCGTTCGAGGTCCTTGACGATCCGGCTCACCGGGGAGGCGGTCATGTGCAGCCGTTCGGCCGCCCGGCCGAAGTGCAGTTCCTCGGCCACGGCGAGGAAGCAGCGCAGCTGCGCGATGTCCATCCGGCCAGTCTGACGTTACTGAACGATCACCGGCAAGGAATAGCCCGGACACGTTGCGGATCGCGGCACGTAACGTGCGCGAAACAGTGATTTACGGACCCCCGGACCTGCGGTGATCGTGTGACCTACCGCACCGCACGCCGAGGAGGCCGCCGTGGACGTAAGACTGCCCCTGACCGGAGTCCGGGTCGTGGACCGCACCGACGGACTCGGCGAGATGACCTCCCGCCTGCTCGCGGACCTGGGCGCCGACGTGATCCGGGTCGAGCCGCCGGAGGGCGCCGCGTCCCGGCGGCAGGAACCGGTGGTCGACGGCGTGAGCCTCTACTACGCCACCCACAACGCCAACAAGCGTGCCGTCGTGGCCGGCCCGGACGACTTCCGCCGCCTGGTCGACACCGCCGACATCCTGGTCACCCATGCCGCCGGCGACCTGGACGAGCTGCGTGACCGGCGACCGGAGCTGGTGGTCGTCGCGGTCACCGACTTCGGGCTGACCGGCCCGTACCGCGACTGGCAGGCGACCGAGTGGACGCACCTCGCGCTCAGCGGCGCGCTGTGCCGTTCCGGCCTGCCCGGCCGCGAACCGCTGCTGCCGCCCGGATCGCTCGCGTACGAGTCAGCCGCCACCCAGGCGGCATGGGCGGCGCTGGTCGCCTACTACAACCGCCTCGACAACGGCGTCGGTGACCTCGTGGACGTCTCGGTGTACGAGGCCACCGCCCAGGCCGTCGACCCCGGCTTCGGCATCGCCGGCAGTGCCGGGGGCGGCGTACCGGCCGCCGACGGGCCGCGCGGACGGCCCGACGCCCGGCACCTCTACCCGATCTTCCCGTGCGCCGACGGCTCGGTCCGGATCTGCATCCTGGCGCCGCGGCAGTGGAAGGGCATGTTCACCTGGCTCGGCGAACCCGCCGAGTTCGCCGATCCGGAGCTGGCGAAACTGCACCGGCGCTTCGCCGCCGCCGGCGAGATCTACCCGGCCATCGGCCGGCTGTTCGCGACGCGTACGCGTGAGCAGATCGTCGCCGAGGGCCAGCAGTACGGCGTGCCCACCGCGGCGCTCTTGTCGCCCACCGAGGTACTGCACGCCGAGCAGTTCACCACCCGCGGGGCGTTCACCGGCGTCCCGTCCGTCCCCGGTGCACTCATGCCCGACGGCCTGGTGGAGGTGGACGGCCGCCGCGCCGGGATCCGCACGCCGGCGCCGGAACACGGGCAGCACACCGGGGAGGTGCTCGCCGCCCTGAAGCCGGTGGAGCCGGCCACCGCCTCGACCGCTCCGGCCGGCCGGACCCGCCCGCTGGCCGGGCTGCGGGTTCTCGACCTCGGCGTCATCGTCGTCGGCGCCGAGCTCGGCCGGCTGTTCGCCGACATGGGCGCCGACGTCATCAAGGTGGAGAACAAAGCCTTTCCCGACGGCAGCCGGCAGACGTTCGACGGCGCCCTGGTCAGCGCGTCGTTCGCCTACGGCCACCGGAACAAGCTCGGACTCGGTCTCGATCTGCGCAGCGACGAGGGCGTCGCGATCTTCAAACGGCTGGTGGCGCAGTCCGACCTGGTGGTCTCGAACTTCAAACCCGGCACCATGGAGTCCCTCGGGCTGGGCTACGACCAGCTCAAGGCGGTCAACCCCCGCATCATCGTGGCCGACAGCAGCGCCTTCGGCCCGACCGGCCCGTGGAGTCGCCGCCTCGGCTACGGCCCGCTGGTCCGGGCCGCCGCCGGGCTGAGTGGTCTGTGGCGTTACCCGGACCGCGAGGACGGCTTCAGCGACGCCTCCACCGTCTACCCCGACCACGTCGCCGCCCGGGTCGAAGCGGTCGCCGTCCTCGCCAAGCTCATCGGCCGCCGCCGCGACGGCCGCGGCGGCACGGTCAGCGTGGCCCAGGCCGAGGTCATCCTCGGCCAGCTGCAGCACCAATTGGCCTTCGAGTCCGTCCGCCCCGGAACGCTCGTCCCGGTCGGCAACGACGGACCGGACGACGCGCCGTACGGCCTGTACCCGTGCGCCGGTGACGACGAGTGGTGCGTGGTGACGGTGCGCGGTGACGACGACTGGCGACGGCTCAACGACGTACTGAAAACGGACCTTGATCTGCCGGCCGCGCGTGACCGGATCGCCCACCGCGACCGGATCGACGCCGCGGTCCGGGCCTGGACCGCCGACCGTTCGCCCCGCCAGGCCATGGCCGAACTGCAGGCGGCCGGCGTGCCGGCCGCGATGATGCAGCGCGTTCCCGAGCTGCGCGACGACCCGCACCTGGTGCACCGCGGGTTCTTCCGGACGATGCACCACCCACGGATCGCCGAGCCGATGCCCACCGAGAACGGCCCCGCCCTGTTCCAGCACGTCGAGGAGCCGCCGCTGGAACCGGCGCCGGTCATGGGTGAGCACTCCCGCGCCGTCCTCATCCGCGTGCTCGGCATGTCCGGCGAGGAAGTCGACGCGCTGATCGCCGAAGGCGTCGTGGACGAGTTTTGTTGAGAGGGAGAAGCACATGACCGCCATCGAGGATCTCCACGCGCTCTTCGACGCCCAGCGCACCGCCTACCTGCAGGAAGGTCCACCGCCGGCTGACGTACGGCGTAACCGGCTCGACCGGCTACTGACTGCCGTCCTGGGCGCCGCCGACGAGCTGGCCGAGGCCCTCGACGCCGACTTCGGTCAGCGGCCGGCCACCTTCAGCCTCTTCGTCGACGTTGCCAGCGCCATCGGGAACATCAACCACCTGCGCGAGCACCTCGAGGAGTGGATGGCTCCGACCGACGTGCCCGGCTCCGAAGCGGCCGGCCTGCCGACGACGATCGACGTGACGCCGCTGGGCGTCGTCGGTGTCGTCGGACCTTGGAACTTCCCGGTGAGCCTGGTCGTACAGCCGGCGGCGGAGGCGATCGCCGCCGGCAATCGCGTCATGATCAAATTCTCCGACGTGGACACCCTCGCGGGCGCCGTCCTGGCCCGGGCTGTCGCCGCGGAGTTCGACCCCACCGAGCTCGTGGTCGTCAACGGCGGACTCGACATCGCCACCGCGTTCTCCTCGCTGCCGTTCAACCACCTGTTCTTCACCGGCTCCCCGGCCGTGGGCAAGATCGTGCAGCGCGCCGCCGCCGACAACCTCACCCCGGTCACCCTCGAACTGGGCGGCAAGAACCCGGTGGTGATCGGGCACGACGCGGATCTGGGCTTCGCCGCTGAGCGGGTGGCCGGCTCCCGGATGGTCAACGGTGGCCAGGTGTGCCTGTGCCCCGACTACGTGTTCGTGCCGCGGGCGAAGGTCGACGACTTCGTGGCCCACACCAAAGCTGCCTTCCTCGACCTGTTCCCGGACTACCTCACGAACCCGGCGACCACCTCGATCGTCAACGACAAGAACTTCGAGCGGGTCAACGGACTCGTCCGCGACGCCGTGGCCAAGGGCGCCACCGCCGTCCTCGGGGTCAGCGACGCCGACGCCGCCCGGCTGCCCGACCCGGCCGGTCGCCGGATCGCCCCCACCCTGCTGCTCGGCGTGACCGAGGACATGACGGTGGCCCAGGACGAGGTGTTCGGGCCGGTGCTCACCGTCTACCCGTACGACGAGGTCACCGAGCCGATCGACTACGTCAACGCGCATCCCTCGCCGCTCGCCGCCTACTGGTACGGCGATGACACCGAGGACTTCCGTACGTTCCGCCGCCGCACCGCCTCGGGCGGAGTGACCCGGAACGACTTCGCCGTGCACCTGAGCCTGCCGGACGTCCCGTTCGGCGGCGTCGGGCAGAGCGGCATGGGCAGCTATCACGGCCGGGCCGGCTTCGACACGTTCAGCCACCGGCGGGCCGTGGCGGCGTCGAACATTCCCGGCGGCAGCGTCGCGATGCTCGGCCCGGCAACCGTGGCGAACCCGGCCGTCGCCGAGGGCGTACGCGCGAAGATCGCTGAAGCACGCCAGGAGGCGCTGCGGCGCCTCGGCCGCTGAGAGGACAACCATGAAAACCACCGCCGCCGTCAGCACCGGCCCGGCTCAGCCGTTCACGTTCCAGGAGTTGGAGCTCGACGACCCCCGGCCGGACGAGATTCTCGTCCGGGTCGAGGCGGTCGGCCTGTGTCACACCGATCTCGCCATGAAGGGCATGTTCCCCGACGGCGTCGCCGCCGTCCTCGGACACGAGGGCGCCGGCATCGTCGAGCGCGTCGGATCGGACGTCACCGACGTACGCCCCGGCGACAAGGTCATCCTGAGCTACGCCTCCTGCGGCGCGTGCGAACGATGCACCGCCGGCCACCCCGCCTATTGCGTCCGATTCCAGCAGTTGAACGCTTCCGGGGCCCGCGCCGACGGCAGCCCGACCCTCACCGGCCCGGACGGGCCGGTGGTCGGCTCGTTCTTCGGGCAGTCCAGCTTCGCCCGGTACGCGGTGACCGCACGCCGGAACGCTGTCGTCGTCGACCCCGGTGTCGATCTCACGCTCGCCGCATCGTTCGGCTGCGGCATCCAGACCGGCGCGGGGGCGGTGGTCAACGTGCTCGAGCCGGGGCCGGACAGTCGCCTGGCCGTCTTCGGGCTGGGCGGGGTCGGCATGGCCGCGATCATGGCGGCCGCCAACCTCGACGTCGGGCAGATCATCGGGATCGACCTGTCCGACTCCCGCCGGGCGACCGCGCTGAAGACCGGCGCCACGCACGTCCTCGACGGCGCGGACCCGGAGCTACTGACCATCTTGCGGGAGCTGACCGGCGGCGGCGCGACCCACGCGTTCGACAGCACCGCCGTCCCCGCGGTGATCCGCACCGCGGCCCAGGGGCTGACCAGCCTCGGCACGCTGGTCGTCGTCGGCATCGGCCCCGACGTGACCCTCGACGTCGGCGATCTGATGAGCGGCGGCAAGACCGTCCGCGGCTGCATCGAGGGCGACGCCGACCCGCAGACCTTCATCCCCCAGCTGGTCGAGTGGCTGCTCAAGGACCGGTTCCCGATGCCGGAGATCGTCCGGACCTTCCCGTTCTCGGAGATCAACGAGGCGGTCGCCCAAGCCAAGGACGGCTCGGCCATCAAGCCCGTTCTGATCATGGACTCTGGAGCTACGACATGGCACTGAACTCCGACGACCTCGACCCGCGCACCCCGATCGTGGTGGGCGTGGGCCAGGCCTCCGAACGCCTCGACACCGAGGGATACCTGCGCCGCTCGCCGGTCGACCTGGCCGCCGACGCCGCCCGCGAGGCCCTCGCCGACGCCGGGGCGGACCCCGACGCGATCGCTGCCGCGGTCGACACGGTGGCCGGCACCCGGCAGTTCGAGAACTCGACCCCGATGGCGCGGGCGCCGCTGGGCCGCTCGGACAACTTCCCGCGCTCGGTCGCCGGCCGGCTCGGCGCCGACCCGAAGCGGGCCGTGCTGGAGGTCAGCGGCGGGCAGAGTCCGCAGCACCTGGTCAACGAATTCGCCGCGACGATCGCCGGCGGTGGTGCCGAGGTGGTGCTGATCTTCGGCTCCGAGGCGATCTCCACCATCGAGAACTACGCGAAGGCCGACGACCGGCCCGACTTCACCGAGCACGCCGACGGCGATCTGGAGGACCGCGGCTACGGCCTGCGCGGCCTGATGTCGATGCACCTGGCGGCCCACGGCCTCACCGACGCGCCGAGCCAGTACGCCCTGTTCGACAACGCCCGCGGCGCCCGGCTCAAACTTTCCCGCGAGGAGTACGCCGCCGCGATCGGTGAGCTGTTCGCCCCGTTCACGCGGGTCGCCGCTGCCAACCCGCACTCCGCCGCGCCCACCGAGCGCAGCGCCGAGGAGCTGGTCACACCGACCGCCGCGAACCGGCCGATCGCCGACCCGTACACCCGGTACGTCGTCGCCCGGGAGAAGGTCAACCAGGGCGCCGCCGTACTCCTCATGTCGGTCGGCGCGGCTCGCCGGCTCGGCGTGCCGGCCGACCGGTGGGTCTTCCTACCGGGTCACGCCGACCTGCGCGAACGCGATCTGATGGAACGCGCCGATCTGTCGGCCGGCCCGGCCTCGGTGACGGCGGCCCGGCACGCCCTCGAGGTGGCCGGGATCGGCTTCGACGAACTCGCGCACATCGACCTCTACAGCTGCTTCCCGGCGCCGGTGTTCAACATCGCCGACGCTTTCGGCCTGAAAGCCGACGACCCGCGCGGCCTCACCGTCACCGGCGGACTGCCGTTCTTCGGCGGGGCCGGTAACAACTACTCGATGCACGCCATCGCCGAGATCGTCCGGCGCGTCCGCCTCTCCAAGGACTACGGGTTCGTCGGCGCCAACGGCGGCTCGATGAGCAAATACTCCGTCGGCGTCTACACGACCACACCGTCGCCGTGGCGGCCGGACGACAGCGCCGCGCTGCAGGCCGAACTCGACTCGCGGCCCGCCCCGGTCGAGGCCCGGCAGGCGGATGGATGGGCGACGATTGAGACGTACACCGTCAAGCACAGCCGGGACGGCAAGCGGACCGGCATCGTGATCGGGCGGCTGGAGGCCGACGGTCGCCGGTTCGTCGCCCGCGGCGACGACGTTCTCGACCTGTTGGGCGGCGGAGAGCCGATCGGCGAGCGGGTGTACGTGCGCTCGTTCGGCGCCGGCAATCGGGTCACGACCACCGAGGCCCGGATGGATGAGCTGTTCCCGCCGGAGCCGGCCGTGCTCCGCGACCGCTACGAGCACATCCTGATCAAACGGGACGGACACCTGCTCGAGATCACCATCAACCGGCCCGAGGCCCGCAACAGCCTGCACCCGATGGCCAACGACGAGCTCGACCACGCCTTCAACGCCTACTTCGCCGACCCCGACCTGTGGGTCGCCATCCTCACCGGCGCCGGGGACAAGGCCTTCTCGGCCGGCAACGACCTCATCTACTCCGGTTCCGGCAAGCCGATGTGGGTGCCCAAGAACGGTTTTGCCGGCCTGACCGGTCGCCGGAGCATGCCCAAGCCGGTCATCGCCGCGGTCAACGGCTTCGCCATGGGCGGCGGCTGCGAGATCGCCCTGGCCTGCCACCTGGTCGTCGCCGATGCGACCGCGAAGTTCGCGCTCAGCGAGGTCAAGGTCGGGCTCATCGCCGGTGCCGGCGGCCTCATCCGGCTGCCCCGCACCGTGCCCGCGAAGCTGGCCAACGAGATGATCCTGACCGGCCGCCGGCTGACCGCCGACGAGGCCCTCGCGTACGGGCTGGTCAACCGGGTCACCGAAGCCGGCGCCGCGTTGGACGGAGCGCGTGCCCTGGCCTCCGAGATCCTCGACTCATCGCCGACGTCCGTGCGCATCTCGCTGCAGGTGATGGAGGAGACCCGCGGCATCCCCGACGTCATCGACGCGGTCACCCGACCGAGTGCGGCCGTCGACGATCTGATGACCAGCGAAGACGCTACCGAGGGACTCGCCGCGTTCGCCCAGAAGCGGAAGCCGCAGTGGCGTAACCGCTGACCCCGATTGAAAGATGGTTGGCCACCTAGCATTCTTTGTTAGGTGGCTAACGAAGTGACGGATCCGCAGCACGACTCGGCGGGCGCCTGTGCGAAGAGGTAAGCCAGCCGCGAAGGCGCACTCTGAGCGCGGACAACTCGTGACTCAGTGCCGGCGGACTGCCCCGGCTACTTGGTCGGTCAGCATGCCGTCGAAGTACACCTGCGCGGTGTGGCCGCCGCTCCGCTTGGCGTAATACATGGCGGTGTCGGCGCGGTGCAACAACGTCGCCGGGTCGACGGCGTCGGGGCCCGCGACTGCGACGCCGATGCTCGCCCGCGCGTGCAGAACCGTGCCGTCCACCAGCACCGGCTGGTCCAGGCCGGCGAGGATCCGTTCGGCCACCACCACGGCCTCGGCCGGCGTATTCGCCACGGTCAGCACCACGCCGAACTCGTCGCCACCGAGCCGGCCGGCCAGGTCATCGCCGCGTACGCAACTGTCCAGTACCGCGGCCGTGGCGACCAGGATCGCGTCGCCGTACCGGTGCCCGTACGCGTCATTGATCTGTTTGAAGCCGTTGAGGTCGATGAAGAGCACCGATGCTCCCGGGCATTCGGCCAGGCCACGCAGGAACGCCGCCCGATTGACGAGACCGGTCAGGTGGTCGTGGCTGGCCTCGTGCGCCAACTGTTCCTGCATGGCCCGGTGCTCGGTGACGTCGCGAAAGGTGATGACGATGCCCCGGACATCCGGGTTGCCCAGGAGGTTGCGCATCGACGCCTCCACCCAGCGCCAACCGCCGTCGGCATGGCCGAGGCGCATCTGGAAGCGTTGCTGAACCCCGGGATGGGCGATGGTGTCCGCCAACGCGGTGGCGGCTTTCGCGTGGTCCTCCTCGTGTATGCCCACGCCGTACTCGCTGCCCAGATAGAACTCCAGCGGAAATCCGGTGACATGGCGAATCGCCGGGCTCAGATAGGCGAGTCGATGGTCCGGGCCGACCACGGCGATCACGTCGGTCGAATCCTGTACGAGTTCCCGGAAGTGGGCCGCTACGCGGCGTACCTCCGCCTCGGCCGACTCACGTTGTTCGGCGGCGCGGCCGAGCAGCCGGATGAACATGGCGGTGAGCATGGCGCCGAGCAGCCCTGCGACCTGCGCCGGAACCGGCGGCAGGTAGCAGAAGATCCAGCCGAGTGCGATGCCGGCCTGTCCGGCCGCGATGCAGAGGCAGCTCCACACCAGCATCGTCCGCCACACCGGGGCTTCCCCGGCGCGGAAGTGCCCGGTGACGACCAGGGCGAAGGCCAGCGGCAGAACTGGGCCCCAGCCGAGCACGTAGATGATCCAGACCACCACGAGGATGTGCAGCACGGGACCGAGCGACCGGATGCGCCGCAGTGGTCCGCGCTGCAGCAGGGCCAGCACGGCGGGCTGCTGCAGGGTGCCGAACAGGACGAACGGCAGCATCGTCAAGATCCACGGAGCGTGCCCGACCAGACCGTGCGGATACAGCACCAGCACCACCGGCAACGCGATGAGCGGCTCGACCGCGTGCCCGGCGATACTCCGTAGCCGTTGACGAATCCTCGGTTCCGGCCGATCCCCACCCACAAATACAAGAATCGGCCGGACGGACCCGGGATTGAGGTCTTGCAGACCCCGCCTCAGCCCGCGGAGATTCCCCCCGACAGCGGCGCCATGATCGCCGGCACGGTCAGGATGAGCACGTCAGCGCGCCGGCGCTCTGGCTGGCGTGTGCGGCCAGAGCGTCGTACTTCTGGTCGCTCACCCCTGTGTCGACCCGGGTGGCCATCGTCACGCGATGGTTCTGGATGTGGTCGGGGTGACCGTAACCGCCGTTCTGGGGCCGGGCCTTGCCGCGGCACCACACTTGGCTCAAGGGAGAGCGACGTACGGGTGTTCCGCACCCTCTCGCCCGGTGTACACGGTCCAGTAGTGCTCGGCGATGGTGTCGGGCTGAGTTTCCGGGCCCCCGTGGCCGATCCAGACGCTGAGCGGGATGTGTGCCACGTACACGCCCTGCTCCGCGACGGCGGCGTGCAGGCTCAGGGCGTACGTCCGGAGACCGCCGGCGCCGATGGCGATGTTCCCGAAGGCCGGCATCATGCCGGGGTTGGCGGAGGATCCGCCGGTGGTGAACAGGATCGTTCCCGCGCCGCGCCCGGTCATCGCCGGCAGCACCTGCTGTGCCGCGGCGATGCCGCCGCCGAGGTAGAACTCGAGCTGCGGCTGGACGGATGCCAGGGTGACCTCGGTGATGGCGACCGGTCGCAGGTCGGCGTTGTCGGGGGCGCTCGGCGAGAAACTGAGCACGTCGATCGGGCCGATCTGTTCGATCGCCGCGCCAAGAGCGGCGGAGTCGGTGACGTCGGCGGCGAACCCGGCCGCCGTGACGCCGGCTGCCTCCAGTTCCGCGGCGAGGGCGTCGAGGTTCTTCTGGGTACGCGAGATCAGGCCGACGGCAAAGCCCTCGCGGCCGAAACGTTTGGCGATGGACAGGCCGAGACCGGGACCGGCCCCGACGATGGCGATGGTGGGCATGGTTCTCCTCAGTGCTGGCGGACGATCGGGGCGATCTCGGTGGCGTAGCGGTGCAGGGATTCCTCGACCAGCCCGCGGGGCAGGCCGCCCCAGTCGAACTGGCCGAAGAAGCGGTCGAGGCCGAGCATCTCCTTGGCGTCGAGAATCTTCTCGGCGACCTGGTCGCTGGGGCCGATCATGATGGCCTGGCCACGGCGGGTGCCGGCGGTGAAGGCGGTCCGGTCGACCAGGAAGCCGCGGCCGCCGGGGGTCTTCGGCCGCAGGTACTCGTGGTAGTAGGGAAAGACGTCGTCCGGCCCGGCGAAGAAGTGGGTGGAGATGCCGACCCGCAGCTTCTCCGGATGCCCGGCCCGCTCCCCCGCCGCGCGGTAGAGGTCGACGGCCTGCTTGGCGTGGCTCAGCGGCCCGCCGATGTAGCCCAGCACCATCGGCAGCCCGAGCAGCCCGGCCCGCACCGCACTGGTGGGTGAGCCGCCGACCCCGGCCCAGACCGGCAACTCCGCCTGCGCCGCGCGGGGCGCGATGGGCGCGTCGCGCAGCGGCGGCCGGAACTTCCCGGACCAGGTGACGTGGTCGTCGGCGCGCAGCCGCAGCAGCAGGTCGATCTTCTCGGCGAACAGCGCGTCGTAGTCGTTCATGTCCTCGCCGAACAGCGCGAACGGCTCGGCGAACGCGCTTCGCCCGGCGATGATCTCGGCCCGGCCCGAGCTGACCAGGTCGACGGTGGCGAAGTCCTGGTAGACCCGGACCGGATCGAGCACGCTGAGCACGGTGACCGCGCTGGTGAGCCGGATCCGCTCGGTGCGGGCCGCGATCGCGGCGAGGACCACGGCCGGCGAGGAGACGGCGAACTCGAGGCCGTGATGCTCGCCGAGGGCGAACACGTCGAGCCCGAGTTTCTCGCCGAGGACGGCGTAGTCGATGGTGTCCGCGATCCTCTGCGCGGCGCTTACCTGATGGAGGTCGCTCAGCGACAGGATGCCGAGTTCCATGGTCTCGCTCAGACGAGGGTGATCGCGAGCTTGCCAAGGGTGCCGCCGGCGAAATCACCGAAGGCGGCCGGCACCTCGGCCAGTGGGTAGGTGCGGCTGACCGGCACGGTGAGCCGGCCGTCCGCGGCGTCGGCGGCGAGCCGATCCAGGGTCTGGGCCGCCGGTGTTGCCATGATCGAGACGGCGGCCGGGTGCTGGTCGGGGCCGAGGCCGAGGGTGCTGGCCAGGCGGCCCTTCTCGGCGAGCACGCCGGTCAGGGCAGCGCCGTCGCCGGCCAGGTGCAGAACCACGTCCACGCCGGCCGGTGCCAGCTCCCGCACCTGCGCGGCGAGGTCACCGGTGTGGTCCACGATGCCGGTCGCGCCCAGTTCACGGACCAGGTCGGCCTCCGCGCCGGGCCGGGCGGTGGCGATGACCCGGGCACCGGCCGCGACGGCGTACTGGATCGCGATCGCGCCCACTCCCCCGGTCGCGCCGCTGACCAGCACGGTCTCGCCGGCCTGCGGGGCGACCGCGTCGAGGGCGTCGACGGCGGCGGTGCCGGCCAGACCGAGCACGCCGGCCGTGGACACGTCGAGACCGCCGGGGATCGCGGCGACGCCGAGGCCGTCACCGACCACCACGTACTCGGAGAAACCGCCGTCGCCGAGGAACGGCTTGGTGACCACGCCGAAGACCCGGTCACCGGCGGCGAACCGGGTCACGCCCGGGCCGACCGCCTCGACCGTGCCGGCAAAGTCCTTGCCCAGCACGACCGGATAGCGGTGCTCCATCATCCCGGTCAGATAGCCGGCCGCAACGGCGGTGTCGAACCCGTTCAGCGACGACGCCTCGACCCGCACCAGCAGCTCACCGGCGCTCGGCGAGGGAGTGGGCAGCTCGGCGAGGGCCGGGCTCGCGCCCTGTTCGGCAATAACGACGGCACGCATGGACAACCTCCGGGGCGGGAAGTGGACGACATCCTCCACTTGTTGCGGCAACCGTAGCAGACAAGTGGAGGGCATCGTCCACTTGTCTGCTACGGTTGGCGCCATGACCACCCCGGGCCTGCGCGTCGACGCCGAGCGCAACCGGCAGCGCATCGTGGCCGCGGCCCGGGAGGCCTTCGCCGAGTGCGGCCTCGACGTGCCGATGGACGAGGTCGCCCGGCGGGCGGGTGTCGGGGTCGGCACGCTCTACCGCCGCTATCCGACCCGCGCCGATCTGGTCGCGGCCGCGTTCGAGCAGAAGATGACGGCGTACGCGGAGGCGGCCCGCGACGCGCTCGCCGAGCCCGACCCGTGGCGCGGCTTCTGCGACTACGTCGAACGCGTGTGCGCGATGCAGGCCGAGGACCGCGGCTTCACCACCGTGCTGACCCTGAGTTTTCCCACGGCCAAGCGGTTCGAGGCCGACCGCGACCGGTCCTTCACCGACTTCGTGGCACTCATCGACCGGGCCAAGGCCGCCGGCCGGCTCCGCGAGGACTTCGTCGCCGAGGACATGGTCATGTTCCTGATGGCCAACGCCGGCGTGCTCACCGCCACCGCCGACGCCGCACCGGAGACGTCGCGCCGACTGGTCGCGTACTTCCTGCAGGCCTGCGCCGCGACGGCGGCCGCACCCCTGCCGGACCCACCCGCGCCGCGCCGGATGTACCGGGCCATGCTCCGCTTCGCCGCGCCCCAGAGCGGGAAGTAAGCGTTTTCTAACTTCTCCTGGAGCTAAGGCAAACCACGGCATCGCCTCATATCACCGCAAAACGGCGGGAAATTCCTCCCTGCGGTAACACGAGGGCAATACATCGTTGTGCATCAATGCCATGGGTCGTAGCCTCGCAGAGAGCGTTTACTATCTCGCTCCGCCACCGAGGAGCCTGCTGGTAACAGGGAGAACCATGTCTGAGCAAGACAAGCCGATCGGGCCCAGCCGCCGAACACTGCTGAAGGCCGCCGGCGTCGGCCTGACCGGAGCGGCCGTGATTGCGGCCGCGCCGTCCGCCTCGGCGGCGACGATCGTCCACCCGGGACTGCTGCACACCTCGACCGACCTCAACCGGATGGCCGCCGAAGTCGGCGCCGGCGCACAGCCCTGGACGAACGGCTGGGCCCGGCTGACCGCGAACGCGCACGCGGCGAACACCTGGAAAGCCACCCCGCTGGCCACCGTCTACCGCGGCACCGGCACCCCGGAGAACTACGGCACCCTCTACAACGACATCCACGCGGCCTACCAGAACGCGCTGCGCTACCGGGTCACCGGCATCACCGGCTACGGCAACTGCGCCCGCGACATCCTCAACGCCTGGTCCGGCACGCTCACGAAGATCGACGGCACGTCCGACAAGTTCCTGGCGGCCGGCCTCTACGGCTACCAGTTCGCCAACGCCGCCGAATTGATCCGCTCCTTCAGCGGCTTCGACCTGGCGCGCTTCCAGACCATGCTGCGCACCGTCTTCTACCCGATGAACGACGATTTCCTGCGCAACCACAACGGCAACGTCGTCACCCACTACTGGGCGAACTGGGACCTCTGCACCATCGCCTCGGTGCTCGCCATCGGCGTCGTCTGCGACGACCAGGCAAAGATCGATCAGGCGGTCGCCTATTTCAAGACCGGCGCCGGAAACGGTTCGATCAACCACGCCATCCCGTACGTCTACGACGACCAGGGACTCGCCCAGTTCCAGGAAAGCGGCCGCGACCAGGGCCACGCCACCCTCGGCATCGGGCTGCTCGGCACGATCTGTGAGATGGCCTGGAACCAGGGCATCGACCTCTACGGCCTCGGCAACAACCGCATCATGAAATGCGCCGAGTACGTGGCCAAGTACAACCTCGGCGGCACCGTCCCGTACACCCCGTACACCTGGGTCTACGGGCCGCCCGGCGCCACCACCAGCGTGGTCCAGTCGGTGATCTCGCCGACCGGCCGCGGCGAGGTGCGCCCCATCTGGGAGCTGATCTACAACCACTACGCGCGCCGTCGCGGGCTGTCCGTGCCGAACAGCGCCGCGTTCGCCGCCCAGGTCCGCCCGGAGGGAGGCGGCGGTGACTACGGCCCGAACAGCGGTGGCTACGACCAACTGGGCTTCGGCACCCTCACCGCAACCAGGTAGCGGACGGCGATCAGTACCTGGTGTATTTGGCCCAGTCGTAGGTGGCGGTCAGTTTCGTACCCGGGTAGGTGAAGGGCTTCAGCCAGCCGTCCACGCCGATGCCGGGCCAGAGGTTCATCATGATGCGTTGCGGGTGAGTGGGAAGCGGCCCGCGCGAGCCGTTCTCCTGGTGGACGAGCGCTCCGTCGACGAACCAGTTGATGGTGCCGCCGTTCCACCACTCGAAGGCGTAGTTGTGATAGCCGGCCGAGGCGTCGAACCCCAGGTTGATGACGGTCTCGTGGCCGCCGGCGCCGTTGGTGAAGTAGTTGAGTTGCACCTGGGTGGTGTTCTTGCCGAGGATCTCCACGTCGATCTCGTCCCAGGGCTGGCCGTCGCTGGGGCCGGTGTAGGTGAAGAAGGACGTCACGGTGCCGGGGTTCTTGACGGCCTTCAGTCGCGCCTCGAAGCGGCCGTACGAGTACAGGTCGGTGGTGCGATATTCGCCGGCCGCGTACGGCTTGCCGGAGCAGCCGCCCGGGCACGACGCGGTGTCCAGGTTGATGCCCGCGACGCCGCCGCTGAACCAGACGTGGTCGGCGCGCCAGCCGGCGTTGAACATGCTGCCGTTGCTGTAACCGTCGGCCTTGTACCAACGGCTGGTGTCGAAGCCGTTGAAGTTGTCGACGAAGCTGGGGCCGATGGCAGCCTCGGCCGGCACGACACCGGTCGCTGTGACGGCCACGACCGCGCCGAGGATGGCGGCGCCCAACGCTTCGAGGGCGCGAGCTCGCGTGATGAGCATTGAGTTCTCCAGTTCCGTCGGGGTCGGGTCAGAATTGGAAGCGCTTCCGGTCTAAATCCATCGATAGGTGTGCCGAGTCTGTGACGCGAAAGTAGCCGCTGTCAAGGTTCTAGGTCGACTTTCGAAACCTGGTCTTTACATCGATGAGCGCCGGAAGTACCTTGTGGCCGGAAGCGCTTCCACATTTGCGAGAGCGCTCTCATTCCCCTGTTTGGAGGATCTATGCGGAGGCGAACACTGCTGGGCGCGGCTGCGGCAGCGGCGACGGTAGCGATGTCCGATGCCGGCGCCGCGAGCGCACACGCTCGATCGGATCCGACTCGCTATCTGGGTGTGTTCCGGGAAGGGTCTCCCACCACTATCGCCACCGATGTCGAGAACCTCTACGACGTCACCCCCGCGAGCGTGATGTGGTTCGACAGTTGGGCGAGCGGCTTGGCCTTCCCGGTGAACGAGGCCAAGGAGCTGTGGCGGCGCGGCGTCATGCCCCACTACACCTGGGAGCCGTGGAACACCGCCCTCGGCCTGAACGACCCCGGTCAGATCCACCTGCGGGACATCATCGACGGCACGTGGGACGCCTACATCAGGGCCCGAGCCCGAGAGTTCGCCGCCGTACGGCTGCCGATCCTGGTCCGCTGGGGACACGAGTTCAACGGCAACTGGTATCCGTGGGGAATCGCGAACAACAACGCCGACCCTTCGCTGTACGTGCGGGCATACCGGCACGTCCACGACCTCACCGCGGCCGCCGGCGCGCGAAACGTGCAATGGGTGTGGGCGTACAACAACGGGTCCTCACCGGATGAGGCCTACAACGACCCGGCCGTCGCCTATCCCGGTGACAAGTACGTCGACTGGGTCGGTATCGACGGCTACAACTGGGGTTTCGGCCCGTCGTGGGACCCGGCCGGCGACCATTGGGCGAGCTTCGACGCGACGTTCGCCACCGCCTACGCCAAGGCCCGCGCGGTTGCGCCGCGCCGGCCCGTGACGCTCGGCGAGTTCGCGTCCACCGAGGACGGCGGCGACAAGGCCCAGTGGTTCCGGGACATGACCGCGACGCTGCGCTCGGGCGCGTACCCCGACCTCAAGCTGCTCACCTACTTCGACCTGACCAAGGAAGAGGCGTGGTCGCCGAACTCGTCGCCGGCCGCGCTCGCCGCCTTCACCTCGTGGGTGCGGACGAGGTCAATGAACGGGTGCGGCGCGGACCTCGCCCGCGTCGCCGCGAACTACGCCCGTTCCCGACCGGCGGCGTCGCTCTGAGCGAGCGGGTCCGGCCGGTGTCGTCAGGCCGAGTCCCGCACGACCACGTTTGTGGGCAGGATGAACGGTTCGGGCCGCTCGCCGTCGAGCAGTTCGATCAGCATGCGCGTGGCCTCGCGACCCAGCGCCTGCACCGGCTGACGAACCGTGGTGAGCTTCGGATCGGTGTGCATCGCGATGGGCAGGTCGTCGAAACCCATCACCGCCACATCACCGGGCACTGACCGGCCCGCATCGCGTAACACTCGCAAGGCCCCGGCCGCCATGTTGTCGTTCGCGGCGATCACGGCGTCCAGGTCCGGGTGCGAGCTCAGCAACGCGCGCATCGCGGCGGCGCCGCCGGCTTCCATGAAGTCCCCGGGCTCGGTGGCGTACGGCCCGAGCCCGGCCAGCGTCAGCGCCTCGGCATAGCCGCGACGGCGCTCCCGGCCCACCGCGGTGTCGTCCGGTCCGGTGATCATGGCGATGCGGCGGCGACCCCCGCGCAGCAGATGTTCGGTGGCCGCACGCGCCCCGCCCGCGTTGTCCACCTCGACGTAGAAGGGCGGCGTTTCCCGCATCGGCAGCCCGATGAAAACGGTGGGCAGTCCCGACCGCGTCGCGATGTCGATCAGCGGATCGTCGCCGCGCAGTGCTACCAGCATCACCCCGTCGGCACCCCGCGTCTGCAGGAAGGTCTCCAGCCGCTGCTGGCCGTGGCCGGTAGTGGCCAGACTCAGCACCAGGTGTAGGTCGGTCTTCTCCAATGCGGTGCACGCACCGACGATGATCTGCCCGAAGAACGGATCGGCGAACACGCCCGGCCCATCGCCGGAGACCGCCAGCACCACCACACCCGTCTGACGGGTCGCCAGCGTCCGCGCGGCCCGATTCGGCGTAAACCCGAGCTCACGGATCGCCTTCTGGACCGCGTCCCGCTTGGCGCGGCTCACGTGCGGGCCGTTGTTGATCACCCGGGATGCCACCGTACGGGACACCTTCGCGCGCGCGGCGACCTCGTCGAGCGTCGGCGGCCGGGACGAGGCCGTTGACGACATGTGCAGCCCTTCCGCTCGAACCGATCGCCAGGCAAGGCGGATTCCCGGTCGACCCGGTTCAGCGATACTAGGCCAGCCGCGTGCGCGCCGCCCCAGGCGAGGCAAGGGAACGACTCAAGAGCGTCCTAGGAACCTGGACTGACAGCTCTGTCCCCTCGAACGGCGGCGTTGGAGTCATGGCTGGAGCACGAGCTTGCCCAGGCCGTGGCCGTGTTCGCTGCGGCGGTGTGCCTCGGCTCCGTCGGCGAGCGGGAACACGTGCTGGACCGGCAGGGTGAACCGGCCTTTCTCGTGCAGGTCGACGGCCAGTTGCAGCGCCTCCCAGTAGCGCCGCTCCGCGCCGGTGGTGAACCGCACGCCGAGCTCGGCCGCGGCGGGTTCCGCCACCACGGTGATGACCCGCTCGACGGCGCCGGTGAGCGCGATCAGGTCGGGCAACGCCCCCTGCCCGGCGGCGTTCAGGGCGCGGTTCACGCCGGGGGTCCAGGCCCGGACCCGGTGGACCAGCCCGGCGCCGTACCGGGTCGGGGTGATGCCCAGGCCGGCCAGGAAGTCGTGGTTGTGGTCGCCCGCGGTGCCGATCACCGAAGCCCCGCGCGCCATGGCGAACTGCGCGGCGGCCAGCCCGACCGCTCCGGCGGCACCGTTGACCAGCACCGTGTCGCCGTCCGCGACGCCGAGAAGGTCGACGGCGCGCAGGCCGGTCTCGGCGGCGGACGGCAGGGCTGCCGCCTCCGCCCAGGACAGCCCGGCGGGCCGGTAGGCCCACGCGGTCGCGTCGAGCAGCGCGTATTCGGCCGACGCGCCGGTGACGGTACTGCCGAAGATCTCGTCACCGACGTGTAGGCCCGTGACACCCGGGCCGACCTCGTCGACCACACCGGCGGCGTCCAGGCCCGGGATGTGCGGGAGCGAGAGCCGGTGGAAGGCGGCGCTCGCACCGCTGCGGATCTTCCAGTCGACCGGATTCACCGCGGCCGCCCGTACCCGGATCCGGACCTGACCCGGCCCGGGCAACGGCCGTTCCACCCGCCCGATGTGGAGCACGTCGGGCGGGCCGTAGTCGTCGAAGAGCAGAGCGCGCATGGTGCTCACGCGTACATCAGCCCGCCGTCGATGAGCAGGCCGATGCCGGTGATGAAGGCGGCCTGGTCGGAGAGCAGGTAGGCGACCGCCTGCGCTACTTCCTCCGGCGTGCCCAGACGGCCCATCGGGATCAGGTTCGCCCACTCGCGCTGGGTCTCCGCCGGGAAGGACGCCATGCCCGGCGTCGCGATCGTGCCCGGGCACACGGCGTTCACCCGGATGTTGCGGCGGGCGTAGGTGAGCGCGGCGTTCTTGGTCAGGCCGATGACACCGTGCTTGGCGGTGGTGTAGGCGGCCATGTCCGGCGCGTTCTTCAGCCCCGCGTTGGAGGCCATGTTGACGATGCTGCCGTGCCCGGCCTCGACCATGACCTTGAGCTCGGCGCGCAGGCACAGGAAGGTGCCGCGCAGGTCGATGCCCATCACCTGGTCCCAGACCTCGATCGGCATCTCGTGCAGGTCACCCGGGTGGTGGCCGATGCCGGCGTTGTTGACCGCGAGGTCGAGACCGCCGAGGTACTCCACCGAGCGGGCGATCAGTTCGTCGACGCTCGCCGCGTCGGCCACGTCCGCGACGACGGCGCTCGCCTGGCCGCCGGCGCCGAGGATCTCCTCGACCGTGCCCTTCGCGCCCTCGTCGGAGATGTCCGACACCACTACCCGGGCGCCCAGGGACGCGAGGTGCAGCGCGGTGGCTCGTCCGATGCCGGCGCCGGCTCCCGTGACGAGGACTCCCGAACCTTCAAAGCTCATGGCCGTACCGCCTTTACGAATAAGTGCACCAGATCGGTGACGTAATACGACGGTAATCCTGGCGCCACGATTTATGCAACCACTCCGGTAACAGATATCCTGGGAGCATGGACACCGCACCCGCCCGAGGTCGGCCACGTGATCCCGCGGTCGACGAGCGGATCGTCCGGGCCGCCGTCGAGGAGCTCGCCGGCACCGGGGCCGCCGCCTTCAGCCTCAACTCGGTCGCCCTGCGCGCCGGTGTCGCCAAGCGCAGCATCTACAGCCGATGGCCCAACCGCGAGACCCTGATCACGGCGGCCCTGCAGTCGCTCTCGGTCGGCCTGGCCCCGCCTCGCACCGGCACCCTGAGCGGCGACCTCGACGCCCTCTTCGACCAGATCGCCGAAACCCTGTCCGAGCCCCGGCAGTCGATCCTGGCCCGCTACGCGGCCGAGCTGTCCGCCCACCCCGAGCAGTACGCCGTGTTCCAGCGCGACGTGATCGACCAGGCCATGGCGGTCATCGAGGACGCGCTCGTCGACGCCCGGCGCCGCGGCGAGATCCGCGGCGACGCCCCGCTACCGCTGGCCGCCGAGGTCTTCGTCAGCGCGATCTTCGGCCGCAGCGGCTACGCACGGCACACCCCGTCCGGCGACTTCCCGCAGATGAAGGACGGCCTGATCGCGCTGACCATGAACGCGCTGCGCGCGGACGGCACGCCGGCCCGATAGCGCACCAGAGGCCCGGCCGACGCGGTTTGTCTTCCGTCCTACGGACAGCCACCTTCCCTGACGTACCACCGGTGCATACGTTGCGAACGAGCTCACAGTTCGACGTACGTCGATCGAAGGGGTTCGGCACAGTCCGGCGCCGGGTCAATGGTGTTCCGCGGCGCCCACGATGCCGAGCCCGTCTCCTCGTGCTAGCGCGACCGCGCCCACCGCGCCGGCTCGTGCCGCACCCGTCCGCGAAGAGGTAGGACATGCGAACCTCACGTTTTCCGGCTGCCGCGCGCCCACCCGCCGGCCGCTCCCGGTGGCTGGCCGCCGGGATCACCCTGGCCACCGCCGTCGCGTCGGTGACGCTGGCCAGTATCACCGCCCCCGCCCAGGCCGCCGCCGCCGAGTTGCTCTCGCAGGGCAAGCCGGCCGTCGCGTCCTCGGCCGAGAACGCCGGCACCCCGGCGTCCGCGGCCGTGGACGGCAACACCGGCACCCGCTGGTCGAGCATGTTCGGTGACCCGCAATGGCTGCGGGTCGACCTCGGTTCCACGGCGAGCGTCACTCAGGTCGTGCTCCGCTGGGAGGGCGCGTACGGCCGGGCCTTCCAGATCCAGACGTCCGCCGACGCGGCGACCTGGACCACCATCTACGCCACCACCAGCGGCACCGGCGGTGTGCAGACCCTCGACGTGAGCGGCACCGGCCGGTACGTGCGGGTGTACGGCACCGCGCGAGCCACCGCCTACGGGTATTCGCTCTGGGAATTCCAGGTCTACGGGACCACGGGCGGCTCTCCCGGGACTCCCAGCCCCACCGCGACCTCGAGCCCGCCGCCGGGGAGCACCACGATCCCGAATCCGACGACCCAGTCGCTCGAGGCGACGAACGGGCCGCTGGCCACCGGGACCTACACCGTGCCGAACCCCAGCGGCTACAAGGCCGGCACGGTCACCTACCCGACGGCGACCGGGTCGTACCCCGGCATTGTCCTGATGCCTGGTTACCAGGGCACGCAGAGCAACCTGAGCTGGCTGGCGCCGCGTCTCGCCTCGTGGGGTTTCGTGGTCGTCAACACCGACACCACCACGCTCAACGACGACCCCGACTCGCGGGCGAAGCAGGTTCAGGCCGCCGGCACCCAGTTGCTGAGCCTGAGCAACGCGAGCGGCAATCCCGTCTCCGGCAAGGTCAACGGCACGCTCGGGGTCGCCGGGCACTCGATGGGCGGCGGCGCCACGCTGGTGACCCTGCGCGACGACAGCCGGTTCAAGGCGGGTGCGCCCTTGGCGCCGTACTACGCCAGCTCGAGTTTCGCGGCGGTCACCGCACCCACCTACATCGTGACCTGTCAGAACGATGTGGCCGCGCCGGCCGCGACCATGGGCAAGGTCTTCTACGACAGCATGACCAAGAACGAGAAGCTGTACACCCAGTACCCCGGCGACCACCTGTGCCCGATGACGGGTAACGGCAACAAGGCCAAGCAGGGTAAGTACCTGGTGTCCTTCTTCAGCCGCTTCCTGCGCAACGACTCCCGGTTCAGCACGTTCCTGTGCGGCAGTGAGCGGGATGCCGACCGCAACAACACCTCGCTGATCACCGCCTGGGCGGACAGCTGCCCGTTCTGAGCCGACCAGCGGGGACATCACGGAGCGGAGGGCAGGGTCGGCACGCCCGGCCGGGCTCTCCGCTTCGCGTCGCCGTCGCGGTCACCCCGGGGCCGGCGGTTCGGCGGCAAGGTAGGTCACCAGCATGTCGAGCAGGACCGCGAACCTGGGCGGCATCGTCTCCTCGTCGTCCAGCAGCCATTGGATCTGCAGCCCGTCCATCGCGGCCAGGACCAGGGACGCGATCATCGCCATGTCCACATCGGACCGAAACTCTCCGGCGTCCTGCCCGCGTTGCAGCGCCCGAATGAGCTGGTAGCGCAGGTGAGCGTAGCGCTCGACGAAGAAGTCGTGCGCCGGATGCGCCGCCGAGACGCCCTCCCCCACGAGCGCGGTGAACATCTGCACCCGCTCCCGGGCGATCGCGTTGTCCTCGACGAGGCCCAGCAGGGTCCGCAGCGCGGTCACCCCGCCGTCGTGCCAGGGGCCGCTCCTCAGCTGCTTCACATTTTCCCGGTCACGTTCCTGCAGCACCGCCATCAGCACGTGCTCCTTGGACGGGAAGTGGTGAAGAACCCCCGGCTGGGTCAACTCGGCCTCGCCGGCGATGGCGGCCAGGGAGCCACCGCGATAGCCGTGAACGGCGAACACCCGGGTGGCCGCCTCAAGGATGGCCGCGCGGGTCCGCGCCCCACGACCGGTGGCCGAGGCGCGGGGCGGAGTGGAGGGAGCTGACGGTCGTGGCATCAGCCCACTCTACGGCGCCTTCATTACCTACTGATAACTCGGTTATCAATGGCGGGGGCCGCCCACCAATGTGCACTGACATGGGACGTTACACAACCGTAATCGACGATCTTCTACCTAATGGAAGGTAGGGTTCTGCGCGCCACGGCCCAGCAATATGTTGTCGGACACAACTTAGTCATTGCCCAGCATCGATTGCCTCTCCGAAGGAGTCCCGCAGATGGCCGATGTGCCCCAGACACCCCTGCATACGCCGCTGTCACGGCGAGCCGCCGGGCGCCTGCTCGCCGGCACCGTCGTGGCGATCGCGGCAGCCCGTGCCGCACTGACCACCGAGCCTGCGGCCGCGGCCGGGACCCCGGCAACCCCGCACCACCGCGACATCGCTGAGCTGCTGCGCACGATGACGCTCGAGGAGAAGACCTCCCTTCTGTACGGGGCCAACGACCCGGCGTCGCTCGGTCAGGCCGGCTACCTGCCGGGCGTGCCGCGCCTCGGCATCCCGGAGCTGCGCCTGGCCGACGGGCCGGCCGGCGTCCGGGTCAGTGCGCACGCGACCGCGCTGCCGGCGCCGATCGCGCTGGCCGCCACCTTCTCCGGCGGTCACGCCCGGCACTTCGGCGGGGTCATCGGCCGCGAAGGCCGCGGACTGGGCGTCGACGTGCTGCTCTCCCCGATGACCAACATCGTTCGGGTGCCGCAGGCGGGCCGGAACTTCGAGACCTTCGGCGAGGACCCGTTGCTGGCCGGGAGCCTCGTATCGGCCGAGATCCGCGGCATCCAGGACGAAGGGCTGATCGCGACGGTCAAGCACTACGCCGCGAACAACTTCGAGAAGGACCGCCAGACCGTCAGCGCCGATGTGGACGAACGGACGCTGCGCGAGATCTACCTGCCGGCGTTCGAGGCGGCGGTCAAGGCCGGCGTGGGCTCGGTGATGGCCGCCTACAACCGGGTCAATGGCGTCTACGCGGCCGAGAACGCGGAGTTGCTCACCACCATCCTGCGCGACGAGTGGGGATTCCGCGGCTGGGTGATGTCCGACTGGTTCGCCACCCACAGCGCGGGTCCGGCGCTGTCCGCCGGCATGGACATGGAGATGCCGTACGGGATCTACTACGGCCGGCTCGCCGCGGCGGTTCGCGCGGGCGAAGTTCCGGAGTCCACTGTAGACGTCGCGGTCGGCCGGATCCTGACCGAGATGCGCCGCTTCGACCTGCTCGACGGAGCGCCACCCCGCCCGGACATCGACGCCGCGGCGCACGCCCGGATCGCCCGTGACATCGCCACGGACGGCGCGGTACTGCTGCGCAACGAGAACGGTGCCCTGCCGCTGGATCGCACGGACCTGAACGACCTCGCCGTCATCGGGCCCACGGCCAGGACTCCTCTGGTCGGCGGTGCCGGCAGCGCCCACGTCATTCCGGCGCACGCGGACAGCCCCCTGCAGGCCCTCACCCGTCAGGCCGGACCCCGCGCCCGCATCCGATACGCGCCCGGCATCGATCTGGACGGCGTGGCCGTGCCGGCCTCGGCGCTGAAACTGCAGCGCACGCGGGCCGGCGGCACCGCCGAATCGGTGCCGGACGTCGACCACGCCGGCGACGACGCACTGCCCGCGGGCACGTCATGGACCTGGACCGGCACCCTCACCGCGCCTACGGACGGCGACTACGACCTGCGCATCCAGGGCGCCGGAGGCGCACCCGGATACACCGGCTCCATCACCCTGACGCTGGACGGCGCGGAGATCGGCGCGGTGGGTTCGCTGCTCGGCGGCAACAACCGGCTGATGGCCACGGTCGACGGGCTCACCAACGCGGGCGCCGTGGTGCGGCTCGCCGCCGGTGCGCCGCACGCGCTGACCATCACCGCGACCGCCGCCGCGGACACCGTCATGCGGGTACGCCTGGCCTGGGTCACGCCGGAGCGACGCAAGCAGGCACTGGACGAGGCGACCCGGCTCGCCGCGTCCGCCCGTACCGCGGTGGTCTTCGCCTTCAACGAGGGCACCGAAGGCCAGGACCGGTCCAGTTTGTCCCTGCCGGACGATCAGGACGGTTTGCTCGACGGCGTGACCCGGGCCAATCCCCGCACGACGGTCGTCCTCAACACCGGCGCCCCGGTGGTCATGCCGTGGATCGCACGCACCCGGGCGATCCTGCAGATGTGGTACCCGGGGCAGGAAGGCGCGGACGCCACCGCGGCGCTGCTGCTCGGCAGGATCAATCCGGGCGGCAAACTGCCGGAGACGTTTCCGAAGCGGGCCGAGGACGCACCGACCGCACCGACCGAGCGGTACCCCGGCGTGGACGGGCATGCGGTCTACAGCGAAGGAATCTTCGTCGGCTACCGGCACTACGACGCCAAGGGTGTCGAACCGCTCTTCCCGTTCGGCCACGGGCTGTCCTACACCCGGTTCCGCTACAGCGACCTGTCGGTGCGCTCGCGGGCCGGCGGCCTGGAAGTCAGTTTCCAGGTTCGCAACAGTGGCCGGCTCCGCGGCGCCGAGGTGCCGCAGGTCTACCTGACCCCGCCGGACCACGCCCCGGTGCCGATGGCGCCGCGCCAGCTCTCCGCCTTCACCCGGATCGAACTGGGGCCCGGGGAACGGCGACGGGTCCGCCTCACGGTCGATCGGCGAGCGCTGTCCTACTGGTCGATCAAGCGCGACGACTGGACCGTCGCCGCCGGCCGGCGCTCCGTCCTGGTCGGCTCCTCGTCCCGGGACATCCGCCTGCGCGCCGCCGTCGTCGTCCGTTGACCCGTGATCGGTCCCGAGAAATGAGGTGGCACATGCGATCCATCAGAGGAATCACCATCGCGGCACTGGCCGTCGCGACCCTCGCCCTCACCACAGGTGCGACGGCGACCGGTGCCGCAGCCCGGGCACACACCGAGGCCGGCGACGTACGCGGGCTCCGGTCGGGCGGGGTCCAGAGCTTCCTGGGCCTCCCGTACGCGCGGCCGCCGGTCGGCGCCCTGCGCTGGCAGCCGCCCCAGGCCGTGCAGCCGTGGCACGGCGTTCGGCCGGCCACCGGGTACGGCCCCTCCTGCCCGATGTTGGCCAGCACGAACGGACCGCGTTCCGAGACCGAGGACTGCCTCTATCTCAACGTGTTCCGCCCGGCGTCCGCGCGGACCGGCCAACGGCTGCCGGTCTACTTCTGGATTCACGGCGGCGGCCTGAGCAACGGCAGCGGCAGCCAGCACGACGGCAGCCTCATCGTTCGCGAGACCGGCGTCATCGTGGTGTCCATCAACTATCGCCTCGGCGTCTTCGGCTTTCTCGCCCATCCCGGGCTGAGCGGTCAGCCCGGTCAGTCCGGCAACTACGGCCTGCTCGACCAGCAGGCGGCGCTGCGCTGGGTGCAGCGCAACATCGGGTCATTCGGCGGCGATCCGCGGCAGGTGACCATCGGCGGTGAGTCGGCCGGCGGATTCTCGGTCTGTGCCCACCTGACGTCGCCCGGCTCCCGTGGTCTCTTCGGCCGGGCCATCATCCAGAGCGGATCCTGCACGGCCGGACCGATCAGCACGCTGGAGGCGGCCGGCACCAACTACGCCACCGCGCTCGGCTGCCCCGATGTCTCGACGGCCGCCTCCTGCCTGCGGGCCAAGGACGTGGCGACGCTCCTGGACGCGGCACCGCCACCGTCCTCGATGGCGTACGGCGGCGCCATGCTGCCGGAGAACCCCGACACCGCGGTACGGGCGGGGCGCTTCCAGCGCGTACCGATGATCGTGGGCGCCAACCGCGACGAGGGCCGAACCTTCGCGCAAGGTTTCATCGGGCAGAGCGAGCAGCAGTACACGGCCTGGATCTCGACGGTGTTCCCGGACCGTGCCGGCGCCGTCCTGGCCCGCTATCCCTGGCCCGCCGAGTCGGATCAGTTCACCGCGGCATATCTGGTCGCCGCCGTGATGACCGACTCCGGACTGATCGCCGGGCTGGGCGGCTGCCCGACGCTGGCATTCGTCGACACCTTCGCCACGTACACCCGGACCTACGGATACCGCTTCGACCACCGCACCGGCCCGGGCCTCTCGCCTGAGCCACCGGGATACGTGTGGGGTGCCGGGCACGCCGCCGAACTGGCCTACTTCTGGCCCAGCTTCGACAACGGCACGCCGATCGCGCCGACCTTCGACGCCGCCGAGCGGCGGCTGGCGGTGGACCTGGTCCGGTACTGGGGTTCCTTCGTCCGGACCGGGGTGCCCCGGGCACCGTTCGCGGCCGCCTGGCCGGCCTACAACCACACCGACGCCGTGCTTTCCGTACGGGCCGGTGGCCGCTCGGTGCCGGTCCCGGCGGCGCGGATGGCGGCCGAGCACCACTGCGACCTGTGGACGACCGCAACGCGGTAGCGACAGTCACCGTGCGGCGCCGCCGCCACGGCGCCGCACGGCCCACCCCGGATGCTGGCAACCCGACCCGTACTCGAAGGATGGTGAGCCGCCATTACCGGTAAGCAGGCTCCAATCAGCTTCATAGCGGATGATCGCGTGTCGGCCAGTCGTCGGCGGTCGGTGACCAGCCGCGTCCTCAGCGTTCTGGATGCGTTCTCCAGCAACCGGATTCAGCTCTCGCTGTCCGAGATCAGCCGTCGCACCGGCATGCCGATGGCCACCGCCCACCGGCTGATCGGTGAACTGGTCGCCTGGGGTGCGCTGGAACGCGATCCCAGCGGCCGTTATCAGATCGGGCTACGGCTGTGGGAGGTCGCGGTTCTTGCGCCGCGCGGTCTGGGGCTGCGGGGGGCGGCCATGCCCTTCATGACCGACCTCTACGAGGCCACGCACCAGAACGTCCAGCTTGCTGTCCTCGACGGTTCGGACGTCGTCTACCTCGAACGGATCTCCGGCCGTCATGCGGTCGCCGTACTCAGCCGGGTCGGCGGCCGATGGCCCGCGCACGCGACGGGGGTAGGGCTGGTGCTGCTGGCTCATGCCCCGGCGGCGGTCCAGGAGCGATATGTAGCCCGGCCGCTGGTTTCGTTCACCGACCGGACGATCGTCGATCCGGCCCGGTTGCGCGGGAAGCTGGCCGAGGTCCGCCGCACCGGTATCGCGATCAGCGAACGACAGATAACCGAGGATGCCACGTCCGTGGCCGCCCCGATCCGGGATGCCGGGGGTGAGGTCGTCGCCGCCCTTTCGGTCGTGGTCCGCGCCGCCGATCCACAACTGGATGTGGTCATCCCGGCCGTCGCCATGGCAGCCCGCGGTATCACCCGGGACCTGGCCCGCCAACCGCTGAATCGAAAACAGCGGGCCTAGATTCAGACCTGCCGGAACTCGATGCCCAGCAGACTGGCGGCCGCCTTGTAGTCGGCGGCGCGGTGACCCAGTGACAGCGACCAGTGGTGTCCCACTCCGGAAGCGCTCCAGTCGTCCACCCACTCGCCGGGATCCCGGCCGAAGTCGACCCGGCTGGTGGTGTTGCCGATCGCCAGCAACGGCCCGTCCACCACCGTCCCCTCGCCGGCGATGAACGCCAGCGAGCCGTCCCGGTCCTGGCCGAGCCCGAGCAGCGTGACCGGCCCGGGCCGTACGTCGAACTCGACGCTCACGCCCCACCCGCGCTTGCCGTGATAGACGCCGAGGCCCCGCAAAAGTGGCTGTTTGGCGCTCACCGCCAGGTGCGCGGGACCGTCGTGGCCCATCTCCACCACGTTGTCGGTGAAATTCAGGGCCTGGATCTCGCAGAACGAGCCGCCCGCGCCGGCCACCTCGGTCGCCAGCTGCGCCACCGTGGTGCGCAGTTCGTACTCGCCGGTGGCGGGGATCCCGCGCGCGGTCAGCAGTGAAGCACCGAGAATCATGCCGGCGCCGAGCCGTTCGTGCTGCTCACCGGCCAGGCCGCGGTGGTAGTAGGCGAGGCTGTCCAGTTCGAAGTCGTCGGCCAGCCGGTCGAGGCCGACGGAAACCTGGGCGCCCCAGGTGAAGTTGTCCTCGTTCACCGAGCCGTCCAGGACGAAGATCTTGCGGGCCAGGTCCTTGCGTTCCTCGATCTCGGCGGGGGTGGCCGCGAGCACGCGTTCGCGCAGGTCGTCGAACTCGAGCACCTCGACGTGCGAGCCGAAGGTGGCCGGCAGCAGGGTGAGGTCGGTGGAGACGTCGAGCATGCCGGGGTAGAGGTGGCCCATCAGGCCGTGCCGGGCGGAACGCAGGGCGGCCCGGATGCGGGCGGCCTCGATCCAGCGGGTGATGCGCTGCCAGGCCGCCTCCTGCCGCAGCCAGCCGGTGACCGAGCGGAACGGGAGGCCGGCCCGGCGGAACAGGTTGCCCACCTCGGGCACCGGGCACTGGCCGCAGTAGGCAAGCCAGGCGCCGGTATCGAAGGTGGCGTGGTCCATCCGCTCGGTCGGCTGGAGGTCGATCACCAGGACCGGGGTGTTGGCCCGCTGCGCGATCGGCAGCACCATCGAGGAGGTCAGGTAGGTGGTCAGGAACAGGACGATCAGGTCGCAGTCGGCCTGCCGGAGTTTCTCGGCGGCGGCCGCGCCCTCCTGGGCGTCGGAGATGAAGCCGGCGTCGGTGACCTCGGCGTCCATCTCGGTGAAACGCTCGGCGACGTAGCGCGCCGACTCCTGAAGTTGCGGCAGCAAATGCGGGAACTGCGGCCAATAGGTGCCCAGGCCACCGGCCACCAGGCCGATCCGGGTCTTCCGGCGCTTCTTGGGGGTCAGGATCATGACACCTCCACCGCGTGAAACGTTTCATACGTTTCGGGCAGATTACGGCCACGGCCAGTCGCAGTCAAGGGGAAGCAGGCTGGTAAGCGTTTTCCTCAAGATTCTTGATGATGGACTTGAGTGCCCATAGGGTGGCCTTGGTAAGCGCTTACCAAGGGAGGTCCTGTGACGGTGACGATCCGCAACCCGGTGCTGCCCGGATCACACCCGGACCCGTCGATCCTGCGGGTCGGTGACGACTTCTATCTGGCCACCTCGACCTTCGAATGGCACCCGGGCGTGCAGGTGCACCACTCGCGCGACCTGGTGCACTGGCGGGCGATGGGCGGCGTGCTGACCGAGCCGAGACTGCTCGACCTCACCGGCGTGCCCGACTCCGGCGGGGTGTGGGCGCCCGACCTGACGTATGCCAACGGGCTCTTCCATCTCGTCTACGGGGTCGTCGACAACTACGCCTTCGGCTACAAGGACGTGAGCGTCCGGCTCACCACCGCGCCCCGCATCGAGGGCCCGTGGTCCGATCCGGTGCCGCTGCCGGGCCGCGGCTTCGACCCGTCGCTGTTCCACGACGAGGACGGCTCGACGTGGCTGGTCAACATGGTGTTCGACGACCGGCCGGACGGCGGGTTCGGCGGCATCGAGATCCAGCGGCTGACCGGCGGTGATCCCGTGCTGATCGCGCCACTGACCGCGCGCGGAGTCACCGAGGGACCGCATCTCTATCGACGGGACGGCTGGTATTACCTGCTGGTCGCCGAGGGCGGCACCGGCTATGAGCACGGCGCGCTGGTGCTGCGCTCGCGCGAACTCCTCGGGCCGTACGAACCGGACCCGGCCGGGGAGTTGCTCACCTCGCGCGACGATCCCGACCGGTCGCTGCAGAAGGCCGGCCACGGCTGCCTGGTCAGCACCCCGGCCGGCGAGTGGTTCGTGGCGCACCTGGTCGCCCGGCCCTACTCCCGGCGCGGCCGGTGCGTGCTGGGCCGGGAGACCGCCCTGCAGCGGGTGGAATGGACCGGCGGCTGGCCGCGCGTGCCCGGTGCCGCGCCGGCCGTCGAGGTGCCGGGCCCCGACCTGCCTCCCCACCCCTGGCCGCCGGAGCCGAAGCCGTGGAACAGCCTGCGCCGCCCGGTGACCCCGGACTGGGCCGAGGCCGGCCCGCGCATCCGGATCCGGGGCGGCCAGTCCCCGTACGGGTTGCGGGCGCCGAGCCTGCTCGCCCGCCGGGTGACCGACCGGCAGGAGACCCTCGCCGTCACCATGGAGTTCCACCCGGGTGGCATCCACCAGGCCGCCGGGATCACCGCGTACTACAACAGCCGGAACTGGTACTACCTGGCCGTGACCGCCGGCGACCTGGTGCTGACGGCGAGCAGCCGCGGCCGGCGCACCGTGCACCACACCGAGACCGGCGTGCCGGACCGCCTCGGCCTGTGGCTCACCTTCGACGGCCCGGTGCTGCGCTTCGCCCGCGACACCGGAACCGGGTGGCGCGACCTCGGGCTCGAGCTCGACGCGACCGTGCTGTCCGACGAGAACGCCGACGAGATCGTCGACGGGCAGGTCCGGGTGTTCGGGTTCACCGGCGCGTTCGCCGGTCTCTGGGTGCAGGACCTGGCGGGCGAGGGTTGCCACGCCGACTTCACGGAGGTGTGCCCGTGATCGTGCGGACCGACGCCGGCGCACCGGCCCGGCTCCGGCTCCCCCTCGCGGCGGCGGTCGATCATCCGCTGGTGGACCTCTGCACCGCGGCCGAACAGCGAGCCCGGTCGAGCCGGTGCTACGTGCGCACCTCGGTCGGCGAGCGGCTACGGGTGACGTCGGCGGGCCCGGCGATCCACCAGGCCGATCCGATGACCGGGCTGGAGGTGATCAGCCGTATCGAGATGCTCGGGGAGGCAGCGATCGAACTGCGGCACACGGTGCGCAACGGCGGGTCCAGCCCGGTGACGCTGACCGCCGTGACCAGCTTCGGTTTCCGGATCCGGCCCGAGGCAGCCGAGGTGACCTGGGGAGAGAGCAGCTGGCTGGCCGAGCAACGGTGGCGGACCGAGCCGCTGCGCGATCATCTGCCGGACGTCGGGCTGCCGCTGCACGACCAGGACGGCCGGGGCCGCTGGGTGGTGGTGAGCCACGGTTCCTGGTCGACCGGCGAGCATCTGCCGATCGGCGTGCTCAGCGTCGGCGACCAGGCCGTCGGCTGGGAACTGGCCACCAGCAGCCCGTGGCTGTGGGAGTGCGGCGAAGCTCTCGACGGCGTCCACGTCACCGGGCTCGGCCCGGCCGGGATCGAGCACGGCTTCGCCGTGACGCTGGCACCCGGCGACGAGTTCGCCGCGGCACCGGCCCTGCTGGCCTGGTCCGACCACGGCCGCGACGGCGTCGTCGCGGCTCTCACCGTGGCCCGGCGAGCCCGGCGGCAGGCGACGCTCGGCGGTCTGCCGGTCGTCTACAACGACTTCATGAACACGCTGATGGGCGACCCGTCCACCGAGAGGGTGGTGCCCCTGATCGACGCGGCGGCGGACGCCGGTGCGGAGGTGTTCTGCGTCGACGCCGGCTGGTTCGCCGACGACGGCGACTGGTGGCACACCGTCGGCGCGTGGCGCGAGGCACCGGGCCGGTTCACCGGCGGCCTGAGCACGGTTCTCGACCACATCCGGGCGCGCGGTATGACCGCCGGGCTGTGGCTGGAGCCCGAGGCGATGGGGACCGGGAGCCCGGCGGTGCCGGAGCTGCCGGAGGCGGCCTACCTTCAGCGCCACGGGGAGCGGGTCGTCGAGCACGAGCGCTACCACCTCGACTTCCGGCACCCGGCGGTGCGGGAACGGCTCGACGAGGTGGTCGACCGGCTGGTCGCCGAGTTCGGGGTCGGCTTCCTGAAGCTCGACTACAACATCGACCCGGGCGCCGCGGACGGGCTGCTCGAACACGGCCGCGCCTACCGGGACTGGCTGCGGGACCTCGGCCACCGGCACCCCGGCCTGCTGATCGAGAACTGCGCCTCCGGCGGCATGCGGGCCGACGCCGCCCTGCTGCAGGTCTCCTCGATCCAGTCCACCTCCGACCAGCAGGACCACCTCCGGTACGCCGCGATCGCCGCCGCCGCGCCGATGAGCATGCCGCCCGAGCAGGCCGGCAACTGGGCCTACCCGAGCGCGGAGATGACGCCGGCCGAGACGGCGTTCGCGATGCTCGGCGGCATCACCGGCCGGCTCTACCTGTCCGGCTTCCTGCACCGGCTCGACGAGACCCGCCAAGGATTGGTCGTCGAAGGGGTCCGGGTGCACAAACGGTGGCGCACCGCGATCGCCGAGGCGACGCCCTCCTGGCCGCTGGGCCTGCCGGGCTGGACCGACACCGCGCTCGCATTGCGCCTCGACAACCTGCTCGCGGTGTGGTCCCGCGCGCACGACGCGGAGATACTGCTGCCCGGCGTCACGTCGGTGGAGCAGCTCTATCCCGCCGCCGCACCAGCGTGGCCGACCATCCCCGACCCGGAAGGCTTGCGGCTCCGGCTCCCCGGCGCCGTCGACGCCCGCCTCTACCTGATCCGGACGGAGTCCTGATGAAAGCACTGATCGTCCGCGGCGGCTGGGACGGCCACCAGCCGGTCGCCTGCACCGAACTGTTCCGCGGGTTCCTGGAAAAGCACGGCTTCGCCGTCCAAACAGCCGAAACCCTTGATGTGTACGCCGATCAGAGCGTGCTCGCCGACACGGACCTGATCGTCCAGTGCTGGACCCGCGGTCGCCTGACCGCCGAGCAGGAGACCGGCCTGGTCGAGCGGGTCCAAGCCGGCGCCGGATTCGCCGGCTGGCACGGCGGCGTCCTCGCGGTCGGCTACGAGGCCGCCCGGTACCAGTACATGGTCGGCGGCCGCTTCCTGAACCATCCCGGCGGCCTGATCGACTACCGGGTGGACATCACCGGCACCGACCCGATCACCGCCGGTCTCAACAGCTTCGACGTACACACCGAGCAGTACTGGTGCCACGTCGATCCGACCCTGAACGTGTTGGCCACGACCACGTTCACCGGCGCGCACGGCGCCCCGGAGACGGCCGGCGCGGTGATGCCGGTCGCCTGGACCCGCCACTTCGGCGCGGGCCGCGTCTTCGTCTCCACCCTGGGCCACTCCCCCGCCGACCTCGAACTGCCACCAACCCGCACGCTGACCGAACGCGGTCTCCTCTGGGCGGCGGGCCGGGCATGACGGGCTACTTCACCGACAGCGGGGGTGCGGATCGCCCCGTGCTGCTGCTGGTGCACGGCTGGGGTTCCGACTCCGGCACCTGGGCCACGCTCGTGCCCTTCATGGAGCGGTACCGGGTGATCACCGTGGACGTGCGCGGGCACGGCCGGTCCGGCGCGGACGACGGGCGCGGTTTCGACCCGGAAGTGATCGCCGAGGATCTCGTCGCCGTGCTCGACCACGCCGGCGTCCGGCAGGTGGTGGCGATCGGGCACTCCTGGGGCGGGCAGCTGGTGACGGCGCTGGCGGTCACCCACCCCGACCGGGTCGCCGCCCTGGTGGTGCTCGACCCGGCCTACGGCGCTTCGTCCGAGGCCGAGCTGCGGGTGTTGCGCGATCGGTGGTACTCCCCCGATGCCCTGGCGGCTTTCGACGAGTTCGCCGAGGGGGCGTTCGTACCGGCCACTCCGCCGGCGGTCCGCGACCAGGTGCGGGCCGGCCTGCGGGCTACCGATACGCGGGTGCTGGCCGACGCCTTCGTCGCGATGTACCTGACCGAGCGGTCGTTCGGGCTGCGCGCCGCCACCGAGCGGTACCTCAGCCGGGTCACCGCACGCACGCTGAGCATCTTCGCCGACCCGGCCGCCGCCGCGTGGGCGCGCCGCCTGCCCGCCGCACCGGGCTCCCGGGTCGACGACTGGCCCGGCACCGGCCACTATCTTCATCAGGAGCAACCGGAGCGATTGGCCCGCACCATCACCGACTGGCTGTAGAAACCGCTATCACGCAGACCGCTCCTCGATCCGGGTCTTGCCTCGAAAATGTAACAGCAACCGGTTACATTGTCAGACATCATGCACGGACGGGCAGGGGTGTGCGGTGGGAACGGAACGACGCAGTCGCGGTACGCATGAGGCAGCGCTGACGATCCGGGACGTGGCGGAGCGCGCCGAGGTCTCGGTGGCGACCGTGTCCCGGGTGCTGGCCGGCAACTACCCGGTGGCGGCCAAGACCCGGCAGCGGGTCATGCGCGCGGTCCGCGAACTCAACTACGTGGTCAACACCCACGCCCGCGCCCTGGCCGGGGTGCGCACCGAGACGGTCGCGTTCGTGCTCAACGACGTGCGCGGCCCGTCGTTCAGCGCGGCGGCCTACGGCGTCGAGCGGGAGGCGAACCAGCGCGGCCGGCTCTGCCTGATCTGCACCACCGAGGGCGACCAGGAGCGGGAGTTGGCCTTCATGCAGCTGATGCGCGAGCAGCAGGCCAGCGCGGTGATCCTGATCGGCGGCGTCCGCGACGACGAGCAGTACCGGGAGCGCTACACCGAGATCGCCCAGGGACTGCACGCCGTGGGTTCCCGGCTGGTGCTCTGCGGACGGCCGTCGCTGGGTGCTGACGTGCCCGCCACCACCGTCGAGTACGACAACGAGGGCGGCGCCTACGCGATCACCACCAACCTGCTGGCCAACGGTCACCGCCGCATCCTCTACCTGGGCGGCATGCTGGAACACACCACCAGCGTGGGCCGGCTGCTGGGCTATCACCGCGCCCTGGCCGACTTCGGGGTCGCCCCGGACCCGACGCTGATCGAGCACGGCGAGTTCACCCGGGTCTCCGGCTACGAGCGCACCAGGGCCTGGCTGCAGCAGGGCGCCGGCCGGTTCACCGCGATCTTCGCGGAGACCGACATGGTCGCGGCCGGTGCGCTCGCCGCGCTGGAGGACGCCGGGGTGCGGGTGCCCGACGACATCTCGCTGGTGGGTTACGACGACATCGAGCTCGCCTCGGACCTGCGGCCCCGGCTGACCACCGTGCACGTGCCCTACGAGGAGCTGGGCCGCACGGCCGTCCGGCTGGCGATCGACCTCAAGGAGGGCCGGTCCCGCGAGGGCGATCAGCACGTCGTGCTCGGCACCCACGTGGTCGTCCGGCAGTCGGTGGCCCGGCTTCATCACTGAAGCCGGGCCGATAACCTCAGCGCGCGTCCGGGTCGTACAGGACGAGGGTGGTCTGCGGCGCCAGCCGCACCGGGTGGTGCGGCACCACCGCGCGGCCGGTCCGCAGGTCGCGGGCGCGGGTGCCGCAGGCCGGCAGATAGGTGACGGTCCGGTCGGTGGAGGTGTTCATGACCACCGTGTAGCCGGCGTACTCGAGCACGTACATCGGCGCCTTGCCGACCAGGACCTTCTCCACCCCGACGGTGGTGGAACCGAGCGCCGGGTCCGGGACGTCGGCGGGTATCGGTGCCAGGTAGAACTTCTCCCCGGCGAACACCTGATGGACCTTTTCGCCGGGGTAGGCGAAACCGCCGGCCGGGATCGTCGAGGCCTGGCCCGAGTCGTTGATGGCGAAGTCCCAGCACGCCCAGTCCTGCACCGTGTAGGTGTTCCGCGGATCCTTGGCGAAGATCGACGTCTCCCGTACGGTCGCGGACCGTTCCGACTGCGGGGTCAGCAGATGCACCCGGGCCATGTCGTTGACGCCCTGCTTGGCCCGCCAGTAGAGGGACGCGTAGAAGATCTCCTCCCCGCGCTTGATCGCCACGCAGGCGTCGGTCTCGTCGGTGAAGACGAAGTCCGGGGCACCCCAGCGGCCCGGCAGCCGCTTGCCGCTGTCCGCGAGCTTCTGGAACGCGGGCCAGTCGTGGGCGATGAACCGGAACGCGTTGAGCCCGACCCGGGTGTAGAGGCTGGTGCTGACGAACAGGTCGAGCTGCGGCGCGAGCTGGCCGTCGGCGATCATCTGGTGCGCCCACCCGGTCAGGTCGGGGTCGGGGAACACCGCCACCGCCTCGAGCGGGTGGCCGTCCCAGTCGGTGCGCTGGACGTAGACCAGATCCCCCGGGTACGGCTCGTTGCGCCAGCCGATCTGCGTCTCGATCCGCATGCCGCGGTGACCCTCCAGGTCCTCGCCGGGGTGCCGGAACCAGGACCGCACCTTGATCATCTCGACCATCCGCTTGCGGAGTGCTTCGTCCGGCACGCCACCCTTGCCCTGGGTCACCGCCTCGTACATCCGCACGAGCATGCCGGAGATCTCGCCGTAGTCGGCGACGTAGCCGAGTTCGCGGGTCAGGCCCTTCGGGGTGGCCACGCGGTAGTCGTGGCCGAGCGTCCAGGTGGCCTCGCCGTCGGCGGTCTCCGGGCCGCGCCACGGCACCATGCCGAGTGACTCGTAGATCCACCGTTTCGCCCGCGCCTCGGGCCACGCGTCGGCGGGCGACAGCAGCGCCAGGCCGCGGTTGCACTCGTAGATGCCGATCGCGGTGAACTGGGCCTGGTTGGTGTAGTGGCGCTGGTGCTGCCGCCAGTACTCGCGACTGGCCAGCATCATGTCCCGGTAGGCCTGCCGGCGCGGGACGGCACCGGCGACCACCGGCGGCGGCGCGGTGATGGTGACGTCGTCGTACCAAACGGTCTGCCCGCCGTTCGTGACCAGCCAGAACTCGTACTGGGTGGCGCCGGCCGGGACCGGCACGGTCCTGGTCAGCTCCTGCCAGCCGGCGGTGCCGGTGGTCACGAAGTGATCCGGTGAGCCGCCCACGTACGTCCCGGCGGCGTCCCAGAACTGGACCAGGACGTGCGGGGTGGATGCCGCGCCGTCGGTGTTGGCCCACACCGAGTAGGTGAGCTCGCCCGGACCGACCAGGCTCCGCGACGACGGCGTGACCAGGATCGTCTGGCCGGCCGAGACCATCTTCAGCGAGGCGGTGCCGCCACGGACCACGGTGGTGTCGCGGGAGATGGTGCCGTTGGCGGCCCAGCCCGGCACGGTCCAGTTCGACGGGGTCGCCGCGCCGACCTCGAAGCCCAGGTTGGCCAGCCCGACCTGGCCGGCGACCACGTCCCGGTCCAGGGCCGGCTGGAGTTCGTCCCACGCCTTGCTGAGGACCAGCCCGACCCGGCCGAAGCCCTCCCACTGCTGGTCGGAGGCGGTCAGCACGGCGTCGTCGGCGAGCCAGGCCCGGTATCGGCCGTCGATCGCCTGGCAGACCCGTTCGAGGGCGTCCGGGTTCCGGTAGGCCGGCGAGTCCGCCCAGAAGTAGCCCTCCAGCAGGGTGAGGTATGCCCAGCCGTCGAACGAGGACGGCGCCTTGGTGTAGAGCAGCGTGTTCTGGTCGGCGAGGACCCGGGCGCGGACCGCCGCGATCCGCTGGGCGTCGGTGTTCGGCCGGGTGGTCGGCGTCGCGGTCGTGCCGTACACGTCGCCGGCCGCCGGCCTGAAGTGCGGCGCCGTGTGGGTGTAGGCCCGGTAGATGCCGCGGGTCGGCGTGGTGATCGGGTAGTAGAAGCCGGCCGAGTTCTGGCCGTACGCGTAGATCCGGCCCATCGCCTGGATGGTGACCTCGAGGGTGCGCCGGCCTCGCGTACGGCTCAGCGGCAGCGGCAGGGTGTGGGTGTAGAAGCGGCCCGGCAGCCGGGGCGCCAGGTCGATGAGGTCGATGTTGTCGACGACGGCCTGGTCGAACCAGCCCAGGATGTCGCCGTCCAGGAAGAGCTGCAAGCGCCAGTCGTTGTCGGCCTTCGGGGAGAGGTCGCTGCCCCAGAACTTCACGGTGACGTAGTTGGTGGCGACCGGGTCGACGCGCAGGGTGCAGGTGACGCTGCCGCCCCACCAGTCGGCCGGGACGCGTGGCTGCAGCACCCGGGCGGTCTGGCCGAGTCCACCGGCCACCACCGCGGACGATTCGGCGGTGACGCTGTGCGAGCGTTCGGAGGCGGCGTCGCCGAAGACGACGGTGTCCAGTGCGGTGCCGGGGGTGGGCCGTACGGCGGTGGATCCCAGCTCCGGGGCCGCGGCGGCAGGCGCCGCCGACCAGGGCAAGGCGGGAACCGCGGCGGCCGCGGCGGCGACTCCGGTGGTGCGTAGAAGGCCGCGGCGGCTGATCGGATTCATGGCAGACGTCTCCTTCGAACGGGTACGTGCGAGCGAGAAACAGCTACTGGGAGTGATCGCAACCGGGGAGGGAGGGGAGTCACCTCGCGTGGTCGATGAAGTACACGCTTACATCGGAGGCCATCATTCGGCCCTGACGGCGGCTCGGTCAAGAGGCAAAGATTTCGGCACCGTTTCGCGAACACGATCCGGCGGCTGGCCCGAATTCGCCGGAATGATGCCTCTGAAGTGCGATGTAGCAGCCTGGAGACGGTCGCGCTGAGATTCTTGACACAGGGACAGGCGCGTTCTATGTTGCGGGAACAAATCTAGTAAGCGTTTTCTGTTGACCGCCGGAACGCGGGTGCCACGCCACCAGCGCGCAGACACGATGAGTAACCAGAAATCGTCGGGAGGAACCCTGTGACGGAAATCGGCACCGCTGCGGCGGAACGGTCCGTGAGCAGCACGCCGCCGGCCGCCGCGCCCGCCCCGGCGAAACCGGAACGCACTCGGCGACCGGCCGGGCGGGTCCAGTCCAGCCTCGGCGTCTCGCTCCTGGCCGTCCCGGCCCTGCTGTACCTGATCGTCTTCCACTACCTGCCGATGGCCGGACTGGTGGTGGCCTTCAAGGAGTTCGACATCTCCCAGGGGATCTTCGGCAGTCCCTGGTCCGGCCTGGACAACTTCCGCTACTTCTTCAGCTCCGGCGACGCCGGGCGCATCCTGCTCAACACGATCTTCCTGAACGTGCTGTTCCTGGCGGCCACGCTCGCCGCCGGGGTCACCCTCGCGCTCATGCTCAACGAGATCCGCGGCCGGTTCTTCAAGCGGATCGCCCAGTCGGCGGTCTTCTTCCCGTACTTCGTCTCGCCGATCGTCATCAGCATCATCCTGCAGGTGCTGCTGGCCGGCGTGGGCGGCTCCGGCGGCCTGGTCAACGACGCGCTGCTCGGTCTCGGCCTGCCGCAGGTCAGCTGGTACACCGAGCCCGGACCGTGGCCGTGGATCCTCACCTTCGTCAAGGTGTGGCAGCTCGGCGGCTACATGAGCGTGATCTTCCTGGCCGCGATCACGTCCATCCCGGAGGAGGTCTACGAGGCGGGTGCCATCGACGGTGCCTCCCGGGCCCAGCTGGCCTGGCGGGTCACCCTCCCGATGCTCCGGCCCACCGCGGCCATCCTGCTGGTCCTCGGCGTCGGCCGGATCTTCTACGGCGACTTCGGCACCATCTACGCGATCGTCGGCGACAACGGCACGCTCTTCCCGAGCACCGACGTCATCGACACGTACGTCTTCCGGTCCCTGCGCCAGCTCGGCGACTTCGGCACGACCGCGGCGGTCGGCCTCTTCCAGTCGGTCGTCGGCTTCGTCCTGGTGACGATCGCCGTACTGATCCAGCGCCGGTACAGCAAGGAGAACTCGATCCTGTGAGCACCGACATCCGGCGCCGGCGCGCGCCGCTGGAGCCTTTCACCGTCGTCAGCATCATCGGGGTCAGCCTGTTCATGCTGATCTCGATCGCCCCTCTGTGGCTCATCCTGTCCGGCTCGTTCACCGCCGAGTCGAAGCTCTCCGAGACCGGCTACAGCCTCTTCCCGCACCCGTTCTCGCTCGACGCCTACCGCACGATCCTGGCCGGCCCGACCGTCGTCGACGCGTACATCGCCAGTGGCTTCATCACGATCGTCGGCACCGCTCTCGCGCTGGCCTGCACCTCCGGCCTGGCCTGGGTGATCGCCCGGCGGCTGCCGATGATCAGCCGGCCGCTGGCCGTGCTCACCTACCTGCCGATGCTGTTCACCGGCGGCCTGGTGCCGCTGTACCTGCTCGTAACCCAGTACCTGCACCTGGCCAACAGCTGGTTCGCGGTGATCCTGCCGCTGCTGGTCGCCCCGTTCCTCGTCTTCATCCAGGTCGGCGCATTCCGCCAGCTCCCCGAGTCGGTTCTCGAGTCGGCCCGGATCGACGGCGCGAGCGAGCTGCGCATCTTCTGGCGGATCGGCCTCCCGCTGTCCAAGCCGATCCTCGCCGTCGTCGGCCTGTTCTACGCGGTCAACTTCTGGAACGAGTGGTTCACCGCGCTGCTGTTCATCTCCGACATCGACAAGTTCCCGCTGCCGCTGTTGCTGCAGAACCTGATCGCCAACGTGTCCGCCTCCACCATGCTGCCCACCTCCGGACAGGCGGTGCCGGTCTACCAGCTGCGACTCGCGCTCACCGTGGTCACCATCGGGCCGATCCTGCTGGCCTACCCGTTCGCTCAGCGCTACTTCGTCAAGGGCATCACGCTCGGCGCCACCAAGGGCTGAGCACCACCCCCCTTCCTTTTTGGAGTACCCCTATGCCTATTTCCCGTCGTAACCTGCTCGCGGCCGGTGGCGGTCTCTCCGTCGCCGCCTTCCTGGCCGCCTGCGGCGACTCCTCCGATTCGGCGGCCAAGGCCGACAAACTCACGGTGCTGTTGCCCGGCAACACTCCCACCGGTTTCGCCGACGTACTCGCCAAGGTCAACACCAAGCTCAAGGCGGACCGCGGTTTCACCATCGACCCGCAGTTCATCGCCTGGACCAACTACGGCAACCAGACCCTGCTCAAGTTCACGGCGGGCGAGAAGTTCGACACCGCGCTCCAGGCCCGCTGGCTCAACATGATCCAGCTGGTCGCCAGCAAATCGGTCGCGCCGGTCAACGACCTGCTGGCCGGCGGCAAGTACCCGAACCTGAGCAAAACCCTGGACAGCCGCCTGATCGAGAACAACAAGTGGTCCGGCACCCTCTACGGCATCCCGCAGGTGAACAGCGCCGCCCGACTGCAGCACTTCGTCATCCGCCAGGACCTGGCCGACAAGGTCGGCGTCAGCACCATCGCCGACTACGCCACGCTCGAGAAGTTCTGGTACGACGTCAAGCAGAAGGTCCCCGGCGTGACACCGATGGGCCTGAACTCCAACATGACCAACCTGATCGTGGTGCCCAACCCGATCGGCCTGCTCAACCCCTGGACCTGGGAGAACCCGCACACCATCACCCAGTCGTTCAGCGGCAACTCGATGTACTTCGCGTTCGCCGCCGACGCCGCGACCACCAAGGCGTCCCGGCCGATCCCGTTCTGGGACATCCCCGGCATGGTCGACGCCCTGCGCACGGTCCGGAAGTACTACCTCGACGGCATCATCAACAAGGACGCGCTGAACGTCGACGCGGACACCCAGAAGAGTCTGTTCGGCAACGGCAAACAGGCCACCGCGTGGGCGATGACCGACGGCACGTCGTCCTCCTTCTACGGTCCGCTGCTGCAGAAGTCGACGCCGGGTGCGGCCCTGGCCAACGTGATCCCGCTGACCGGCGGGAAGGCGTCCAAGCCGAGCCAGACCTTCCAGGCCGAGAACTTCGTCGTGCTCAACGCCAAGGGCGCCAGCAACGACAAGGCCATGCAACTCGAGGACTGGCTGTCGATCCGGGAAAATCACGACCTTCTTTCGTACGGGATAGAGGGCCGCGACTGGAACCCGGTCGGCGACGACACCCTCGAGCAGCTCACCGACTACAACTTCCCCGGTTTCGCGCTGAGCTGGCGGGCGTCGCTGGAGCGCAAGTCCAAGCTGATCAGCGAGACCGAGGCCGACTGGTTCGCCTGGGCCGGCGACTACGACAACTTCACCACCGACACGTTCGCCGGGTTCATCCCGGACGTGACCCCGGTCAAGCGGGAGGACGCCCAGATGGCGGCGGCCTTCACCCAGTACGCCAATCCGCTGTTCTTCGGTGCGGTCGACGTCGACAAGGGCCTCGACAAGCTGAAGGCGGCAATCGACAACGCCGGCCTGGCCAAGGTGCAGGCGGAGCTGGAGAAGCAGGCCGACGCCTACCTGAAGGCCAAGTGACGGCCCGCAACCGGCCCGTAGCAGTGCTGGCGATGACCGCCGACCTGCCGGACCTACTTTTCACGCCGGCGCTGCGGCGCCGGCTCGCCGAGGACGTCGAGCTGGGCCCCGGCCCGGTGCTGCAGGAGTTCGATAGTGCTCCGGCTCGGGCCGCCCTGGCCCGGGCCGAAGTTCTCATCACCGGCTGGGGCAGCCCCCGGATCACCGCCGAGGTGCTCGACGCCGCGCCCGCGCTGCGGGCTGTCGTGCACACCGGCGGCTCGGTGAAGGGCCACGTCAGCCGGGAGTGCTGGGAACGCGGGATCCTCGTCTCGTCGTCGGCGGCGGCCAATGCGCTGCCGGTGGCCGAGTACGCGCTGGCCTGGATCCTGCTGGCGGCCAAGGGCGCCCGCCGGCTGGAACACACGTACCGGACGCGCCGCGCGGCGGTCGATCGCAACGCGGAGTTCCCGCACGTGGGCGCCTACCGCCGCAGCGTCGGCATCATCGGCGCCTCCCGGATCGGCCGGCGGGTGATCGAGCTGCTCCGGCCGTTCGACCTGGAGGTGAGCCTGTTCGACCCGTACGTGACGGCGGCCGAGGCGGCCGCGCTCGGCGTCGCCTCGGCCACCCTGCCCGACCTGCTCACCGGCAGCGACATCGTCAGCCTGCACGCGCCCGCGCTGCACAGCACCCGGCACATGATCGACGCGGCCGGCCTGGCCCGGATGCCGGACGGCGCCACCCTGATCAACACCGCCCGCGGCTCGCTCGTCGACCAGGAAGCGCTCGTGGCGGAGTTGCTCACCGGCCGGATCGACGCCGTCATCGACACCACCGAGCCGGAGGTGCCGCCGCCGGACTCACCCCTCTACACGCTGCCGAACGTGGTGCTCACCCCGCACATCGCCGGCGCGCAGGGCAACGAGCTGCTCCGGCTGGGCGAGTCGGCGGCCGACGAGGTCCACCGCTACGTCACCGGTCTGCCCCTGGCGCACCCGGTCGTCGTCCACGATCTCGCCCGGATCGCCTGATGTCCGAGGTCTGCCTCTGGCTCACCCCGAAGATCTTCGACGACCTGCGCGATCCCCGACCCGCGATCGAGGCGTTCCTCGACCACTACGGCGAGTGGATCGACGGCCGCGCGGTCACCATCGTCTTCGCCACCTCGAACGGCGATCACCTCCTGTGCTGGGGTGGCGATCGGACAGCCGGTTTCGACTGGGCCCGCTACAACTGCTTCGCCGCGGACGTCGCGCCCCGCGCGCACAACCTCGACTGGTTGCGGCGGGTGCGCGACGGCGGGGAACGCTCGTTCAACCCGTACTCGGCCGGGCCGATGATGATCCTCTCCGAGCAGCAGATCGACTACGACGTGCTGGCCGGCTGCTACGCGGCCGTGCGGGACGTTGCGCGGGCCCGCGGCATCGAGCTGACCCTGCTCGAATACCTCGAACCCGGGCCGGAGTTCTGCCGCAGCGACTTCAAGACCCACCGGCACCCCGAGGTCGCGGTGGCCGGCGCCGACTCCGGCGGCCACATCGTCCCCGGCATCCTCGACGTGACGCTGCCGCTGGCCGCCGACGAGCGCGCCTACGCCGCGTACCCCCGAGGGTTTGCTTCCGGCCTGCCGGCCGGAGATTTCGTCGCGGCGCAAGCGGCCGCCTACGTCAACGACTTCGGCCTCGACGGGGTCCTGCTCGGTAATCAGTTCGGGCTGCTCGGCTTCTGGGATCCGGCCCATGCCCCGCCGGTCACCCCGGAACGCACGGCCGGGATCGGCCGGTTCTTCGCCGCGATGCGCGCGGCCTTCGGCCCGCGCCAGATCTACTGGATGGACACCTACTGGCGGGCGGACCTCGAACGCTCGGCGTGGGGCATGCCACCCCAGGCGTACGCCGCCATGGACGCGATCCTGGTCTCGGCTTTCGCGGTGCTCGTGGAGCGTACGGAAATAGTGCCGAACCTGCGCAGCAAGGCCGCCCTCCGCGGGCCCCGGGTTTTGTTCGGCCTGGACTTCGCCGACCCCTGGTACTGGTACCGGACCTGGCTCGACGACCGGCGCACCTATCTCTACCAGCGGAAGGTTCTCGCCGAGCATGCGGATCTGATCGACGGTGTCTCGTTCTTCGGCAATGACACCTTCGGCCACCTGGTCCCGGACGGGCCGCTGACCGAGACCCTCGACACCGTGCGAAAGGCTGGGCGATGAACCGCATCACCGGCGGTCTCTGGGCGGAGCTTCAGCACCTCAACCGCACCGCCATGATTCCGCACGCGGTGCAGTGGATGACGCGCCTCGGCTGGGTCGCGAACTTCGACCGGGCCGCGACCGGCGAGCGGTACGAACACCGCGGCCGCGAGTTCGCCGACTCGGAGATCTACAAGATCATCGAAGCGATCTCGCTGGAGCACGTGCGGTCCGGGCCGGGCGAGCTCGACGTGGTCGCCGACGATCTGGTCCGGCGGGTCGCCGCCGCCCAGGAACCCGACGGCTATCTGCACACCCTTTTCGGCCGGCCCTGGCAGCGGCCCCGCTACAGCGACTTCACCTGGGGGCACGAGCTCTACTGCGCCGGCCATCTGCTGCAGGCGGCGGTCGCGCATCACCGCGCCTACGGCAGCACGGCTCTGCTGGACGTGGCGGTCCGGCTCGCCGACCACATCTGCGTGATGTTCGGGCCGCGCGGGCTGAACCGGGTCTGCGGGCACGCCGAGATCGAGCTGGCGCTGGTCGCCCTCTACCGGGAGACCGGGGAACGCCGCTACCTCGACCAGGCCGCGCTGTTCCTCGACCGGCGCGGCCACGGCACCCTTCCCCTGATCGAGTTCGGGCGAGCCTTCGCCCAGGACGACCTGCCCGTCCGCAAGGCCACCGTGCTGCGCGGCCACGCCGTCCGCGCTCTCTATCTGGCCGCCGGCGCCGTCGACGTCGCCGTCGAGACCGGCGATGCCGAGTTGCTGGCGGCCCTGAAGACCCAATGGCAGAACACCGTGGACCGGCGCACGTACCTCACCGGTGGCATGGGCTCGCACCACATGGACGAGGCGTTCGGCGAGGATTTCGTCCTGCCCGCCGACCGGTCCTACTGCGAGACCTGCGCCGGCGTCGCATCCATCATGTTCAGTCAGCGGCTGCTGCTGGCCACCGGCGAGTCCCGGTACGCCGACCAGATCGAACGGACGCTCTACAACATCCTCGCGACCGCCCCCGGCGACGACGGCCGGTCCTTCTTCTACGCCAACACCCTGCACCAGCGGCACCCCGGCGGCGACGTCCCGGTCAACGACGACGGAGTCAGCATCCGCGGCGGCGCCGGCGAACGCCAACCCTGGTACGAGGTCTCCTGCTGCGCGCCGAACCTCGCCCGCACGCTGGCGAGCCTCGACGACTACCTCGCCACGACGGACGACGAGGGGATCCGGATCCACCAGTACATGCCGTCGCTGCTCGAGACCACGATCGGCGGTGAATCCTTCACGCTCGAGCTGGCGACGGACTACCCCGCGACCGGCACGATATCGATCACCGTGACCCGGGCGCCCACCGCGCCCGCCACGATCACACTGCGGCAACCGGAATGGTCGCCGCCGTTGCCGGACGCCGAGCTGACCCGAATCTGGCAGCCCGGCGACACGATCATGGTCGACGTCGACATGCGGACCCGGGTGACCCGCCCCGACCATCGGGCCGACGCCGTCCGCGGCTGCGTGGCCGTCCAGCGCGGGCCGGACGTGCTGGCATTGGAATCGGTCGACCTCCCGGCCGGGTGGACGCTGGCAGACGCCGAGCTCGTCTCGGCCGACCCCACCACGACGGATGTGGTTGTCCGGCATCACGGAACCGGCAAGGAAGCAACGATCCCACTCATCCCCTATCGACGGTGGGCGCGACGCGGTCCCTCGGCCATGCGGGTCTGGATCCCGACCTGGCAACTCTGGTCCATGCGTCCGGGGCCGTCGCGGTAGACGGAAATCTCGATCGGTTGCGGCAAGTCCGCCGGTCCACCCCGGCCGGTTCCCGCCACAACCGAGGGAGCGTGCGCGCTCGCAGTGCCGGCATCGGTGATCGCCAGCGTCACAGCGGCAGCCGCGGTGCACATCAGTGTTCGCCTCCGCATGTCCCCTCCAAACAGAACGTGAGAGCGCTCTCCATAGATTGGAAGCGCTTCCAGTCACTAGGTGCGGCTAACACCCATCGATGCAAAGCAGGGGTTTCCAGACCATCGGGTTCCCACTTCGATTCAGGTCGCGGACTGGACGGACGTGACGGTCGTTTTCCAGGCAGTGAGCCTGATACGCCTACCTATCCTTGACATGTTTACCGCTACGTTACAAAATCACCATAGACATCGCTGGATTGAACAAACTGGAAGCGCTTCCAAATCTGCCCGACCCAGGACTCCGCCACGGTCGGGCACTGATCGCCGCGCCCACGGTCAGCGAATCGCGTGCACCGGGCGCCCGCCCAGAACCACCGCTGATCACGGGCTATACCTGCGGTGGCACCAGGCCGTTCAGGTGGGCGTAGGCGACGGCGTGGATACGGTCGCGCAGCCCCAGTTTCGCCAGGATGCGGGAGACGTGGGTCTTGACGGTCTCGTCGCCGATGTGCAGCCGGCTCGCGATCTCGGCGTTGCTGAACGCACCCGCCAGCAGCGTCAGCACCTCGCGTTCACGGGCCGTCAGGTGGGCCAGCTCGGGCGGTTCCGACGAGGGCGCCAGGCTGGCGGCGAAGCGGGCGATGTGCCGGCGGGTGATCGACGGATCGATCAACGCGTCACCCCGGGCGGCGATCCGCAGCCCGGCGATCAATTCCTCCGGCGGCAGGCTCTTGAGCAGGAAGCCGCTGGCCCCGGCGGTGATCGCGCGGTGCACGTACTCGTCGCTGTCGTAGGTGGTCAGCACTAGCACCCGGGTCCGGTTGCCCGGCACGGCCAGCACCGCCTCGGTCGCGCCGAGCCCGTCCAGCCGGGGCATTCGCACGTCCAGCAGGGCGACGTCGGGACGCAGCCGGGCGATCTCGCGGACCGCCTCCCGCCCGTCGGCGACGTCGGCCACGCACTCCAGATCGGGCTGGGTGCCGATGATCGCGCGCAGGCCCGACCGGAACAGCGCGTGGTCGTCGGCGACCAGCACAGTTACGGTCACCGGCCGGCATCCGAGCCGAGCAGGGCATCTGCGGCCAGGGGCACCCGGACTGTCGTATGCCAAGTCCGGCCGCCGGGCCCGGGGCCGCTACTGGCGGATCCGGCGAACAGCCGGGCCCGGTTGCGGATCCCGGCCAGTCCCCGGCGTGGACCCTCACCGGCCGCCTGGACCGGCCCGGCCGCCAGCCCATTGACTGTGGATAGTTCGAGGGCCTCAGAGCCGTAGCTCACCATCACCTCAACACCTGTGCCGTCGCCGTGGCGCATCGCGTTCGTCAGCATCTCCTGGGCGATCCGGTAGAGCGCCACGTTGAGCGAGTCCGGGACCGGCTGTGGCGTCCCGCTCGTGCTCAGCCGGGCTGGGACGTCGGCCGCCCGCAGCCCGTCGAGCAGTTCGTCGAGGTTGTCGAGCCCGGGCTGGCGTACAGCGTCGGGATGTTCCCCGTGCAGCACGTCCAGCAGATGCCGCAGATCGGCCATCGCCGCCCGGCTCGCGGTCTCCACCGCCTGCAGCGACCCGGCCGCGTCGCCGGCCGCACCGGCCAGGCTCAGCCGGGCCGCCCCCGCGTGGACGTTGATCGCGCTCACGTGGTGCGCGATCACGTCGTGCAGATCGCGCGCGATGGCGCTGCGGTCCTGGGCGACGGCCCGCTCGACCGCCGCCCGGGCGTCGAGGCGCTGCAGGTCGGCCCGGCGCTCGAGATCATCCAGGTAGGCCCGGCGGGTGGTCGTGTAGCGGCCGACCATCCACGGCAGCAGCACGTCCCTGAGCGCCTCGAGCGGCAGCTCCCAGCCGGGATGCCGCGCGCACAACGCCTGCGCCACCAGCATCGCGGCCAGCACGCCACCGGCCTGGGCGCCCCGCAGCCAGGCGCCGGCCCGGTACGCCGCGATCAGCATCCCGGCGTACACGAAATGGCCGCCGAGCAGGAACGTTCCGCCCAGCGTGACCGCCGAGGCGAACACCGCGACCCCGCCCGACCACCGGGCCGGGGTGGCCAGCGCCGCGTCGGCGACCGCGAGCGCCACGAGCACGGCGATCCACGGCGCTCGCGGCCCGTCGCGGTCGTGGGCGACCAGCGCCAGCACGTCGATAATCATGCACGCGCCCGCGACCAGGATCGACTGCCGGATCAGGGACGCACGCGGGTCACGCTGGCCCGGCGACACGCTCACCCATCGATCATGCGCCGTCGATGCCAGCGACGAGTCCCCCGATCGGGGGATCGCACTCCCCCGCAACCGTGACGATTCCGGCGCTCGGGATCTTTAGCGTCGCCCGGTATGAACCACTTCGCCCTGACGGCGACCGGGCTCCTCGTGTCGGCCGCGTTCCTGGCCGGCCCGGCGCCCGCACTTGCCGACAGCGGCAGCACCGGCGCCGACGTCAGCGTGGCGACCACGCTCGGCAGCCGGGAGCTGACGGTGACCCTGCGCCGGGTCACCAGCGTGCCCGGACCGCTCGGGGTCGACGTGATCACCCATGCCGGCTCCGGGCCGGGGACGCTTCAGCTGGCGGTGACCCCGGTCGGGGCTACCACCGGCGGGCCGCCCTCCGGGCTGGTGACCAGCACCGCAGCGCTGGCCCTGAGCGGCACGCCCGGGCCTGCCGGGGCCGTGCTGACCGTGGACCGGACCGGGCCGTGGGAACTCTCCGTCGACGATGGGCTCAACGTCGCGCGGATCCCGTTCGTGGTGCCCGGTCAGGCGTCGACACCGGCCGAGAAGAGCGTCTACGGCGGCTTTGTCGCTGCCGGCGTCTGCCTGCTGGCCGGCATTGTCGTGGCGGTCGCCGCCCGGCGTACGTGGCTGCCCGCCCTGCCCGGCGCGGCGCTGGTCGCGGCCGTCGCGGTGGCGGTCACCGGAGCGGTCCTGTCCGCCTCCACGCCGGCGCCGCCGATGCCCGGGCAGGAGCTGGATCCGACCGTGGCGAACGCGGCCGACCCGTACGCGGAAATCTGGCGTGCGGGCGGCCTCTCCCGCCCGCCGGCCACGCTGCTGCTGGGCACCACCGCCGTGCCCCGGGCAGCGGCCACCCCGATCGGCCTTTCCCTGTGCGACGCGGCGACCGGCCTGCCGGTCGACGACCTGGTCGTGCATGACGGCGCGCTGATCCACCTGATGATCGTCGGTCCGGGCGGCGAGCTGTGGCATCTGCACCCGGCCCGGACCGCGCCCGGGACCTTCACCTTCACGTTCACCGCACCCCGCAATGGGCACTACGCGGTGGCCGGCGAAGTGGAGCGCCGGGGCGGCGGGGTGCAGATGCTGCGCTCGGCAAGTGGCTTCGACGTGACCGGGCCGGGGACCGCTGCTCCGGCGGCGGCGCCGCTGCCGGCCACCGGCGGGTCGCGGACGATCGACGGCACCGCGGTCCAGGTCGCGATGCTGCCGGCGGTCGCCGGGACGCCGGTCACGCTGCGGGCGCAAGTCGGCGACAGGGCGGATCTGCAGCCCTGGCTGGGCATGCTCGGCCATCTGATCGTAGTCGGCCCGCTGGGGGCCGGCGGCGCGCAGACCGCGCCGTTGTGGGCACACGCGCACGCGATGGGCGCGGCGGCGGGCATGGCGATGGGCGCGAGCGACGCGATGGTCCCGGTCGCGTCGGCGATCGGCGCCACGCTGCCCGACGAGACCGTGGCCGCATACGGACCGACGGTCGGGTTCACCTTCGCGTTCCCGCTGCCCGGCCGCTACCAGGTGTGGGTGCAGGCCGAGCGGAACTACACGATCATCACGGTGCCGATCATGGTCACGGTGGGCACGTGAGACGCCTCGCGGCGCCGGCGCTGGTGCTGGCGGTCATCGCGGCCGGCTGGTGGCTGCTGTGGCCGTCCCCTGGCGGCGTCCGGCTGACCATCGGCAGCGCGACCCACATCGTCACCGTCACGCTTGATTCGGCCCGAGTCGGTGACCACGACATCACCGTCAGCGTGACCGACCGGGCCGGCGCCCCCGAAACCGCCCGGTCCATCCAGTTGGTCGCGGTCCTGCCCACGATGGGCTACCTGAGCCCGGTCCAGACCGCCCCGTCGGTCAACAGCGGCCGGTTTGTCGCCGCCGGCGTCTCGCTGATGGCCCCCGGCGGCTGGCAGCTGCTAGTCACCGTGCCCGGCGCCGCCGGGCCGGACCGGATTCCGGTGCCCGTCACGGTCACCGGATGAACTCCCCTCGAAAGGAGCGTCACCCGATGAGTCCTCCGAACATTTCACCGGGCCGCACCGGCGCCGCCGTCGTCCTGCTGGGCGCAGCGTTGTCACTGGTCGGCACCACCTGGGACATCCAGTGGCACGTCGACGTCGGCCCGGACACGTTCTTCACGCTGCCGCATCTGCTGCTCTACTCGGGCAGCGCGGTATCCGGCATCGCCAGCCTGGTCATAGTCATCGCCGCGACCGCCGCCACCCGGGCCGGGCGGACGGTAGGCCCCGAGGCGGGCGGCCGCCCGGTCCGGGTCTTCGGCACGTTCTCCGCCCCGCTCGGCTTCCTCGTCTCCGGCGTCGGCTCGGCGTCGTTCCTGATCTTCGGGCTGGTCGACCTGTGGTGGCACTCGATCTACGGCTTCGACGCGGTGCTCGACTCACCACCGCACATCGCCCTGTTCACTTCAATCTCGATCACCATGGTCGGTGCGGTGGTCATCTGCGGCTCGGCCCGGGCCACCCGCTGGGGCCGGACCGGCCTACTGATCAGCCTGCCGATCCTGATGCTGTACAGCCCGATCACCACGAACGCGTTCAATGCGCTGCGGCTGCCGTTCGACGCGGCCAGCGCGGGCATGGTTCTCTTCGTGGTGATGTTGCTGGTCCTGGGCCGGGCGACACTGGCCCGGACCGGGGCGGCGACCGCGTTCGCCGCCGTATTGGGCGCGATGCAGCTGGCGCTGTGGTGGTTCGCGCCGTGGGCGGCGCGGACGTATGCGGACGCTGTCGGGCTGCCGCTGCGCGACGACGTGGGCGGCAGGCCGCCGCAGGTGCCGGCCAGCATCCCGATGTTCCTGCTCGCCGGCGCGGTGCTGATCGATCTCGCGGTATGGCTGGGTGCCCGCAACCACTGGTCGGCCCGCTGGGTGCCGCAGGTCGCGGGAGCGGTCTCCGGCCTGCTGATCGCGGCGACGTTCATGCTGCAGGAGTTGCTGATCAGCACCCGCCCGGCGCCGGTGGCCGGCCAGTTCGTCGTCGAGACCCTGATCGGCGGGGCGTTCGGTGCGTTTGCGGGCTTCCTCGGCTGGCGCTTCGCCGGGGTGCTGCGCGGCGAGCAGCCGCCGGCCGCTGCTCCGGTGCTGCGGATCCAGGAGGCGTACTGAGATGCGAAAAGCCCTGTTCTCACTGCTCACGGCCGGAATCCTGATCCTGCTGACCGGCTCGCCGGCGCTGGCCTATCAGCCGGTCAATATCGTGCACACCGAACACGTGCAGGCCGGTCCGTACGGGATCACGGTTGGCTTTTCGGTCTGGCCCTTGCGAGCGATGCAGTCGCTGGACTTCACCTTCGTGCCCGACGAAGGAATCGTCGGCAAATCGGGGACGCTGCTCCGCTCAGGCCCCGCCATCCGGGGTCGTAACCGGGCCGCCCCGCTGGTCCGCCACCCCCGGCGCCTAGACGTGTGGGGGCTGGACGTGGAGTCGCTGAACGCCCCGGGCACGTATACCTTCACCTTCACCGTCGCCGGCGCGAAGGGCACCGGCAAAGGGTCGCTGACCGGCTTGACGGTGCTGGCCCAGCCCGGCCCCCCGATGGGGCTCAGCTGGGCGATCTGCGCGATCCCGTCCGCCGCAATGATCATCTTTCTGGTGCTCACCTGGCGCCGGGTCCACCCGTCGCGCAACCTACTGCCCCTGGCCATGACATAGACCGGCCGCCGACGTCGATTCCGGTCAGCTCTGACCAGCGAGCCGGGCCTGGTCGACAGCGGCCCGGGGGCTGCCGGTGAACGGCTCGCCGTGACCGGTCAGAACCAGTGACGCCGGCACCTGCGCCAGCCGGTCGAGTGACACCCGGGCGCTCGCGCTGTCCTGAGTGAAACCGCGGTTGACCAGTGTCGGGCCGGTACGCCCGGTGAGCCCGTCCGCGGTGACCACGGCGTCGCCGGTGAACAGCACGCCGTATTCAGCGAACAGGTAGGCCGTACTGCCTCCGGTGTGCCCGGGAACGACGATCGCTTCCGGGCGCCCGGGCACCTCGGCGAGGATGCGGTCGGCGTCGAAGGTGCGGACGTCGCGCACCGGCGCGGCCGTGAAGCCGCCCATCCGGGCCAAGTGCAGGGGCGTCCCGATGCGGCCGGGCGGCGCAGCAGATACGGCATCATCGAGCGCTCCGGTTTGGCGTGGCGCATGGCGCTGCGCGGCCCGTCGGCCAGGATCGGCGCGTCGTACTCGTGGACCAGATGTCGGCGCCGGCGGCGTGCAGTGCGGCAGCAAGGCCCGTGTGGTCGGGGTGGCCGTGGGTCAACAGGACGGCGCGGATGTCGCGCTCCGAACGCCCGGTGCGGGCCAGGTGTTCCCGCAACTGCGCCAGGTGCCCGGGTAGGCCGGCGTCGATGAGGGACCAGGCCGTCAGTGTCGTCGATCAGGTAGAAGTTGACCACGTCGTCGCCGAGGCGTTCGACCATGGGCGCGTGCTGGAACATCGTTCCCCCGGTTTCCGGCAGCCACCCGGCCGCCAATTGAGTACAGTACGCTGTATCAAATTGAGGGGGTGTGAGACGTGCCATCTTCCGGATCGGCCGAGCGGGCGTACGACTCCCGCCAGCGCCTGGACGCCGCCCGACGCAACCGGGCCGCTGTGCTCGCTGCGTACGGGAGGTTGTTGTTCGACGTGGGTCACCGGGCGGCAACCGTCCGGGCGGTCGCCGAGCAGGCCGGGGTCTCACCGGAACTGATTTACAAGACGTTCGGTGGCAAGGCCGGCCTACTGAAGGCGTTGTGGGATGTCACCCTCGCCGGTGACGACGAACCTGTGGCCATGGGCGAGCGCGCACAGTTAAGCGAAGTCTGGGCCACGGCCGATCCGAGAAGAAAACTTCATCTGTACGCCGGGTTCGTCCGTGGCGTGCACGAACGGCTGGCTCCGTTGCAGATGATCCTGACGCAGGCCGGACCCGAGGCCGCCGAGGTGCTGCGCGTCAGCGAGCAGGAACGCCTGATCGGGGTAGGTAAATTCGTCGCGCACCTCGGCACGGAAAGCCTGCTGCACACCGCTGTCGAGCGGTCCCAGGCGACGGACACCTGTTGGATACTGACCGGCTCGGAGGTTTTCATCCGGCTCACCGTCGACCGTGGCTGGGATGGCGACGCTTATCAGAACTGGCTGGCGCAGATCCTGGCAACGAACCTTCTCAGCCCGGTTACAGGGTGACGACTACCTGACCGTCGACGCGCAGAATGGGCGATCCTGACCCCGCACGTCCCGGCCGGGATCGCCGGTTATCGACCCGCGCGACGTCGTCGACGCGATCCACTTCAGCATCTGTTGGAGCAGACGCCTACGGCGCTCCGGCCGGCCGCGCAGAGCCCGTGACGCTCTCACTGTCGCCGGTGAGCACCTGCCCGGTCTGCTCATCGACGATCAAACATCGAGGGGCCCGTCGGGATGATGCCACCAGCCGGCTGCGCCGACGGAGGGCCGGCGACCCGGCAAGCGATAGGCAAGGCTGCCCGAGCGACCCAGGATCACGGTGCCCGCTCGCACTTCGCGAGCCACGTCGGAGAGCACCCTGAACGGGTCTCCGCCGGGGATGAAGAACTCCACGGTCCGGGAACGGGCTCGCGGTGTCAGGTCCTGCGCCTGGCCGTCGCTGCCGTGTTGGGTAGGGCAGTGACGGCCGGCGCGTTTCCGGTGGTGCAGAGCGCTTGGGATGGAGACAGTGCTGGTGGCACGACGGTTGGTTAGGTTGCGGTGAGGGCTTCGGTGGGTGACAGGCGTGCGGCGCGGATGGCGGGGTAGAGCCCGGCGATGCCGCCGATGAGCAGTGTTGCCGCGAGTCCGCCTCCCATGGCCCAGGCGGGCACGACGGAGGTCCAGCCCTGGTAGGTGGCGTAGCCGGCGGTGACGGCGATGCCGATGAGGACGCCGCAGATCCCGCCGAGGGCGGACAGGAGCTGGGATTCGGCGAGGAATTGGTTTCTGATCTGGCCTCGGGTGGCGCCGAGGGAGCGGCGTAGCCCGATTTCGGCGCGGCGTTCGAGGACCGAGATGACCATGGTGTTGGCGACGCCGACTCCGCCGACGAGCAGGGCGACTGCTCCGAGGCCGAGGAGCAGGCCGTTGAGGGTGGCGTCGGCGGCGTTCTTGGCGGCGAGGGCGTCGGAGGGGCGTGATACCTGTACTTCGTTGGGGTTCTGGGGGTTGGTGGTGTTGGCGAGGATGGCCTGTACGGCGGTGACCTGTTGTTCGGCGGCGCGGGTGTAGATGGTGGTGGGTGCGCCGTCGAAGCCGAGGCTTTTCTCGGCGATGGGCCAGCCGATGAGGGCGGACTGGTCGAGTTCGGGGGTGAGGCCGGCGGGGTTGAGGATGCCGGCGACGGTGAAGTATTGGTCACCGAGCCACACCTGGACGCCGGGCCCGGGTGCGGTGATGCCGAGGCGTTGGGCGGCGGTGGCGCCGAGGACGACGGTGGGGTATTGGGCGGTGGCGTCGTTGAGCCAGACGCCTTGGGCGATGGTGGCTCCGCTGGTTTGCGGTAGGTCGGTTTTCGCGGCGAGCACGGCGATGCTGCCGGATTGGGCGGTGGGGATCTTGTCGTTGCGGTAGACCTTGGCGTCGACGGTCGCGGTGGCGCTGACGGACTCGACCGGGCCGATGCGCCCGATCATGCCGATGGCGGCCTCGGGAAGTTCGGCGGAGTCGCCGAGCAGCGTCTGCCCGGGCGTGACGCGCAGCAGGTTCGTGCCGAGGGCCTGCAGTTGCCGGTTGAGTTCGGCCTGGCTGGAGCTGGAGATGCCGACGACGGCGATCATCGCGGCGATGCCGATGGCGATGCCCAGAGCGCTGAGGAAAACGCGCAGTGGGCGTGCGCGCAACCCGGCGCCGCCGACACGCAGGACGTCGCCGGCTTTCATCCGCGCCGGTGCGAGGTCTGGGTTCTTCATGCGACACCGGCCATTTGGTCGGTTTGCAGGCGCCCGTCGCGGACGTGGATCTGGCGGGGCAGGCTGGCCGCGATGTCCCGGTCGTGGGTGATGATGACCACGGTCGTGCCAGCGGTGTGGAGGCGGTGCAGTAGCTGCATGACGGTCGTGCCGGAGGCCGAGTCGAGGTTCCCGGTGGGTTCGTCGGCGAGCAGGATGGGCGGGTCGGCGATGATGGCGCGGGCGATCGCGACGCGCTGACGTTCGCCGCCGGACAGTTCGTGGGGTTTGTGGTCGAGCCGGTGGGCGAGGCCGACGCGTTGCAGGGCGGTGGTCGCGCGGCGGCGGCGTTCGCGGATGGCGACGCCTGCGTAGAGCAGTCCGTCGGCGACGTTGTCGAGTGCGGGGATGCCGGCGGCCAGGTGGAACTGCTGGAAGACGAAGCCGATGCGTGACTGCCGCAGCGCGGAGAGTTGGCGGTCGGTGAGGGTGGAGATGTCGTACCCGTCGATGCAGACGGTGCCGGAGGTGGGCCGGTCGAGGGTGCCGATCATGTTGAGCATCGTGGATTTGCCGGATCCCGACGGCCCGGCGATGGCCACCATCTCCCCGTGGCCGATCCGCAGGCTCACCGCCGAGAGGGCGGCGACGCCGCCGCTGTAGGTCTTGGTGACCTTGTCCAGCGCGATAGCGGCGTGGGTGGGGGGCTGCTCAGGCATTGGGGATCACCACGTTCATGCCTTCGGTCAGGCCGGTGCCGGAGACCTCGACGTTGCTGCTGGAGAACAGACCGGTTTTGACCGGCACGTACCGGGTGGTGGCGCCGTCGAGGACCTGAATGCCGTAGCCGCCCTCGGCCAAAGCGACGAGTGCGTTGACGGGCACCGCCAGCACGTCCTTCGCGCTGGCCGAGACCAGGTCCACGTCGACCGGTGCCGCGTCCAGGGAGCCGAGGGCCTTCTGGTCGCTGATCTTCACGGTGACCGGGATCGTGGTGGTGGTCTGCGCCTGCACGCCGGTGCCGGTGGTTGCACTGGAGGCGACCGATCCGACGTCGGACACCGTGCCCTTCACGGACTTTCCGTCGGGCAGTTTCACCGTGGCCGTCGTGCCGTCCTTGACCAGGCTCTCGTCGGACACGTCCAGGTTGATCGTCACCACCCGGCTGGTGCCGGTGTAGGTGAGTACCGGTCCGTTGGCTGCCGCGCCGAGCTGCACCTTCTGGGTGGCGGCGCGGATCTGGCCGGTGGCGACGACGACGTCTTCCGGGTTGAGCGTGCCGGTCTCGTCGCGGCCGAGGTCGTCCTGCCAGTCTTGTACGGCGTCGGCGGTGGCATCGGTGTAGTCGTCGTCGACGGTGAAACCGGTGTAGCCGAGCGCGGCCAGATTGGTTTCGACTTCCTTGACGTCGGCGCCGCTGGAGCCGGGCACCAGGGTGCGCCAGAGCGGCATGCTGCCGTAGAACAGGACCACCGGGTCCGCGTTGATGCTGTAGACCGTCTTGCCGCGGCTGATGGTCGTGCCCTCGCCGGGCAGCCAGGTGATGGTGCCCACGCCGCCGGCGCCGGGCCGGGCCGACAGGGTGGTCTCGGTGCCGTAGTCGAGGTTGCCGTCCACGGTCGCGGTCTCGGTGACCGTGGTCTTGACGACTTTGGTGGTTTTGGGGGCTGCCGGGGCGGAGTCGGCCGTGGTGTCGCCGGATCCGCCGAAGCCGACGGCCGCCGCGGCGCCCACACCGGCGACCACCAGAGCGATCGCGGCGAACGCGACGGCGCGCCCGCGCCGTCGCTTGCGCCCGGTGCCGCCGACGCCGACTGCCGGGCTGGGGGCGGTGGTGTCCGGGGCGCCGTCGATGGCCGGCTCCGTGGTGGCGGCGTTGACATCGCCGGTCCTGGTCATCGGGTCGCTCCGGTCGGCATCAGGCTCTGGCATGCGGTCATGGCGGTGTTCCAGTCGGGGTCGGCCTGCAGCGTTTGCAGCTGCGTGGTGAGCCCTCGGAAGCCGGTGGCGGGGTCCGGGTCCGGGACGTCGACGCCGTGACTGCGGAAGCACTTGGCGAGTTCTTCCAGCTGCTTCTGGTTCGCCGGGTCCGACAGGGCGCTGCCCTGACCGCCGGTGGGCCGGTACTGCTGGCACTTCTGCAAGGCGGCGTTGAGCTTGGTCTGGTCGGCGCTGCCGCGCACTGACTGGAGTCCGCCGCCGGCACTGCTCGGATCGGGATCGGGCATGTCGATGCCGTTCTCCCGCATGCACGCGGCGAACTTCAGGCCGTCACCGGTGGCACCAGCGCTGGCGCTGGCCGACGGTGTGGCCGCGCCGCCGGCGGAGGCGATGCCTGTGTCCTCGGTGCCGCCTCCGCCACAGGCGGCCAAACAGGTCAGGGCAAGGGCGAGCGCGGTCAACGTCATTGCGGCGCGGCGCCGTGATCGTGTGGTCATGAGTTCAGCGTGCGGGGCGGATGGCAAAGGCCCATGAGTCCGATATCAGAATCTGATCAGACGGCCCGGCCGAATGTCAGCAGCGAGGCGGCGAGGGCGGTGCGGTGGGAGACAAGGTGCCCTCGAGCAGGGTGGGATCGGCGGGAAGGAGCACCCTGAAGGTGGCGCCGTGGGGTGCCGGACGGAGCAGTTCGATACGACCGGCGTGCGCGGTCACGATCGCTGCCACGATGGATAGTCCGAGCCCGGAGCCGTCGGCGGTGGCCTTGCGGCCGCGGCTGGGGTCGGTCCGGTACATGCGTTCGAAGATGTGCGGAGCGTGCTCGACGGGGATGCCTGGGCCGTTGTCGGACACCTCGAGCACGGCCAGGGGACCGCCGGGCATCTGACCGATGGCGACCACCGGGTCGGCGGGAGGTGGCGGCTCGTACCTGACCCGGATGGCTATCCGGGTGTCGGCCGGGGTATGAGCGATGGCGTTCGCGACCAGATTCGTCGCGACCTGCCGCAGCCGGTATTCATCGGCACGCACCGGTGCGGACGCGACGGCGTCCAGGGTGATCACCCGGCCGGGATGGCGGGCCTGGGCGTCGCGGGCAGCGTCGGCGGCGATGCCGGTCAGGTCGGTCGGGAGCAACTCCAGGGTGCGGTCCTCGTCGAGCGCCGACAGCAGCAGCAGGTCCTCGACCAGCGCGGTCATCCGGGTGGCCTCCTGCTCGATGCGCAGCATCGTGGCGTCCAGCTCGTCGACCGTCGCGGCTCCGCCGCGGCGATAGAGCTCGGCGAAGCCCCGCACCGAGGTCAATGGTGTTCGCAGTTCGTGGGAGACATCGGCGAGGAACTGCCGGAGCCGCTGCTCGGTGGCCTCGCGGTAGGCGAGCGCATCCCCGATACGGGCGAGCATCGTGTTGAGGGCGATGCCGAGGCGACCGGGTTCGGTGTGCGGATCAGTATCGGCGACCCGCGCCATGATCGATCCGGCGGCTATCGCGGCGGCGGTGTCCTGCATGCGGGTCAGTGGCCGTAGCCCGACGCGCACGACGCCGACGGCCACCGCGGCGACCAGAATGATCGCGAAGACACTGAGCAGCAGGCCGGCCAGCAACATTCGATCCACGGTGGCGTCGATTTCCTGCAGAGACAGCGCGATGGTGGTAAAGCCGCCATCAGGGCTAGTCACTGCGATGATCCGCCATCTCGCGGCATCGGCGCCGGCCGTGACCGTGTACGGGCCGCGGTCGGCGTGCACGGTCACCGAGGCGAACGAGGCGACCGGCGCGGCGAACTCGGGGCTGGTCAGCAGAGCCTTCCACTGTCCCGAGGCGTCGTAGCTGCCGACGTTGATGGGAGCACCCAACAGTCCGCCGAGCCGCTGCGCCACCGCCGTCTCACGGGGCGAATCGGGCAACGCGCGGGACGACAGCGACGTCTGCCCGATCCGGTCGAGCTGGCCGTCGAGGCGGTCGGCGAGATAACTGCGCAGCAGTTCGGTGCCGACGACGTTGACCGCCAGCAGTGTGCAGCCGCAAACGATGACCATCGTCACCGCCAGGCGGGACCGGACGGTCCAGTGCGCCCAGCGACGGGGCCGCCACGCCCGCAGCCGCGCGGCGCGCGTGGTGGGGGTCGTCGACTCGGTCACGACGCGCCGGGACCCTGGGCCGTTCGCAGGCAGTAGCCGACACCCCGGACTGTCTGGATCAGCCGCGGGCCGTGTTGGTCGAGCTTCTTGCGCAGGTAGTAGACGTAGGTGTCGACGATCTGCCCGTCGCCGTTGAAGTCGTAATCCCAGACGCGGTCGAGGATCTGGGATCGACTCAGCACACGTCCGGCGTTGAGCATCAAGAACCGCAGCAGATTGAATTCGGTGACCGACAGGGTGATCGTCTGGCCGGCGCGGCGGACCTGATAGGTGTCCTGCGAGAGTTCGAGGTCGGCGAAACGCAGGTCGGTGTCCGTGGGCGCCTGTTTCGGGGCGGTGCGGCGCAGGATCGCGCGGATGCGCCAGACAATCTCCTCGAGGCTGAACGGCTTCGTCACATAGTCGTCGCCACCCGAACTCAACCCGGCCACCCGGTCCGCCACCGCATCTCTCGCGGTCAGGAACAGGATCGGGACGTCATAGCCGTCGTGGCGCAGCCGGCGGGCCACCTCGAAGCCGTCGAGGTCAGGCAACATAACATCCAGCAACACCACAGCTGGCGTAAACTCCGAGACAGCTGCCAAGGCCGCGGTGCCGGAATGTTCTTCGCGCGTCTCAAAGGCGACAAGCCGCAGCGTTGACGCGATGAGCGTACAGATGTTCGGTTCGTCATCCACGACGAGGACGCGTGCCCCGGTCTCTTCGTCGGCCATGCTGTCGACCATGCCGGACAAACATCAAAGTCTCATGAGAAAGCCATCATCGGCACCGGCCCGCTCACTGATGAAACTCTGATCAGCGGCTCATCCGTTCTTGTTGCTCAGGGAGCACGCTCTTCCCTAGGCCGCCGCAGCGCGATCGTTCGCGGCGACCCCCGGCCGGCGGTCCATGAGCGCTTCTCGTTGCCGCGACACCCGCACCGGCATTCACATCCGAGGCTGAACGAGGGAAACCCATGATCGAGGTTCGGCAACTTGTCAAGAAATATGGGACAAAAACGGCGGTGGACGGCTTGGAGTTCACCGTTCAGCCCGGCGTGGTAACCGGTTTCCTCGGGCCCAACGGCGCCGGGAAGTCCACCACGATGCGGCTCATCGTCGGGCTCGACGCGCCGACGCGAGGAACCGCGCTCGTCAACGGACGCCCCTACGTCCAGCACTCCGCGCCCCTGCGCGAGGTCGGCACCCTGCTGGAAGCCAAGTCGGTCCATCCGGGCCGTACGGCCTATGGGCACCTGCGGGCATTGGCCCTCACCCACGGCATCAGCATGCGACGCGTCGAGAAGGTCATCGAACTCGCCGGCCTCACTGCGGTAGCCCGCAAACGGGTCGGCGGTTTCAGCCTCGGCATGGGCCAGCGGCTCGGCGTCGCCGCAGCCCTGCTCGGCGACCCGCAGATCATCATGCTCGACGAGCCCGTGAACGGCCTGGACCCCGAAGGAGTCCTCTGGATCCGCAACCTTCTGACCGGACTGGCTGGACAGGGCCGAACCGTGCTCATGTCGTCACACCTGATGGGCGAGGTCGCGCAGACCGCCACAAATCTGATCATCATCGGTCGCGGCCGGCTGCTGGCGGATACCACCGTCGAACGCTTCATCGCCGAGCAAAGCGCCGGCGGCGTCAAGGTCGCCTGCTCCGATCCGGAGCGACTGTATGCCGCGGTCATTCGGCCTGGAGTGACGGTCACCGGGACACCCGGATCGCAGGAACTGCACGTCCAAGGCGTCGCCGCCCGCACCATCGGCGAGATCGCCGCAGCCCACCACATCGTCCTCTACGAACTCACCCCCCAAACGGCATCACTGGAAGAGGCGTTCATGTCGCTGACCGGCGAGTCCGTGGAATACCACGGAACGACAACAGCACCCTCGGCCAACCCCGGCGCCCCGATGAGGAGCATGGCATGACGACGGCATCGCACGCCCGCCCGCAACGGGACATCCACCGGGTGACCGGACCGCGCGTTCTCCGCTCCGAATGGTCCAAATTCTGGGATCTGCGTTCCACCTGGATCACCCTCGGGATCGCCATGGTGCTGCTGATCGGCTTCGGGCTGCTCTCCGCGGCCCGCTACGACCCCACCTCCGATCACACCGGTCGGCTGGGCGGTTCGGTCACGGACGCCGTCGCTGCGGCCATGGGCGGTCAGCAATTCGCCCAGCTGGCCATCGGTGTCCTCGGTGTTCTGGTCATGGCCGGCGAGTACTCGACCGGCATGATCCGCTCAACGCTGACCGCAGTCCCGAAACGCCTTCCCGTCCTGCTGGCCAAGACGACCATGTTCTTCGGCGTCGTCACGGTGGCGTCGTTCGCCGCCGTCCTCGTCTCGTTCCTCGCCGGGCACAGCGCCCTCGCCGACACCGACATCGCAGCCGGCCTCACGGACGACCGCATCCTGCGCGGCCTCACCGGAGCCGCCCTGTATTTCGGTCTCGTCGGCGTCATCGGCATCGGACTCGGCGGCTTGCTACGTTCGGTCGCCGGCGGCATCGCCTCCGTCGTGGTCCTGCTCATGCTCCTGCCGGTCCTGACCGACCTGCTGCCCAGCGACATGTCCGACTCGATCAGCAAATACCTGCCGAGCAACGCCGGAGCCTCCATCTACGCCCTCACCCACGACAGCAGCACCCTCAGCCCGGAAGCAGGACTGCTGGTCTTCGCCGCATGGGCAGCAGCCGCAGTCGGCGCCGCCGGCTACCGACTGATGCGCACCGACGCCTAGCGATTCGGTGCTGCGCGGCCTGATCCGCGGCAGCACCGTCGTTGCCGGCGACGCCGTGACCGGGCGGCACGTCACCGGCTTCGACCATGCAGATCGTCGGCGTACGTCTTCTCGGCGATCACCGGGGAAATGTCGAACCAGGATCCGGGGTAACTGAACGGGATGTCCTGGGCGGCGAAGGCCGGGCTCTGTGGAGCGACGGTCATGGCGTGCGGCCTGTTTTCTGAGCAGGGTCGGTCAGTCCTTGGCGGCGGTCACCCCCGGCGGTGACATAGCGCTGCGCAACGATGAGCAACAGGGTGGCCGGGATGGAGGCGAGCACGGCGGTGGCGATGCTGGCGTTCCCGTGCTGGTTGTCTTGCTGCGACGTTCCACCGTGCCGCCGGCCTCCTAGCCGCTGGCTTCTCCAGTCCTTTACGTCGATCTGGCCTCCGCCGTACCGTGGGGCGAAGATGCTCATCACGCCGAGCGACTTGAGGCGTTGGTGGTCGATCAGCGGATCGGAGTAGTAGACGGCCGACGAGGTGTACCGGATCGCCCAGTCGGTCCAGCCCGACGCCTTGGACGCCGTTTCGATGTACAGCCTCCTGGTGCTCGAGTCGCCGCTGGCGATGTAGAGATTGTCGGTGGCGTCGAGAACCTGCGCCTCCTGGTTGATCAGGCCCCGGTGGTCAGGTAGGTGGTCAGGAACAGGACGATCAGGTCGCAGTCGGCGCGCCGCAACTCCTCGGCGACCCGCACGCCCTCGGGCGCGTCGGAGATGAAGCCGACGCCGGCACGGCACGCTGCGGATCCCGCAGGACCTGACCCAGACGGTCCCGTTCACCGCCCGCGGGTCGTCCGAGCACTACGGCAAGACCAAGTTGCTCGACATCATGTTCACCATGGAGCTCGCCCCTCGGCTGGCCGGCACCTCGGTCCGCGAACTGCCTCGACCCCGGCTTCAACACCACCGGCCTCGGCCGCGAGCTCCGCTTCGCCGGTGCTCTCGGGAAGATGGTCACCCGGCTCGGGATCGGCGACCCGACCCGCGGCGCCGGCCTCATCGTGGCCCTCGCCGCGACCCCGCCTTCTCCGGGCACTCCGGCGGCTACTACACCGCGCGCGGCACCCGGCAGATCCAGCCGAGCGCACCCGGCAACGACCCGGCCTGGCAGGCCGATCTGTGGACCGAGACCGAGCGCCTCCTCGAACCGGGAACCCGGTGACCGCGCCGAAATCCGGTTGCCGGAGACCGGCGCGGCCCGCTACGCCACGGTGACGTTGTCGAGGTAGATCGAGGTGGTGCCGCTGGAATTGGCGGCCGCGAAGAACTGCACGCCGATCTCCCGCACGTCGCTCCGGGCGGCGACACCCGACAGGCTCAGGCTCAACGTCGTGCCGCCGGTGCCGGTGGTGATCGTCGCGACGCCGCCGTCGTACCAGGTGTAGCCCGATCCGCTCTTGACATAGATCTTGGCCGTGAGACCGCTGCCGAGCGTGCCCCAGGTCGCGGCCCGGACCGTTGCCCGCAGCGTCGATCCACTGGCGAGGTTCTGCGTCGCGACCTTGGACAACGAGTAACTCTGGCCGCTGCCGAGCGCGACATCGGCCTTCAACGAGTAGCTGCCCTGCGCCGCCCACTCGCTGACCTGCCACGGACCGCCGGAAGCACCGCCGGCACCCCAGCCGTTGCTACCGGACTCGAACCCTTCGAGCAACCCGCTCGAGCCTGGTCCCGAACCGCCGGACGTCAGCAACGGAGTCAGCGCCGGATACCACCTGTCGGAGATCTTGACGTTGCCGCTGTCATTCGGATGGACCCCGTCGGTCGTGTTCGAGCCGGTGCTGAAGCCACTCCACTGGTCGACGACGGTGATCGGCGACGCGGAGGTGCTCTTGCCGCCGGCCCAGCCCGGGATGGCGTTGTTGAGGTTGATCACCCGTTGCGCGCAGTCCGAGCAGCCGCTGGGATTCATCGGGAGAATCTTCGCCACAAGGATCCTCATGGCCGGATTGCTGGCCCGCATCTGGTCGACGAGCTTGCCGTAGGCGGCCAGGATGGTGCTGGGCGACAGGTTGTTCCAGACGTCGTTGGTGCCGAGGTGCATCATCACCACGTCCGGCTGGGTGGCGGCGAGCCAGCCGGGCAACTGGTTCTGGTTGGCGATGTTGGTCGCCAGGTAACCGCCGTGGCCCTCGTTGTTGCCGTCGTAGGAGACGCCGCAGCCGGGGTCGCCGAGCGTGCCGACGAAGTCGACGTTGGTGTAGCCATTGCTCTGCAATCTGGTCCAGAGTTTGGCCCGCCAGCATCCGGGTGACCCGGTGATCGAGTCACCCAGCGGCATGACCTTGACCGCGGCAGCCGCGGCGACCTGGGCCGTCGCGGTGCCGGCCGCGCTCGATGCCGGCAGCAGCAATGCGGCCACCAGCGAGAGCGCCGCAGCTCCTCGGACAGCGTTTCGTTTTCGCATGACCTCACCTCCGACGAAGAGTGCTAGATGGCCGGGACGTTCACCCAGAAGCGGGTGTCGTCGGTGCGGTAGCGCGAACTCGAGTTGATCTGGTCGCGGATCCAGTAGACGGCGTTGCGGTAGTTCGCGATGTCCTGGGTGTTCGGGTTGCTCAGGCCGGTCTGGCCGTTGCGGTGGCCGGCGAACCAGGTGTATTCACCCCACTTGTTCTGGGCCGCGTGCCGGATCTGCAGGTCCCAGCTGAGGTTGCTGTTGAGGGCGGCGCCAGCGTTCCACTCGTTCGGGCCGTAGCCGCTGTACTGCGACACCGACTGGCGGATCATGTACCAGTTCTGCTTGAAGATGCCGAAGTTGGCGGCGTCACCGGACTTCCCGTCGCCGTACGTGTAATCGGTCGTCATCCGCTCCGTCTCGAGCATGGCGATGGCGAGGTCGAGGACGGTTCCGCCGTTGTTCAGCACCGCTTGCTTCCGGCTGCCGAGGCCGGAGACCGTGTACGAGCCACGGTCCGCGGCCCGCGCGGGCGCCGGGGCGACGAGCAAGGCGGTGAGGACGACCAGGCCCAGGCTCAGCAGGCGTCTCATGGGGGATCTCCATTCTCCGGACCGCACCGGTGGAAGCGCGGTCAGCTGATGGTCATGGCATCGATGTCCTGTTGCTGGTTGCCGCCGATGTAGAGGTTCACGGTCCGCACGTCGCTCAGGCCGGGGCAGCCGGCCGCGACGGCGGTGAGATCGAGCTCGTAGTAGCCGGCCCTGGTGGCCGAGGGGCGGGCGTCGCCCTGGCACCACACGCTGTCCGGGCCGGTCTGGAAGGACACGGCGAAGGAACCGTTGGCCGACGGGGAGGCGAAGCTCAGCGTGCCGCGGGTGGTCAGGTCGGTCGGCGCCGGCAGGGACGCGCCGAACCAGCCGCCGTCGGTGCCGGTCAACCGCAGCCCCTGCACGCCGTCGGCGTGGAACTCACTCGTGGTGGCGACCGTGCCGGCCGTGGGGTTGAAGCTCGCGGGACCCCAGCCCTGGGTGCCGTCCTCGAAGTCGAACAGGGTTTGCTCCGGGAGCGGTTGCGGCTTCACGGTGACGGTGACGGTCGCCCGGTTGGATCTGCGGCCGAGGTTGTCGGCGATCGTGTAGGTGACGGTGGCCCGTCCGGTGAATCCGGCGGCGGGCGTGAAGGCCACGGTGCCGCCGGCACCGACCGTGAAGGTGCCGCCGGTGGCGTCCGGATTCAGCTTGAGGGTGCGCAGGTCGAGCCGCCGGGCGGGCAGGTAGACGAGGTCGTTGCCGACGACCTGCAGCGAGGTGCTCATTCCGTACTCGACGGTGGCGGTGTCGTCGTCGGCGACCGGGGCGAAGGTGAGCGCCCGGCCCTGCATCCGCCGGCCGAAGTTGCTGATCGTGGTGCACACCGGGCTCGGGCAGTAGACCGTGAAGCCGTCGTAGTCGCCGTAGAGGCTGCCGTCGTCGAGCCGGTCGGAGAGGATCCAGTACAGCGCGCCGTTGGTGCCCGAGGCGTACGCCGCGTCGGTCCATCGCTGGTAGACGGTGTTGCGGGTGGCCTTGTCGCGGTAGCCGAACTCGCCGAGCATCACCGGCTTGCCCACCTGACGCGCGGCGCGGGCGTGGTCGAGGATCCACTGGGTTCCCCAGTCGGCGGTCTTGCCCCAGCCGTCGGGGTAGAGGTGGTAGCTCATCACGTCGATGTTGCGCAGGCGGGCCAGCCGGACGGTGTCGATGCCTTCGCCGCCGTTGTGGGTCCAGTCGTCCCCGCCCGGCTGGTCGGCGAAGAAGCCCTCGTCGCCCACGCTGATCAGGTGTTTGCGGTCCACCGAGCGGATGAAGGTCGACATCTCGTCGGCCCAGGCGGTGATCGTGTCGGTGTCGCAGGCCGCCGACCGGGGGTACTTGCCGGACCCGACGCAGCGCGGCTCGTTCGCGAGTTCCCACGTCATGATCGTCGGGTCGTCCTTGTACTTCACGCCGGTGATGGAGTTGGTGCGGTCGAGCAGGTGGGCGATGTAGTCGCGGAACCAGCCGCGGATGCGGGCATCGGTGTAGAAGTCGTCGTGGTGGCTGCCGCCGGCCCACTCGACGTATTTGTCCATGCCGCCGAAGTCGCCCCAGTTGTTGGTGAACGGGATGACCAGCTTCAGGCCGTCCTGGCCGGCCCGGGCGATCACGGCGTCCAGGCGGGCCAGCCCGTCGGCGCCGTCGTTGTAGTGCGGGTGGCCGGAGCCGTCCCAGTACTGCAGGTAGACCCCGTTCTGGCTGCCGGCCGTCGGGTTGCTGCCGTCGGCCGTCCCGGTGTCGAACCAGCCCCACGTGCGCATCACCTGGAAACCGGCGGCGGCCGCGGTGTCGAGGACGTTGTCGCGCGCGACCGGCGACTGGTAGTGCAGGTAGTAGTTGTTCGTGCCGGCGAACCGGAACGGCTTGCCGTGCAGGCGGAGGTCGGCGCCGGCCCTGGTGACGAAGGCCGGGGCGACACCGGTCGGGACGGCCGCGCCGGTGAGGGCGAGAAGCACGGCCGCGCCGAGCGCGAGGTATCGCATCTTCATGGCTTGCTCCAGAGCAGGTGCGGGAGGAGGACTCCCGGAGAATCTAAACCTGCTTAAGTTAGCCGTCAAGCTGCGAAAATAGTCAGACTTCGATGAAAAGCGCGGTGCTCTCCCGCCGGCGAATCCGGATCGGCGGTCCAGCGTGGTCGCGCGGTTCCACACCGCGGAGCGCCTCCAGGACGGCCCGGCCCAGCGTCAGGCCGTGTTCGTGAACGTCGATGCTGAGCGCCGACATCGGCGGGACGGCCAGTTCGCACAGAGGCGAGTCGTCGCACGCCAGCAGGCTCATCTGGCCGGGCACCGCGACGCCGGCCCGGATCAGGTCCTGTTCGGCGGCCACCGCCATGACGTCGTTGTCGAAGATCACCGCGCTCGGCCGCGGGTCGCCGGCCAGCAGGTCGTGGACACCGCGTACACCGTCCTCGGCGCTGTAGTCCGCCTCGATCACGCGGATGCCGATGCCGCTCCGCTCCCCCGCGGCGCGCATCGCCGAGGACCGCTCGGCCGTGTGCACGAGATCGGCCGGTCCGGTGACCCGGCCGACCACCCGATGCCCGAGCGAGGCCAGCATGTCCATCGCCGCGGTGATCGCACCGGCGTCGTCGGTGACCACCCGGTGAAAGGATGAATCGCCGCCGTGCCGGCCCGCGAGCACCGCCGTCAAGCCGATCCCGGCGAGCTCGGCGGGACGGATGTCGTCGTCCACCAGGTTCACGATGACGACGGCCTCGACCGTGTGGTCGGCGGCCCAGCGGCGGTAGGTGGCGAGTTCCGCGTCCAGGTCGGGCACGACCAGCAGCAGCACGGTGGCGCCGTGCGGTGCCAGAGCCTCCTCCATGCCCGCGATGAGTTCCATGAAGAACGGCTCGACGCCCACCCGGGCCGCCCGCCCGGTCAGCACCAGCCCGATCAGTCCGCCGGTCATCGCTCACCTCACCGCACGCCGGCCGGGGCGATCAGCGAGTTGGCCGATCGGAGGACGGCGGGCCCGACGAAGGCGTCCGGGTCGACGTCCGCGCCGGTGGCGATATCGAAGGTATGGGACTCCCCGGGCAGGAGGTCGACGAGCATGTCGTCGCAGACCGCGTCGGGCGCCACCCGGTCGGCGAGCACGGCGACGTCGCGGGCGAAGGAGGACGCGGTCACCGTCACCCGGTAACCGCCCGCCGACCGCTCGGCTCGGGCGGTCAGCGGGTCCGGCCGGTAGGCGAGGTTCAGGTCCTCGGCGAACAGGTGGGTGGCGCGCCGCCCGTCGAGGTCGGCGACCAGCACCTCGCGCGCGACGTCGGCCGCCGTGAGCAGTTCCGGTGCCGGTGCGATCAGCTGGACCGAACGAGCCGCCACTTGGACACGCAGCCGGCCCGAGGCGTTCTCGGTGCCGTCCAGGCCGATCCGGCGCACGACGCCGTCCGCCTGCCAGGGCGCGTCGTCGTCGTTGATCGCCACGATCATCAACTGGCCCGCCACCCGGTGAAAGGCCAGAAACCGAGGAGCGTACGCACGCCGGAGTGCGTACCAGGCCGGTTTGCGGCGGCCGGCACCGTCGACGACCGCCCAGGAGGTGACCGGCCAGCAGTCGTTGAGCTGCCACAGGATGCTGCCCATGGTCCGCGGCGCATGGGCGCGCAGGTGGGTGACCGAGAACGTCGTCGCGCGGGCCTGGTTGAGCTGGGTGGCCCAGTGCCAGTCGGCGAAGTCGACCGGCACCGGCAGGTGTGCCCCCAGTCCGCGGTCCAGTTTGCCGGTGCCGTCCTCGGCCTTCTGGTGCGAGCGGAAAGCGGTGCTGTCCTTGCTCAGGTCGGCGGGCGCGAGCGCGGTGGTGAGGGTCGACCACGCCGGTGGCGCCTGCCAGCCGAACTCGGAGCAGAAGCGCGGGATGCTCCGGTCGTGCCAGGTGTAGTCCCGCAGGTTCCACGCCTCCCATTCGTGCCGCGTGCCGTAGCGGTCGTCGTTCGGATGCACGTCGGCCGGGTCGAGTCCCGGGCTGGACGGGCTGCCCGGGTGGTAGGGCCGGGTCGGGTCGAGTTCGGCGAGCAGCGCCGGGAAGTCCTCGTAGTAGTAGCCGGCGCCCCAGGTGGCGCCGTCCAGCTGGGACTTCCACTGCCAGTCCTCGTGGCCCCAGATGTTCTCGTTGCCGCCGTTCCAGAGGGCCAGCGACGGGTGCGGGCACAGCCGGGCGATGTTCTCCCGGGCCTCGGCGAGAATCTCCCCGCGCAGCGGTTCCTCCTCGGCGTACGCCGCACAGGCCAGCAGGAAGTCCTGCCAGACCAGCACGCCACGTTCGTCGCAGACGTCGTAGAAGTCGTCCGACTCGTAGATGCCGCCACCCCAGACACGCAGAAGGTTGGCGTGCGTCTCCACCGCCCGGTCGACGGCGGCCTCGTAGTCGGCCCGGGTCAGGCGGGTGAGCAGGTGGTCCTCGGGGATCCAGTTGAGGCCCCGGACGAAGACATCACGGCCGTTGACGACCAGGGCGAAACGGTGCCCGTACTCGTCGGGGCTCTCGTCCAGCCGCACGCTGCGGAAGCCGACCCGCCCGGCGTACGTGTCGAGTTGTTCGTCCCCGTCGAACAGGTCGACGGTGACGGTGACCAGCGGCTGCTCGCCGTATCCGGCCGGCCACCACACCGGCGCCTCCGGAACGACGACCTCGACCGCTTCCCGGTCGGAGCCGGCGCTCAACGGAAGGACGGCGTGGAGGTCACCGATCGCGATGTGGGCACTCAGGTCACCGGCCGGGCCGAGGCCGGACCGCTCGACGGCCACGTGGACCGTGAGGCGGCCGGTCCGGCCGTCGTCGTCGAGCGTCGCCAGTGGACGCACTTCGGCGAGTCGCGCGGTCCGCCACCGTTGCAGGCGAGCCGGTTTCCAGATGCCCGCGGTTTGCAGATCCGGTCCCCAGTCCCAGCCGAAACTGCAGGCCATTTTGCGTACGGCGTTGAAGGGGTGCGCATTGACGTGCGGGCGCTCGCCGATCTGGTCCTGGATCCGCTCGGCATACTCGAGCGCCGGATCGAACCGTACGGTCAGCGGTAGCGGTTCCCCGCTCAGCAGGTCGCGAACGTCGAAGCGGTAGCCCCGGTGCATGTTGGCCGTGCGCCCGACCTCCCGACCGCCCAGAGCGATGGACGCGACCGTGTCCAGGCCGTCGAAGACCAGGTCGACCCGTTCGTCCGCGGCCGGCGCGGTGGCGCGCAATGTCGTCTCGTAGAGCCAAGCGGCCCGGTGGAACCAGGCCAGATCCGCCTCGTTCGTGCCCTGATAGGGGTCGGGGATGAGGCCGGCCGCGAGCAGATCGGTGTGCGCGGTGCCGGGCACGGTGGCCGGCACGACCGTTGCGGCGATCTCCGATGGCACCGGTCCGCCCACGGCCCGGAGAGTCCAGCCCGCGTCCAGGTCGATTCTGATCATGTCAGTCGCTCCCGTCGTTGCGATCGCCTAGCATTCTTAAGCAACTGAAGAATGTCGTCAACGAGATTGGGGACGGGATGGGCGACGGCCTGGTGCACCTGAGCGCCGCAGACGTCAGCGTCCTGATCGACTGCCGCGGACCCGGCCTGCCCACCGTCGCGCACTGGGGTCCACGACTCACCGACCCGGCCCCGGAACGCCTCGCCGACCTGGTGCTGGCCACCGCACCGCAGCCGATCGGCTTCTCCGCGGACGCGCCCGTGCCGGTCTCGCTGCTGCCGGAACAGTCCGCCGGCTGGCTGGGCTTCCCGGGTCTGGCCGGGCACCGCGACGGGCGGTCGTGGTCCAGCGCCTTCGCCATCGCCGGCGTGCACCGCGACCAGTGCGGTGCCGGCCGGGACTCGGCGGACGCCGTGATCGTCACGGCCTACGACGACGATGCCGGGCTGGTGCTGGAACTGGAGCTCGAACTGCATCGCAGCGGTGTGCTGCGCACCCGCGCCGGGCTCACCAGCACCCGGCCCGGCCGGTACTGGCTCCAGCATCTGGCCCTGCTGCTGCCGGTGCCCGAGGAGACCACCGAGCTGCTCGACTTCACCGGGCACCACCTGCGCGAGCGATCGCCGCAGCGGACCGCGTTCAGCCATGGCCTGCGGACCCGGGAGAACCGCACCGGCCGCACCGGCTACGACGCCGCGCACGTCCTCTGCGCCGGAACGACCGGCTTCGCGAACCGCCGAGGGCAGGTGTGGGGTGTGCACACCGCGTTCTCCGGCAACTCGAGGACGATCGCCGAACGGACCTTCCACGGGCGGTCGGCGCTGGGCGGCGGGGAGCTGCTGCTGCCCGGCGAGGTGTGCCTGGAGGCCGGCGAGACCTACACCAGCCCCTGGTTGTACGGCTCCTACGGCGCCGAGGGGCTGGACGAACTGGCCGGGCGTTTCCACGAGTTCCTCCGGGCCCGGCCGCGGCATCCCCGCACGCCACGCCCGGTGGTCGTCAACACGTGGGAGGCGGTCTACTTCGACCAGGATCTCGACCGGCTCACCGGGCTGGCCAAGGCGGCCGCGGCGGTCGGGGCGGAGCGATTCGTCCTGGACGACGGATGGTTCGGCTCGCGCCGCGACGACACCTCGGGGCTCGGCGACTGGGTCGTCTCGGCCGAGGTGTGGCCGGACGGACTCGGGCCGCTGATCACCGCCGTACGCGAATTGGGCATGGATTTCGGTCTTTGGGTGGAGCCGGAGATGGTCAACCCGGACAGTGATCTGGCCCGGGCCCATCCGGACTGGATGATGGCGGCCGGTGACCGGCTGCCCCTGCCCGCTCGGTCGCAGCAGGTGCTCGACCTGACTCAGCCCGCGGCCTACGCCCATATCCGGGACAGTCTCGATGCCCTGCTGCGCGACCACGACATCGCGTTCCTGAAGTGGGACCACAACCGCGACCTGGTCGAGGCCGGTCATCCGGCGACCGGGCGGGCCGGGGTGCACGATCAGACGTACACGGTCTACCGCCTGCTGGACGAGCTGCGCGCGGCGCACCCGCGAGTGGAGATCGAGTCCTGTTCCTCCGGCGGCGGCCGGGTCGATCTGGAGATCCTGCAACGCACCGACCGGGTGTGGGCCTCCGACTGCATCGACGCCCACGAGCGGCTCACCATCCAGCGCTGGACCAGCCTGCTGCTGCCGCTGGAGCTGATCGGCTCGCACATCGGCGCCCCGCGGTCGCACACCACCGGCCGCGAACTGACCCTCGACATGCGCGCCGGCACCGCGATCTGGGGGCATCTCGGCATCGAGTGGGACCTGACCACCGCCGACCCGGACGAGCAGGCCCGGCTGACCGAATGGGTGTCCCTCTACAAACAGCTGCGCGGGCTGCTGCACACCGGCACCCTGGTGCACGGGGACCTGGCCGATCCGGCGTACGAATTGACCGGGGTCGTCGCGCCGGACCGCTCGGACGCCCTCTACAACCTGACCGCGGTCGCGACGAGCCGCTCCTACCCGCCCGGCACCGTCGCCCTGCCCGGCCTCGATCCGCACCGGGTCTACCACGTCCGCCCGCAACCGCCGGGTGACCGGCCCGACGGCAACGCCGCAGCCTGGGGCGCTGCGTTACCCTGGTGCACGTCACAGGGTGTCCGGTTGTCCGGCCGCACCCTCGACACGGCCGGGCTCCGGATGCCGGTTCTCTATCCCGACCGCGTCCTGCTCGTCCGGGCGACGGCTGTGGACGACCCATCGCACCCCACGGAGAGCAAGTGAAAGAGGCGCGCCTCCGGGGTGCCCGGGAGAGCATCCTCGACGCGATCCGCGCCTCCGAGCAGCTGAGCCGGGTCCAGCTCGCGACGATGACCGGGCTCACCGAGGCGGCGGTCTCGATGACCGTGAAGCGGCTGCTCGCCGACGGCCTGATCGTCGAGACCGGGCGGGAGCCGACGGCCGGGAAACCGCGCACCATGCTCCGCCTCGACCCGGCCGCGCGGCTCGCCGTGGGCATCTACCTGGACGAGGAAACCACGACGTACGTGCTCACCGGGCAGACCGGGGGCGTGCTGTCCCGGCTGGCCCGGCCCGCCCCGGAGAGCGGCGACGAGCAGGAGGTGCTCGACCGGCTGGTCGCCGACGTGGAGGTGCTGCTCTCCGGCTCGGGGGTGGATCGCGCCCGCTGCCTCGGAATCGGCGTGGTGTGGCCCGGGCCGCGCAACGGCGTGCGTAACCCGGACGACGCTCCCCCGCACCTGCGCGGCTGGCGGGACGACGAGCTGGGCAAGCGGCTGGCCGAGGCGACCGGTTGGCCGGTCCTGGTGGAGAACGACGCCACCGCGGCCGCGGTCGGCGAGTACTGGGTGGCCCGGCTGGGCCCGCAGCAGGGCTTCGCCGCCCTGTACATGGGCAGCGGCCTCGGCGCCGGGCTGATCATCGAAGGACGGGCCATGCGCGGCGGCGGGGGCAACGCCGGCGAGTTCGGCCACCTCTGCGTCCAGGTCGACGGGCCGGCCTGCTGGTGCGGCAGCCGGGGCTGCCTCGAGATCCTGGCCGGGCCACGCACCGTGGTGGGCGCCGCGGCGTCGGACCCGGTCGCGGCGGCCGAAGCCGGGCTGGATCCCGACGCGCCCCGGCAGAGTGTGATCGCCGGTTTCGCCGCCGTCGCCCGGGCCGCGCGAGCCGGCGCACCGCGGTGCGGCGCCCTGCTGGAGGAGTCCGCACGGTACGTCGCGGCGGCCGCCGAGTCGATCGTCAACCTCCTCGACCTCGATCTGATCGTGCTGACCGGCCCGGGGTTCGCCGCCGCCTCGTCCATCTACGGCCCGGCCATCACCAGCCGGATCGCCGCCGCCGACGGCCGCACCTGGCATCGGCAGGTGCGCGTGACGGTCTCGACGGCCGCCGCGGCCGCGTCGGCGACCGGGGCGGCCGCCCTGGTGCTGCAGTCACACATCCGGGGATGACCGGAGCTCGGTCATCCGCCGCTCGGGGTTCGGGGCCGCCGCGGCCAGGGTTTTCGTGTAGTCGTGCCGGGGTCGCAGGATCACGTCGTCGGCCGGTCCCCGCTCGACGACCCGGCCCTGGTACATGACCAGGATCTCGTCGGAGAAATGCCGGGCCGTGGCGAGGTCGTGGGTGATGTAGAGGACCCCGAGGTGCTCTTCGCGCTGCAACGCGGCCAGCAGGTTGAGCACGCCCAGCCGGATCGAGACGTCCAGCATCGAGACGGGTTCGTCGGCGATGAGGATGCCCGGTTCCGGGGCCAGCGCGCGGGCAATCGCCACACGCTGGCGCTGCCCGCCGGACAACTCGTGCGGGCGTCGCCGCGCGACCACGTCGGCCGGGGTGAGCCGGACCCGCTCCAGCAGGTGCAGGACGCGGGCCCGCACCTCGGCGTCGGGCATCCGGGGATGGTGCAGCCGCACCGGGCGTTCGAGGTGATGCTCGACGGTGTGGTACGGGTTCAGCGACGCGAACGGATCCTGGAAAACCATCTGCACCGTACGGCGGTAGTCGCGCAAGCCGGCCCCACGCCGCGCCACCGGCACGCCGTCCAGCCGGATCTCCCCCGCCGTCGGATGCTCCACCTGCAGAAGCAGTTTGGCGATGGTGGACTTGCCGCTGCCGCTCTGCCCGACCAGGGCCACCGTCCGCCCCGGGTCGAGGGCGAAGCTCACGTCGTCGACCGCGCGCAGCCGCCTGGTGTGCAGACCCTGCCGCAGGTGGTACTCCTTGACCAGGTTCCGCGCCTCCAGCGTCGTCACGATGCGCTCCCGTCGATGTGTACCGCGTCCATGGCGAGCAGCCGATCGTCGACGGAACCGCGGACGAACGATCCCCGGTCGCCGGTGAGGCTGGGAAACGACGCCAGCAGCCGTTTGGTGTATTCGTGCTGCGGGTCGGTATAGAGCGTGAGGGCGTCGGCGAGCTCGACGATCTCCCCCTCGCGCATCACCGCGATCCGGTCGCTGATCTCCAGCAGGAGCGGCAGGTCGTGGGTGATGAAGACGACCGCGAAGCCCAGCTCGTCGCGCAGCCGGGTGATCTCACGAAGGATCTCGCGCTGCACCACCACGTCCAGTGCCGTGGTCGGCTCATCCATGATCATTACCTGCGGTTCCAGGGCCATCGCCATCGCGATCATCACGCGCTGCCGCATACCGCCGGAGAGCTCGTGCGGGTAAGCGCCGAGCCGGGCCCGGTCCACCCCCACGCGTTCCAGCAGATCGCCGCACCGCTTGCGCCGCTCGCGGCGGCCCAGGTCCGGCCGATGGGTGAGATAGATGTCCTCGAGCTGGTCGCGGATCGAGATGACCGGGTTCAGCGAGTTCATCGCACCCTGGAACACCATCGAGACCTGATCCCAGCGGGTGGCCCGCAGTTCTTTCGCCCCGAGTTCGTTCCAGTCGACGTCGACGCCGTCCCGGGAGTGGAAGACCGCCCGCCCGGAGACGATCGCGGCCGGCGGTTTGAGCAGGCGGACGATGCCGTACGCCAGCGTGCTCTTGCCACACCCGCTCTCCCCGGCCAGACCGAGAACCTCGCCACGTTGCAGGGTGAAGGAGACGTCACGAACGGCGTGTACCGGCGGCTCGACGAGATAGTCGATGCTCAGGTTCTCGACGGTCAGCACGGTCACAGCCCGGCCTCCTTGGCCTTCGCCAGCTGCTGCCGGGACATCCGCCAGCCGCGCCGGGCAGCACGCGTCTGGTCCCGCAGCCTCGGGTTGATGATCTCGTCGATCGAGAAGTTGATCAGGGACAGCGCCGCGCCGAACAGCGCCAGCATCAGGCCCGGCGGAACGAACCACCACCAGGCGCCCAGGCGCAGGGCCAGGCCGTTCTGCGCGTAGTAGAGCATCGTGCCCCAGGTGAACGAACCGCTCGCGCCAAGACCCAGATAGGACAGGCCGGCCTCGCCGAGAATGGCGAAGATGACCGCGAAGACGACCTGGGAGGCCAGCAGCGGGATGAGGTTGGGCAGGATCTCCACGGTGAGGACGCGCCACCGCTTCTCCCCGGCGACCCGCGACGCGATCACGTAGTCACGGTTGCGCAGGCTGAGGGTGTAGCCGCGCAGCACCCGCGCGGACCCGGCCCAACCGGTGATCGATAGCACCAGCGCCACCAGCCAGAGACTCTTGTCGGGCACGTAGCTGGAGATCACGATCACCAGCGGCAGTCCCGGGATGACCAGCATGATGTTGGTGAACAGGGAGAAGGCCTCGTCGACCCAGCCACCCGCGTAGGCGCCGACGACGCCGAAGAACGCCGACAACAACAGCGTGAGTACGCCGACGATGGCCCCGATGGTCAGCGAGCCGCGGGTGGCGTGCGCGAGTTGGGCCAGCACGTCCTGACCGGTCTGGGTGGTGCCGAGCCAGTGCGCTCCGCTCGGCCCGGTCAGCCCATAGTCGTGCACCAGCGACGGGTCCTGGGTCACGTACGGTCCGAGGAGTCCGAACAGGAGGATGAGACCGCCGAGGGTCAGGCCGATGGCCAGCTTGGTGGTCATCGGCGGCAGTGACCGGCGACGGCGACTGGGTTCGGCGAGGGTGGCACCCGCCGGGTCGGCGGCCTGCGTGGTGAGTGTCATGGCAGTTCCTCTCAGCCACGCGTCCGCGTGCGCGGGTCGATGACCGAGTACAGGAGGTCGACCAGTAGGTTCGCCCCGAGCACCGACAGGGTGATGACCAGGAAGATCCCCTGCATCAGGGCGTAGTCGTTGCCGCTGACCGCCTGCAGCAGGGCCGAGCCGATGCCGGGGTACGAGAACACGGCCTCGGTGACGATCGACCCGGCGACGACGAAACCGAGCGAGATCGCGAACCCGCTGATCGACGGGAGGATGGCGTTTCGGGCCGCGTACCGCAGCCGGATGCGTCCCGGTCGCAGGCCCTTGGCCTCGGCCGTGACCAGGTAGTCCTCGGAGAGCGTCGAGACCATCATGTTGCGCATGCCGAGCATCCAGCCGCCGACCGAGGACAGGATGATGGTCAGCGCCGGGAGGGTCCCGTAGTAGATGACCGACCGCAGGAAAGCGGCGTTCCAGCCGGGCGTCACGGTGTAGACGTCGTAGCCGCCGTTGAGCGGGAAGACCGGCCAGATGCTGCCGAGGGCGAAGAGCAAAATCAGGGCGAGCCAGAAGTACGGCACCGACTGGAACATCGTGGTGACCGGGATCAGGCTGTCCAGCCAGGACCCGCGCTTCCAGCCGGCCAGGGTGCCCAGCCCGACCCCGACGACGAACGAGATCAGCGTGGCCAGGCCGATGAGCCCGATCGTCCACGGCAGGGTCTGCTCGATGATCGTCGTCACCGGCGCCGGGAAGAAGGTCACCGAGACGCCGAGGTTGCCGGTGACCAGGTTGTGCAGATATTCCGTGTACTGCGACCACAGTGGCTGGTCGGTGCCGGCGCCGAGGAGTGCCTCGATCGACTTCCGGGTCTCCGGGGTGACCGGGCCGCGCTGACCCAGTTTGGCCAGCAGGATGTCGACGGGGTCACCCGGCATGAGCCGCGGGATGATGAAGTTCACCGTCACCGCGGCCCACAGCGCGACCAGGTAGAAGCCGATCTTCCGGAACAGGTAGCGCACGCTACTTGGCCTTCAGGTTCGCCAGGACGATGCCGTTGTCCCACACCTTCCAGGACGCCGGCAACGCGTACTTGTTGTCGTTGGTGGGCCAGCCGGTGGCGCGATCGGTGTTGAACTCGGTGAGCATCGAGTTCACGTAGATCGGGATGTACGGCAGATCCTTCGCGATCTCGGTCTGGATGATCGCGTACTGCTGCTTCTGGATGTTCTCGTCGTTGGTCGCTCCGGCCGCGGTGATCGCATTGTCCACGGTCGTGTTGCGGTACCGGGCGTAGTTGCCGTTCTGGCCGGCCGGCTGGCCGACCTTGGCGGTGGTCGTGCTGGAGTACTTCAGGTTGTAGGTGTAGAACGGGTTGGACGAGGGGCCGAGCCCGATCGAGTCCAGCGACAGCTGGTATTTACCCTGCACCTGGTTGTCGCTCCACTCGTTCCACGACAGCTGGGTCGGCTTGAGCTCGATGCCGACCTCCTTGAACTCCTGCTTCATCGCGTCATTGAGCGAGATGAAGTCGCTCCAGCCGGTCACCGTCTGGATCGTCAGCGACAGCCGCTTGCCGTCCTTGGCCCGGATGCCGTCGCCGCCCTTGACCCAGCCCGCCTGGTCGAGGAGCTGGTTGGCCTTCGCCGGATCGGCGCCGCCGGGCACGGTGACCAGGCTCGAGTCGGTGATCCACTTCTTGTCCCGCTCCGGCAGCAGCAGCGTCGGCGAGGCGGGCACCGCGAACCCGCCGCCGGCCAGCTTGTTGAGCTGGTCGCGGTTGATCGCGTAGTACATCGCCTGCCGCACCGCCGGATCGGTCTGCGCGCCGGTGCACCCGAGGCCCGCGTCCGAGCAGGTGAAGATCGATGCGGTGAGGGCCGGCGTGTTGACGTACGTCAGGTTCTTGTGATTTTTCAGCAGTTGATCGAGACCGGGCAGGAAGGAACTCATCCAGTCGACCTGTCCGGCGATCAACGCCGCGCTCGCGGCGTCGGCGGTGGCCAGTGAGATGTAGCGGACGGTCTGGATCTGCGGCTTGCCCGGCTGCCAGTAGGACGCGTTCTTCTCCATCACGTAGCTCTGCGAGGAGAAGGTCTTCAACTTGTACGGGCCGGTTCCGACCGGATTCGGGTTGATGGTCTTCCCCGGGTCCGCGATGCCCTTCCAGACGTGCTCCGGGAGCATCGGCGTGTAACCGATGAGGCTGGGTTCCTCGGTGTACGACGCCTTCGGGAAGGTCAGCACCACGGTCTTGTCGTCCTTGGCCACGGCCGAGGTGATCTTGACAGCGGTCGCGTTGATCGCCGGCGTGCGGCGAATCAGGTCGAACGTGAAGGCGACGTCCTTGGCCGTGAACGGCTGACCGTCGGACCACTTGACGCCCTCGCGGGTGGTGATCGTCAACTGGGTGCCGTCGGAGTTCCAGGAGTAGGCGGTGGCCAGCATCGGCTGCGGCGCCGCCTCGGCGGCCAGGTTGAAGTAGTAGAGCGTCTCGTAGATCAGGCCCTCGGTCGGCTGCAGGAAGGTCGGTGAGAACGGGTTCCAGTTCTCCACGATCGTGCCGTTGGCGCCGTTGAAAATCGTGATCGCGCTGTTCGCGGCGCCACCGGGCTTGGCCTTGGACGAGTCGTCCGAGCAGCCGGCCAGGATCAGCGACGCGGCGGTTATCAATGCCACGGTCAGGCTCGCGGCCCGACGGCGAGTGATGCGTGTCCTCATCAGCGAGTCCTTCGATCGGATCGCCGCCGCCAGCGGCGAGTGAGTGGGGACATTATTAAGTGGCTTAAGATTCTTCTGTCAAGAGCTGATCGCGACCCGGCACCTGGTAGGTGCCGGGTCGTAACAAACTCTCGAAGGATCAGTAGATGGCGGCCTCGGAGCTGGTGCTGTAGATGCCGTCGGCGCCGAACCAGACCCGGTTGCCCCAGGTGGTCGGCTTGTTGCCATCGAAGCCGGCGACCTGGTCGAGATAGGACAGGTCGCTGCTGTTGCCGCTCCAGGACCAGCCCAGGAGCCCGTAACCGGCGTTGTGCGCCACCGACAGGATCGCGTCCTCGTTGATGTCGCCGTACGCGTCGTAGGGGCCGAACTCGCCGATGATCAGCGGCAGATTGTTGTTCTTGAAGGTGTTCACGTACGAGCTGATCGTCGACGAACTGCCGTACTGCGAGTACATGTGCACCGAGAAGATCACGTTGTGCCGGGGGTCGGCCGACTGGACCGAGGCGGCGTTGTTCTTCATGACGCCGTTGTTGTCCTGGCCCCAGTTCGGCGCGTCGACGACCAGCGCGTGATCGAGGCCGGCGTTACGCAGCTTGCTGACCGCGGCCTTCGTGTCGGCGGTCCAGTTCGACACGTTGCTGTTGCCGTACGGCTCGTTGCCGATGTTGATGATGACGTAGTTCTCCTGGCCCTGCAGGGCGCTCTTGATGCTGATCCAGTAATCGGCCGCCGACGACAGGCTGTAGGCGCCGCTCGCCTCGCCGTACCCGGTGGTGTCGTGATCCTCGAGCAGGCAGATCAGTTTGTTGGACTTGCAGATGGCGATGACGTTCGCGACATCGGACGCGCTGTTCTTGGTCCATCGGCCGCCGCTGAGTACCACCCGGACGGTGTTGGCCCGCCAGCCCTTCTGCCAGCCGAGCGCGGTCGCCGTGTTGCCGGGGAACCACGCGTGGGGCTGGTTGGTGCCGCGCATCATGAACGAGGCGCCGTTGCTCTCGAGGACGGCCTGACCGCTGACGTGGATGCCGGTGGCGGCATACGCGGGGACGGCCAGCGCGCCGGCGCCCAGCGGCAGCGCCGCCGCCAGCGTCAACGCCAGCTTCGCGGTGATCTTCATGAGTCACTCCCGGGGTCGGTCAGTGGGCGATCAGGGGTCACCGCGAGGACGGCGGCGACGGTTCGGCGGATCACCTGGTCCTGGGTCATGCGCATCTCGTCGACGAGGCCGAAGCTCAGCACCGTGTTCGGCACGTAGCGGTAGCGCAGGGCGATGCGCTCCCAGACGGCCACGAAGGCGTCCTGAGTCCGCCGGTCGGCGGGGACGGGTGTCGGGTGCAGGCTGAGCAGGAGAGGGAGCCCGCGCTGGCAGCAGGCGATCACCGCATTGTCGATCCGGGTCAGGATCTCTTCGTCGGAGTCGCGAGCGTCGGGTTCGACGCTCCACAACCGGCAGTCCACCGGTAGCCGGACGATCACGAGCAGCGACCCTCCTGTGATGCATCCCACTGAAGTTTGTAAGTTTCGAGAACGTTAAGTTCAGCAGACATTGATGTCAAGCGATGTCTATGCCGACCTTGTTAAGCTCTTCGTTCAGTAGGTCGCCGCCGTCGTGTCCTGTTGCGACATACTGAGCCGGTAACACCGGGCAGAGGAGGACCGTGGTCAAGCGAGTGACGATCGCCGATATCGCCCGCGAGGCCGGCGTGTCCAAGGGAGCCGTGTCGTACGCCCTGAACGGGCAGCCGGGCGTCTCCGACGCGACCCGCGACCGGATCCTCCAGATCGCCGAGCAGCTGCGGTTCACGCCGAGCCGCGGCGGCCGGGGGCCGTCCGCCGGCAAGACTCGGGCGGCCGGACTGGTGATCTGCCGCCCGGCCCGCATTCTCGGTGTCGAGCCGTTCTTCATGGAGCTGATCAGCGGCATCGAAGCGACGCTGTCGGCCAGCTCCTGCGACCTGACCATCCACGTCGTGCCGGGGCACGACGCCGAGCTTGAGGTGTACGAGCGATGGGCGGCGCAGCGGCGGGTCGACGGCGTGTTCCTGGTCGACGTCCGGGTCGATGACGAACGCCTCGAAGCCGTACGCCGGCTCGGGCTGCCGGCCGTCGCCATCGCCGGTCCGGGCGACTTCGGCGGCATCACCAGCGTGTGGTCGGACGACGCCGCGGCCATCACCGACACCGTCGAATACCTTGCCGCGCTGGGTCATCGCAACATCGCCAGGGTGGGCGGCCTGCCGGACCTGCTGCACACGGTCATCCGCACGAAGGCCTTCGCCGCCACCTGTCAGCGGCTCGGCGTCCAGCACGCCGTGACCGTGCCCTCCGACTACACCGGTGAGGAGGGCGGCCGGGCCACCCGGCGCCTGCTCAGCTCCGCGGAACGGCCGACGGCGATCATCTACGACAACGACATCATGGCGGTCGCGGGCCTCGGCGCCGCCCACGAGATGGGCATCGCGGTCCCGCGGGACCTGTCCCTCGTCGCCTGGGACGACTCCCTGCTGTGCAGCGTGGTGCACCCGCCGCTGACCGCCCTGTCCCGGGACGTCGCCGCGTACGGGACCGTCGCCGCCCGGCACCTGCTGACCGTCATCAGCGAAGGCACGGCGCCGAGCTACCAGCACGCGACGGCGTTCCTCGTCCCGCGGGGCAGCACCGGCCGCCCGTCGAACGTCATGGCCGACACGATGGGTTGACGCCCTGGCGACGCCCACTTCCCCGACCAGCCGGCCATCATGCTGACCGTCGTACAGCAGCGGTTCGCCGAGCTGGAGCAGGACTCGCGGTTACCCGAGGCGCCGTAGCGCTGTTTCGATAGCGACCTCGACCCGGGAAGTCATGCCGGGCACATCGACGGGACGGCGCCCTGCGACCTGTCCACGGACCCACTTCGGCCCGCTGTCGTCATAGTGCAGCAGGGCATACAGGTCCCACCATGGATCGAGGGTCACCCCGGCGATCGACTCATAGAGCGACCGGAGCTGCTCTGCCCACTCGGGCGAGTAGAGCGCCGCCAGGTATCGCCGGCAGTGCCCGACGTCGATCGCACGCGACCCTCGATGGATGGAGTTCCAGTCGGTCAGACCGGTAATCCTCCCGCGCGACCAGAGCAGGTTGACCGGTAGGAGATCGCAGTGCAGAAAGACGGCCGTGTCCTTTGGTGGCGGCCCTGCCATGACACCGAACGCCGCCTTCCATACAGCTGGCTTCTTTGCGCCAGCCGGTATCTGAGACCCGTCCCGCGGAGCGATCCAGGAATCCGTCCACGGCCTGAGGATCTTGGCAGGGAGATCGAGGGAATGCACCGATACGGCAATCTCTGCGATCCTCGTCATCCACGACCGAGGTTGCGCCGGATTGAGGTTCACCTGCCCCGGCAATCGGGTCATCAGCAACGCGGGCGCGCCCCCGGTCGAAGCGCCGGTGACATCAGCAGCCAGGATGCTTGGAACCGGGAGCCCGCTTCCTGCCACCACACCAAGGTTGGCGATCTCCGTCTCCAGGGCTTCGTGCAGGTCGAAGCCGCCCGGGTACTGCCGCAGTACGACGAATGTTCGCGTTCCGTGTCGTTCGACCGTCAGCCTGTTTACGGCGGAGCAGACGCCACCGGTCAATCGTCGATAGCCGACGATGCGACTACCTCGCCCCATCGAGGCCGCAACCCAGGCGAGAGTTTCCGCGGAGGGCCGACGCTGCCTGAACCCGCCGTCTCTCCAGTCGCCTCCGGTCATGAGCGCGAGCCTATTTGTCAGGGGCCTGCGGCAATACGAGTTTCCAACCGCATGATTGTCGCTCTCGGTCACCTGCGCTGATCGGGCAGCATGTCCTGGTAGTGCTGGTTGAGCATCACTCCGAGGATGTTCCCGAACGGGTCGAGCACCGAAGCGGTCACATAGCCGGCACCGCGCTCGGTCGGCTCGCCATGCGGCAACGCACCGAGCGACAGCAGTCGGCCACACGCGGCTTCGACGTCGTCCACGGCCCAGTAGACGATCGCACCGCCGGGTCGCCCGGAGTGCGGGTGCGGTGCGAACCGGCTGTTCAGGACACCGAACTCATGCTGGTAGTCACCGATCCGCCATTCCAGGTAGGCCCCTTCGCGCACGAAGTACGGCTCGATCCCGAACACCTCGGTGTACCAGGCACGGGCCGCGTCGAGATCGTCGGCGAAGAAGGTGACAGTGGTCAGTCCGCGAAGCGCTGCTGAAGTGGTCATGACCTCATCCTGGAAGCAAAAGTGCTCACCCTCTGAGCACTTTTCGGGAGAAGAATGTGGGGCATGCGTGCCGACCGACTCGTCGCAGCCCTCCTGCTGATGCAAACGCGTGGCCGGGTCACCGCCGCCGAGCTCGCCACCGAGTTGGAGGTCTCGGTGGCCACCGCCCGCCGTGATCTGGAGGCGCTGTCCGCGGCCGGAATCCCGGTCTACCCGCAACCCGGCCGGCACGGTGGCTGGCAGCTGGTGGGCGGTGCGCGTACCGATCTGAGCGGCTTGTCCAACGCCGAGGCCCAGGCGCTGTTCCTGCTCGCCGGACCGGCTGCGGCGTCCTCCGACGAGGTCAAGACAGCGCTGCGCAAACTGCTGCGGGCACTGCCCGAGACGTATCGGACCGAGGCGCGGGCCGCGGCCGGGGCCACCCTCGTCGACCCGGCCGGCTGGGGCGAGCACGGCCACGACCGGCCCGACGGGCTGGAACCACTGCAGCAGGCGGTGGTCCGGCAGCACCGGATCCGGTTCACCTACAAGGGCGTACAGCGCGAGGCCGAACCGTGGGGCCTGATCGACAAGGACGGCGCCTGGTATCTCATCGCCGGCACCGACCGGGGGCAGCGCACGTTCCGCCTGGACCGGATCGCCGACCTGACCGTGACCGGGCAGACCTTCACCCGGCCGACCGGCTTCAGCCTGGACACCGCGTGGGACCAGGTGGTCGGGACGATCGAGGAACGCCGAGCCCGCACCTGGGCCACCCTGCTCATCCCGGAACGCTTCCTCTGGGTGCTGCGCGACCATTTCGGGCGGCACTGCCACCCCGGCGAGGTGCTCGGCGACGGCCGCGTACACGTCCGGGTCGGGGCGCCGACCCCCCGCGACATCGCACGCACCCTTTCCGGCTGGGGCGCGGTGGTGGAGGTGATCGAACCCTCGGAGGTACGCACGGAACTCGCCCGCATCGGTTCCGAGCTGACAGCCCTGTACACCCCCGGCAACAAGGCGATGTAAGCGTGCTGCCGGGGGTTCCTCGATGACGCCTGGTCAGCGCGCCGGGGTCTTGCTCTGGCGTACCTGGCTGAACGGCACGTCGCGGTCGGCGGCGTACTCGCGTGGCATGTTGAGCAGGCGCTCGCTGATCAGGTTGCGGGACATCTCGCTGCTGCCACCGCCGAGGCTGGCTCCCTGCCGGAACAGGAAGTTGACGCCGCGTCGGGCAACTCGCCCGCACTGATGCCGTCGGTAACCCGCACGGCGAGCTGGTCGGCACGTCGTCGAAGAACTCCTGGCAGAACTCCATGTTGCCGTTGACCTGCTCGATGCGCCGGATCTCGACGACTGGCTGGTGCGCCTTGACGATGAGCATGGTCAGGCCACGGTGCTTCGGGGCGTCCCAGTCGGTGCGGGGCCAGGCAGAGGCCGTAGTCCGCGGCGTACGCGTTGGAGCTCCGGATCTTCGAGGCGTTGAGCATGAACACGTCGCCGTCGCGGGTGCCGCGGGTGTCGGCCAGGTCGGAGCCGTCCCGGGACTCGGAGAGGAACTGGACGAGGACCTCGTCGCCGCGGGGTGACGGTCAGGCGGCCGCGGTCCAGCGTTCGTCGCCGAGGTCATCGATCGCACGTCGTTGACGGCGGTCAGCGCGCGGTGGCTCCGCATCTCGGTGTCGGTCATGCCGCCCCGGTGCGCCCCACGCCGTTCTCCAGTACCAGCGCGGGACGACCGTCAACGCGCTCAGGAGACCTGGTGCGGCCGGGCAGCGCGCAGCGCGGCCGCCCACCACAGCAGGTCCTCGGTGAGCAGCTCGAGTCTCGGCTCGAGAGGGCTGAAGATGGCCTGGTCGGCGGTCTGCCGGGCGGCGATCATGGTGTCCGGCAGGATGTGCACGGCGTGCCGCAGCGGCGCCATCTCGAACTCCACGGCGACCTGACGCAACTGCTCGACGGCCCGGGCACCGCCGACGTTCCCCCAGCCGACGAACGAGATCGGCTTACGGGTCCACTCGACGAACGTCCAGTCCATGGCGTTCTTGAGTACCGCGGGATAGCCGTGGTTGTACTCGGCGGTGAGGACGATGTAGCCGTCGGCCCGGTCGAGGGTGGTGCCGAGCCTCGCAACCGCGTCGTTCGCGTACTCCCGCGGCGCCTTGGCCGGCGGCGGCGCGTCGAAGAACGGCAGCGGATGGTCGCGGAGGTCGACGATCTCAGCGTCCGCCCGCTTGCTCACGTGATCGAACACCCAGCCGGCCACGCGTTCACTGAAGCGCCCCTCGCGGGTGGTGCCGGTGATGATCTGAATAAGCATGTTTCTCGATTCCCATCAAGGAACTGGCCCCGCCACGGGTCCGTGGCGGGGCCGGCAGAACCGGGATCAGCGGCGGGTCGGCTTTTCACCCGGGTCGATGCTCACCTCGTCGAAGGCGGGCGCCCCGTCGATGGCGTCGGCGGCGACGGCAATGGATCGGCCGGCGTCGGGCAGGTCGACGCTGGTCCGCAGGGTGGACGGCTTGAGCAGCACCGCGGCGATGACACCGACCACCGCGATGATCGCCGAGATCAGGAAGATGTGCCCGGTGGCATCGCCGTACGCGGCCCGGACGATGTGCTGGAACGACTCCGGCAGCGCGCTGATGTTCAGCGTGCTGGCGCCGCCGCCGGCCGGGGCGGAGACACCGGACGCGGCCAGGTCGTGGGTGATCTGGTCGGTCACCCGGCGGGCAAGCACAGCACCGAGGACCGAGACGCCGATGGTGCCGCCGAGCGACCGGAAGAACGCCACCGAGGCGCTGGCGGCGCCGATGTCCTTGAGCGCGACGGTGTTCTGGACCGCGAGCACGAGGTTCTGCATGGACATGCCGACGCCGCTGCCGACCAGGAACATGCCGATACCGACGAACCACAGCGGCGTCTCGTGGTCGATGGTGGAGAGCATCCCGAACCCGGCGACCAGCACGACCGTACCGGCAATGATGTAGGGCTTGATCTTGCCGGACACGGTGATCATCCGGCCGCTCACGATCGAGGTGACCAGGACGCCGGCCATCAGCGGGATGGTCAGCAGGCCGGCCTCGGTCGGGCTGTAGCCGCGGCCGATCTGGAAGTACTGACCGAGGAAGACGGCGCCGCCGAACATCGCCATGCCGACCGCGAGGCTGGCGATGATGGACAGGGCGGTGGTGCGCTCGCGGATGATGTCCAACGGCACGACCGGCTCGGCCGCGCGGGACTCGACCCAGACAGCCAGCGCGAGCAGCACGATCGACCCGCCGACCATGGCGAAGGTCTGCCAGGACAACCAGGCGAACGAGTCGTCCACGAAGGAGATCCAGACCAGCAGCACGCTGACACCGGCGGCGATGAGGAACGCGCCGGCATAGTCGATCTTGACGTTCTCCCGGCGGATCGTCGCCAGGTGCAGGGTCAGCTGCAGCAGGATCAGCGCGACGATCGCCACCGGGACGCCGATGAAGAAGCACCAGCGCCAGCCGAGCCAAGAGGTGTCCACGATCAGGCCGCCGAGCAGTGGCCCGCCGACGGTCGCGAGGGCCATCACGCCGCCGAGGTAGCCGTTGTAGCGGCCGCGCTCGCGGGGCGGGATCATCGCCGCGATCGCCACCTGAACCAGGGCCTGCAGGCCGCCGACACCGATGCCCTGGAAGGCGCGTGCGGCGATGAGCTGACCGGCACTCTGGCTGAAGCCGGCAATCACCGAGCCCAGCACGAAGATCACGATGGACAGCTGGATCAGCAGCTTCTTGTTGAACAGGTCGGCGAGCTTGCCCCAGATCGGGGTGGTCGCCGTCGCGGTGAGCAGGGTCGCCGTGACGACCCAGGTGTACTGGGTCTGCGAGCCGTTCAGCGAGCCGATGATCTTCGGCAGTGCGGTCGACACGACCGTACTGCTCAGCATGGCGACGAAGAGAACCAGCAGCAGACCGGAGAGCGCCTCCAGGGTCTGCCGGTGGTTCATCGGCGCCGCGCCCTCGGCCGCGTCGTCGATCGTCGGTGCGGGTGCGCTCATCGCGCGACCTCCAGATTGTCGTGGGAGGCGAAGGAAGCCTCGATGTCGTGGGTGAAACGGGCGAGCGCAACGGTCAGGGCCGCGACCTCCTCGGCCGACCAGCCGGACAGGGCCCGATCGAGCACCCGGCCGAGCCAGTCGGCGATGTCGGCCAGGGCGACCCGCCCGGCCGGGGTCACGGCAAGCACGCTGGCGCGGCCGTCGTGCGGATCGGGCAGCCGCTCCACCAGTCCGTGCGCGACCAGGGCGGCAACCGCCCGGCTGATCGTGGACGGGTCCAGCGAGGTGCGAGCCGCCAGTTCCCGGGCATGGCAGCCGGCGGGAAGGTCGTCTATCTGAGCGAGCAGGCCCGCCGGGATCCCCGGTCGCTCCATCGCACGACTCTGCTTGATCAGGCGCATGCACTTGAGCAGGTCCTGCAGCCGCAGCCCGAGCTCACGTTTCGCGTCCACGTCCCCTCCGATGCCACCGGTTGTTGAACGCAAGCATCCTCTTACCTTTCTCAGTGCGCAAGTTTTCCCGGCGAGAAAGTTACTAGACGTGACAGCAAACGGGGGATTACTCCCCGTTAAGTTGGGTAGGCTCGGGGTGTGGCCGCGGGGAATCGGATGCGGGCGGACGCCCAGCGCAATCGGGCCGCCCTGCTCGCCGCGGCCAAGAAGGTCTTCGGTGAGCACGGGCTCGACGCGCCGCTCGACGACATCGCCAAACGGGCCGGCGTCGGCAACGCCACGCTCTACCGGCGGTTCCCGGATCGCCGGGAGCTGATCTGGGAGGTCTTCGCCGACCGGATGGCCGACTACCTGCGCGCCGCCGACCACGCCCTGACCAGGGCCGACACGTGGGCGGCGTTCGTCGACTACGTGGCCTACCTGTGCGAGTTGCAGGCCACCGACCGCGGCATCTCAGAGCTGCTGACCACGACCATCGTCGACGTGGACGACCGGCTCACCCGGCTGCGGGAACTCGGCCGGGAGCGAACGGCCGAGGTGATCACCCGGGCGCAGACTCCCGGTGGCCTGCGCCCGGACTTCACCCCGCAGGACTTCGCCCTGCTGCTGATGGCGAACGCCGGAGTGGTGCGCAGGACCACCACGTACGCCCCGGAGGGCTGGCGAAGGCAGCTGGCCTTCGCCCTCGACGGTCTTCGCGAAGCCGCCGCCACCGCCGCTCCCCCGCCACCGTCGGAGGCGGCGATGCTCGCCGCGATGCGGCTGCACCGTGGGCCCGCCGATCAGGCGGCGGAACCGCCGAGGTAGTCGCGGGCGGCGGCACCGATGTCGCCGTAGAGGGTGCTGTGCGTGACGGCGAGCAGGCCACCGTCGACCGGCAGCGTCGTGCCGGTGATCCAGGTGGACCGGTCGGAGGCGAGGAACAGGGCCGCCTGCGCGATGTCGCGCGGCTGACCGACCCGGCCGAGGGCTTGCGAACCGTCCAGCCGGTTGCTGAGGAACTGCCGGAACTCCTCGGTCCGCTCCGGCGACAGGCCCAGCGGCTTCGTCATGATGGGCGTGACGATGATCCCGGGGGCGATGGCGTTGCTGCGAATGCCGTAGCCGCCCAACTCCCCGGCGGCCTGCCGGATCACACCCAGCACCGCGTGTTTGGCGATGGTGTAGCCGGCGCTGGACCAGCCGCCCTCGAACGAGGCACCGCTGGCCGTGGTGATGATCGATCCGGCGGTCCCCTGCGCGATGAACTGCCGGGCCGCGAACCGGTGCCCGGCCACCACCGCCCCGGTGAGCAGGCGCAGGGTGCGGTCCAGTCCCGCCGACCCGAGCTCCAGGATCGGCGACTGGTCGCCGCCGGCGCCGGCATTGTTGAACATGACGTCGAGCCGGCCGAAGGTGGCTACCGCGTGCGCCACCAGGCCTTCCACCTGGTCGTCGTCGGTGACGTCCGCGTGCCGGTAACTGACGTCGCCGGGGAACCGCTTCTCGAGTTCGGCGCCCAGATCGTCCTGCACATCCCCGACGACGACCTTCGCCCCCTCCTCGACGAACAGCTCGACCGTGCCCAGACCGATTCCACTGGTCCCGCCGGTGATGACGGCAACCTTTCCGGAAAGCTCTCCAGCCATGTCGGATCCTCCTCGTAAGCGCAGCTCAGTTCACTGAACGTAACGCTATTCGGGGACTTACTCCCCATTTAAGGAACGACAGTGACCGGCCAGCGACCACACTTGACGAGACGGAGGGCCAGCGATCCGGCGATGCGATGGGCGAGGCTGTCCGAACGGCCGACGATCACGGTCCCCGCCTGCACTTCCCGGGCCACCTCGCAGAGCACCGTGAACGGGTCGCCGAACCGCACGAGCAGCTGTGCGTCGACATCCCGCGTCAACTGTGTCCGCGCCGCGGCCACGAGCTCCGTCTCGATCTGGTCCTGGATCTCCATCGTCGTCGCGACGGCGGCCCCGCTGGTGTCGACGACCGCCAGCAGTCCACCGGGCTGGGCCCGGGCATAGACCGCCACCAGCCGCGCATGCTGCCGGCGCGCGAGCCCCGCCGCGTACGCCCCGGCGCGCAGGGAAGACGGCGAGCCGTCGATGCCGACGACGATCGCCGCCGGACTACAGACACCGTTCATCCCATCCCTCCCGCTCCTGCCGGCCTCCAATAGTTGAACGATTCACGTTCACTTATTCGAACGGTATCCTGACGGAAACCGTTCAGCAATCGGGTCCCGGGGATGAATGATGAGCATGGAGACGGCTCCTGTCGGGCGGCCGCGGGATCCTGAGGTCGACCGCCGGATCGCCCAGGCCGCACTGGACGTCTTCGCCGAGGCCGGCTGGTCCGGATTCGCCATGGAGACCGTCGCCCGGCGCGCCGGGGTCGGCAAGGCCTCGCTCTACCTGCGCTGGAGCAGCAAAGAGGCCATGCTCGCCGACGCGCTGACGCTCCGGATCGGCCGGGTGGCCGATGTCGACACCGGCACCCTGCCAGGTGACCTCACCGAACTCGCCGCCCAGGTGCTCAGGGCCTACGCGGGCGACACCGGACGGGCCGCATTGCGTCTGACGCTGGAGGCTGCCACCATCCCCAGCCTGGCCGGACACTACGACGCGATGCGCACAGCCGAGATCGGCGCCGCCCGCGCCATCGTCCGCCGCGGCATCGCGCGCAGCGAGCTTCCGGCCGGCACGTCGGTCACGCTGCTGCTGAACACTCTGATCGGCGGCGCCATGATGCGGGCACTGACCTCCCCGGCCGACAAACGGCCCATGACGGCCCGGGACATCATCCGGCACGCCCGGCAACTGGTCGATTTCCTGCTCAACGCCGTCACCACTTCGGCTCTTCAGTGAGCGAGCAGCGGCGTTACGGTTTGTTCGCGGTTCCTTCTCCGCCCAGGTAGTCACCGACGCGCATCGTGCCCGGGCCCGGCCGCCCGCCCGGGCCCGGCAGCGGCGCGACCTCGTCCGCGCTGACCTGGGCGCCGCAGTGGGAACAGTGGACCTGCGGGACGAAGCGGTGCCCGCAGGCGCGATGTTCGAAGGTGATAGGTGGGCCATCCTCGGGATCGGTCCATCGGTCGCCCCAGGCTGTCAGCGCCATCAGGATCGGCACCAGGTCCCGTCCGGCGGCGGTCAGGCGATAGAGGTCCCGGGGCGGATGCTCGCTGTACCGCTGCCTGCACACCACACCGCCGGCGATCAGCCGGTCCAGCCGTACGGTCAGAAGGTTTCGGGAAATACCCAGGTCACGCACCAACTCGTCGAAGCGGTCGATACCGAGGTAGAGGTCGCGCAACACGAGCGGGGACCACCAGTCGCCCACCACGTCCAGGCTGCGGGCCAGGGAACAGTGCATCTCCGAGAAGCTGGTCTGCCGCATGGTCCCCAGGGTAGTGGGTTGCACGATTGAACTTACTCGGGCACCGTGGACCCACGGTTCGACCGTCACTGAGGAGCCTCTCGTGGATCAACAGTTCGACGCCGTCGCCACCTGGCGGGCGGCCGGCGAGGCCGGTGACGCCGCCCGGGCAGTCACCGCCCTCAGCCCCGACATCACCCTGATCTCGCCGATCACCGAACAGTTCACCTTCCGCGGTCATCAGCAGGTGCTCTCCCTGCTCGAGGTCGCCCTGACCGCGATCGACGGCATCACCTACACCGATCAGGTCGCCGAGGACCGCACGGTGGCACTGTTCTACGAGGCGAACGTCGACGGGACCCGCCTCTACGAAGCCCAGCGGCTACGCCTGGACGACGACGGCCTGATCACCGAGATCACGCTCTTTATCCGGCCCCTTCCGGCACTCACCCGGCTGATGACCCGCCTCGGACCCGAACTGGCTCGGCGCAACGGGCAGCCGGCCTTCGCGCGGCTGATCCCACTCGCCGGCGGCCTGCTGCACTCGATGGCCGACACCGGCGAACGAAAGATCATGCCCAGAGCCGCACCCCGATAGAACCATTCACGTTGTCAGGATCACTCGCGTCCGAGAAACGTGCACTGACGTACACGCGCGAACAATCGGGCCCACCAGTCGGCTCGGCATCGATATCAACGACCCGGTCAGTGCGCACCTCGTGCAGAGCATCCTAGGAACCTGGACCGCTGATCTCCGGCCCGGGCCGGAACGTCCCCTCCCGCCCGTCATCGGGCCCTCGGTAGTCCAGCCCCGGCCCGCTTGACGTCAAGGAATCCTGGCAGGTTACTGGTTCACGGCCGCACGGCGGCCCGGCCGAAGTGGAGTTCTTCGGCGACGGTGACGAATTGTCGCAGCTCTCTGATATCCACACCATCACACTAGCCTGCATCGATACTTCTGAGGTATCGGTGCGCCGCCCAGGCGGTGTTGGTGCCCGCATCGTTGCCGGTCACGATCGGGAGATGAGCGAGCAGACGATTGCGCTGGTCACCGGCGCCAACAAGGGAATCGGATACGAGATCGCGGCCGGCCTCGGCGCCGCCGGTTACGTTGTCGGCGTCGGCGCCCGCGACGAACAGCGGCGCGATGAGGCGGTGGCCAAGCTGCGCGCGGACGGCGTGGACGCGTTCGGGGTCGCCCTTGATGTGACCGACGACGCCAGCGTGGCCGCCGCCGCCCGGCTGATCGACGAGCGTTTCGGTCGCCTCGACGTGCTGGTCAACAACGCCGGTGTCGCGGGAGTGTGCCGGGAGCACCCACCGCCGTCACCCCGGAGGCGTTGCGGGCGGTGCTGGAGACCAACGTGGTCGGTGTCGTCCGCGTCATCAACACCATGCTGCCGCTGCTGCGCCAGTCGGCGCACCCCCGGATCGTCAACCGGTCCAGCCACGTCGCCTCCCTGACCCTGCAGACCACCCCGGGTGTCGACCTAGGAGCGGCTAACGGTGCTTATACGCCGTCGAAGACGCTGCTCAACGCCGTCACCATCCAGTACGCCAAGGAACTCGCCGAAACCGACAGCAAAATCAACAACGCATGCCCCGGATACGTGGCGACCGACCTCAACGGCTTCGCCGGAACCAGCACTGCCCAGCAGGGCGCGGCCATCGCCGTGCGGCTCGCGGCACTAGCGGACGACGGGCCGACCGGCGGCCTGTTCGACGACGACGGGACGGTTGCCTGGTGACTACCGAAAAAGGTTTCGACGCCGTTGACTACCCAATGGTCCGCAGCGGATCTGCGTCTTGTCAGTGCAGCCGCAGAGTTGGAGATCGCCGTCAGGCGCCCCGACGGCAGCCTGCGGCGGTGGGTGCCGATCTGGGTCGTGTGCGCCGGCGAACAGGTATACGTGCGGACCTGGCACCGTCGAGACACCGGCTGGTTCGGCCAGGCCGTGCATGCTCAGCGTGCACGCATCCGTGTGCCGGGCATGGAAGCCGACATCACCATCGAGGACATCGCCGACACGTCAGCACAAGTCACCGCCGACGTCACCCAGGCCTACCGCACCAAATACGGCCGCGGTGGTGCCGATTCCATGGTCAACGCCACCGCCGTGGCGACCACACTGCGACTCAGCCCCGAGTAGCGCGGGGTCCCGACGCCCGCCCCTGTGAAAGCGCCCCCGATACCCGCAGGGGCTGGATCGCCACCCTGACGGAGATTTAGAGCGGCGATCCCCGGTCGTCGTCGCCTCTCACCGCAAGCCTGACGCCGTCAACGACGCCAGCCCCCTGGCCAAGACCATCGAGTACGTCGTCCACCGCGGAACGGGTCGGGCGGTGGCCACACTCGCACGAGCGGCGCAGCTTGGACCAAGTCAGCCGCAGTCAGCCGATCGGGATCAGCGGGGTGATGAATCGGCTCACGTCACCGCCCAGCAGGCTCGGGCGGATCATGGCGTTGATGCCGTGCGGGACGCCCGGCTCGACGGCGCTGACCTCGTCGAGCCGACGGTACTGGTCGTCGGTGAGGGTCACGTCGAGCGCGCCGAGGTAGTCGTCGAGCTGGGCCAGGGTGCGCGGCCCGACGATCGGGACCAGAGTGGCCGAGGACCGTTCACCGCGCTCGCGCAGCCAGGCCATGGACACCTGCGCGGCGCTCGCATCGGACTCTTTCGCGACCGCGAGGACGGTGTCGAGGACGGCGGTGCGCTGGGTGGTGGACTCCGGGGTCACGAAGCGGCTGGGGTCGGTCGCCCGGCCTTCGCCACCGGTGCGGTACTTGCCGGTCAGCAGGCCGCCGGACAGCGGTGACCACAGATTCACCGCCAGCCCGAGGGCTTCGGCCATCGGCAGCAGCTCACGGTCGGCGGTCCGCTCGACGAGGCTGTACTCCGTCTGGATGCCGACGATCGGCGCCCAGCCGCGCAGGTCGGCCAGGGTCGCCGCGGCGGAGACCTGCCACGCCGGGAAGTTCGACAGTCCGATGTGGTGGACCTTCCCGGAGCGGACCAGGTCGTCCATCCCGCGGACGATCTCGTCCATCGGCGTGACGCCGTCGGGGAAGTGGACGAACAGCAGGTCCAGGTGGTCGGTCCGCAGCCGTTTCAGGCTCGCCTCCACCGAGGACACGAGGTTCTTGCGCCCGCTGCCGGTCAGCGAGACGTGCGGCTGCGTGGTGTCACTCGCGGCGTACTTGGTCGAGACGACGAAGTGGTCCCGGTCGGTGGTCAGCAGGTCGCCGAGGATCGTCTCGGACTCTCCGGCCTGGTACATGCCCGCGGTGTCCAGCAGGGTGCCGCCGGCCTCGGCGAACCGGTCGAAGATGGTGCGGGCGGCCGCGGCGTCGGTGCCGCTGGCCCAGGCCGTTCCGAAGTTGCCCGTGCCGAGCGCGTACTCGGAGACCCGCAGGCCCGAGCGCCGTCCGAAGGTCGTGTAGCGCATGCGAGTGTCCCTCTCAGAGGTCGGTGATCTTGCTGTCGGCGATGCTGGTGGCGAATCCCCGGCCGAACGCCGAGGACGGCGTCCGGAAGCCGGCGGAGTGCTGCCCGGCGAGCACACGGCGAGCGGCCTCGACGGCAGAGAGCTGGGTGTACGTGTAGCCGGTCGGGGTTTCGATGATCGAGCGGACGACGGTTCCGTCCGCGTCGGTGACTTCGGCTAGCGCCCAGTAACGGCCCTCGAGACGCTCGGCGGCGGTCGGCCCCTCCGGCAGCTCGGCGCCGGGGGCGGGAATGGCGCCGTCCGAGCGCATGAAGACCTCGACATCGCGGAGCCCGGTGGAGTGCACGGCGGTGATCAGGTCGCCCATCGGTACGGGAACGCAATCCTCGGGGCCGGCCCCGAAGTCGAAGGCCGCGGGCGCCGTGTCGGCCTTGCGCACCAGTTGCCCGCCGGCGCGCACCAGCCCGATCAGGTCGGCGATCCCGGCGGAGCTCGCGACCGAGCCGCGGGAAAACCCGCCGGTCACCTTGAGGGCCACGCGGAGCGCCACCGGTTCTTTCGTCCGGCCGGCCGCGTGCACGGCGACCGCGTCGCTCGGCACGACGTCCCAGCCGACGCCCGGCACGAGCATCACCCCGGCCTCCGCCGCGGCCGCAGACCGCTCCTCGGCCAGGGCGAAGGTCGCGAACTCGGCGGTCGTGTCGAGATAGTGCACGCCTTCCGCAATGCACGCGTCGATGAGCCGCTCGGCGGTCGCGCTGAACGGACCAGCGACGTTCAGCAGGACCCGGGCGCCGCGCAGCTCCTCCCGCACGGTAGCGGGGTCGTCCAGCGCGAAGGTCCGGCCAGGGACGCCGAGGCGCTCAGCCAGCGCCTCGACCTTGCTCCGGTCACGACCCGCGACAGCGAAGTCGAGCCCGGCGCGAGCGGCCTCCTCGGCGATCAGCCGCCCCGTGTAACCGGTGGCGCCGTAGATGAGAAGCATCGTTTCCATGGACCGAACGTAGCAGAACGGAGAGGTGCTCTCCGTTCGGAGTGAGATAGTCCATCCGGAGCGACTTGGTCCGTCGGGAGGGATAACGTCCGCTGAGCTAGGATTGGCTAATGGTGAATGCGGTGACCGACGAGGCGCCCAAGGAGCGAGCGGATTCACGGCGCAAGCGCCTGCGTCTGATCGAGGCGGCCCGCTCGGCGATCGCCGAGCACGGGCTCCAGGCGTCGACGACCGACATCACCGAACGCGCCGAGGTCGGGGTCGGCACGCTCTACCGGCGGTTCGGCTCGAAGGAGGCGCTGGTCGCCGATGTGCTGATCGACGGCCTGGCGGAGATCCAGGCGTGGGCCGACGCCGCCCTGGACGATCCCGACCCCTGGGCCGGCCTGTCCGGCTTCCTCTACGCCTTCACCGAAGCACAACTGGCCAATCTCGGGCTGGCCGAGTTCACCAGCGGCCAGGCACGCGAGCTTCCGCCGGAGGTGGCCGAGCATGGTTCGAAGCTCGCGGCCGCCATCGACCGGCTGGTACGCCGGGCGCAGGAGCACGGCACCTTGCGGGTCGACGTGACCTGGCGGGACCTGGTGCTGATCTCGATCGCCCCGATCGGCGGCGAGGAGTGCCTCGGTGCCACCCGGGGCGAGGGTCAGTGGCGGCGGACGATCGCCATCGCGCTCGACGGGCTCCGGGGGCCGGCGACGAGCACCCTGCCCCCGGAATGAACCCAGGCGTCACCGCTGCGCGGTGGGCCGCACGATCAGTTCGCTGACATCCACATTCGCGGGCTGGGCGATCGCGTAACCGATCGCGTCCGCGACCGCCGACGCGGGGATCGCGAGCTCGTCGGAGGCCGCCTGCACCGCGGCCCGGACGTCCGGGTCACCGCCCCGGTCGGTCAGTTCCGACCGGGTGAAGCCCGGGCTGACCACAGTTACCCGCACGTCGGTGTTCTCCTGGCGCAGCCCTTCCGAGACGGCCCGCACCGCGAACTTGGTCGCGCAGTACACCGCCGCCGTGGGGTCGACCCGGTACGCCGAGGTGGAGGCGACGTTGACGATGTGCCCGTACCCTTGCGCCCGCATGATCGGCAGCACCGACGCAATGCCGTGCAGCGTCCCGCGCAGGTTGACGTCGATCATCTGGTTCCAGTCCTCGACGCGTAGCGCGTCCAGGGTCGACAGGGGCATGACCCCGGCGTTGTTGACCAGCACGTCGATGCGACCGTGCCGGTCGTGGGCGCCCGCGGTGAACGCGCGGAAGCTCTCCAGATCGGTGACGTCGAGCTCCTGGAACTCGGCCGCACCCCCGGCCGCGATCAGCTCCTCGGCCAGGGCCTTGAGCCGGTCAATACGGCGGGCCCCGAGCACGACCTGATGGCCGTCGGCGGCGAGCCGCCGAGCGGTCGCCTCACCAATTCCGCTGCTGGCACCGGTGATGAGAATGACTTTGATCGACACGACTACTCCCCCAGGTCTCGGCACGGCGACCCGTTCCGGCCACCGCAACAGAGTTTGTGGCGCGCTACCGGCGCGGAGAAGGCCGTCACTTCCTGGGTGTGAGGCGCCCAGGAAGTGACAGCCGTGACGCCCAAGGCATCGCCGGGCAGAGCCCGATCACGACCGCCAGGAGCAGTCCCGCCACGATCGGCATCGCGGCCAGGGCGGGTACCGAGATCGCCGCCAGCAGCGCGGCAACCCAGCGCGCCGCCGTCGCGCGGCCGGTCATGCTGCGCTCGTACAGCGCGGTGATGGCCAGGTAGACGGCGAGGCCGCCGCCCAGGGTGGCGGCGCCGAAGCCCCCGAGCGCACCGCCGGTCTCGGCCCCGTGCAACGCCGTCGCCAGGCCGACCGCGACCAGCAGGATGCCACCGACGATCCCGGCGTGCAGATAGGTGCCGGCCGTGGCCAGCGACGCCCGGCTCTCCCCCGCCCGGCCGGCCACCGCGCGCTGGGCGGCCTGCGCGAGGTGCGGGAAGTAGGTCCACCACATGGCCACGGCCAGCCCGACGGCGAGCAGCGCCGCGGTCAGGACGCCCGCGTCGAGGCGGTGCGCGCCGGCACCGGAGCCGATCGAGATGATGGACTCGCCCAGCGCCAGGATCACCACGAGCTGGTGACGTTCGGCGAAGTGACCGGCGGACGGCAGCCGCCAGGCCCCGCCCCGCGAGGTGATACGGATGGTCACCCCTTCGACCACGACGGCGGCGAGCCACAGCACGAGCTGCGCGGTGCCGCCGATCAGCGCTCCGGCGAGCAGGGCGACGGACACCGGAAGCAAGGTCGTGCCCATGGTGCGGACGACCTGCCGGCGGAGCCGGGCGTCGGTACCCGCCGCGGCGAACGTGACAGCGGTGTAGATGACGGAGACCAGGATGAAGCCCACGGCGAAGACCAAGGGGCCGACGAGGCGGTGGAAGGCCTCCGGGATGGCGAGGGCCAGCATGAACACCAACACGATCGCGGCCAGGGTGCCCAGCCGGCCGATGCCTCGTCCGACATGCATCTGATTGGCCAGCCACGCGTAGGACGCCCACGACCACCACAGGACGCCGAAGACGGCGAGCGCCCGCAACACGCCCAGCAGGCTCGCGTCCTCGACCGCCAAGTGGGTCACCTCGGTGAAGGCGAACACGTAGATGACGTCGAAGAAAAGCTCGAGCGGCGTGGCCCGATGGTCCTCCGAAGGCGCCGTCCGTACTGGTGATGCTGTCCGGCTGTGCACGATGCCCGTACCCCTCAGCAGTTGTCGTATGGCCCGGCCGAGTGTGGGCAGCGGGAAGGACCGGCAGAAGGCCACGGCTTCCTGGGTGCCGCGCACCCGGGAAGACACGACCTTCTCCGTTCGCCGCACCAGCGCCAGGCTCAGCTCATGAGGATTTCTGAGAAGCAGGCAGCGGACTGGGTCGCCGGATATGTCAAGGCCTGGAAGAGCACCGACCCGGCGGACATCGCCGCCGTCTTCGCCGAGGACGCGGAGTCCCACGAGTGGCCCTACGACACCGCGTGGATCGGCCTGGATGCCATCGTGACGGGCTGGCAGTCACGGCAGGACTGGCAGAAGGGCGGCTGGACCTTCGACTGGGAGCTGCTCGCGATCAACGGCGACACGTTCGCGGTCAAGGGCGTCGGCGCCTACCGGGAGCTGGGGAACTTCGACAACCTGTGGGTCGTCACCTTGAACGAGGCCGGCAAGTGCGTGGTGCTCCGTATGTGGAACAACGAGATCAAGTAGCCATGGCCGGTTACGCGGACGATCTCCTCGGCACCCACACTGTCCGGGAGCTCGTCGCGGCCTTCAGTGCCGTCGCGCCCGGGTTGTCGCTGCGCACGCTCGCCGCGACAGCCCGGACGGCCGGGTCCGGGACCCTGCGCGCGCGCAGCGATCTGCTGCGGCGTGCGCTGCTGGCCGACCTGCCTTGCACGTACGCCGGCCTGGCCGCTCCCGTCCGCGCTGCGTACCACTCCCCCGTGCTGTTCCGCGGCTGGATGCTGTTGCCGGTCACGACGGCCGTCGCCGCGCGCGCCCGCGGTGACGGCAGCAGCCGGGCGTACGCCGACGCGATGTCTCTGCTCGGCGAGATCACCGGAAGGTTCACCTCGGAGTTCGCGGTGCGCCCGTTGCTGGTTCACGACCTGCGCCACGGGTTGCGGATCGCGCAGGACTGGGCGCGCTCTCCGGACGAGGATCTGCGCCGGCTCGCGGTGGCCGGCACCCGCCCGCACCTGCCGTGGGCGCAGCGGGTGCCGGCGATCCTGGCCGGCCCGCACAGCACCGTGCCGATCCTCGAGCTGCTGCACCGCGACCGGAGCGAGTACGTACGCCGGGCCGTCGCCGACCATCTGGCCGATCTGGCCCGCCAGGATCCGCACCTGGCTCTGCGAACCGCGGACCGCTGGCTCACGATCCCGGACGACGACCTGCACCGCCTGGTGGCACGAGGGCTCAGGCGCCTGGTGCGGCAAGGTCACCCGGAGGCATGCCGGCTCGCCGGCGTCCCGAGCGCTCCCAGGTAGGTCAGGGCCTGCTCGCTGCGGCTGCCGGGCTCCGCCGTGCCCACCTGCAACTGCTGGCCGGGCGCGTCGCGTACGTCGAAGGTCTGGTAGGTGAGATCGACGCGACCGGCTTGGGGATGGTGGAAGGTCTTGTCAGTACGCAGCAGCGCGCCGACACCCTGCCGGCCCCAGCGCTGAGTGAACTCGCTGCAGTCGACCAGATCGTCCAGCACCGCCAGAATGTCCGGGTCGTCCGGGAACAGGCCTGCATTGAGACGCAGTGCGTGCACCACGGCGTCGGCAGCCGAGGGCCAGTCGTCGAAGAACGTACGGGCCTGCGGGTCGAGGAACACCACCCGGACCATGCTGGGCCGATCGCCGAACGGGGCCAGCAGCGCCGCGCCGAGCGGGTTGGCCGCCAGCACGTCGAAGGCCGGCCCGAAGACGTACGCGGCCGCTCGGGGAAACCCGCCCATCAGGGTCAGCAGAGTCGGGTGGACGTGATCACCGGTTGCCGTCGGCGTGAGCCCTGGATTCAGCCCGGCCAGCCGGTAAAGGTGTCCGCGGGTGTCCGGGTCGAACCGGAAAGCCCGCGCGATCGCGTCGAGGATTTGCGGCGAAGGATTGCGTTCGCGGCCCTGTTCCAGCCGGGCGTAATAGTCGGCGCTCACCCCGGCCAGCACGGCGACCTCCTCACGCCGCAGACCCGGCACCCGGCGATCGCCGCCCACGAGCAGGCCGGTGTCGGCCGGGTCGACCTGCGCCCGGCGGGCCCGCAGAAACTGCCCGAGCGGGCTCGCATGTGCCATGCGGTGAGCCTAAGGAAGATCCGCGCCGCCTGCCAGGGTGTCGCACACCCCGGCAGTGTTGGTCACATCAGCCGAGCTGCATGCACCCGGTCAGCAGCAGATTCCCGATCTCTGACAGGCGGGCACCAGTGTTGTAGTACAGCCGGATCAGCGCCTCGTCCCGCAATGCCATGAACGTCTTGCCTTTGGTGGAGTCGAGCAGTTTCTTGGTGTCGTCGTCGCCCATGATCGGCACGAGTTTCTGCTTGTTCAGAGCGGTCGAAGCCGACCGGGTTTCGATCATCCAGGCCTGGAACGATTCGATGTGCACCTTCGTCACCAGGGTCGGGTCCTGGGCTGCGTCGTCGGCGTCCGGATCCGGTGATTCGTCGGCCAGATACTTCGCCAATTGGGCGGCGGCCAAGAGGTAGTTGTAGCGGGTTGTCTCCGGGTGACTTCCGGCCCGCAGCGTGCGGTCCCAGTCGCGCCGGAAGGGGTCCTCGCAAACGCCACATCATCGTCGACACCAACGGACACCTCATCAGCGTGCACGCCACCCCCGCGAACGCCCCGACACCACCGGCGCCGGCCCCTGCCCGACCACGCCGCTGAACACGGCCTCCGCCACGTCTGGCCGACCATCCGCGTACGCGGCGGCCTCGGCGGAGCGTCACGCACCTCCAAGGTCTTTCGGCTGGACGACGTGAAGCTTCCGTAAATCGGCGTCTTTCGTCGTTACCGTGCGACGGCGCCCCACCGTTGACCGGGGCGGGCGATCACACGGATGCGTCGAGGTCGGACATGTCCAGCACGAAGCGGTAATGAACATTGCCGGCGGCCAGCCGGTCGAGGGCCGTCTCGACCTCGCTTGAGGGCAGAATTTCGACGTCGGCAGTGATGCCGTGTACGGCGCAGAACTCGAGCATCTCGACGGTCTGCCGCAGGCCGCCCGTGCCGGAAGAGGTGATCTTCTTGCGGCCGGCGCCGAGTTCCCACAGTTTCGGCCCGGCGAGCAGGGGGTTGCCGAGTACGCACAGGGTTCCGTCGAGGCCCAGCATGCCGATCAGCGGTGTGAGCTCGTGGTCGGCCGAGATGGTGTCGAGGATGAAGTCGAAGCTGCCACGCGCGGCGGCGACCTGAGTCTCGTCGGTGGTGACGAGCAATTGCGTCGCTCCGAGAGCCTTGGCGTCCTGTTCCTTGTTCGCGCTGCGGCTCAGGACGGTGACCTCCGCACCCAGGGCCGCGGCGATCTTGACGGCGAGGTGACCCAGCCCGCCGAGACCGGCGACCGCCATCCGGCTGCCGGGGCCGACCCCCGCCGCCCGCATGGGCTCCCAGACGCTGACGCCGGCGCACAGGAGCGGCGACGCCGCGGCCGGGTCGAGCCCTGCGGGCAGGTGGAGAGCGAACTTCTCCCGCAGCACGTACTCGCGGCTGTATGCGCCTTTCGTGGGGGTGCCGTCGATGCGGTCGGTGCCACCGTAGGTGGTGGTCGGGCGGTTGTAGCAGTAGTTCTCCTGCCCGACCGAACACATGGCGCACTCGCCGCACGAGTCCACGATCGTGCCGATCGCCACCGGCTCGCCGACGGCGAACCCGGTGACCGCCGGGCCGACGGCGACCACGACGCCGGTCGCCTCATGCCCGGGAACGAGGTCTTTCTCGCCGAGCATCCCGTGGATGCGGTGCAGGTCGCTGTGGCAGACGCCGCAGTAGTCGATGCGCACGGCGATGTCGTCCGGGCGCAGATCACGCCGCTCGATGGTGACGCGGGTCAGCGCGTTAGTAGTCGGGTCCAGGCTCTGCCAGCCGGTGGTCGTCCTCATGGTCATGCTCCTTCACTAAACGGAATCTGCATTCACCATAACACGATGCTGAAGCAAGGTTCCGTTTAGTAGACTTGTGCCGGTGGCCACACGATCGAACTCCGTACCCAGGTCCCGCGCACCGCGCCGGGACGCGCTCCGCAACGACACGGTCCTGATCAACTCGGCCCGCGCGGTCTTCGCCGAACAGGGACCGAACGCCAGCATGGAATCCATCGCCTCCCGCGCCGGCCTGGGCGTCGGCACGATCTACCGGCGATTCGCGAGCAAAGACGCGCTGCTGGACGCCATCGCACAGCTTTTCGCCGAGGAGATGGACCACGCCGCCACAGCCGCGCTCGAGGACCCGGACCCCGGCACCGGCCTGGAAGGGTTCCTCGAGTTCGTCGGCGTCTTCAACGCCGAAAAACGGCGCTACGCCGCCGCCCTGACCGACCGGGTCGTCAGTGAAGACGTGAGCGCGCAGACAGCGGAAAAGGTCCGGCAGCTCACACAGAAGGCGGTCAACGCGGGAGTCCTCGCGCCGGGCACGACCGGCGACGACATCAAGGCACTCATCATCGCCCTCCGAGGGGTCGTCTCCGCTTCACCCGACGGAGACGACAACGCCTGGCGCCGCTTCCTGCGCATCCACCTCACCGGACTCCGCACCAACCGATGACACGCCCGCCTCCCGCCGCGACCTGAGGTGTCGGCCGTCACACCGTCAACTGCGAAGAGCCCGCACACCGGGCCCGATCCGCGGACATCGGCCCGGCAACAACGGGCGGTCGACGGCGAGCTGGTTCAGCGCACCAGGCGGCCAACTCGGCGAGCAAGCCGCCTGCATCGAATGCTCCCGGACGGTCGAGGTTCACTTGCACAAAGGCGCGACAGCATCGCCCGGATGACCTACTGACACAAGGACTTCAACGCAGGAACATGCGTGCCGCTCGGTGGTCGACGTCATCGCCGTGGTGCCGGCGGGGGACAGCCGCTGACCAGGAAGATCAACCTCGTTTGTGCTGGTGACACGTTTTACCAGTACCCGAGTCACTGGGCGTACCCGGCCGCGTTAGGAGTCGGCGATGTTGCCGAGCAGCACACAGGCGCGGGCGATCGTGTTCTGATCTTCGGGGCTGAGTGCGTGTAGGTGGGCGTCCAGCCAGGCGTTGCGTTGGGTGCGGGCGGCGTGGGCGAGTTCGGCCCCTTGGGGTGTGGTGCTGAACAGCACTTTGCGGCGGTCGTTCGGATCGGGAGTGCGGATCGCGTAGCCGGCCGAGGTGAGCCGGTTCACGCTCTGACTCATCGAGGCGGGGGCGACGCGGTCGTGGTCGCTGAGCTGGGTCAGGGTCTGCGGGCCGTGCTTGTGCAGCCGGGTGAGGACCTCGAGCGCCGTGTCTCCAAGGCTTCCTTCCGGGCGTTCGCTGCGGAACCGGCGGTAGAGCCGCGCCACCGTTGATCTCACTTGACCGCCGAGCCCAGCCCCGTCGGGGGTGCCGGTTGCATCCGTCTCCATGGGTCATTAGTGTACCTAAACACCAGTCTTTAGTATACCTAAGGTCCAAGGTTGACGTGTCGATCGGAGCGCCGTGACATCACCTATCGCCGTCGGCCAGGCGAGCACGGAAAGTCCGTTCTCGTGGCGGTTCACCACCCCGCTGTTCGTCGGCTCCGCATTGAACGCGATCAACAGTTCCATGATCGCCACCGCGCTCGTGCCGATCGCGGCCGGCCTGCACGTCTCGGTGGGTCAGACCGCATCCCTGGTGACTGCCCTGTACCTGGCCAGCGCGATTGCCCAGCCCACGGCCGGGAAGGTTGCGGAGGTCTTCGGCGCCCGCCGCGTCTTCCTGGTCGGGATCGTGCTGGTCCTGCTCGGCGGTGTCCTCGGCGGGGTGGCGCCGAACCTGCTCACCCTACTGATCGCTCGGGTGCTGATCGGGTTGGGCAGTTCCTGCGCCTATCCGACGGCGATGATGCTCATCCAGCGCCGTGCCAACGCAGCCGGAATGCAGAAACCACCCGGTGGTGTGCTCGGCGGTCTGCAGATCGCCGGCGTCGCCACCGCCTCCCTCGGCCTGCCCATCGGTGGAGTCCTGGTCCAGACGGCCGGCTGGCGGTGGGTGTTCCTCGTCAACGTGCCCGTGGCCCTGATCGCCCTGGCCGCGGCACTGATCTGGATCCCCCGCGACCCCGCGCAGCAGACCCCGAGAAACGCCCGCGAGGTCCTCTCCCGGATCGACCTGACCGGCATCATTGGCTTCGCCCTGGCGATGGCGGCCTTGCTGGCGTTCCTGTTCTCGATCCCGGAACCGAACTGGATCATTCTGGCCGCTGCGGTGGTTCTGTTCGTCGTCCTGACCGGGTGGGAGCTAAGCGCCGAGCACCCGTTCGTCGACGTGCGGCTGCTGGTCCGCAATGGGGCGCTGACCCGTACCTACCTGCGGTACGCCCTGGTCGCCCTGTGCGTGTACCTCGTCCTGTACGGCATCACCCAATGGTTGCAGGCCGGCCGCGGCACTTCCGCCCTTGCCGCCGGGCTGCTGCTGTTGCCGACGAGCGTCATCTCCGGCGTCGTCGTCGTACCGATCTCGCGGCGCAACCTGGTCCGCGGCCCCGTCATCGTCGCCGCTGTGGCCTGCCTGGCCGGGTCCGCCGGCGTGCTGTTGCTGACCTCGGATACTCCCACCGGCTGGATCGTGCTGATCACCCTGCTCTTCGGCGTCGCTCTCGGCGCCGGGGTCAGTGGAAACCAGATCGCCCTCTACACCCAGGCGCCACCCGAACAACTCGGCGTCGCATCCGGGCTGTTCCGCACCTTCGGCTACATCGGCTCCATCGCCTCCTCCGCCATCACCGGCATCGTCTTCCACACCAGCGTCACCGACAGCGGCGTCCACCACATCGCCCTCATCATGATCAGCGTCAGCATCGCCGCCGTCGCCCTCACCGTCCTCGACCGAACCCTCAACAGCCCAGGCCGGCCCACCAGCCAAACCTGAGAAGAAAGAAGGTCCAACCCATGCCCAACCCACTCGGCCGTGCGCTGCGCAATCGACACGCCGGACACCACACCCTCGTCTGGGCCAACCCCGACCTGCAAGCACCCGAGACCTTCACCCTCACCAGCCCCGCCTTCGACCACGGCACCCCCATCCCCGAACGCCACCGCGGCCGGCTCTTCGGTGCCAACATCTCACCGGCCCTGACCTGGACAGCACCACCGGCGGGCACCGCGGAACTCGTGCTCGTCGTGCAAGACCCCGACGTACCGTTCGGGAAACCCGCGACCCACGCGCTCACTGTCGGCATCGACCCGGCGCTCCACGAAATCCCCGAGAATGCTCTCACCCAGCCCAGCCCGATCAGCGGACTCAAACACGGCAAAGGCCCCCTCGGCCGCCGCGGCTGGGCCGGCCCAATGCCCATCGCGTCTCACGGCCCCCACAACTACGTCTTCCAACTCTTCGCCCTCGACCACCGTGCCAAGCTGCCCGACACGTTCACCCTCACCGACACCCTGCACGCCATGACCGGACACGTCATCGCCCGTGCCCGCCTCGACGGCACCTACGAAATCCGGTAACTGCGCACCCAAGCAGAACCTGAACCGAAACAGCATCGGCGGCCCGCTCCTCGACGGCCGGGCCGGCCTGCCGCCCGAGTTGGTACGCCACAAGCCCGACCCCGCCATCTCGAAGGGCGCGCTGGAGTGCCCTCTACGACACCAGGCTCTACGAGCGCACCTGACCGGGCGCGGCGCCACCCAGGCCGTCATCACACCAGCCATCTCCAAGAGCAGCGTCGGGGAGCGAGCCCGCGTGCGCCGACCGGAGTGCTGTTAAGAAACGTGTCACCACCCGCAAACGAGCGTGATCGTCCTGGCCAGAGCAGCGACCGCGAGCGTGGCGAGCCCGTGCGATGAGTTCGACGTCGGGTAAGCCATGATCTCCGGCCATGGCGCGATCAAAATGCGGGTCGGCCGGTTCCCCCGCGGACGCAGGGAACTGCCCGACGAGCCGGTCGACTTGGTGGCCCGGCTGGTCGGTGCGGACCCGGCGGAGCTTGGGCTCTACGAGTGGACGGGCTCGACGATCACGTATCGCTGGGCGCAGTCCGGAGCCATCTCGGCTTCCGTGAGTGCACGGTGGCCGATGCCGACCAGCTGACGCCGTGGCCGGCCGACGCGGTGTGCGAGGCCGAGCGCCGGTCGGACCTGGTCCGCGACGAGTTGCTCGGCCGGTGCCGGGCCGAGAGGATCGAGCCGCCGGCAGCCGGTCGGATCGTGCGCTCAGCGCTGCACCAGGGCGGGCAGGCGCTGACCGGCCGGCTTGCGGTGCGGCTGCCCGTCGAAGGGCCCCCCGGCTCCGGGCCTTGGTCGCGGTCGAGGTGCCGGACGACGACGCAGGCGAGGAGTCGGTGCTGGGCGCTGATCAAGTCAGGTTATCTCGCCCCGGTCCTGCACTCCCGGTCAACGATCTGAGCGCGCTGGAGGCGGTCGACGAGACCATGCCGGCGCGGCGGGACATCGTCGGGACGGTAGCGTCCGGACTACGCCGTGGCCGTCGTTGTCGGCTGATCCTCGGCGCGCCGGACCGAACTCCGAGTCAAACGGCTCAAGCGGCCTACCTCGGAAACGGAGCCGAAGCCGCCCAGATGGCAGGCGCCGCATCCGCATCGCGGCGCCACGCACCGGCCGCGCTGTTCGCCCGGCTCCGCACCACCTTGCAGGCCAGGGCGGGCGGCGAACCGGTCTACCACCGGATGGGCTTGGAGACGGCAAGCACCTAACGGCTTTTCACGCTGTGACGGGGCCCAGCAGGCTCGCCGCGAGTATCTGCGCCAGCCAGTTCTGATACGCGTCGCCGTCCCAGCCGCGGTCGGCGGTCAGCCGGGTGAAAACCTCCGAGCCGGTCAGGACCCAGCAGGTGTCCGTGACCGTGGACTGCTTGACGCCGGCGCGCAACACGCTTTTCGCATCCAGGTGGGCGACGAAATTGCCCACCCCGACCAGCCGCTCGTGCTCGCTGACACGCAGCAGTTCGGCGACCTCGGGCCCGGCCTGAACGAGCATCGTCTGCAACGGGGCCAGCCGTTCGTGCACACCGCGGACGAACCCCGCCTACAGATGAAGCTTTCTTCTCGGATCGGCCGTGGCCCAGACCTCGCGCAGCTGTGCGCGCTCGCCCATGGCCACGGGTTCGTCGTCGCCGGCGAGGGTGACGTCCCACAACGCCTTCAACAGGCCGGCCTTGCCACCGAACGTCTTGTAGATCAGTTCCGGTGAGACCCCGGCCTGCTCGGCGACCGCCCGGACGGTCGTCGCTCGATGACCAACATCAAACAACAACCTTTCGTACGCGGTGAGCGCCGCGGTCCGGTTCCGGCGGGCGAGGTCCTGGCGCTGGCGGGAGTCGTACGCCCGTTCAGGTGATCCGGATGATGGCACGGCTCACACCTCTTCAAGTTGATTACAGCGTACTGTACTCAATTGGTGGCCGGGTGGCCGCCGGAAATCGGGGGAGCAATGTCCCAGCACACATCCGTGGTCGAACGTCTCGGCGACGGCATAGTCAACTTTTACCTGATCGACCACCCCGACGGCCTGGTCCTCGTCGACGCCGGCCTACCCGGGCACCTGGCGCAGTTGCGGGAACATCTGGCCCGCACCGGGCGCACCGAGCGTGACATCCGCGCCGTCCTGTTGACCCACGGACACCCCGACCACACCGGCCTCGCGGCCGCACTGCACGCCGCGGGCGCCGACATCTGGCTCCACGAGCACGACGCGCCGATCCTGGCCGACGGGCCGCGCAGCGCCATGCGTCACGCGAAGCCGGAGCGTTCGATGATGCCGTACCTGCTGCGCCGCCCCGCCGCGATCGGGACGCCGCTGCACCTGGCCCGGATGGGTGCCTTCACTGCCGGGCCGGTGCGCGAGGTTCGCACCTTCGACGCCGACCGCATCCTCACCGAGGTGCCCGGGCGCCCGGAAGCGATCGTCGTCGCCGGGCACACCGGAGGCAGTACGGCCTACCTGTTCGCCGAGTTCGGACTGCTGTTCACCGGCGATGCCCTGGTCACCGCGGACGGGCTCACCGGGCACACCGGCCCGACACTGGTCAACCGCGGCTTCACCCAGGACAGCGCGAACGCCCTGGCGTCGCTCGACCGGCTGGCGCAGGTGCCGGCGTCGCTGGTGCTGACCGGTCACGGCGAGCCGTTCACCGGCAGCCCCCAGGCCGCCGTCGAGCAGGCCCGCCTAGCCGGTCAGCGCTGACCGGACGGCGACATCCACGCTGAATCAGGCCTCGGCGTCGCCGATGGCGTCAGCAGGTGGAAACGGCTGGTGATCCCTTAGCTTCGGGTAGATCCCATACAGATAGTTCGCAACTGTCCGGTGGGACCAGCATCATCGGCGCCGGCCCCGGCGGCCTGACCTGCGCCCGCATCCATGACCCCTGGAATTGACCGGGGCCGGCTGGCGGTTGCGGCGCGGGCGCGCCCATGCGGCTCGCGGCGCCAGCCCCCCGCGGGGATACGGCTGGAGGCGACAGGGACGGCCAGGATGAGGCCAAGGAACTGGTGTCGAGCGCGTGTGGGTACCTGTGAATACCGGCCAGACGGCCGCACGCCGACGGCGCCGGAAGTCATGGGTTCAGTCGGAGCGGGGTGTGTTGCGGCTGGCCGTCACTGCCGCATTGGGAGGGGCAGTGACGGCCAGCACGCTGCCGGTGAATGCCGAGGGCCGGGTCGGCCCTCGGTGCGCGGACGGCCTGGCGGGTGCGTCAGGTCGCGGTGAGGACTTCCGTGGGTGACAGGCGTGCGGCGCGGATGGTGGGGTAGAGCCCGGCGATCGTCGGCGCGGGCATGAGCCTCCCTGGTAAGCGCTTACCAAGGGCACGCTATGGGCGGCGGACCGATGCTACAAGGGCTTCGTGGTAAACGTTTACTGGCCTGCCCAGAAGATCAGCGGACCTCGAGCTCCCATAACGAGTCGCCGTAGTCGGTCGAGCGCTGGGTGCAGTAGATCCGCACGTAACGGGCGGAGAGCTTCGCGACCTTGACACTGGTCTCGCCGGCTTGGCCGTTGGTGGTGCTGTAGACCGTTTTCCAGGCCGTGCCGTCGGTCGACAGCTCCACCCGGTACGCCGTGGCGTGGGCGTTCTCCCAGTTCAGCCGGATCTCGCTGATAGGCCAGGTGGTGCCGAGGTCGACCCGTAACCACTGGGGGTCGCTGAATCCGCTGCTCCAGCGTGTTCCCGGGTCGCCGTCGATCGCGTACGACGGCTGCCGGGCCAGCCCGGTGCCCTCCATGCTCGAGGCGGTGGCTGTGCCGTCCAGCGCGAGGTTGCGCCCAGAAGTGTTGGCCGGTGCCGATGAGGCGGCCGGGGTTGGGCGGGTCGAGGCCGGGCGGGTCGGTTGTGGTGACGACGAGGACGGCGAGGACGACGGTGGCGTGTCGGGGATCGGGGCTGCGGGGTGCGGTGAGCCGGCAGCGGGCTGGTCGCCGGTGGTTCCCGGATTGGCCGAGGGTGTCCCGGTCGCCGGCGAGCTGACGGATTGCGGAACGCTGTCGTCGCCGCTGGGGAACAGGCGGTAGCCGGCCAGGCCGGCGGCGAGAAGGGCGACGACGGCGAGTGCGATGATGCCCAGGCGCTTGATCCGCCGCGCCGGTGGGCGGGGTGGTTCGGTCGGTGGCGCGGGGGCCGGTTCGGCCACGGCCAGTAGCAGGTCGAGCAGTTCCCGAGCGGTCGGGCGTTCGGCCGGGTCTTTGGCCAGGGTCCGGGCGACGATGAGGCGTAGCGGCATGGGTAGGCCGTCCAGCGCCGGTGGCTGTGTCAGGATCCGCATTGCGGTGGCCGGCGGTGAGTCTCCGCCGAACGGTGTGCGGCCGGTGCCGGCGAAGGTGACGACCGCGCCCCAGGCGAAGATGTCGGAGGCGGGGCCGACCCGCAGCCCGGGATCCTCGTCGAAGCGTTCCGGTGCCATGTATGCGGCCGTCCCGACCAGCTGATCGGTACCGGTGTGCTGACTGGTGGCTTCCAGCGGCTGAGCGATGCCGAAGTCGATCACCTTGAGGCCGCCCAGTGCGAAGAGCACGTTGGCCGGCTTGAGGTCGCGGTGGATGACCCCGGCTCCGTGGATCGCGGTCAGCGCGGTGGCGATGCCGACGGCCGCACTGTGCAGCGCGCTCTCGGCGAGCGGGCCCTGCTCACGGACCACGGTGGACAGGTTTGGCCCGTCGACGTACTCGACGACCAGGTACGGCGGGTCGTGGTCGACGTCGGCGTCGAGCACCTCAGCCGTGCAGAACGGCGGCACCTGCCGGGCCCGGGTGACCTCGCTGCGGAACCGGCCGAGGAACTCCTCGTTGTGGGCGAGGTCGGACCGTACCACTTTGATCGCCACCAGCCGGCCCTGCGGCGTGCGCCCAGGAACACCGTGCCCATGCCACCCGAGCCGAGGCGGGCGAGCAACTGGTGAACGCCCAGGTGGTCTGGATCGTTCGCGCCCAACGGCTGCCTCGACACGATGCTTTCCCCCACGGTCTCGATCGATGCCGGGGTGCACAGTATCTGGTCGCGGCGAGCCGCGAGGCCCCATGATCACGTCACTTCGCGGGCGGCGTCGACGATTACGCCGCGTAGCCAGCGGTGGGCCGCGCCGGCGGCGTTCACAGGATGCCACCACAGGGCGAGCTTCAACGGAGCGACCGGGACCGGGCACGGCAGGACCCGGACCGGCTCGACGGCGGCGAGCAGGTCGGCGACCCGGCGCTGGATGAGGGCGACGCGGTGCCGACGATGAGTGCCGGGAGCGTCCAGTAGCTGGAGTTCTACCTCGGCGGCGGCATCGCCGCGGCACAGCAGGTGCTTCCCGCGATGACCGAACGCGGCGCCGGGACGATCCTGTCCACCACCGGCGGATTCTCCGCCAACCCCGGCATGATGCGGACCTTCGGCAACATCACCATCGGTGCCGGCAGCCTGCGGACGTACGCCCTCAGCCTGAACGCCGCCGTCGCCGAACACGGCGTTAACGTGGCGTACGTCCCGCTGAGCGTCTGAATCGCCACGGCGGCACGGAAACCCAGCCCGACACCATCGCCGAGCACTACTGGACCGTCCACACCGAGCGAAACGGCGCCGACCACCCGCACGTTGCCCTTCAGCGCCCACGACAGCAACACCCTGAGCCCGGGAGCTGGATTGGTGGTTTCGCCGCATGAGCCGCCGCCTACCGACTGATGCGTACCGACGTCCGATGAACGGTCATTCGTGACATTTCCTGCGGTGTCCTATCAGGACGATGATACCCTGCCGCCGTGCGTAGTCGATCACGGTACACATTGGTTTTGGCTGTGTTCGTTGCCGCAGTCGTGGTGGTCGCGGTGGTGGTCGTCGCGGGCAGGACGAGTCCGCACTCGGTCGCGAGCGGGACGAGTCCGCAGTCAGCTGCGTCGAGTGCGGTGCCAATCGCGAGGCCTCATTCGCTGTACCGCGTCGTCTGCGATCTGAACGGCAAGGAAATCTCGTCGTTGAAGTCCGGCTGCACTCCCGCCGTGGCCGCCAGGGTCGAGGGCGGACCCGCGGTCGAACTCGCTGACGTCAACCAGACCTACGACAACTTGGGCGCCGCCTACAACTTCCTTGCCACGTATCTGGGCCGGGATTCCGTCGACGGGAACGGCATTCCGCTCAGGGCGCTGGTCCGCGCCTGCGACGGAACGAGCTGCCCGGTCGCGGGCAGCTTCTGGGCGACCGACCATTTCGTCGTCGGCGACGACATCGCGGCCGGCGACGACATCGCAACCCACGAGCTGACGCACGGCATCATCGACTACACGTCGAACCTCGCCTACACCTTCCAGTCCGGCGCGATCAACGAATCGTTCGCGGACATCTTCGGCGAGTTCGAGGACCAGGTCACCGCGGTCCCGGGCACCAACGACCAGCCGAAGAACGACTGGCTGTTCGGCGAGGACCAGGCCCGCTACCAACCGGTGCGCAGCCTGGCCGACCCCACCAGGGCGTTGGGCCGAAACGGCTACCGCTCGCCGGACAGGATGCACTCGCCCCACTACTTCGTGTCCGCAGCCGACATCGACCCGGGCTCACCGGACGACAGCGGTGGAGTGCACTACAACAGCGGCGTCGGGAACAAGGCCGCCTGGCTGATCGCCGCGCCCGGCATCCACGTGTTCAACGGGCAGCGGGTAACCGGGATCGGCATTCCCAAGGCCGCCCGGATCTACTACCGCGTCTTGCAGACGCTGCCGTCGGCGGCCAACTACCCCGACCTGGCTGACGCACTGACCACCTCCTGCGCCTACCTCTCGGCGCACCAAACCGAGGGCATCACCACCACCGACTGCCTCCAGGTCGAGCGGGCCGTCATCGCCACCGAGATGCGACTCCCGCCGCTGTCGCCCGCGGCCGCGCTCGTTCCCCCGGCGCCGGTGTGCCCGACCGACACCAGCGCCACGGTCCTGGCCGCCGACGGCTTCGAAAACCCCGGAACCGGTCCTTGGACGATCACCGGACAGTGGCGCAACCCGCCGGCCCAAGGCACCGACCCGGCCTACACCGACATCGAGTACCACGCCTACGCGCGCGAGGGTAAACGCGCACTGGAGTCCTACACCCCCAGCGACCTGCTCGACAAGCCGCCACCGCGCCAGAGCATCGCGACGTGGAAGACCACCCTCACCGTCCCGGCCGCGACCACCACCTATCTGCGATTCCAGCAGGCCCGGCAGATGTCCGTCGACGAGGGCAAGAACCTCGGAGCCGGCTACGTCGAATTCCGGCTCGACGGCGGCCTATGGCAAGACGCCGGCAAGCTGTTCACCGACAACGGGTACACCGGCGCCCTCGACAAATCCACTGGCTACGGCGCCCGCACGGGCTTCACCGGCAGCACCCACGGCTACACCGCCAGCCGGCTGAACCTGACCCCACTGGCCGGGCACCAAGTCCAGATCCGCTTCGTTTCCGTCATTGACAAGAACTACATCTCAGCATGGTGGCTCGACGACATCCGCGCCTACACCTGCTCGTGACGGCCGGTCGTGTCGCTCGGACGTGAGCCGGCGGAGTAGCTGGACGAGGTCCTCGTCGGGCCAGTCCCGGGTGCGGTCGCGGAACACCTCGCCGCGGTCGTCCAGCGTCGCGGCGACCCGTTCGCGGCCATCCTCGCTGAGCCCACGATGACACTGCGCTTGTCGGCCAGGTTCGATGACGCCTCCAGCAGGCCGAGAGAGCGCATCTTGCCGATCAACGTGCTGGAGGAGCTGCGGCCGAAGTACTGCTTGATCTATCCGACCAACTTGAATGGAGGCCGGCGAGGCCCAATGATTCGGTCCAACCTTGCGGCGGTAGCGGGTTCAGACTGAATGGCACCGCTGGGGCGACCTGCGGCCAGGCGGCACATCGGTCCCCATCTGGGGCTGCAATTCCTACGCCCGCCCTCGCGGTCGGGACACCCGGCGGCCGGCCAACCGCAGTGACCACCGGCGACGACGGCACCGTCCGGGTCTGGAACCTGCGCGCCCGCATCCAGCAGCACGAGCCGATCAACGGCGGCGGCCCTCTGGGAACCGCAGCGCTGGTGGCAGACGAGCCACCGCTGGTGGCGGCCGCGGTCCGGGGCGGCCCGGTCCAGGTATGGACACTCGACGGTCAGCCCCGGCGACCATTCGCCGGCCACGAGGGCACCGTGACTGCGCTGCGGGCCGGCGTTTTCGACGGCGTTGCGGTCCTGGTGAGCGCAGGCACCTATCACACGGTCCGGATCTGGGACCCGCGCACCAACGGGCAGGTAGCCGCGCTGACGACGCAATCCGAGATCAGAGACGTGGCGCTGCTGCACGATGGCCACCGGCATTTGGTCGCCACTGCCGGCGACCGCGTCGAACTGTGGGATCCGCGCACCGGGGAAAAGGTCGCCACCCTGCAGTCGGACAACGACTCCTTCGCAACCCTGACCGTCCTGCCCGGCGACGGCGAACATCCACAGGTTGCCGTAGCCGGGCGAGACTCTGTCGTCTGCCAATGGGACGTGACGCTCGGACGGAGCTTGCCACGCACCGGGCACACCCAGACGGTCACTGCCATGGCCGCCGGGCGCATGGGCGACCACATCGTCATCCTCAGCGGCGCCCGCGACGAGACGATCCGGCTCTGGGACGCCGCGTCGGACCTCACCCGGCCGCCGGCCGTGGGCCATCACGGCGACGTGAACGCTCTGGCCGTTCACCGGGGACACGCCTTCAGCGCAGCTGACGACGGCCGCGTCGCCGTCTGGGAGCTCGCCACCGGCGCCCGGCCGCGCGTCGTCGACTTCGCCGACTGGCCGGACCTGGTAGGCGAGGACACACCGTTCGCAGTCGCGTATCTTGCCGACGGCGACCTCGTCGTGGCCGGCGGCAGCCACGGCACCATTGCCGCCTGGTCACTCGCCGACGGCTCCCCGGCCTGGAGCGTCACTCACCACCGCGATGCGGTGAACGCCCTCGCCACGGTCGACGTCGCCGATGGGCAGCTGTTGATCAGCGGTGGCGACGACCAGACCGTGCGCGTCTGGAACCCCAGCACCCAACAAGAGCTCCACATCCTGGACGGGCACACGGACTGGGTCACGTCGCTGTCGACCTTGGTCGTCGACGGCCGTCCGATCGTCGCCAGCGGCGGCAACGACGGCGCCATACGGCTCTGGGACGCCGGCACCGGCGACCAGCTCGGCCCGGCTCTACTGGATGACGCCGACTGCATCAACGCGGTTGTCTTGGCCGAGGTCGACGGCCGCCTCATCGTGGCCGGCGCCGGCGACGACCACCTCGTACGGGTCTGGGACGCCGAACACGGCAAGATCTTGCACCGCCTCGACCGGCACACCGACGAAGTACACGCACTCGCGCTTCTGCCCGGCCCCGACCCGGTACTCGTCAGCGGAGGCAACGACCGAACGCTGCGGCTCTGGCACCCGCTCAGCGGGCGGCCTCTCGGCACCTACCACCTGCCCGATGCAGTACGAGTGCTGACACCGGCTGACCTCGGTGACCTACTCGTCGCCTTCGGCTGGGAGGTGGCACTGCTGCGGGCGGCGCCGGGCTGAGCCGACGCAGGCAGACTCAGGCCGACATCGAATTCGAGCGCCGTAGCTCGGGATCAGAATCGCTACCAGGGCCGGTTCGTGACCGAGGCGCCCGGCGACTTCGTGGACGCCGTAGCCGGGTCGAGCAGGGTCGACGCGATCACATGCCGGACCTGGTGCGGGCCGATCGTGCGGTAGTTCGCGGACAAGGCAAGCTCATGCGCCCCGATGTGGAACCTCGGCTGAACATCAGCTTTCGGACCTACTGGACGAGGTGAGTATCTCGGTCATCGCGGCGAGGTGGTCGCGGAGGTTCAGGTGGCGTCGGGCGAGCAGTCGGAGCCGACTGACGGCGAAGGCGAGGCGCTCTGCGCTGGCGAGAACCCGGAAGACTTCCATCTGCCTCTCGGCCGCCAGCATGTCCGGCGGGTCCATCGCGAGCGCAGCGAGGGCAGCTGTCTCAGCGCGGCGTACCGGGCTGAGAACGCGGTCCGGCAGCAAGCTGAGAAGCGGTGCAAGATACTCCAGCTCGCCGCCGTCGATGAGACGCAGGACAAGATCCTCCGCAGCGTCGGGGTCACCGATCGCGGCAGACAGGTCGCCCAGCTCAATATGGCCGGCGAGTCGCTGAAGCGACACCTGGACACTGTCAGGAGAGACTCGCGTCGCAAGCCGCGCAGGAGTCCGAGGGTCGGTGGGCAGCGACGGGTGTTCCCGCAGGAATGAAAGCGACGTCGCAGCGTCGGTGAGCGTTGTCCACTCGTCGATCAGGCGGCGGTGTTCGGCGTCGTCGCGGTACCGCGCGATACCCTCGTGCAGGCCCCGGCCGGCGATAGCATCGAGAGCATCGCGTAGCTCGGCGTGACCGGCGTCCTCGGGATGCAACAATTGCGCTATCGCGCGAGTATCCGCGGCGCCCGGACCGGTGAAGGTGTCCAGCATCGACCGCAGCAGTTCCTCGCGACCGTCGAGGTCGGCGGCCAGCCACGCGTCGACGGCCGTCAGCAGCGCCGTATCGGCCGGTGCCGCGGCCCAATTAGGCCAACGACGGGCCGCTGCGCCAGGCTGCTGCATGCGAAGCAGAGCCTGGACCGCACGGCGGACGCTGCGCCGCGCCTCCCCCTGGACCGTGCTGTTCTCCTCCCTATCGCATTGCGTGACGGCCAGATCGAGGAGGACCGCGGGAGCGTCGTGGCCGCCGCGGCCGAGCAGGTAAGCCCCGTAGGCCGCGAGCAGTTGGGCGCCCCTGCCGGGAGACGCGCACCCGGCGACGGCTCTGACCTCGTTCGCCCGTGCCGGCTCGTCGACTACGCCGGGCTCGCTGAGCAGGAACGCCGCCGCCTTGGCGACCGATGCGGTCGGCCGGCTGGCGAATAGCTGACGCCACAGCTGCACGGCCTCGGCGCGGTGAGCTGCGGCCTCGGCCGGACGGCCGTCCGCGGCCTGGAGGCTGGTGAGGTTCTCGGTCGTCATGATCAGTCGTGGCAGGTAGGTGCTGGCGTCGATAGCGGAGATCTCCCGGTAGATACGCTGGGCGTCCTGCTGGTACCGCACGGCGGGTCCGAGGTCGCCGCGGGCGGCGTGCTGGGCACTGAGTGCGACGAGCGCGGACGCCAGGATCGGGCGCCGAGCACGGTCCTGTTCGACCAGGGCAGCGGTGAGAGCCACCGCGTCGCGGGCGATAGCGATTGCCTCCAGACGCCGTTCGGCCGCGCCGAGGGCCTCGGCACACCGGGTGAGAGCCGGTCCCAGCCGCGGCTGGTAGGTGACCGGGTCGTCGGTGGCAAGCCGGCGGTAGATGGCGACGCTGCGCTGGTGAGCGGCGATGGCGTCGTCGTGCCGGCCGGCCTCGGAGTATCGACTGCCCAGGGTACCGAGCGCCAGCGCAAGGTCAGGTTCGTGGCGGGCTGGCCGTGCAGCGGCGAGAGCTTCGAGCAGACGGACGCTTTCCTCACCGCTGCGCAACGCGGCCGGTAGATCGCCGACTGCCGCATGCCGTACGGCGAGATTGTTCAGCGCCGACGCCAGAGTCGACAGCAGGTGGGGCTGCTGCTCGACAATCCTGCGGCGGCGGTGGACGACTTCCCGCATCGCCGCGAGCGCATCGTCGTGGCGATGCGCGATGCTCAGGACGATCGCGTAGTTGTTCAGGGCCCGGGTGAGCTCATCCTCCCAGGTCGCGTGGTCGGCGCTGACCAGGACGCGATAGAGCTCGACCGACTCGACGGCGTTGCCCAACGCGGCGTCGATATATCCGATTCGCGTCTGGCGGTTGCTCAGATTGGTCAGCGCCGAGGCGAGGTCGGCGCGCGACTCCACGTCGCCGGCGAGCAGCCGACGGCGAATCGCGACCGCTGCCTCGGCGTACTGCGCGGCGGCGTCCTCGGCGCCGATCGCGAGTTCACGGTGGGACAGGTTGTTGAGGGCGACGCTGTACTCCCGCTCGTACGCGCCGGGCATCGTGTCCCGGATTGCCTCGTACGTGGCGACGACCTCGGCAGCCGCAGTGCGCGCCTCGTGGCGCCGGCCGTCGTCGGCCAAGGCGACGCTGAGGTTGCTCAGCGCCATCGCTGTAGCGCGGGCTACGTCCGCGCCGCTCGGATCGAGCTGCCGGTAGATGCCGACGGCCTCGCCTGCGACCTCGATCGACCGGTCGAGGTCACCGGCGTCCCGGTAGCGGACCGCGAGGCTGTTGAGGCTCATGGCCAGTTGCGGTTGCGCAGCCGGCGATGTCTGGACCAGCCGGCGGCGCAGGTTGACACTGCGCTCGGCGGTCACTACGGAGGTGGCCAGGTCGCCGTAGGCCGCCTGGCGGTTGGCCAGGCCGTTGAGCGCCATGGCCAGGTTGGCCTCGAACGCCTGCGGATCGCGCCGGGCGAGTTCAGCGTAGGCCCGGACAGATCGGTCGGAGGCGTCCAGTGCCTGGTCATGCTCCCCGAGGGCCGCTTGCCGGTTGGCCAGCGTGTTCAGCGCCATTGCGAGATCGGGTAGGTAGGTCTGCGGTGAATTCTCGGAAAGGCTGCCGTAGATGCGAACGGCTTGTTGTGCTGCGGCGCACGCGTCGACGGCGCTGCCGAGCCGGAATTCTTCGTTCGCGAGGGTGTTCAGGGCCGCGGCCAGCGCCGCTTGGTCGGCGGGGGTGCCGTCGTTGGCGAGCTGGCGGTGCAGGTCGACGGACTCCTGGATGACGGCGTGGGCGGAGCGATGCTCGTCGTGGTGCGACAGGGCTACGGCCAGAGTGTTGAGTGCGGCGCCGAGGTCACGTCGCAGGTGGCGGTTCGCCGAGCCGGAGACCAGGGAGCGGTAGCGTTCGACGGCCTGGGAGGCGACGTCGGCGGCTTCGCCGTAGGCGCCGGTGCTGTAGAGCTGGATCGCCAGGTTGTTCAGAGCCATCGCCAGCGACGTCGCATGGTTCGGGTCCGTGTCGGCGAGGTCGGTGTAGCGGCCGACGGTCTCCCGCGCGGCCTGCAGGGCCCGATCGTGCTCGCCGCTGTCGCTCAGTCGGATCGTGTAGTTGTTCCACCATGCGGCTTGTTCCGCGAGGCCGGCGGAGTCGATCAGGGAGCGGGTCCGTTCGGCAGCGAGTCGCGCCAGGCGCCGCAGCGCCCCGTGTCCGGGCGGGGTGCTCTGCGCGATCTCGGTCAGGTCGACACGAGAACCAGGCCTGGCCGCCTCACCTTCGACAACGGCCAGGAACGGGCCCGCCTGGGCGCTGGAGACCTTGAGCGCGGGCTGAAGTAGCTCGGGCTGCACGGCAACGGCGTCGGCGGCGAGCTGCCCGGCGACGTCGGGTTCGGTGTCGCCGGCGCGGGTGATCGTGGTGCACAGGTTCTCGCGTTCGGCTGGGTCGGCAACCGCAATGCAGGCGGCCAGCAGGGCGGGCCGGGTGGCGGCCACCGTGGTGATCAGATAGTCGGCGACAGGATCGGGTCGCACCGCGACCGATCCGTCGTCGCTGTCCGCCGGGATCAAGGTGGCGATCGACGCCGTCACGCCGGGCAGCGCTGCGGCGACCCGGCTCAGCGAAGGGATCGCGGTCAGGACGGCGTCGAGGCGCGGCGGTTGCGGGGTAAGCAGGCTGACGCCGGCGGCCGCGGCTTCCAATACGGTTCGCGGCAGGTCGGCGCCGGTCCGCGACCTGATGGTTCGCTTCCAGTAGCGCAGTTCCTGCCCGAGGACTTCGCGATACAGGTCGTTGCGGTCCTGCGGCAAGGATGTTGTGCCCTGCCCGGCGAGCCAGGCCAGCATGACAAGGTCGAGAGTGGTCCATTCGCCGCGCGGCTGCGGGAGCTGCGTGGTGACGGCCGACCGGTTGCGAAGCGCTGCGAATGCCCGCACGCCGTGGGCGAAGACCTGCCGAGGTAGCGGGTGATGGCGCGACAGCGGGACCGGGGCGTCGAGTTGGTAGGGGTGGCCGTCGGCATCGAGGGTGTCGGCGAGGCTCTCGTGCCACCAGTTGCCGACGCGGCGGGCGGTGAGCAGCAGACGCACCGGTCCGCCGGGCTTGCCGGCCAGCGCTTTCACGAGGTCGAGAAGGGCTGCCGGTTCCCATGTCTCGGCGTAGTCGACGACGATCAGCAGCGGGCTCACCACCGTGCCGAGCCAGACCAGGCCGGCTGCGCTGGGATGCCGCGCCAGGAAGCCGGTGTGCCAGCCCTCCTCGGCCAGGCGGCGAGAGAGCTCGGCGGCGAGATGAGTCTTGCCTGCGCCGCCGACACCGTGCATCACGCGCATGGTGATCAGGGCACCGCTGCTGTCGTGCAGGCACCAGTCGAGCAGCAGGGTGAGCTCGTCGCGCGCGCAGAACCTGACAAGGCCGTGCCTCGCGCGGATCTGTTGCAGCGGAGCCACCGATCCGGACAGCGGCAGGTAGGGCGCGACCAGGGGGTCCTCGTCGCTGCCGGCGGGCATCGGGTAGCGGTGGGTCGCCTCGTAGAGGCTGCCGATGTCGACCGTCCAGCGTGCGCCGGTGCGCAGCAGCCGAGCCGCCTCGGTGACAGCTTCGTCAAAGGTCACGTCGCCGGTCACGGCCGTGACGTCCACTGCGACAAACTGTCCGGGTTGGTCCACGGCAGTCCGCAGTGAGCCGAGGATCTCCGGGGGAACTCCGTCGCTGACGTTCTCGGACCCGGGGTAGTCGGCGGAGGCGAACCCGGCCCACGAGCCTGCGAGCCAGACGACCACCAACGCATGCGCGGCGCCGTGACGGCCGCGCGGGGCGGTGACGCTGATCGACGGATGCAGGCCGGCGTCCAGGCAGGCGCCCGAAAAGGCCACCGCCAGGTCGACGCAGTTGCCTACGCCGCCACGGACGAAGATCTGGTCCGGCGGTCGCAGGTGCTGGACGTGGCCGTCGACGGCCGCTTCCTCGTCGGCGTATTGCAGACCGGCGTCGGCCAGCACCTCGAAGATCTGACGCAGGCGGCCCAGGACGGGCCCCGCAGACGGTCCGGGCAGCCGGCGGGCAAGCTCGACCGGCAGCAGTCTGCCGAGGACGCCAGGCTGGACATAGCGGGCGAGATAGTCGGGCCGACGACGGTCCCACGGGGGCCACTGCGCCATCATCCGGCCTCCCTCCGTGCGCGACTCCATCGTGTGATCCTTACCGATCCGGTGACCTCGAAGCCACCACGGTGCACGCACGAGGGACGCCCGGGCCGTCGGGCGCTACCGTTCTTCCATGGAACCGGTGGTGACCAACGAGCACCTGATCGTCATCGTGCCGGGCATCGGAGGCAGCGTCCTGCAAGATTCTTCGGGCCGGATCGTCTGGGGCAGCGCGACCGGCATCGCCACGACCCTTCCCCGGCCGCGACGCCTGGAGCTGCTCACCGAGCCCGCGCTCACCCCGGTCGGTCTGCTGCCGACCATCGGCGTCGCCCCTCCCCTGCTTGTCCCGGGCTACGACAAGCTCGTCACCGCCGTACGTCGTCAGCTGCGGATCCCGGCCGAGCAGGTCGACGTCGCCGCTCCCGGCCGTACCGGCCGCAATGATGTCCGCATCCTGCTGTTTCCGTACGACTTCCGGCTTGGCGTCGCCGCGGCTGCCGAACAGCTCAGCAATGCGGTCGAGTCACGTCTGTCGGCATTGACGCACGACCAACGCCAGCGACGGGTCATCGTCATCGGGCACTCGATGGGAGGTCTGGTCGCCAGGTACTGGCTCGGCCGTCTGAACGGGGCACCGCTATGCCGGGCGCTGATCACCGTAGGGACGCCCTACGGCGGCGCACCGAAGGCGCTGGACTGGCTCGTCAACGGTGTCAGGGCGGGAGGGCTGCCGCTCCGTACGGCCACGGACGTGCTGCGCTCCTGGCCGTCTGTCTTTGACCTGCTCCCCCGCTATCCGGCCGTACTGGTCGATGGCGAAGCCCGTTATCCGCACGAGTTGAGCACGGTCGTCGACGGCTCCTTCACCGACGCTGCGCAGAGGGCCTACCGAACCCATCAGGAAGTAGACGAGGCCTGGCAGCGTATCGACGGGCACCGTCCCGAGATCGTCGCCCTGTTCGGCCGCGGCCATGCCACACCCCACCGCGCCTGGATCGAAGACGACCACCTTTACGTCAGCCGAAAACACAGCCCCGAGTGGCTGCCCAACCAGGATTGGCTGGGCGACGGAACCGTGCCGGCGATCGCCGCCCTGCCCAACGACGAAGCCGACGACCGCCGCGGGTGGCAGGCTGTCGCTCAGCGACATCTGCCGATGGCCACCGCGCCGGCCGTGCTCGATGCCCTCCGCAACTATGCCGGCGAATCCCTGCAGCCCATCCGGGGAACCGCCCCGGCAGAGCCGTGGCTCGGCCTCGACCTCAACGACCTGGAGGCGGCCGGCACGCCGATCCCGGTGGGCGCTCGACTGTGGGGAGGAACCGCGCCGCCCGGCGCCCGGGTCACCGCGACGATCCGCCCCCTCGACGGCGGCGCCGCCACCCAGACCACGGACCTCGATGTCGATCCCGGCGGCGGCTGGTACGGCGAACTCCCCCCTCAGCCACCTGGCGACTACCACGTCACCATCGAGGCAGGCAGCACCCCAGACGGGAGCACACTCTGGAGCAGCGACGTTGTGGCGGTTGTCGAAGCCGATTGATCCGGCAGCCTTCGGCGAGCGTGGAACGGTCGACCAGCCTCGCCATCGGCTGATCAGGATCACCTCGACGATGATTTGGCCTGCCCTCCGGGACGTCGTTAGTCCCACCAGCCGTCGAGGGCGGGCTCGGCCGTAGCGGTGGCGAGTTCCCTTTGCTTTGCGTCGCGGTCGTCCTCCGCTCCCCTGCACTGGCGGAAGTGCCATCCTCGCCCTGCAGCTCGCGGTGTGCCGGCTGAGCTCGGCGGACCGTCCGGACATGCCGGTCGCGGACAGACGGCTGGCCTCCCAGAATCGCCAGAGCAACTCGAGGCGCCAGATCGCCTCGGCGTGCTCCCCACCATTCGGGGCACGAGCGACAGCGCTGCCCGTCGACGCACCAGCCGAGTTCTCCCCTCTTTGGCGGAGCCGCTCCGCCGAAGAGGGCCAACTCAAGGGCGACCTGCTGCCCCTCTTGGGCTGCCATCCCGGCAAAGACCGCCTTGCCGGTACGGTTCACCATCGGTCCCACCAAGCGCCGCTACTGACACTTCTTCAGCCGAGCCCAAGTCCTTGAGCGCCGACCTTCGACCTCTACGTCAGCGACTCCAGCACCGCCGACCTGACCACGACCGCCGGGGTCATCGGCCCGGCGGAGGGCCGGCTCCGGAGAACGACACACTAGGCCCGGATCCGGCCGCGCCCGGCTGCACGACCCCAGGGGTCGCTTTCACCGCGGTCGAGGCGCTGGCCGAGGGCGGCGCGGGAGTGGGCCTGGTCGCCGGTTCGCGTCTGCCCTCGCCACGCTGCACAAACGCGACAAGCAACACCGATACCAAGACGCTGCCGAGAAAGAAGGTCCCATGGCGCCGGACTCGGCGCCATCCATGGCTCTGCGGTTTCGGAAGACTGCCGTCCCCTAGCCATCCCGTAACTCCGCCGACGGTCAGCGCTCCCGCGATGATCCAAGTCGCGACCTCAAAACCGTCACGCCCCCACAACCCCGCCGCGATGAGTGCGCAGAAAACGAGCCCGGCCGAGATCCCGCGGACATCGGCACTGAACAGCTGGAATCCGGTCCGGTCGGCAGGTTCGTCCGTGGTGAGCGCCAACACCTCCTCCGAGGCAAGGATCTCGACGATCTCGCGGGGTTGGAGGGGATGCCAGTCGGTGCGTGCCAAGGCGGCCTGCGCCAGCGTAGCGATGCGCTTGTACAGAGGTTCGTCAGGGCGTTCCGCCGCGATGCGTTCCAACGCCGCCACTGCCTCTGGTGTCCCGCGCTCGGCGAGGCCGGGCAACATGCGGTCTCGGAGGATCGCCACGCTCTCCCGGTTACTCACCAGATGGGCTCCCTGTACGTCGGGGTCACCGCCGCGGGGGAATAGTCTGTCGGTGAGCATCCACAGCTCGACCGTCTGCTCCGCGTCCAGGGGCCGGGCGATCGCCTCGCCGTGGCCGGCGATGTTCCCGATGATCTGCCTAATCAACTCGTCGTTTCCGACCATGAGATCGCGGACTGCGGGCCATCCGGCCGGACCTGCATGCCGGAGGAGGGCGACCGCGAGACAGCGTTCTCGGTCCGGCCCGATCCTCGGCAACAGGTCAATCGCTGTCGCTGGGGCGAGATTGACGAGCCGGTCACAGGCGACCGCGGCGGTCTCGTCATGGTGGACCGGATCGGTGATGATCCAGCGAAGCCAGGCCACGTCCTTCTCGGTGAGGACCGGGGCCAGCCGCCGTAACGGGAACTGCGCGAAGTCCGGGCTTTCGCGCATGCGGGCGCTCGTCGCGTCGAGAAGTTCGCGCCGTGCCCGGCCATAGATCCACTGAAGCGACGGCGCCAAGGCGGGATCGTCGCTGGACGGAGCGATAACCCCCATCATCGTGCGGGCCAGTGATCGCCATTGAGAGTCCGGCAAAGTAGGCCGGTCACCGTCCTCGGACAGTAGGACCAGAGCCTGAGCCGTGGAGTACGCCTGCCCATCGTCGGAGGCAACCGCGAGGTGATCCCGGGCCGAGGCCAGTACGTCGTCATGTTCAGCTAGAGCCCAGCCCGGCAGCGTCACGACTCGAAGGCTGCTCCTCGGATCGTCGTCAGCTGCGCCCGGCGTGAATCGGGCCCAGTAGCAGAACATGGGGAAGGCTTCGCCGGCCTTCTGCCGCAGTGCTTGGGTCAGGTGTCCGCGTAGTTCGTCCTCGGTGAGAGACTCCGGTTCGTCGTTGGGTTCGTCGTCGGGTTCAGCGGCCAAGACCGCAGCGGAGAGGGGCACATCGTCCGGAACGAGGATGCCCGCCCGAACGAGTCGAAACAGATCAGGACGTTCGAGCCCTCGGTCACGGAGCGCGTCGATCAGGTTTTGGCGGGTTTTGTCCGGTGGAACGGGCATTCGGATTCTTCGGCTCCGTGGCACCGGCCGGTGGTTGTCGAGCCGCATTACCAGCAGGTCTGCTACCGCCTCCCGGACCTGATCGTCGAGCAGATGACGAAGGCCGGCGGCCAGGATAGCGTCGTGCAGCTCCTCGGTGATACCCCAGAGACCCCGGTGGTCGTCCACGGTCGGTTGCGTGGCAGCCGCCCAGGCCAGCGAGTCGCGGACCTCTTCGGTGCTGATTTCATCGTTCGCGAACTTCTCCGGCAGGTCCTTGAGGAGAACTACCCGGTAGGTGCCGAAGAGGTCGCGATTGTTCGGCTCCCGGAGAAGGCGCAGCACGGCGGGTACCCGAGTTCCCGCGTTCAGATGAGCGCGCAGACCCACGCCGAGCAGCTGGTCGTCGGGATCGTCGAGGTCGAGAGAGGGATTCACCAGTGCTAGCAGGGGGCTGTCCGGCGTTGCTGGGACGAGGGCGAGAGAGGCTGACCCGGCTGCGGATCGGGTGGCGGTCATCCGGTGATCGTTGAGTGCCGTGGCGATCAGAACATCGTTGAGCTCGACGAGCGAGGTGTGCCGGGCGATGCGAATCGCCAGGGCGCAGGCGTCCTGCGTACTCGCCGGGTCGGTGAGAACCGCTCGCAGTCGCCGGGCGAGACCGGGATGACCGAGGGCGGCCACGTCGAGTTCGTGGATGCGGAGCAGTTCGTGAGCCTGCGCGAGATCGATCAGTCGATCGACGAGGGCCTCACGGTAGCCAGGTTCGGTGAGCTCCACGCCGCTGCGGATGAACGCTACCGGATCGGTGTCAAGTAGGCTGATAAAACGGTCCGGCGCCATGACGACCAGCCAGGCCGCGACCGCCTGGATCTGCGGCGCGAGCCGCCCGCCACGACCGTGCATCAACCTCCGCAGCAGTTCCACCGAGTGGCCGGTGCCCGCCAGGTGCTCGGCGGCCAGGAACTCCACGACGGTCTGGTGGGAGAAGGCGAGCCGGTCCTCCCCGGCGGTGTCGAACAGGGCGGTGCCCAGCACAGCGGCATAGCCTTCGACGCCGCAGTCCGCGGCGGTGAGGTGATCCGCCCCGGCGACGTCGGAGAGGGTGAACAGGTGACGTCCGGAGAACAAGCTGAGTGTCGCCAGGTGACGCGCCGTGATCAGGAGGTTCTCGACATCGGCAGGACGGCGAGGGTCGTGCCGGCCAGCGGGCTCGGACACCAGCCTGCGGCAGCTGCGCGCGAACAGGTCCCGCTGGCTCCCAGGTAGGGCCCGGCCGGGGTCGCCCGCGGCTCGGTACTCCTCCACCAGCAGGGAGAGCGTGTGTGGACTGCCCGCCAGACCGGGTATTCGCGAGGCGCGCACCGCCGTCCGGAACGCAGCGGCGTCCACTCCGGCGGCCCGGGCGTAGAGCAGTACGTCGGCGTCGGTCAGCGGCTGCAGCACGAAGACTCCGACGCTTCGGTCGAAATGTCGGCGCAGGACGTCTTCTACCGAGCCGAGCCAGGCCGCGCTACGGCAAACCAGGACTAGACGTGCGGCCTCGGGGAGGCGGGCGGCGACGTCGTCGATGAATTCGATCAGCTCGGCGACCCTTAGTGACGTCTCGTCGACACTGTCCAGGGCGAGCATCGCACCCGGTGTGTCCAGGTCGCACAGCGCCTCGTCGATCCGGCTTAACAGCCGTTCGGGACCGCCCGCGCCGCCCAGGGAGATCCGCCGCGCGTCGCCCTGCCAGCTGCCGGTGAGCACCCGAAGCTCGTAACTCTTACCCGCGCCGGGCGGCGCCAGCAGAACGGTGCAGCGATTGCTCGCTACCCGCTGAGTGGGGATCAGTCCTGCCTGGTCGACGAGCCCGATATCCAGCAGCACCGCGCTCTCGGCCGCGATCGTATTGCCGTCACGCGCACGCCAGTACCGCTGCCAGGACACCTCGGGAAGACCAGTCACCGGAGGATCGTACGAGGCGATTCAGTGTGACTCCACGGCCGTACTAGCTGGTTGATTAAGGCTCGCGGACCCGAGCCGGGCGGACCGCGGCAGCCGGCACTAGGCTCAGCGGGATGGGTGTCGATCTGGTGGACGTGCTGCGTGAGCCGGCCGCCGCCATAGCTGTGCACACCTATTTCGCCGAGAACACAAACACGCGCTACACCGGCCGGCGATTCGACACCCTGGATGGCGGCGGCACCCGCCCGGACATACGCGACCGGATCGCCCCCAGCGACCTGGTCGCCGTTCAGATGCTCAGCGTGCGCGTGCCGGCCGAAGTGAGCATCGACCTGCTCGACGGGCAGGTCGGACATAGCATCGCCGACTGCCTGCGTGAGATCGACGTCGGCGTAACCCTCGGCAGCCCGGCAGCGGCCGAACTGATCGCCGACGGTGGTTCCGCCGAACGGGCCTGGTCGCTGCTGGTTGCCCAGGACGGTGTCGAGTTCGTGATCGCCGGGAAGATTCTGGCTCGTAAACGCCCGCACCTGATTCCTGTGTACGACCGGGTAGTCCGCTGCCAATTCGGCCACCCCCGGCACGTCTGGCAACTGCTGCACGACCGGCTGGAACGCGACGACCGCGTCCGTGCCACGCTTGCCGGGCTACACGAGCAAGCCGGGCTGCCCTCCGCGGTCAGCCTGCTGCGGGTCCTCGACGTCGTTTTGTGGATGCGCCACCACCAGCAGCATCGCCGCAACGCCGACCTCGCCTGCCCGGGCCGCGGCACCGTCAGACCGCTGTGATGGGCACACGCCCGACTGGTGCACACCCGGGCGGACCCGACCGACCTTGATCGGCGTGCCGCGATACCGTGCGCGGCATGGATCACCCTCTTGCGGAGCTGACGAACTGGTTCGTGGATCTTCCCCGCATGCGGTGCCCGACGTGCTCGTTCGGGCACTTGCGCCGGGTGAAGGAGTTCGTCACTCATGAGTCGGCAGCGTCCCAGCGGGTGCACAGCAACCCCGATTGGGACCCGACCTGGGTCAGAGGCGTGTTCCACCGCGTACTGGTATGCGCTCACTCGCCGTGCAACGAACGCGTCGTCGTCGCTGGCGACTTCCGCCTCGCTGACGACCGGACCGGCACGCTGGACGTGATCGGGCACTATCTGCTCACCTATGCCCGCCCGCCGCTGGACATCGTGACCTGCCCGAAAAGGACGCCCGAGGCGATCCGCGCTGCCACCCGCGACGCAGCCGAGGTCATCTGGGCCGACCCATCCGGGGCCGCGGGCCGGCTCCGCGTCGCCGTCGAGGAGCTGCTCAACGCGCGGAAGGTCAGAAAGTTCGGGCCGGCCAAGGCTGGCATGCGCGGCAAGCGACTGACCACCGACGCGCGGATCAGACTTTTCGCCGCAGCTAACCCGGACGTCGCCGACGTACTCATGGCGGTTAAGTGGATCGGCAACAGCGGCGCGCACGAATCCGGTCTCAGTACGGAAGACGTACTAGAGGGCGCGCAGATGCTCACTCACGCCCTGCACCTGATCTACGACCCGAGCCAGGCCGAACTCGCGCACCGCGTCAAGATGGTCAACCAGCGCAAAGGACCGGCACCTCGCCGCCCTGCTACGGCAGCACGCCCCAAGCCGTGACTGGGCCGTCGCCGCAACCGTCCATTCCGGCTACCCAATCGCCGCGGCGCACGGGATCTTGCAGCACTCGGCCACAATGGCGGACAACCGCCACCGCGCGGGGGACGAGCGTGGAGTAAGCCGGAGTCAGCGATGCAGGCAGGACGCCACAGTGCGCTCCGGGCACAGCTATGGCCCGGCATCAGCCGGAGCAGACGTCAGCGACCGCGATCTTCCGATGTCGCGCAACGGATGCTTCGGGATCCGGCCGGGGCTCCTTGATCAGCGGGAGCATCGGCTCGATGATCTCCCACTGCTCGTCAGTCACATCCGACGGGTAAGCACGGTGACGACCCACACCCAGACCGTCGCCGAACAGCCCCAGATCACCGCGGACACGCCGTCCGACAGCCCTCCAAAACACCTGCTGAGACCGTGCAACACGCCGTACGCTACGTGAGTTGCGCTCGAATTTTGGCGGCTTTGCGGCCTGTGAAAATCTGCGTGACGCTTGCAAATGGATGGAAGCCCTGGCAAGTCACCGAAACTCTTCCGTCCGCCTCGAAGTGATGTTCCGCCACTCCAGGGAACGCCCCTTCGGGTAGCGGAATCTTTGCATTCGGGTTGTACATGACATTCATCACCTGCTTGAAATCCTCGTACGGACTGTTCGGGTCGCCGACGATATAAGCGAAGGTTACAGGCTCGCTCGCGTCTGGATCGTAGTCCATGCAGGTGCCCTGACGCAGCACCACAATCTCGTCGTCTAGCCCAAACCCCTCCTGGATTCCAATACGATTAAATTGAGCAACAGTTGCCCCATTCGAGAACAATATAGCGCTCACATTTTCCGCATCGGGACTATTAAATAGGCCACTTGGCTTCGACTTCTTTCCCCAGACATGTTCCGTGATCGGCTTGGCGCTAACCGCGAGCCGCCCATCAGTGCCACGTGTCCCGACTGCCTGTTGGCCGTATAGGTATTGGCTAACGAAAGTGACGGCATGGAATAGTGAGCTCGCGCTGTGGAAGGCCTCGACAGCAATCACGAATGGCTTGCCTGCCACGTGGTCGAGTTCCCAGTATGCCTGTCCCGTAGCTGTTCGCTTGTTGATCTTCTTCTGAATCGCGTCTCCAACCCGGAAAACAAGCTCTTTTTGGCCTGCTTCGACGTCCTCGGGGACCAGTGAAAGCGCACTCGGCTTGGGATCTGCAACCACACCTTGGGTCGGCTGACTGGTGACCGCCTCAAGCGCAAATTCATGAGGTCGCGTCACCACGTAGTCGGGATAGCGATACGACTCGTCTAGATCAAGGTCGCAATCCCGCAGGAACGCAAATAGGGAGAGTTCCCAAACTCGCGCCGAGAATCCAGTTTGTTGAAAGTCTTTGATGAAGTTCTTGTCTTTATCCCTGTATTCCGCGAAGATAGCGTCCATCAATTCTCGGCAAGGCCGATATGCGGGAGAATCTCGCACCTGCAGGAACAATGGGTTCGCTTTACTGTCTGACACCTTCGGAGAAAAGAGGCTGGGCATAGCAACAAATGTCTCACATCTTCTCCCTCATGGAAAAGCGTTCACTTCACCTGGCCAGTTCAGTACCGGCCGTGGCACCCGGTGGCTGTCGTCGTGGCGATGATCGTTGTCGTTTTCGTGCGTTCGGTTGGGTGTCCTTCGGACGAGTTGGCGGTGCCGGCAGCGTCTTGTTTGGCTACCCTGCGCATACCTTCCGCCGCTGGGCAGCGCTGCGTCGGCGCGTGGCTTGAAAGGACGTGGCGTGCAGCCGTCGGTCGAGTTGCTTCTCGAGCAGATTGATGTTGCTACCGAGCAGGGAGAGTTCGGCCTCGCACGATCGCTGCTGGTTCAAGCCGCCGGCCGGGCGGCGGGTGATCTTGAGCGTGCGCTCGTGGTGGTGCGGCGCGCGTTCGTGCCGGACACGGGCGCCCGCCCTGAGGACGTAGCCGAGGCGGCCAGCGTGCTGGATCGGGAGGGCTGGTCCAGTGAGGCGGCGCGGGGCAACGGCGCCCTCGGGGCTCTGCTGGCCGCTGGTGGGGACCCGGTTGGGGCCGCCCGTGCGTACGCTGAGGCGGAGAGGGCATTCACTCGTCTGGGTGATGTGTCGTCGGCGCGTCGCAGCATCGTGAATCGCGCGGCTGCATTGATTTCCGCGTCGCGGTTGCGAGAGGCGCTGCGGATTCTGGACGGTCTGTGGCAGCAGCTGCGGGCTGATCGCACGACGGCCGCCGAGGACCGGGCGTTGCTCGCGGCGCTGACCGCTTCGAATGCGGGCGGGGCACGACTGACGCTGGGTGAGGACGCCCGAGCCCGACGCGAGCTCGGTGTTGCCGCGCGTCTTTACGAGGGCCTGGGTATGCCAGCGCGAGGCGCGACGGTCCTGCTGAACCAGGCGTTCGCGGCGAACCGTTCGGATCAGCCGGAGCTGGCCCTCGACCTGTATCGCAGGGCTGCGGACATGCTAGACCGGGCCGGTGACCACGCGGCAGCCATGAAGGCGCTGTCGGGCGCCGCGGCGGTGGCCGATCGGCTGGGCAGAGCAGAGCAGTCCGAGTCCGATTACGCCATCGTGCTGCGCTACGCCCGCGCGGCGCACGACCGGCAACTGTTCCTTCGCTCAGTGATCGGCAGGTCGGCGGTGCGCGCCGACGCCGACCCGAGTGCCGCGCTGCGCCTGCTGACCGAGTCGGTCACCGACGAGGATCTGACCGACCCGTCGTGCGTTGTCGAGGCCGGTGACTGGTGGCTCAACCGGAGCCTGCTGGCGACCCGGCTGGACGACGATGACACCGCCGAGTCGGCGTTCGGCGAGGCGACGCGGATCTTCACTGAAGCAGATCTGCCCGTCCACGTGATACGCGCGGCGATGGCGCGTGCGGTGGGCCTTGACGCCGCGGGCCGGCCCGGCGAGGCAGCCGACCTGGGCTGGCAGATCCTTGGCACGGGGCGGCTGAGTGGGCTGATCGCCGCTCATGTGCAGACCAACATCGCCGCGTTCGGTCTGCGGGCTGCTCAGCAGGCGGGCGTCGCCCCGGATCCTGACCTGGTCCTCAACCCGGTATTGGCGGCGGTCGCCGAAGTGGAGGCGTTCCGGTACTCGTTGCAATCGGCCGGGCACCGCGAGGGTGTGCTGTCGGGCCAGGAACGCACGACCTACGCCACAGCGATCGATGCTGCAGCCGCTACCGGTGAGGTCGACTTGGTCGCGGCGTTGATCGAGATCACCCGTACTCATGCCGTGCCGGCCGACCAGGTGGGCACGGATCGCGGGCTGGGCCTTCTCGCCGCCGGGGCACCGTTCCCGCTCGCCGTGCCGCGCGCAGTTGCCGGCCGGCCGGGCGGCCGGGCGGCCGGATACGAACGCGAAGGCACGGTCGTGCTGTCCGAGCTGGCCGAGACGGTGGGCGGTCCGGGCACATGGTGGGTGAACGGCTGGATCGACCGTGAGCGGGCCGTGATGGCCGCCCTGGGCCCGCAGCCAACGTTCATCGCAGACACCGCGCTCGACGTCGACGCCTATCTGGCACTGCTGGCGTCGATGGGCACAGTGTTCCCAGTCGATGCGCGCATCGCAGCCGACGGTCGCGGTGATGCGCTGGATGTGGCCGCCTACCGTGCCGCCCGCGGGGTGCTCCTGACCGACAGCGCGCTGCGGGAGCGGTGGGCGCAGCGGCTTTCGGCGGCGCAGCGGCGGGCCGTCGATGAGCATCCGGCGGTCGCGCTCGCTCGCCGGGAAGGCGAGGCTGGCCTGTTGTGGCGGCTGGCTCAAGTCCTGGTGCCGGAACCGTTACGCCGGGTGCTGCTTGACGCCAGCGCCGCACCGGTTCGGCCGGTGCTGGCGGTGGCGCCGGTCCCGGCGATGGGACGGGTGCCGTGGGCGCTGCTGCCGCTGCGCGCGCCGGGTGACGGCGAGGGCCGGTTGACTCCGCGGCTGGCCGACGTGGCCGATGTTGTACACGTTCCGCCGGCCGTGTTTGCCGCTGGCACCGCCGCCGTGGCGTCGTCGGACGGCCACGCTGATGTGCTGGTGGTGGCCGATCCACTCGGCGACCTTCCCGCAGCCCGAGCCCACACCGCGACGGCCGACCGGGTGCTCGGCGGCCGTTGGCTGGACGATCCGAACCGGCTCGCCACGCCCGACCGTGTTCTACATGCTCTACGTGAGGAGCGCCCCGGCACGCTGGTGCTAGCCGCTCACGTCGACGAGCCGACCGACGACAACCCGGCCGGCGCGGGTGTCCTGCTGGCCGACCACGATAGTGGCGAGGCGGTGTTGACGGCCCGTGATCTGGCCGCCGCGACCATCACCGCCCCGCCTACCACGGTGTTACTCGGCTGTGAGTCGCTGGGGGCATCAACCGGAGCGGAGTGGACCAGCGTCGCCCTCGCCCTGTTGCGCGCGGGCGGTAGCCGGGTCGTCGGTACGCTGTGGCCCAGTCTCGACGACCCGGCCGCTACCGAGGCAGAGCGTCTGCTCGTGCGGCACATGGTCGTCGATCCGGTGCGCGGGCACGCCGCATTCCTCCGTGACCGACTGGCGGCCTGGCGGCACCGCCCGGACAGCGCGGTCGCCTATCACTGGGCGGGTTTTGCCGAGGTGCGCGCCCGGAGCGTCGCGTGAACAGCCCCGGCGAATACCTCCTGGCCCGGTTCGAGGAAACCGGCGACCTAGAGCTGCTGCGCGCGGCGGTCACCGCCCTCGAGAACGAGGCCGCCGATTCGCTCCCGCTGGCTGAGGCGTTGCGGATGCTCGGCGAACAGACCGAGGACGTCGCGGTGCTCGACCGCGCCGCTGGCATCGCCGGGCACATTCGCGACGCCGCCGCGACCGGGAGCAGCGCCCGTGCCGAAGCGGGGCAGGCGCTGAGCCTCGCGTTGTGGGCGAAAGCCGACCTGACCGGTGAGCCGGCCGCACTCCAGGAGACCGCCGACGCGCTGCACGCTCTGTACGACGACGCGGTGGACCACCCACAGCGGCCACGGCACCTGGCCAACGCCGGTCTGTTGCTACGGGACCTGTTCAATGTCACCGGCGATCAGGCCACCCTGACCGAGGCCATCCGGGTACTGCGCGACGCCGAGACCGCCGTTGACGACGACGACCGGCCGGCGGTGTCGATGAACCTGGCCCTGGCCTTGCAGGACTGGGCCGAGCAGACCGGCCGCACCGACGCGCTCGACGAGGCCATCGGCCGGATGACCGGCATGCTCGCCGCGATGCCCGAGCCGGATCCCGACCGGCCGTTGTGGGCTTCGAACCTGAGCGCCATGTACCAGGACCGGTTCGAGGCCACCAGCGACCAGGGTGTGCTACGCGACGCCGTCACCTGTGGAGAAACAGCAGTGTCCGGCACCGCCCGCGACGACCCCGCGTTGCCGGGCCGGCTCACCCATCTCGGGCTCGCGCTGCGCATGACCTACGAAGCCACCGGCGATCTGAACAGCCTCGCCGACGCCGTACGGCACAGCCGCGACGCCGTCGACCTCGCTGGTCCCGAGCATCCCAAGTATCCGATCTACGCCTCGAACCTCGCGTCGGCGCTGCGTTTCGAGTACGAGCACACCGGCACATCGGAAACCCTGGACGAGGCCATCGGCTACGCCGAGCAGGCCGAGCAGCTCACCCCCGAGCACCATCACCGCTACGCCGGCTACGCCTCCAACCTGTCGCTGGCCTTATGGACCCGCTACGAACGCTCCGGGCACGTCGGCTCCTTGCACCACGCCGTCGCGGCCGCCCGCCGGGCCGTCGAACACACCGACGACGAACAGCCCGACGCCAACCGCTACCGCACGAACCTCGGCCTGGCCCTGTGGACGCTGTCGACCCGCGAACCCGACAGCGGCGCGCTGGACGAAAGCATCATCGTGCTGGCCCGAGTCCTCGACCGCACCCCCGACGGGCACGCCGAACGGGCAAGGTTCGCCGGCAACGTCGCCAACGGGTACTGGACCAGGTACGAACGCGGCCACCACCGGCGCGACCTCGACGCCGCCCTGCACGCCGCCGGCCTCGCCCACGACCTCACCCCGGACGGCCACATCGACCGCGGCACCCGCCTGGGCAACCTTGGCATCATGCTGCTCGCCCGCTACCGCCACGACCACAACCCCACCGATCTGACACGAGCGGTCGAACTGTTGCGCGCGGCGGCCGAGTTGCCCGGCGCCAAGGACTTCGACCGCGCACTGCACCGGCACAACCTCGCCGAGGCTCTCGCCGTGACCGCCGTGACCGGCGACGAGATCACCGAAGCAATCACGTACGCCCAGCAAGCCGCCGACGATGAGCGCGCCCCGGTCCGGCTGCGCGTCGAAGCAGCGCGGACAGCAGCCGAACTCCAGTCCCGCCGCGGCGACCCGGCCGCGGTCGCCGAAGCACTGGGCCGGGCCGTGGAGCTGCTGCCACAGCTCGCGGCCGCATCGCTGGACCGGGCCGATCAAGTGGACGCGCTGCTTCTCGCCCGCGGCCTCGGGCCTCAAGGCGCCGCCTGGGCGCTGACGGCCGACGATCCACCGCTGGCGTGCCGGCTGCTCGAGCGAGCCCGCGGCGTACTGCTGCGGGCCAGCACCGACCCCGACGCCGCCTCCCGCACGCTGCGCCACCACGCGCCGGAGCTGGCCGACCTGCTCACCGTCCAACCAGGTACGGCATTGCAGCGCATCCAGGGCCGCCCGGACCTGGCAGCCCTGTTCACAGCGTCGGACACCGCGCTCGGCACGGGTGTGGACGGCCCGGTCGTGGTCGTCAACGTCGAAGAGCTCCGCAGCGATGCTCTGATCCTCACCGGCAATGACATCACCGTCGTCCCGCTCCCGCAGCTGGACCCCAACACCGTCCGCACGCGCGCCGCCGCCATCCGGCGGGCGGTCCAGGCGCTACAGGATGCGGGATCATCGGCCCACCGGGTCCTGGAAGCCGAAGCCAACAAGCTGGTCAAGGACACGATCACCTGGCTCGCAGACACCGTCACCGGCCCGGTCCTACAGCGACTCGCCGAACGCGGACACCTGCCGCAACGCCTCTGGTGGTCCCCCACCGGCGCCCTCACCGCCCTCCCCCTGCATGCCGCCGTACCGGCCGGCACGATCTCCTCCTATGCGCCGACCCTGCAACTGCTCACCACCGCCGTCACCCGACACCGGCCAGAACACCAGGCGCTGATCCTCGCCCCAGCCGACGACCTACCCGAACTCGACCGTGAAATCACCGCGGTCACCCGGCACCACCCGCACGCCGACCTCCTCACCGCAGCGCAGGCCACCGTCGAGCGGGCACGGCAAACCCTGCCCGATGCCGCGATAACCCACATCTGCGCTCACGGCGTCACCGACGCCCACCGACCCTCTCGTAGCGGCCTCGAACTGGCCGACGATGACCTCACCGTCGAGGACATCAGCCAGCTGCCGCTGACCCGAACCTGGCTGACCTACTTATCCGCGTGCTCCACCGCCCAAGGCAGCGACCTACTGCCGGAAGAATCCCTGACGGTTGCGGCTGCATTCGTGGTTGCGGGCTCGCAGCACGTCATCGCAGCCCTCTGGCCGGTGTCCGACCGGGAAGCCGCCGACGTCGCCGAGACCTTCCACACCGCCCTCACCCACGACGCGGCGCCGGCCCATGCCCTGTACGACGCCGTGCAGCAGCTGCGCACCGCCCATCCGGACCGGCCTGCCATCTGGGCGCCGTTCGTGCACATGGGCCCGTAAGTCCGTCACGTCCTCGGAGGAGTTTCTTGACTGTGCCGTCCGTCCCGTTCACCCCGATCGTGGTCGCTGACCCCGCCGGCGTCGCCGGCGATCTCGCCGCCGCGCTCCCCGGCTACGTCCACCACGTACAAAGCGAACCGGTCATCGCCGCTGCGCAGAACCTCGGCGCGCGGACGGTGCATCTGGTGGTGCCCGACGACGGCTCCGACGCCCCGATCGACCCGCCCCCGCAACCATCCGACGCCTACCGCGATGCCATTCGCGACGCCGAACAGTTCCCCGAATCCGTCGAGACCGTCGTCTTGGACGGCTGCTACCAGCCCGAGCTGGCCGACCGCCTGGCCGTATCCGGTATCAGTGTTCTGGGCCTGCCGGGCCGTCTTGGCCGGGAACGAGCCACCGCCTTCGCCGTCACCTGGTACAGCGCCGCGCGAACCATGCCGCCGCGCGAGGCCTTCGACGAGGCACTCGCCGCCACCGGTCTGCACCACCTGCCCGATCAGTTGCAACCCCACTGGCACGACCGCGACCCGGCCGCCCGTGCTGTCTTCCGGGGTCCGGCCGACGTGGAACCCACGAAGGTCACCGTCTGGTACGGCACCAACCGGCAGCCCAGCGACGACGCGGACTACTACACCGCTGAGCCCGACGACCAGCTGCACCTGGGCCGCTGCGTCGTACACGTCCCGGCCAGTGTGCCAGTCGGGCGCTTGCGCGGACGCCGCTCACGCCGCGGCACCGAACCCAGCAGCTACCAGATCACCGAGCATGAAACTCTCGACACCCTCACCCTGCTCCGCGAAGGCCTCGAGGCCGAATCCGTCGGCCGGCGCAGCGCCCTCGTCTATATCCACGGATACAAAACCCGCTTCAAAGAAGCCGTCACCCGCGCCGCGCAACTGCACAGCGACCTCAAGTATCCCGGCACGACCGCCGCGTTCAGCTGGCCGTCACAGGGCACCGCGAACGGCTACTGGGCCGACGAGGAAGCCGTCCAGCACGCCGAACGCTACCTCCTGCAATTCCTCACCCAGCTGCATGACGACGTGCACCCCGAACGCATCGATATCTTGGCCCACAGCATGGGCAACCGGGCCATGCTTCGGGTCGCCATGCGCATCGCCGACGCCCTGCCCCACTCCACCGACTTACGGCTGGGCAACGTCATCCTGGCCGCAGCCGACGTCGGACGCCGCTTCTTCACCACCGAGGCACCGGCCTACCCGCGCATCAGCGACACGGTCACCGCCTACACCGGCGCCGCCGACCGCGCCCTGCAAGCCAGCAGAATCATGCACCACGTGGCACGAGCCGGCCTGACACCGCCGCTGACACTGGTCGACGGCATCACCACCATCGAGACCACGGACCTCGACCTCGATCTGCTCGGCCACAGCTACTACGCCCAAGCCCGAGAAGTCCTCGCAGACATTAATGCCGTCCTGTACGGCCGCCACGACCCGCAGTCGCGAGTCGGACTCGCGCAGGCGATGGATTCCCCCACCGGGAAGCCCTATTGGAAGTTCCGCCCCTGACCTTCGCGGCCATCAAAACGACGATATTGAGGATGGCTGCCTGGCCGCATTCGCGTGGCTGGCCAGTGAGCCATCGCACGTTGGGTGTTTCGCTGGTTCGAAGCCGAGGCGCGCGCCGGCCTGCCAACCCGACACCGTCAACCGCTGCCGCGCCTACCTCGACAACGACCTCATCCCCGCCTCCAGCGCGATCCGCCTGGAACGCCCCAGCGACGCGCAGGCCGCCCAGCTCATCCGCCGCGAACTCGACGCCGGCCGTCGCCTGGTCACCCTGCGCGGGCGGCGCGTCGGCACAAAACCGACTACCGCGCTTCGAAGAAACGAATGCAACGATTCGAGTGCACCGCGCCCGACGACATGCGTCAGCCGCGGACGTTCCGGGAAAGGTGAGCGCGACACATCGCGGCGACTGGCCGCAACGTCTACAACAACAGCCGAGCTCTCGTTGAGCGCGATCTTGTGATGCCGGACCGCCGGCGCCTGCCGGACACCGGTTCGTTCCATCCTCTAGCCTGAAGGCAGGAACGATTCCTCAGCCAGGACGAACCTTGCGCACCACACTGGCAGTGTGGGGGTCACCCATCACCCCTACCGGCCAATATCGAGAATAACCGATTCAGTGCTGCCCCATTTGCGACACGCTCACTCGCCGCTGCGATAGGCATGCAGCCAACCAATGTCGTAGTTGCCCGCGGTCGCGACCAGGCCAGCGCAGAGCCAGATCATCGCGGGAAACAGGTCGATGCCCAGCAGGTCACTCAAGTCGCTCACGGTGGGATCATCGGTGCCCGTACGGTCGGCGAGGATCGCACGGCCTTCGGGATGGCCGGCGATGGAGGAGACGACCGCCGCGGGACCTGCGTAGCCGGCGCCGAAGGTGGTGCCGAGCCAGGTGACAGCGCCGTCCAGTTGCTGCGGCGTGACGTCGAGGTCACGCATGGCCAGCAGGTAGCCCATCCCTTGGGCGATCACGTGAGCGATCAGGCGTCCGCCTTCGTCCGGGTCGTCGAGCTTGACCAGCGACTCGATGAGGTCGCGGGCGATGCCCGGCGTTCGGCGATCGAGGATCGCGGCGGTCAGTTGTTCGCAGAGATCCGTGGCCTCGAGGTTGAAATCGACGGCGTCCCCGCCGGGGTCGTGGTTGCCGCTGCTGCTGGTCGCGGCGAAAGCCGCCAGCAGAACAGCAAGACGGGTCTCGGGAGTGACCACACCGGTGGCGGCGGCGTCCACAGCGGCGGTGAGGTCGGCGTCGGCCCATGCTCGGGCGAACTCCTTGGCCGTAGCGGCCGCTGAGGGCGATTGGGTGAGCCGATCGAGCAGGTCCGTGGCCATGCTGTCGAGAACGGTCCGGGCCAGGTAGGCGTCATCAATCTGCGTGGCAGTGGCCTGTGGCATCCGGTCCAGCAGCGAGGCGGCGTAGCTCGGGCTGCCGGCTGCGGTGTGCAGGGCCGAGATGGCCGCTCCGATGCGGAGTTTGCGTAGTTGCTCGTTGGGGTCGACGACGGTGCCGGGGTGGGTGCTCAGGTAGCGGGTGATGGCGTCGTGCCATTCGCGGCGATCGCTGTCGTTGCGGAAGTTGCCGTCAAGGCCGGGCAGCAGCCCATCGGTGTGCTGTGTGGCGTAGATCCAGGCTGGGGACATGTCGAGTGCCTCCAGCCAGGCGACGCTACTGTTTTCCGCTGTCAGTGGGTCGATGGGGGTGGGCTCGTCCGCAGCCGGGTCGAAGAAGATCGGCTCGTCGGGAGCCGGGGGGCGGCCGAACTTTTCCTCGAAGCGTTCCCGTTGTGTCCGCAGCGTCGCAGCTGCGCCCTCGCCGAGTTTCACGACGGTGTGTTCACGGGTGCTGACCTGCCCGAAGCCGAGCTCGAAGGCAAGCGCCGGCAAGGCCAGGCCGGGGCTGCTGTGCCAGCGGCGGTCCTGCGCACGCACGTCGGCGGTGAACGCGGGCAGGCTATGAAGCCGGGCGAGGATGTCTGGTGTGCTCAACTGCCGGGCTGCGCCGTTGCGGATGGTGTCGACCACGGGGACCAGCGGCGAGTCGTCGTCCAGACCCTGCGCCCATGCCTCGGCCCGCTCACCGGCGTCGGCCAGCAACTCGTCCGGCTGCGCGACCAGCGCCAGATACAGGGCCGGCAACAGCGCGGCAGCTTCGGTGGTGGCGTTGATCCCGGCCCGGCCGAGTACCGACATGCCCTGACGGAGCGCGTCAGCGGCCGTGCCGTCGTGCGGCACGTCCAACTCCGAGGTGACGGAGGCGAGGAAACGCTCGACCCGTTCGGCGGCGTTGTCCGCGGGCGGCGGCAACGCGGCCCGCTCCGAGGGACCGGTTACCGCCCGGCTGCTGGCCAACGCAACACCCGGCAGCAGTTCACGGGGAAGCTTGCGCTGATCGAGTCGCGCGTCCTCCACCAGCCCGGCGATGATCAGCATCAGCTCGCCATCGTCGACCGGCCGGCCGAACTGTTCGCTGGCGCGCACAGCGGTACGCACGAACGCTTCGATGCCTTTGCCGTGCACCGTGCCGCGCAGGAGGTCCAGCCAGCGGTCACGGGTGTTGGCGAACTCGTAAATATCGGCGAACCGCTGCGGGAATGCGGTTCCCAGCACCAGAGCGTCCAACGGATCCAGTTGGTCGTACCAGTCCGGTGCGTCGTCGTCGATCTGCGCCATGCCCAGCGCGCCGTAGCCCTGGGCGTAGGCGCCGGCCAGGCTCAGCCGGCCCGGCTCGTTGAACCGCAGCAGGCGGCTCAACGCGGCTTCCCCGTCCTTGCGGGCTGCGGCGATATCGGGCTGACTCGGCTCAGGCATCAGTGACGCTCTCCCCTGCGGCTATGTGTGGATGTGTGTCGATCATTCGGTGAATGTGCCAACAGCGCAGTCAGGCTTTTGACGTCCGATCCCTACCGATGTCCACCGATGTCCACCGATGTTCCCGGCGCAGCCATCGCTGGGCAAGTCACCCGGCCGAGCGACGGCTCGTGCCAGGTGCTCTGGAGGCTGCCTTGCGGCGCGCTTTGGCAGAGCGCTCAGCAAGTTGCAGCATGTACGCCCTGCGCGCGTGCAACGCCATCTGCTCACGCACTCCCGGCTCGAGCACGCCCAGCGGATCCACCTGGCGCTCGAACCGGGCCAGGAACGACGCCGTCGCCGGCGCGGTACGACCGGCCCGGTCGGCGGTGTTCGCCCACGACGCATGCGCGGCGATCCGCGCCCGGCGGCTACGCTGCGCCAGCGTCAACCCGCCCTCGCCACTCCCCCGCCCCTCCCCCATTGTCAGACCCGCTCACCGATCCGCAGCCGCGCATGAGTCACCTGCGCCCGCTCGGCCGCGGCGCTGGCACCGTAGCGGCGCGGCATCTCGTCGGACGCCCAGCCGAGCACCATCATCAGGTCGCCGGTATCACCGCCGGCCAGTTTCCACTCGTGCGCGAAGTTGTGCCGCCACCGGTGCGCGTGCACGTTGTCGACGCCAGCCATCTGTCCGCGGCGTCGCAGCATGAGTTTGATGCCGTTGGACGACAGCGGCGTGTCGCCGTTCGCGGGCAGCCAGACCGCCGGCGAGGCGGCAGCACGCCGCCGGGCGCGGCCCCGCAGATATTTGCTCAGGGCGCGGCCGGTGCGGGGACCGAACCGGACCCGGCGGTCTTTCATGCCTTTGCCGTGAAACAGCAGCGAATCGTGATCGAGATCGAGGTCGTCGAGGGCGAGGCCGGCGACCTCCGACAGACGTGCCCCGGTGTTGTAGAGAACCCGGATGATCGCCTCGTCACGCAGCGCCAGGAAGTCCCCGCCCCGGCAGGTCCCGAGGACCTTGGCGGTGTCGTCGTCGCCGAGGATCGGGATCAGCCGCTGCTCGGTCTTGGGCTGTTTCACCCGATCGAGTGGGGACCGGTCGAGGTCTTCCTCCGCGACCAGCCACTTGAAGAACTGCTGCAGTCCCTTGTGCTTGTTCAGCGCCGTCGACGCGGACCGGGTGCGCACCATCCACGCCTGGAACTCCTCCACGTGGCCGCGCCGCACGTCGGCTGGATCGCTGGCGGCCGCCTGCACGTCCGGTGTGTCTGTCTCGTCGAGCAGGTACCGGTCGAGCTGCGCGACCGCGAGAAGGTAGTTGTATCGGGTGGTCTCCGGATAGTTGCCCGCCCGCAGGCTCCGGTCCCAGTCGCGTATGTAGTCGAACCACACCGGTGTGACGCCGCGGCAGACCTTGGTCAGGTCCAGCACATCCGTCACCCCCTCGACACCGACAGGTGATCGACCGCGACGTCCGCGTGCGGCAAGCATCAGCGGGGCCGCGGCCGATCAACTGTCTCGAGCATGATTCGCGCTGCCGCCGGGGGGAACCTGTCACCACCTGTGCCGACCTGACGGGAGGGGACGACCCTTGACTCGCCAGATCATCACTTCGCGGCCTGTCCCGCCGCGGGACTCGCCTGCTCCGCCGTTCTGGCGGGCACCGAACCCGGCGGCCAGACCAGATGGGATGCCAAATCCAGCAGGGTCAGCGCGAGGGCATCGGCGGCCAGCGTCGCCGAGCCGTTCGGCGTGAACAGGCTGACCCCGCCGCACCGGTGGCAGTACCAGCAACGCTTCCACAGCCACAGCGCGCGGTCGGCCACCGTCCGCGATCTGCTCAGGTCGGCGCTACGTGCGCGAACCAGCAACCAGCCGGCAGCCGCAAGCGCGACCATCACCATGGCGCCGGTCTTGCCGTGTGCGCCGGCGGAAGCCACGACGGTGTCCAGACTCCTCGCTGCGCCGAGCGTCGTCACAATGGCGAGGAGAGCCAGGCTCGCGGGCGGGCGCGGGCCTCGGGGTGGCGCGAGGGCCGATGCCAGTCGGCTGGTGTGGACAGCGTGGGCCCGCACCGGTACGGCGTAGCCGTACGGCCCGGTCACCTGGCCGTGCACGACGGTCGTGGTGCGCTGCTGGCGGACAACGGCTTCGACTCGCGACAGCCGGTCGGGGCGTGCGCAGCGCAGGCAGGAAGGAGAAGTGCCGGCCGGAACCGGAAAGGGAATTTCTCGTCTCATCGCATCCTCGATCCGCGTTTACAGGCTGATGATCAGCCCGAGCGGTGGCGGGACCAGGAGCCCGGTCCCGCCACCCCCGGTTCAGACCCTCTCGCCGATGCCAAGCTGGGTCTGGAGTTCCTGAGCACGTTCGGCGGCGGCGCTACGTCCGTAGCGGCGCGGCATCGCATCCGACGACCAGCCCAGCAGCAGCATCAGGTCGCCGGTGTTGCCGCCGGCGCGGTGCCATTCGTGGGCGTAGTTGTGCCGCCACCGGTGTGCATACACGTGCCCGAGCCCGGCGGCCTTGCCGCGCCGTTTGAGCATCAGCTTGATCCCGTTCGGGGTCAGCGCGACCTTGCCCCGCTCGGCCATCCACAACTGCGGGATCTCGTCGGCGTAACGCCGCTTGGCCCGAGCCCGCAGGTACGCGCTGATCGCTTTCGCGGTCTTCGGGCCGAACCGCACGCGCCGTTGTTTGGCGCCTTTGCCGTGCAGCAGAATCGACTGGGTGTTCATGTCCAGATCGGTCAGCATCAGCAGGCCGATCTCCGACAACCGGGAGCCGGTGTTGTAGAACAGCCGGATGATCGCCTCGTCGCGCAGCGCGGAGAAGTCCTTCTTCTCGCGAACGCTGTCGAGCAGCTTCTTGGTCTCCCAGTCCTTCATCACCGGGACCAACTTGTCCTCGGTCTTCGGCTGCGGCACCCGCAGCATCGGCGAGGATTCGATCTCCTCCTCACCGACAAGCCATTTGAAGAACTGCTGCAAGGCTTTGTGCTTGTTCAGCGCGGTGGTCGCCTTACGCGTTTGCAGCATCCATCCCTGGAACGCCTCCAGGTGCCGTTTCTTCACCGCGGCCGGGCCCTGCGCGGCGGCGGAGCCGGCGTACTCGGATTCCTCCGAGCGCAGATACCGGGCCAATTGCGCGGCGGCGATCAGATAGTTGTAGCGGGTCGTCTCCGGGTGGTTCGCGGCCTTCAGCGACCGGTCCCAGTCGCGGATCAGGCCGCCCCAGTCGGTCTCGTCGAGGCCGTCACAGAGGGTGTCGAGCTGGTACAGGGCCATGGATCGTCACCTGCCGAGTCAAGGGGTCTACAAGCGGCGTGCTCGACCCGGCAGAACGTCCCATGATCACAAAAGAGGGCCTCTGACCTGCAGAGACCCTCTCGCTGTCGGGCTGACAGGATTTGAACCTGCGACCCCTTGACCCCCAGTCAAGTGCGCTACCAAGCTGCGCTACAGCCCGATCCCACCCGGCAGCTTCACCGCGCGGCAACAACTACACCTTACCAACCCCTAGCCGTGGGCTTTCCCGCGACCCCCCGGCCCCAGCTTCTTTCGCGGCTTGACCGACAGCTCGATCGGGGACCCCTCGAACCCGAACTCCTCGCGGAGCTTGCGCTCGATGAACCGCTGGTACCCGGCGTCAAGCGGCCCGGTAGTGAACAGCACGAACCGCGGCGGCGCCACCCCAGCCTGCGTCGCGAACAGGATCCGCGGAGCCCGCCCACCACGTACGGGGTGCGGCGTGGCCTGGGTAAGCGCGGTAAGCCACTGGTTCAAAGCTCCAGTAGGAACCCGCTGCTCCCACGACGCCAGAGCCCGGCGAATGGCCGGCGCAAGCTTGTCGACCGCCCGCCCGGTCTTGGCGGAGATGTTCACCCGGACGGCCCACGGGATCCGCTTGAGTTCCCGGTCGATCTCCTTGTCGAGGTAGAACCGCCGGTCCTCGTCGACGAGGTCCCACTTGTTGAAGGCGATCACCAAAGCACGACCAGCCTCGACAACCTGGGTCAGAACCCGCTGGTCCTGCTCCGAGATGACTTCGCCGGCGTCCAGCAGCACCACGGCGATCTCAGCCGCCTCGACGGCGCCGGCCGTACGCAGGGACGCGTAATACTCCGTACCCGAAGCCTGATTGACCCTCTTGCGAAGCCCGGCGGTGTCGACGAACTGCCAGACCTCGCCATCCATCTCGACGAGGCTGTCGACCGGGTCGACGGTGGTGCCGGCAACGGAGTCGACGACCGCCCGCTCCTCTTTCGAGACGCGGTTCAGCAGCGAGGATTTGCCGACGTTGGGCCGGCCGACGAGGGCAACCCGGCGCGGCCCGCGCGGCCCGTCCTCGATGATCGGCGGCGGCGACGGCAGCGCGTTGAGGATGTCATCGAGCAGGTCACCCGACCCGCGCCCGTGCAGCGCGGAGATCGTGTGCGGCTCCCCCAGCCCCAGCGACCAGAGGGAAACAGCCTCCAGCTCGAGGTTCTGGTTGTCCGCTTTGTTGGCGACCAGAATGACCGGCTTGTGCGACCGGCGAAGCATGCGAACGGCCGCTTCATCAACGTCGGTAGCGCCGACGGTTACGTCGACGACGAAGACGACGACGTCGGCGGTCTGCACGGCGATCTCGGCCTGGGCAGCGATAGCCGCGGCGCGATCCTTAGCGTCCGGCTCCCAGCCGCCGGTGTCGACGACGGTAAAGCGCCGACCGTTCCACTGAGCGTCGTAGGGCACGCGGTCCCGGGTCACCCCGGGCACGTCTTCGACGACCGCCTGGCGGCGGCCGATGATGCGGTTTACCAGCGTCGACTTGCCCACGTTGGGGCGGCCCACGACAGCGACCACGGGAACCGGGCCGAGCGACTCAACGGAGGAGTCGAGATCGGCGACGGGAAGCTCGCTCACTTAAACACCTTTGGAATTCAGAAGCTTCAACAAAAAGGCGACGACCTCGTCGATGCCCATCCCGGTGGTGTCGACTTCGACGGCGTCGGAGGCGACCCGCAGCGGGTCGGTGGCACGGGAGGAGTCGAGCTTGTCTCGACGGGCGAGAGAAGCCTCGGTGGCGGCGACGTCGGTGGCGTCCTCCGCGCTGCGCCGGGCCGCGCGGGCGGCGGCGGAAGCTGTCAAATACACCTTCAGGTCGGCGTTCGGGGCGACGACCGAGGCGATGTCGCGGCCCTCGACGACGATGCGGGGGTGGCCGGCGATGATGGCCTTCTGAAGGGCAACCAACTGCTTGCGTACGGCGGGGACGGCCGCAACCGCAGAGACGGCTCCGGTGACCTCGGACCCGCGGATGGGCTCGTCGACGTTGGTGCCGTTGGCCGCGAAGTGCGGCGCGAGCGGGTCGGTGCCGATCGAGAGCTCGGTCTCCAGCGCGATCTTGGTGATCGCGTCGGGATCGGTGAGGTCGACGCCCGCTTGCAGGACCGACCAGGTCACCGCCCGGTACATGGCGCCGGTGTCGAGGTAGACGCCGTCGAGGGCGGAGGCCAGGCGCCGGGAGACGGTGGACTTACCCGAGCCGGAGGGCCCGTCGACGGCCACCACACACTTCTCCGGCCGCACTTCTTCCGCCACCGTTCCTCCAGAGTTAGCCCACCAAGGAAAAAGCCCCCACCCAACCGTCCCATTGTGCCCGTCGCCCCGCGCATCGACTAACTAGGGTATGTTACTTGCCGGTAACCCGGAGGGAGTCGTCATGCCCACGCTCGACCGCCACGACACCGTCTTCGTCCTCGATCTGGGTGACAGCGAGAACCGCTTCCACCCCGACTGGCTCGCCGGCGTGAACGCCCTGCTCGACGAGGTCGAGAAGGCCGACGACCCGAAGGCTCTGGTGACCACCGCCAGCGGCAAGTTCTGGTCCAACGGACTCGACCTCGAATGGCTCGGCGAGCACCCTGAGCAATTCCCGGCGTACACCGCAAGTGTGCACGAACTCTTCGCCCGCGTGCTCAGCCTGCCCCTGGTCACGGTGGCGGCCCTGCAGGGCCACACCTTCGCGGCCGGCGCGATGCTGTCGCTTTGCCACGATTTCCGGCTGATGCGCGCCGATCGCGGATTCTGGTGCCTGCCGGAAGCCGACATCAATATCCCCTTCTCGGTGGGCATGAGCGCGCTCATCCAGTCGCGGCTGACGCCGCAGACCGCCCACGTGGCGATGATCACGGCCCGGCGCTATGGCGGCGACGAGGCGTACACGCATCAGATCGTCGATGGCGCCCTGCCCGAGTCCGAGATCCGGGAGAAGGCGGTGGCATTGGCCGCGGCCAATGCCGGCAAAGCCGGCCCCACCCTGCAAACCATCAAGACCCGGATGTACGCCTCCGTGCTCGCCGCCCTCGCGGCCGAGTCGGAGAACGGGCCGGACGCCCGGTTGCCGAGGAACTGATTATTCGTACGGCTGCTCCGGCGCCGGGATCTCCTGCCACGACGCGACCTCGAGGTAGGCGATGGCCGCGTCGTTCAGCGGATCCTTGCCGACCTGGGTGCTGTAGCGACCGACCGCCTGCACCCAGGTGCCGTCGGCCAGCCCGGTCGGCGGCGCCCCGGTCAGCGCGACCTTGATCGGCCGGCCGTCGGCGGCGCAGCAGTTCAGCACGATGCGGGCCAGCGCGGGCTTGCCGTCCGGTCCCCCGGTGATGAAGCCGGTGAGCTGCACGGTCCGCCCGGTCAGGCTGCGCCCGCCGTCGAGCAGGGCCCGGGCCGCGTACTGAAGCAGCGGTAGCGGCGCCGGATCGCCGGCCGGCAGCGGCGGATAGTCCGACTGGGCGGAGACCGTCACGGTGCCGGACTTGGCCGCGGCGAACGAGCTCAGCGGCTTCGGCGAGACCAGCAGCAGGCCCAGCGCGGGCAGCAGAAGCAGCCACCCGATCCGCGACTGATGGTGACCGTGCCCATCGTCGTCATCGTGCTCGGCGTGTGCATGAGGCCGCAGCTCCTGCCAGAGCGTGACCACCGCGACCGCGATCAACAGCACCCCGGCCACGATCAGCAGCGGGCGGAGGCCGGCCTTGACGTACCGCAGGTAGGTGCCGTTGATGCTGATCTTCACCACCGCCCCGCCGAGGAGCAGCAGCAGGATGCCCTGGATGCGCCGATTCATCTCACACCGTCCGGAGGTCGAGCGCGTGCCGGATGAAGTCGTTGTCGTTGCCCGCCGACCACCAGATCACGCCGGCCCGGTAGCCCACGTCGAACGCGTCCGGGCTGATCACCACCGACCGGCGGGTGCCGATCTCGTACGCGATGAGCTGGACGTGGTTGGTCAGCTGGGCGTTCTGATCGATCTTGCCGAGGATGGTGAACCTACCGAGCGGCGCCGGGTCGCTCAGCACGGCCGCCACCGTGCCGTCGCCGACCTGGCGGCTCTGGCTCCCGTCGGCGCGCTGCAGGTCGACCACGGTGCCGTCCTTGTCGATCCGGGTGACCCGGCACCAGACCGGGTCGCACTGCGTCTCGCCGCGCCAGGCCGCCGGCATCTTGCGCACCTCACCGGTGACCAGGTTGCGCAGTTGGGTGGTGCCGGAGGCGGCGGTCATCCCGTCGGCGAGCCAGGGCGAGGCGGTCAGCTTCCAGTCGCCGGCCACCGACTGACTGTCCACCGCGCCACCGACGAGCGCGACCGAGTGCACCACGGTCGTGCCCGACGGCCCGCCCGCTACCCAGCGCACCCGCCCGTCCGCGAGGACCAGGTCGGAGTCGGAGTCGTCGGATTTGAGGTCGCCGACGGCGGTGGTGAGCGGGCGGGCCGCTCCCCCGCTGAGGTCGGCGCGCCACAGGGTGGCCGCGGTGCGATTGCTCTGCTCGACCCAGACCAGCACTTTCCCGTCGGTGACGACCGCCGGGAACGACGGGTAGTCCTTCTGCGGCAGTGACCGGATGGCCCGCACCGACCCGTTCGGCTGCCGCAGGAGCAGCCGTTGCTGCTTGCCGTCGCGGCTGGGCGCGCTGCCGACCGACGTCTCGGCGTCGAGGAAGGCGAGCGGCCGGTAGGCGGTGCCGTCGGCCAGCGTGGGCGACAGCGCGGCCCGCTTGGCCTGCGGCCAGGCCAGTGCCGCGGCCACCGGGGCCGGCGGCGGCGACCGGTCGATGCTGGGCAGCACCAGCAGGGCGAGGCTGGCCGCGATCGCGGTAAGAGTCCCGGCCGGCTGGAGACGAGTCGTCACAACCACCTACTACGCACCCGACGACCGTACGGGTCAGACCGCGGCCGGTGAAGGCGGGCCCAGCGGATGGGCACCCTCCGGCCGCAGGCCGTCGATCACCATGGCCAGGTAGCGCCGCCACAGGTCGGGCGCCGCGCCCGGCACGAAGCTGACCACGTGGGCCGGGACGCACATCATCAGGATCACGTCGAGGCCGGTGACGTCGGTGCGCACCGCGCCGACCGCCTGCGCCCGCTCGACCAGCGCGATGATCGCCACATACAGCCCCTCGCGGGCGTCCCGGAGCTGGTCGTTGATGTCGCCCGAGTCGCGCAGGAACGAGAAGTCGAGCTGCTGCTGCCGCCCGGCCGCCTCGTCGAGGAAGTCGAACAGCGCCTGGCCGGCATCGTCGGCCAGGTAGAGCTTCCGGGCCAGCGCGGCGAGCGACTCGATCCGGTCCAGCACGATCGCGGCAAGTAAATCGTCCTTGGTCGGGAAGTGCCGGAACACCGTGCCCTTGCCCACCCCGGCCCGCCGGGCGATGTCGGCCACCGACGCGCTCATCCCCCGCGACGCGAACTCCTCCGCGGCCGCCGCCAGCAGCATGGATCGGTTGCGGGCGGCGTCGGCACGCAGGGATCGGGTCACCCTCGAACACTAACAAGTTGACCGCGCGGTCCGCTTAAGCCTAACGTGACCGCACGGTCCGCTTAACCGAGGAGCCCACCCGATGAAGGCACTCATCGCCCACCAGTACGGCCCGCCCGAGCAGCTCGAGCTCGGCGACCTGCCGGTTCCGCACGCCGGGCCCGGCCAGATCCAGGTCCGGATCGCCACCGCCTCGATCAACCCGCTCGACCTGCGCCTGCCGCGCGGCGACTTCGCCCAGCTCCCGGTCACGTTCCCGCACGTGCCGGGCAACGACTTCGCCGGCACGGTCACCGAGGTCGGCGCGGGTGTGACCGGCTACCAGGAAGGTGACGAGGTGTTCGGCCACGCGGTTCCGCACGCGCTGCGGGCGATGGCCGGCGCGGAAAAGCCGTCGCTGACCACCGGAACCCTGGCCGAGTACGCGGTTTTCGAGGCCGACACCCCGTTCATCGCCCACCGGCCGGGGACCCTCGACATTGTCCAGGCCGCCGCGCTACCGACGGTCGGCATCACCGCGCTGGCCCTCATGAAGACCGCCCAGGTACAACCCCACGAAACGGTCCTGGTGATCGGAGCGACCGGCGGCGTCGGCACGACGGTGCTCCCACTAATTCAAGGAACGGTGATCGCCACAGGCAAACCCGCGGACGCCGAGCTGCTGCGCAAACGAGGCGCCGCCGAGGTCATCGACTACGGCGACTACCCCAAGGATGTCGACGTCGCGCTCAACCTGGTGCTGCCCAGCGACCAGCTCAACGACGTCGCGAACGCCCTCAAGCCGGGCGGCCGCCTGTTCACGATCACGTTCCCGATGCCGCAGCCCGGCTTCATCGACCGCGACGACGTGCGGTTCGAGCTGGTCCTGGACATGGACGGCAAGCTCGCCGGGATGCGCGAGGTGGCCGAGGCGGGTCTGGTCGCGACGATCGGCCGGCGCTACCCCTTCGAGCAGGCCGGCCAGGCCATCGCCGACTTCGCGAACCGGCACACGACCGGGAAACTAGTCGTCCTCGTCCGCTGACTCCGACTCGCGCGACTCGCCGGCCGGGCCGTCGCCGGCCTGCTTGTACAGCGCCGCGATCTCGGCGTTGGACAGGTGCCGGAAACCGCCCGGCCGCAGGTTGCCGAGCCGGATCGGGCCGATCGCGGTGCGGATCAGCCGGGTGACCGGGTGGCCGACGGCCTCCAGCATGCGGCGCACGATGTGCTTGCGCCCCTCGTGCAGGACCAGCTCCACCTGCGCGGACTTGCCGAGCGCGCCGACCAGCTTGAACGCGTCGACGCGGGCCGGCCCGTCCTCCAGCTCGACGCCGGACAGCAGCTGCCGGCCCACGTTGCGGGCCAGCGGCCCGTTGGTGACCTCGGCCAGGTAGGTCTTGGTGATCTCGTACCGCGGGTGGGTCAGCTTGTTGGTCAGGTCACCGTCGTTGGTGAGCAGCAGCAGGCCCTCGCTCTCGGCGTCGAGCCGGCCGACGTGGTGCAGCCGCTGCGGGAACTGGGCGAGGAAGTCGGCCAGCTCACTGCGGCCCTTCTCGTCGTCGAGCGTCGACACCACGCCGCGGGGCTTGTTCAGCGCGATGTACATCAGCTTGGTGTCGGTGATCACCCGCTGCCCGTCCACCCGGATCTCGGCGTTGGCGGGGTCGACCTTGTCGCCGAGCTTGGCGACCTTTCCGTTGACGGTGACCCGCCGGCGGAAGATCAGGTCTTCGCAGGCACGGCGGGAGCCCAAACCGGCGGATGCCAGCACTTTCTGGAGGCGTTCGGCGGTGTCAGCCTGGGGCATCGAGTACTTCTTCCACATCGTCGGGCAGGAACGGGGCGAGCGGCGGAAGCTGGTCAACCGAGTTGAGGCCGAGCTTCTCGAGGAAGAGGTCGGTGGTCCGGTACAGATGTGCCCCGGTTTCACCCTCGACGCCGCATTCCTCGATCAGGCCGCGCGTAGCAAGGGTACGCATGACCCCGTCACAGTTGACGCCGCGGATGGCCGAGATGCGAGACCGGGTCACCGGCTGCTTGTAGGCGACCACCGCGAGCGTCTCCAGCGCGGCCTGGGTGAGCCGCACCGATTGCCCGTCCAGCACGAATCGTTCCACGTACGCCGCGTACTCCGGCCGGGTGTACAGCCGCCAGCCACCCGCGGCCCGCCGCAGGTCAAACCCGTGCCCCGCCGCCGTGTAGCGCGCCGAGATGTCCTCCAGCAACAACCCCACCCGCTCGGTGGGCTGCTCCAGGATCTGCGCCAGCTGCATCTCGGCGACGGGCTCGTCGACGACGAGCAAAATAGCTTCCAGCGCCGCGGTCAATTCCGCATCATCGGCGAGGTCCGGCAGATCATCCGGTTCCGCATCTCCAGCTGTACGGGCATCAACTTCCACAACCGCAGCAGCGCCGCCCCGCTTACCGCGTGCCTGCTCGGGCACCGCCGCGGCCCGCGCCAGCTCCGGCGGGGCGACGAGCACGGCCTCCTCCACCGCCTCCGGCAGTTCGAGAACGGGCCCGATCTCGGCTTCCGAGGGCTCCGGCGCCACCTCGGCCGGCTCGTCCTCCACCTCGACCGGAGCATCGACGCTGACCGACTCGTCGTCCCCGAGCGCGGGCCGCTCCGGCTCCAGGTCGCCCGGCTCGTCCTCGCCCTCTTCCTCGTCGTCCTCGCCCTCGTCCTCGTCGGGCTCGTTGTAGCCCGGCGGGTTGGCGCCCTCGAACTCCTCGTCGAAGTCGTCGTCATCGTCGGCGAGCCCGGCCTCCGACAGCTCCTCGTCGTCGGCCGACTCAGGGTCCTTGCCCCGACGAGCCTCTTGTTCGGCGGCAGCCTGGTAGGCGCGGTCCGGCGGCCGCTGCTGGCGCTCCCACGGCGGCACCCAGGCCGCGGCCTGGTCCGCGAGCGTGTCGGGCCGCTCGTCGTCACTCACGATCGTTCTTCCTCCACCACGACCGAAGCCGCGTCGTCATCCCCGCCAAGATCAAGGCGGTCCTCGGGCAAGTCAAATCTGCCCGCCGGGTTGTCCCCCAAGTCGGACACAATCGCACCGGATGTGCCCTCCCCAGCAACTGCCGAACCGTCGCCGCCGACCTCGTCCTCGTCCTCGTCGTCTTCTTCGTCCTCGTCGAGGTCGTCCCAGTCGCCGTCGGAGCCTGAGAGGTCCACCTCATCGAACTCCGTGTCCGATTCGTCGCCCGGGAGTGGCTCGGCCGCCGTGTCCAGCTCGGGTTTGCTGCCCTCGTAGTCGTCGATGTCCAGCTCGGCGTCGGAGGCCTCGCCGCCGACCCAGCGCACGGTCAGCTCGTCGAGGGAGACCGGCTGCTCGAACTCGATCAGGCCCTCGCGGTAGAGCTCCAGCAGCGCCAGGAACCGCGCCACCACCTCGAGGGTGTTCTCGCAGTCGGCGATCAGCAGCGTGAACGTCGCGCTGCCGGCCCGGCGCAACCGGTCGCGCAGCAGCTGGGCGTGCTCGCGCACGCTGACCCGGGCCTGGTGGATGTGGGCGATCGAGACCAGCGGCGGCCCGGGCTTGGGGGTGAACTGCTTGAGCGCCAGCTTGAACAGCCGCTCCACCCCGATGCCGAGCACCAGGTCGGGCAGCGCCTCGGCGTAACGCGGCTCCATCGACACGGCCCGCGGGTAGCGCTTGCCCCCCGTACCCTCCAGTTCGGAAATGAAGGCCGCGGCCTCTTTGAAGGCCTTGTATTGCAGCAGCCGGGAGAAGAGCAGGTCGCGGGCTTCGAGCAGGGCGAGGTCTTCCTCGTCCTCGACCTCGGCGGCGGGCAGCAGCCGGGCCGCCTTCAGGTCGAGCAGGGTGGCCGCGACCAGCAGGAACTCGCTGGTCTCGTCGAGGTCCCAGTCGTCGCCCATCGCCCGGATGTAGGCGATGAAGTCGTCGGTGACGGTGTGCAGCGCGACCTCGGTGACGTCGAGCTTGTGCTTGCCGATCAGCTGCAGCAACAGGTCGAACGGCCCGGTGAAATTGACGAGCCGCACAGTGAATTTGCCCGAATCCTCCGCAGGGATCTCGGGTGCGTCGGGGGCGACGGGCTCTTCAGGCACCTGCTGACCGTAGACCACCGGTACGACAACCTGTTCCGGGCTCACATCGGCACAACGCATCAAGATCACAAGGGTGACGGAGGGTCAGCCCCAGATGCGGATGAAGACCAGGCCCAAGGCGTTGAGGATGCGCAGCAGGAACGGGTAGCCGAACGGGAAGAAGCAGCAGATCAGCAGGATCAGGACGCCGACGTTCTTCTCCTCGAACCACAGCCGCATCCACTGGATGCTGGGGCCGGGCCGGCGCAGCGCGTTGTAGAGGACGCCGAAGCCGTCGAGCGGCGGGATCGGGATGATCGCGAGCAGGCCGAAGGAGAGCAGGCCGACGCCGAGCGACAGCAGCACGGTCTCGGCGTACGGCAGCGAGATGCCGAGCAGCACGTCGGCCGGGCCCATCACGCCGAGGAAATTGTCCGGGTAGACCACCGAGTACACCGCGATCAGGACCTCGCCGAGAACGATGCAGCTCAGCGGCCCGGCGGCGAACACCGCGGCGGCCCGGCCGCGGCCCCGGTAGCGCGGGATGTCGTCGACCGAGAGCATCTTGCCCCAGCCCATGCCACCCAGGGCGGCGGCGACCGCGCCGAACGGGTCGATGTCCTCCCGGGGCCGGAACCCGATGCTCTCCTTACGGTCGGCCAGGCCCAGACTGCGGGCGGTCAGCCGGATAGCGGCCGCGCGCACGACCAACCCGAGGAGGAAGGAGACCAGTAGGGCGGCAAAAGCCACCGGAGTGCCGAGGGCGAAGAGCACGGATCAGCTGCGTTCGACCTGGGCGGCGATGACCTCACGGGCCAGCTGCCGGTAGTTGCGGGCACCGGACGAGGCCGGGTCGAGCGAGGTGATCGGCGCGCCGGCCACGGTGGACTCGGGGAACTTGACCGTCTTGGTGATGACGGTCTGGTAGACCTTGTCGCCGAACGCCTCGACCACGCGCTGCAGCACCTGGCGGCAGTGGGTGGTGCGGGAGTCGTACATGGTGGCGAGGATGCCTTCGAGTTCGAGGTCGAAGTTGAGGCGCTCGCGCACCTTGTCGATGGTGTCGAGCAGCAGTGCCACCCCGCGAAGCGAGAAGAACTCGCACTCGAGCGGGACGAGCACGCCGTGCGCGATGGTCAGCGCGTTGATCGCCAGCAGGCCCAGCGAGGGCTGGCAGTCGATCAGGATGAAGTCGTATTCCTTGCGGACCGACCGCAGCGCCCGGGCCAGCGCCATCTCGCGCGCGACCTCGTTGACCAGCTGAATCTCGGCGGCCGACAGGTCGATGTTGGCGGGCAGCAGGTGCAGGCCGGCCACATCGGTCTTGATGATGACGTCTTCAGTCGCGACGTCGTCCTGCATGAGCAGGTTGTAGATGCTCAGGTCGAGGTTGTGCGGGTTGACCCCGAGGCCGACCGAGCAGGCACCCTGCGGGTCGAAGTCGACGAGGAGGACCTTCCGCCCGTACTCCGCGAGGGCCGCGCCCAGGTTGATGGTGGTCGTGGTCTTGCCGACGCCACCCTTCTGGTTGGCCAGGGCGATGATCCGCGCGGGGCCGTGCCGGTCGGTCGGCATCGGCTCGGGGATCGGGCGGCGCATGGTGTACGCGGTGGGGTCGGCCGGGCCGAGATCGGCGCCGAGGTCCAGGGAGTTCTGCTGATCGCGCAGCGCGGAGGTCCAGGCCTCAGCCCGTGAACCGTTGTCCGACATACGCCTTTAGCCCCCTCCCGACTCGCGGCTCACCGCCGGAGCCGTGGCCCGACTGTACGCCACACGCGCCGCCCGAACGGGGCGCCTCTCCGGCGTGTCGCCATCTATGGGTGCGCAGCGTCTAACGAGCGCGCGGGTGTGCGGTCGCGTACACCTCGCGGAGTCGATCCACCGTGACCAGCGTGTACACCTGCGTCGTGGTCACCGAGGCGTGCCCGAGCAGCTCCTGGACGACGCGCACGTCGGCGCCTCCATCGAGGAGATGGGTGGCATAGGAATGGCGCAACGTGTGCGGGCTCACCGCGTGCGGTCCCTCGACCGGGAGACCGACCGCCTGGGCCGCCCGGTGCAGGATCGTCCAGGCGCTCTGCCTCGACAGCCGACCGCCGCGCGCGTTCAGGAAGACGGCCGGGGTGCCCGTACCGTTGGCCACGAGCGCCGGTCTCGCCCGTACCAAATAGGTGGACAACGCAGCCTTCGCGTAATCACCCACCGGGACCAACCGCGTGCGCCCGCCCTTGCCGTGCAGGATCGCGGCGGCCTCGTCGCCGAGATCGAGATCGTCGATCGCCGCCCCCACGGCTTCGGAGATCCGCGCGCCGGTGCCGTAGAGGAATTCCAGCAGCGCCCGGTCCCGCATGCCCAGCGGGGTGTCGTCGTTGACCGCGAGCAGCCGGGTGACCTGGTCGACGTCGAGCGCCTTGGGCAGCCGCTTCGGCGGCGACGGCGGTTTGACCTCGGCCGCCACGTCCACCGCGACCAGGCCTTCGCGGGCCGCGAAGCGGTGCAGGCCGCGGACCGCGCTGATCGCCCGGGCCGCGCTCGCCGCCGCCAGGCCCTCCTCGCGCAGGGTGGCGAGGTGATCGGTCACGTCGGCGGCGCGCACGGCCGCAAGATCGTCGGTGGACAGGAACGCGGCATATCGGTCCAGGTCGCGCCGGTAGGACGCGAGGGTGTTGCTCGACAGTCCCCGCTCGACGGCGAGGTGGTCCAGCCAGGTGTCGATGGCCCGCTGAACGCTCAGCTGAGCACCTCGGATGTCGGCAGGGTTCGCATGCCGTGCGCCTCCGCAACCGGACCGTAGGTGACGTTGCCGTCGAAGGTGTTCAGGCCCAGGGCCAGCGCGGGGTCGGCCCGCAGGGCCTGCCGCCAGCCGAGGTTGGCCAGCTCCAGAGCGTACGGGAGGGTGACGTTGGTCAGCGCGTAGGTGCTGGTGTGCGGGACCGCCCCGGGCATGTTGGCCACGCAGTAGAACATCGACTGATGCACCGGGTAGACCGGGTCGGCGTGCGTGGTCGGCCGCGAGTCCTCGAAGCAGCCGCCCTGGTCGATCGCGATGTCGACGAGCACGCTGCCCGGTTTCATCCGGCTGACCAGCTCATTGGAGATCAGGTTCGGCGCCTTCGCGCCGGGGACCAGCACGGCGCCGATCACCAGGTCGGCGTCGACGACGGCCTTCTCGATCTCGTACGCGTTGGAGGCGATCGTCTGCAGGTGCCCGCGGTAGTCGGCGTCGGCGGCCCGCAGCCGGGCGATGTTGCGGTCGAGCACGAGCACCTCGGCCTGCATGCCGAGCGCGATGGCGGCCGCGTTCATCCCGGAGACGCCGGCCCCGATCACCACCACCTTGGCGGCATAGACCCCGGGGACCCCACCCATGAGTACGCCGCGACCGCCGCCCGACCGCATCAGGTGGTACGAGCCGACCTGCGGGGCGAGCCGGCCGGCGACCTCGGACATCGGGGCGAGCAGCGGCAGCGACCGGTCGGGCAGCTCGACGGTCTCGTAAGCGATGCCGGTGACCTTGCGGTCGACAAGCGCGTCGGTGCACTCCTTGGAGGCGGCCAGGTGCAGGTAGGTGAAGAGCACCTGACCGGGTCGCATGCGCGGGTATTCCTCGGCGATCGGCTCCTTGACCTTGAGAATCAGGTCACCCGTCTGCCAGACATCCTCAGCTCCGGGCAGAATGGTCGCACCGGCCGATTGATAGTCACTGTCCGTGATCGAGGAGCCGTCCCCGGCGCCGGCCTGGACGTAGACCTCGTGCCCCGATCGGGCGAATTCATAGACACCCGCAGGCGTGATCGCCGTACGGAATTCATTGTTCTTGATCTCGGTGGGAATGCCGACCTTCACGACCCGGATCCGCCCTTCTCGACGCTGAGTGAGCTGTAGCCGAAGATTACCCCGCACCACCCCCAGCAAACGACCGTTTCGTCCGGTTTGAAGATCGAACTGTATCGAGGTACGAAATAGACGGTGCGGTAAGTTCGCCGCATGCCCCCGGTTGACCTCAACACCTCGGTGCCGCACTCGGCCCGCATCTACGACTACCTGCTCGGCGGCAAGGACAACTTCGAGGCCGACCGCCAGGCCGCGGCCGCCATCGTCGAGAGCTCACCGAGCCTGCCGATCTCCATGCGGGCCAACCGGCAGTACATGGCCCGGGTGGCCCATTACCTGGCCGCCGAGCGGGGCATCCGCCAGTTCCTGGACATCGGCACCGGCCTGCCCACCTCGCCGAACCTGCACGAGGTGGTCCAGAAGGTCGACCCGACCACGAAGATCGTCTACGTCGACAACGACCCGATCGTCCTGGTCCACGCGCGGGCCCTGCTGACCTCGGCCCCCGAGGGCGCGACCGCCTATCTCGACGCCGACCTGCGCAACGTCGAGCAGATCCTGTCCTCGCCCGAGGTGAAGCTGAACATCGACCCGACCAGGCCGGTGTCGATCAGCCTGATCGCGGTGCTGCAGTTCATCACCGACGAGAACGAGGCCCACCAGATCCTGGACGGCCTGCTGGCCCCGTTCCCGGCCGGCAGCACGCTGTCCATCTCCACGGTGACCGCGCACAATCCGCAGGCGGTGGCGGCCGCGGCCTCCTACCGGGCCCGCGGCATCCCGGCCAAGGAGCGCACCGACGCCGAGGTGACCGACCTGTTCCGCGGCCTGGACCTGCTCGACCCGGGCGTGGTCCTGGTAAACCGCTGGCGCCCCGACACCGACCCGGTCGACGACGCCCACGTCCAGATGTCCGGCGGCGTCGCCGTCAAGAACGCGGCGTAATCCCACGGGATACTTGTGAGGTGAACCGGCAACGACGTCCCTGGCGGAAGCCGCGGGTCGTCGTGCTCGTTGTCGGCATTGTCGTGAGCACCGGGCTGGGCGTGTTCCTGCTCCGCGAGGGCCGGGAGAACGCCGATCAGTGGTCGAGCATCTTCGGGTTCTTCCTCAACATCGCATCGTTCCTGCTCACCATCTACACCATGGTCGGCATCAGGCGCGGGCTCGCCACCGACCAGGTCCGGCCGGACGCCGACTACTTGGAAAACCTGGCGACGATGGTGTCCGAGGGCTATACGGCCGAGTCCTCGCTCCGGCGGCTGCAGGATCCCGATCTGCTGCCCGTGGACTGGGCGCCTGCCGACCGCGACCTGATGGACCATCCCACCAACATCTGGCCCGGTTCCAACGGCCACTCACCGCACCTGCGGCCCACGACGTCGATTCTGGAGACATACCTGCAGGTCCCGACCGGGCGGCTGGTCGTGCTCGGCCGGCCGGGCGCGGGTAAGACCGTCGCCGCACTGACCTTCGCCACCGAATCCCTGGCCGTCCGGCTCGCAGGCGAGCCGGTTCCGGTGGTCCTGTCGCTCAGCACCTGGGACCCGGAGAGCCAAGACTTCCGGGACTGGATCTGCGGCCGCCTGACGGAGCTCGACCCTCGGCTCTCCGAACTGGATCGCGATGGTGTCCCCTGGGCACGGCGGCTCGTCGACCGGCGCGGCATCCTCCCGGTCCTCGACGGCCTGGACGAACTGCCAACCCGGCTCAAGGCCGGTGTGCTGCGAACTCTCAACGCCGTCCTGGATCGGGACGAACACATCGTCCTCACCAGCCGCACCCCACAGTATCGCGCCGGAGTGCAGGCGGGCGACGTGCTCACCGGCGCGGCGGTGATCGAGCTGCAGCCTCTGCGACCCGATACCCTGGCCGATTACCTTCCGCGGACAACCAAGCAGGGTCGCACGGCGAGCGCCGGCACGAAGTGGGCTCCCGTGCTGGATAACCTGCGCGACCGGCCGGACAGCCCGAGCAGCCGCAGCCTCGCCGAGGTGCTGTCGACGCCGCTCATGGTGTGGCTCGCGCGAGTCCAGTACAGCGACACCGAGGCCGACCCGGCCCGGCTGCTGCACCGGGAGTTCCGCGAGCCGCGGGCGTTGAGGTTGCACCTGCTCGACGGGCTCGTGGCGGCGGCCTATGCCGACCCCGGCCGGCACCGCCGGCTCAGGGTTTCCGCCGCGAGTGCCGAACAGTGGCTGGCCGACCTGGCCGCGCTCCTTGATCGACGAGGCAGCCACAATCTGCGCTGGTGGGAGATGCCGGACATCCTCGCGGGGCGGGCCGTGCGGGTGGTGCTGGCGGCCACGACGGCGGTGCTGGCCACCGTGGCGGCAACCGTCGTGCTCGGTCTTCGTAACGGTCTCGAGCGCGGCCTGCTCCTCGGCGCCCTCTTCGGCCTCATCGCCGGCGCCGCCATCTGGTTCATTCCCTGGTTGCATCGGCGGCCGGCGCCGGCGGCCGTCGGTTCGGTGCGGTCCACACGCAGCATCCGGCAGGTCAACGGCATCTTGGTCGTCGCGCTCATCCCCGTCGCCGCCATCAGCCTCAGCTGGCTACGGGTGGTGGACAGGGCAGACAACATGGCCTCGGTTGTCGCGATGCTGATATCCGTTCTGGCCGCAGTCGTCGCCGTGCCCGCCCCACCTGAGCGTGCCGTCGATCCGTTTCGGCTGCTGCGGGCCGACAAGGCCTCGGCCATTGCCCAGGGGTGCCTGATCGGCATGGCCGCCGGAATACTTGCCGGGGCCGGGGCCTGGACCGTCTTCCCCACCGGGGTCGCGCTCGGCGTCGGGGCGGTACTTGCCATTTCCGCAGGGCTCGTCTGGGCGATTGTTGGTTCGGCTTGGGGACGGTTCCTGGTGGCCCAGGTGTCCTGGTGGGCCACCGGGCGCCTGCCGCTCGGCCTCATGGCGTTCCTGGCCGACGCGCACCAGCGGGGAATCCTCCGCCAGGTCGGCGCCGCCTACCAGTTCCGGCACGAGTCACTGCAGACGCATCTCGCCACCCGTCAACTTCCACAAAGGACACAGGCTTCGCCCCTATGATCCTGGGGCATGACGACCGCCGTGCCAGAGGGCATCAACCCCGACGTCAAGGTCGTCTACGTCGACCTCGACCCGGTCGTGTGCATCCACGGCCGGGCGCTGCTGGCCTCCGACCAGGTCGCGATCGTGCAGGGGGACGTCCGCAAGCCGTACGAAATCCTGGCCGACCCGGCCGTGCAGCGGCTGATCGATCCGGGCGCGCCGGTCGGCATCCTGATGATGTTCCTGCTGCACCTGATCGCCGACAGCGACACACCGCAGGACATGGTGGCCGGCTACCGCAAGGCCGCCGCCCCCGGCAGCGTCCTGGCGATCTCGCACGCGGCCAACGACGCCCGCCCGGAGTACGTGGGCCGCATCTCCGCGATCTACCAGCGGGCCAACACCCCGTTCACGCCGCGCAGCCGGGCGGACATCAACGCCTTCTTCGGCGACTGGCCGCTCGACGGCCCGGGCCTGGTCAACATGTGGCCCTACGCCGAGGTCCCGGCCGACGTCGACGCCGACCTGGCCCAGTTGGGTTACTCGTCGGTCGCGGTCAAGCCGGCCTGAGTCATTCCACCAGCCAGCGCCCCGACTGATCGCGCCAGCCCTTGGCCAGCCGGCTGCTGGGAAACGGCCCGACCTGCCGCCGGGGCGGCAGCGTCGAATCGAGTTCGACCATGTAGGACGGCATGTTCTCGCGCTGCTCGACCGCGGCGATCCGCCCGTAATGCTGAAAATTCAAAATATAGGGATCCCGGTCGTACGGCGGCAGCACAGTCACCAGGTCGCCAACCTTGAATCCCTCACTACGCCCAGCCACCTACAGACTGTAGGCCTACACCAGCGACCAGGTGAAGCAGCCGTTCGGGCGTCCCCCCTCGGCTTGACCTCAACGAAGGTTGAGGTTGCAGAGTGGTCTCCGTGAGCTTTTCGGAGAGCGAGATCGCGTACCTCGGCAGCCAGCACCTCGGGCGGCTGGCCACCCTTCGACCGGACGGGACCCTGCAGAACAGCCCGGTCGGCTACCGCTACCACCCCACCCTCGGGACCATCGACGTGTCCGGCTTCAACATGGAACGCAGCCACAAGTTCCGCAACGTGGCGGCCACCCATGAGGTGGCGTTCGTGGTCGACGACCTGCCGTCGGTGCAGCCCTGGCGGGTGCGGTGCCTGGAGATCCGGGGCACGGCCGAGGCGATCGAGGTGGCCGCCGACTCGGCCTACGGCTCCCCCGGCCCGATCATCCGGATCCACCCGCGCCGGATCATCGCGTTCGGGATGGACCAATCCGACACCGAGCCACACCAGCTGGTGCCGAACAGCCGTGACGTCGGGTGATTAAATGCGTCGGTGGTGCTCACCGACCGTGAACAGCTGACCGCCGCCGAGGTGGGCATCAGCGTGTGGGCCGGGCGGCTCGTGCTGGACGCGCAGCCGCCGGTCGACGACGAGACGCTCGCCGAGGTGGCGGCCCGGTGCGCCGGTCCCCTGCCGGAACCACTCGTCGACCTGTGGCGCACCACGTTCGGCGGGCGGCTCGACTACGACCTCGACGCCGGAGTGTCGTTCACCGAGCTGTTCTACCCGGACAGCGACGGCTACCGGGACCTGTGGGGCTGGATCGACCACGAGTGCGAGCTGGCCGCCGACCACCAGCCCGGCTGGGACGGCCGGCTCACCCACCTGCCGTTCGGCGGTTTCGAATACCTGGACCGGGTCTACCTGCACACCGCGCCCGGCCCCGAGCACGGCGCGGTCGTCTACTGGCAGCAGGGGCTGCCGCCGGGGTGGGAACTCACCAGCGACGACCGGAGCGGCCTGCTCGCCGACGACCTGACGTCCCTGTTCGACCGGCTGGCCCTGAACCGGGACCCCTGGGCGACCGGCGAGGCCGACTCGGGTGACGCGATGCGCGACGCGATCGACTCCCTCGCCGAGAGCAGCGACCCGCACGCCCGTTCCGCCGCCGGCAAGCTGCGCGACATCGTCCGGGCCACGGTGCTGGACTGGCGCGGTGCCCTGGACGCGGGCACGCTTGTCGCGCAGCGCCGGCTGCGCCGGCTGGCGCTCGACCACGCTGCCTCGGCCGCCGATCTGGTCCTGCTCGATCGGCTGGTCACCCTGGGTTGCGACCCCACCGAGGAGGTACGCAACGGGCTGTCCCCGATCGACCTGGCCCTGCTCGCCGGCGCGGCCGACGTGGCCCGGCACCTGCTCGGCCTGCGGGTCCCGGTCACCAACGCGCTGCGGGTCGGCGCCCACACGGTCGACCTGCCGCTGGCCACCGAACTGCTCGACCGGGGCGCCGCCGTCGACCTGCCGGCCCTTCAGCGTGCGGTGTCCAACCCCGACATCGCCGTCGTCCGGCTGCTGGCTTCCGCCGTACCCTCCGCCGGAGAGCTGAGCCCCCGCTTCCGCATGCTGGCCGCCCAGGCCGACGCCGCCGCCGGCCGGGCTTCGGCCCAGGGCGACGCGGCGACCGCCGAGCGGGAGGCCCGCCGGGCCGAGGTGTTTCGTGAGCTCGCCTCATACGCGTGATAGGACCCGGTTGATAGGTATTTCCGCACGCGTGTTGATCGTTACGATGCGCGCGTGAATTTGATCTCGGAGGAGCCGGGGCGCGTGCCGACGGCCGAAGAGGAAGACCGGTTCTGGCTTCTCATCGAGGAGGCGTGGGCGCGACTCGGGCCCGAACCGGCGGCCCTGCGCCGCGAGTTGCTGGCCCGTGACCTCGACGAGGAGGACGAGGAGCCGTACGCGGTCGAGGAGTGGCTGGACCCGTTCCTGGACAGTCTGCGGGTGGCCAGCGACGGGCTGTCCCGGCGCGGCCTCGAAGATCTCGACCGGGTGCTGGAACGCAAGCTCTACGAGATCGACCGGGAGGACATCCACGAGGTCACCGACGGTTCCGACGACGGCTTCCTGTACTGCCGGGGGTTCATCGTCGCGCTCGGCCACGAGTACTACACGGCGGTGAAGCGCGATCCGCGGTTCGCGGTGCTCGACGCCGAGTGCGAGGACATCTGCTACTTCTTCGCCCGGCTGCACCACGAACGCTTCGGCGACTGGCCGGAGACCGGCTCGGGCATCAGCCGCGAGTCGACCTCCAACGTGGCCGGCTGGACGAGCTGACCATGCGCGCCCTGATCGTCGGGAACAGCGACGGCATCGGCCTGGCCCTCACCCACCGGCTGCTGGCCGCGGGCTGGGAGGTGACCGGCCGGTCCCGCCGCCCGGCCCCGGCCGGGATCGCCCAGGTCGCTGTCCAGCCTCGCCGACAGCGTGCTCTCGGCCGAGGCCCCCGGTCACCCCCTTCAAGATCTCCCCGGAGAAGGCGGTCGACGTGCTGATGCGCTGCATCCGCACCCGTCCCGCAGTCGTCTCCTATCCCCGTCGGATGGCCGCCCTGACCGGAACGCTCGGCGCCGTCCTCCGGACCCGAGCCCGGCTGCGCCGCGGCTGATCGGGGTCAGTGGTGTGCGCCGGTTCGGCCGAGGGTGGTCTCCGGCGTTGCTCCCGGACGAGTCCACTGGGGCGCCGGGCGGCTCGTCGGGCCGCCCGTGGGCTTTCCGTCCGCGTCCGTGCGCCAGTACCAGCACGGCCCCTCGCCCTTGGGCCATCCCTCCGGGCTGACCTGCCAGGCCTCGCCCCGCCCGTACGGCGTCATGTCGAGGAGGGCGAACGACCCGCTGGCCGGCTCGGTGCCCCGGCCGGTCGTGCGGTAGGTGAGGAACACCCGCTCGCCGTCGCGCAGGAAGCAACTGAAGAGGCCCATGTCGCCGCCGATCGGCTCCGGCGCGTCGCGCACCGAGTACCACGGCTGGGTGTAGCCCATGAACTCGACGAACGGAGCCACCTCAGCCCACCGGCCGGTGGTGAGCACGGCGAAGGAAACCCCGCGCGCGTTGAGGTAGGACGCGTCCCGCAGATGCCAGGCCGACACCGTGCAGCCCTCGCACTGCCCCTGGTGCGGCGCGCCGTCGTGCCACATGTGCTGGTAGACGAGCAGTTCATCGCGCCCTTGGAACAACTCCCGGAACGGCACCGGCCCGTCCGGCCCGACGACCTCGACCCCACCGTCGATCTCCACCATCGGCAGCCGCCGACGCGCCGCGGCTATCGCATCCCCCTCGCGGGTGTGCGCTTTCTCCCGAACCAGCAGTTCGTCCCTCGCGGCCTGCCAGGTGTCCAGGTCGACGATCGGCGGCCGCCCGGAGAGTTCGTTCGTGGTCATGACTGATTCCCTTCTGTCCTCAAGATGTCGAAGCTGCCGTCCCGGTTTCGACATCTTGACCGAAGAGATCGACGTCAGGGCAGGGTGAAGGTGAAGGCGAACGGCTGACGGATCGGGACGCCGCCCGGGCCGGTGCTGCTGACCTGGCTCACGGTCACCCCGTAGGAACCGTTCGGCAGCGGCACAGACGGGGTCCAGACCAGCGTGCCGGGGTCGGTCTCGGTGACCGTGCCGGAGATGTCGCCGAACAGGCCGGTCACCGTGATCGCGCCGGTGAAGTCGGTGTCGGGGGCGGGCTGGACGTCACGCTGGAACTTCACCGTCACCGCGGTCGCGGTCGCGGTGGTGGACACCACGACCGGGTCACGCCAGTACTGGATGGCCAGGTGGTCGTCGGGGACACCCGTGCCCCACTGGGTGGACGTGTCGTCGACAAGCATGGTCTGGGTGATGCCGCCGTCGACCGTGACCGCCCGGTTGACCGTGCCGGTGATCGAACCCCAGTCCTCGACCGTCTCCCAGTTGCCGCGGGTGTACTTGTACTGGATGTCGGTGCCGTCGAGCACGGTGATCGTGGTTTCCCAGATGCCGCCGCCGCGGTTGGTCAGCGGCACCTTGCCCGGATCCCACGGCCCGAGCAGGTCGATGTTGCCGGGCAGGTAGAGGGTCGCGTCGGCCGGCGTGCCCGGCGGCGCGAGCACCCGGAAGGTCACCGCGACCGGCCGGATGGGCACGGTGAGTGCGGCCGGCACGGTGGTCGCGGTGCCGTCCGGATCGCGGTACGCGACGTGCGCGATCACGTTCGCGGTGCGCGGCGAGGCGCCGGTCGGGGTGACGTCGTAGTTCACCGTGAACGTCGCGCCGGGGGCGAGCGAGCTCTTGGTGGTGGCGGTGCGGGCGGTGAGCACCCACCCGGCCGGCGCGTCGACGCTCGCCCGCAGGTCGCGGATCGTGCCCGGCCCGGCGTTGCGGACGGTGGTGACAAGCGTGCTGGTGGCGCCGGACTGCAGGCCGTCGGGCGCGGTGAAGGTGACGTCGACGGCGGGCGGCTGCGCCACGGTCAGCGGCTTGCCGTCGTGCGTGACGGTCACCGCCCGGCCGCTCGCGGTAGCCGGCACCCGCACGGTGAGCAGGTGTTTCCCGGCGTCGTAGGTGAAGTCGGCGCGACGGCCGCCGGCGGTGACCGTGTGCGGCCGGCTCACGTCGGCGAACGCCACCGTGTAGTGCCGGGTGCCGGGGGCGCCCGGGTAGGTGCCGGCCACCGGCCCGACCGTCAGCGACGGGGTGCGGCCCTCGGTGTAGCGGGCCGGGATCTGCGCGAATTGCCCGGTGCGGTAGCCGAGGCTGTCGCCGGCGTCCTCGTAAACCTTGGTGCTGCCGGACGCATGCGGATAGACGGTCAGGGTGAGCTTGTCCTTGGCCTGGCCGGCCACGTTGGTGTCGCCGGCCCGCTGGGCGACGATGCCGCCGGCCCGCACGTAGACCGGCATGTGGTCGGGGGTGACACCGACCGTGCGGGTGGCCGGTCCGCGGAAGGTGGCGCCGGTGAAGAAGTCGGTCCAGGTGCCGGGCGGGAACCAGACCGAGGCGGTGGTGGCCAGGCCGGGCGTGGTGACCGGCGCGACCAGCAGCGAGTCGCCGAGCAGGTATTGGGTGTCGTGCTGGTAGGCCGCGTCGAGCTCGGGCCACTCCAGGTAGAGCGCCCGGGACATCGGCAGCCCGGTGTCGTAGCTCTGCCGGGCGGCCGTGTAAAGGTAGGGCACCAGCGACTCGCGCAGCCGCAGGAAGTCGGCGGCCGGGCCGGCCACCGCGTCGGAGTATTCCCAGGGCAGCCGGTCGCCGTGGTCGGAGTGCAGTCGCAGGATCGGCTGGAACGCGCCCAGTTGCACCCAGCGCAGGTAGAGGTCGTCGGGCAGATGCTTGCCGGCGAAGCTGCCGATGTCGTGGCTGACATAGGACATGCCGATGCTGCCCTCGGCCGGTGTCATGGCCGCGGCGAAGGCGAGGGTGGGCCAGTCCGGCCGGGTGTCGCCGGTGAAGTGCACGGTGCTGCGGTGCTCGGCCCACGGGCCGGAGCCGCCCGGAGTCGTGTACGCCGGGTAGGCCGCACCGATCCGGGCCAGCGAGAAGCCGCGCTGCCCGCGAGCGTCGCCGTCGCGCCGGTAGAGCTCGTTGACCCAGCTGTCCGGGGTGACGCCGGGCGTGCTGACCGTGCTGTCGTCGCAGCAGTAGTCGAGCCACCACTGCCGCACGCCCTGGTCCTCGAACGGCTGGTGCAGCTGCTCGTAGGCGGCGGCCTGGTCGGCGTCGCCCCAGTCGAACCGGAACGGGTTGGGCGCGAAGCTGCTGGTGGCCGGGGTCAGCTTGTTCTTCGCGGTGGCCTGCGCGGCCGCGAACTGCGGGTCGTCACCGCTGATCGCCGCGTGCACGTTGAGGGTGGTGGCGATGCCCTTGCTCTTCAACGACGCCACGAACGCGGCCGGGTCGGGGAACAGCGAAGGGTTCCAGTTCCAGCCGGCCCACTGGTTCGGCGACTTCCAGTCGGTGTCGATCACCAGCGAGTCGAGCGGCACCTTGTGCTGCTCAAAGGCGGGCAGCAGTTGGTCGCGGTAGTCGGCAGTGCTGTAGGCCTGGTACTTCGAGAACCAGTTGCCGAAGGCCCACTCGGGCGGCAGCAGCGACGGGCCGGTCAGCGTGCGCAGGTCGGCCAGCCCACGCTTGAAGTCGTGGCCGTAGCCGAACAGGTAACCGTCCTGGTAGGTGCCGCCGTGCGCGGGCCGCGGGGCAAGCCAGTCGTCGCCGGTGCGCACGGCCGTCGTGGTGTCGTCCAGCAAATACCACCCCGAGCGGTTCAGCATGCCGGGGTGCAGGGCGATCTGGTCGACCGGGCCGGCCTGACCCGAGTAGTAGTCGAGCCCCCGGTACCACCCGCCGAGCGCGTCGGACCGGGTCGGATTGCCGAACGCCGGGTGGACGGCGACCCGGCGGCCGGCGACGGTGAGGTCGAGGGTGGTGTTGGCCGCGGTGACCGGGCCGCTGTCGAGGCGGTAGTGCAGGGTGACCGCACTGGTCTCGACCCGCAGCTCACCACCGGCGGTGCTCGCCCGGAACCAGGTGCGCCCGGGCGATCGGTCGACCGCGTTGAACGTTGGCCGGTCTTCGAAGACGTCATCCACCGCGTACTCCAGGCGGAGCAGCGTCGGGCTCAGAACCTGGACCCGCAGATGGCCGGAACGGACGACCTGGCCTTGAATCTGCGGCGCAGGCGACGCGCCCAGCGCGGCGACAGGTGGCGCGAGAAGGCCGAGAAGCGCGGCCAGGAAAACAGCGACTCGTCTGAGCATGACAACCCCCGGTTGGTGACTTGCCCGTCACACAGTGACGCCTCCCCCTAGGGCAATGTCAATAGGATCGCTTCGATACGACCCGAACGCCCGGCCCGCGTACGGGCCGGGCGAAACCGGTCAATTCGAGACAGTAGCCAGGCGGTTCTTGAGGCCCTGGCCGTACGCCGTAGCGGTGCCGTTGTGATCGCTGATCAGCGACGGGCCACTCGAGCAGTCCCAGGTGTTCCAGGTCCAGCCCAGGTAGCCAATCCCACGAAGGTCAGCCCAGTCCATCAGGCCGTCGACGAAGCCGTGCGCGCAGTCGTTCTCACCGATCTCGGAGAGCGTGACCGGCACCTGCGCCGCCGTGGTGGCGATCTGGCTGTCCCAGCAGGACGTGTTCGAGCAGGTGTTGAAGTTGTAGATGTGCGCGAACGCCGACAGGTTGTTCAGCGGGTCGGTCGGCTTGTAGGCCAGCCACTGGCTCAGGTTGTTCGAGTAGGCCAGGCCGCCGATCATGATGACGTTGGTGGCCCCGGTCGCCCGGACCGTGTTGACGAGTGACTGGAAACCGGCCACCTGGTAGGTGATGCCGGTGCAGGTGCCGCCGTCGCGCCAGCACTTCCAGCCGGACGTCTCGTCACCGGTGGCCCGCTCCGGGTAGGGCTCGTTGAACAGGTCGAGGATGACCGCGTCGTTGCCCTTGAACGCGTTGGCCACCCCGGTCCAGAACGACGGGGCATATTGCGCGTCGGGCATCGGCTTCTGGCAGGTGGCCTTGACGTCGGAGCAGCCCGATGACGTGCCGGTGTAGAGGCCGTAACTCCAGTGCATCTCGACGATCGGCGTGATCCCGTTCTGGACGAGCAGGTTCACGTACGCCTTGACCTGGTTCTGATAGGCGGTTCCGCCGTAGGCGGCCGGCACCGAGGCGGTGCCCAGCCAGCATTCCTCGTTGAGCGGGACCCGCACGACGCGGATCTTCCAGGTGCGCATGGCGGTGATCGAGGCCTGATCCATCGGGCCGTCCCAGAAGCCGTTGCCCTGAATGCAGGCGAACTCCCCGCCGGACCGGTTGACGCCGTAGAGCTTCACGGTCTGCCCGGCCGCGTTGACCAGCTTGTTCCCAGAAACCTTGAGAACCGGCGCCGCCCCGGTGGGAGGCGGCGTGGTGGTCGGCGGGGCCGTAGTCGGGGTGGTCGTCGGCGGGGTCGTGGTAGTAGTCCCGCCAGTACACGCCACTCCATTGAGGGTGAACGCGGTCGGCACCGGATTACTGCCGGTCCACGACCCGATAAAGCCCACCGAAGTACTGCCGATGGATCCGTTCCAGGCCGCATTGGTCACGGTGACATGTGCCCCGGACTGGGCAAACGTGCCGCCCCACCCCTGCGTGACCTTCTGCGTCGTGGTCGGGAAATCAAAGCCGAGCGACCACGACGAAACCGCATCACCGAGATTCGTGATGGCGATATCGCCTTGAAAACCACCCTGCCAAGACCCGGTGACCTGGTAAACGACCGAACAACCGGTGGTAGCCGCCGACGCCGGGGATAACGTCAGGGCAAATGCCCCGGCCACGACCATGGAGCTGGCCGCGACCAGGGACAACGTGCGAAGTCTCATGGGGACGCCAATCGACGGGGGACGATTTGGGAGCGCTCCCACACTCCCCAACCGCGACATCGTTGTCAAGCCGCGAAAACTATGAGCGCAATGAGATGGTTACTTAGATAAAGCTCGATGCAAGGATCGACGGACCCCCGTCCCGTCCTAGCTACACGGAGGAACTTCGTGCGAGCACTCCCTTTTAGAGCTCTGCTGGCCGTGGCGGCGCTGACCGCCGGCTCGATCGCGGTGGCCACGTCCTCGGCCGGCGCCGCACAGATAGCCGCGGCCCCGGATATCTCGGTCACCGCCGTCAAGGCCCACCTGACCCAGCTGCAGAGCATCGCCACCGCCAACGGCGGCAACCGCGCCCACGGCCGCCCCGGCTACCTGGCCTCGGTGACCTATGTGAAGGGTCTGCTCGACGCGGCCGGTTACACCACGACCCAGCAGAGCTTCACCTACAACGGCGCCACCGGCTACAACCTGATCGCCGACTGGCCGGGCGGCAACACCAGCAACACCCTGATGATCGGCGCCCACCTGGACAGCGTGACCGCCGGTCCGGGCATCAACGACAACGGCTCCGGCTCGGCCGCCAACCTCGAGGTCGCCCTGGCCGTGGCCCGGGCCGGCTACCAGCCCACCCGGCACCTGCGGTTCGGCTGGTGGGGTGCCGAGGAGCTGGGCCTGCGCGGCTCGACCGCCTACGTCAACTCGCTGACCACCGCCCAGAAGTCCGCGATCACCGGTTACCTCAACTTCGACATGGTCGGCTCGCCCAACCCCGGTTACTTCCTCTACGACGGGGACAACTCCGACAACACCGGCTCGGGCCCCGGCCCTGCCGGTTCGGCGCTGATCGAGCAGACCCTGGCCGACTACTACGCGACGATCGGCGTACCGACTCGCGGCACCGACTTCGACGGCCGCAGCGACTACGGTCCGTTCATCGCGGCCGGCATCCCGGCCGGCGGCATCTTCACCGGCGCCGAGGGCCGCAAGACGGCCGCGCAGGTCACCCTCTGGGGCGGCACGGCAGCGGCGTTCGACCCGTGTTACCACGCCAGCTGCGACACCATCTCGAACATCAACGACACCGCGCTGGACCGCAACTCCGACGCGATCGCCTACGCGGTGTGGACACTCTCTGGCGGCGGAACGACGCCAACGACGCCGCCAACCGGCTCGACCGTTTTCTCGGACACCTTCGAGACCGCGACCGGCTGGACCGCGGGCACGTCCGACACCGCGACCTCGGGCCTGTTCGAGCGGGGCACGCCCGGCGCGACCACCTCGAGCGGCGTGACGACCCAGCTGGGCACGCCGGCCGGCGGTTCATATGAGCTGGTCACTGGCGCGACGGCCGGTGCGAGCGCGGGCGCCAACGACGTAGACGGCGGTCTGACCACCATCCTGTCCCCGTCGATCACGCTCCCGACCGGAACGCTGACGCTGAGCTTCGCCTGGTACCTCGCGTACCTCAACAACGCGACCACCGCCGACTACTTCCGCATCCGGGTCGTCTCCGGCACCACCTCGACGACGGTCTTCACCCAGGCCGCCGCGGCCAGCAACAAGGCCGCCGCCTGGACAACCTCCACGGTCAACCTCTCCGCCTACGCCGGCCAGACCGTCCGCCTCGAGATCGGCGCCGCCGACACCGGCACCGCCTCGCTGGTCGAGGCCGCGGTCGACAACATCACCATCACCAAGAGCTAAATTCCCGGGCCGACATTCCGCAGCTACTGGGGCGGCTGCGGAATGTCGGCCTTTTTATAAATACGGGCATCGAAAAGTCCCGCCTGCTCAGTCCCGCGAAGTGCGACTCACTCTCCGCGCGCCCCCGCCGGGCGGGCCCGCGGCAAGATCAAAGACACCCCCGCGTCCCGAAGATGACCCAGTTCAGCGTGGTCGGCGGGAAGGTCGGTAACGACCCCGGCCACCTCAGACAGCGGGAGCACCTCGAACGGCGACGCCGCCCCGATCTTCTCGGCGCTGGCCAGCACATAAGTCTCGGCCGCCCGCGAGGCCAGCACCCGTTTCATCGCGGCCTCGTCCGGATCACCGGTGGTCAGCCCCGCCCGATGATGAACCCCGGTCACCCCGAGCAGAAAAACGTCGGCCGTGATCCGGGACGCGGCCTCGGTGGTAGCCGCCCCACAGGTAACCGCCGAGTGCTTGAACAGCCGCCCACCCAGCACATAGACGTCGACGGTCGGATGCGAGACCAGCGCGGCGGCAACCGTAGGGCTGTGCGTAACGATCGTGGCAACCAGATCGGCAGGCAGCGCCGAGACCACGGCAAGCGCAGTGGTACCCCCGTCAAGGATGGCCGTGCCACCAACCGGGATCAGCCCCGCCGCCAGCGCCGCCACCCGCCGTTTACTGTCGGCCGCCACCGCCACCCGGGTCGCGTAGTCGGCCGCGGCCGCCGCAGCCGGCAGCGCCCCGCCGTAAACCCGCTGACACAACCCCGCGGCGGCGAGATCCCGCAGGTCACGGCGAATGTTGTCCTCAGCCACCCCGATCTCGGCGGCTATGTCCTTCGCCACCACTTTCCCGGTAGACCGCAGCCTGGCCAGCAGAAAGTCCCGCCGCTCAGCCGGCAGCATTACGCGTTTCCACTTGTTCTTGTCGACTGTTGCACGTTTGGCAGTGTACGGTCCGATCCCATGACCACACCAGGGATCGACGTGCCGGACGCACGAGGCCGCACCGCGCTGGACCAAAAGGGCCGCGACCTGACCGGCAACCCGGATGTAGTGATCCGCGACGTCGAGCTACTGGCGACCGCCTGGCACGTCCTGCGCCGCACCACCTACGACTACCGCCACCCGGCCGGCCACTGGTCGACCCAGCAGCGCGAGACCTACGACCGAGGCGACGGCGCAACCGTCCTGCTCTACGACCCGGAGCGTCGGACGGTGCTGCTGACCAGGCAGTTCCGCTACCCGGCCTACGTGAACGGCCACCCCGACGGCATGCTGGTAGAGGCCGCCGCCGGCCTGCTGGACGACGACGACCCGGCCAGCGCGATCCGCCGCGAGGCCGCCGAGGAGCTGGGCGTGACGATCGGCGACCTGGAGGAGGTCTTCCAGGTCTGGATGAGCCCCGGTTCGGTAACCGAGCGCCTGCACTTCTACGCGGCGCCCTACACCCCCGCCGACCGAACCAGCGCCGGCGGCGGGGTCGCGGCCGAGGGCGAGGACATCGAGCCGGTGGAGATCCCGTTCGACGAGGCCCTGAAGTGGATTACCGATGGCCGGATCGCCGACGCCAAAACCATCATGCTGCTCCAGTGGGCCGCCCTGAGCGGCCCACTGAGCAGCCGTTAGCACCACTAACGTTCGGGCCACCAACGTTCGGGCCACCAACGTTCGGGCCACCAACGTTCGTCGCCCTAACGTTCGGGCCGCCAACGTTAGGGCGACGAACGTTAGGGCGACGAACGTTAGGGCGACGAACGTTAGGGCGACGAACGTTAGGGGCGGAAACGTTAGACCGGGCGGAGTGTTGCCCAGCCCTCGTCGCGGGCTCGGGCGGTGGCCAGCACGCCACCGACCGCCGCGGCGTTGGTGATCTCGCCGCGGAAGACCATGGCGACCGCCTCGTCGAGGTCGAACCAGGCCGTCTCGATGTCGGCCTCCTCGTCGGTGCGGTTGTGCCGGTCCGCATCGGGCACCGGGGTCAGCTCGCGGGCCAGGAAGATCCGGATCGACTCGTCGGTGAAGCCCGGCGAGGTGTGCAGGTCGATGAGCAGGTCCCAGCGGCCGGCCCGCAGGTCGGCCTCCTCGGCCAGCTCCCGGGCCGCGCCCACGACCAGGTCCTCGCCGGCCACGTCGCGCAGCCCGGCGGGCAGTTCCCACAGCCGCCCGCCGACCGCGTGCCGGTACTGGCAGATCAGCGCGACCCGCCCCACGTCGTCGATCGCGACCACGCCGACCGCGCCCTTGGCCTGCACCACGTCCCTGGTAGCGGTGTTACCGCTGGACATGGTGACCTGGTCGGTGAAGACCGTGAAGATCGGCCCGGCATAGCGCGAGGAACGGGAGACCGTCTCGTGCACGAAGCCCGTCATACCGTCTCGACCTCGACCGGCAGCTCGTCCGCCGCCGCATATTCGACGGCGGCGCGAACCAGGCCGTCGAACAGCGGGTGCGGGCGGGTCGGCCGGCTCTTGAGCTCGGGGTGGGCCTGGGTGGCCACGAAATACGGATGCACCGAACGGTCGAGCTCGATGAACTCGACCAGGCGCCCGTCCGGGGAGGTGCCGGAGAAGACCAGGCCGGCCTGCGACAGCTTGTCCCGGTAGTCGTTGTTGACCTCGTACCGGTGCCGGTGCCGCTCGGAGATCTCGGTCTCGCCGCCGTACACGCCGGAGACGACCGACCCCTCGGCCAGCAGCGCCGGATAGGCACCGAGGCGCATGGTGCCGCCCAGGTCGCCCTTGCCGGCCACGATGTCCTGCTGGTCGGCCATCGTGGAGATCACCGGGTAGGCCGCGCGCTCGTCGAACTCCAGCGAGTTGGCCCCGGTCAGACCGGCCATGTTGCGGGCCGCGTCGATCGTCATGCACTGCAGGCCCAGGCACAGCCCGAGGATCGGGATCTGGTGCTCCCGCGCGTACTTCGAGGTGTTGACCTTGCCCTCGATGCCCCGGACACCGAACCCGCCGGGGATGACGATGCCGTCGACGCCCTTGAGGGCGACCGCCGCACCGGCCATCGTCTCGCAGTCGTCACTGGGCACCCAGCGCAGCTGGATCTTGACATTGTTGGCGAACCCGGCCGCCCGGATCGCCTCGCTGACCGACAGGTACGCATCGGGCAGATCCACATACTTCCCGACCAGCGCGATCGTGATGGTGCGCTTCGGGTGGTGCACCCGGTGCAGCAGATCGTCCCAGGTCGCCCAGTCAACATCCCGGAACGACAGACCAAGCCGGCGTACGACGTACGCGTCCAGGCCCTCGCGGTGCAGCACCTTGGGAATGTCGTAGATGCTCGGCGCGTCGGGGCAGGCGATGACGGCCTCGCGGTCGACGTCGCAGTACAGCGCGAGCTTGTGCTTGAGCTTCTCCGGGATCTCCCGGTCGCTGCGGCAGATCAGCGCGTCCGGCTGGATACCGATGTTGCGCAGCGCCGCCACCGAGTGCTGGGTCGGCTTGGTCTTCAGCTCGCCCGACGGCGCCAGGTAGGGCACCAGCGAGACGTGCAGGTAGAAGACGTGATCGCGGCCGACCTCGTGCCGCACCTGGCGGATCGCCTCGAGGAACGGCAGCGACTCCATGTCACCGACCGTGCCGCCGACCTCGGTGATCACGACGTCCGGCACCCGGCCGGACTCGTCCGGGTCGGCCATCGCGAAGATCCGGCTCTTGATCTCGTTGGTGATGTGCGGGATGACCTGCACGGTGTCGCCCAGGTATTCGCCGCGCCGCTCACGGGCGATGACCGCTGAGTAGACCTGACCGGTGGTGACGTTCGCCTTGCCGGACAGCGCGCGGTCGAGGAACCGCTCGTAGTGACCGACGTCGAGGTCGGTTTCCGCGCCGTCCTCCGTGACGAACACCTCACCGTGCTGGAAAGGGTTCATCGTGCCGGGATCGACGTTCAGGTAAGGGTCGAGCTTCTGCATGACGACCCGCAGTCCGCGCGCGGTCAGAAGATTGCCGAGGCTGGAGGCGGTGAGGCCCTTGCCCAGCGAGGAGGCGACGCCCCCGGTGACGAAGATGTGCCGCGTGTCGCGCACTGATGAGGCCAACGCCCGCTCCCGTGGGTTGTCTGTAGATCCGACATGCAGACCGGGGCTCAGCACCCCCCTCCACGGGAGTCCACCGTAACACCTGAGAACGCGGACGCACGTTGGGGCTGGTCGCAGCCGCGTGTCAATGCGCGGCTAAGTGATCTTCGTCGGATTTGCGTAATGCCGGGCCGCCGGGGCCATCGGTCTCTCCCTCGGGCCGGGTGCGGTCGGCCGCGTGCAATAGGACCCGCAGCGCGGTCAGCACGGCGACCGGCACCGCGAACGCGGCGGCCGCCCCGGCCACGGTCAGCGCCGAGCCACCCAGGACGCCGGCGATCGCGGTGGCCACGGTGGTGCCGGCCCCGGCCGCGCGGATCGCCGGGTGCAGCCCGAACAGCCGGTTGAGGCCACCCCACGGCGAGAACTGGCAGAAGGCCAGCATGACTATCCCGATCAGCGCCAGGATCGTCAGCGGGCTCTGCAGCAGGGTTTCCCCGTTGGCCGCGGCGGCCCGCTGCACGGCCGGGCCGCCGGTGCCGTCGGCCAGCTGGGTCAGGAACCGGCCGAGGCTGCCCTGTTCGAGTTCGGGCCGGCGCAGGTCCATCACCGCGAACCCGATGGTCACGCCGAGCCCGGCGAAGGCCGCCCAGGCGAATCGGGGGAAGGTGAGCCAGCCGCCGGTGCTGATCGCGGCGGCCACGCACACCCCGGCAGTGACCGCGATCGCGCCGACCGGGTCGGCCCCGAGGTAGGGGCTGCCGACCATGACCACGCCGACCCCGCCGAGCAGCACGAAGATCACCGGCCGCCAGGTCTTGGCCACCAGCTGGGCGAGGCAGCCGGCCAGCACCAGCAGGCCGGCCACGAAGACGCCGAGCCCGACCCCGCCGACCCCCGCGTACCGCGCGCCGGTGGTGGCCGAATAGCCGGCCACACCGTTGAGCTGCAACTGAGCGCCGGTGAGCAGGTCCATGCCGACCACCACGGCCCCGATCCCGGAGACCGCGGCCAGCGGCCACAGCGTGCGCCGGTAGCGCGGCGAGGCCCGGACCAGGGCCGTGCCGGCGATGATCAGCGCACCGGTGACCAGCCCGAACGCCCAGGCCGGGTGGCCGCCGCGCCACCACGGCGAGGCGTCGGCGAGCAGCGCGGCCGGGATGGCCAGGGCGGTGGCGGTCAGCGCGAGCTCGACCACGGTCACCACCCGGCCCGACGGCAGGGCCGGGCCCCTGGGCCTGCTGTGCCGGCGGGCGCGGACCATCACCGGCACGATCAGCGCGTACAGCAGAAGATCGAGAATGGCGACCACGGCGAAGAAGATCGCGGCGACGCCGCGCTGCGCGCTGGCCCGCCGGTCGGCGTCATGGGTTCCCTGCACGGCGTCGGCGACGTTGTCGGGTTTGCCGGGTACGACGGTCGCCGCCCGCCCGGCGAACAGCTTCTCCGGGGACGACTTGCCGAGCGCGGTGAGCACGGTCGGGGCCAGGTCGATCAGCTGCAGGTAACCGTCGCGGCCGGTGCCGGTCGAGGTGAGCCAGCCGCCGTTCCAGCCCTCGCCCTCGGCGATCGCCACGTGCAGCCGGGAGCCCTGATCAGTGTCCGAGACGCCGGCCACCAGCAGCAGCGACCGGGCCGGACGGGCCGCGACGACCCGGGCCAGCACCGCGTCGGCGGCGACCACGGCGGCCTTGCGGGTCGCGCCAGAACCGCTGATCGTGCCGAGGTCGACGAAGCTCAGCACACAGTCGGAGAGCAGGGTGGTGGGGTCCTCGGGCAGCTGGGCCGCATAACTGTCGACCCGGCCGAACGGGCGGGCGGCCGCGATGGCGGCACCGGGACCGACCGCGACGGTGCAGCGCACCGACTCAGCGAGCGAGCCGGGCACCGCGCCGTAAGGCAGCTTGTCCTGGTTGTCGCGGACGATGTTGCGCTGGTTGGTGATGTTGGCGCCGATCGCGTCCGGCTGGGTGAGCTCGGGCGCGGGGGCCTGGCAGGCGCTGCCGGACGCCCGCGGGGAGGCCGCGTAGTTGCCGGCGCCGAGGGTGAGCCAGCCGTCCGACGGGCAGGTGGCGCGCTGCGCCGAGCGCACCGACAGCCAGCCGATCGAGCCCTTGCTGGCCTCCTGCCACAGGGCCGGGGTGGTCTGCGGGTCGAGGTCGTCCCAGCGCAGCCCGGCCGCGCCGGCCACGATCACGTAGTCGACGGTCTGCTGCGGCGCCCCGGCGGCCGGGCGGATGGCCAGCCCGGCCAGGCTGGCCGCGGCGGCCAGCAGGACCAGGACGTACGGGACCCAGCTCGCGGTGCGGCGACCGGCAGGGAGGTCGAACGGCCGGACCCGGCGCAGGCGGTCGAATACCCTCACCCGTGCGCCGTCACTTCGGCGTACTCGGCGCGCACGTTCGCCACGGTGTCCGCCTCGGTCGGCCAGGTCGCGGCCTGCAGCAGGCCGCGCTCGCGGTAGTCGGCGCGCATCGCGGGGTCGGCCAGCATCTCCCGGACGGCGGTGTCGAGCGCCTCCAGGTCGCCCGGCGGGATCAGCACGGCCGCGTCGTCGACCAGGCCGGGCACGCCACCCACGGCGGTCGCGATCAGCGGCACGCCCGCGGTCAGCGCCTCCTGGGTGAACAGTTGCCGGGCCTCCCAGTCGCTGGTGACCACGGCCAGGTCGGCCCCGGCCAGCAGGTCGGGCACGTCCTTACGATGCCCGAGCAGGTAGAACGGCGCGTGCCGTTCGGACGAGCGCTGGGCCAGCGACATGTAACTGGGCCCGGAGCCGGCCACCACGACCACCGGGGCCGGGTCGAGGTCGCGCCACCGGGCGGCCGCGTCGACAAGCAGGTCGTACCGCTTCTGCGGGTGCAGCCGGCCGACCGTGAGGATCAGCGGGGTGTCGGCCTTGAGCCGGAACTCGGCCCGCACCGCGGCCCGGCTGCGCTTGGCCGGCTTCAGGGTGGGCGCGGCGACCGCGCCGAGGCGCACGTTGCGGGCGCCGACCGCGCGGGCCCGGTCGACCAGGTCGTCGGAGGCGCCGAGGGTGAGCGTGGCGTTGCGGGCGACGATCCGCTCGACCAGCGCCGACGCCTGCCCGCGCAGGCCCTTGGCGAGGACCGCGTTGTGCCAGGTGACGATGAGCGGCACGCCCGGCCGGGCCAGGCCGGCGACGAACCCGGCGCGCAGCCCGTGCGCGTGCACCACGTCGATCGGCCGGCTGGCCAGGGCCGCCTTGAGCTGGCGGACCGCGCCGGCGTCCTGGGCACCCGGGTTGGCCGGGATCTCGACCGGCACGAAGGTGGCCCCGCCGGCGGTGAAGCCGAACAGCTCGTCGGTGGCCGCCGGCCCGCAGACCAGCACCTCGCAGCCGGCCGCGCGCAGGCCCCGGGCCAGGGACGCGACGTGCTGCCCGATCCCACCGGTGCTGGAGGCCAGCACCAGCGCCACCGAGCCGCGCCAGCCGTCGTCCTCGCTCACGAACTCCCCCTCCGTGCGCCTGCGCGCTTGAGCCTGCGGACCAGCGGCGCGAGGTCGCGCCCGGCGAGCGGGTAGGCCACCGCGCCGAAGACCAGGAGCACCGCGATGCCGCCGCACAGGCCTTGCACCAGAGCGAAATGTCCGGAAAATCCGACCACCGCGCGCCCGGCGAGAGCGGCGACTCCGGCGGCTACGATACCGACGACGACGACGCGGCCCAGCCCCGCCAGGGCTTCCGGCCCCGCGTGCCGGCGAACGGCGAGGACCAGCAGCACCCCGAGCACGGTCATGCCGACCGCACTGGCCAGCCCGAGCCCAACGACATCGGGCAGGCCACTCCCGCCGGCGGAGTCATCGCCGCGGAGACCTCCGGAGACCGCCAGGAGCAGCGCCACCACCGCGGCGACCAGCCAGCCCACCGCCGTGGAGACGGCCGCGGCGACGGTGGCGCCGCGCGCGTAGAGGGCCCGGGACAGCAGCGCGAACAGCGCGTATCCGAACAGCCCCGGCGCGAAGGCAACGATGCCGTTCTGCGCCGGGACCGCGTCGATCAGCCGCGCGATCGGGCCGGCCAGGGCCACCAGGGCGGCCGCGCCGAGGCCGGCGAGCAGGGTCACGGTGCGCGCGGTCGCCGACAGCGACGACCGGTAGGTCTCCTCGTCGCCCCGGGCGGCGGCCGCCGACAGAGTCGGATAGACCGCCGTGGCCAGCGGCACCGCGAGCACCGCCCAGGGCAGCAGGAACACCGTCTGGGCGGCGTTGTAGGCGGTCAGCGCGCCACTCACGGCCAGCGCGATCACCACGATCGTCATGATCTGCTGGGAGCCGACGGTGACCGCGCCGGCCCAGCCGAGCCGCACCGCCTGCCGGCCCTCCTCGCCCGGGAAGCGCAGCGTGGGCCGCAGCCGCAGGTGCAGCTTCCGCAGCGGGACCAGCAGGCACAGGGCCAGGACGACGACACCCAGGGAGGTGCCCACCGACAGGGTCAATTCACCGGTACGGGTGAGGCCGCCGAAGTCGCTCTTGGCACCGTCCACGACCGCGTAGGCGAGGTAGGCGCCCATCACGGTGACGCTGGACAGCAGCGGCGCGATCACCGGCCAGGCGAACCGGTGGTGGGCCTGCAGGACGCCGGTGAGCACGATCCCGATCCCGTACAGCGGCAGTTGCGGCGCGAAGACCCGCAGCATGCTCGCGGCGGTCTCCTGATGGTCGGCGGGCACCCCGGGCAGCAAGCCGGCGATCGGCCCGGCCAGCAGCGCGACCAGCACCGCGAGCGGCACCATCAGCACCAGGACCCAGGTGAGCAGCGCCGAGGTGACCCGGCCGACCCGCTCGGTGTCGCCGGCCACCACGTGCCCGGCCAGCAGCGGCACCACCAGGCTGGCCAGCGCGCCGCCGGCGACCAGCTCGAAGACGATGTTCGGGATGGTGTTGGCGGCGTTGTAGATGTTGGCGAGGTCGTCGATGCCGACGGTGTGCAGGAAGACGAAGGTCCGGGCGAACCCGGCGATCCGGGCGACGACCGTCAGGACCGTGATCAGCGCCGCGGCGCCGGCCAGTTTCGTCGCGCCCTGCCGCCCGGGGAGGGAAGTCGTCACGCCGACCGGCGGCCGAGCTCGTCGACCCGGCGCAGCCACGGAGTGTCGTTGATGACCTTGGTGAAGCTGACCTTCTCGCTGGCAGCCGTCAGCGCGGCCAGCCCGGCGAGGGCGACGAACCGTCCGGCCGTACCCGTGCGGGCGGTCAAAGCCACGCCCAGCAGCGCGCCGAGCGCGTTGGCGCCCGCGTCGCCCAGCATGATCTCCTCGCCGAGGTCGTCCGGCAGCAGCGCGGCCGAGGCACCCAAGGCGCCGGCCGCCACTCCCCCGCCCTTGCCGAGCGCGAGCGGCGCGCCGACCGCGACGCCGGCCTTGATCGCCCGGCCCGGCCGCAGGTCGAGCAGGTTGACGACGTTGGCCATCCCGGCGATCACCCCGGCGCCGAGCAGCACGTCGGTGCTGCGGCCGAACAAGCTCGTCCGGCGGCTGCCGATCAGGGCGGAGGCGGCCAGCCCGGCCGCGCCCACTCCGGCGATCTTGAGGAGGCCGCTGGTGACCTGGCCCTCGCGCAGCGCGCCGAGGTGCCCGGCGAAGCCCTTGAACGCCTTCTGCTCGGGCCGGCCGCCGACGATGTCGTCGTAGAGCCCGACCGCGCCGGAGACGACTCCCGCGGTCACCACGGCGGCCGACACCCGGGCCGACGAGGCGCCGAGGGCCGCACCGGCGGTGGCGCCGAGGGCGAGGGCGGGGCCGCCAGCCAGGCTGACCGTGCGGCCGTGGAAGTTCGTGCGGTCCAGCGCCGCCGACTTGGGGTCGCGGCGGATCCAGGCGAGCGCGCCGCGGGCGACGGATGCACCGACGCCGAACGACCGGAGGACTCCAGTGGCCATGACTGGGAAGCTTAGTGACCCTGCGCTACGAGGCGGCCTTCGGTACCAGGGAGGAGGCGCCGGCGTTCAGGCCGTACTGGCCGACCTTGCCCTGCACCATCCGCTCGGTGGTGACCATCGCGGTCGCCACCTGGCCCTGCACGGTGCTCGCGTTGTCCACCGTGGAGATCTCCTTGACCAGCGTCGGGTCGCCCCGCACGGCCGAGATCACGTTGCCGTCGCCGACCCCGAGACCGGCCACGACCAGCGGCTTGGCCTTGCTGAACTGGGTGGCCATGGTCAGCTCGTTGGCGTTCTTCTTGGTCGCGTCCTTGTCGGTGTACGGCTCGCCGGAGACGATCACGGCACCTTCGGCGCCGCCCAGAGCGCCCTTTTCGACCGAGATATAACTGCCCTTGGTGTACGCCGTGAGCAGGGCCGTCACGTCGTTGACGCTTGGCTGCTGGGTGCCGGTGTGCTGCAGCAGTGCCGCGGCGAGCTGCGCGCTGACCGTCTCGACCCCGTCGCTGTTGAGCGGCGGGTTCTCCATCTGGATGCTCGGCTGCGACGACTGGCCGGCCAGGTCGAGCAGCTCGATGTTCATGCTCGGGTCGAAGAACTTGTCCTGCACGGTGACCTTGGCGGTAACCGTGGCCCCGGCCACGTTCAGCATCGAGATGACCGCGTCGGCGAACTCGCTCGTGCCGGGCAGCGCGATCACCGCGATCTTGCGGGTGGCGAGCTTGTCGGCCAGGTAGAACGGCGCGATCTCGGTGGCGAACTCCTGGCTCCGGTTGATCTCTTCGCGGTTCTGGTTGATCTGGTCGCGCTTGCTGCTGAGGTCCTTGTTCAGCGCGGTGATCTGGTTCTTCAGGTTGTCGGCCACCGGTCCGTTGAGCGCGGCGGTGCCCACGACCAGCCCGATAGCCAGGGCGAGGAAGACCGCGGTGAGCGACACCACGTGGTACCGGAAGTTGATCACGACAAAGCCTCGAAGCTTCTAGAAGAGGTGGCCGAGCTGGAAAACCAGATTGTCCCACCACTCGGAAACCACGGTGAGGTACGCCTTGCCGACCGTGGACACGGCCACGGCCGAGGCCATCGCGGCGATCGCGGAGAGCACCAGGAGCAGCAGCGCCGACCCGGAGATGTTCTGCCGGTAGAGCCGGCTCACCCCCTTGGCGTCGACCAGCTTGCCGCCGACCTTGAGCCGGGTGAGGAACGTGGAGGCCATGCCACCGCGGCCCTTGTCGAGGAACTCGACCAGGTTGGCGTGCGTGCCGACGGCGACGATCAGGGTGGCGCCCTTCTCGTCGGCGAGCAGCATCGCCAGGTCTTCGCTGGTGGCGGCGGCCGGGAAGGTCAGCGCGGCCACGTCGAGCTGGTGCACCCGCTCGAGGCCGGGCGCGCGCCCGTCGGGGTAGGCGTGCACGACCACCTCGGCGCCGCAGCGCAGCACGTCGTCGGTGACCGAGTCCATGTCCCCGATGATCATGTCGGGGGTGTAGCCGTTCTCGACCAGCGCGTCGGCGCCGCCGTCGACGCCGATCAGCACCGGTTTGTACTCGTGGATGTACGGCCGCAGGACGTCCAGGTCGTCCTTGTAGTCGTAACCGCGCACCACGATCAGCACGTGCCGTCCGGCGATCTTGGTCTGCACGTCGGGCACGCCGACGCCGTCCAGCAGCAGATCGCGTTCCTGCTTGAGGTAGTCCATGGTGTTCGCCGCGAACGCCTCGAGCTGCACCGACAGGCCCTCGCGGGCGTCGGCCATGGAGGCCGCCACGGTGTCGGAGTCCTGCCGGACCCCGGACGCGACCGGCTCGCCGGCCAGCAGCACGGTGTCGCCCTCGACGGTGACCAGGTCACCCTCGTGCAGCCGCTCGAAGACCTCCTCGCCGAGGTCGTCGACGAGCAGGACGCCGTTCTTGATCAGCACCTCGGGGCCGAGATTGGGATAACGGCCCGAGATCGACGGCTTGGCGTTGAGCACGACGGCCACCCCGGCCGCGACGAGCGCGTCGGCGGCGACCCGGTCGATGTCGACGTGATCGATCACGGCGATGTCGCCCGGTCGCAGTCGGCCGGTGAGCCGCTTGGTGCGGCGGTCTAGTCGGGCGGTGCCGGTGATCGCCTCAGGATCGAGGCTGCGGGCACGCCGTAGGGTGGGAAGTCGCATCCCGGCCATCCTGACATGCCGCGTCACCCGCCTCGCGAACGACATGCGCGATCTCACCCACAATTGGGGCAAACCGCCCCGCTAGTCCCCCCGCTGACATCAGTCCGAGTCAGCCTCTCTTTTCCCGACCGGCCACCGCAAGCAGCTCCTCGGCGTGCGCGATGCCCAGATCGGAATCGGGCAGGCCGGCCAGCATCCGGGACAGCTCGCGAGCGCGCTCGGTCTCCTCGACGATACGCACCCCGCTGGTGGTGATCGCGCCGCTGGTGTCCTTGGCGACCACCAGGTGCCGGTCGGCGAACGCGGCCACCTGGGGCAGGTGGGTGACGACGAGAACCTGGTGGGTGCGGGCCAGCCGGGCGAGCCGCTTGCCGATCTCGACCGCCGCGGTGCCGCCGACACCCGAGTCGACCTCGTCGAAGACCAGCGTCTCGGGGCCACCGGCGCCGGCGAAGACGACCTCGATGGCCAGCATGACCCGGGACAGCTCGCCGCCGGACGCGCCCTTCTGCAGCGGCAGCGACGGCGCACCCGGATGGGCCAGCAGTCGCAGCTCCACCTCGTCGGCGCCGTCCGGCCCGACCGGCAGCTCGGCGCCGTCGTGGGTGACGGTCGGCTCGTCCCGGCCCGCGGCCCGGGGCGGCACGGCCACCTCGACGCGGGCGTGCGGCATGGCCAGGCCGGCCAGCTCGACACTGACCGCCTCGGAGAACCGGACGGCCGCCTCGACCCGGGCCGCGGTCAGCCGGGCGGCCTGCTCGCCGACCTGCGCGGCCAGCCGCTGCCGCTCCTTGTCGAGCTCCTCGAGCAGCTCGTCGGAGGTGTCCAGGGCGGCCAGCTTGGTGCGGGCCTCCTCGGCCCAGGCGATGACGCCGTCGACGTCGTCGGCGTATTTGCGGGTGAGGCCGCGCAGCTCGGCCCGCCGCTCGTAGATCTGCTCGAGGCGGGCCGGGTCGGCGTCGAGCGACATCAGGTAGGCGGACAGCTCGGCGGACACGTCGCCGATCAGGCTCGCCGCCTCTTCCAGCCGGGCGGCCAGGTCGGCCAGCGACGGGTCGACCGACGCCTGCGCCTCCAGGGTGCGCCGGGCGGTGCCGAGCAGCTGGGTGGCGTCGGGGATGTCGTCGGTGGCCTCGGCCCCGGCCGCGAGGGCCTGGGCGGCGGTGGCGGCGGCGATGCGCAGGCCCTCGGCGTGCTCGAGCCGCTGCACCTCGGCGCGCAGCTCGTCTTCCTCGCCCGGCTGCGGGTCGACCCGGGTGATCTCGTCGAGGCCGAGCTTGAGCAGGTCGGCCTCCTGCGAGCGGGCCCGCGCGTTGCGCCGGCGGTCGGCCAGGTCGTCGACCACGGCCCGCCAGCGGGCGAACGACTCGCGGTAGGTGTCGAGAAGCTTCTCGTGCTCGGGGCCGGCGAACCGGTCGAGCGAGGCGCGCTGCTCGGCCGGGCGCAGCAGGCGCAGCTGGTCGGACTGGCCGTGCACGGCCAGCACCTGGTCGCCCACCTCGGACAGCATCGCGACCGGCATGCTGCGGCCGCCGACGTGCGCACGCGACCGGCCCTCGATGGTGACGGTGCGGCTCAGCAGCACCGAGCCGTCGTCGTCGATCTCGGCGCCGGCCTCGACGATGCGCTGCTGGATGGCGTCGGCCAGCGGGCCGCCCAGCCGCAGCCGGCCCTCGACGACGGCCCGGCCGGGGTCGGCACGCACCCGCCCGGCATCGGCCCGGCCACCGAACAGCAGGCCGAGCCCGGTCACCACCATGGTCTTTCCCGCGCCGGTCTCGCCGGTGATGACGTTCATGCCCGACGTCAGTTTCAGCGTCGTGTCGTCGATGACGCCGAGACCGGTGATCCGCAACTCCTCAAGCACACGGCAGACAGTAGTGGTGCCCACCGACAATTGCCCAGCGCGGTCCCCCGTGAACTGAGCTCACCCGCGGCGGAAAACCCCAGAATAAAACCGTTGATTAGCGTCGATTGCCACGCCAACCTTCGACCGGAAGAGCGAACTTGGCCACCAGCACGTCGGTGAACGGCTTGGGGGCGAGCCGGACCAGGCGCACCGGGAGCTGCCCGCGCTCCACCGTGACCTTCGCGCCGGGCGGCAGGTCCCAGGTGCGGCGCCCGTCGCAGCAGAGCACCGCGAACGATGTGTACGGGTCGACGGTCAGCACGAACGACGACGTCGGCGCGGTCACCAGCGGCTTGGAGAACAGGGCGTGCGCACTGATCGGCACCAGCAGCAGGGCTTCCACCTCGGGCCACACCACCGGGCCGCCGGCCGAGAACGCGTAGGCCGTCGACCCGGTCGGGGTCGCGCACACCACGCCGTCACAGCCGTACCGCGCGAGGGGCCGGCCGTCCACGTCGACGAGCAGCTCGAGCATCTGCGCCCGCTGCCCCTTCTCGACGCTGACCTCGTTGAGTGCCCACGAATCGGCGATGAGCCGCCCGTCGTACTCGGCGCGGACGTCCAGGGTGAGCCGTTCGTCCACCTTGTACGTTCCCTTGACGATCTCCTGCACGGCCTGGTCGATGTCGGCGACCTCGGCCTCGGCCAGGAAGCCGACGTGGCCCAGGTTGATGCCGAGCAGCGGCGCCTTCACCGGCCGGGCCAGCTCGGCCGCCCGCAGCAGCGTGCCGTCACCGCCCAGGGCCAGCACGATCTCGACGCCCTCGGCCGCGGCCAGGCCGCTGACCGGGGTGACCTCGGGCGGCAGGTCGAGGTCGGCGACCTCCTCGGCGACCACCCGCACCTCGAACCCCGCGCTCAGCAGGTCGCGCACCACCGTTTCGGCGTGCTGCAGGCTCTGCCGCCGACCGGTGTGAGTAACCAGCAAGGCCGAGCGCATCATTCAATCTCCCTCTGGAGCGGCCGGGGCAGGCTCGGCAGAAACTACCTCCCCGGACGGCCCCGCCGCGACCACTCGGTCGATCTCCGCACGATCGGCGGGCGGTGCGTCCCGGCGGAACCAGACGAAGAACTCGACGTTGCCGCTCGGCCCGGGCAGCGGCGACGCGGTCACCCCGGCGACGCCCAGCCCCAGCTCGGCGGCCACCTCGGCGACATCCGCCACGGCCTCGGCCCGCAACCGCCAGTCGCGCACCACGCCACCCGTGCCGACCCGTTCCTTACCCACTTCGAACTGCGGTTTCACCATCAGCGCGAGGTCGCCGTCACCGGCTGTGCAGGCGGCCAGGGCCGGCAGCACCAGCCGCAGCGAGATGAACGAGAGATCCGCCACAGTGAGCCCGACCGGGCCCCCGATCACGTCCGGCGTCAGGGTGCGCACGTTGGTGCGCTCCATCACGACGACCCGATCGTCGGTGCGGATCGGCCAGGCCAGCTGGCCGTAGCCGACGTCCACCGCGACCACCTGGCTCGCGCCGGCGCGCAGCAGCACGTCGGTGAAGCCGCCGGTGGACGCGCCCGCGTCCAGGCAGCGCCGGCCGGTGACGGCCAGCCCTTTCGGCCCGAACGCGGCGAGCGCGCCGGCCAGCTTGTGGCCGCCCCGGGACACGTACTCGGTGGCCGGGTCCTCGCCGGTGACCAGCACCGGGTCGGCCGGGTCGATCATGGCGGCCACCTTGCGGGCGACCGTTCCGCGCACCTGCACCCGGCCGGCCTCCACCAGGGTGGCGGCCTGTTCCCGGGAGCGGGCCAGTTTGCGACGCACCAGTTCGGCGTCGAGTCGAGCGCGCCGGGCCATCAGCCCTCGATGCTCGACAGGGTTTCCTGCAGCACCTGGTGCGCGGCCTCGTAGGCGGCGATCTGCTCACCGGGCGCCAGTTGGGCGGCGTTGGCGAGCGAGCGCAGCACGGCATCCACCGCCGGGTGCCCGGTCTCCTCGACGATCCGCGGAGCGCTCTCGGCGTACGGCTGCGGGTTGGGCTGTTGGGTGTTGATCTGTTGGGTGTTGACCTGGGGGCCGGGCCGGAAACCGCCGGGCATCGGCCCGGGGCGCGGCCCCGGCTGCGGCGAGTGCGGGAAGGTCAACTCAGGCCTCCGGGTTGGTCGGCGCGGCCTTGTCGGCCGCCTTCTTCGCGGGCGCCCGCTTGGCCGGCGCATTGCTCGCGGCCGCGGTCTTCTTCGCGGGCGCACTCTTCGCGGGCGCCTTCTTCGCGGCGACGGTCTTCTTCGCCGGCACAGCCGCCGCGTCCGCGGGCGCGAGGCCGAAAGCCGCCACCGCGTCAGCGGCCGGCGTCGGGAGCTCGACCGCTTCCGCGGCCGCCTTGACCTCGGCGACCGGCGACTCGGCCAGTCCGGGCGCCTTTTTTACGGCTTTCTTGGCGACGGCCTTCTTCGCCACCTTCTTGACCGGGATGGACGCCGGCGTGGTGGGCACCGCCTCCGGCTTCACCGCGGCGACGTTCACCGCCGGGGTGGCCGGCTTCGTGCCGGCCGACGGCATCGCGTTCGGGGTGGCCTTGACGGCCTTCTTCGCCACCGTCTTCTTCGCCACCTTGCGCGGCAGCGGCGCCGGCCTGTCCAGCCGGGTGCCTTCCGGCTCGGCCGCGCCGTTCGCCTTGGCCTGCGCCGCGCGGAGTTCCTTCTCCAGGTCGCGGACCCGGGTGGTCAGCTCGGTGACCTCCTCGGCGGTGGCCAGGCCGACGACGCCGAGGGCCTTGTCCACCTCGTAGCGCACGATGTTGGTCAGCGCCTCGCGGTTGGCCATGCCGGTCGACATCAGGTCCTCGACCAGGCCCTGCAGCTGCGTCGCCGTGGCGCCACCGCGGTTGACCAGGTCGCCCACCGCTTTCTGGGCGCGCTTACGGGGTGCTTCGGTCAGTCCGAGCGCCATCTCCAGATACGCTCGCCATGCGTCCGGCATGATTCCGGTCCTCTCCGTGTCGCCCGTGCGTCGGGTGCCACGCTACCGGGCGGTTCGCACACCGTCGTGCGGTACGGTGCCCTACGGCGGGCGGTGTCGCGAGGAAAGGTAGTTCGATGGCCACGGTGGACGAATGCCGGCAGGCACTGCACGACCTCGCCGCCCGGCTCGAACGCAACGCCGAGACGCGCGGCAAACTCGATCTCGACCGCACCCTCGCGGCCCGGGTCACCGACCTCGAAGTGGCGTTCCACGCCCGGCTCAAGGACGGTCTGCTGATCGACATCGCCGACGGCGACGACCCCAAGGCGAAGATCGCACTGGTGGCCGCGAGCGACGAGCTGATCGCGCTGATCGGCGGCAAGCTCGACGTGACGAGGGCGATCGCGGCCCGCCAGATCTCCGTCAAGGCCAACCCGTTCGACCTGCTCAAGCTGCGGAAATTGCTCTAACGCGACGCCGCGAGCCGGTCCAGGCCGGCCAGCACCTGGTCGGCGGCCTGGGTGGCCTCGCTCAGTTGCTCGGTGACCTCGGTCAGCACCCGGGCCTGCTCCTCCACCGACTCGGCGATGGTGATCTGCCCCTGGTGGATGTCGCCGACCGCGTCCGAGGTGGTCGCGAACGTCTGCGCCACGTCGTCGGTCTCGGCCACGATCGCGGTGATCACTTGGTTGACCCGCTCCACCGAGGTGGCGGTCTCCCGGGCCAGGTCCTTGACCTCGCTCGCCACCACCGCGAAGCCCTTGCCGATCTCGCCGGCCCGGGCCGCCTCGATGGTGGCGTTGAGCGCGAGCAGGTTGGTCTGGTCGGCGAGCGACGCGATCAGCGCGTTCACGTCGGCGATCTCGCTGACCGAGCGTTCCAGCGCGCGCACCTTGTTGCCGGCCGACCGGGCCGAGTCCATCCCGCTCGCCGCGGTGCCGGCCGCCTGCCCGGAACGCTCGGCGATGTCGCGCACCGACGCGGTCAGCTCGCCGAGCTTGCGGTCGACGGCCGCCACGGCCCGGATCGCGGCGTGCGCCTCGGCGCTGATCGCCTGCACGTCGGCGGTGATCCGGCGGGTCGTCTCGGCCGCGTCGTCGGAACGCTGCCTCAGGTCGGCATCTGCCTGCTCGCGGGCGATCAACTCGGCCTGCTCGGTGGCCCGGCGGGCCTCGCCGGCCTGCGCGGCGAGCACCTCGTTCTCCTGTTCGGCCTGCTCGGCGAAGTGCCAGAAGATCACGATGCCGGTGACCTCGATGGCGGCCAGCCCGGCGTGCAACGCGACCTGCCCGAGAGCCGCGGCGGTGGACATGTGGTGCATGCCGAACACCCGCTCCGGGTTGATCAGGCCCAGCACCCCGTGATGCACCACGACTATGAGCACCGACGCGATCAGCGGCGCCCACTGCTGATAGAGCGCCACGAAGATCAGAATCGCGTAGAGGTGGATGTGCGTCGACATGGCCCCGCCGGACAGCTCGATCGCCACGAACGTGCAGGCGATCAACCCGACCCCGGTCAGCGTGGACTTGGCGCCCATGCTCGGCAGCATCCGGCTGCCCCCGGCGATGGCCGCGATGGCCAGCGGCAGCAGGATCGCCTCCGCGGTCGACCGCGGCCCCAGCACGCCGAGCAGCAGAAACACCGGCACGTGCAGCCAGAGCAGCCCCGACACGATCCGATGGCGGGCGGCCCACGAGGCTTCGGATAGCCGCGCGCCACGCGGCAGGTTAGCGAAAGCGCCCGGCATACCCCCGATCATCGGTGGTTACGCCGGGCGCTTAGGCCAAGTCCGGAAAATCGCCCCGGGGCCTAAAGGCCCCAGTTCTTGAAGAGGTCGGTCGCGGCCGGTGAATCCGCCGTCAGGTCCTTCAGCGGTACGCCGTCCCAGACGGTCCCGCACAGCAGACGCAGCGCCGTCACCGGGTCACCTTCACCCGACAGCGCGGCACCGGCCAAGCGCCAACCGCCGGCCTCCTCGGCCCGCAGCGGCAGCCGGGCCTCGTCGGCCGGCCGGAACAACCCGCTCAGGTCGGCCGACACGAAGGTCGGCCGGCGCTCCGGCGGGGCGGCCAGGAGCTCGGCCGGACCGCTCACACCGGTGAGAACCAGCAGGCTGTCCATGCCGGCGCCGACCGCGCCCTGGATGTCGGTGTCGAGCCGGTCGCCGACCGCGAGCGGCCGTTCCGAGTTCGACAGCGACGCCGCCGTGGTGAACAGGCCCGGCTCCGGCTTCCCGACCACCAGGTCGGGTTCCCGGTCCAGCGCCGTGCGCAGCACCGCGACCAGCGAGCCGTTGCCCGGCAGCGGGCCACGCGGGCTGGGCAGCGTGCGGTCGGTGTTGGTGGCCACCCAGGTGGCCCCGGCCCGCACCGACAGCGCCGCCTCGGCCAGGATCTGCCAGCCGACCTCGGGCCCGTACCCCTGCACGACCGCGACCGGCTGGTCCTCGAACGTGCTGACCGGGGTCAGGCCGACCTCGCGCACCTCGGCCCGCAGGGCCTCGGCCCCGACGACGAGCACCGGCGACCCGGCCGGGAACCGCTGGGCGAGAACCGCCGCGGCGGCGCCGGCCGAGTTGAGTACCTCGTCCGGCTGCGCCGGGACACCCATGCCGGTCAGCAGGGCGGCCACGTCGGCGGCCCGGCGAGAGGCGTTGTTCGTCGCGTACGCCACCGGGGTGCCGTCCGCGCGCAGCCGCTCGACCGCCTCGGCCGCGCCCGGAATCGGCTTGTCGATGAGGTAGACGACCCCGTCCAGGTCAAAGATGACCAGGTCGTAGCCGCTCGCCAGGTCGTCGCTCACTCCTGGGGCCGCTTTCCGCCCTCGGCGACGAACTCGTCGCCTTCGGCCTTCTCGTCGGCCTTCTCGTCGTCCGCGTCGCTCTTCTTGGCCGCGGGCTCGTCCTTCTTGGCCGCGGGCTCGTCCTCGAGCTCCTCGTCCTCGTCCTCGTCGGCGTCGTCGTCAGCGTCGTCTTCGTCGTCGAGCTCGTCGTCCTCGAGGTCGTCGTCGTCCTCGTCCTCGTCGGCGGGCAGCCCGGCGGCGCGGTCGGTCGGCTCGTCCTCGTCGTCCTCGAGCTCTTCGTCTTCGTCGTCTTCGTCGTCGTCGTCGAGCTCGTCGTCCTGGTCACGGACCGCATCGGCGTCGGTCTCGGCCGTCTCGGCGTCGTCCTCGTCCTCGTCGTCGTCACCCTCGATGGTGATGCCGTCGAGCTCGAGCAGCCGCTCGGTGGCATCGGTGAGCTGGTCCTCGTCGACCGCGGCGGTCCGCGAGAACCACTCCCGAGCCTCGTCGCGACGACCGGCGGCGAGCAGCGCGTCGGCGTACGCGTAGCGCAGTCGCGCCGCCCAGTCGGCGTCCTCGTCGGCGGTCAGCTCACGGACCTGCAGCATCGCCACGGCCGCGTCGTGCTGACCGAGGTCGCCACGCGCACCGGCCGCCACGATCAGCAGCTCGATCGCGCCCGCCTTGTCGAGGTTCTTCGGGTCGGCACCCCGGTAGAGGTCGATGGCCCGCTCCGGGCGACCCAGCGCCCGCTCGCTGTCGGCGATCTCGGCCAGGTGCGTCTGCCGTCCGGTCATCCGGTGGTACGTGCGCAGCTCGGCGATCGCCATCGTCCAGTCGCCGGCGGCGTACGCGGCCAGGCCGACCGCCTCGCGCACCACGGCGATCCGGGACGCGAGCCGCCGCGCCGCGATGGCGTGCTGAAGCGCCAGCTCGGAGTCCTCGTCGATGATCTGACCGGCCGCCACGAGGTGCCGGGCGACGCTGTCGGCAACCTCCCGGGCAAGCGACAGCAGCTCGGCACGCACCTCCTGGTCGAGGTCGGTGGCGACGATCTCCTCGGGGATCTCCGGCGCCTTGAACGAAATCTGCTGCTCGTCGCCGGCCGGCGCCTGCTCGGTGCGTGCGTCCTCGCGGAAGTCGCGGTCCCGGTCACTGCGGAAGCTGCTGCGTTCCTGGTCACCGCCGCGGAAGCCGCCACGGTCCTGGTCGCTGCGGAAGCCCGGACGGTCCGACTGCGGACGGTCGTTCGACGGCCGATCGGTCGACGGCCGGTCGCGGTCGCCACCACGGAAGCCGCCCCGGTCGCCCTGCGGACGGTCCCGGAAGCCACCCCGGTCGCGGTCGCCACCACGGAATCCACCGCGGTCGCCGCCACCCTGGTAACCGGGACGGTCGCCCTGGGGCCGGTCGCCGCCGCGGAAGCCGCCGCGGTCGCCCGACGGGCGGTCGCCACCACGGTAACCGCCGCGGTCGCCCTGCGGCCGGTCGCCCTGGGGCCGGTCGCCGCCACGGTAGCCACCGCGGTCGCCCTGGAAGCTGCTGCGCGGGCCGCTCTGGTCGCGGTCGCCGCCACGGAACCCGCCGCGGTCGCCGCCACCCTGGTAGCCGGGCCGGTCGCCCTGCGGACGGTAACCACCGCGGTCGCCCTGGGGACGGTCGCCACCGCGGTAACCACCGCGGTCGCCACCACCCTGGTAACCCGGACGGTCACCCTGGGGCCGGTCGCCTCCGCGGAAGCCGCCGCGGTCGCCCTGCGGACGGTCACCCTGCGGACGGTAGCCGCCGCGGTCGCCCTGGGGACGGTCACCACCGCGGTAGCCGCCGCTCTGCGGGCGGTCGCCACCACGGGATCCACCACGGTCGCCACCACCCTGATAGCCCGGACGGTCGCCCTGCGGACGGTAGCCGCCACGGTCACCCTGCGGCCGGTCGCCACCGCGGTAACCACCACGGTCGCCACCACCCTGGTAACCGGGACGGTCGCCCTGGGGGCGGTCACGGAACCCGCCGCGGTCGCCCTGCGGACGGTCGCCCTGCGGACGGTAGCCGCCACGGTCACCCTGGGGACGGTCGCCACCGCGGTAACCACCGCGGTCGCCACCACCCTGGTAACCCGGCCGGTCGCCCTGGGGCCGGTCGCCTCCGCGGAAGCCGCCGCGGTCGCCCTGCGGACGGTCGCCGCCACGGTAACCACCACGGTCGCCGCCGCTCTGGGGGCGGTCGCCACCACGGAATCCACCGCGGTCGCCGCCACCCTGATAGCCGGGACGGTCACCCTGGGGCCGGTCCCCTCCGCGGAAGCCGCCGCGGTCGCCCTGCGGACGGTCGACACCGCGGTAACCACCACGGTCGCCGCCGCTCTGGGGACGGTCGCCACCACGGAATCCACCACGGTCGCCACCACCCTGATAGCCCGGACGGTCGCCCTGCGGGCGGTAACCACCACGGTCACCCTGCGGACGGTCGCCGCCGCGGTAGCCGCCTCGGTCACCGCCGCCCTGGTAGCCGCCACGGTCGCCCTGGGGGCGGTCGCCACCGCGGTAACCACCGCGGTCACCCTGCGGACGGTCACCTCCCCGGTAGCCGCCCCGGTCGCCCTGCGGGCGGTCTCGGTAGCCGCCGCGATCGCCGGAGGACCGACCACCACGGGAGGACGAGTCTCCGTCCCTGCTTCGGCCGGCGCCGCGCTCGTCATCGCGGTCGCGGGAGCCGCCGTCTTGCGGTCCAGTACTCACGGATCAATCCTTCCGGTTCGGCGGCCCAGACACAGGGCTTCGCCTCGACACTCAAAGTTACCCAGGGCAGGGCCATATACAAAAACGCAGAAACGCAAACGAGGGCCGACCCCTACCGGGGTGGCCCTCGTCT
>NZ_BOMY01000065.1 GCF_016862435.1 Paractinoplanes tereljensis
GGGCAGCGTCGAGTCGGCGTGCCGGAGCGGACCGGTCAGCCGGGGTGGGTGGATGGGACGCGGCGGACAGCCTCAGCTGTTCGGCGGCGTCGCACGGCTCGGGCCCGGTTGCTGCCCGGCCCGCGAGGCCGGTCGGCCGCAGCGCCGCTGGCGGCATCACGGGGTCACCGGCTGCCGCCGACCTGCCACCAGAGGCCCGCCGCAGCCATTGCCATAATGCTTCGCCGAATTTGTCCGGTGCGATTCCCGAAGAATGGCGGGAATCGTCCGCCAGTGAAAGGATGGCGGGGAAACATCGCGTCCGAATCAGCACTATGCGGGAGTGTGGATTCCGATTCTCGGGGAGCGACTTTTCGTCGCTACCGCCGCGCGCACTCACATCGGCGGAAGAGGGCATCTTGGGCACGGCTTGATCGGACCGAGCCGACTTGTGGCCGGTCGTACTTATTTAGCGCCCGCCGCTACAGGGCGTCGGCTACCTGGTGGGCGGTGATTTCGCGCGGGACCGTTTCCGGGCTGTCGTCGGCGAGTGGGCGGCTGGCGACGTCGGACCACACGGCGGCGAAGGCCTCGAAGAGGGCCGGGGTGAGGCCCGCTGCGGCCTGGGACTTGGCGATCTCGTGCATCTCGTCGACGTAGCGGTGGGCCTTGGTCGCGGCCACGGCCACCTCGTACGGCGTGCCGAAGCTCTCGCCCAGGTCGGCCAGGACCGGGGCCAGGACGTCGTGCGCCGACGCGGCCCGGATCGCCTGTGTCATCAGGCCCATCAAGCCCTTGTAGACGGAGGCGGTGGACATCTTCACCGCGCTCGCGGCGCCGATGCGGTCGGAGACCACCACCGGCTTGGCGTGCGTCCAGCGCAGGCCGGCGACCTCGGCGGCGCGGGGACCGGAGAGATAGACCCGCGCCCCTGGGCGCACCGTGGGCGGCGGGCCCGAGATGGAGCCGTCCACGAAGTCGAAGCCGGCCGCGGTGACCACCTCGGCCACCGCGACGGCGTTGCCGGGCGAGATCGCATTCAGGTCCACCACCAGCGGCCGGACGTTCCCCGATCGCTTCGCCAGGCCGGGGTCGGCGGCGATCTCGGCGGCCGCGGCCGGCGCGGCACCGGGCGGCGTGACCACCAGGATCACGGCCGCCTCGGCCAGGACATCGGCCGGGCGAGCCGCGACGCGAAGCCCCGCCTCCGCGACCAGCCGCGCGGTCCGGTCCGACCGGCCGGCCAGCGAGGTGACCACGTCATGCCCGCCGTCCCGCAGCGCCCACCCCAGCCCGGACCCCATGTGCCCGGCCCCAACCAACCCGATGATCGTCATCCGAGGAACTTATCCCCAGCCGCTCTCAACCGGGCTGTCGGTCATAGGAAGGATGTTGTCGGCGCCCCTATCCCGGACAGTGTCGGTGGTAGTGTCCGCAGCATGACCGTGAGTATCTCCATCACGCTCGATGACGACCTGGGCGAGGAACTCAACGCCGCCGTCGCCGGGAGCAACCGGTCGGCCTTCGTGGCCGAGGCGATCCGGGAATACCTGGACACTCGCGCGGTCGCCGCCGCATCTGCCTGGCATGCGTCCCTGACCGGCCCGGATGCCGAGGCCTTCGCGGAGTTCAACGGCGAATGGTGACCCCGAAGCGCGGTGACGTCGTCGATTACACCGTCGGGAGCCGGCGGATCCGGGTTCTCGTCGTCAGCGCGGACATCTACACCCGGGCCTACCCGGTCATCGTGCTGGTTCACGACCGCGCCGACGGAGATGTGCCCGGCATCCTTCTGCCGCTGCCCGGTGACCTTGCCGGTGGCGGCACCATCGATCTGACCCGCATTCGATTCGCCGACCCGGCCGCGTTCGGCCATCGGCACGGTCGCATCGGCCCGGCCCTCGCCGCCAAGGTGGACCAGGGACTGCGCCGCCTTCTAGCGCTGTAGCTCGGGCACCGCCGGGTGGGTGGTGGTCACTTGCAGGGTTCATTCCTGTTCACTCAGTGGTCGGATCTTGGACATGTCGGGGCTGTGGGCAGGGATGGGCGTTGATGCTTCGGGCAAGCGCTCTCCCTGCCCCTGCAAAAACGGGCGTGCGCGGACAGCGAGGCAGGAAGGGGGCAGTAGGCTGACGGGAGTAGTCGGGTTTCGCACAGCAGGAGGCTGCACGGGTGGCCAGTGTCGCCGAGGTAAAAGCGGCCGTCGACGCCGCGCTCCAGCAGGTCAGCGAGGGGCAGGCGGCGATACAGGCGGCCCGGGAGAAGCTCGGCGAGGCGCAGCAGAGTCTGGCCGCCGCGCTCGACGGCAGTGGGAGCGACGTGGTCGGTTCGGCGCACTCGTCGCTGTCGCAGGCCGACCAGCAGCTGGAAGAGTGCCTCGGTGCCACCGCTCTCGCGGTCGAGCAGGCGCAAAACTACACGGCGATGCTCTGACGCGATGTCGCTGATCCAGGAACTCGGCGCCCAGCTTCGAGCCACCTCCGACGAGCTTCCCACCGGTCTGGTCACGGTCGCGATGGAGAAACTGCGCAGCGCCACCGAGATCCTCATGTGGGTGCGCGAGACCTCCATCGATCCGGTCGGCGTGCCGCAGCTGGGCAACGCCACCGAGGCGGCCGAGCGGGCCGCGGCGGCACTGCGGATCGCGCAGGACGCCATCGCCGCCTACCTGGCGAGCGTCGGGCTTACCGGGGACGCGGCCGCGCCGCCCGACCGGGACTGGAAGGCCGGCCTGGAACGGCCCGAGGTCAAGCAGCAGGACGCGCCGCCACCCGAGGAGAAGGAGAAACTCGGGCCCTGGTGGCATCAGCGGGTGGCCCAGCTGACCGGCGAGCCCGCGCCCGAGCAGGGCGGTAAGGAACAGCCACCGCAGGCCGACACCGCCGAGCTGCTGCGCCGGGTGGCCAGCGGGGTGCGGTCCGGCGACAAGGCCCGGCTCGGCCGCGACCTGCACTCGGCGTCGGCCGCGACCGGACTGGCGCTGTCCGCGGTCACTCCCCCGGTGCTGCATCGGCTGGCCGGGGACCTGCTCGGCCATGAGCCCCGGCCGGAAGACGTGGACCGGCTCCGGCAGGCCGCCGCCGGCCGGGTGCGGTCGCTGCTGCCGGGCACCTCGACGGCCGTGCTCGACACCCTGATCGCCCGGATCTGCCGGGTGCCGGTGGCCCAGCAGGGGCAGCAGGCCGGGCATCCGGCCGACAACGCCGTCACGGCCGGCGTGCTCACCGGGGTGCTCCTGGCCCGGCTCGGCCGCGATGCCAACACGCTCGACCCGAATGCCCCCGAACCGTTGCGCCGCCCCGAGGCCGCCGACGCCAAATGAAACGTTGACTGCCCATGTCTGAATCGACCACGCAGCAAGTCATGGACATCCGGGCCGGGCTCTCGCACGCCCTCGGCGCGGCCGAAAATGCTCTTGCCGCGGCCCAGTCCGACTACGAGACCGCGATCGAGCGCCGAGAACGCGTCGTGCAGGCCGCGATCGCCCGGCGGCAGAACGTCGCCGAGGCCCGCGACCAGCGGATGCGGGAGATCGACGAGCAGAGCCGGGACGACCTGGCTGCGTTCGCCGAGGCCGCGGCGCGGGCCGCCGACCGGGCCGCGCCCGGTGCGGCCGGTGACCCGTGGGACGACTGGCAGCCGTCGCCGCTGGACACCGCGCCCGAGCTGCGGGTGGGCCGGCTGCTGCTGCCGCACCCGGAGGAGGTGCCGGCCCTGGTGCCGCTGCTCGACCACGGGCACGTGGTGGTGCGCGGCGATCGGGCCGTCGGCGACGAGGTGGTCGCCGGGGTGCTGCTGCGGGCGCTGGGCACGGCCGCGCCCGGGTCGCTCTCGCTGATCGGGTACGACCCGGAACACCTGGGCGGCGGGCTGGCCCGGTTCGCCACCCTCGCGCCGGCCGGGGTGCTGCGGTTCGCCGGGCCGGGTGAGCTGAGCGCGCTGCTCGACGAGCTGGTCGACCACGTGCGCCGGATCAACGAGACGGTCCTCGCCGGGGAGTACACCTCGCTGCGGGAACTCGCCGCCGCCACGCACCGGCGGCCGGAACCGTGGCGGGTGGCGGTGCTGCTCGGGGTCAGTGAGCTGAACCGGGCCGACCAGACCCAGCTGCAACGGCTGCTGCGCACCGGTGCCGCGGCCGGCGTGCACCTGCTCATCCAGGGGATTCCGGTGCAGGCCGGGCCGGGCATCGAGTTCATCACCGCACAACCCGGCGACAACGCGCGGATGAGCAGTGCGGGCGCTCTACCCGTACGGCTGGATGGTGGTCCGCCGCAGGCGGTGGTGGCGGCGGCCTGTCGCCGGATCGCCGAGGCCGTGGCCGCCGGGCCGGCCCCGGTCGCGCTGGACAGCCTGCTGCCGGCCGAGATCTGGCAGGAGAGCTCGGCGGCCGGGTTGTCGGCGCCGCTCGGGGACAGCCCGCAGGGCGTGCCGGTGACCGTGACGCTGAGCGACTATCCGCCGCACGCGTTGATCGCCGGGCCGTCCGGCACCGGCAAGACCAACCTGATCTACGCGTGGATGGGTGCGCTCGCGGCCCGGTACTCCCCTGACGAACTGGCCTTCTACCTGCTGGACTTCAAGGAGGGGGTGTCGTTCGCCCGGTTCGCGCCGGGGCGGCGGGATCCCAGCTGGCTGCCGCACGTGCAGCTGGTCGGCGTCAACGTCAACACCGACCGTGAGTTCGGGCTGGCGCTGCTGCGGTTCCTCGGCGAGGAGCTGCGCCGCCGGGCCGACGCCGCGAAGCGGTACGAGGTGACCAACCTGGCCGAGCTGCGGGCCGAGGACCCGGCCGGGCACTGGCCGCGGATCGTGGCGGTGGTCGACGAGTTCCAGGTGCTGCTGTCCGGCCGCGACTCGCTCGCCACCGAGGCCGTCGACCTGCTGGAAGACCTGGCCCGGCGGGGCCGCTCGCAGGGCATCCACCTGATCCTGGCGTCCCAGGACGTCTCCGGCATCGAGGCGCTGTGGGGGCGGCCCGCCCTGGTCGCCCAGTTCTCGCTGCGGATCGCCCTGCCCCGGGCCCGGCGCATCCTGGCCGAGACCAACACCGCCGCCGAGTCGCTGCCCCGCTATCACGCGCTGGTGAACGCGGACTCCGGCGCGACCGAGGCCAACAAGGTGGTCCGGGTGCCGGCGGCCGGCGACCGGGACCGGTGGAACGCACTGCAGCACCGGCTGTGGCGCAGCCGGCCGGAGGGGCAGGGACCGCCGCGGCTGTTCGACGGTGACGTGATCCCCCGGCTGAGCGAGAGCCCCGACTTCGGCCGGCTCGCCCCGGTCGAGGGCACCTCGGCGGCGCCGATGGTGCTGCTCGGCGAGACCATCGACGTGGCGTCCCGCTCGGCGCGCACCGTGCTGCGCCGCGCGCCCGGCCGCAACCTGGCGATCCTCGGCACCCGCACCGAGGAGGCGTGCGCGATCCTGGCCACCGCCGGGGTGTCGCTGGCCGCGCAGTTCCCGCCGGACGGCGCCCGGTTCTCCATCCTCTGCCTCGACCAGGACGCCCGGCCGGCCGCCGAGGCGCTCTGCGAGCGGCTGCCCGACTGCGGGCTGTTCTGGGCGGACAACGCCGACTGGCTGCTCGAGGATGCCGCCTCGGAGGCGTCCGCGTCCTGGCCGGCCGACCGGCCGCACTTCCTGATGATCTACGCGGCCGACGCGCTGCCCGGCGGCAAGGCCGTGGCCGATCAGCTGCGGACCATCCTGCGGCAGGGCCCGGAGCGGCGGATCCACGTGCTGGGCTGGTGGCGCGGGGCCGGGCTGCTGCGCGACGCGCTCGGCGGGCACGCGTCCCGGACCGATCCGATCGGCGCGTGGGTGGCGCTGGACGTGCACGGCAGCGAGCTGGCCGCGTACTACCCGGGCGCCGGCGCGCCGGTGTGGTACCCGCGGCCGTGGCGGGCGCTGCACTTCGACCGCTCGGTGCATCGAGGCACCGAGGTGATCATCCCCTATGGACAACTATGAGCGACGTACAGCCGGCCGACTTCGACACCGCCTCCTATCGCAGTGTGCTGCGGCGGTTGACCACCCTGGAGGAGGAGGCGGCCAACCTGCGCGCCGAGGCGGTCCGCTGGCACGACGGCCGGGTGCAGGCCGCCGACGAGGCGGTCCGCAAGGCCGACGAGACGCTGCGTACGGCCCGGCAGGCGGCCGCCGAGGCGCAGCGCACGATGGAGTCGGTGGACGCGCGGGCGGCCGGGCTGTGGTCGGAGTACGTGCACAAGGTCGGTCCGGTGGCCGAGCGGTTCGGCCGAGCCAAGCCGGCCGCGGCGATCCCCCGGCAGCGCAGTGAGAAGGACGCCCTCGACTATCTGGACGAGGTCGCCACCAAGGTGAAGTACACGGCACCGGCCCGTCCCATCACGTTCGGGGTGAAGACGCTGTTCGGGCTGTTCGGGTTCGCCGGCGGCCTGATCGGCGCGATCGTGTTCCGGGTGCTGCGGCAGAACGCCGCCACCGACCAGACCGGCACCTGGCGGGACGCCCTGCCGGTGGTCGCGCTGGTGGTGCTGCTGGCCTGCCCGATCCTCGCGGTGGTCGCCGCGAAGCGGGTGGCCGACCGCCGGGGTGTCGGCCTGGACGTCGCGGCGGTCACCACGATCCTGGTGACCGGGCTGGCCACGGCCGGTCTGATCCTGGCGGCCGCCGGGATGGGTTAGCCCGCCGGGCCCGCCCGGCGCGGGCGCGCGGAGGGTGAGTCCCGCCTGGCTCGAACTGAGTGCCACGGGACTTCTCGCTCCGCGTACGGAAAAAGGGTTAAACCGGGACCACCAGGGCCTCGCGGAGCAAACGGCGGGTGAGGGTCAGGCGGTCGTCGTCGGTGTCCAGGAGTAGGTCGCCTACCCGGGTTGGCTCGGGGGCCATGGCCTGGCGCAGCGCGGCGGCGCAATAGGCCGGGAAGCGCAGCGTGCGGCCGGTCAGGCGGAGTACGACGTAGTCGGGGCCGTCCTCGGCCAAGCGCCAGCGCAGGCCGCCGCGGGCCCGGACTTCGTTGGCGGGGGTGAGAGCGTCGGCGAAGTCCAGCTGAGCCAAGGGGGACAGCGGAGCCGGGCGGGCCGACGGCCAGTCTCGCTCGCGCAGGCGGTCGGCAATCTCGGTGGGAGTCGTGGTGGCCAGCCAGTCGCGCAGCGCCTCTACCGTTTCGGTCAGCTCCGGCTCGATCGCTTCCGGATCGGTCGCGTCCAGGGCGAACGGCAGCGTGGCTCGCAGGCGGGCGTCCTGGGCGGCCATCGTGAGCAACTCCTCCACCAGCGCGTATCGGGTCAGCGAGCGGATGCCGAAGGTCAGGTGCAGCGAGCGGGTGCCCTGGGCCTGGGCCGAGTGCAGCCAGCCGCGGGGCAGGTAGAGGGCGTCGCCGGGGGCCAGGACCACGTCCAGGGCCGGGTCGCCGGCGGCGGTCGCGGCCACCTCGTCGGCGCGGCCGCCCCACGCCTGCTTCTCCAGGGGATCGGCCAGGACCGGCTCGTGGATGAGCCAGCGCTTGGTGCCGTCTACCTGGAGTACGAACACGTCGTGGGTGTCGTAGTGGGTGCTGAAGCCCTGGCTGCCGGGCGGGGTCAGGTAGGCGTTGACCTGCAGGGGGCGGCGCAGTTCGGAGCCCAGTTGCCGGGCGAAGTCGATCAGCGGCGGCCAGATGCGGTGCAGGCCCTGCAGGACCAGGGTGGCGCCGCCGGCGTAGAGGCGCATCACCTCGTCGTCGAGCACCTGGTCGGCGATCTCGGCGCCGGCGCCGCCGGAGCCGGTGAACTTCGCGGGTGGGAGCACCTTTCCCTGCTGGGCTACCCGCAGGAACGGGGTGCGCAGGCCGCGGCGGCTCAGCAGCTCGTCGACGGCGGCCGGGGACAGCAGGTCGGTGAAGCCGTCCGGGTCGGCGGCCCGGCAGAGCAGGGGTGCGCGGCCCCAGTGCGCGGCGGCGAACTTGGCCGGTTCGATCTTGGCGATCCGGCCGAGTGCCGGGCGGTCGTCGTGACCGCCCGGCGCCTCGAAGGTCATACCGCGGAGCCGTCCGCGCCACCGTCGTGGCCGTCGGGGTTCGCGCCGCCGTCGGCCGGGCCTTCGCCGCCCGCGGAACCGTCCGCGCCGCCGTCGTGGCCGGCCGGGTTCGCGCCGCCGTCGGCCGGGCCCTCGCCCGCCGAGCCGTCCGCGCCGCCGTCGTGGCCGGCCGGGTTGGCGCCGCCGTCCGCCGGGCCCTCGCCGCCGGCTGCGGTGCCGGTGGTGATGTCGTCGTCGCTGAGTGACATCGCGATCTCCTTGTGGTTGTTGCGGTGGAGACCTGGGCATACCCCGGCTTGATCAGCTCTAATCCGCCAGTAGCTCGATCAACGCGGACGCGTTGCGCTGGGCGTAGTCCTCGTAGCAGTTGTTCAGGAAGACTTGGGTTTTGTCTGTTTTGTCGGCTAAGGTTTTCAGCTGCGGCGCCCAGGCTTCGAGTTCGGCCGGCGAGTACCGGTAGCCGAACTTCTCGTGGATATCCTTGCTCGTCCACTTGTCGCTGTGGCCGTGGAAGCGGACCACCGCGATGTCCGCGGTCGCCTCGACGATCGGCGGGACCGACGACTTGTGCCCCTGCGGCATGTCCACGCAGACGAACGGCAGCTTGTGGTTGCGCAGGAAGTCGAGGGTCTCGTTGCGGTTGGCGCCCTCGAACCAGGACGCGTTGCGCAGTTCGAAGACCGGGCGCAGCGGCGTGCAGCGGGCCGCGACCTCGAGCAGGTATTCCTTGTTGGACTTGCGGATGCCGAACCACGGTGGGAACTGGAAGAGCAGCGCCCCGAGCTTTCCGGCCTCGGCGAGCGGGGTCAGGGCCGACAGGAATCGGCTCCAGACCTCCTCGTACGCCTGGGGTGGAAGATCGTCGGGGTAGATGTTTTTCTTGTCGGTTTCCGGCCGCAGATCTTTATAGATCGCCGAGACCTTGGTCGGGTGCCCGGTCAGCAGGCTGAACGCCTTGATGTTGAAGGTGAAGTTGCTGGGCGTGCGCTCCGCCCACAGCTTCGTGGTCTGCTCGGCCGGCGGGCCGTAGTAGGTCGAGTCGACCTCGACCACCGGGAATTGCTTCGCGTAGTAGGCGAGCCGTTTCTCGGGACTGTCGGCGGACGCGGGGTACCAGCCGGACGCCAGCAGGGTCCGGTCGGTCCAGGAGGCCGTACCGACCTCGATCGCGCCCACTGTCTCCCCGGTTTTCCCCGGAAATGGCGGGTCCGCCGCGATGAAGCGGCGGACCCGATCTTCGTCTTGTCAGCTGGCCCGGCGTTCGCGGTTCGACTTGCAGTGCACGCACGAGGTGGCGGAGGGGAAGACCTCCAGCCGCTCCACCGGGATCGGGTTGGAGCAACCCTCGCAGTTGCCGTACGTACCGTCGTCGAGCCGCTGCATGGCGTGCTCAGCCTGCGTCCGCCTGTCCAGCAGGGTGCGCAGGAGCGACGTGGCGGCGTCGCGCTCGGCCGTCTTGGAACCGCTGTCGGCCTGGTCGTCACCGGCGGCGTCGCCGATCTCGACGAGGCGGAGCTTGTGGTTCTCGGTGAGAGCCGTTTCGTACTCGGCGTTCAGGTCATCGAACCGGCCTCGGAGGATCGAGCGGATCTGCTCGGTCTCCTCGGACGTGCGGCCCTTGGTGGCGCCCTTACCCGTGATAACCGCTCCATTGACGAGCATGCGCTCCCCCTGCCCTTCCTCTGCCCCTGCCGACGGGTCCCCCGTGGGCCGGCCCATCGCACCGTGGGGCCGGGTGATACCCGTCGCCGGAGTTCCCAAACTGGGTCTCCGCTAAAAAAGTAACCGGAGCATAACTGTCAGTGGTCGACTCCGCTACAGACTCGCTTCACCAAGTCCGCTCACTCATGTGAGACGACCAGAGCCGGGCGCCGGGGATCGTCGAGCCGGACCACCACGTCGGCGAAGCTTGCCGGGGCGACCTCGGCGGCGTACCGCTCGAAGGCCGGCCAGGTCCACTCCTGGCCAGGTGGGGTGCGGCGGCGCAGGGCGGCCGGGGTCAACTCGAGATGCACCGTGAAATCGAAGTCCAGGCCGCCGCCGAGCAGCACCGGGCCGCTCACCAGGACAACTGCGCCGGGCGGGAGCGGGTGATAGGGCTCACGCGCGGCCCGGTCGGTCCCGGCGTTCCAGAATTTGGTCAAGATCTTCCCGGAGCCGCCCGGGCCGGCCGGGGTGAGCACCTCGCGGGCCAGGGCCGCCTCGTCGAACCAGCCGGCATAGAACGAATCCGGGTTGGTGCGGCCCTGCTCCAGGCGCAACGAGGCGGGCCGCAGGAAATCGGCGGTATCGACGCGTACGGCCGGGCGGCCGCCGGCCCGCAGCGGGTCAACCAGGGCGTCGGCGAGCGTCGCCGGGTCGGCCGCCGCGGCGCCGTCGATACCGACTCGCAGGAAACTGTCAGCTTCCCGACTCAGTATGTGGGAAACCAACTCATCGACGAGTCCCTCGACGGACACCGGACGAACGCGCACGTTACTCGTGCGCCAGTACAACCACGCGGGCCTCGTCGGACAGGCGGTAGCCCACGCCGTAAACGGTGGTGATCACCGGAAGGCTGCCGTTGAGCTTGAGGCGCAGCCGGCGGACGTGCACGTCGACCGTGCGCTCGCCGGTGTGCTCGTAACCCCAGACGCCGGCCAGCAGCTGACCGCGGGTGAAGACCCGGCGAGGCCGCTCGGCCAGGAACAGCAGCAGATCGAATTCGAGCCGGGTCAGCGGCAGCACCTCGCCGTCGAGCAGCACCTGCCGGGAACCGGTCAGGATGCGCACCTCCGGGCCGTCCTGCGACGGCAGAGCCGGGCCGGCCGGTTCGACCGTGATCGTGCCCTGGCTGATCTCGACAAGTTCGCGCACCGCCTCGATCAGGCGGTGCGCCTGCGGACTCAGTGCGTCGGTGGTGAGTGGAATGGCGACCGTCACGGTCAACGCGGGATCGGCGGGCCGGCGTGGTCCGGAAGTGCGACCCGGACCTGTGACATGGCGGTTGACACGAGGCGACAGCGCGCTTACCGGCATTAGAAGAGAGCCCCCTGAAATTGCATGGTCGGTAACCGTATATACACCGATCACCCTCCGTAAATACGCGGAAGATAATTCCGCTACGGTCGATGTGCGGTCAAGACGGCAACCACACTGTGGGAAAATCGTTCCACATCGGCTTGGACTGACGGAAATGCATTCTGAGAACGGATTCTGTCAGGTTGTTTAAAGGTTACCGAACAGCCGCAACGCAAGCCGGTGACGAGGAACACCTGGGACCGGCGCCACATGTGCACGAATCAACACCGGCGAATGGAAAAAGAGGATCCCCGCACAGCTAAGGCTGTGCGGGGATCTGGAATGCTTCAGTTTCCGCCGGAAAGACGGCGGCCCACGGCCGCGATCAAACGGTCCAACTCGGAGCCGAACGGGTTGTCGTGCACCAGGTAGGTCCAGGTCGCGGTCGGCCGGACGATCTCCGATCGTTCCGGTTCCCAGCCGTCGGTGAGATCCGTTTCCTCGAACGTCGCGATGGTGCGCGCCTCGATCTCGGTGAACACCTTCTGGAAGGCCGGCACCGCCGCCCGGTGGAACTCGTCGAGCGGGTCGAGCTTGCCCAGCGCGCGCAGGTGCACGCCCTCACGCACCTCGTTGAGCTCGGCCAGGTGCTCGGCCCAGAGCCGGTCCAGGTGGTAGAGCGCGATCGCCCGGGCCGCCTCGGACAGCACGTCGGCGTCGGTCTCCTTGGCCTCCTCGGCCTTCTCCGGTGACCGCTCGAGCAGCATGATCGCGGCGATCTCGGAGGTGAGCAGCCGCTCCCGGCGCTCGGCCATGGCGATCCGCTGCTGTTCGATGACGACGCTGTAGCGCCAGGTGTTGCGGTGGATCTCGTGGTTGACGCCCTCAGCGACCCGCTGGGCGTGCTCCACCGCGTATTCCACCTGGTCGTCGTGGACGACGCCGTCGATGTCCATCCGCGGCGAGCGCGGCAGCGCGTCGCCGGCGTGCCGGGTGACCAGCTCGTCCTCCAGGCTGACGAAGAACACCGAGCGGCCCGGGTCGCCCTGCCGGCCGGCCCGGCCACGCAGCTGGTCGTCGACCCGGCGGCTGTCGTGCCGGCCTGCGCCGATCACGTAGAGGCCACCGAGCTCGACCACCGCGTCCCGCTCGGCCTCGTCGGAACCGCCCAGGCGGATGTCGACGCCGCGGCCGGCCATCTGGGTGGAGACGGTGACCGCGCCGAGCGCGCCCGCCTCGGCGATGATCGACGCCTCCTCGGCGTCGTTCTTCGCGTTCAGCACGTTGGACGGCACACCGGCCGCGGCCAGCTGCTTGGCCAGCAACTCGGACGCCTTCACGTCGAGGGTGCCGACCAGCACCGGGCGGCCCTTCTCGTGGGCCAGCTTGATCTCCTCGACCAAAGCCTCGTCGCGGGTGTCGTGCGCCGAGTAGATGCGGTCGTCGTCGTCCTCGCGGATGTTCTCGGCGTTGGACGGGATCACCGCGACCTCAAGCTTGAAGTACTCCCGGAGCTGCTCGCCGACGTGCACGGCGGTCGCGGTCATGCCGCAGACCGTCTTGTAGAGGGCGATGAACGCCTGCACGGTGATCGTGTCGAGGACCTCGCCCTCGGCGGTGGCGGTCAGCCCCTCCTTGGCCTCCACGGCCGACTGCAGGCCGTCCGGCCAGCGGCGGCGCTGGGCGACCCGGCCACGCATCTCGTCGATCAGCTCGACCGAGCCGTTGCGCACGATGTAGTCGACGTCGCGGCGCAGCAGCGCCTCGGCGTGCAGCGCCACGTTGACCGCGGACAGCTGCTCGACCTGGTCGTCGGCGTACAGGTCGACACCGCCGAGCTTCTCCTCGATGCGCTTGAGGCCGACGTCGGTGAAGGCGACGCTGCGGCCGTCCTCACCGATCTCGTAGTCTTTTCCGTTGCGCAGGCCGCGGACCAGGTCGGCGGCCTCGTGCACCGGGTCGCTCTCGGTCAGCACCGAGCCGGCCAGGACCATCGGCACCCGGGCCTCGTCGATCAGGATCGAGTCGGCCTCGTCGACGATCGCGGTGGCCAGCTCGCGCTGCACCCGGTCTTCCACATCGGTGACCAGCTGGTCGCGCAGGTAGTCGAAGCCGGCCTCGGAGACCGACACGTAGGTGACGTCGGCCAGGTAGGCCTCGCGGCGCTCGGCCGGCGTGGACGCCTCGGTGACCCAGCCGACTTTCAGTCCCAGGAGCCGGAAGACCGGCTCCATCCACTCGGCGTCACGGCGGGCGAGGTAGTCGTTGACGGTCAGCACGTGCACCGGGCCGTGGCCCAGCCGCACGTGGCCGTAGGCGGCGACGGTCGCGGTCAGAGTCTTGCCCTCACCGGTGGCCATCTCGGCGACCTTGCCGGAGAGCAACGCCATCGCACCGAGCAGCTGCACGTCGTAAGGACGTTGCTCGAGAGCGCGCCAGGCGGCCTCGCGGCCGACCGCGCAGATCTCGGTGAAATCCTTCGCCTCGGAGGCCGCCGCGGTCAGCGCCTCGTCGTCGAGATCGCGGAGCGCCTCTTCACGGGCATCGATCGCCGGAAGCCGCTTATGGAACGGCGCCAGGTCGACCGTCGTGCCCGGACGCTGCAGAAACTTGCGGAACCGGCCTTTGAGCCGCTGCGACACACCCATGGCGGGCTACGGTACTTCATTTACCTGAAAGCGTGGTCACGACACCAGCAGCTGATGGGTCGCCAACTCACGGTAAAGAGGGCTCTCGTCGAGAAGCTCGGTGTGCGAGCCGGCGGCGACGACGCGGCCACCGTCAATCACGACGATCCGGTCGGAATCCACCACGGTGCTGAGCCGGTGCGCCACCACGATCAGGCTGCGGCTGGTCGCGGCGGACGCGATGGCGTCGCGCAGGGCCGCCTCGTTGCGGGCGTCGAGGTTGCTGGTCGGTTCGTCCAGCAGCAGGATCGGGGCGTTGGTGAGCAGCGTGCGGGCGATCGCCAGTCGCTGCCGCTCGCCGCCGGACAGCAGCACGCCGCCCTCCCCCACCTGCACGTCGAGGCCGAGCTTGCTCAGATTGACCTGCTCCAGCGCGGCGGCCAGCTCAGCGTCGGAGGCGTCCGGCCGGGTCAGCAAGAGGTTCTCGCGGACCGTGCCGGCCAGCACCGGCGCGTCCTGCTCGACGTAGCCGAGCCGGGCCCGCAGCGCGGACCGCGGCATCTCCCGCACGTCGATGCCGTCGACCAGAATCCGCCCGCCGGTGACCTCGTAGAACCGCTCGATCAGGGCGAGCACCGTCGATTTGCCCGCGCCCGACGGCCCGACCAGGGCGATCCGGCTCCCTCGCGGCGCCTCGAAGGAAAGATCATGCAACACCGGGCTTTCGCCCGGGTAGTTAAACAAAACCCGATCGAACGTGACGGCCGCCGGTTGGCTTGCGGTTATTTGCGGCGTACGGGTGGAATCGCCGGCCGTTTCCGTGGGCACCTCGAGGATCTCCTCGATGCGTTGCAGCGCACCCAGCCCGGTCTGCAGCTGCCGGTACGCGTGCAGCGCCTGCCCGAGTGGCATGGCCAGGAAGAACAGGAAAAGGATGAACGCGACCAGGCTGCCCACGCTGATCGCCCCCGACGCGACCCGCACCCCGCCCACTCCGAGCACCAGCAGGAACGCGCCCTGGATGGCGGTGTCCGCCACCGGCCCGACGATCGCCTCCAGCCGGGCCAGGCGCATGCCGGCCGCGTACGCCTCCTCGGCCCCTCGGGCGACGCCGGTGGCCTCCCGCTCCTCGGCCCCGCTCGCCCGGATCGTGCGGGCCGCCGAGATCGACCGTTCCACCGCCGAGGTCATCTCGCCCAGCCGGGCCTGCGCCTGCTCGGAGAGACCCCGCGTGCGCCGGGACGCGGAGATCGCCACCGCCATCCCGATCAGCAGGGCGACCAGCGCCACCGCCAGCAGCGCCGGGTCGAGCACGGCCATCGCGATCAGGGCGCCGGCCACCATCACCACACCCGTGACGATCTCGAACATGCCCGAGGTGACCACCACCCGCAGCAGCGTGGTGTCGGCGCCGACCCGGGACAGCAGATCACCGGTGCGGCGCCGGTCGTACTCGGCGATCGGCAACAACAGGAGGTGCCGGGCCAGGCGACGGCGGGTGGTCAGCACCACGCCCTCGCCGGTGCGCTGCAGCAGATAGTCGCGGACGGCGCGCAGCGCGGCCCCCACCAGCAGCAGACCGACCAGCAGAACCACCGGCCCGGTGACCGGCCGATGCCCGGTCACCCGGTCGAGCACGTCCCGGACCAGCACCGGCTGCACCAGCGAGGCGCCCGCCGCGAACAGCGAGAGCACCCCGACGGCCACCAGGGTGCCGCGATGGTGACGTAGATAGGGCAGCAAGGCCCGCAATCCGACGCGGCCTGCTGACATGTGCCCGAGGTTAGCTCGCCGACGCATCACCTCGCGGATGGTCTGACGTTTGCATGGTGAACGGGGCGGGAACTGGATTCACTCACGGGTCGGCAATATTTGTTGAGGGGAGACGATTTGCAGAGTCAACTCGTCTGCCGGCCGGTCCGGGACCGGCCCGTCGCGGTACTCCGGCTCAGCGGCACCCTCGACCCGGTGACCGGCGACGCCCTCCAGGTGGCGGTGCGGCACAGCCTGGCCACCAAACCCCACCGCCTGCTGCTCGACGTGTCCGGCCTGCGGATCGGCGACCCGGTCGGGGTGAGCGCGCTCAGCGACGTGGTCTGCCAGACCGCCGACTGGCCGGACGTGCCGATCGTGCTCTGCGGGGCCTCCCCCGAGACTGCCGCCGTCATCCAGGCCGCCCCCGATTGCGCCGAACTGAGCTTCGCCTCCGACTGCGAGACCGCGCTGGCCGAGGCCGTCGCCGATCCGGTCCCGCCGGAGGTGCGGGTACGGCTACGGCCGGTCCCCGATTCCTGCCGCCAGGTCCGCCAGTTGGTCACCGAGTGCTGCGACGCTTGGCAGCGCTCCGATTTGGGCGGCACCGCCGCGCTGATCGCCACCGAGCTGGTCGCGAATGTGGTGCGGCACGCCCACACCAGCATGGAGTTCACTTTCGGCTTGCGCGACGGCCGGCTGCGGATGAGCGTCCGCGACGGAAGCCGGCGCATGCCGAAGCCCGCCGACCCGGACCGCTCCGCCCCGGGCGGGCGAGGCCTGTGGCTGGTGCGAGACTTGACCGACGCCTGGGGCGTACTCCCGGTAACCGACGGCAAGGTCGTCTGGACCCGCCTGAGCACAGCCGCCTAGCCAGGCCGCTCCCGCGCTGGACGCTCTCGTGCAGGCCGCTCAGGCAGGCAGCTTCTTGAGCGTAAGGGGGCGTTTTGAGACGTTGTGCGGCTTTGCGCGACAGGGGCAGCCCCCTTCCGCACCAGTAAGGCCAGATCTTGGAAAGGTAGACCGCTGAGCGGGGTATTAGGTCGACAAGTTCGCCGCTGGTCATGTCGTTGCTGCCGGATATAAGCGGTATATCAGGGTACCGCGGCCACGATGTGGAACCTGGCCTGCAGGGCGGGATCGTGGGTCCACGATGCGGGAAACCCGCCCGGCCACCAGCCTCGCGACGCCCGAATGCTCCGGCATCAAACGGTGACGAACTACCGAAAGCCCTATGAAACACCTCCACAGACCGTCGGTGGCGCGCTGCCCTGGCCGCTTCCACCTCGCCCCTGTTCTGACCTTGCGGAAGTTCTGTTTGGAGCTGACGGCAGGCCATCAAGGTCGAGCTCAGCGAGACTTCCTGCGGAAGATTTGGGCGGAATATCGCTTTTTCGATGAGAGCGGACCACCGTATGGCGGCGATGTTCGAAAAGCAGGCTTGGGCTGCGCTGAGAGACACCGGCCAATCCGAGAACAGCGACCGCTGTCCGGGAGATCGGCGAGCATTGCGGCCGGTCCGCTCAAGCCGGGCCGAGTCGGGGTCGGGCCGGACCGGCGTCAGGCCGAGCCGAGCCGGGGGTCAGGCCGAGCCGAGCCGGGGTCAGGCCGGGCCGAGCCGGGCCGAGCCGGGCCGAGCCGAGCCGAGCCGAGCCGAGCCGGGCCGAGCCGGGCCGAGCCGGGCCGAGCCGGGCCGAGCCGGGCCGGGCCGGGCCGGGCCGGGCCGAGCCGGGCCGGGCCGGGCCGGGCCGGGCCGGGCCGGGACCGCACAGAATGGCCCGCACAAGCTCGGGCCACGTGGGCCGGGCCTGTGCGGGCCGGGGCGTTCAAAGGTGGGACGGTCAGGCTGGGCCGCTGTTTCGCGGGGGTAGGCCGCTTGGAGAACCTTCGGCATTGCCTTCGCCGCCTACTGGGCGGTTCACCTGGCCCATCTGGGGTGACTCCAGGGGCGGGCGGTTGCGGCGGGCGGTCTTTGGCTCGGGCTGCGGTGGCTGGTTGGGCGGGGTGGACGGCTGGTCCTGGGCGGCGAAGGTGTCCATCTGCGGTGGTTCCAGGGGTGGGCGGTTGGCGCGGGCGGTGGCGGCCAGGCCGCTTGGCGCGGGGCCGCCGCTGCCGGCGAAGCGGTTCGCGGCGTCTGCGCCGGACAGGTCGGCGGCCGGCAGACCGCCTGGGACGTTGGGGTGGTCGGCTGCCGAAGCCGCGCCTGGAGCGCTCGGCGACTGGGGGGTGATCAGCGCGGCGCCGCCGAGGCCGCTTGGCGACTGCGGGATGGCCGGCGCGTTGCCGCCGAGGCCGCTGGGCTGCTGTGGGTGACCTCCGCCCGCGCCTGGGGTGGCTGGCTGCTGGGCGAAACCGCCGGCTGGGCCGGTCGGCTGCTGGCCGAGGCCGCTAGCCGCGCCTGACTGAGCAAGGCCGCTGGCCGCGCCTGACTGGGCGAGGCTGCTGGCGGCGCCCGGGTGCGCAAGGCTGCTGACCGCGCCTGACTGGGCGAAACCGCCGCCCGCGCCGGGCTGGGCTAGGCCGCTGGCCGCGCCCGGCTGGGCGAGACCGCCGCCCGCGCTTGGCTGGGCGAGAACGCTGCCCGCGCCCGGCTGGGCTAGGCCGCTTGCTGCGCCTGGGGTGATCGGGTGCGCCGGGCCGATGCCACTGGGGGTGTTCAGGCCGATCGTGGAGGAGGCCGGGCGGCCTGGGCCGGGCGTGGGCTGGGGCTCGCTCGGGAGGCCGGCGGACGGCCGGGTGAAGAGCTGCTGCGGGGCGCCGGGTGGCGTGACCGGGCCGCTGTGCTGTTGCTCGCCGGGGGTGGGGCGGCCCATGGTGGCTGCCAGGCCGGAGCCGTTTGACGGGGGTGGGCTGGTCGGCATGTTGGCGGCGGGCGGGCGGGTGGCTTGCGGCGCGGACGGGGGCTGGTTGAGCGCGGGTGGTGCGGCCGGCGGCTGGTTCACCGCGGGCGGCGCCACGGGCGGGGTGTTCATCGGGGACGGGGCAGGGCGGGCCGAGGGTGTGAAGTGTGGGGCGTCCAGGGGACGGTTCTGCTGGTGGTAGACCTGCGGGCCGGAGAGCAGCGGGTCGGCGTCGGACGGGTAGGCCGGTGGGCGGCCGGGGCTGACCTGGCCGGTGGACGGCACGCCCGATGGGCCGATCGGCGAACCGGTTGGCGGCATCATCCGCGGCGGGGCAGGTGACGCGATCGGGGCCTCCGGCCGGGGCGACCATGCCGCTCCAGCTGCTTCAGGCTGGGGCGAGGACCACGAGGCTCCGGCCGGACCCGCCTGAGCCGAAGACCAGCCGGCGCCGGACTGCTCACCCTGAGCCGGAGACCACCCAGGACCGGACTGCTCGCCCTGAGCGGGAGACCACGCGGCGCCGGACTGCTCGCCGTGGGCGGGAGACCAACCGGGACCGGACTGCCCGGTCTGGGCAGGAGACCACGCGGCGCCGGACGGCTCGGCCTGCGTGGAGAACGCGGGTCCGGTCGGTTCGGCGTGGGTGGGAGACCAGCCAGGGCCGGACGACCCCGCCTGACCCGCAAACACCGAGCCCGACGGCTGGGCGGAGGACCAACCAGGATCAGACGGCCCGGAGTGCGCCGCCAACCCCGAACCCGACGGCTGGGTTGAAGACCAGCCGGAATCCGACGGCCCAGTCTGGGCCGCTAACCCCGAGCCCGACGACTGAGCTGAGGACCAACCGGTATCCGACGGTCCAGCCTGGGCCGCTAACCCCGAGGCCGACGACTGGGCCGAGGACCAGCCGGAATCCGACGGCCCGGCCTGGGTCGCCAAGCCAGAGCCCGACGGCTGGGTGGAGGACCAGGCGCGGCTGGAGGGCTCGCTCTGAGCGGGAGACCAGCCGGGGTTGGACTGTCCGGTTTGGGGCGAGAAGGCGGAGGCCGGCGGCTCGGTTGAGGTAGGAGACCATCCGGCGTTGGAAGGGCCGGTCTGGGCCGAGAAGCCAGAGCCCGACGGCTCCGCCTGGGATGGAGACCAACTGGACGGCGCGCCCTGGGCCGAGAACGTGGAGCCGGACGGGTCGGCCGAGGACGGCGACCAGCTGGGACCGGGAGCGCCGGGCTGGGCACCATACGCGGAAGCGGCCGGGTCGGACTGGGACGGAGACCAGCTGGCGCCGGACGGGTCGGGCTGGGTGGTGGACCAGGCGGGGGCGGGCTGCTGCGTCTGGGCCGCGTGTGTGGCGGCGGATGGGTCGTCGGACCAGGAGGACGCGGCGCGCTCGGCGTGGGTCGACCAGGCTGCGGCGGGTGGGTCGGCCGGATAGTGGTCGGGGCCGGTGGGGGCCAGGGTGGACGGGCCCGACGGCGGCAGTGGGCCGGGGCGCATGCCGGCGGGGCCGGGCAGCTCCGGCTCGGGGGCGGACAGGGCGCCGCGCAGCTCGTCGTGCTGGCTCAGGGAGGCCGCGTTCATGCCGCTCAGGCGCAGGCCGGGCGGCTGCTCGTTCTCGCGGCCGGGCTGTGCTCCAGCGGACGGGGTCAGGTTTTCCACCGGGGGCAGGTCGAAGGACAGGCCGGTCGGCACGGGAGGCTTGTAGCGCGGCGGGTCCGGCATCAGGGACGCCTCCACCGGGGCGAAGGACACCTCCACCGGGCCGCCGTCCAGGTAAGGAGTGCCGGCCGACGGGCCGTTCCAGGCGGGCTCCTCGCGGGGCGGGGCGTCGTACATCTCCGGCGGGATGTCGGGGGGCGAGCCGAAGGCGAGCGGTGACGCGTACGCCTGCTCCTCGGGGTAAGGCTCGTAGGCCTCATAGGCCTCATAGGCCGCGGGGCCGGGCAGGCTCTGGCGATGCACGGAGATCAGCCCGGACGCCTCGGCCAGGCCGGCGGCCTCGAGCACCTCGGCGGCGGAGCGGCCGGCGGGGCACGGGAGGGGCTCGCCGCAGACGGGGCACTCGGTCATGCCCTCGCTGGGGCCGGCCCCGCCGGCGTGCGTCGCGAGCATCTCGCGCGCGGTCTGCGCGAGCACGCTCTCCGGATCGACGAAGGTCTCTGTCGGTGCCACGGTCCCTGACCCCTTACCCCGCGCGCGACCGCACGGTTCCGAGTCAAGTTCACCTTCTTCTTGTGGCGATTCGCGCGTTTTTCCGCATTTCGGAGGAAGAGAAAGAAGAGCCAAGATTCACTCACGGTACGGGAGGGGTTGCTCTCCGTACGATATGAGGACATCCAGGAGGTGATCCCCCATGGACGAGGTCGAGCTGTACCGCGAGCAGATCCTCCGGCACGTCAGCCCCGTCATCACCGGCCGGTTCGCCGGTTACCAGGCCGCTTACACCCGTGAGGTGAAGGTCGGTCAGCCGCTACTGATCGTCGTCTACCTCACTGCCGCCATCGCCCAGATGATCGGCTCACTGCTGCGCATGCGGGCCACCCGGCGCAGCTTCAAGGAGTTGAAGAAGGGGCCCGAGTTCCTCGTGACACCGGTGCGGGTGCGCGATGACCTGGGCCAGACCTACGAGGTCGAGATGCACGGCCAGCTGCCGCAGTCCGCGCTGCACCGGGGCGACCTGATCCAGCTCCGGACGGCTCCGCAGAAGGACCATCGACTGCCGGTGCGGCTGGTGCAGGTGGTCAACCTGACCACCATGCAGCCGCTGACCCCGCGTATTCCGACCATGTGGTCGCACCTCGGCCCGGCGTTGCTGCTGCAGGCGATGCTCGGTGCCGCTCTGGCGATCATCCTGACCGCGGTCTGGCTAACCTGACCCTGATCGAAATCGGCCACCGCGTCGAGGGCAGCGTCGCCTCCGGCGCGGATCCGTGTGTTCACAGGTTGTTGATGGTGATTACGGTCCGCTGTTTGAGATCGAGCAGCGCCGGGTACGGCGGCGACGCCTGGCGCAGACCGGTGAGGTATGCGAGTTTAAGTTACTCGAGATAGGCGGTGTGCCGATGGGCGAGGAAGTCGAACAGACCAACTTCACCCGGGAAGATCGGGCGAAGTACCGGCACAAGATCCGTCGGAGTCTCGACGTGTTCGCGGCGATGCTGCGGGAGTCGCGTTTCGAGTTCGAGCGGCCGCTGACCGGCATGGAGATCGAGCTCAACCTGATCGATGAGAACGCCGATCCGGCCATGCGCAACGCCGAGGTGCTCGGCGCGATCGCCGATCCGGACTTCCAGACCGAGCTGGGTCAGTTCAACATCGAGATCAACGTGCCGCCCCGGCGCCTGGCCGGCGACGAGAACGCCGACCTCGAGCGCACCCTGCGGGCCAGCCTCAACAGCGCCGAGAAACATTCCCGGACGGTCGGCGCGCACACCGTGATGATCGGCATTCTGCCCACGCTGCGCCGCGAGCACATGACCCTCGACGCGCTGAGCGCCAACCCGCGCTACAAGCTGCTCAACGAGCAGATCTTCTCGGCCCGGGGCGAAGACCTGGACATCCGGATCGACGGGGTGGACCGGCTGGCCGTCACCACCGACACCATCGCGCCCGAGTCGGCCTGTACCAGCACCCAGTTCCACCTGCAGGTCAGCCCGGCGCAGTTCGCGGCGTACTGGAACGCGGCCCAGGTGATCGCCGGCATCCAAGTCGCGCTGGGTGCCAACTCGCCCTTGCTGTTCGGCCGGGAGCTCTGGCGAGAGACCCGGATCCCGCTCTTCGAGCAGGCCACCGACACCAGATCAGAAGAAATAAGAGCCCAGGGCGTACGCCCGCGGGTCTGGTTCGGGGAACGCTGGATCACCAGCGTGTTCGACCTGTTCGAGGAGAACGTGCGCTACTTCCCGGCGCTGCTGCCGATCTGCGACGACGCCGAACCGGGCGAGATCCTGGAACGCGGCGAGGTGCCCGAGCTGAGCGAGCTGCGGCTGCACAACGGCACGATCTACCGGTGGAACCGGCCGATCTACGCGGTGGTGCGCGGCCGCCCGCACCTGCGGGTGGAAAATCGGGTGCTGCCGGCCGGGCCGACGGTGCTCGACACCCTGGCCAACGCCGGGTTCTACTACGGGCTGATCCGCACCCTGGCCGAGGCCGAGCGCCCGCTGTGGACGCAGATGAGCTTCAGCGCCGCCGAGGAAAATTTCCACGCCTGCGCCCGGCACGGCATCGACGCCAGCGTGTTCTGGCCCGGCCTCGGCTACATCGCGGTCACCGAGCTGGTGCTGCGCCGGCTGCTGCCGATGGCGGCCCAGGGCCTGGACCGCTGGGGCGTTTCCGCCGGCGAACGGGACCGCCTCCTCGGCATCATCGAGCAGCGCTGTCTGACCCATCGGAACGGTGCCGCCTGGCAGGTTCAGACTTTGCATGCGCTGGAGGCCGAGGGGCGCGATCGGCAGGACGCGCTGCACGAGATGCTCCGTCAATACCTTCCGCTGATGCACGAGAACCGGCCGGTGCACGAGTGGCCGTACCCGAACGATTGAAGAAAGGCCGCGCATGGCGCGGTTTGCGATCCGACCGATGCCGTACGCCGGTGGCCGGCACCGCCTCCCGCTGCCGGGCCCCGATGATCAGGACCAGTCCGAACGCCAGCAGGATGACCGACAGCAGACCGAGCCGGGCCACGTCGGCGCCGGTGGTCGGCAGGCTGTCATCGTCGTCGGTGTCCTGCGCGGTCAGCGCCAGCGGCACGTCGACGGTGTTGTTCACCGCGTAACCGTCGTCGCTGGTGGTGGTGACGGTGACCCGCATGGCCTGGGTGCCGGTCTGCACGCCGGCCCCGAGCTTGAGGGTCAGCCACAGTTGGTGACCGCTCTCGGCGGCGGCGTCGGGGGCGGCGCAGGTGACGTCGTTGGCGTTGCCGGTCGTGGCCGCGGCACAGGTGGCCTCGACCGTGCTGTCGGCCTGCTTCCCGACGCCGGCGGCCTGCTGGCTCGACGAGTCCACCAGGACCTCGGCCTTGACGATCCAGACGCCGGTCGGCGGTTCGATGGTGAAGGTCACGTTGTCGGCCATCGCCGAGCCGCCGTTGCTGTACGGGAGCTTCACCACCGGCTGGGTGGTGCCGGCCAGTGGCACGGTGCCGCCGGAGTAGGTGACGCCCAGGTCCACGTCGTACTGGCCGACGGTGAAGTCCGGGATCGCCACGTCCAGGGACTCGCCGCAGGTGTAGTTGAAGGTCGGCGTGCCGGAGCTGAGCGCCTGGTCCACGCAGCCGCCGGTGATGACCGTGCCGGACGCGAGGCCGTCGTCGATGATCAGGGGCAGCTTGATCAGGACCGAGTCACCGGCCGCGAGCGACTCGGTGCAGACCACGATCCGGTCGGTGCTGCCCTCGACGCACCTGTCCGGCAGGGTGCCGTGGGTCGCCCCGTCCGGGATCATGATCGTCACCGGGTAAGGGTCGGCCGTACCCGGTCCGGTGTTCTTCACGGTGATCGGCAGGACCGTGGTCTGGCCGGGCGCCGGCGAGGTGGGCGACACCGCGCCGACCGTGACGCTCACCGAGAACGTGGTGGCCGAGGTGCTGACCAGGACACCGGAGGCGGTGAGCCGGTCGTTCGTGTCGTCGGCCCGGACCAGGGTGACCCCGCTGGCCCGCCACACCGTGTCGGTGCTGATCTCGGAGCCGACGGTGACCCCCAGCCGCAGGTTGCGGGCCGTGCCGGACACCAGGGCCACCCCGGTGCAGATGACGCTGGCGGTGCCGGCCGTGCAGGAGTCCGAGCCGAGGTCGGCCGAGTCCACCGTGAAGTCGTCCGGCAGGTCGTCCAGCGGCACGGTCAGGGTCAGGTCGTCGAAGTCGGCGGTCGCCGACAGGCTGACGGTCGCGGTGCCGGACTCCCCCGGCTTGATGATCGCGCCGCCGACGGTCAGTGTGCCGTGCGTGGCGAGCTGCAACCGCACGTCCTGGCTGCCGCCGCAGGTGGTGTCCCCGTCGGCGGTGACGCAGCCGTTGGCCACCTTGTCGCCGTCCTGGGCGGTGGTGGCGACCTTCAGCGGCAGCGTCCAGGTCAGCGTGTTTCCGGCGGTGAGGCTGTAGGCACAGGTCAGCACGGTGCTGCTGGTCACCGTGCAGGCGCTCGCGGTGGCACCGGTGAGGGTGCCGAAGGTGGCGTTGGCCGGGGCCTTGATCGTGGCGGTGCGGTTGGTGGCGTCCACGGTGCTGCTGTTGACGCCGGTGACGGTGAGCGAGGTGGTTCCGCCGGGCGCGACCGTGCCGGTCGGGCTGGTCACGGTGAAGGTGACGGTGGCCGCGTCGGCCGGGGTGCGGACCAGATCGGCGCTGCCGGTGACCACCTTCGGGCCGGCGGTCACGGTGATGCCGGTGGCGTGCCAGATGACCCCGTTGGCGACCCCGGTATCGACCGAGGTGGCGACGGTGATCGGGGTGTCCACGCCGGCCAGCAGCGGCACCGCGGCGCAGGTGATCAGGGTGCTGGTCAGCACGCAGGCCGATCCGCCGCTGGGACCGGTCGCGGAGGTCACGTGGAAACCGGACGGCAGGGTGCTCAGCGGGATCCGGACGGTGGTCAGCGCGATCGCGGTGTTGGACCGGACCTTCAGCACGCCGTTGCCGCTCTCGCCCTGCTTGACCGTCACGGTGGTGGCGCCGATCGCGATCGCGCCCAGCTTGATGGTGTCGATGGCGGTGTCCGGCGGAATGGTGCAGGTGCCGTCGTGGCCGGCATCGGCGCAGCCGCCGGTTAATGGGACATCCGGGTCGGCGGTGCTGTCCACCTTGATCGGCAACGGGAACTTCAGGGTGGCGAGGGCGTTCACGCTGAGCGTGCAGTCCACCCGGCGGGAGTTGGTCAGGGTGCAGTAGCTGACCGTCGGCGTCCGGAAGGTGGTGTTGTTGGGGGCCAGGAAGGCGTACGGGACATTGGTCTGGCTGGTGACGGCGGTGTTGAGGGCGGTGACGGTCAGCTCGCCGTTGTCGCCGGGGCTCAGGCTGCCGTCGGGCGGGGCGGCCACCGTCACGGTGAGGCCGCCGACCGAGGCGCCCTGCGGGGTCACCAGCGTGCCGGAGCCGCGCGACTCGATCGTGGTGCCGGTGACCGCGGCGATCGGGGTGCTGATCGCGTCGATGCCGGAGCTGGGCGCCCAGGCGGCCGCCGCGGTGGCCGAGACGGCCCGGGTGACCGGCAGCGAGACGGTCGCGGTGCCGCCGGCCGGCACGGTCACGCCGGAGCAGGTCACCTTGGTGCTGTCGGTGGCGCAGGTGCCGCCGCCGGTGCTGGTCACCGTGCCGAGCTGGTAACCGGTGGGCGGCAGCGGGACGGTGATCACGGTGTTCGGCGCGGCCGCGTCGCCGGTGTTGTCGACCGACACGGTCGGCGTGCCGCTGGCCCCGGCCGCGAGCGCGACCTTGGTGACCTTGACCGGTCCCAGCCGCACCTTGCCCGAGCAGATCGACTCGGCGACGGCGATCTCGCTGCTCGCCACGGTGCCGAGGCCCGAGTTGGAGAGCAGGTCCACGTCCAGCGCCTGGACCGTGTAGGTCAGCAGGCCGGTGCCGCTGTCCCAGGTCGCGCTCTGCTTGTTGACGTCGGCCTTGAGCAGCGGGGACAGGTCGATGGACGTGCTGGCCGAGACGTTCGCGGCGGTGCCCGAGCCGACCTTGAGATCGGCGACGCTGCTGGAGCCGGAGATCTGCGACGTGCTCATCTGGCAGGCGGTGCGGAGCGCGCCGGTGGTCACGCTGCTGAGCAGGGTGAGGTTCGCGACCTCGGACACCGCCGAGCCGCCGGTTCCGCTGAGCGCCGGGCCGGCCGTCGCGGTGACCGCGCCGAGGGCCGCGATCGGGCCGAGGTTCGCGACGTTCGCCGAGCCGGTCGACTCGATGACGGAGGCGCCGGTGGCCCAGGCCGCCTTGGTCGTCGTGACAATGTTCTGTCCACCCAAGATCGTGATCCGCGCGCGCAGCCCCTGGGCCGACGTCGTGATGGAGCTGGCGGCGGGCGCGGCGGCGGGGAGCATCAACAACCCCAGGGCGATCGCCGCCAGGGCCAGATAGGCGAACCGACGACCTCGAACTGACCGGTGAGCAATCACGAATATTATTCAAGTACCGGTCATCGCGTCGAATGACGCTTTTAACGGATATGCCGGAACTTTCACGACCGTCGCTGTTACTGCGGGCGACGCGAGTACGCCTATGGGCGTCGACGGACCAGTCGCGACAGGACGCTCGGTCGCGCATGGCGGTGCTTGCGCATCGCATGCCGGCGTACGCCCGAATAGGCGACCGCCCCGCTCCGGGATCGGGCGCCGGTCAGCAGCACCACACCGAACGCCAGCAGGATCGCCGACAGCAGGCCCAGCCGGGCCACGTCGGCACCGGTGGTCGGCAGGTTGCCGTCGTCGTCGTTGCTGTCGGCCGCGGTGAGCACCAGCGGGACGTCGACCGTGTTGTTCACCGAGCGGCCGTCGTCACTGGTGGTCGTGACGGTGACCTTCATGGCGTTCAGGCCGTCGGTCACGCCGGCGCCGAGCTTGAGGGTGAGCCAGAGCTCGCTGCCGCTCAGCGCGGCCGCGTCCGGCGCCGCACAGGTGACGTGGTTGTCCGCGCCACCCGAGGTCGCCGTGCAGGTCGCCTCGACGGTGGCCGTCGTACGTACCTTATTGGCCTTGGTTTTGGCCGTGGCCTTGGTCTTGACCTTGGTCTTGGACGACGCGGAGGTGGAGAGGAGGATCTCCGCCTTGGCGATGTAGACGCCGGTGGGCGGCTCGACCGCGAAGCTCACGTTGTCGGCCATCACGATGCCGTCGTTGGTGTACGGGATCTTCACCACCGGCTGGGCGCTGCCGGTGATCGGCACGACCGCCCCGCCGTAGGTGATGCCCAGGTCGACGTCGTAACGCCCGATGGTGAAGTCCGGGATGGCCACATCGGTGCTGCCGCCGCACGTGTAGTCGAAGGCCGGCTTGCCGGTGCTGAGCGCCTGATCGACGCAGCCGCCGGTGACCACCGTGCCCGGCTCCAGGCCGTCGTCGATGACCAGCGGCATCTTGATGGTGGCCGAACCGCCGACGGCGAGGCTCACCTGGCAGGTGACGATCCGGTCGGTGCTGCCCTCGGCGCAGCCGGTCGGCAGGGTGCCGTGCGTCGCCCCGTCCGGGATCATGATCGTCACCGGGTACGGGTCGGCGACGCCCGGTCCGGCGTTGGTGACCGTGATCGGCAGGACCGTGGTCTGGCTCGGCGCCGGGGTCTTGTTCGACACCGCACCGACCGTGACGGTCACCGAGTACGGGATGTCGGTGGTGCTGACCAGCACGCCGGAGGCGGACAGCACGTCGGTCTCGTCGTCCGACGGGACCAGGGTGAGCCCGTCGACCGTCCACGTCGTAGCGGTGGTGATCGACGCGGAGACGGTGACCCCGAGCTTCAGCGAGCGGGAGGTGCCGGACTTCAGGGCCACCCCGGTGCAGACGATGCTGCCGCTGCCGACCGTGCACGAGTCCGAGCCGAGTGCGGCCGAGTTCACCGTGAAGCCTTCCGGCAGGTCGTCCAGCGGCACGGTGAGGACCAGGTCGTCGTAGTCGGCGGTGGCCAGCAGCGAGATGGTCGCGGTGCCGGACGCACCCGGCGCGATCACGACGCCGGCCACGGTGACCGTGCCGTGGGTGGCGAGCGGTTCCCGGATCGGGGTGTCCCCGGTGGACACGTCCTGGCTGCCGCCGCACGAGGTGTTCCCGTCGGCCGACACGCAACCGCCGGAGACCTTGTCGCCGGTCTTCGCGGTCGCCGACACCGTCAGCGGCAGCGTCCAGGTCAGGGTGTTGCCCGCCTCGAGGCTGTAGGTGCAGGTCAGCTGGGTGCTGGTGGTGGCCGAGCAGGCGGTCGCGGTGGCGCCGGACAGGGTGCCGAAGGTGGCGTTGGCCGGGGCGTTGACGGTGGCGGTGCGGTTCACCGCGTACGACGGGCCGGAGTTGACACCGGTGACCGTCCAGGAGGTGATGGCGCCGGGTGCCACCGTGCCGGTCGGCCCGGCCACCGTGAAGGCGACGCTCGCCACCCGGCTGCCCGAGGTCACCAGGATCGCGGTGCCGGTGACCGACTCGGTGCCGGCTGCCACCGTGATGCCGGTGGCGGTCCAGACCACCCCGGGCGAGACGCTCGCGGCGACCGCGGTGGTGATGGTGACCGCGCTGTTCGCGCCGGCCGCGAGCGGCACCGCGGTGCACTGCACCTGGCTGGTGGTCAGCGTGCAGGACGATCCGGCCGGGCCGGTCGCGGCGGTGGCCCGGAAACCGGTGGGCAGGGTGCTGAGCGGGACGGTGACGGTGGTCGACGCGAGCGCCGAGACCGCGGTGACCCGTACGACGGCGGCGCCGCTGGCCCCCGGGGTGACCGAGACGTTGGTGCCGGCCACGGTGACCCGGCCGGTGAGCGGGGCGACCAGGCGGAAGCCGGCGATCGTGGTGTCGCAGGTGCCGTCGCTGCCGGCGTCGACGCAGCCGCCGGTCACCGCGACGTCCGGGTCGGCGGTGGCCGACACCTTCAGCGGCAGGGTGAACCGGGTCTGGCCGCTGCCGCCGACCGCCAGGGTGCAGTTGATCCGGGTGGCCGGGCTGGCCAGCGTGCAGAAACTCGCGGTGGTGCCGGTCGGGGCCAGGAAGGTGGTTCCGGTCGGGGCCTGGAAGGAATAGGACAGGCCGGAGGCGTACGAGGTGCCGGTGTTGACCGCGGTGACGCTGATCGAGCCGGTGTCGCCGGGCTTCAGGGTGCCGTCGGACGGCGGCGTCGCGGTCACCGTCACGGCGATGTCGGCCGCGCCGACCCGGGCGACCCGGAGCGTACGGGTGATGGTCTCGCCGCCCGTCTCGGCCACCACCACGCCCGGGCGGAACTCGGCGTTCGGGACGGCGTTGTCGCGAACCGTGGTGGTGAGCACGATCGCCGCGGTCGTCCCGGTGCTGACCGCGAACCCGGTGCAGGTCACGTTGCCGTTGGCGACACCGCAGGTGCCGGCGGTCGAGGTGGCGGCGGTGACGGTCATCCCGGTGGGCAGTCCGGCCAGCGGGATCGTCACGGTGAGGCCGTTGCGGGCCCGGGTGGTGGCCAGCCGCACCACGGGGTGGCCGGTGGTGCCGGGCCGGATCGCCGCGTCGGACGAGCTGACCGTGATGGCCTGGTCCAGCGTCGGCGACAGGTGCAGCGTCGGGATGACCTTGTCGCCCGAGTCGCAGCCGTCCTGGTCGAAGTCGATGCAGCCGCCGTCGATCGCGGTGTCGGCACTGGCGTTGGACGGCACCTGCACCGGGACGGTCAGGTCGGTCAGGCTGCTGCCGGCCGCCACGCTGAAGGTGCAGTTCAACTGGGTGCGAGCGGTGTCGACAACGGTGCAGTAGGCGGCGGTGGCGGCGTCCAGAGTGCCGAAGGACGTGCCGGACGGCGCACGCAGCCGGATCACCTTGCCGGACACGTCGGACGGGCCGGCGTCGCTGATCTTGAGCGCCATCGGGACCACGTCGCCGGGCTCGACCGTGCCGGTCGGCGGGGTGAACGTGTAGGACAGTCCGGCGGTCGGCGTGCCGGTGCGGATCACCGTGCCGCTGGTCTGGCTGGTGCCGCCGGTGCTGCTGGTCAGGGTGACCGCGGCCGGGGTCCAGGCGACGCCGGCGGCGAGCGACGAGGCGGCGTGCACGGTGATCGCGACCAGCCGGTCGGTGCTCGTGGTCGCCTTCAGCCCGGTGCAGGTGATCTGGCCGGACCAGGTGCAGGTGCCGTCGCCGGCCGGGTCCTTCACGTCGGTGACGGTGAGGCCGGCCCCGGGCATGTCGGCACTGCCGATGGTGAGGGTCATCCCGGCCAGCGTCCGGTCCGCGATGATCTTCACGTACCCGGTGCCGTTCTGGCCGGGCACCACGGTGCCGGTCTCGATGTTCAGCTGCGCCTGCGCGCTGAACAGCTTGGCCAGCACGAACGCGCTGAGGGTGATGTCCGGCGCGGCACCGCAGGCGCCGTCGAGGTCGACGTCGACGCAGCCGCCGCTGATCGAGGCGCCACCGGCCACGGTGGAGCCGACGTCCAGGCCGAGGGTGAACGACTTGGACCCGGTGCCGACGTCGGCGGTACAGCTGGCCAGGGTGGCCGAGAGCAGGACGCAGTAGTTCGAGGCGGGCACGTCGAGGGCGGCGAAGGTGGTGCCGCCGGGCGCCCGGAACTCGGCGTGGGCGTTCGGCAGGGCGGACAGGCCGTTGTTGGTCATGGTCACCCCGAGCCACGCCGTGCCGCCCGGCAGCGTCACCCCGTCGCCGGGCAGGCTGACGTCCACCACCAGGTCGGTGTCGGCCGCGTCGATGGTGGCCAGCTGCCGGTAGAGCACGGCCGTCTCGCTGCCCTGCTGGACCGTGATCGCCGGGGTCCAGGTGGCCTGCGGGGTGGTGGTCGGCGACGCCGCGAGGTCGAGGGTGAGGGTCCGGGTGGAGCCAGTGCCGAAGTCGACGCCGGTGCACTGCACGAGCTGGTTGGTCACCGGGCAGGTGGTGTTGCCGTCGAGGGTGGCGGTGGTGACGGTCAGGCCGGTCGGTGCGCTGGTGGCGTCGACGGTGACCGCCAGGCCGTTCCGGGTGGCGCCGGCCGTGGTGGTCAGGGTGAGGGTGGCGGTAGCGGTGTCGCCCGGCTTGACGGTCGCCGACGTGCCGCCCGCGGAGAGCACGCTGGCCAGCTGGCGGCCCAGGGTGAAAGCCGGGATGTTCGTGTCGCAGCCGCCGTCGCCGTCGAGGTCGAGGCAGCCGCCGCTGATGCTGCCGCCCGGGGTCGCGCCGGCCGGCACGTTCACCGGGACGGTCCAGTTCAGGCTGGCGGCGTTGGCCACGGTGGCCGTGCAGGTCAGCATGGTCGAGGTGGTGACGGTGCAGGTGGTCCCGGTCGGGGTGCCGAACGTGGTGCCGGTGGGCGCGTACACGATGACCGGCGCGTTGGTGGCGCTGTTGCCACTGTTGGTGATGGTGATGTCGATCGAAGCGGTGCCGCCTGGCAGCACCGAGCCGTTGGCCGGCGGCGTAGCGGTCGCGCCCAGGACGTAGTCGGGAACGTCGCCGCGGGCCAGGATGCCGCTGGTGCTGATGGTCGCCCCGCCCGAGGAGGTGATCGCGACCGTCGGGTTCCACACGACGGAAGGCGGGGTGTTGGCCTCGACCTGGACCGGGACGTCGATCGTGACGGTGTTCGAAGGCAGGTCCACACCGGTGCAGTCGATGTCGCCGGCGTTGAGGACACAGCTGCCGCTGGCCGGGGCAAGAGTGGCCGTGCCGGTCACGCTGATGGCGCCGCTCGGCAGCCCGGCGAGCGGGATGTTCACGTGCAGGCCCGTCAAGGGCTGAGTTGAGGTGATCACCAGCTGGCCGCTGCCGTTTTGCTGGGCGGCGGGGTTGGGCGGAGTGAAGGGTGTCGTCTGCACGCTGATCTGCCGGTCGAACGGTGTGTCGACGGCAATGTCCGGGAGCTTCTCGTCGGGTGGCAACGCCACGCTGGTGCACGAGCCGTTGTTGTCGCCGTCGAAGCAGCCGCCGGTCAGCGGCTGGGCCGGGTCGGCGGTCGCGTCGACGATCAGCCTCACCGAGGTGGGACCCCACTGCGCGGCGGCGGCCAGCGGAGCCACCGTGCAGCTCATCCGGGTGAACGGGCTGCTGGTGGTGCAGCCGCTCGGGGTGTTGGCCGAGTCGAACTTGGTGCCGGCCGGGGCGACGAAGCCGAACGTGGCGCCGGCGGCGTCGGACGGGCCCTGGTTGGTGACCGTGACGTCGACGGCCGCGGTGCCGCCCGGCTCGGCGGTGGTGATCGTGCCGAACGTCGGTGCCAGCGCGAACTGCCGGGCGCCGGCCGTCGCGAGGAGCCGGTCCACGGTGTACGGAGAACCGCCGTTGTCCACCGCGATGCCGGTCGCGGTCCAGTCGGTGCCGGGCGGCAGGTTCGGGTCCCCGGTGAGGTGCAGCGTGACGTCCTTGCTGGCGCCCGCCCCGATCGACATGTTGCTGCAGACCACGTTGGTCGGGCCGACCGTGCCGCAGGCGACGCCGCCGGCGTCGGCCGCCGTGACGTGCATGGTGCTCAGCAGGCCACCGAGCGGCACGGTCACCCGGATGCCGGTCAGCGCGCCGTGCGTCGCGGTGATTCGCAGCTTGGCGTCGGCGCCGCCGGCCGCGCCCGGTGTGACGGTGGCCGGGGTGGCGCTGACCGCGACCTGCTGGCCGATCGAGACGGCCAGCTTGATCGGGCCGATCGCCGCGTCCGCGCTGCCGCAACCGGGCTGCCCGTCGAGGTCGACGCAGCCGCCGGTCAGCGCGGCGAAGACGTCCGCGTTGGCCGGCACCTGCACCGGCAGGGTCAGCCCGGTGGTGCCTCCGGCCGACACGTTGACCGTGCAGGTCGCGACGGTGGTGAAGGTGGCGACGCAGCCGGTGCCGGTCAGCGAGCCGAACGTGGTGCCGGTGGGGGCGTTGACCGTGAACACCGCACCGGTGGCATCGGACGGGCCGGCGCTGTTGCCGACCGTCACGTTCACGTTGGCGCTGGTGCCGGCCGTGGTGGTGAAGTCGGCCGGTACGGACACGTTGGCGGTGAGCGCGAACTGGGCCGGGGTGACCAGGGCCAGGACGGCGGTGTCGGTGGCGACCCCGCCGGCGCCGGTGCCGTCGTCGACCGTGATGCCGGTCGCGGTCCACAGGCCGGCGGTCGCGGACGCGGCCGCCTGCACCGGCATCGTGATGACCACCGGGGTGTTCGGGGTGGGCAGGTCGAACGACAGGCACTCCAGGTTCGAGCCGTTCACCGAGCAGGTGCCGCCGCCCGGCCAGGTGCCGGTGGTGACGGTCAGGCCGGCCGGCTTGCCGCCGAGCGGAATGGTGACCTTCAGGCCGGTCTCGGCCTTCGTCGAGGAGATGCTGATCCTGGCGTTGGCGGTGGTGCCCGGGGTCACCGAGGCCGGCACGGCGGCCACCGTGATCCGCTGCTGGGCCGGGATGCCGACGCTGAGCGGCGGCACGGTCGCGTCGGCCGACGTGCAGATGCCGTTGCCGTCCAGGTCGACGCAGGCACCGGTGAGCGCCTGCCCAGGCAGGGCGATCGCGGCGACGTCGAGCGCGGCGACGAAGTGCGTCGCCGCGGCGCCCTTGGCCATCGTGACCGAGCAGTTGAGCCTGGTGCTCAGCAGGCCGAGCGAACAGCCACCGGGCGCCGAGGCGAAGGTCGCGCCGAGCGGGGCGAGCACGCTGAACGTGGTGCCGACCGCGTCGGACGGGCCCTGGTTGGTGATCGCGACGTCCATGCTGGTCTGGCCGCCGGGCAGCACCGAGGTCGGGTTCAGGCTCACCGCGGCGGCCAGCTTGGGCTGCGCCGCACCGACCGTGGCCAGCAGCAGGTTGCTGCTGACGCTGTCGGTCCCGGCGGCCACCGTGACGCCGGTCGCCGTCCACTGTGTCCCGGCGGTGGCGTTGGCCGGCGCCTTGACGACCAGGGTGACGTTGCCGGTCGCGGCATCGGCGATCGAGACGTGGTCGCAGACGACCGAGTTCACGCCGACCGTGCAGGAGGAACCGCCCGGGCCGGTGGCCGAGTCGACGGTGAGGCCGCCGGTCAGGCCGGTGGTCGGCACGGTGACCGTCATGTTGGCCAGCGGACCGTGCGCGGCCTTGATGTGGATCACGGCGTTGGCCTGGTCGCCCGGGGTGACCGCGGCCTGGTCGGCGGTGACCGCGGCCTTGGCCGAGAACGGCACCTTGAGCAGGAACGCGGGGATGGTGGCGTCGCCCGAACTGCAGCCGGGCAGCCCGTCGAGGTTGACGCAGCCGCCACCGATCGGCGTGTCCAGGTCGGCGCCGGCGTCGATGGTCAGCGGGAAGGTCGACTGCCAGGCCGGATCGCTGGGCAGCAGGTTCTTCGAGCAGGTCACCAGGGAGAGGACAGCCGAGCAGTTGGCCGGCAGGGCGCCGAGAGTGGTGCCGGTCGGCGCGGTGAAGGTGAACGTGGCCGGGCTGGCCGCCGACGGGCCACCGTTGGTGACGTTCACCTGCATGCTTGTGGTGCCGCCGGGCAGGACCGTGCCGTCGGCCGGGGTCTGCACCGAGCCGGACAGCGTGTACGAGGCGGTGACGGTGCCGGCCAGCAGACCCACCTTGGCGGCCTGGTCGGTGCCGGACGTGACGGTGACCGTGGGCGACCAGGCCTGCAGCGCCGCCGCGGTGTTGGCCGCCTTGATGTCCACCCCGATGGTCCCGGCGGTGTTCGCGGTCAGGGCGACCCCGGTGCAGGTGATCGCCGTGGTGTCGAACGAGCAGGTGGAGCCGGCCGGGCCGGTGACCGCCTGGATGGTCAGGTCGGCCGGCTTGCCGGCGAGCGGGACGGTCACGCCCAGGCCGGTCTCGGCCTGGACCGAGGTGAGCTTCACCTGGCCGGTGCCGGTGCTGCCGGGCGTGATCACGGCCGGCACCAGGACGGCGGCCAGCCGGGTCGCGAGCGGCGTGCGCAGCGTGAACGAGGGCAACGCCGAGTCGCTCGCCCCGCCACAGCTGGTGTCGTTGTCGAGGCTGACGCAGCCGCCGGTGATCGGCAGCGCCGGGTTGGCCAGCACCGACACGGTGAGCGGCAGGTTGATGGTGCTGGTCGCGCCGCCGCCGGCCAGGTTCACCGTGCAGCGTGCGGTGCTGCCGGAGAGCGCGGTGCATCCGGTGCCGGTCAGCGAACCGAGCGTGGTGCCGGCCGGCGCCACCACGACGAACTGGGCGTTGGTGGCGTCCGACGGCCCCTGGTTGGAGACGTCGAGTTTCAGATTGGTGGTCCCGCCCGGGTTGACCGTGCCGCTGACCGGCGAGGTCGCGTTGACGCTGAGCGTGAAGTGCGGCGAGAGGGACACGATGGTGCCGCCGGCGGTGCCCACGGTTCCGCCGGAGGTGGCGCTGACCGGGGTGTTGCCGGGGGTGGTCCAGTCGGTGGTCACCGCGGCGCCGACCGTCACCGGGATCGAGACGGTGACCGGCACGCCGCCACCCGGGATGACCACATTGGTGCAGGTGATGCCGCCGCTGTTGCTGACGCAGGAGCCACCGCCGGAGGTGGTGACCGTGCCGACCGTGTAGCCCGTCGGCGGTGGGGGCACGGTGATCGTGGTCGAGGTGGCGTTGTACTGGCCCGCGTTGGACACCCGCACCTCGGACGTCACCTGCGGGCCGCCCGGGGTGGCCACGGCCGGCCGCAGCGAGACGCCGTTGATCAGGTTGACGTCCGGCGACCCGACGGTGAGCAGGGTGCCCTGTCCGGTGACGGTGGTGCCGTTCATCAGGGCGGTGATGCCGGTGAGAGCCCAGCTGGAGTTCGGGGTGCTGGTGACGGCGGCGGTGGTCACGACGTCTACCCGGGCCGTGCCCTTGGCCGGGATCGGCACGCCGGAGCAGACGATGTCGATGTTGGTCCGGATCACGCAGGGGGTACTGCCGACCTGGGCCGAGGTGACCGAGACGCCGGCCGGCGGGCTGGGGATCGGGATGGTGATGGTCGCGCTCGCGTCGGACGGTCCCTGGTTCGCGACGGTGACGTAACCGGTGGACGACTTGCCGGCCGCGAGGGGGTTCGCGCCGACCGTGATCGTGCCGCCGGTGGTGATCGGCGCCTTCGTGGTGACCAGGGTGCCGGACCCGGTGGGCGCGGAGATCTTGACGGTCGGCGAGGAGGTGGGGGCCGGGACACTCTCGGCCTTGATGCCGGTCGGCGCCCAGGTCGCCGCGTTGGCGCCGGCCGACGCGACGAGGGTGACCGGCAGCGAGACCTGGGCGCTGCCGCCGCCGGGCACGGTCACCCCGGTGCAGACCACGGCCGAGGCGTTGGTGGTGCAGGTGCCGCCGCCGGTGACGGTCGGGGTGCCGAGGTTGTAGAGCGCCGCGGCGGCCGGCAGCGGGACGGTGATGGTGGTGTTGATCGCGGCGACGTCGCCGAGGTTGGGGACGGTGACGGTGGGGGTGCCGGACTCGCCGGGGGCCAGGTTCGCGCCGGCCACCGTGATCGCGCCCAGCTCGACGTTGCCGGTGCAGCTCGACTCGGCGACCGTGACCTTGCCGTTGGCCAGGGTGAACCCGTTGAGCAGGGTCACGTCGAGGGCGGAGACGGTGTAGGTCAGTTTCTTGGTGCCACTGACGTAGGTCGCGGTCCGCTTGTCGATGTCGACCGAGGCCAGGTTGCCGACGGCCACGCCGGTCTGGGCCGTCACGTTTGTCGGCTGCACCACGTTCAGGAGCTTCAGACCCGCGATCGTGGTTTTGCCGGTGACGTCGGCTTTGGTCATCTGGCACTCGGTGTGGATCGCGCCGGTGTCGATGCCGCCGCTGCCGAGCAGGTTCAGGTTCGCGACGTCGGCCGTGGCCCGGCCGCCGTCGGTGACCGGGCCGGCCAGCGTGTTGATGGTGCCGACCGAGACGATGCCCGGTGCGTTGACGAATACCGGCGGGGTCGGCGCGTTGGTCGGCCCGCTGCTCCACGTCGTAGGCGTGCCGGGAACGGTGCTGTTGAGCAACGCACCGCCCAGCAGGTTGAGCGCCAGTCGCAGACCTACGGCCGACGAACTGACCGAGGCGGCCGCGGCGGGCAGCGGCTGCAGGACGAGAGCGAGCAGAACGGCTGCCACAGCCAGCACAGCCAGCCTGCGCCCGCGGGCGGGCCGATGGTTACGCACAAGCCGTATTCAAGTTCACATTTTCTAGCGAAGACTGCCCTTTGGCCGATGTCCCGACATTTCCCTAATTCCAGTGTGACGGGAGATCCCGATGGTGAAGAAAGTGTTCATTTAAAAGGAGATTGAAGATCATCGTCGCCCGCGTAGGTTCGGCCGCGAGCCTACGAAAGGGAGACGCATGTCGATACGTGCCGTGCTGGCCATCGCGCTCGCGCTCACCGCCGGAGCCGCCACGCCCGCGCCCGCCGTGCCGCTGGTCGACGACCCGGCGAGCTATGTGGACCCGTTCATCGGGACCACTCGCGGTGGCAACACCTGGCCGGGCGCCACCCGGCCGTTCGGGATGATCGCCTGGAGCCCCACCGGCACCAGCGGCGATCAGACGAACGCACCCGCCGCGAACGGCTACGAATACAACACCACCAAACTGCGTGGCTTCAGCCTCACCCATGTCAACGGGGCCGGTTGCGCACCCGGCGCCGCCGGGGATGTGCCGATCCTTCCGTACGCCGGTGCAGTCGACTCATCGCCCACGGCGGACACCAAGGACACTCATTTTGTTGGCACCTACAGTCACGCCAACGAAACCGCGACCCCGGGGCGATACACCGTCACCCTCGACTCGGGGGTGCGCAGCGACCTCGCCGTCACCACCCGGGCCGGCGTCGCCGACTTCACCTTCCCGGCCGGGGCGGCCGCCAACCTGCTGTTCCGCACGTCCAACTCGCTCAACGGCAGCGAGGACGCGGAGATCACCATCGACCCGGCGACCCGGACCGTCAACGGCTCGGTGCTGACCGGCGGGTTCTGCGGCCGGCGGGGCAACGGTGGCGGGGCGACCAACCCGAACCGGCGCTCCTACTACCGGCTGTACTTCAGTGCGGTCTTCGACCGGGACTTCGCTTCGACCGGGACCTGGCAGAACAGCACCCTCACCCCGGGCGGGACCACGGCCACCGGCGGGGAGGGTTACCTGACCGGGGCCGATCGGGCCGGGCGTGGATCCGGTGGCTGGGTCGGGTTCGGCACCGCCTCGGATACCCGGGTAGGAATGCGCGTCGGAATCTCGTACACAAGCCTCGGCGCAGCCGCCGCCAACCGCGACGGAGAGATCCCGGCGCAAGCGACGCCGGATCTGATCGCGGCGCAGGCGCGAGAGGCTTGGAACACCGAGCTTTCGCGGATCGGAGTCGGTGGCGGAACTCCCGCCCGGACGACCGCGTTCTACACCTCCGTCTACCACAGCCTGATGCAGCCACAGACGCTCAGTGACCTCGACGGTCGTTACCTGGGGGCGGATCTGCAGGTGCACACGATCCGGGCCGGGCAGAAGGCGGCGTACGGGACATTCTCCGGCTGGGATCAGTATCGGGCACAGATCCAGTTGCTGGGGTTGCTGCGGCCGGACGTGGCCGGTGACATGGCGACGTCCATGGTGGACTTCGCCGCGCAGAACAAGGGCATCTGGGACCGGTGGCTGCATCTCGGCGCGCCGACCCACGTGATGACCGGCGACCCGGCCGCACCGACGTTGGCCACCTGGTACGCGATGGGGGTTCGCAATTTCCCCATCGGCGAGGCGCTCGACTCGCTGGTGCGGCAGGCGACCGTGCAGAACCCGGACGCGCTCTCCGACGCCGGCTGCCCCGGGCAGTGCACCGGCCAGCGGCCCACGTTGAACACCTACCTGGCCCTGCACTACGCGGCCAACGACATCTGCCACTGCTGGGGTGGCGCGGCCGAGACCCTGGAGAACTCGCTCGCCGACTTCTCCCTGGCGATGTGGGCGCAGCGGGCCGGCCGTAACGATCTGTACCGCTCGCTGCTGCCGCGTGGCGACTACTGGAAGAACACCTTCAACACCGCGGTCGGCTATCAGGCGGCCCGGAAAGCGGACGGTAGCTGGCAGACCGGATTCACCCCCAGCACCGACGCCGGCTTCGCCCAGGGGTCGAGCGCCACCTACACCTGGATGGTGCCGCAGGACGTGTCCGGGCTGGCGACGCTGATGGGTGGCCGGCCGGCCGCCGCCACCCGGCTGGACGGCTTCTTCCACGACGAGAACGGGAACTGGGCGGTGCTCGGCGGGAACGCCCTGCGCTACGACCCGACGAACGAACCCGGCATTCACGCGCCGTGGCTCTACAACGGACTCGGCCAGCCCTGGAAAACCCAGGAGACGGTACGGCAGATCGTCGACACCGCGTACGGGGTCGGACCGTCCGGCCTGCCCGGCAACGACGACCTGGGCACGATGAGCGCGTGGTACGTCTTCGCCGCGATGGGCTTCTTCCCGCAGGTGCCCGGCCGGGCCGAGATGCTGCTCGGGTCGCCGGTCTTCACCCGGGTGGTGCTCACCCGCAGCAACGGCGTCCGGTTGACGGTGAACGCCTCGTCCACCGACACCTATGTGCAGAGGGTGACGCTCAACGGGTCGACGCTCGGTAAGTCGTGGCTACCGGAGTCGTTCGTCCAGCGCGGCGGAACCGTGTCGTTCACCCTCGGCACCACCGCCAACCAGAGCTGGGCGGTGACCGGCCTACCCGTCGATCACTGACGCCACCGCCACGACGACCCCGCGGAACACCCGCTTCGACAGGAGGAGCTCGCCGCCTGCTCCGGCGGCGGCGAGCGCCGCCGCCTCCGCGACGCTGGGGGTGCCCAGGGCCGCGGCGACCCTTTCGCTCCCATGGGGTACGTCCTGAGCCGCTAGTTCCGCCGCCGCGAACGACACAAGTTCCCAGCCGTACGCGGCGGCGACCGCCCGCACCCCGTCCTCGGCGGCCCGCCGATCGATCGTGGCCAGCACCCGAACGGCCCCCGCATCCGCACCGATCTCAGCAAGAGCCTGCCGCACCGCACCGGCAACGCTGTCCACCGCCACACCCGCCCGAGCCCCAACCCCCACAACCAGAACCCGAGCGCCCACCACTCCACTCCCCCTCAACCCCGTCACCCCCGCACACACCCACACCCCCGCACACACCCACACCCCCGCACACACCCACACCCCCGCACACACCCACACCCCCGCACAC
>NZ_BOMY01000066.1 GCF_016862435.1 Paractinoplanes tereljensis
CCCCCGCACACACCCACACCCCCGCACACACCCACACCCCCGCACACACCCACACCCCGCACACACCCACACCCCGCACGCACCCACACCCCGCACGCACCCACACCCCCGCCGGCGCCGCAGCCCGGCGCGAGCGGCACAGCCCGGCGCGCAGATCTTGCGGAGTTTCTGTTAGGAGCTAACAGAAACTCGCCAAGATCGCGGCCCAGGAGCCCCGGAGCACGGCGGTTTGCCGGGTTTCGGCGAATTCGCCCGATCCCGTCCCCTTGCCCACCCTCGCTCAAGCGCGCCACCTAATCACGAGCGACGCACCGCCGCCAACGCCAGCGCCAGCGCGGCGCGGCGCGGCGTGTCCCGGCGCGGCGGCGCGCAGATCTTGCGGAGTTACTTTCAGGAGCTAACAGAAACTCGCCAAGATCGCGGCCCAGGAGCCCCGGAGCACGGCGGTTTGCCGAGTTTCGGCGAATTCTCCTGCTCCCGCTCCCTTGCCCGTCCTCACTCAATCCCGCCACCTAATCACGAGCGACGCACCGCCGCCGCCAACGCCAACCCCGGCGCGGCGCGGCCCGGCGCGGCCCGGCCCGGCGCGGCGCGGCCCGGCGCGGCGCGGCCCGGCGCGGCCCGGCGCGGCCCGGCGCGGCCCGGCGCGGCCCGGCGCGGCCCGGCGCGG
>NZ_BOMY01000067.1 GCF_016862435.1 Paractinoplanes tereljensis
CCGGCCCGGCGCGGCGCGGCCCGGCGCGGCGCGGCCCGGCGCGGCCCGGCGCGGCCCGGCGCGGCCCGGCGCGGCCCGGCGCGGCCCGGCGCGGCCCGGCGCGCAGATCTTGCGGAGTTACTGTCAGGAGCTAACCGAAACTCGCCAAGATCGCAGCCCAGGGACCCAGAAGCACGGCGGTTTGCCGGGTTTCGGCAGATTCTCCCGCTCCCCTGCCCGTCCTCACTCAAGCCCGCCACCCAATCACGAGCGACGCGCCGCCGCCGCCGCCGCGCCGCGCTGGCGCCAACGCCAGCGCGGCGCGGCGCGGCGCGCAGATCTTGCGGAGTTGCCGTTAGGAGCTAACCGAAACTCGCCAAGATCGCGGACCAGGGACGTCGGAGCGCGGCGGTTTGTCGGGTAGCGGAGGATTCGCCACTTCACATTCCCGTTCCCGTTCCGGCGGGAGCGGGCGTGGCCGCGGCGTGCGGCCTCGCCTTCGACCGCGCTCAAAGCGCGAACGCCGCCGCGACCACATTTCGGGCCCAGCGACGGGGTGCCCGCCCAATGCAGGTGCAAAGCGGCGCGGCGCGCAGATCTTGCGGAGTTACTGTCAGGAGCTAACAGAAACTCGCCAAGATCGCGGCCCAGGAGCCCCGGAGCGCGGCGGTTTGTCGGGTAGCGGAGGATTCGCCACCTCCCGTTGCCGTTCCCATACCGGCGGGAGCGGGCGTGGCCGCGGCGTGCGGCCTCGCCTTCGACCGCGGTCAAAGTGCGGACGCCGCCGCGACCACATTCCGGGCCAGCGACGGAGTGCCCGCCCAATGCAGGTGCAAATAGGACGCGTGCACGGCCGGGGTCGCGAAGCCCTCCGGGTCGCCGCCGCGCCACTGCCACGCCGCGCCGGCGGCCGGGGACAGCAGCAGGCCGGAGCGCGGGTGGACGGTGGTGCGGTGGAACTCGTGGCCGGTCACCCGGGTGCCCGCCGGGGCGAGCGGGCTGTCGGCCAGCGCTACCGCGTCGCGGTAGCCGAGGGTCAGGGTGGGGGTCATCGCGGCGTCGGCGTCGAGGACCCCACACATCGGGGCGTCGTCGAGGGTCTTGCACAGCCAGAGCAGGCCGGCGCACTCGGCCACGATCGGGCCGCCGCCGGCGGCCAGGGTGGCCACGGCCCGGCGCAGGGGTTCGTTGGCGGACAGCTCCGACGCGTACACCTCGGGGAAGCCGCCGCCGACCACCAGACCGCGAGTTCCCACCGGGAGTTTTTCGTCGCGCAGCGGGTCGACCGTCACGACGTCGGCACCCGCCGCCGTCAGCAGCTCGGGAGTCTCCGCATAGGAGAAGGAGAACGCCGGCCCGCCGGCAATCGCGATGACCGGCCGCTCGCCCGAGCCGGCCAAGCCGGATGAGCCACCCAAGCCGGACGAGCCACCCAAGCCGGACGAGCCACCCAAGCCGGACGAGCCACCCAAGCCGGACGAGAGCCCCAAGCCGGACGAGCCACCCAAGCCGGACGAGAGGCCCAAGCCGGGCGAGAGACCCAACGCGGATGCCGGGCTCCAGGGCTCGACCTGCAGTGGCGGCGCGGAATACGCGATCGCCTCTACCTCCTCGAGGTCTACCGAGGCCGCTATCAGGGCGGACAGGGCGGCCACCGACTCGCGGGCCTCGGCTCGGCGTTCGGCTGCGGGGACCAGGCCCAGGTGGCGGGAGGGTGCGGCCACCGCGTCGGCCCGGCGCAGGGCGCCCAGCACCGGGGTGCCGACTTCCTCGCAGGCCTCGCGCAGGATGGACTCGTGCCGGTCGGAACCGACCCGGTTGAGGATCACGCCGGCCAGCCGGACGCTGCCGAAGCTGCGGAAACCGTGCACCAGCGCGGCGATCGAGCGGCCCTGCGCGGCCGCGTCCACCACCAGGATCACCGGCGCATCCAGCAGTTCGGCGACCTGGGCGGTCGAGCCGGTGTCGCCGGCGCCGGTGCGGCCGTCGTAGAGGCCCATCACGCCCTCGATGATGGCCAGCTTCGCGCCGGCCGCGCCGTGCGCGAAGAGCGGGCCGATCTGGTTCTCGCCGACCAGCACCGGGTCCAGGTTGCGGCCGGGGCGGCCGGCGGCCAGGGCGTGGTAACCGGGGTCGATGTAGTCGGGGCCGACCTTGAACGGGGCGACCGGCACGCCGCGGCGGGCGAACGCCGCCAGCAGGCCGGTGGCGACTGTGGTCTTGCCGTGGCCGGAGGCGGGGGCGCCGATCACGACCCGGGGGATTCTTACCACTCGATGCCCTGCTGTCCCTTGCGGCCGGCGTCCATCGGATGCTTGACCTTCGTCATCTCGGTGACCAGGTCGGCCGCCTCCAGCAGCGCGGGCGCGGCGTCCCGGCCGGTGATCACCACGTGCTGGGTGCCGGGGCGGTCGGCCAGGGTGGCGACCACCTCGTCGACGTCGACCCAGCCCCACTTCATGGGGTAGGTGAACTCGTCCAGCACCAGGAACTTGTAGGTCTCGGCGGCCAGGTCCCGCTTGATCTGGGCCCAGCCCTCGGCGGCTTCGGCGGCGTGGTCGCGTTCGGTGCCGGCCCGCTGGATCCAGGACCAGCCCTCGCCCATCTTGTGCCAGGTGACGTTGCCGAGCGACTTGAGCGCCTGCTCCTCGCCGACCTTCCACTTCTCCGACTTCACGAACTGGAACACGCCGATCGGCCACCCGGCGCTCCACGCCCGCAGCGCCATCCCGAACGCGGCCGTCGACTTCCCCTTGCCGTGCCCGGTGTGCACGGCCAGCACGGCCTGCCGCCGGCGCTGCCGGGTGGTGAGGCCGTCGTCCGGAACCACACTGACTTTGCCCTGCGGCATCAGGCAACCCTCCTCGGCGCGGACCCCGAACCAGCGGAACCCGAGCCGGCGGAACCCGAGCCGGCGGAACCCGAGCCGGCGGAACCCGAGCCGGCGGAACCCGAGCCGGCGGCGCCGGAACTGGCGCCGGCTTCGAGCTGGTCCAGCGGCATCAGGTCGGCGTCCAACGCAAGAGCCAGCCGGCGTGCCAGCCCGAGCCGGACCGGCCCGGACTCACAGTCGACGACCACGGCGGCCACTCCAGCCAGGGCCGGGACGACGGTCACCGGATCCGGGCCGCTGGTGGCACGGCCGTCGGTGACGACGATCAGCAGGGGACGGCGGCGCGGATCGCGGCGCCGCTCGGTGGCGATCGTCGCGGCCGCGGCGCGCAGGCCGGCCGCGAGCGGCGTCCGCCCGCCGGTGCGCAGCGCCGCGAGCCGCATCACCCCCACCTCATGGCTGGAGGTAGGCGGCAGTACCAGCTCGGCCTCGTGCCCCCGGAAGGTGATCATCCCGATCCGGTCGCGCCGCTGGTAGGCGTCGCGCAGCAGGGACAGCACGGCGGTCTTGACCACGGTCATCCGGCGGCGGGCCGCCATCGACCCGGACGCGTCCACCACGAACAACACCAGGTTGGACTCCCGGCCGACGTGCACGGCCTCGCGCAGATCACGCGGCCGGACGACCCGGTCACCGCGGTGCAGCGCGGCCCGCAGGGTGGCGGGCAGATGCGGCGCTCCGGCGAGCTTGCCGATCGGGACCCGGGACCCGATCACCCGCCCCCGGCGGGCGATCGACGGAGAGCGGCGTCCGGCATGACCGCCGGTTCCGCGTGCGGCGATTTTAATCGTACGAGGACGGTAGGCGTGACCTGCCGCGACGGCTGCCGCCGTACCCCCGGCCGATCCCTCCGCCTGCCTGGAGTCACCCGGCGCCGTGTCGTCCTGCTCCGGCGCAGAGTCCCGCGGAGCGGAGTCGCCGGCCGGCGGCTGGTTGGGCGCACCACCGTTGTCGGGACCGGACGACGGTGGTGGCGGCGGTGGCGGCCCGTCCCCCGGCCCACCGTCGGGATCCGGATCGTCGTCGTCCTCGGCCTGCTGCTCGGCCTGCGACAGCGCGTCGTCGAGCCGCTCCTCGTCGGTACCGGGCGGGTCGAGCGGGTCCTTCCGGCGCCGGTGCGGAAGAGCGAGCCGAGCCGCGTCCGCGACGTCCTCGGCGGTCACCACGTCCCGCCCGTTCCAGGCCGCGAGCGCGACCGCACACCGCGCCACCACGATGTCGGCCCGCATCCCGTCCACCCCGTAGGCGAGGCACACCCGGGCGATCCGATCGAGCTCCGCGTCCGGCAGAACGACCCGGGGCAGCCGAGCCCGAGCCGCGACGATCTGCCCGGCGACCTCGACCTCGTCACCCGCGAACCGCGCCGCGAATCCGTCCGGGTCGGCTTCATAGGCGAGCCGCCGCCGTACCACCTCGGCCCTTTCTTTGGCCTCGCGCGGCGCACCCACGGTGACCACCAGCCCGAACCGGTCGACCAGCTGCGGCCGGGGCTCACCTTCTTCCGGGTTCATCGTCCCGACCAGCAGGAACCGGGCCGCGTGCTTGACCGACACGCCGTCCCGTTCGACGTGCGCCCGGCCCATCGCGGCCGCGTCCAGCAGCAGGTCGACGAGGTGGTCGGGAAGAAGGTTGACCTCATCGACGTACAGCACTCCGCGGTGGGCCGCGGCGAGCAGCCCCGGCTCGTACGCCTTGACGCCGTCGGCGAGCGCACGCTGAATGTCCAGAGTGCCCACCACGCGGTCTTCGGTGGCTCCCACCGGGAGCTCGACGAGGGCCGACGGGCGCGAAAGCGCCGGCGAGTCGGACGAATGCGGCCCGTCCGGGCACTGCGGGTCGGGCGCGGCCGGGTCGCAGGCAAAGCGGCAACCGCGCACCACCGAGACCGACGGCAGCAGCGCCGCCAGGGCCCGGACGACGGTGCTCTTCGCGGTGCCCTTCTCGCCTCGCACCAGCACCCCGCCGACGTGCGGCGAGACGGCGGTGAGGAGCAGTGCGAGCCTCAGGTCGGTAAGCCCGACCACGGCCGAGAACGGGTACGGCGTCACGAAAGTCCCTCCTGCGCGGGTGTCCACGCCCACGCGACCGGTGTCACGAGCGGCCGGAGTCTCCTGACTCCCGGATCACCACGAGCCCGCGCGCCTTCCGGCCGTCGCCGGCCGTGGCAAAACACCGCGAGTCGCTACCCGGTCACAGTGGCGGGACCGTCCCGGTTTTCCACCGGGTTCCTCCGCTACCGCTCGGTTGTCACTCTTTCTCACCGCCGTGCGTGGCGTCAACGCGGCCGTCGGTGACGGGAATCGCAGGCGTCGGCGGCGGGGCGAGCCGGTCGAGTTCCTTGACGGTGTCAATCATGGCGAGCGCCGACTGTTCGATGAGTGGCCGCAGCCGCCGGTAGAGCTCGGCGTTCTTCGGGTCGGGCACGGTCGGCTCGCCGATCGCGATGAGCGAGGCGGCGTGGTCGAGGTCGGGCAGTTCGCCGATCGCGTGCCAGCCGAGCAGGCACGCGCCGAGCGCGGTTCCCTCCGGGGTGTCGGCCACCGCGACCGGCAGGTCCAGGGTGGCCGCGAGCACGCCCACCCACAGTTCGGAGGCGACCGCACCGCCGGTGGCCCGCACCTCGGTGACCGCGAACCCCTCCCCCGCGAACGAGTCCCGGACGAGGGCCAACTGCTGACAAACCCCTTCAACCGCGGAGCGTACGAGGTGAGCACGCCCGTGTTCCCGACGAAGCCCGAGGTAGGCGCCGCGCAGCCCCGACCGCCACCAGGGGGCCCGCTCGCCGAGCAGGTAGGGCAGGCACAGCAGCCCGTCGCTGCCGGGCGGCACGCTCTGCGCCTCCATCAGCAGGGCTGCGTCCCGTTCGTCGGCGTCCTCACCCTCGGCGCCGGGCCGCTCGAACCCGGCCGCGAAGCTCTGCCCGGCCCAGCGCACCACCGACCCGGCGTTGTTGACGGCTCCGCCGATCACCCACCGGTCCTCGGTGAGCGCGTAACAGAACAGCCGCCCGTCGGCGTCGGCGGTGGGCCGGTCGACGACCGTGCGCAAAGCTCCGCTGGTGCCGAGCGAGACCGCCGCCACTCCGGCCGGGGTGGCCCCGACCCCGAGGTTGGCCAGCGGCCCGTCGGCCGCCCCGATGATCAGCGGAAGCCCGGCCGGCAGTCCGGCCAGCCCCGGCTTGAGCCGCAGCACGGTGGTGGTCGGCACCACCTCGGCCAGCTGATCGGCCCGCACCCCGGCGATCTCCAGCGCTTCCGGGTCCCAGCGGCGGGCATGGATGTCGTAGAGCCCGGTGCCGGACGCCACCGACAGGTCGAGAAGGAACGGCTCGTCGGTCAGCGCGGACAGGATCAGTTCCTTGACCCCACCCCACCGCGGGGTGTCGCGCAGCCGGTCGGGGTCGTTGTCCCGCCACCAGGCCAGCTTGGTGAGGGGAGACATCGGGTGCACCGGCGTACCCGTGCGGGCCTGCAAAGATTTTGCCTGCCCGGCTTCCAGAATGCGGTCGCACTGCTCCCCCGACCGGGCGTCGGCCCAGGTGACAAGGGGCCCGAGCGGGTTGCCGGCCGCGTCCATCGGCACCAGCCCGTGCAGGAACGCGCTGAGGCTGACCGCAACCACCCGGTCCCCGTTCTCCCGGCAGGCCGCGGCCACGTCGGTGAGCGCCTTGACGGCGGCGTCGCGCAGGTGGGCCGGATCGAGCTCGGCCCGCCCGGCGGCCGGCACCGACAGTGGGTAGTGCACGGAGACGTGCGCGCGCAACTTGCCGTCAAGCCCGGCGGCGATCCCTTTGGTGGCGGTGGTCCCGGTGTCGATCCCGATCACGACGTCCGTCATGCCCTCAACCTATCCGCCGGACACCCTCCCGAAACGGCTCACCGCAACCATCGCCGGATACGCCTGACCAATCCGCCCCCGCGCGAGCGACCGTCGATCAGCGGCGCCAGCACCGGCCGGAACCGAGCCAGGCGGGCCGCGGTCTCGACCGAGGCTTCGCCGTGCTGCGAACTGCCCGCGACGACCACCACGACGAGGCGCCCGGACGCGATGCCGAGGGCCGGCCCGCGCGGGCCGGCGGCCAGCTCGGCGCCCTCGGCAACGGCCGTGGCGTCGGCCTTGGTCGCGGCCTCGGCGACCCAGGCGAGGAGATGCCCACGCTGCTGACCCGGTAAGTCTCGTCGGCTTCGATCGCGGCGGCGATCTCCAGGATCATCGGCACCAGATCAACATCCGGATCGTACGGTTTGAGGCCGTCCGAGAGCAGGACCGGCCCGTCGGGTCGCGCCACCAGCCGGTAGCCGATGAGGCTGGGCAGGTCGAGCTCCTCCAGGCCGGCCGACCCGGCGATGATCCCGGCGATCGACGGATCGGCCCGCTCGACGGCCGCGGCCGCCGCCACGGTCGCGGAGACACCGGCCCGGGGTGCCGCGTAGGCGGCGAAGGTCGCGGCGCCGAGGACGTCCCGCCAGTCCACCCGGTGGTATTCGATGGCCGACAGCGCGTCGAAGGCCTCGGTCACCGCACCCGGATCCGACGTGCGGATCGCCGCGAGGGCACGGCGCCGGGCGAACAGCCACATCGTGTCCTGGTCATCCCACGCCAGGCCGGCCCGCAGCGTGGCCAGCTCCGGTTCGCCGGCCCGCACGTAGCGCTGGACGAACGCGGACACCACGGCGTCCTGCGGCTGCTCGATCCAGCGCCACAGATAGCGGGCCTCCACCGGGTAGTTGACATCGGCGATCGGTGATGGCCCGGGTGCCGCTACCGCGTCCTCGTCATCCACGGCCCGAGAGTAGCGATTCCATCGAGCTGAAGGTGTCCTCGAAATCGGCCGCCGGCATCGGCCGGCCGAACAGGTAGCCCTGGGCCAGGCGGTAGCCGGCCGCGCGCAGCCGGGCCGCCTGTTCGACGGTCTCCACGCCCTCGGCCACCGCGTCGATGCCGAAGTCGTCGGTGAAACCGATCAGGTTGCGCACCACGATCGCGCCCGCGTGGTCGGCGTATTCGCCGCTCACGAAGGACTTGTCGACCTTCAGGACGTCCACCGGCAGGTCAAGCAGCAGGCTCAGCGACGAGTGGCCGGTGCCGAAGTCGTCCAGCGCTACCCGCAGGCCCAGGGCGCGGAGATGTTCCAGCTGGGTGACCGCGTCGCCGGTGTTGAGCACCGCGGTCTCGGTGACCTCGATCATCAGGTGGGCCGGGTCGGCGCCGGTCCGGTCCAGGATGTCCCGGACCGTGCCGACGAAGGCCGGGTCGGCCAGTTGCCGGGCCGACACGTTCACGCTGATCTTCTCCGGGGCGGCGCCGGAGCGGCGGGCCCAGTCGGCGGACTGCCGGCAGGCCTGCTCGAACACCCACCGGCCCAGCTCGATGATGGTGCCGGTGCGCTCGGCGACCGGGATGAAGATGTCCGGCGGGATCAGCCCGTGCTCGGGGTGCCGCCAGCGCATCAGCACCTCGGCCCCGACCGCGGTGCCGGTGTTCAGGTCGACGATCGGCTGGTACAGCGCGAAGATCTCGTCGCGGGCGAGGGCCAGGCGCAGGTCGGCGGCCATCCGGGCGGCCTCGTCGGCGGCCCGGTCCATGCCCGGGTCGAACCAGTGCCACTGGTTGCCGCCGACCGCCTTGGCCGCGTACATCGCCACGTCGGCCCGGCGCAGCAGTTCGGCCGGGTCGTCGCCGTCGCGGCTGCGGGTGATGCCCACGCTCACCGCGGTGGCGATGCGGTTCCCGGCCAGTTCCACCGGCTCACCCACCGCGGCGACAAGTGAATCCAGCAGTTCCTCGACGTCGTCCGCGGTCGGCAGCAGCACGGCGAACTCGTCCCCGCCCAGCCGGCCCACCGTGCCCCGCCCGCCGACCAGCGCGGTCAGCCGCCGGCTGGTCTCGACGATCAGCCGGTCGCCGACCTGGTGCCCGAGCCGGTCGTTGACGGTCTTGAAGTCGTCCAGGTCGAGCAGGACGACGTGCACCGGGCCACCCGCATCGAGCATCTCCCGGGTGCGCTGTTCGAGGAGAGCCCGATTGGCCACCCCGGTCAGGCTGTCGTGGGTGGCCTGGCGGGTCAGTTCCTCCTGGTGCGTCTCGACCGTCGCCATCAGCCGGTTGTTGTCGCGCAGCGCGATGATCTGCCGGCTCATCACCAGCACGGTCAGCGCGACCACGACGGCCTGCATGGCCCGGGTCTCCCCCGGGGACCGGGCGCTGGTGGTCAGCAGGAGACCGTCGGTGATCGCGACCGCGAGATAGGGGACGGCACTGATCCGCCGGTGGACGCCCCGGTCGCGGTGCGCCCGGCCGCCGGCCCGGGCCTGGCTGACCGCCGCGAGCTGGATGGCGAAACCGGCCACCGGGACCGAGATGAGGCTGGTGGACAGGTACGGCTTGTCGATCAGGAACGGCGACATCCCACCGAACGACGCGGCGACGGCCGCCCCGACCGCGAGGATGTAGGTGGCCCGCCGGTCCAGCCGTCCCGCCCCCGCGAACGCGACCTTCATGAACGTGACCATCGACAGCCCGGTCAGCAACGCGATGGCCAGCATCGCGCCGGCCGACCCGGTCTGCTCGACCCAGGTCCGGTGGTCGCGCAGCGAGAACCGCCAGACGAACGCCGCCACGGTGATCAGCACGACGCAGGCGTCGATGCCGAACCGGAGCCAGTCGCTTCGGCTGCGCTGCCAGGACGGCAGCCGCAGCAGGGCAAACATCACCAGCACGAGTACGCCGAGGTAGAAGACCAGGGTGACCGGACCGACCCGCTGGGATGGTTCCGGCCCGGCCACGGCGTCGGCGGCGTTGGCGATGATGCCCGCGGTGAACAGCCCGCAGGCGATGGTCAGATGCCGCCAGAACCGACGGGTGCTCGCATCGAGGCCGGCCCGGCTCGCCACCCAGCAGGCATACCCGGCGAGCACCGAGACGACCGGCAGCGGCAACCACCCGAGCACCGGGTGCCCCCACTCATGGAACAGCCCCGCCGCCAGCCAGACGCCACTGAGCAGGACCGCGATCGCGGAGACGAGCAGCGGCACCATGAAGTCCCGGTCGGCAACCCACCCACCGACCTGAGGAAAGCGTCTGGGCGGCTCAGCTTTGCGCGGCACCTGCCGAAGCGACACATGATCGACAGCTCGCAGGGAGGTGCCACCGGATGCAACCGGAGCAGCCGCCGTCGCCGTGGGCGCCGCCGGGCCACCCCCAGCACCTGCCGCCCCCACCCGACCCGCCCGGCCAGCCCGGTCCGGCTGCGTGGCCGACGTCGGTGGGGTATCCGCCGGTCTACGGGCCGCCGGTCTACGGGCCGCCGACCCACCGTGGCCCCAACCCGCTCCTGCTGGTCGGCCTGGTCGTGGCGGTGGTGGCGGCGATCGTCGTCGGTGCGGCAGCAGTCAACGCGTACGCCCGGCATTCGATCTGCACGGCGATGGAGGACGACGCCAGCCTGGGCGGAACCTCGGCCCGGACCTCCAGCGGTCAGTACACCCAGGCGGAGCTGGACGACATGCACGGCGAGGCCGACGACCTGCGCGGCCGCGCGCGCATGCTGCTGTTCGACCGCGACCTGCGCTCCGCCGTGAACGGCCTGGCCGACGACGTGGACAACATCGCGAACCTGCTCGGCTCGACCGGCTCCGCCGAGAACGCCGCGCTGGGCAGCGGCTTCGCCGAACTCCTGATGGTCGCCGCGTCGGTGAACGGCCACGCCCGCCAGGCCCAGCGAGCCTGCGGTCTGCCGGCCAACGGCCTGCTGAACAATTGAGGTCATGCGGGTCCTGATCGTCACGTCCGGTTCGATGGGTGACGTAGCTCCATACACGGGCCTGGCGGTCCGCATACGCGAGGCCGGCCACTCCGTCACCCTCGCCACCCACGAGCCGTTCCGCCCGATGATCGAGCGGCTGGGCCTGGCCTTCACCCCGATCCCCGGCGACCTGCGCACCACCCTCGAACAGGCGGTCGACGGCGGCGGCCCACGAGCCCTGGCCCGGATGTACGCGCTGGCCCGCCCGCTGATCGCCCAACTGGCCGCCGGTCTGCTGGCCGCCGTGGAGCAGCACAGGCCGGACGCGTTGTTGCTCTCCACCCTGGTGGCCCCGCTCGGCTACCAGGTGGCCGAGGCCTTCGGCATACGCCGGGCGAGCGTGTTCCTGCAGCCGATTCACCCGTCCCGCGAGTTCGGCCCGGTGCTGACCGGCGGACGATCCTTCGGCCCGCTGGGCAACCTGGCGGCCGGCGCCCTGACGTTCCGAGCGGTGGAATCCCTCTACGCCCCCACCATCCGCAACCTGCGCCGCCAGCTGTCCCTCCCGGCCCAGAGCCTGCAGGCGCTACGCCACCACCAGGAGTTCCAGGAGCCCACCTTCCACGGCATAAGCCCAGCCGTGGTCCCCCACCCCGCCGACTGGCACCCATCCCTGCAGATGACCGGTTACTGGTGGCCGGCTCCCACCCCACCCGGGGCCGACGCCCGGCTCGAGGCGTTCCTGGCCGGCGGGAAACCCGTCTTCATCGGTTTCGGCAGCATGGCGCCCGGGCGGGGAGCCGAACTCGCCGAGATCGTGGTGACCGCGGTCCGGCGAGCGGGTGTCCGGGCCGTGCTGCAGGCGGGCTGGTCCGGCCTGGCCGCTGCCGACAGCGACGACCTGCTGAGCATCGGCGAGGTCCCGCACGAGCGGCTGTTCCCGCGGGTAGCGGCGGTCGTCCACCACTGCGGCGCCGGCACGACGGCAGCCGGCCTGCGTGCCGGAATCCCGGCGATAGCGGTCCCCCGGCTGGCCGACCAGCCGTTCTGGGCCCGGCGCCTGCACCGCCTGGGCGCGGCCCCACCCCCGATCCCGCTGAAGGCGGAAGCCCTGACCGCCGCCCTGCGCGAGGTAACCACCAACCCGCACTACGCAGCCCGGGCACAGGCCCTCGGCGCCCGCATCCGCACCGAGGACGGCACCGCCCCGATTCTCGACTGGCTGGGCTGACGGCAAACCGACACGAAGCACCCACGGTGGCGCGGATGCGCTTCGATGGACGACGCCAGGTTGAGTGTCGGGGGTGGACGAATGACCACGGGGATCAGGGCGGCGTGGCAGGAGACCTATCTGGGCGGGTCGCCCGACGCCGAGCGGCTTGCGTTCGCGCGCATGGCGGTGAAGATCATGCAGACGCAGGTCAAGAACCGGAAGGCGGCCGGTGGGGCGGTCGTGGCCGGGTTCCAGGCCAAGGTCACCTTCGCGGTCGACGACGCCGAGCTGCGCTTTCTCGATCTTCCGGCCGAACTGCGGGTGGGGTTCGCCCAGCCCGGCGCGGTCTACCGCACGTCGGTGCGGTTCAGCAACGCCGAGGGGCGGATCCTCTCCGATCACGAGCCCGACCTGCGCGGGGCCGGCCTGCGGGTGCACGTGTCCGGCGACGAGCAGCACGACCTGCTGATGACCAGCGCGCCGGTGGCACACGCCCGGGACGCTCGTCAGTTCACCGAGTTCGCGCTGGCCACGGGGGGTGGCGGAGTGGGCCGCTACCTGGGCCTGGTGAAGCTGGTGTTCGTGCTCGGCCCGGCCGAGACCATCCGCATGGTCCGGAATGTCCAGGCCGGCCGCAAGAAGGCCGCGAGCGTGGCCACCGAGACGTATTGGAGCCGCACCCCGATCACCTGGGGCGAGGAGACCGCACTGCAGTACCTTCTGCGGCCCCTCGACGCGCGCGCGGCCGGAAACCCGCCGGCCGACGACCCCGATTTCCTCGGCCATGAGATGCACCAAAGGCTCGCGGAGGGAAAGGCGAGTTTCGAGCTGTGCGTGCAGCGGTTCCGCAACCAGCGGGAGACCCCGATCGAGGACGCCGCCGTCGACTGGCGGTCGCCGTCAGCGCCGCCCGAGCCGATCGCCGTGCTGACCATCCGGGCCGGCTCGCAGGACTCGCCACAGGCCCGTGACCTGCGGCTCAACCCGTGGAACACGACCGACGACTTCCGCCCGCTCGGCAACCTCAACCGGGTGCGCAAGGCGGCCTACGACGCCAGTTCGGCGCACCGCAACCGGGAGCGCTGGATCACCGACGTGCCGCTGCGCAACCGGGTCGCGAGCGCCGCCATGCGCAACATCTTCGGGCTGGTCAACCGGTTCCGGCCGTGGCACCGGCTGCCGACCTCGCTGTCGCTGCTCAACCTGGCCGCGCTGCGCGACGTGCTGCGCCGGGAGAACCTGATCGACACCGAGGTCCGGGAGGCCCCGCCCCGGGTCCGCCCGGTGCCGGAAAAAGCACAGAACCGGAACGTACGGACCCACGACGGCACCGAGAACGACCTGTCCGAGCCGTCGATGGGGGCGGTCGGGGCCGCCTTCGGCCGGAACGTGCCGGGCATCCGGGGCAGCGACGAGCCCAACCCGATCACGGTCAGCCGGCAGCTGCTGCACCGGGAGAGCTTCAAGCCCGCGACCACGCTGAACATCCTGGCCGCCGCGTGGATCCAGTTCCAGGTGCACGACTGGGTGGTGCACGCCCGGCACCCGCTCGGTGTCGACGACGTGCGGGTGCCGCTGCCACCGGACGTGCCGGGCTGGCGCAACACCCCGGGCGGCCCGCTCGAGCCGGAGATGCGGATCGGCGGCAACATCAGCCAGGGCGTCGGCGCGGACGGCCACGAGCTGCTGTTCGGCAACGTGGCCTCGCACTGGTGGGACGGCTCCGAGGTGTACGGCAACACCAACGCGAACACGCTGCGGGACGGCGCCAAGCTGCGGCTGACGCCGGAGGGCTACCTGCCGGTCGACGTACACGGCTCGGAGATCACCGGCTTCAACGAGGCGTGGTGGCTCGGGCTCGGCACCATGCACACGCTGTTCGCCCGGGAGCACAACGTCCTGGTCGACGAGCTGCGCGCGCGCAACCCGCAGTGGGACGACGAGCGGATCTACCAGACCGCCCGGCTGATCGTGGCCGCGCTGATCGCCAAGATTCACACCGTGGAGTGGACGCCGGCCATCCTGGCCACCGAGGCGCTCGACCGGGGCATGCACGTCAACTGGTACGGCGTGCCGGCCAAGGACTGGCTGAGCCGGATCGGCCTGTGGCTGACCGACGCGAACGCCCTGCACGGCATCCCGAAGACGACACCCGACCACCACAGCGCGCCGTACTCGCTGACCGAGGACTTCGTCACCGTCTACCGGATGCACCCGCTGATCCCGGACGACTACACCTTCCACGACGCGGCCACCGGCGGCGTGCTGCGCGCGGACACCTTCCTCGACCTGCAGGGCGACAAGGCCGACGACGTGCTGCGCGAGCTCGGCCTGGCCAACGCCGTGTACTCGTTCGGCACCGCCCACCCGGGCGCGATCACCCTGCACAACTACCCGCAGGCGCTGCTCCACCTGGAACGCGAGGGCGAGCTCGTCGACCTGTCGGTGGTCGACCTGGTGCGCACCCGAGCCCGGGGCGTCCCCCGCTACAACGACTTCCGCCAGGCCCTGCACCTGCCGCGCATCGAGCGCTGGGAGGACCTGAACCCGGACCCGGAGACGGTGCGCCGCTTCCAAGAGGTCTACCAGAACATCGACGACGTGGACACCATGGTCGGCCTGTTCGCCGAGACCCCGCCGGACGGTTTCGGCTTCTCCGACACCGCATTCCGGGTGTTCATCCTGATGGCCTCGCGCCGGCTGCAGAGCGACCGGTTCCTGACCGCCGATTACCGCCCCGAGGTCTACACCCAGTTCGGCTTGGACTGGATCGCCGAAACCACCATGACCAAGCTGATCCACCGGCATTGCCCGGAGTTGGCCGCCCATCTGCCGGCCGACGCCAACGCGTTCGCGCCCTGGGTCAGGAAGTAGCCAGCCGCGACCCCATCGCCTCGGCCAGCGCCTGCACGCCGCGCAGCGGCCGGACCATCACCATGAAGTCGTCGATGCGGCCATCGGCATTGACGTGGATGAAATCGCAGCCGGTCAGCGTCTTGTCGCCGATCCGCGCCTCGAACACCAGCGCGTGGTCGGCCGCGCCCTCGGCGCCGATCTCCCGCACATAGCGGAAATCCTCGAAAACGGTGAGCACGGTCCGCAGAATCGTCGCGACCGCATCCCGCCCCGCGTACGGCTTGAAGGCGACCGGGCTGTGGAAAACGACGTCGTCGGCGAGGAGCCCGACCGCGGCTTCGATATCGCCGGCTTCAATCGCGGTGCGAAAGGGATGCGTCACGGTCGCAGTCTAGAGAAAACCCATACAGGTACGCGCATCCCCGTTCCCCACCGCACCATCGCCGTTCCGCCGCGGCGGCGGCCTGGCTGCCACACCGGGCCGTCGCGGGCTTCCGGCCCGGCGTCGGGAAGCCTCAGCGGGTCACCAGATCGGAGACGGTGACCGCCGACAGCCCGCGCCCGGCCAGAATCCCGAGCAGCTCGTCGGTCGTCTCGACCACGCCCTGGCGGTGCGCGTTGCCCTCGTGCAGCACCACGATCGAGCCCGGCTGGATGCCCACGGCCAGGTCGGACGCGATCCGCGCGTCGTCCGGCGTGCCCCGGTTGGCGCCGACGAGGGTGCCCAGCACCGCGCGCAGATCCTGGGCGGCCGCCGTCCTCAGCATCCGCAGGGTGAACACGCCCGACCCCGGTCGGAACCACCGCACCGGCCCGTAGGGCACGAGCAGGTCACTGACCTCGGCGAGTTCTCGCCGGAACCGTTCGTCGGGCACCAGCGCCGACCGCTCGTCCCGCATCAGGTGGTTGGCGATCTCGTGGCCGGCCGCGACGATCGCCGCGACCAGCTCCGGATGGGCGCGGACCCGATCGCCGATCAGGAAGAACGTCGCTTTCGCCCGGTGCCGGTCGAGCACCTCGAGCAGCCTTGGCGTCGTCTCCGGCCCCGGACCGTCGTCGAAGGTGAGCGCGAAGACCGGCGCATCGGTTTCCACGTACCAGAGCACGTCGCCCGGTATCAGCCGGGACGCGGCCCGGGCTGCGGGTTCCCGCAACTTCAGGGCGGCATCGGCCGCACTTTCGCCGAGGCGTTTCAGTACAGCCAGTGCCGAGCCCATCGACCGAGCGTATGCCTGCGCGCCCGCAATCGCCGCGTCAGCGGCGGCCGACCATCCCGGCCGGAAGCCCGCGACGGCCCGGTGTTGCAGCCAGGCCGCCGCCGCGGCGGGACGGCGATATTGCGGTTGGGAACTGGGCTCGGCGTACTTATATGGGTTAAAGAAACGCCCCGCCGGAAGAAGCCGGCGGGGCGAAACTAGAACTACCTAAAAAATCATCGCTTGTCGATCGGGACAAACTCGCGCTCGGCGAAACCGGTGTAGAGCTGGCGCGGGCGGCCGATCTTCGTGGCCGGGTCGACCATCATCTCGGACCACTGGGCGATCCAGCCGGGAAGGCGGCCGATGGCGAACAGGACGGTGAACATCTTGGTGGGGAAGTTCATCGCCTTGTAGATGAGACCGGTGTAGAAATCGACGTTCGGGTAAAGCTTCCGCGAGACGAAGTAGTCGTCGCTGAGGGCGATCTCTTCGAGCTTGAACGCGATCTCGAGCAGCGGGTCGGGCTTGTCGAGGGTGTTGAGCATTTCCAGCGCGGCCTTCTTGACGATGGCGGCACGCGGGTCGTAATTCTTGTAGACCCGGTGGCCGAAGCCCATCAGCTTGACGCCTTTTTCCTTGTTCTTCACCCGGGTGACGAACGCGTTGACGTCGCCGCCGTCCTTGCGGATCTGCTCGAGCATTTCGAGCACCGCCGCGTTGGCACCGCCGTGCAGCGGGCCGGACAGCGCGTTGATGCCGGCCGACACCGACGCGAACAGGTTGGCCTGCGCGGACCCGACCAGCCGGACCGTCGACGTGGAGCAGTTCTGCTCGTGGTCGGCGTGCAGGATGAAGAGCATGTCGAGGATCTTGGCGACCTTGGGGTCCACGTCGTACTGCACGGTGGGCAGCCCAAAGGTCATGCGCAGGAAGTTCTCGACGTAGTCGAGGGAGTTGTCGGGGTAGGGCAGCGGGTGGCCGATGCTCTTCTTGTAGGCGTACGCCGCGATGGTCGGAAGCTTCGCCATCAGGCGGATGCCCGAGATCTCGACCTGTTCGGGGTCGAGCGGGTCGAGCGCGTCCTGGTAGAACGTCGACAGCGCGGTGACCGCCGAGGACAGCACGGCCATCGGGTGCGCGTCCCGCGGGAAGCCGGAGAAGAACGAGCGCATCTCCTCCTGCAGCAGGGTGTGCACCCGGATCTTGTCGCCGAAGTCCTTCAGCTGCGCCGGCGTCGGCAGCGCGTCGTGCATCAGCAGATAAGAGACCTCGAGGAACGTCGACTTCTCGGCGAGCTGCTCGATCGGAAAACCGCGGTAACGCAGGATGCCCGCGTCACCGTCGATGTAGGTGATGGCCGAGGTCGTCGACGCCGTGTTCACGAAACCCTGGTCGAGGGTGACGAAGCCGGTCTCCTTGAGAAGGGCACTGACGTCGATGCCGCCCGGACCCTCGACGGCCTCACGCACCGCCATCGACAACTGGCCACCAGGGTGGTCGAGCTTGACATCCGTCATGTATTTCCCTCACTTCACCGGCAGATGTCCACAAGAATTTGTCGTTCACCGTAAACCCTCAACCTGAATGGGTCATCAGGTGGCCACCCGCTGAGGGATTGATCACGAAGAGTGGCGTTCTTGCATAGATAATGGTGTGTAGAACACCAACGGAGGTGGGGCCCGTGCGAAACCCTGTTGTGGTAGGCGTGACCGGCACGTCGGCCGGCCTGGCCGCGGCCCGGCTGGCCGCCCGTGAGGCGGTCTCGCGCGGTTGTCAGCTCCGAGTGATTCACGCTTTCACCTGGCCCGTTCCGGGACTCCCGGGTGCCGGTGTCGATTACGACCGGGCCCGCCGGGCCGCCTCGCAGGTGGTCGAGGAGGCGGTCGCCTCGGCCAAGCGTTCCACACCACGGGTGCGCGTGACGGGCCAACTCGTGGACGGGTTGCCCGATCGCGTGCTGTTACGGCTGAGCCGCAGCTCGGTGCTGCTGGTGCTGGGCGACGACGGCCTGGCCACCACGCCGTGGCTGCCGCCGGCCTCGGTCCTGGTGCAGACGGTGGCGCGGTCGTTCTGCCCGGTGCTGGTGGCACGCGGCCCGCGCCCGCCGTCGGGAGTAGTGATGGCGGCCGTGGACGGCTCGGCGAGCGGCCAGCTGGCGCTGCGGCACGCCGTCGCCGAGGGTCGCCGCCGGAAGATCGGCGTCGAGGTGGTGCACGTGGTGCAGGAGTACAACGGGCGCCACGAGGAGCAGGGCCGGCGGATTCTCGCCGACGCCCTGGCCGCCGTGCCGGAGTTGGGCCGGGTCCGCACCCGGGTGCTGGCCGGCGAGCCCGGCCCCAGCCTGGTGCACGCGTCGTCCCGGGCCCGGGTGATCGTGCTCGGGCCACGGGGCATGCGCGGCGCCGGCCTGCTGGGCTCGGTCGCGCGCGAGGTGCTGCACCGGGCGGCCAGCCCGACCATTTTCGTGCACGGCCGGGCGGTGCCGGGCCAGCGCACGCCGTCCGGGACGGGTCTTCAGTCGCTGGCGCGCTAACGACCCCGGCGGATCAGCCGATCTGATGGTTGATGACCGAAAAGTGGCGACTGCTCGCCCTCACCGGGGTGACGGCGACGGTCGTGTACCTCCTTGACCTGAACCCCGCGATCAACGCCGTGTGCACGCTGATCATCGGGGGTAATACGGTCTGGGCGTGTTTCGCCGGCCCGCGCCGCTACGGCGCGCAGCCCCGACGCGCCTGGCGGCTGGTCGGCTGGGCCGGGATCATCTTCCTGGTCGGCATCATCATCCGGCCCTTCGTCACCGACGCCGGCCTGCCGCTGCTCGCCGACTGCTGCACGATCCCCGGCTACATCCTGTTCTGCGGCTTCTTCGTCGACCTGCTCCGCGCCCGGCAGAGCGTCGAATGGCACACCGTGCTCGACGGCATGATCGTGTGCCTGGCCGGCGGGCTCGCCAGCACCCTGCTGCTCGCCGTGCCGGCCATCCGGGTCCCGGACCGCTCCGACGTGGTGTCCGCGCTGGCCGGTCTGTACCCGTTGTTCGACGTCGTGCTGCTGATGCTGGTGCTCAGCCTGACCTTCACCGCCCGCACCTGGCCGCCCAGCCTGATCAGCATGGTCGTGGCGATGGCGCTGCTGTTCGTCGGCGACCTGGGTTACGCGATCGTCGGCGCGTCCGGCCACCTCTACACCACTCCCCTGCTCGACGCGCCGCTCCTGCTCGCCTACACGGCCTTCGGGGTAACTCCGATCCATCCGTCGGCGGTGGAGATGGGCCGGCCCGCCCGGCCGCCGGTGCCGGCCTGGTCCGGGCGGCGGATGGTGCTGCTCGTACCGGCCCTGGCCACCCCGTTCGTGCTGCTCCTGACGATCGGCGACACCACCGGGCACCGGGTGGCGATCGCCGTGGTCGGCGCGCTCGTGGTGTCGCTGCTGCTGGTGCGGGCGATCGCGGCGGTCCGGGCCCAGGCCTCGGCCCAGCACTTCGCCGAGCACCAGGCCACCCACGACATCCTGACCGGCCTGCCCAACCGGCGGATGAGCGCCACCGAGATCGCCGGACTGCTCGACCGGCCCTCGACCACCTGGGTGCTGGTCCTCGGACTTGACGGCTTCAAGTACATCAACGAGACCTGGGGACACGACACCGGTGACCGGCTGGTCATCGAGGTCGGCGAGCGGCTGCGGGACTGCGCGCCGGCCGAGGTGACGGTGGCGGCGCTCGGCGGCGACGAGTTCCTGATCGCGGCGCTCGGCGACCGGGCCGACGCGGACCAGCTGGCCGCGGCCGTGCTGGGCTGCTTCGACCAGCCGTTCGTGGTCAGCGACGTGGAGCTGAAGATCAGCGCGTCGCTCGGCATCGCGTTCGCCGAGCCCGGGTCGCCGGCCGGGCCCGAGGAGATGATGCGCGACGCCGACACGGCCATGTACCAGGCCAAGTCGCAGGGCCCCGGTAACACCACGTTCTTCGACGTCTCCATGCACGATCAGGTGCGCGAACGCATCGAGATGGAGGTGGCGCTGCGCCAGGCGATCGTTGATGAGCAGCTGTGGGTCGCGTACCAGCCGCTCATCGACATCGACACCGGGCGGGCGATCGGCGCCGAGGCGCTGGTCCGCTGGGCCCACCCGGAGCGCGGCCCGATCTCACCGGCCGTCTTCATCCCGCTGGCCGAGGACGCCGGGCTGATCGGCATGCTCGGCGACTGGGTGCGCCGGGAGGCGCTGCGCCAGCTCGGGGCGTGGCGGGCGGACGGCACCGCCGACGACAATTTCTACCTATCCATCAACGTCTCGGCCAAGCAGCTGACCGTGCCGACGTTCCCGCTGGTCGTGTCGGCAGAGCTGCTCGAGTTCGGGGTGCCGGCCCGGTGTGTCGCGCTGGAGATGACCGAGACCGTCATGGTCGACAACTCGGGCACCAGCGCCCGGACCGTCTTCGAGCTGCGCGAGCTCGGCGTGAAACTGCTCATCGACGACTTCGGCACCGGCTTCTCCGGCCTCGGCTACCTGCGCCGGTTCCCGGTCACCGGGGTCAAGATCGACCGCTCGTTCGTGATCGGGCTCGGCGCCGACGAGGAGGCCGGCGAGATCGTCCGCGCGATCGTGGCGATGAGTCAGGCGCTGCGACTCAGCGTGATCGCCGAGGGGGTGGAGACCCGGGTGCAACGGGACGCTCTCGCCTCCTTCGGAGTGGTCATCGGACAGGGCTGGCTCTGGGGTCCGGCGGTCGCACCGGCCGAATTCGCCACCGCCTGGCACGCCACCGGCACCGCGGCCACGATCGCCGCGGGCCTTACTGAGCGTCAGAGGTAAAACCTTCCGAACGGCTCTTGGCAGGAGTCGTACCACTCGGGCATCATTCCTCCCTGAGGTAACCGGGGTCACAACCCAAACCGGGAGGAGTCCGAATTGACCGCGCTGGTGGGAACCCTGCTCGTGCTCACCGTCGGGCTCGCCGCGGCGCTGGCAGCGGCGGTGCGCTGACTCCGGCATGCTTGCCTGATGCGCTTCGCCACCTGGAACGTCAACTCGGTAAACGCCCGCCTGCCGCGGCTTCTCGACTGGCTGTCGAACACGAAACCCGACGTGCTGTGCCTGCAGGAGACCAAGGTGGCGGCCGACGGTTTCCCCTCCGCTGACGTTGCCTCTCTCGGCTACGAGACCGCTTCTTTCGGGCAGGGTCGCTGGAACGGAGTCGCCCTGCTGTCCCGGGTCGGCCTCTCGTCCGTGCGGGAGGGATTCCCCGGCGAGCCCGGCTTCCCCTCCGCCGAGGCCCGCGCGATCAGTGCGGTTTGCGGCGGAATCCGGTTCATGTCGGTTTACGTGCCCAACGGCCGCACCCCGGATGATCCGCACTATCAGTACAAACTTGCCTGGCTTTCCGCGCTCCGCGATTCGCTTCTGTCGGATATTTCGGAGGGGCCGATGGTGGTTGCCGGCGATTTCAACGTGGCGCCCACCGATGACGACGTGTGGGACCCGGCGGTTTTTGTCGGCTCCACGCACGTCACCCCGCCCGAGCGGGCTGCCTTGGCCGCGATCCGCGACACCGGTCTGCGCGACATCGCGGCCCGGCCCCTGAAGGGCGACCACCCGTTCACCTATTGGGACTACCGGGGCGGAAATTTCCACAAAAATATGGGCATGCGCATCGACCTCGTGCTGGCCACCCCCTCGGTCGCCGACCGGGTCACCGATGCGGTGGTCGACCGGGAGGCCCGCAAGGGGAAAGGCCCCTCCGACCACGCTCCGATCGTGGTCGACATCGATGGGTGACCTTCCATGATCAGCCTGTCCTACCGAGCCGGATTCCCGGTCAAGCATTAGGCTGGGCAGAACGATCACATCGGCGGGGAGACGAAAGGGGAGATCATTGACCGGGCAATCGCCGGCTCTGGCCGGCGACGTGCGCACCCTGGTGCCCGCACCCGCTCTGCTCCGCGCCGCCCTGGACGCCGCCTCCGAGGCGGTCCTCCTCTGCAGCACCCCCGATGACACGATCCTGCTGGTAAACGCGGCCGCCGCGACGCTCGTCCCCGACGTCGCCGCCCTGCACGGCGCGCTCACCGCCGGCCACGACACCTTCACCGTCGAGCACGCCGGCCGGCACATCGCCGGCAAGCGGCGCGTCCTCGATGCCGACCACCACGCGTGGTATTTGCGGGATCGCACCGAAGAGGTCAACCGCGCCGCCGCCCTGTCGGCCGAGCGGGCCCGCGCGGCGTTCCTGGCCGAGTCCGGCCGCCGGCTGTCCGCCTCCCTGCACCAGGGCCGCTGTCTGCGCACCACCGCCGAGCTGGCGGTCGCCCACCTGGCCGACGCGGCCGTCGTCATCCTGCCGCCCGATCGCCGGCGCAGCACCTGGCTGCGGCTCACCACCGGCGAGCGCATCATCGAAGGCTCGGTCCCGGAGCGCGAGCTGTCCGAGGTGCCCGGCCTGGTCGAGGTGCTCGGCGGCTTCCCGCCCATCCCCAGCCGCTGGCTCGACGCTGCCCAGGCGCCGTCCTGGCTCGGCCTGGGCGAGATCGGCGCGCTGCTGGTCACCCCGCTGCCCGGCAACGCCGCGCCGGCCGGCGCCCTGATCCTGGCCAAACGCGAGGGCCGGTTCAGCACCGACGACGAGATCCTCGCCCGCGTGTTCGCGGCCCGGGCCGGCGCGGCCATCTCCGCCGCCGGCCTCTACCGCGAACAGGTCGACACGGCCGCTGTCCTGCAGGCCGACCTGCTGCCGCCCGAGCTGATGCAGATGGACGGCGTCGAGCTGGTCGGCTCCTACCAGGCGGCCCACGAGGCGATGCGCATCGGCGGCGACTTCTACGACGTCTTCGAGCCCACCCACCCCGGCGGCGACACCGTGCTGGCCCTGGGCGACGTGTGCGGCACCGGCCCCGAGGCCGCGGTCCTCACCGGCAAGGTCCGGCAGACCCTGCGCGCCCTGCACCTGGTCGACGCCGCCCCCGCCGAGATGCTGCGGGTCCTCAACCAGGCCCTGCTGCAGTCCGGCCGCCAGCACCGCTTCGTCACGCTTGTCGTCGGCGCCCTGCGCCGAGCCGAGCACGGCCGGGTCCGGCTGACCCTGGCCACCGGCGGCCACCCGCCACCGCTGGTGCTGCGGAACGACGGCACCGTCGAGGAGGTGCCGGTAAGCGGCACCCTGATCGGCGCCGTGACCGAGACGGTCGTCCGCCCGGCCGAGGTCGAGCTGGCCCCCGGCGAACTGTGCCTGCTCTACAGCGACGGCCTCACCGAGGCCCGCGGCGGCCCGACCGCCACCGATCAGTACGGCGAGGCCCGCCTCCATGCCGCCCTGTCCACCTGCCAGGGCCTGCCCGCCACCGCCACGGTCGAACGGGTTCGTCAGCTGGTCTCCGACTGGATGCGCGGCGGTGCCCGCGACGACATCGCGATGCTCGCCGTGCGCGCTCCGGTCCGCACCGCGCTGAGCCTGCGCGACGGCGGCCAGAGCCAGTCCTCGTTCGCCCTCAACACCCGTAGGGTCCGCCAGCGCTCATGACTGTCTTCACCCCGGCCTCACCGCTGGACTTCGACGACCCCGGCCTGGGCGACCACTTCCTGCGCCTGGTCGGCGACGGCGACGAGTACGGCGCCGTGGACGTGGTCACCACGCTGCTCGAACAGGACGTCCCGCCGCAGCGGATCATGATGGACCTGATCGCCCGCACCCAGTCCCGAGTGGGCGAACTATGGGCCGCGAACGAGTGGACGGTGGCCCGCGAACACGCCGCCACCGCCACCGCCGAACGCGCCCTGGCCGCCCTGGCCACCCGCACCGCCATCCGCCCCGACCGAGGCCGCATCACCATCGCCTGCGTGGACGGCGAATGGCACGCCCTGCCGGTCCGCATCCTGGCCGAGATGCTCCGCCTGGACGGCTGGCGCGTCGACTTCCTCGGCCCGTCGGTCCCCGGCCCGCACCTGGTCACCCACCTGCACCAGACCGGCCCGGACGCGGTCGCCCTGAGCTGCATGATCTCCACCCGCCTCCCCCGCGCCCACGCCGCCATCACGGCCTGCCGCGCGGCCGGCGTGCCGGTGATCGCCGGCGGCCGCGGTTTCGGCCCAGAAGGCCGCTACGCACAGACCCTGGGCGCCGACGCGTGGGCGGCCGGCGCCGAGGAGGCAGTGGCCCGCCTGGCCGCCTCATGGCCGCCCCCGCCGCGCGACCCCCAGGTGCACGCTTTCCTGGGCGACGACGAGTACACCCACGTGGTCCGCCACCGCCCCGACCTGATCGCCACCGGCATGCGCGCGCTGATGGCGGCCTACCCCGGCATGGCCGCCTACGACGACCGCCAGGTCGACTCGACCTTGGAAGACATGGGCCACGTGGTCGACTTCCTGGCGGCGGCCCTCTACTTGAGCGAGCCCCAGATCTTCACCGACTTCACCGACTGGACCCTCGCGGTCCTCGAGGCTCGCAAGGTCCCCCCACCGGCCTTACGCTCAGGCCTACAGGTAGTCCGAGACCAGCTACACGACTACCCCCGAGCCCTCTCAGTCCTAGACGCAGGCCTCTCCCGCCTAACCCCATAGCCAACCCACCCAGCCCGCTTGGCCGCTCCGCCCGCGTGGCCGCTCCGCCCGCCTGCACCGCCCGCCGCCGCGGCTCCTTGAGCCGATCTTGCGGATTCGCCGCTCGTTGCGAACAGCAAACCCACAACCTCGCGGCCAAACGCTCGTCGCTGCGGCCCATTGAGCCCGATCTTGTGGACTAGCCGCGCACTGCGAACAGCAAACCCACAACCTGACGGCCAACCGCTCGCCGATGCGGCCCTTGAGCCGATCTTGCGGACTAGCCGCCGCTGCGAACAGCAGGCCCACAACCTGCCGCCACGCCGCCCACCAGCCGCGACCCCAACGCCGATCTTGCGGACTCGCCGCGAGCAGCGAGCAGCAAACCCACAACCTGGCGGCCAAACGCTCATCGCCGCGGCCCCACGGGCCGACCTTGCGGATTCGCCGCCCGGTACGAACAGCAAACCCACAACCTCGCGGCCAAACGCTCGCCCCTGCGGCCCCACGGGCCGACCGTGCGGACTCGCCGCCCGCTGCGGACAGCAAACCCAACCCGGCGGCCAAACGCTCGCCGCTGCGGCCCATTGAGCCCGATCTTGCGGACCAGCCGCGCGCCGCGAACAGCAAACACACAACCTGGCGGCCAAACGCTCATCGCCGCGGCCCCACGGGCCGACCTTGCGGACTTGCCGCTCGGTGCGAGCAGCGAATCCACATCCTTGAGCCGTCGGCGCTCGAACGCGGCGCGCCAAGCCGGAAATAAGGTGATTTACCTGGGCGGCGGCTCCCGCCATGCGGGCGGTGTTGGCCGGAATCCGGGAACTGAGTCCAGCATTTGGCCGGTGGCCCGCATGGTGGAACGCGGGGCCAACGGATGGGAACCGCGAGTCGGGACGGCCTCCATTTCGACCGGACGAAGCGGACTTTCCCGACTACGGCGGCCGGACTGCGCGGAGCGCCGTCAGGAACGCAGCGCCGTCAGGAACGCAACGCCGTCAGGAACGCAACGCCGTCAGGAGCGGACTACCAAGGTTTTGGCGGCCATGTCGCCCAGGCGGCGGCGGTTCTTTGAGTTGATTACCACGATCAGGGCCAGCAAGTAGCCCGCGAAACCGTCGATGATGCGGAGCAGGGTGCGGACGAAGCCGGAGAGTAGGCCGGGGCGGCGGCCGGTCTCGGCGTCGACCACGCGGATGCCGGTGATCAGCTTGCCTACGGTGCGGCCGGTCAAGCCCTCCAGCAGCACGTAGTAGAGGAACACGAAGGTCACGAACCAGAACCCATGGGCTGTGGAGACGCCGCTCAGTTGGTAGGTCGCGTTGTCCTGCTGGACGTCCAGCGCCGAGGCCACGAAACCGAACAGCACGCCGTCTAGCAGGGTGGCCACGATGCGGCGGCCGGTCACGTGGACATTGAGCGTCATGGAACCGATCGTGCGGCACGGCCGCAAGTCGTGCCCCGGCGCCGGATTAATTCGGTCGCGCTGGTTTAGGGGTCCGGCTAGCGTGGTCCGCATGATCTCCTGATGCTCGCCGGTCGCGGTCGCGGCCCATGCGTTCTGGCTCCGGGTGCTCCGGCGGGTTGTCCGCCGTGGAGACACCGGCGTGCCGACGCCCGGAGCAGTCTTCTTTTCTTCCACGGCTTTACCCTGACCAGCCTCGCCTCGGGCCGTTCCATGCCCGGAGGCGGGCGCGAAGGAGGTACGTATGCCCCCGCAGAGCTTTTCCGTCCACGTAGACCAGGACGATCTCGCCAAGCAGGATCTCGCCGCCGCTCTTGGCCGGCCCTCGGCGAAGAACTCGGCCGATGCGGCCGCCGCGCCGGACGCCGTGCACCACGGTGCCCGGGACGGCCGGCAGGCGGCCCGCGGCCGGTCCGAACGCGACCATGCCCGCAGCGGCGGCGGAAAGTCTCGTTCCTACGCCTTCCGCCGGAGCTAGGCGGACCCCGAGCCCGGCAGGCAAACCGCCTGCCGGGCTACGGCCAGGTCGAAGACCAGCTCGAAGCCAGGCCGAACGCAGGCGGAAGCCCGGGCCGAAGGCCAGCTCGAAGGGCAGGCCGAACGCTGGCCGAAGACCGGGCCGAAGGCCAGCTCGAAGGCAGGCCGAACGCAGGTCGAAGCCCCGGCCGAGGGCAAGGTCGAAGGCAGGCCGAACGCAGGTCGAAGCCCCGGCCGAGGGCAAGGTCG
>NZ_BOMY01000068.1 GCF_016862435.1 Paractinoplanes tereljensis
CCAGGTCGAATCCGCGCACGGGCGAAGGGCGCCGGCGCCGGGACCGCGTGATCGCGGCTCGGGGCTGCGGGCCTGGCGGTCGGCCGGCTGTGGGTCAGGCGCGGACTACCAAGGTTTTTGCGGCCATGTCGCCCAAGCGGCGGCGGTTCTTTGAGTTGACTACGACGATCATGGCTACCAAGTAGCCGAAGATGCCGTCGATCAGGCGCAGCAGGGTGCGGACGAACGCTGACAGCAGGCCGGGGCGGCCGCCGGTCCCGGCGTCTACCACTCGGATGCCGGTTAGCAGTTTGCCCAGGGTGCGGCCGGTCAGTCCCTCCAGGACGGTGTAATAAAGGATGGCGGCCAGGCTGCCTGTGCCGGAGAGGGTGGTCAGGTCGAAGCCTGACCCGCCGTCCGGACGGTTGACCAGCGAGAGGAACAGGCCGAACACCAGGCTGTCGATCAGGGTGGCCACGATGCGGCGGCCCGTCACGTGGACGTTGGGCGAGCCCGTCGGGTAGACCATGAGTTGATCATGCCGGACGGGTGCCACCGGGAGTGGCCCGGCCGGATTGGCCGGGCCACCGGGGTGGACAGGGTCAGCCCAGCTCGGCGTACACGTCGTCGAGGGCTCCGTGGAACATGTCGCTGCGGGTGTTGAAGTTGGCGCCGCCCACCCGCAGGGGCAGCGTGTTGCTGATCGACAGGGTGGCCGGGATGGTCGCCTGGCCGCGCAGGACGTTGTCGATGTAGATCGACAGGATGGTTCCCTGGCGCTGGCAGAGGATCTTGTGCCACTGACCGTCGGTGACCGGGGCACCGGCCGAGCGCGCGATGTACACCGTCGGCGAACCCACTCCGACAACCGCGCAGTTGGCCCGGCCGGCGGTGCCGCCCAGCTGCATCTTCCACTGGCTGCCGGCGTTGGCCACGCCCTTCTGCATGATGTTGGCCGAGCCGCCGAGCTGCGCCTGCGTCAGGCGGACCCGGGCCGACCAGCGGAACCATCGCGTGCCGGGGTTGAGGTCGGCGGCGTTCGGGGCCTCCATGAGGGCCCGGGCGCAGGTTGTCGCGCCGGTCTGGCAGGTGGCGGGGAAGGCGGCCGCTCCGCCTTCGAAACGAACTACGCCCTGGTCGGCGGTGCGGACACTGAGTGCCTGCCCGCGGCCGGAGGTGTCCGCGACCTTGCCGGCGGTCGCGCCGGAGTTGAAATCCCAGCGGGCCACCAGCGCGAGCGTGCCGGGTGTGTCCGCGAGGGCGGGCGACGCCGGGATGAGCATCCCGGCGGCCGCCGCGAGAGCAAGTGCGATCTTCATACCTATGAGAACGCGTGACGCCCGAAATGTTACGGGAGAACGTCGAGGACCTCGGCCAGCATGCAGACGCCGAGCAGGCGCAGCAGGTGCCAGTCGGTGGCCATCCAGTCGGCGGGACGGGTGGGCGCCTCGCCGACGGCAGGCAGGGTGCGGCCACCGCGGCGGGCCGCGGCGACGATCGAGGTGGCGTAGGCGGCCAGACCGGCCGCGTCGGCGTCGCGGTCGGCGTCGACGAGCGCGTCCCGAACGGCGGCGGCGTGCTGGTCGACCAGGGCGAGCAGGCCCGGGTCGGCGAACGCGGCGGCGAGGCCGTCGACGCCAACGCGCGCCATCATCTCGTCCAGCAGCGCGGCGGCCGGGTCGAGAACCGGGATGTCCGCGTCGGTGGAAATCGGGGCGAAGGCGAGGTATTCGTTCGTCATGGCCAGAACGCTAGGGCCTGCGGGAACCCTAAGACAGGGGGGTAACCGAACGGCACCCGAGCGCCTACGGGCCCGCTACGCGGGGAGCTGGTCCATCGCCTTAAATATCCTTTTGTCCGAAATAGGATAGGCGGTTCCGAGGGCCTGCGCGAACAGGTTGACCCGCAGTTCCTCGATCATCCAGCGGATCGCGGTGAGTTCGTCGGACGGCGGCAGCTCGGCCTTGAGCTCGCGGTACTCGGCCTCGATCTCGTGGATCTGGGCCATCAGCTGCCGGTCCCGGGGCAGGTTGGCGCCGACCCGGTCCAGGCGGTAGGAGATGCCCCGCAGGTAGCGCGGCAGGTGGTGCAGCTGACGCCAGCCGGTGGCGGTCACGAAACCGGGGTAGACCAGGGCTTTCAGCTGCTGCCGGATATCGGCGAGAGCGGCCAGCAGGGCCGGGTTGGAGCTGGAGGCAATGCGCTGCGAGACCTCGTAGGTGGTCGCCAGCACCGCCTGCACCTGGGTCACCACGTTGGCGACCGCGTCGACCAGGTCCTCGCGCACCGCGTCGCGCAGGGTGGCGAAGGCCGGCGACGACCAGGCCGGCCCGCCCGCGTCCGCGACCAGGCGGTCCACGGCGGCCCCGGCACAGTCGTCGAGCAGGTCGGCGATGGACCGATAGGGATTACCCCGGGACAGCTCCAGCTTGGCCCGGTTGTCGAGCCGGCCCTGCAGGTAGCGGGCGGCCGGCGGCAGCGTCAGGAGCAGCAACTTCCGGGTGCCCGCGATCATCGCGAGCCGCTGCTCGGCCTCGGTCTCGAAGACCCGTACGGCAACGGATTCTCCCTCGTCGGCCAGCGCGGGATAGACGCTCACCTCGTACCCGCCGCGGACCTGCTGAAGGCGGCGCGGCAGCGCGCCGAAGTCGTTGGTGGTGATCCCCCGGCGTTCGATGTCGCCCGCGGCCGCGGAGATCGTCTTCTGCACCGCGGGGGCGAGCGAGCGCCGCAGCACGTCGAGGTCGCGCCCCTCCCCCACGATCTTGTCGTTCTCGTCGATCACCCGGAAGTTGACCCGCAGGTGGGCCGGCACCTGGTCGGGCCGCCAGGCGTCGGCCGGGACGACGGTGCCGGTGAGCCGGCGCAGTTCGGAGCCGACCGCGTCGGGCAGCGGGCCGCGCCGGACCGGGACCCGGTCGAGCACGGCCTCGGCCCAGTCCGGGACCGGCACGAAGTTGGTGCGCAGCGCCTTCGGCAGCGCCCGGATCAGCGAGATCACCACGTCCTTGCGGAAGCCGGGCACCGACCACCCGAAGTCATCGGCGTCGAGCTTGTTGAGCAGGGTGAGCGGCACCCGCACGGTCACCCCGTCGGCCACCGAGTCGGGCTCGAACGAATAGCTGAGCGGCAGTTTCACCCCGCCGGCCAGCCAGGCGTCCGGGAACGCGTTCGGGTCGACCGCGTCGCGGCCCGCGTTGACAAGCATTTCCCGGGTGAAGGTCAGCAATTCCGGGTTGTCGCGCCGGGCCTTCTTCCACCACGCGTCGAAATGCCGCGCCGAAACCACGTCGGCCGGAATGCGCGCGTCATAGAGCGCATAAACCGTCTCGTCGTCGACCGCGATATCGCGGCGCCGGGCCCGGTTCTCGATCTCCTCGATGCGCTGCAGAAGCGCCCGGTTGGCACCGAAGAACGCGTGGTGCGTCTCCCAGTCGCCCTCGACCAGCGCGTGCCGGATGAACAGCTCGCGGCACAGCACCGGGTCGACCTTGGAATAGAGCACCCGGCGGCGCGGCACGATCGGCAGGCCGTAGAGCGTGACCTTCTCGAAGGCCATCACCGCGCCCTGTTTCTTCTCCCAGTGCGGCTCACTGTAGGAGCTTTTGACCAGGTGTGGAGCGAGTTTCTCCGCCCATTCCGGTTCGATCCGGGCGTTGACCCGCCCCCACAGCCGGCTGGTCTCCACCAGTTCGGCCGACATCACCCAGCGCGGTTGCTTCTTGAACAGCGCCGACCCGGGGAAAATGGCGAACTTGGCGCCGCGGGCGCCCAGGTATTCGCGCTTGTCGCCCTCTTTGAGGCCGATGTGGCTGAGCAGACCGGACAACAACGCGGTATGCACGTGGGCACCCTCGGCGACGTCCTCACGGTCTTCTTCAAGAGACAATCCGAGGGTACGGGCGACCTGCCGCAACTGCGAATAGATGTCCTGCCACTCGCGTACCCGCAGGTAGTTGAGGAATTCGGAGCGACAGAGCCGGCGGAACTGGTTGCCGGACAACTCCTGCTGTTTCTCGCGCAGATAGCGCCAGAGATTGAGATAGCTGAAGAAGTCCGATTCCTTGTCGGTGAACCGGGCGTGTTTCTCGTCGGCCTGCTGCTGTTTCTCGGTGGGCCGTTCGCGCGGGTCCTGGATGGACAGGGCGGCCGCGATCACCATCACCTCGGCGACGCACTCCTGCTTGTCGGCTTCCATCACCATCCGGGCCAGCCGCGGGTCGACCGGCAGCTGGGCGAGCTGGCGGCCGAGCGGGGTGAGCTTGCGGTCGTCGAGCGCGCCGAGTTCCTCCAGCAGCTTCACGCCGTCGGTGATGTTGCGCCGGTCCGGCGGGTCGATGAACGGGAACTTGGCGAGGTCACCGAGACCGAGATTGGTCATCTGCAGGATGACCGACGCGAGGTTGGTGCGCAGGATCTCCGGCTCGGTGAACTCGGGCCGGGACTCGAAGTCCTCCTCCGAGTAGAGCCGGATGCAGATGCCGTCGGCGACCCGGCCGCAGCGGCCCTTGCGCTGGTTGGCGCTGGCCTGCGAGACCGGCTCGATGGGCAGCCGCTGCACCTTGAGCCGGTTGGAGTACCGGCTGATCCTGGCTGTGCCGGGGTCGATGACGTAGCGGATGCCGGGCACGGTCAGCGAGGTCTCGGCCACGTTGGTGGCCAGCACGACCCGGCGCTGCGAGTGCCGCTCGAAGACCTTGTGCTGCTCGGCGGCGGACAACCGGCCGTACAGCGGGACGATGTCGGTGTTGCGCAGGTTGCGCTTGCCGAGCGCGTCGGCGGTGTCCCGGATCTCCCGCTCGCCGGAGAGGAACACCAGGATGTCGCCGTCCCCGTCATGGCCTAATTCGTCCACGGCGAGTGCGATGCCGTCGACCTGGTCCATCGGTTCTTCGGTTTCCCCATCCGACCGCCCCGCCGCCACCCTTGAATCGCCTGAAGACTCTTCTTGCCTGTCCACCGAGACCAACGGCCGATAACGAACCTCAACCGGATACGTACGGCCGGTGACCTCGATGACCGGGGCGCCGCCGAAGTGTTCGGCGAAGCGGGACGTCTCGATCGTGGCCGAGGTGATGATCAGCTTCAGGTCGGGGCGCCGGGGCAGGATCTCGCGCAGATAACCCAGGATGAAGTCGATGTTGAGGCTGCGCTCGTGGGCCTCGTCGATGATCAGCGTGTCGTAGCGGTACAGCATCCGGTCGTTCTGGATCTCGGCCAGCAGGATGCCGTCGGTCATCACCTTGACCATGGTGTTGTCGCTCACCTGATCGGTGAAGCGCACCTTGTAACCGACCGTGGAGCCGAGCGGCCGGTCGAGTTCCTCGGCAATGCGCTCGGCGACCGTGCGGGCCGCGATCCGGCGGGGCTGGGTGTGCCCGATCTGGCCACGGACCCCGCGACCGAGCTCCATGCAGATCTTGGGGATCTGGGTGGTCTTGCCCGAGCCGGTCTCGCCGGCCACTACGACGACCTGGTGGTCGCGGATGGCGGCGAGGATGTCGTCCTTGCGCTGGCTGACCGGCAGCGACTCGGGGTAGGTGATCGGCGGGACGGAGGCGAGCTTGGCCTCGAGGCGGCCGCGCGCGGCGACCGCCTCGGCCTCGATCTCGGCGATGGCGACCGACCGGGCCGCGTCGTCGCGGATCCGGCGGGTGCCGTCGAGCCGGCGTTGCAGCCGCCGTTCGTCACGGGGAAGGAGTTCGGCGAGCCGGGTGCGAAGTTCGGCGGGTGTTGTCGACATGGCGCAGCAAGAATAGGCGGAACGGACCGCGAACGCCTGGTGATTAACGCCGCTCGGCGAGGCCGTCGACGGCGGCCATCTCCTGATCGGTCAGGGTGAAGCCGGCGATGTCGAAGTTGGTGGCCACCCGCTCGGGTGACGCCGACTTGGGAATGACCACGATCTCGTGCTGCACGTGCCACCGCAGCACCACCCGGGCCGCGTCGACGTCGTGGGCGGCGGCGATCCGGGTGAGCACCGGGTCGTGCAGGTTGGTGGTCTTGAACGGCGAGTAACCCTCGACCACCACGCCGCGCGAGCGATGGGCCTCGACCAGGGCGGAATCCCACAGGGTCGGCCCGAATCGGATCTGGTTGACGGCCGGCACGACACCCGTCTCGGAGACGAGTTCCTCGATGTCCGAGATATCGTAATTACTCACCCCGATCGCCCGGGTGAGACCTTCGTCGCGCAGAGCGGCGAACGAACGCCACACCGGCAGAGACCGGCCACGCGACGGCGGCCAGTGGATCAGCCACAGGTCGACCGCGTCCACGCCCAGCAGCCGGAGGCTGTCGGCGAGCGTGGCGCGCTCCTTGCCGGCCCGCTCGGGCGGCAGCTTGGTGGTGATGAAGACCTGGTCGCGGGGCACGCCGGAATCGGCCAGCGCCCGGCCGACCTCGGCCTCGTTGCCGTACATGGTGGCGGTGTCGAGGTGCCGGTAACCGACGTCCAGGGCGGCGCGGACGGCCTTGTACGCCGCCTCACCACGAAGCTGCCAGGTGCCGAAGCCCAGCAGCGGCATGGCGAGGTCGGTGCCGAGGGGAAGGGCGGGAATGGTCATGCGCCCATCTTGCCCGTCCCTGGGCCGGCTATTCGGCGTCGGCCGGGTGGTGGTGCGGCGCCGGCGACCGCAGCCGGGTGCCGGCCGGGTCCCCGCCGGACGGCGCCGACGACGGCAGCGCACTCAACCCGGGCAGTCGGGTGTTCTCCATCGCGGCCCGCTCGGCGAGCGCCCGTTCCAGCTTCTCCCGGGCCTCGTCGTCAGCCTGGTCGGTGGAGACTTCCTTCTTCGACGGCCGGATCTTCATGGCGTACTCCTCCAATGGCAGGGTGAAGTGGAAGCGCGTACCACCGCCGGGGTTGTCAGCCACGCCGATCTCCCCGCCGTGGCGCTCCACGATGCGTTTGCAAATCGCCAGGCCCAGCCCGGTGCCGGCATAGCCGGCGTCGGCGTGGGCGCGGTGGAACCGTTCGAAGACCTCGGGTTTGTCGGCGTCCGGGATGCCGATGCCGCGGTCCGCGATGCCCACCCGGGTCCAGCCCTCGCCGACCGGGTCGGCGCTGATCTCGACCCGGGCCGCGGCGCCGGGGCGGACGTACTTGAGGGCGTTGCCGATCAGGTTGTCCAGGACGTGCCGCAGCATCGCCGGGTCGGCCGAGACCACCGGCAGCGGGCCGACGACCACCTCCGGGACGGCATCCTCGGCGAGGTGCCCGGTGCGGTCCTGCACCACCTCGTCGGTCAGCGCGGCCAGGTCGACCCGGACGAAGTTCAGCGGCGCGTCCCGGGCGGTGGTGTAGGCCAACAGTGTGTCGATCATGGCGGCCATCCGGTCGACGGCCCGCACGATGCGCAGCAGCGAGTGCGAGGGTCCGCCGCCCTGGAGAGAGTCCTCGAGGAGTTCCTCGCAGTGCCCGCGGATGACGGTGAGCGGCGCCTTGAGGTCGTGCGCCACCACCCCGGCGAAGACCGCGAGGTCGTTCTCGTAGCGGCGCAGCTCGGTGATGTCGTGGTAGATCGCGACCGCGCCGGGCTCCCCGGCGCTGGGGTCGAGCGGCCGCCCGTCGAAGCTGATCAGGACACCCTCGGGCCGCGCCGGGTTGCGGATCAGGATCTCCACCCCGTTGCTGCTCTCCCCGCGCAGTGCCCGGACCAGCGGCAACTCGTCGTGCGGGAACGGGGTTCGCCCGTCCGGCCGGAACAGCCCGTAGTGCTCCTGCCAGGCAGTCGTGTCGGAGGTGTCGTGGTCGACGCCGATCATTTCCCGGGCGGCCGGGTTGTGCAGGATGAATTCGCCGTGCTCGTCGATCACGCCGACGCCGTCGCTGATGCTGGCCATCACCGCGGCGAGCAGGACGGCCTGGCGGCGGCTCTCCCGCTCGGCCTGGCGCAGCTCACGGGTGGCCGCCTCGACCCGGGCGACGGCCCGGGAGCGCGCCGACGCCAGCACGTAGACCAGCCCGGCGATGACCAGGGTGAGGACGATGCCGCCGCCGAGCACCAGGCCGGGCAGCGGGCTGTGCGCGCCGGGCAGGTTGCCGGAGTCGGCCCGGATGATCAGCGTCCATTCCCGGTCGGCCACGTCCAGCAGGCTCTGCCGTTCCATGTCCGGGGTGCCGGGCACGAAATAGTGGGCCACCACCGGCCGGCTGCCGTCGGTGTTGGTGGCCAGCAACTCGCCGTTGAGCTGGCCCTGGCTGACCGCGGCCAGCACCGCGCTGAGGAAGTCCTGGCCGCGCATGCCGAGCAGCAACCAGCCCCGGAACTGCGGGTCGGCGGTGCGCGGCCAGATCGGCGCGGCGAAGACGAACGAGTGCTGCTGCTGGGCCGCCGGCAGGTTGCGGTCGCGTAGCAGGACGTAGGTGTCCGAGACGGTGGGCGTGCTCATCCGCCGCGCGTCACGCATCGCCTCGGCCGGTTGCCGGGCCGCCGACACGTCGAGTCCGGCGGTGGTGCCGGTGCTGCGCAGCCCCCGGTTGAAGATCGAGAAGTAGTGCTCGTGCCCGGTGCCCCTGGGTCGCAGCACCAGCCCGTCGGCACCCCGCGAGCGCCAGCGCGCCTGGGTGGCCGGGATCTGCGCGTCGGTGGCCGGCACCACGAACGCGACGCTGGACGCGCCCTTGAGGCCGGCGTTGGCCAGCGACGAGGTGGCCGCGTCGAAGTCGTCCCAGGTCATGTTGCTGTCGGTGGCCAGGCCGGTGGCGGTGGCCTCGAGCAGCGACTCGTACCGCGCGGTCTCGGTCAGCACGGCGGACTTGGCCATCTCGGCTCGCTGGTCCATGACTCGTTCGGCGTTCTCCCGTTGCCCGGAACGCAGGCCGGACACGATCAGCCCGGTCGCGGTCAGCCCCACGACGACCACGGCGACGGCTAAGAACGCGGCCAAGCGCCCGTGTACGAGACTCACCAAAGTGAGCGTAATACGCAAATCACCCCGGTCTGCCGCTTCGGCCGACCGGGGTGAAACAAGCTTTCTACTTCCAGATGTCGTACTGATAGAGGTTGTACGACGTCATCAGCGCGGTGATCTTGGTGTAGTAGTTCGGATCGGTCGCGTACCCGGCCTTCCAGACCGTCCAGATGAACTTGTTCGCGTCCTTGGAGTACTCGAAGGCCGGCTTGTAGCGGCTGTTCACCCGCAGGAAGCTGCCGTGGTCCCGGAACGAGTGGCCCATCGTGGCGTACGTCCGGAAGGTCGCCGTGGTGGAGAAGCACGCGCCGGCCTTGGTGCACTCCTGGGTCACGTAGTTGTGGCAGCCGTTGGCCAGCTTGCCGTACGCCCCGTTCTGGCATTTGATCCCGAAGTAGTTACGGTCCGTTGCCGAAAGGCTGCTACGCCCCCAGCCCGACTCGAGGATCGCCTGACCGATCGTCACCGAGGCCGGCACGCCGTAATCCCGCCAGCCCTGCTGCGCGCCCGTCACCGACGCCTTGAGGAACTGCTCCGGCGTGATCTGCGGGGTGTCGTCCTGCGGGGTCAGCGAGGCGCCCGGGCACAGCTTCAGCGTCGGCGTGACGACGTAGGCGTGCGAGATGTAACCGCCGTCGGTGAGCCGGTTCCACTGCGTGGTCGTGCGCACGGTGCCGGTCACCTTCGTGCCGACCACCCCGCACACCCCCTGCACGGTGCCGCCGTCGGCGATCGAGCGCTTGACCGCGGCGCTGGTGCTCGGCCCGCTGCGCACGTTCACCGCGCCGACCGTGCTGCGCACGGTGCCGGTCTGATAGGTCACGGCGACCGGCTTCGCCGCGGTGGTCGCGCACCGCGGCACGCTCTTGCTCATCCGGATGTACGCGTGACTCACGTACGCGCCGGTGGACAGCCGGTCCCATTGCGTGGTGGTGCGGACCGGCCCGCTAACCGACGGCCCGGTCGCCGCGCACACGACGGTGACCTTCTGGCCGTCCTTCAGCGTGCCGAGGACCTTGGCCGCGAGCGACGGGCTCACCCGTGTCTTCACCGGCGCGCTGAGCACGTCGACGGTCGCGGTCACCCCGGCGGCCTCGGCGGGGGCCGCAGCCACCAGGAGGCCACCACCGGCAGCGAGCACCAGTAATGGTGCGGCCAGCAGTCGGCGGGTGTTGAAGCCCATGAAACGTCCCCTCGTCTCAGCCCGGCATTTGTCCGGTTCAAGGTCCCGAGAGGGGGTTGCGGGACCAGAGCGATCCCGGTTGCGGCTGCGTTGCCTCGGTCGTCGCCAGAGGCTGTTGCGTCACAACGAAACGCGTGAGACTTACCTGTGCTTGAAAATGGGCGCGTCTGGGCAAACCGCTTCCGTCTCCGATCACCCGCAGCCCGCAGGAGGACCCGCCGATGACGGCCCTGGCGTCCCGATCCGAATCGGCGCCCATCGCCGCGAAACCGCGCGGTGGCGCCGGGCATGTCCTCGCCCCACTGGCCGTCGCGATCCTGGCCGCCGCCGGGGTGGCCGCGCTCTACCGCGCGTTCGTGCTGACCTCGCTGGGGCAATACGTCGACACCACCGCGATGCGCGGCGGCGACGTGAGCCACCCGCGCGTGGTCGAGGTGCTCAGCCGCACGCTGAACGGCACCACCCTGATCAGCCTGGTCGGCGTCTGCCTGGCCGCGGCCACCATCGGGGTGCTGCGCAAGCGGATCGACCTGGCGGTCGGCGCCGCCCTGCTGGTGCTCGGCGCCAACGGCAGCTGCCAGTTGCTGAAGATGCGCCTGGACCGGCCCGACTACGACGGCCTGACCACCCCCAACTCGTTCCCGAGCGGGCACACCGCGGCCGCCGCCTCGGTGGCGTTCGCGCTGATCCTGGTGCTGCCGGCCGCCGTCCGCGGGATGGTCACCATGATCGGGGCCGGTTACGTCATCGTCATCGCGATCGCGACCGTCTGGGCCGAGTGGCACCGCCCGAGCGACACCGTCGCCGCGATCCTGCTGGTGCTGGCCTGGTCGGCCTTCGTGTCCTTCGTGATCCGGCTACGGCGATCCCGGCACGTCAGTCCGGCCGAGCGGCACAGCCGGGTCGGCACCGTCGTACTGCTGATCGTCACCGTCGTGGCCGGCATCGCCGGCGTCCTCGGCCTGGTCACCACCGCGATGTCCGAACGCGTCTCGCCGGACCTGGTCTCCGGCCAGTTCGCGTTCCTGGCCGGCTCGGCCGGCATCGCCGCCGCGGTGGCCGGCGCATTTCTGATCTGGGTGCGGCTGGCGTCCGGCGACAAGCCGGAAACCGCACCGGCGAAGGCGGCGGTCCGCCGCCGCAGTAAGGGAGGCAGCAAGTGACATCCCCGTCCGACAAGCCGGTCACCACGTCGGCTACCGATAACGCACCGACCGCCCCGATCCCGTCGCCCCGGGTGTCCCCCGAGGCGGCCCCGACCGTGTCGTTCTCGGCCGACAGCGCCCCGACGACGGCGATCCCGCCCGGCCCGGCCGGTGCCGTGCCGAGCGTGCCCGCGCAGGCGCCGGCCGGGCCGGGGGTGCCGACCGAGGTGGTCGGCACCTACCCCGACTACGCGATGGCCCAGCAGGCCGTCGACCACCTGTCCGACAACAAGTTCCCGGTCGAGCGCACCGCGATCATCGGCACCGACCTGCGGCTGGTGGAGAACGTCCTGGGCCGGCTCACGACCGGGCGGGCGGCTCTCGCCGGCGCGGCCAGTGGCGCCTGGTTCGGCCTGTTCATCGGCCTGCTGTTCGGCCTGTTCAGCGACTCCGGCTGGTTCGGGGTCATCCTGGTCTGCCTGCTGATCGGCGCGGCCTGGGGCGCCATCTTCGGCGCCATCGCGCACGCCGCCACCGGCGGCCGCCGCGACTTCGCCTCGCGCAGCTCACTGGTAGCCGGCCAGTACGCCGTGACCTCCGAGTCCGAGGTAGCCGACCAGGCCCGCCAGCTGCTGATCCAGCTGAACTGGCGCGCCAGCGGCGCTCAGTAAAGCAGCACGCAAGAAGAGGCCCCGATCTTCGATCGGGGCCTCTTGGTTTGAGCGCAACCAAAGTCGCGCTGAGCCCGCCGAGCGGAGCGAGGCCAGCCAGCTCAGAAGCCCGCAATTAGCTCGGTACGGAGCTTGGCCAGCGCCCGGGTGAGCAGGCGGGACACGTGCATCTGGCTGATCCCGATCTGGTCGGCGATCTGCGACTGGGTCAGGTTGCCGTAGAAGCGCAGGG
>NZ_BOMY01000069.1 GCF_016862435.1 Paractinoplanes tereljensis
GGGCCGCCGCGGCCGCGGCGGCGGCGTCGGCGGCCCCGCCTCAAGGGCCCGCCCACCCGCGATCTTGTGGGTTTGGCGTTTGGTTCGGGCGCCTGTCTGCAAGGTGGCGTTGTCGGTTGCGCGAAAGAGCCCGGCCGAACGAGGTCGGCCGGGCTCCTGGTTGGGCGTCAGACCAGGTCGAAGCGGTCCAGTTCCATTACCTTCGTCCAGGCGGCGACGAAGTCGGTGACGAACTTGTCCTGGGCGTCCGAGCTGGCGTAGACCTCGGCGAGGGCGCGCAGCTGGGAGTTGGAGCCGAAGATCAGGTCGACCGCGGTGGCGGTCCACTTCAGCTCGTCGGTGGAGACGTCGCGGATCTCGTAGACGTGCTCCTCCTTCTCCGCTGCCGTCCACCGGGTGCCCGGGGACAGCAGGTTGGTGAAGAAGTCGTTGGTGAGCACGCCCGGACGGCTGGTCAGCACGCCGTGCTGGGTGCCGCCGAAGTTGTTGCCGAGCGCCCGCAGGCCGCCGACCAGAACCGTCGCCTCGGGCGCGGTCAGGTTCAGCATGTACGCCCGGTCGACGAGCAGAACCTCGGGCTGGGTCTTCTCGTCGGGGCGCAGGTAGTTGCGGAAACCGTCGGCGCGCGGCTCCAGGACCGAGAACGACTCGACGTCGGTCTGCTCCTGGGTGGCGTCGGTGCGGCCGGCCCGGAACGGCACGGTCACCTCGACACCGGCGTCGCTCGCGGCCTTCTCGACCGCGGCCGAGCCGGCCAGCACGATCAGGTCGGCGAGCGAGATCTTCGCGCCGCCGGCCGCGTTGAACTCCTGCTGGATGCCCTCGAGCGCGGTCACCACGGCGGCGGCCGGCTCGTTGACCTCCCAGCTGCGCTGCGGCTCGAGGCGGATGCGGGCACCGTTGGCGCCACCGCGCTTGTCGGTGGACCGGTAGCTCGCGGCCGACGCCCAGGCGGTCGAGACCAGTTGGGCGACGCTCAGGCCGGACGCCAGCACCTTGGCCTTGAGCGCGGCCACGTCGGCGTCGCTGACCAGCTCGTGGTCGACGGCCGGAACCGGGTCCTGCCACAGCTGGGCCTCGGGGACCCACGGGCCGAGGAAGCGCACGACCGGGCCCATGTCGCGGTGCAGCAGCTTGTACCAGGCCTTGGCGAACGCCAGCGCGAACTCGTCGGGGTTGGCCAGGAAGCGGCGGGAGATCACCTCGTACGCCGGGTCGACGCGCAGCGACAGGTCGGTCGTCAGCATCGTCGGGCGGTGCTTCTTGGCCGGGTCGTACGCGTCCGGGATGATCTCGTCGGTGGTCTTGGCGGTCCACTGCTTGGCGCCACCGGGGCTGGTGGTGAGCTCCCACTCGTACCCGAAGAGGATCTCGAAGAAGCGGTTGCTCCACTGGGTCGGCTTGTCGGTCCAGGTGACCTCGAGGCCGCTGGTGATCGCGTCGGCGCCGGCGCCGGAACCGTTCGTGCTCAGCCAGCCGAGGCCCTGCGCGGTCAGCTCGGCGCCCTCGGGCTCCGGGCCGACGTGGTTGTCGGCGACCGCGGCGCCGTGCGTCTTGCCGAACGTGTGGCCGCCGGCGATGAGAGCGACGGTCTCCTCGTCGTTCATCGCCATCCGGCCGAAGGTCTCCCGGATGAAGTGCGCGGCGGCGAGCGGGTTGGCGTTGCCGCCCGGGCCCTCCGGGTTGACGTAGATGAGGCCCATCTCGGTCGCGCCGACGCCCGGCGTCATCTCCTTCTCGGAGACGTAGCGACCGGCCAGCCAGGTGTCCTCGGGACCCCAGAAGATCTCCTCGGGCTCCCAGACGTCGACCCGGCCGAAGCCGAAGCCGAAGGTCTTGAAGCCCATCGACTCCAGGGCTACGTTGCCGGCCAGCACGAGCAGGTCGGCCCATGAGATCTTCTGGCCGTACTTGGCCTTGACCGGCCAGAGCAGGCGGCGGGCCTTGTCCAGGTTGGCGTTGTCCGGCCAGCTGTTGAGCGGAGCGAAACGCTGCCCGCCGTCGCCGGCGCCACCCCGGCCGTCCTGGATGCGGTAGGTGCCGGCGGCGTGCCAGCTCAGCCGGATCATCAGACCGCCGTAGTGGCCGAAGTCGGCCGGCCACCACTCCTGCGAGGTGGTCAGCACCTCGGTGATGTCGCGCTTGATCGCGTCGACGTCGAGCTTCGCGAACTCCTTGGCGTAGCTGAAGCTCTCGCCGAGCGGGTTGCCCTTCAGCGAGTGGGCGTGCAGCACCGACAGGTCGAGCTGGTTGGGCCACCAGTCCCGGTTGGTGTGCGGGCGACCGCCGGTCTTCGGGGTCGGCGCGTCGATCGCCGGGTTCTCGCTCTCGCTGCCGTGCGAGGTGACGGAGTCATGTGCGACCGGGCAGCCGGACGCTGCGTTCTCCTGGGTGTCGCTCATCTGTTTCCTTCCGAGCTGGCGGTTTCGGTGGGCTTGGTGCTGGTCGCGCAGTCGGGGCAGAAGCCCCAGTAGACGACCTCCGCCTCGTCGACCACGAAGCCGTGGTCGTTGGAGGCGGTGAGACAGGGGGCGTGGCCGACGGCGCACTCGACGTCGGCGATCGCGCCGCACGAGCGGCACACGACGTGGTGGTGGTTGTCGTCCACGCGGGATTCGTAGCGGGCCGTGGCACCGGCCGGCTGGATGCGCCGGATCAGACCGGCGTCGGTGAGCGCTCGTAGTACGTCGTACACCGCTTGGTGGGACACCGTGGGGAGATCGGCCCGAACCAGCTCGATCACCGTGTCGGTGTCGATGTGCGGGTGGTCGCGCAGTGCGCCGAGCACTGCCAATCGGGGCCGGGTCACGCGCAACGAGACCGCCCGGAGCTGCGCCTCGAAGTCCGGTGTCACCCGAGGAACCTTAGGCCCTTATCTGGAACGAATCAAGTTTGTCGTAAACGGGGAATTGTGCGTTCCGGGCCCCCGCATAGTGGGGACATGACCGCCGCCACCATTGTCAAGACGGGTGTGACGGCACGTCCGCGCCGCGCCACTTTCGCCGATCTCAGCGTCAACATCAAAGTGCTGCTCGCGGTCGCCACCGCCGCCGCGGTCGCTCTGGTCGTGGGCATCACCGGGCTGGTGTCGCTGGGCAACGCCAGCGAGTCCGCGCAGCTGATCTACAAGAGCAACGTCGCCAGCGTCAAGGCGGTCGGTCAGGTCCGGTACTGGGCGACGCAGACCCGGACGGACGCGGCCAACCAGGCGCTGTCCACGACCGCGGCGACGACCAAGAAGTTCACCGACTCCGTCGCGACCGACATCGCGGGCTTCGAGGCGGCGATGGCGGCGTACCGGACCAGTGGGCCGGCCGCGAGCACCGACCTCATCAACCAGATGGAGACCCTCTGGGACACCTACGTCGACCTGGTGAACACCAAGCTCATCCCGGCCGGCAAAGCCAACGACCTGGACGGCTGGGCCGAGATCCGGGACGACCAGACGCTGCCGGTCCTCACCGAGCTCTACGCGGCGTTCACGACGCTCGACGGCGTGGAGACCGCGGATGCGGCCAAGAACGCCGCCGCGGCCCGAAACGGGTACGAATCCAGCCGGACCACGTCGATCATCCTGCTGGTCGTGGGGCTGGCGCTGGCCCTGGCGCTGGGCATCGTGGTGACCCGCAAGATCGTGTCGTCGCTGACCAAGGTGACGTACGTGTGTGACGGTCTCGCCGACGGCGACCTCACCCGCACCACCGGCCTGGACACCCGGGACGAGCCGGGCCGGATGGCCCGCTCGCTGGACACCGCGATGGCCCGGCTGCGCCAGACGGTCACCACCATCGAGGGTTCGGCGGCCTCGCTGGCCGGCGCCTCCGAGCAGATGACCAGCACGGCCGCCCAGATCGCCTCGTCCGCCGCACGGACCTCGGAGCAGGCCCAGGCGGTGTCGGCGGCGGCCGAGGAGGTGTCCCGCAGCGTAGACACGGTGTCGGCCGGCAGCGAGGAGATGGGCGCGTCGATCCGGGAGATCTCGCAGAACGCGGCCGAGGCCGCCCGGGTGGCCAGCGAGGCGGTCACCGTCACCGCCAGCACCTCGGCCACCATGAACAAGCTCGGCGATTCGTCGGCCGAGATCGGCAACGTGATCAAGACGATCACCGCGATCGCCGAGCAGACCAACCTTCTCGCCCTCAACGCGACCATCGAGGCGGCCCGGGCCGGCGAGTCCGGCAAGGGCTTCGCGGTGGTGGCCAGCGAGGTGAAGGATCTGGCTCAGGAGACCGCGAAGGCGACCGAGGACATCTCCCGCCGGGTGCAGGCGATCCAGTCCGACACCAGCGGCGCGGTCGCCGCGATCGAGGAGATCGCGCTGGTGATCGAGCGGATCAGCGACTACCAGACCACGATCGCCTCGGCGGTCGAGGAGCAGACCGCCACCACCGCCGAGATGAACCGTAGTGTTGCCGAGGCGGCCGGCGGGACCGGCGAGATCGCCCAGAACATCACCGGGGTGGCCGAGGCGGCCCGGATGACCTCGCAGGGCGTGGCCGAGACCCAGCAGGCGACCACCGAGCTGGCCCGGATGTCGACCGAGCTGAACGGCCTGGTCGCCACGTTCCGGCTGTAAAGCTCGGTAAACATCTAATTCCGATATGCATGGTAGGTTATCGGAATGAGCGTGCTCGATGCGATCGGCGAGACTCCGCTGATCCCGCTGACCAGGGTCACCGCCGGCATCGCCGCCGCCGTCCACCTCAAGGCGGAGTTCCTCAACCCGGGCGGCAGCGTCAAGGACCGGGCCGCGCTCGCCATGGTCCGGGCGGCCGAGGAGTCGGGTGAGCTGAAGCCGGGCGGGGTGATCGTCGAGGGCACGTCCGGCAACACCGGCATCGGGCTGACCATCATCGCGGCGCAGCGTGGCTACCGGGCCGTCGTGGTGGTGCCGGACAAGAGCAGCGCCGAGAAACTCGCCATCCTGCGGGCCTACGGCGCCGAGGTGATCGTCACGACCGGCGGGGTCACCCGCGACGACCCCCGGCACGTCTCGCAGGTCGCCGCGCGGCTGGCCGCCGAGACGCCGGGCGGCTGGCTGGCCAATCAGTACGACAACCCGGCCAACCCCGGCGCTCACTACGCCACCACCGGCCCGGAGATCTGGCGGCAGACCGGCGGCCGGGTCACCCACTTCGTGGCCGGGGTCGGCACCGGCGGCACGATCAGCGGAACCGGCGCCTATCTGCGGGAAGCCGGCCCGGTGACGATCGTCGGCGCCGACCCGGAGAACTCGGTCTACGGCGGCGGCGACGGCAGTCCGTACTACGTGGAGAGCATCGGCCACTACGTCCACCCGGACACTCTGGAGGACGTCTGGCCGCAGTCGTACCACCGCGAGGTGGTCGACCGCATCGAGCGGGTCGGCGACCGGGAGTCGATCGAGATGACCCGCCGGCTGGCCCGCGAGGAGGGGCTCCTGGTCGGCGCCTCGGCCGGGACGGCGGTGGTGGTCGCGCTGCGGGTGGCCCGCGAGCTGGGGCCGGACGGCCTCGTCGTGGTGCTCGCGCCCGACTCCGGGCGGGCCTACCTGTCGAAGTACTTCGACGACGGCTGGCTGCGGCGCACCGGTTTCCCGGCCCCGCCGGTGCCCGGCCCGCTGGTCGGCGACGGCCCGGTGACCGCGCCGGTGCTGGTGCCGGCGGCCGCCCGGGTGCGCGACCTGACCGGCGCGACCGGCGTCGCGCTGCTCGTGCTGCCGCGTCAGGGCGGCCTGAGCCCATCGCCCGGCGACGTGGTCGGCTCGGTGCCGGTCGACGCGGTCGCCGGGGCGGCCCCGGACACGCCCCTGGCCGAGCTCGCGCAGCCGCCGCTGCCGACCGTTGGTGCGGGGGAGGCGGCGGCCGAGGCGATCGGCCGGACCTCCGCCGACGCCGGCTGGCTCGCGGTGCTGACCGACGGCCGAATCGCCGGCGTGGTTCCACGCGGCGCGCTTCTTACTCCAGGCGGGACAGCCAGGTAGTGAGAATCGACTCCAGGCGGGCGGCGTCCTCCGGGGGCAGCTGGTCGAGCAGGCGGCGCTCGTTGCGCATGTGCTCGGTGAAGGCCTGGTCGATCAGGTCGCGGCCGGCGTCGGTGAGCGCGACCACCCGGCCACGGCCGTCGCTCGTGCTGGGGCGGCGGGTGACCAGGCCGTCGCGTTCCAGGCGGTCGATCCGCTTGGTCATCGCGCCGGTGGTGACCATGGTGTGCGCGGCCAGTTCGCCGGGGGCGCGCTCGAACGGCGCCCCGGCCCGGCGCAGGGCGGCCAGCACGTCGAACTCGCCCTCGCCCAGGCCGAACCGCCGGTAGACGACCTGGAGCTGCTCGGTGAGGTGGCCGGCGACGCGGTGCAGGCGGCCGATCACGCCCTGCGGGCGCACGTCGAGGTCGGGGCGTTCCCGGGCCCAGGCTTCCTGGATGCGGGCTACGTGGTCACTCATGTTGCCAATATAGCTTCCGGGGAAGCTATAGTCGCTTCCATGGAAGCTAATTTGCGATGGACCGCGGTCACGGCGCTCGCGCCGATCGCGTGGGGCACGACCTACTACGTCACCCATCGATACCTTCCGGCCGACTACCCGCTGTACGGCGCGGCCATCCGGGCCCTGCCGGCCGGGGTGCTGCTCCTGCTCGCCCGCCGCAAGCTTCCTTATGGGAAGTGGTGGTGGCAGGCGCTGGTGCTCGGTGCGCTGAACATGGGTGCCTTCTTCGCGCTGATCTATCTGGCCGCGCAGACCCTGCCGACCAGCATCGCCTCGACGATCATGGCGACCTCGCCGGTGATGCTGATGCTGTTCGCCTGGGCCGCGATGTCCGAGCGGCCGCGGGCCACCCACCTGGCCGGGGCCGGCATCGGCGTCGCCGGGGTGTGCCTCATGCTGCTGACCGGTCCGGTCGCCGTCGACGCTCGCGGTGTCCTGGCCTCGGTGTCGGCCATGGTGATGTCGTCGTTCGGGTACGTGCTGGCCAAGAAGTGGAGCAGCGACATCGACGTGTTCTCGCTGACCTCGTGGCAGCTGATCGCGGGCGGGCTGATCCTGCTCCCGGCGGCGGTGCTGGTCGAGGGCGCGCCACCGGCCCTGGACGCCAGCGCGACCCTGGCCTTCGGCTATGTCACCGTGGTGGCCACCGCGCTCGCCTTCGCCGCCTGGTTCGCCGGGCTGCGCCACCTCAGCGCCGGCACGGTGGGACTGGTCGGCCTGCTCAACCCGGTCACCGGCGTCCTGCTCGGCACCGCGGTGGCCGGCGAGACCCTGTCCGTACAGCAGGTCTCCGGTCTGGTCCTGGTCTTTGCCGGTGTTCTTCTCGGCCAGCCGATCATGACCCGGGTGCTCGCCATCACACGCGCCCGCGCCTCGGCCGTGACTAGGTTCGGTTCATGAGCACACTCGGTAACAGCGGCATCGAGGTCTTCCCGCTCGCCCTCGGCGGCAACGTGTTCGGCTGGACCAGCGATGCGGCTACCTCGCATCAGGTCCTGGACGCGTTCGTCGAGGGTGGCGGCAACTTCGTGGACACCGCCGACGGCTACTCGGCCTGGGTTCCCGGCAACTCCGGCGGCGAGTCGGAGACCATCATCGGCGACTGGCTGACCGCGCGCGGCAACCGCGATCGCGTCGTGATCGGCACCAAGGTCAGCCAGCACCCGCAGTTCCGCGGGCTGGCCGCGGCCAACGTCGCCGCCGCCGCGGACGCGTCGCTGACCCGGCTCAAGACCGACCACATCGACCTCTACTACGCGCACTACGACGACCCGAACACCCCGATCGAAGAGACCGCGGGCGCCTTCGACGCCCTGGTCAAGGCCGGGAAGGTACGCGCGATCGCGGTCTCCAACTACACCCCCGAGCGGGTCCGGGAGTGGTTCGAGGCGGCCCGCCGCAACGGTTTCACCCTGCCGGTGGCGATCCAGCCGCACTACAACCTGGTCGAGCGGGCCGCTTACGAGCGGGACATCGCCCCGGTCGCGGCGGCCGAGAACCTGGCCGTCGTGCCCTACTACGCGCTGGCCAGCGGCTTCCTGACCGGCAAGTACAAGACCGCCGACGACCTGTCCGGGGCCCGGGCCGGCGCGGCCCGCGGCTACCTCAACGAGACCGGCCTGGCCGTGGTGAAGGTCCTCGAGGACGTCGCCGCCGCACATGGCGTGGCGCCGGCGAGCGTCGCCCTGGCCTGGCTGCGCGGCCGCCCCGACGTCGCCGCGCCGCTGGCCAGCGCCCGCACCGTCGAGCAACTGGGGGCCCTGCTCGCCTCGGCGACCCTGGACCTGCGCGCCGACGAGATCCGGGCCCTGGACGAGGTTTCCGGCCAGCTGGCCGGGTGATTGCGCCGGTTGCCGACACTGGGGAGATGACGACGCCGCATCGCGCGCGAACCGCGCTCATCTGGTTCATCGTGGCGGCCGCGGCCGTACCGCTGCTCTGGCTCTTCATCTCCTCGGCCGGCAGCCGGGAGTTCCTCGATCCGACCGGCGACGCGCGGCGCACCCTGGTCGCCGCCGCGCTGGTCGCCGGCCTCTGGGCGGCGATCGCCACCACCCTGCTCCGGCCGCCGGTGGTGGCGCTGTTCGCGGCGGTGACCGGCGGCCTCGCGCTGATCGCGGCGACGACGGCGTTGCTGCCGGCCGGCTACGCCGCCGCCGGTTCGCAGTACGACCTGGGGCCCGGCTTCGCGGCCGAGGCGTGGGGCATCGCCGGGCGGGGCGCCGTGCTCATCCTGCCGGGGATGGCGATCGGGTACGGCGTTGCCTACCTCACCCGCAGGCTCACGCCGTACGCCGAGCGGCCCCCGACCGGCTGGGTCTTCGCCGCGGCGGCCCTGCTGTTCCTGTTCGTCGACGCCGTCGGGCTGGCCGCCTCGCCGGGGCACCGGCTGGTCACCGGTCCGTTGCTCGACTGGATCGCCCCGGCCTGAGGACCTTCGTCTCGGCGAACTTCGAGCGGTACGCCGAGGCGCTCAGGCCGAAGTGCGAGCGGAACCGGCGGGCGAAGTAGTTCGGGTCGGCCCAGCCGACTGACTCGCCGATGGCGTTGATCGGGCGGTCGGTGTGCAGCAGCTGTTCCGCGGCCAGCTCGACCCGCAGCCGGGACAGGAAAGCCATCGGTGGCAGGCCGGTGGACAGCTTGAACAGCCGTACCAGATAGCCGGGGGCCAGGTGCAGGTCGGTGGACAGCTCGGTCAGCGTCCACGGGTGCGCCGGGCGGGCCTCCATCCGGCGCATGGCCTCGACCACCGACGGGTGGACCCGCTCGGAGATCTCGCCGGCCTGGCCGAGCGCGGCGCGGGCCGGGTAGCCGAGCGCCAGCGTCAGCCGGGCGATGAGGTCGCCCCGGTGCAATCGCAGCGGACCGGCGGCGAGCCGGCTCATCGCGTCGAGATGTTCCACACACTCGGCCAGGTCCGGCCCGGCCAGGTGGGTGCTGAGCACACCCCGGCGCTCGGCCGCGTACGGACCGGTCCAGAGCAGGTGCCCGAGCAGCGGGTCCTCGCGGGTCCAGGCGAGCTCGCGGTGCAGCAGTTCGGCCGAGAAGCAGCAGTTGTGCACGACCAGGTCGTCGCAGTCCTCATAGCCGTGCCACACACCCGGCCTGAGCAGCACGACGTCACCGATCCGCAGGGGTTCCAGACCGGCCTGGGTGCGGTGCGAACCGACCCCGTCCACCACGATCGCCATCTCGACGAAGCTGTGCGTGTGCAGGGTCATCTCGGACTCGTGCAGATGCCGTCCGGCGTACGCGATCGAGTCGTCCCCGAAGTGCACCAGGGTGTACGTCTGCCGAATCGTGTCGCCGTGCATCGCCCGAGGCTAACCGCTTGATCAAATCCGCGCGGCGATTGGACAGCAAAGAAAGTTAGCCTTACCTTACCTCCGTGCGCCCCAGGACCATCGGAAGACTCGGAGTCTTCGTCGTCACGGTGGCCGTGCTCGGCGTGGTCGTGGTCCTCAGCCTGATGGTGGGGCGGCAGGCGATCTCGCCCGGCGAGGTCATCCGTGCCCTGCTGCCCAGTGCCACCGGCGACAACGCCGACATCGTGCGCGGGCTGCGGCTCGAGCGCACCGTCATCGGGCTGGTCGCCGGTCTCGCCCTCGGCGCGGCCGGCGCTCTCATGCAGGCCCTCACCCGCAACCCACTGGCCGACCCCGGCCTGCTCGGGGTCAACGCGGGCGCGGCCGCCGCGGTGGTCACCGGGTTCGCCTTCTTCGGTGTCACCAACGGCCTCGCCCAGACCGGGCTGGCCCTGGCCGGGGCCGCGGTCGCCTCGGTGGTGGTCTACCTGCTCGGCAGCGGTTCCCGGGCGGCCGCCACCCCGGCCCGGCTGGCGCTGGCCGGCACCGCGCTGACCGCGGTGCTGTTCTCCTACATCAACGCGGTGGCCATGAAGGACCAGCAGAGCTTCGACGAGATGCGGTTCTGGGTGGTCGGGTCGGTGGTCAACCGCGGCTACGACCGGCTGCTCATCGCGCTGCCGCTGATCATCATCGGGGTGCTGCTGGCGCTGGCGATGACCCCGGCGCTCAACGCGCTCTCGCTCGGCGACGACAGTGCGCACGCGCTCGGCCTCGGCGTCGGCCGGGCCCGGGTCGCCACCGCGGTCGCCATCACCCTGCTGTGCGGGGCCGCCACCGCGGTGGCCGGGCCGATCGTGTTCGTCGGCCTGACCGTGCCGCACGTGGCCCGCATGCTGGTCGGCGCCGACCAGCGCAAGGTCGTGCCGCTCTCGATGCTGCTGGCCGCCGGCTTCCTGGTCTTCTGCGACACCCTCGGGCGGGTCGTCTCGGGCGGTGCCGAGGTCCAAGCCGGCATCGTGACGGCCGTCCTCGGCGCTCCCGTCTTCATCGCTTTGGTACGCCGCCGGACGTTGGTTGCCGCATGATCACCGTCCCGGTGGTGAAGGCCGGCCCGTGGTCCGTCCGGGTGCGGCGGCGGGCGGTGCTGGTATCCGTACTCCTGCTGCTGGCGGTTGTTGCCGTTGTTGTCGTTTCGCTCGCGGCCGGGGTCAATTCGTTCCCGATCCCGCGGGTGATCGCGGCCGTGCTGGGCAACGGCACCCCGGCCGAGAACCTCATCGTCGCCGAGTTGCGACTGCCCCGGGCCGTGCTGGCCGCCCTGGTCGGCATCGCGCTGGGCATCTCCGGCGCCATCTTCCAGCAGCTCACCCGCAATCCGCTGGGCAGTCCGGACGTCGTCGGCTTCACCACCGGCGCCTCGACCGGCGCGCTCGTGGTGCTGCTCGTCCTGCACGGCGGCCTGGTCGCGACCTCGTTCGGCGCGGTGGCCGGCGGCGCGGTGACCGCGCTGCTGGTGCTGCTGCTCTCGTCCCGGCACGGTGTCGCGCCGCTGCGGCTCGTGCTGGTCGGCATCGGCGCCGCCGCCATGCTCAACTCGCTCAATTCGCTGCTGATCGTGCGCGCTCAGGTGTACGACGCGCAGAGCGCCTCGGTGTGGCTGGTCGGCAACGTGGTCGGCGGCGACTGGTCGGACGTGCGGCTGATCGGCGGGATTCTCGTGCTCGGCGGGATCGCGTGCGTGGCGCTGTGGCGGCCGCTCTCGCTCAGCGAGTTCTCCGACGAGCGCTCGATGAGCCTCGGCCTGCCGGTCGGGCGCACCCGGGTGCTGGCCATCGCGGTCGGCGTCCTGCTCGCCTCCGGGGCCGTCGCGGTGGCCGGCCCGATCCAGTTCATCGCGCTCACCGCGCCCCAGGTGGCCCGCCGGCTGACCGGCACCGAGGGCGCCAACCTCACCGCCTCCGGGCTGACCGGCGCCCTGCTCCTGCTGGTCGCCGACCTCGCCGCCCGGGAGGCGTTCCAGCCGCGGCAACTGCCGGTCGGCGTGCTCACCGGCATCGTCGGCGGTGCCTATCTCGCGTGGCTGCTGGGCCGCGAATGGCGGAAAGGACGCGCATGACGCGCTTACGCGCGGAGAACGTCGCGCTCGGTTACGACGGCACCCGCATCGTGCACGACCTCGACCTGACCATCCCGGACGGCTCGTTCACCGCCATCGTCGGCGCGAACGGCTGCGGCAAGTCCACGCTGCTGCGCGGGCTCGCCCGGCTGCTGAAACCGGCGGCCGGCACGGTAATTCTCGACGGCAAGGCCATCCATGACTATCCCGCCAAACAGGTCGCCCGGCGGCTTGGGCTGCTTCCGCAGTCCCAGACCGCACCCGAGTCGATCAGCGTCGCCGACCTGGTCGCCCGCGGGCGCTACCCCCACCAGTCGCTGCTGCGCCAATGGTCGCCGGCCGACCAGGCCGCGGTTACCGCGGCACTGGAGATGACCGGCACCGCCGACCTCGCCACCCGCCCGTTCGACGAACTCTCCGGCGGCCAGCGGCAACGGGTCTGGCTGGCGATGGCCCTGGCCCAGGAGACCGGCATCCTGCTGCTCGACGAGCCCACCACCTACCTGGACATCGCCCACCAGATCGAGGTGCTCGACCTGTGCGCCCGGCTGCGCGCCGAGCGCGGGTCCACCCTCGTCGCCGTGCTGCACGACCTGAACCTGGCCGCCCGCTACGCCACCCACCTGGTGGCGATGAAGGACGGCGCGATCGTGGCCGAGGGCGACCCCACCACGATCATCACCCCCGAGCTCATCGAGCTGGTCTTCGGACTGCCCTGCCGCATCATCACCGACCCGGAGTCGAACACGCCCCTGGTCATCCCGCGGCACCACCCCTGAAAGGAAATCTCTTGAACAGCCGATTGACCCGCCTCGCCGGCGCCGCCCTTGCGGTGACCGTGTCACTCGCCCTCACCGCCTGCGGCGGCGACGACTCCGTAGAGCCCGCCGCGAGCGCGGCCGCCTCCGGGCCGTTCGAATACAAGGACGCCCTCGGCAAGGACATCAAGCTCGACAAGGCGCCGACCACGGTGGTCGCGCAGAGCAGCGTCGCGGCCGCGCTGTGGGACGCCGGATTCCAGGTCAAGGGAGCGTACGGCGAGCTCAAGCCGGACGCCGCGGGCAAGCTCAGCTACCAGGCCGGCTCGCTCGACCTGAGCAAGGTCACGGTCATCGGCAGCACCTACGGTGAGTTCGACACCGAGAAGTACGCCCTGCTGAACCCGCAGCTGCTCGTCGACTACACGTTCGACAACAAGGCGCTCTGGTACGTCCCGGCCGCTCAGTCCGAGAAGATCCTCAGCCTCGCCCCCGGCCTGGCCGTGCCCGGCAACTACAAGACCACCGACGAGGCCATCGCGACCTTCGTCGACCTGGCCGGCAAGCTCGGCGCCGACACCGCTGCCGCGACCGCCGCCAAGACCGAGTACGACAGCGCGCTCAAGGCGGTCGGCGAGTCCGCGAAGACCTCCGGCCTGAAGGTCGCCATCATGTCGCCCGGCACCGACAGCCTCTACGTCGCCGACCCGGTGCAGCTGCCCGAGGGCAACACCCTGAAGAACCAGGGCCTCGACGTGATCAGCCCGACCAACCCGAAGAACGAGGTGTTCGCGCAGTTCAGCTGGGAGAAGGCGGTCGAGTTCAAGGACGCCGACGTCATCCTGGTCGACGCGCGCACCTACGACGCCGCCAAGGCCGACCTCGCCAAGGTGCCGACCTGGGCGAACCTGCCCGCGGTCAAGGCCGGTCAGGTCTACCCGTGGTACGCGGCCGCGCCGTACTCGTACCAGTCCTACGCGAAGATCTACACCGAGCTCGCCGGCGAGCTGAAGAGCGCCAAGAAGCTCAGTTGAGTTTTCTCGATCTCGGTGGTCGCCGCCTGCACCTGCGTACCGCGGGTGCGGGCGGCGTCACCGTGGTGTTCGAGGCCGGGCTCGGCATGTCGGCGGTCTGCTGGGGTCTGGTGACTCCGGGGGTTGCCGCGCACGCTCGCACGGTGGTCTACGACCGGGCGGGTATCGGGGGGAGCGACGACGGCCCGTCGCCCCGCACCCTGGCCGCTCTGGCCGATGACCTGGGTGCGCTGCTGGCGTCGTTGAGCGGGCCGGTCGTGCTGGTCGGGCACAGCTGGGGCGGGCCGATCGTGCGGCTGGTCGCCTCGCGCCGGGTCGCCGACGTGCGGGCGGTGGTTCTGGTCGACCCGTCCGACGAGCGGGACGACGAGTTCTTCACCGCGGCCACGCGACGCCGGATGGCGGTTGCTGGGCCGCTCACCCGTACGCTCGCCGCGGTGGGGGTTTATCGGGCCGCGGCCCGCATCGGCCGCGTCTTGCCGGCTGACCTCTATGCCCAGTTCCGGGCGGAGAATTTCGGCCGGCGCGCGGCGCGGGCCCTCTCCGTCGAGGTCCGCCAGTTCCTGCCCGGCCTGGCGTCGTTGCGCGCCACCCCGCCGGACCTCGGCGATCTGCCCGTCACCATCATCTCGGCCGGATCCCCGGTCCATGCGCTTTCTCCTGGCCGCCTCGTTGTTGCCGACGGGGCCGGGCACAACATCATGTTCACCGATCCCCAGTTGGTGGTCGACGAGATTGTTCGCTGCTTAGACCCTATGTAGAAAACCGAGCGAGGGTCGGCTAGTGTAGCCGCATGACGACGCCTGTGCGGGTTACCGCGGCTGTGTCCAAAGTGCTTGCCGCCTTTCTGTCCGATCCGGCGGCCGACCGCTACGGCCTTGATCTGATGCGAGCCACCGGCCATCCCAGCGGCACGCTCTACCCGATCCTGCTGCGCCTGCAGGACGCCGGCTGGGTCGAGGCCGTCTGGGAGGAGCTCGACCCGGTCGCCGCCGGCCGGCCCGCGCGGCGCTACTACCGGCTCACCCCCGACGGCCTGATCTCGGCCCGCACCGAGATCGCCGCCCTGCGGCAACAGCTCGACCGGGCGTACGGCGCGGCCCCGAAACCGAGAACCGCGTGAGCGCCCTCGCCCGTTGGTGTCTCGACATGGCCGCGCGGCGGTGGCCGGCCGGGATCCGCGACGAGATGGCCCGGGAGTGGCACGCCGAACTGGCCGCGATCGAGGCCGAGCCCGGCGGCCGGCGCCGTGCTCTCGGTTATGCGCTGAGTCTGCTCACCTCGCCGCCGCTGCGGGACCGCACCGGCGCGCCGCGCGGCTGGGCGGAAACCACCGGCCCGCTGGCGCCGGCCGGAGCGCTCCTGCTCACCGCGCTGCTCACGATCGCGGCCGGCCAGCTCGCCGGCTCGCTGACCTCTTTGCTGTTCTCCGCCGCCGGTTTCGAGTCGTACGCGATGACCTGGCTGCCCGCCGTCGCCGAAGGACTCCTCACCGGGGCGTGGTGCCTGCTCGCCGGTTGGTGGCTCGGCCGCCGGCTGCCGCTCGAACCCACCGCGCGTCTCGGGGCGGCCACCTCGGCCGCGTTCGCGCCGTTGCTGATCGCGGTGGCCGTGCTGATCCCGGCCTTCGTCGACCAGGACCTGTTCTACCTGGTCAGCCTGCTGATCGGGCTGCTGGTCTGGGTGCCCGGGGTCGCCGTGCTCGGGGTCGCGGTGGTTCGGGGGCGGCGTCTGACCCTGTTCGGGGTCGTGGTGGCCCGGGGCCGGCGGCTGGCCCTGCTCGGCCTGCCGCTGATCAGCGCGGCCGCCGCGGCGGCCGCCACCCTGCCGATGGTGGTGTCCAGCCGGGACAGTCTGTCCGGCGGGTTGCGCGCGGCCGCGGCTTCGTTGCTGGCCGGGTCGCCCACCGCGGAGTACACGGTGATCGAGGACGGGCTCAGCAGCCGCGCCTTCTACTACCTGGGCCCATGGGCCATCACGCTCATGGCGTTCGGGATCCTGGCGCTGGCGTTCGGAGCCGCCGCCCTGCGTCCGTTGCCGGGCCAGGCGCTCACCGCTGCCGCTGCTGCTTCGACCGCCGAGACCGAGGCGAGCCCTGCGCGCCGGACGCCCGTTGTAGTCGCGGTCGGGGCCTCGTGCGTCGCGCTCGCCGTGATCGCCTGGGCCTACACGGTGACGATCCTCAGCCCGGCCATGCCGGGTGTCTCCGCCACCGCGCCGATGCCGGGCGGGGACGGCGAGATCTACCTGTGGGTGGCCGAGCTGCGCTGGGGCGCGATCCTCCTCGCTGCGCTGGCCATGCTGGTCGCCACCGCCGACCGGCGGCGAGCCCTCGCCGCCTCTCTCGTGCTGGCCGCAGCGCTGGTCGTCGCCAACGGCGTGCTCGTCCGGGCCGGCGCCGCCGGCGCGGGCGGCCTGCAACTGACCCTGCTCATCGGCGGCATCATCGTCATCGTCGCCTGGCTGGTCGCCCGCGGCCCGATCGAGAGCAGCAGCCAGGCCGGCGCCGCAGACCAGGTCGTTGCGGTCCCTGGGATGGACGGTCCTGGGGGTGGCGCGGGGTCGGTTGGCCGGATGGCTCGCCGCCGTGTTGTCGCGGCTGGGGTTGTGGCGGCGGCCTGCGCTCCTCTGCTGCTGACGCAGGGCACTCCGGGTGTGAACCACCCGTTTCTGCCGGCCGGGCTGACGCTCACCACGACCGGGCTCGCGGTTCTTGGTGTGCTGCTGGCGGCTGTCCCTGCGGTGGCGCTCAGCCGGCGGCGCGTTCCGGTCTGGGCGGCGGTCGCGCTGGTCGTGGTGCCGGTGGTGGTGGTTGTCGCGGCCGGGCTGGCGCCGGTGCCGGTGGATACCGAGGACACCGGCTATGCGAGCTTCGGTGCGCTTGCCGGGCTGCCGCTGGCGGTCCTGGTCGTCGCGCTGCTGCGGCGGCACCGGGAACGGCGTCGCGGCCGCACCGCTGCCGTGTGGGTCCTGCTGGTGCTGGCCGCGCTGCCCGGGACCGTGCTGCTCCTGGTGGCCTCGCTGTTCCTCGGGCAGATCGTGCCCAACCTGCTGTTCGCGACCGAGGGACGCGGTTATCCGGCGGACGGTCTGTCCATCGTCCCGGGTGCGGCGCTGCTGATGGCGGCGGTCGCGGCGCTGGCGGCGGCACGCCTGGACGGGATGCCGGGCCGGGGTCACCGGCCCGGCCCGTGGCCGGCCCCCGATCCGGTCAGGCCCGATCCGGTGCGGCCCGGTGAGGCCGTGCCCGGCTGATCGCCCCGACCACGTTGGGAATGACGCACCACAGCAGCACGACGACGCCGAGCGCCGCGGTCGGCTCACCCCCGAGCAGCGCTTGGGCGTTGCCGTAGGGGGTGAGCCACCGCACCAGGCCGCCGCCGGAGTCGATCGCGCCCAGCAGGACGGTCACGCCCATCGGGACCACGATGGTCGCGGCCATGGCGACCCCGGGACGCCGCACCAGCAGCCCGCACCCGGTGCCGACCAGCTGCGCGATGACCTGGACCAGCACGGCTCCCGCGACCAGCGCGGCGATCCGTGAGGCGGGCGGCCACCCGCCGCCCGCCAACCCGGTCGCCACCGCGGCGATCAGCACACCGGCCAGCGCGAAGCCGACCGCGAGCCCCACCGCGACAACCAGCCGCGCCGCGAGCCGCCACTCGGAGCCTGGCCGGGGTGCTGGGGGGCCGTGCAGGCCGGTTACTGCCAGGACGCCGAAGAACGGAACCAGGACTGACATCGCTAGCTGGACGGGCTCCAGCACCTCGCGGAAGTTGGGGGTTGAGCGGGTGGTCAGCCAGGCCGCTCCGGCTCCCAGGAGGAGGGTGGCGGCGGCCAGCATGGGTGGGGTCTTGGTGGATGTCATGCGGTCAGGGTGGGCTGCGGGGGCGGGGCTGTCGTCGGCGGAAGGTCGTCGGCACCCCCTACTTTGGTAGGGCCTGCGCGCGGGGCGCTCCGGTTAGCCTGGCCGGGTGGACGGTGTCCGGGACGTCGTTGCGGTTGGGGGCGCGCTTGGCCTTGGCGCGCTTCTGGTGGTCGTGGGGGACCCGACCGGGGCGGTGCCGGGGCTTGTTCCCTGGCAGGTGGACGTTGCGGTGGGGGTCGTCGCCTGCTTCGGGCTGGTGCTTCGGCGGCGGTGGCCGTTGGGGCTGGCGGTGGTGGTCGTACCCCTCAGTGCGGTTTCGGTCATGGCCAGCGGGGCCGTACTCGGCGCGGTTTTCGGGTTGGTTTTACGGCGTACGGTCATGGTCGGGCTGGGTTTTGCCCTGGGTTATCTTGCGACCATTCCGGTTTACCTTCTGCTGCAGACGGATCCTCGCCATCCACTGTGGACCGATCTTGTTGTGCGTGGGGTATTGGTTTCCGCGGCGGTGGGGTGGGGGCTCTATGCGCGGGAGCGGCAGGCGTTGATCGACCACCTCGGGGAGCGGGCCGAGCGGGCCGAGGCCGAGCAGGCGGCCCGGGTCGCGGGGGCGCGGCGCGATGAGCGGGATCGGATCGCGCGGGAGATGCACGACGTGCTTGCGCATCGGCTGTCGATGATCAGCCTGCAGGCCGGTGCGCTGGAGCTTCATCCGTCGCTGCCGGCCGAGGTGCATCTTGCGGCGGGGGTGGTGCAGACCGGGGCGCACGAGGCCCTTGACGAGCTGCGATCGGTGATCGGGGTGTTGCGTGATGAGCCGGAGCCGCCGCAGCCGGGGCTGGCCGAGGTTCGTGACCTGGTTGCTGACGCTCATCGCTGTGGCAGTGCGGTGGAATTCGACGATTTCCTGACCGCCGCGCCGCCGGGGGCGACCGGGCGGGTCGCCTACCGGGTGGTGCAGGAGGCGCTGACCAACGCGCGCAAGCATGCGCCGGGGCGGCCGGTTCGGCTCGTGCTGGACGGTGGGCCGGGGGAGGGGCTGCGGATCTCGGTCAGCAATCCGCTCGGCGCCGGGGCCGGAGCGGTGCCGGGCAGCGGGCTCGGGCTGGTCGGGGTGGCCGAGCGGGTTGAACTGGCGGGTGGGCGGCTGGTGCGGGACACGCTGGACGGGCGGTTCCGGCTCGAGGTGCTGCTGCCGTGGCTGGCGTGACGCGGCCGGTGCGGGTCGCCGTGGTCGACGACGATCCGCTGGTGCGCAGTGGGCTGCGGCTGCTGTTCGCGGGGGCGGACGACCTGGAGATCGTGGCCGAGGGGGCGGACGGGGCCGACGTGCCGGGGCTGGTCGACGCCCACCACCCGGACGTGGTGCTGCTCGACGTGCGGATGCCCCGGGTCGATGGGCTGGCGGCGGTGGAACGGCTGTGCTCGCGGGCGCGATACCCGTACGTCGTCATGCTGACGACCTTCCATGCTGACGCGTACGTCCTTCGGGCGCTGCGCGCCGGGGCCAGTGGTTTCCTCTTGAAGGACGCGCCGCCTCGCGAGCTGCTCGACGCGGTTCGCCGGGTCGCGGCCGGCGAGCCCATCCTCAGCCCGGCTGTCACCCGGCGGCTCATCGAGCAGGTGGCCGACCCGGTCGCGCATGACCGCCGGACCAGCGCCGCCGCCCGGCTCGGCCGCGCGACCGGCCGGGAACGCGAGGTGGCGTCGGCGGTCGCGCGGGGACTGTCGAACGTCCAGATCGGGCTGGAACTCGGCATGGGCGTGCCGACCGTCAAGGCGCACGTGTCGCGCCTTCTGACAAAACTCGACGTGGACAACCGGGTGCAGCTCGCACTTCTGGTCCACGACGCCGGAGATTGACCGGCAGGATGAGCCAATGTGTATCAACCACACCACCGTCACCCGCCGCGCGGCCCTGTTCGGCGCCGCCGGCGTCGCCACCGCCGTCGCGCTTCCCGCCCCGGCCCAGGCGAGCGGCCGGCGCGGCCCGCTCGACCTCACCCACCCGCTGACCACGACGATCCCGCCGTTCTCGCCCGGCGAGGAACCGACCCGCCGCACCGTCGCCACGATCGAGGCTGACGGCTATTACATGCAGGAGTGGCGGCTCATCGAGCACATCGGCACCCACGTCGACGCGCCCTGCCATTTCGCCGAGGGCGGCCGCACGTCGGTCGAGCTGCGACCGGCCGAGCTGATCGTGCCGGCCGTGGTCATCGACATCGCGGCCCGGGCGGCCCGCAATCCAGACGCGCTGGTCACGGTCGAGGACATCCGGGCGTACGAGCGTCAGCACGGCCGCATCCCGGACGACGCCGCCGTGCTGATGTACTCCGGCTGGGGCGCCAAGATCCACGACGTGGCCGCTTACCGGGGCGTCGACGCGGCCGGCACCCTGCACTTCCCGGGCTTCGGCGTGGACGCTTGCGAGTGGCTGCTGCGCAAGCGCAAGATCCGCAGCCTGGGCGTCGACACCCTGAGCATCGACCACGGCCCGTCCGATGCCTTCGACACCCACCTGGCCCTGCTCGGCGCCGACCGCTACGGCCTGGAAAACCTGGCCAACCTCGACCGCCTGCCCCGGCACGGCGCGACCATCGTCGTCGGCCTGATCCCGTACGAGGGCGGCTCCGGCGGCCAGGCCCGCGTATTCGCCATCTGACGCTGGATCCCTACTCGCGAGGTGCGCCTAGTAGCTTCGACGGATGAGCCTGCGCGCTTATCTCGGCTTGCGGTGGCGGGCGTTTCGGCGGGTGCTGGGTGGGCTGTGGACCTCGGTGCTGGCGCTGGGGGCGCTCCTGAGTTTGCCGTTCGGGGTTCGGGTTCTCCGGGCGGTGGCCAACCGGGAGCGGGGGCGGCTGGGGGTCGTCGGGCCGCTACCGCTGACCGGCGGGCTCCGCGCGGCCCTTCGGGACCCGGCCGTGCGGCGGGAGCTGGGCTGGGCCGGCCTGCATGGGACCGTTGGGCTGGTGGTTGGGCTGGTCGGGCTGTCGCTTCCGGTGTACGCGGTGGAGTACGGCACCCTTCCGCTCTGGTATCGGCTGGTTGACCCGTCGCTGGGTGGGCCCGGGTTCCTCAGCTGGGGGCTCGGCGGGCTCACCGACGCGTTGGGGGTGGCTCTGATCGGCGTACTCTTCGCGGTCGCTGCCCTTGCTCTTCTTCCCGGCATCGCCGAACTTCAGGCTTTTCCGGGGCGGCGGCTGCTTGCCCCGGCCGGCGACGTCGATCTGTCGTTGCGGGTGGCCGAACTGACCGCGACCCGGGCCGCCGCGCTCGACGCGCACGCCACCGAGCTGCGCCGGATCGAGCGGTCGCTGCACGACGGCACGCAGAACCGGCTGGTCGCTCTCAACGTCTTGATCGGAGCGGCCCGGCGGGCCCAGGACCGCAATCCGGACGCCGTCGCCGACCTGTTGGACCGGGCGCAGGACGCCACCGAGCAGGCCCTGGCCGAGTTACGCGCGGTGGTCCGGGGCATTCTGCCGCCAGTTCTTGACGATCGCGGGCTGGCGGGGGCGCTCGCCGGGCTGGCCGGTACCTGCTCGGTGCCTTGCGAGCTCGACGTGGACCTGCCTGGGCGGTGTGCCGCCACGGTCGAGGCGACCGCCTATTTCGTGGTGGCCGAGGCGCTGACCAACGTCGTCAAGCACAGTGGCGCGGCCTCTGTGGCCGTCGTCGCGCGGCGGGACGGCGACCGGCTGCGCCTGCGGATCACCGACGACGGGCGGGGTGGCGCCTCCGAGAGCAGCGGCTCCGGGCTGGCGGGAATCCGCCGCCGGGTCGAGGCCTACGATGGCCGCTTCGCGATGACCAGCCCGGCCGGCGGGCCGACGACGATGGACGTGGAGCTGCCGTGCGGATCGTGATCGCCGAGGACGACGCTCTGCTGCGCGAAGGGCTGGCTCTGCTGCTGCGCGCCGAGGGCCTCGAGGTGGTCGCCACCGCCGACTCGCCGGGCACCTTCCTGGCTGCGATCGACGAGTTCAAGCCGGACGTCGCGATCGTCGACGTGCGGATGCCGCCCACGCACACCGACGAGGGGATCGTGGCCGCGGTCGAGGCGCGGCGGCGGCAGCCATCGCTGGCCGTGCTGGTGCTTTCCGCGTACGTCGAGCAGGCATTCGCCACCGATCTGCTGGCCGGCGGCAGCGGCGGGCTCGGTTACCTGCTCAAGGAGCGGGTGGGCCGGGTCTCGTCGTTCCTGGACGCACTGCACCGGGTGTACGCCGGTGGCACCGCCGTCGACCCGGAGGTGATCGGGCAGCTGCTCGCCCGGGCCCGGCCGGACCGCGGGCTCGACCAGCTCAGCCCGCGGGAGACCGAGGTGCTCGCGCTGATGGCCGAGGGCCTCGGGAACACGGCGATCGGGGGGAAACTCGTCCTCTCCGACAGCGCCGTGCACAAGCACGTCCGGCGCATCTTCGCCAAGCTCGGCCTCGCCCCGGACGATCGCACGGACCGTCGCGTGGCCGCCGTCCTGCGTTATCTGGAGGCGTCCAGGTAGCGCCTGCTGTACCTCGATTGGGCAGCTGGCTTCATTTTTCCGCCCGCTCCTCCCGAGAAGAATTCTTCGTGCGCACATCGAAACCGATCAGCACACGGAGAGGCAAGCGCATGATGGTCCAGCATGAGCCCGCGGTTCGGGTCGAAGGGCTCACCCGCATCTACCCGGCCGACGGCGAGCCCGTCCGGGCCCTCGCCGGCGTCGACGCGGTCTTCGCTCGCGGCACCTTCACCGCCGTGATGGGCCCCTCCGGCTCCGGAAAGAGCACCCTGCTGCAGGCCGCGGCCGGGCTTGACCGGCCCACCCAGGGCAGCGTCTGGATCGGCGGCACCGAGCTGTCGAAACTCTCCGAGACCAAGCTGACCGAGCTGCGCCGCGGCCGGATCGGCTTCGTGTTCCAGGCCTTCAACCTGATCGGCGCGCTCACCGTCGAGGAGAACATCCTGCTGCCGCTCCGGCTGGCCGGCACCCGCCCCGACCAGGTGTGGCTCAACCAGGTGATCGGGCGGGTCGGGCTCACCGACCGGCTGCGGCACCGGCCCTCCGCGCTCTCCGGCGGCCAGCAGCAGCGGGTCGCTATCGCCCGGGCTCTCGCCTCCCGGCCCGACGTCATCTTTTGCGACGAGCCGACCGGCGCGCTGGACACCAACACGGCCGCCGAGGTGCTCGCCCTGCTGCGCGGGGTGGTCGACGAGCACGGGCAGACCGTCGTGATGGTCACCCACGACCCGGTCGCCGCGTCCTACGCCGACCGGGTGATCGTCCTGGCCGACGGGCGGATCGTGCACGACATGCCGCAGCCCGGCGCCGACCGCATCGCCGAGCACCTGGCCGCGCTGGGCCGCCGCCGTGCGGTGACCGGCGCGGTGACCAGCGCGGTGACCGGCTCCGTGACCGGCGAGGGGGTCGTCCGATGACCTCGCTCGCCTGGCGCATGCTGCGCCACCGCCCGGGCTCGTCCGCCGCCACCCTGCTCGCGCTCGCCCTCGGCGCGCTGATCCTGACCGCGATGGGCGTGCTCGTCGAGTCCGGGTTGCGCTACCACCCGGCGCCGGTGCGATACGCCGCCGCCGACCTGGTCGTGGCCCGCACCGACACCACGTTCACCAGCAAGGACTTTGCCGGCGAGATCAACCGGAGCACGGTCGCGCTGCCCGAGGGTGGCACCGTCCCGGCCGCGCTGGCCGGCCAGATCCGTGAGCTGCCGGGCGTCGCGGTGGCCGCCACCGACGAGAACATCCCGGTGGTCACCGCCGTCGGCGTGCCGCTGTCCGGGCGCGGGTGGGGGAGCGCGGCACTGACCCCGGCCGAACTGGTCGCGGGGGCCGCACCGCAGCGTGGTGACGAGATCGCGCTCGGCGGTGCCGAGGTCGGTTCGCGGGTCGACCTGGTGGTCGGCGGTGTGCTCCGCACCTACACCGTCAGCGGCCTGGTGACCGGGGACGCCGTCTTCTTCACCGACGCGCAGGCCGCGGCTCTCGCGCCGCATCCCGGCCAGGTCAGCGCCATCGGAGTGCGCGCCGCGCCGGGCACCGACCTCGACGACCTGCGCACCCGGATCGCCGGGCTGGCCGGGGACGCGCACGTTCTCACCCGCGACGACAGCGGCTTGGCCGAAAGCTCGGCCGACCGCGCCGCCGCCGGCCTGCTGATCCAGATCGGTGCCTCGTTCGGCGGTTACGTGGCGCTTCTGATCATCTTCGTGGTCGCCGCCACCGTCGGGCTCTCCGTCCGGCACCGCCGCCGCGACCTGGCCCTGGTGCGGGCCGTGGCCGCCACCCCGGGGCAGGTGCGCCGCATGATCATGGCGGAGTCCGCCCTGATCAGCGTGCTCGCCGGGGTGATCGGCGTGCCGTCCGGTCTCGCCGCCGCCCACTGGCTGACCGGCGAGCTCACCACCCGCGGCTTCCTGCCGGCCGGCTTCCCGATGCTCCCGGGCGCCCTGGCCGGCCCCGCCGCCTTCGCGATCGTGCTGGCCTCCGCCGTGCTCGCCGGCCTGCTGGCCGCCCGGCGGGTCAGCCGCATCAAGCCCGCCGAGGCGCTGGGCGAGGCGGCGGCCGAGCCGGCCGGCGGCGGCCGGGGCCGGCTCATCGGTGGCCTGATCACGCTGGCCCTGGCCGGGTCGGCGGCGCTGGCCGCGGTCGCCGCGACCGGGCAGACCGCGATGGGTGCCGCGCTCGGCATGCTCTACCTGTTCGTGCTGGCCGTCTCGCTATTGGCGCCGTGGATCAACCGGGCCGCGGCCCGGCTGCTCGCCCCGGCTCTGCGCGCGGTCTTCGGCACCAGCGGCTACCTGGCGGCGGCCAACCTGCGGGCCAACGCCCGCGGCACCGCCACCGTTCTTACGTCGCTCGTGCTGGCGGTCGGCTTCGGCGGCTCGGTGTGGTTCCTGCAGAACAACCTCGAACGCCAGGCGGTCGCGGAAAGCCGCTCCGGTCTGCTCGCGACGCGAGCCCTGGTCGCGCCGGCCGGTCTGTCCGACTCGGCGGTGGCCGCGCTTCGGGCGGTTCCCGGGGTGCGGGCGGTGACGCCGGTCCGGCACACCACGGTGCTCGCCACGCTGATGGGCGACGGCGAGTCGGTGGCCGCCCGGGCGGTCGATCCGGCCGGCCTCGCGTCGACGGTCGACCTGTCGGTGAAGTCGGGAAGCCTCGCCGCGCTGCGGGACGGCACGGTCGCGGTCTCCCGCACCCAGGCGTCGATGTTCGGCTGGGACCTCGGCGAGAAGGTGGAGATGCGGCTCGGCGACGGCACCGCCATCCACCCCGAGGTGGTCGCGATCTACCAGCGCGGGCTCGGCTTCGGTGACGTGATCCTGCCGCGGGCCACGGTCCTCGGGCACACCGCGACCAACCTGGACGACGAGATCCTGATCAGCGCCCCGGCCTCCGCCGACGCCGCGCTGCGTCAGGTCGCCGCCGGGCACCCCGGCAGCGCGCTCGTCGACACCGCCGCGCTGACCGGTGGCCTCGCCCGCGACCTTGCCCTGAGCGCCTGGCTGAACCGGATGCTGATCGCGGTGATGGTCGGTTACACGGTGGTCGCTGCGGCCAACACCATGGTCATGTCGGCGCTGGCCCGCCGCCGCGAGCTGGCTCTGCTGCGGCTGACCGGAGTGACCCGGCGCCAGGTCCGGCGCATGGTCAACGCAGAGCAGATCGGCTTGCTCGGCACGGCCGTGGTGCTCGGCGGGGCGATCGCCGCGCTCACCCTGAGCAGCGTGGTGCGGGCGCTCACCGGAAACCTGGTGCCCTACGTGCCGCCGCTGGGCTGGGCGGCCGTGCTCGGCGGCACCACGGTGCTCGCCCTGGCCACCACCATCCTGCCGATCGCCCGCCTGCTGCGGGTCCCCCCGGTAGGGCACATCGGCATCAAGGAGTGAGCGACTGGCCGCGACCGGCCCGGGCGGTGCGACCGGCCCGGGCGGTGCGACCGGCCCGGGCGGTGCGACCGGCCCGGGTGGCGCGACCAGCGCGGGCGGTGCGACCGGCCCGGGTGGCGCGACCAGCGCGGGCGGTGCGACCGGCCCGGGTGGCGCGACCGGCCCGGGCGGTGCGGGTGGCGCGGCTGGCCCGGGTGGCGCGACCAGCGCGGGTGGCGCGGGCGGGCGTCAAAGAGTGAGTGGGCGGCGGCGGGCGGCCCAGGCGGCCAGGACGCCGCCGGCTATCGGGGCCAGGAGGTAGGCGGCCAGGAGGTGGGTCTGGCCGGAGAACAGGGCCGGGCCGAGCTGGCGGGACGGGTTCGCCGAGCCGCCGGTGAAGGTGCCGAGCAGGACGCCCTGCAGGCCGAACATCAGGCCGACGATCCACGGCAGCGGCCAGCTGGGGCGGCGGTCCTGGACCCAGCACATCACGCCGACGATGAGCGCGAGAACGGCGGCCTCGGCGAGCGCGACCACCGCGCCACGCCCGCCGAGGCCGAGACCGGGCTGGACGACCGCCCACCTGGTCGGGCCGTCCGCCATCGCGGGGCCCCAGACCAGGCGGGCCACGGCCGCTGCGGCGACCGAGCCGAGGACCTGGGCTACCAGGTAGGGCAGCACCCGGCGGGCCGGGGTGCGGCCGCGCACCCACAGCGCCAGGGTGATCGCGGGGTTCATGTGGGCGCCCGTCCAGCGGCCCGGGCGGGACACCACGAAACCCACGATGACCATGCCGACCAGCATCGACACGACGGCGCACCGGAACCACATCTCGGTGCCGGAGGCGTCCGCGCCGGCTGTGCCCAGGCCCCAGCGCACCAGGGTGAAGACGGTGAAGAAGAACGCCGTCGTCAGGCCGAACTCACCGGCGGCCAGGGCGACGTCGGCGCGCTCCGGCCGGAGCGGGTGAGCCCTCGCGATCACGCTGGGCCGTTCGATCACCAGAACCATGCATTCAGTCTTGGCGCCCGACCTGGCCAAGATCAGGGCTGATGGTCCCGAGATCACCGTTTACGCATCGTGGGCTCGGGCATTGCAGGGGGCATGGGGGAGGACGGCAGCGTGAGGGAGGTCGTCCGGCGGCGATTCCGCAACGGTGACCCCGCCCGGCCGCTGCGGCACACCGCCCGCGACGCCCTGCGCGCGGCGAACATCCAAGGCGCGGCCGGCATCCAAGGCGCGGCCGGCATACAAGGCGCGGCCGACAGCAGGGGCGCGGCCGACAGCAGGGGCGCGGCCGACAGCAGGGGCGCGGCTGACAGCGATAGCGCGGCCGACGTCAAGGGCGGGGCGGACATCCAAGGCGCGGCTGACAGCAGGGGCGCGGCTGACAGCAGGGGCGCGGCTGACAGCAGGGGCGCGGCTGACAGCAGGGGCGCGGCTGACAGCAGGGG
>NZ_BOMY01000070.1 GCF_016862435.1 Paractinoplanes tereljensis
CAGCAGGGGCGCGGCTGACAGCAGGGGCGCGGCTGACAGCAGGGGCGCGGCTGACAGCAGGGGCGCGGCTGACAGCAGGGGCGCGGCTGACAGCGATAGCGGGGCTGACGGCGGGAGCGGGGGCGACGCTGAGTGGATTGATGACGCTCTGCTGGTTATCAGTGAGCTGGTGCAGAACGTCAGCAAGCACACCCGCACCGACGGTGAGCTGGTGGTCAGCGTCGGGGGTGGCAGCGTGCTGGTTGAGGTCGGCGACGGCAGCACCACCGGGCCACGTCTTGAACATCCGGACGCGGACCGGCTCGGCGGGCGGGGGCTTCAGCTAATCGAAGCGATCTCAGCCCAGTGGGGTGTGCGCACCTGTCGGAACGGCAAAGTGGTCTGGGCCCGGCTGCCGGTGGTCGGCTCAGGTTGATTCCTGGTCCGACGCGCGTCGCGGGAGGGCGGCGGTGTGGCCGAAGAAGTTGCGGATGGCCACCAGCACCCGGTCGTAGTCGTCGAGGTTCAGCGGCTTGGTGACGTACGCGTTGGCGCGGGCGTTGTAACTGGAGAAGACGTCCTCCTCCGCCGCCGATGTGGTGAACACCACGGTCGGGATAGAACCGAGGTCGTCGTCGCCCTTGATGCTGGCCAGGACCTGACGGCCGTCGACCCGGGGCATGTTCAGGTCGAGCAGGATCAGGTCCGGCCGGGGCGCGTCCCGATACGGTTCCTCGCGGTGCAGGAAGGCCAGCGCTTCCGCACCGTCGGCGACATGGTGCAGGACGCTCGGGATGCTGTGCTCGGCGAAGGCACTCTCCACCAGCGCGACATCGCCGAGGTCGTCCTCGACCACCAGAACTTGCAGACGCTCGGTCACGGGGTAGATCTTGTCACGCCGCGAAGTCGTCCATCTGCTTGCGCAGCTTGCCGAGCGCCTTGGTCAGCAGACGCGAGACGTGCATCTGGGAGATGCCGATCTTCTCAGCGATCTCGGACTGGGTGAGGTTCCCGTAGAAGCGCATGCTGATGATCTTCTGCTCGCGCTCGTCGAGCCGGGCCATGGCCGGGCCGAGGGCCACCCGCAGCTCGGTGGTCTCGAACTCGGTGTCCTCGCCGCCGAGCGTGTCGCCCAGGGTCAGGCTGCCCTCGGCGTTGGCCGGCGTGGACAGGCTTGTCGAGTTGTAGGCCCGGGCGCCTTCCAGTCCTTCGAGGACTTCTTCCTCGGAGATGCCGATATGCGCGGCGATGTCCGCGACGGTGGCCGAGCGGCCCAGCGTGTTGGTCAGCGTGTTGTTCGCGGCCGTGATGGCGAGCCGGAGTTCCTGCAGGCGCCGGGGAACGCGAATCGACCAGGTGCGGTCGCGGAAGTGCCGCTTCAGCTCGCCCACGATGGTGGGGATGGCGAAGCCGGCGAACTCGATGCCGCGGTCGGCGTCGAACCGGTCGACCGACTTGATCAGGCCGACCAGGGCGACCTGGAACAGGTCGTCGACGGGCTCACCGCGGCCCGCGTACCGGTTCGCGAGGTGCCGGGCCAGCGGCATCCACGCCTCGATCGCCTGGTCCCGGACCTGCGGCCGGGACGGGTGGTCCTGGGGCAGGCCGGCCAGCGCGTTGATCAGTTCGCTGGCCCGGTCGGTGCTGCCCGACGAATCCGGCGTGCTGTCGGTGGTGCGAGTGGCGACGGCGGCCTCAGTCATGAAAATCCCTGCTTTCAGGCTGCTCGGTGACCCCGAACGGTACGCGGTCTTTTCCGCGGGTCCTCATTCCCGCAAACCCAGCCTGCGCAAACTAGTCCTATCGGGTGGAAGAAGGGGTCCGTTCGGATGATGCAAAAGTGAGGTCCGAGTTATTTGCCACACGGCAACCGCCTGTGCACAATGTGCCCGGTGAAACTGGTCGACCTGCGGGCTTGGACACTGCGCCGACGTGTCGCGATCCTGTTCGCGCTAGCCGGGGCCGTGCTGGCCGGCATCGGTGTCTCCGCCGCGATCACCGCCGCGGCCAGCAACCAGCATCTCGACACCCTGCTGGACAAGACCGGTCCGATGCGGGTCGCCGGCCAGGAGCTCTATTCGGCCTACCTGGACCAGGAAACCGGCATCCGGGGCTACGTGCTCAGCCGGTCGGCGAAGAACCTCGAGCCCTACCAGCAGGGCGTCGCCGCGGAGCAGCAACTGCTTACCCGGATCGAGACGCTCAACGCCGAACACGGCCGGAAAGAGATCACCGCCGACCTGGCGCGCGTCCGGCAGGAGGCAGACCGGTGGCGGACCGACGTTGCGCAACCGGTGCTGGCCGTCGGCGGTGCAAGTGGTCCGCAGCTCGACGAGGCGACAAGTACCGCCCGGTTCGACGCGGTCCGGGGCGCGGTCGATCAGCTGCAGGCCGACATCCTGGTACTGCGCGACGAGGCCGCCACCGCCGCCCGCCGGACCGGATCCGTACTGGTCGGGCTGCTCGGCGGGGCCGCCGGGATCGTGCTGATCGCCGGCGCGCTGCTGCTGCTCCTGCTCGACCGGCTGGTGACCAGGCCGGTGACGGCCCTCGCCGCGCAGGTCCGGGAGGTGGCCGCCGGCGACTACGACCGGGAGATCACCAGCTCGGGTTCGCCCGAGCTGCGCAGCCTGGCCGCCGACGTCGACGGCATGCGCCGGCGGATCGCCGCCGAGCTCGCCGAGGTACGCGCCGCCCGGGCCCAGGCCGAGGAAGCGCACGAAAAACTGGCCGAGAAGGCGGACGAGCTCACCCGA
>NZ_BOMY01000071.1 GCF_016862435.1 Paractinoplanes tereljensis
CCCCGGGCGTCCACCGTGATCTTCTGCGACAGGTCGCCCTTGGCCACCGCGGTGGAGACCTGGGCGATGTTCCGCACCTGGTCGGTGAGGTTGTTGGCGAGCTGGTTCACGTTCTCGGTGAGGTCCCGCCAGGTGCCGGACACTCCGCGCACCTGGGCCTGACCGCCCAGCTTGCCCTCGGTGCCGACCTCGCGCGCCACCCGGGTGACCTCGTCGGCAAAGCTGGAAAGTTGATCAACCATCGTGTTCACGGTGTCTTTGAGCTCGAGGATCTCGCCCTGCGCGGCCACCGTGATCTTCTGCGACAGGTCGCCCTTCGCCACCGCCGTCGACACCTGGGCGATGTTCCGCACCTGGCTGGTCAGGTTGGAGGCCATCGAGTTCACCGAGTCGGTGAGGTCTTTCCAGGTGCCGGCCACGTTCGGCACGTCGGCCTGGCCGCCCAGCTTGCCCTCGGTGCCCACCTCGCGGGCCACCCGGGTCACCTGCTCGGCGAAGAGTCGCAGCGTGTCGGTGAGGCCGTTCATGGTGTCGGCCAGCTCGGCCACCTCGCCCCGGGCCGACACGGTGATCTTCTGGGACAGGTCGCCGCGGGCCACCGCGGTCGCCACCTGCGAGATCGAGCGCACCTGGTGGGTCAGGTTGGACGCCATCAGGTTCACCGAGTCGGTGAGGTCCTTCCAGGTGCCGGCCACGCCACGCACGTCGGCCTGGCCGCCCAGCTCGCCCTCGGTGCCCACCTCGCGGGCCACCCGGGTCACCTCGTCGGCGAACGACGACAGCTGGTCGACCATCGTGTTCACCGTGCGGCCGATCCGGAGGAATTCACCCCGAAGTGGCCGGCCATCCATCTCCAGCGCCATGTGCTGCGAGAGGTCACCCTCGGCCACCGCAACGATGACCCGGGAGATCTCGGTGGTCGGCCGGCCGAGGTCGTCGATCAGCGAGTTGACCGAGCGGACGCTGTCCGCCCACGCGCCGTCTAGGCCCTCGTCGTCGAGCCGCTCGGTGAGCCGGCCGTCCCGGCCGACGATGCGGCTGATCCGTCGCAGGTCGAGATTTTGTCGTTCCTGCAGGGAGACGACCTCGTTGAACGCGTCCGCGACCTCACCGGCCGGGCCGCCGCGCCGCGGTAGCCGGACCTTGAGATCTCCGCGGCGCACCCGCCGCAAAGCCTCGGCGAGTTCGCCGAGAACGGCGGCCTCGTCGTGAGCTTCCTTAGCCGCAGTCATGCTGTCCTCATCTGCTGTCCGACTCACCGGGCCCCCTATCCTCCCTCGCTCGACCGGGTCAATGCGAGAGACGACTTTGTGCATCCCCCTGTTGACAGGAGAAGATGCAGGGCGTGTCAGCTTCGGAAAACCCGGCGGGCGGTCTCGTCCGGCGGGTCCGGTTGCCCAACGACCGGCGCACTCCGGCGGCGGCCCGGGCACTTGTCCGCTCTGTTCTCGAGGACGCCGGGCTCGACGCCCTGCTCAACGAGGCTCTGCTGCTGACCACCGAGCTCTCCACCAACGCGGTGGTGCACGCCAACACCGAGCTGGACATCGAGGTCAGCGCCGACCAGACCGGCCTGACCGTGACGGTGACCGACTTCGCGCCCGGCCCGGTCGAGCAGCTGGCGGTCGGCCCGCGCAATGAGAGCTTCGACCTCGGCGAGGTGGCCGAGCGCGGCCGTGGCCTGCTGCTTGTCGACCACTTCGCGTCCCGCTGGGGCACCGTGCACGAGGGCACCGGCAAGGGCGTCTGGTTCCGCCTCGAGGGCCGGCACCAGCCCGAGACGACCACCGCCGTGGTGCCGGCCGCCAATGTCGTCGAGGCCGGCACGCCCAGTGTGGGCGCGCTGACCGCGCTGCTGCAGATCAACCCGGAACGGCAGACCGACGAGGCGCTCGCCGAGTTCGCCACCGACCTGCTGGCCCGGCTGGCCCGGTTGACCGGCGCGGCCGGCGGGGTGGTGCGGCTCGACCGTGGCGACGGCGGTGGCCGGCAGCTGCTGGCCCGGCACGGGCGGCAGCCCCGCGAGGACGCCGACACGATCCGGGTGCCGCTGGCGGTGCACCGGCCGTACTCGGGCGAGCTCGAGCTGGACGCCGCCCCGACCGGCTACGCGCAACCGCTGGCCACGATCGTCGCCGAGCGGTTCTCGCTGCACCTGGAAAATGACCGGCTGCGCCGCACCGACCTGCGCCGGCAGACCTGGCTGACGTTCCTGGCCGAGGCCAGCGAGCTGCTCGCCCAGTCGCTCGACGTCAACCTCACGATGGCGCTGATCCCGCAGCTGGTGGTGCCCCGGCTCGGCCAGTGGTGCGCGGTGCACACCACCGACACCTGGGGCCGGCTGCAACTGGCCGCGGCCACCCACGCCGACGAAGGCGCGCTGGCCCCGCTGCACGAGACGCTGGCCGAGACCGGCCCCGACTCGATCCTGGCCCGGCTCGAGGAGGCCTCCCGGCTCGGCACCCAGGTCATGCTGGGCGCCCCGACCGAAGGGTTCGCGGTGCCGCTGGTCGCCCGCGGCGCCCGGCTCGGCACCCTGGCGGTGGGCCGGCACATCCGGCACCGGCACGACGCCGACGAGGTCGCCGTGCTGGAAGACGTGGCCCGCCGGGCGGCCCTGGCCATCGACAACGCGCGCATCCACGACGAGCGCCGCAAGGTGGCCCGCACCCTGCAGGCGTCGCTGCTGCCGCCGGCCCTGCCCAAGGTCGACGGGGTCGGTTTCGCCGCGGAATATGTGCCGACCGGCTCCGAGGTCGGCGGCGACTTCTACGACGTGGTGCCGGCCGGCGACGACCGCTGGCTGGTGGTGGTCGGCGACGTGTCCGGCAAGGGTGTGCAGGCGGCCACGGTGACCGGCCTGGTCCGGGACGTGATCCGGATCCTGGTCGACGACGGCAAGCCGATGACCGAGATTCTCTGCCGGGTCAACAAGACGCTGGTGCAGCGCGGCGGCGGGCGCTACTGCACGCTCGCGATGGCCATGGTGCGCCGGGAACCGGACGGCATCCTGGTGGTGTGCCTGCACCTGGCCGGGCACGACCGGGCGGTGCTGGTGCGGGCGGACGGCAAGACGTCGTTCGTCGGCGAGGGCGGCACCGCGCTGGGCCTGCTGGAGACGATCGCCTCGCCGGACGCCGAGGTGCGGCTGGGCGCGGGCGATTCACTGATCTTCTACACCGACGGGGTGACCGAGCGGCGGCGCGGGCGCGAGCTGTTCGGCACGACCCGGCTGCGCGAGGCGTCCGGCCCGCTGGCCGGTTACCCGGCCGACGTGATGGCGGCCCGGCTGCGCTCCATCACGATCAACTTCTCAGTCGAGGAGCCCAGGGACGATATCGCGATCCTGGTTCTCCGAAATGACGCCAGTTAGCACCTTTTTACCCCATAAAGTGGGGCACATGGCGAAGACCCAGTACTACACGGCGACGTCTATCGACGGATACATCGCCGACGAGAACAACTCGCTCACCTGGCTGTTCGACGTCGACGGAGGCAATGAGAACCCGTTCGGCGGGTTCATCTCCGGTGTAGGTGCGTTCGCCATGGGCGCCAACACGTATGAGTGGGTTCTCCAGAACGACAACGTCATGGCCGAGCCGCAGAACTGGCACGACCTCTACGGCGACCGCCCCTGCTGGGTCTTCACCCACCGGGAGCTGCCGCTCGTGCCGGACGCCAACATCTTCATGGTCAGTGGAGACGTACGGCGGGTGCACGAGGCCATGCTGGTGGCCGCCAAGGGCGCGAACGTCTGGCTGGTCGGCGGCGGCGACCTGGTCGGCCAGTTCGTCGACCAGGGCCTGCTCGACGAGATCATCCTGGGCATCGCACCGGTGCTGCTGGGCCGGGGCACGCCGCTGCTGCCGCGGCACCTGAGCTCCCGCCAGCTGGTACTGACCGGCAACGCCCAGGTGGGGCGCTTCGCCTATCTCACCTATGCCGTCGGCGCCGAGCCCATGCCGACCCGGCACCCGTCGACCCGCATCCAGGTGCCGGTCGTCCAGAGCTAGAACAGCTCCCGGCGGGTCGCCATATCCAGCCGGGAGGCCAGCTCGGGCGGGGCCGTGATCAACGCGGCCCGGCCGTTGCGGGCCATCAGCACGTGCCGGAGGGTCTCCATGATCTGTTCGAGTCGCTCGGCCGGGAGCGTGCCGGGCAGCACCGCGAGCACGCTGCCCAGCCCGGCCGAGCCGCGCACCGGCACGGCACCACCGATCGCGTCGGCCAGGGCGTAGACCGTGGCGGCCAGATCTTCGGGGGCGACCGACAGGCGCAGCGCGACGTCGTCGCGGCCGAACGGATATTGCCCCCACCAGCGCGGTGCGGTCGGCGTGACCGGCACCCCCCACGCCTCGGCCAGACGGTCGGCCCCGGCGTCCTCGAACAGGGCGGAGACCGCGCCCGGCCCCTCGGCGGGCAGGTCGGCCTCGATGGCGCTTACCTCGTGCCCGGTCGCCTCGGCGGCGAGCTTGGCGGCCTGCAGCGGGGACGGCACCGGCGCGGTGACCCAGTGGCGGGCGGCCGGCAGTGGCTGCAACCGGATCACGGCCGAGGTGATCACCCCGGCGATCTCGGCCAGGCCGGGACGCCGGCCCGGCTGACCGGTCGAGTCGACGTAGCCGACCCGCTCGACGTGCTCGGCGGGGGCGTGGAACCGGTGGCGCAGCGGGCCGGACTCGTTGACCGCGAGCATGCCGCCGACGGTGGCCGTGCGGGACGGCGGGTCGACCGGTAGGCGCTGGCCGCGCAGGGCCAGGGCGGCCTGCAGCGCGCGCACCGGCGTGCCGCCGGCGACCTCGACCGTGCCGGCCCCGACGTCGTGACTCCACAGGCCACTGAGCCGGGCGGTGTCGAGAATGAGGTCGGCCCGCTCCCGCGGTGCTCCCCAGTTGATTTTGCTGCCGGAGCCGCGCGGCACCACGGCCAGTCCCTCGTCGGTCGCGAATCGCAGTATGTCGCCGACGGCCTGGGCGGTGGCGGGCACCGCGACGTGGCCGGCCCGGCGACCGCCGGCGGTGTCGATGGACCGCGCCACCCGCGCGTAGTCGGGGCCGCAGATGTCCACAAGAGCATCAAAAATGCGCGAAGTCACTGATGGTCCCCGATGATCACGGCCGTAAGATCGTCCACTCTGGCACATCGTACACATGTTCGAACGCGCGCGGGTCTATGGCCGGGGAAAATGCCGTGACGACCGGTAACGTTGCTCCCGTGACGACCGAAACGCCCGACAGCCCACCCACGGTCCGCGCCGTCCCGAGCGAGCGCACGTTCCACGGCGACAACGTGACCGATGACTATTCCTGGCTCGCCGACAAGGACAACCCGGACACCATCGCTTACCTCACGGCGGAGAACGCCTGGACCGAGCGGGCAACGGCCCACCTTGCCGAGTTGCGTGACCGGGTCTTCCAGGAGATCAAGAGTCGCACCCAGGAGACCGACCTCTCGGTGCCCAGCCGCAAGGGCAACTTTTGGTACTACACCCGCACGGTCGAGGGAAAGCAATACGGCATTCAGTGCCGGGTTCCGGTCGCCCCGGGCGAGACCGACCCGCCGACCGGCGACGCCCGGCCCGACGAGCAGATCCTGCTCGACGGCAACGCGCTGGCCGAGGGTAAGGACTTCTTCGCGCTGGGCACGTTCGACGTCAGCCCGGACGGCAACTGGCTGGCCTACGCCACCGACTTCGACGGCGGCGAGCGCTTCACCCTGCGCGTGAAAAACCTGGTCACCGGCGAGATCCTGGCCGACGAGGTGCCCGACACGTTCTACGGCACCGCCTGGTCGGCCGACGACAGCGCGCTGTTCTACACGACGGTCGACGACGCCTGGCGCCCGCACCGCGTCTGGCGGCACACCGTCGGCCGCCCGGCCACCGAGGACGTCATCGTCTTCGAGGAGCCCGACGAGCGTTTCTGGGTCGGCGTCGAGCTCACTCGCAGCGAGAAGTTCATCGTCATCGACACCAACAGCAAGATCACTTCAGAGGTACGCGTCATCCCGGCCGAGACGCCGACGGCCGAGCCCATCGTGGTCACGCCGCGTGAGCAGGGCGTCGAATACTCGATCGAGCACCACGGCCACCGCTTCCTGATCCTGCACAACAAGGACGCCGAAGACTTCGCCCTGGCCTACACGTCGGCCGACAACCCCGGCGCGTGGGTCGAGCTGATCCCGCACCAGCCGGGCACCCGGCTGGAGTCGGTCGACGCGTTCGCCCGGCACCTGGTGATCTCGCAGCGCCGCGACGGCCTGACCGGCCTGCGAGTGCTGGGCGACGGCAGCACCGACTCCTACGACATGGAGTTCCCCGAGCCGCTGTTCAGCGTCGCGCTGGCCGGCAACCCGGAGTACGACACCGGCTCGGTCCGGATCAACTACACCTCGCTGATCACGCCCGACTCGATCTACGACGTCGACCTGGTGACCCGGCAGATGACGCTGCGCAAGCGCAAGCCGGTGCTCGGCGGTTACGACCCGGCCGACTACGAGCAGTTCCGCGAGTGGGCGACGGCGGCCGACGGCACCCAGGTGCCGATCTCGATCGTCGCGCGCAAGGGCACCGGGAAGAACGCGCCGGCCGTGCTCTACGGCTACGGCTCCTACGAGCACAGCGTCGACCCCTACTTCTCGATCGCCCGGCTGTCGCTGCTGGACCGCGGCGTCGTCTTCGCCATCGCGCACATCCGCGGCGGCGGCGAGATGGGCCGCCGGTGGTACGAAGAGGGCAAGCTGCTGGCCAAGAAGAACACCTTCACCGACTTCGTGGCGTGCGCGCAGGCCCTGGTCACCAAGGGCTGGACCACCGCCGACCGGCTGGTGGCCCGGGGCGGCTCGGCCGGTGGCCTGCTGATGGGCGCGATCGCCAACATCGCGCCCGAGGCCTTCGCCGGCATCGTGGCCCAGGTGCCGTTCGTCGACCCGCTGACCTCGATCCTCGACCCGTCGCTGCCGCTCACCGTGACCGAGTGGGAGGAGTGGGGCAACCCGATCGAGTCGGCCGAGGTCTACGCGTACATGAAGTCCTACAGCCCGTACGAAAACGTCGAGAAGCTGCCGTACCCCAAGATTCTCGCGGTGACCAGCATCAACGACACCCGGGTGCTCTACCACGAGCCGGCCAAGTGGATCGCCCGCCTGCGCGCGGTCGCCCCCGACGGCACCTACCTCCTCAAGACCGAACTGGGTGCCGGTCACGCCGGTCCGAGCGGCCGCTACGACTCCTGGAAAGAGGAGGCGTTCGTGGCCGCCTGGACCCTGGACGTGCTCGGCCTAGCTCGCTCGTAATTCTTCAAGGTCGGTGCTGGCCCGCAACACGAGCAGGCCGGCACCGACCGCGACGAGCACCGCGAGCAGCGCACCCCCGCCGAGCAGGGCGAGGTTCCCCCAGGGGATCGGCACGTGCAGCACGGTGGCCATCTCCGGGTGCAGCGGCGCCTCGCAGCCGCCCCCGCCGGCCGCGACGCACTCCCGGAACTCGTTGCCGACCGGCTTCTCGCTGAGGATCAACCGGACCAGGGCATCGCCTGCGGCGAGCCCGAGAAGCAGAGCCGGAATCAGCGGCGTCAGCGTCTGCAAGAGAACAGCGGCCGAGAGCGTACGGCGAGGGACGCCGGTCGCGGTCAGGGCGGCGTACGTCCGTCGCCGCGCCACGATGCTCTCGGCCAGCGCCACCAGCACCCCCGCGGCCGCCACCACCGAGGCCAGCGCGACCGCCACCATCACCAGCCGCACGGCTCCGTAGTAGAACTCCGGCTCGTCCGGTGCGCCCATCCCGCCGTCGGTCCAGCCCATCATCGCGTTGTAGACGTCGTAGTACCGGAACTCGGTGGCCAGCAGCTCCCGGTAGGCGAGCGCCACGGCTCCGGCGATCACGGCGGTCAGCAGCCCGGCCATCGTCCGGCTGCCGTTCCACGGGTCGGTGATCAGCCGCTGCCCGGCGAGCAGCGTGACCGGCCCGCGGCCGTACCGGCGCAGCAGCACCCCGGCGGCGTACGAGATCCAGGCCGTACCCAGCACCACCCCGGCCATGGTCAGCACCGCGCCGCTGCCGAGAAAGGCGTAGACCGTGTTCTTCGACATGTTCCACTGCTCGCCCAGCTGCCCCGGAACGGCGAAGAGCCCGATCCCGGCCGCGATCAGCAGGCCGGGCCACGGCCGCGGTCCGCGCGTGCGCACCCGTCGCACCACGCCCAGCGGAGTGATGATCACCTGCCGCATCAGGACCGCACCGATCACCCCGGCCAGCACCGGCACCAGCAGGACGAGCACCACCAGCACCGGCACCGGCGGCAGCACGTCGGTGGGGAGCACCCGCTGACCGTAGAGGTCCGGCCGGTCGAGTAGGCGCCGCGCGACGAGGAAGGCCACCAGCCCGGTCCCCGACCCGAGAAGGCCGGCCACCACCGTCTCGGCGGTGGCGATCAGCACCGATTCCCCGGGGGTGGCGCCGGCCAGCCGGATCGCGGCGAGCCGCCGGTCCCGGGCCGGCGCGCCGAGCCGGATGCACTGCCCGGCCAGCGCCAGTACCGGCAGCGAGACCAGGATCAGCGTCGCGGCCACCCCCGGGCGCAGGCCGGGCTCGATGAGCAGCGGATTGGTGTAGCGCTCGGCGTAGTCGGTGATGCTCAGGACGGTGGCCGCGCAGAGCATGGCGACCGTGGCGAGCAGGGCACTCAGCGCGGTGAGCACGGTCCGCAGGCGGTCGGTGCGGCTGCCGGCCACCGCGAGCCGGACCAGGGTCGTGGGCCTCACCGGGCGACCCCCAGGCCCAGCCCGGTCGGGTCGAGCACGCCGTCGCGCAGCACGATCTCCCGGTCGGCGTAGGCCGCCACGCTCGACGCGTGGGTGACCAGCACGACCGCGGTGCCGTGCTCGCGGGCCACCCGGACGATCTCGCCGAGCACCTGCTCGCCGGTGAGCACGTCGAGCGCGCCGGTCGGCTCGTCGGCGAACAGCACCCGCGGCTGGGTGACCAGCGCCCGGGCGGTGGCGCAGCGCTGCTGCTGCCCGCCGGACATCGTGCCCGGCCGCTGTTCGGCGAGGTCGGCCACGCCGAGCCGGTCGAGCCACTCGGCCGCCACGCCCCGCGCCTCTCGCCGCCCCGAACCGGCGAGAAGCAGCGGCAGAGCGACGTTCTCCACCGCGGTGAGCTCGGGCACCAGCTGCCCGAACTGGAACAGCACCCCGAACTCGGTGCGGCGCAGCCGGGACCGGGCCGCCTCGGACCACAGCCCGATGTTCTGCTCGCGGTAGGTGACCGTGCCCGCGTCCGGCCGGAGGATGCCGGCCAGGCAGTGCAGCAGGGTGGACTTGCCGCAGCCGCTCGGCCCGGTGACCGCGACGATCTCCCCCTCGTCGACGGTGAGGTCGACCCCGCGCAGCGCCGGGGTGGCGCCGTAGTTCCGCACGATGCTCGTACCGCTCAGCAGTGCGCTCAATTGGTCACTTCCTTAGAGAAAGCGGCGACCCGGGTCAGCGTTGTCTGCAGCCAGTTCAGGTCGGCCTCGAGATGCCCGATGGCGTAGTCGGCGGCGAGCACGTCGCCGATGCTCGCGCCGGGCGTGGATTTCGCGGTGGTGAGCTCGCGCATGCGGCTCATGTGGGCGGACCGCTGGGCGACCAGGTAGTCGCGGGCCCGTTCGGCGTCGGCCGCGAGCAACGCGACCACCACCTTGCTGAAGATCTCGCTGGTGACGTACGGCGCCGGGGGTTCCACGGCGGACAGCCAGGTGTCCAGGTGCTGCCGGCCGTCCTCGGTCAGCTCATAGGAGGTGCGGTCGGGCCCACCGTCGCGGTCCTGGCCGGACTCGGTGACGTAGCCGTCCCGCTCGAGCCGGCCCAGCGTCGCGTAGACCTGGCCGAAGGCGAGCGGCTTGGCCCGGGGCAGGCGCTCGTCATGCGCCCGCTTCAGGTCGTAACCGTGCCGCGGGCCGCCGGCGAGGAGTCCGAGGAGGACGTGGGCGGTGGACATGGCGCCCACTATTCAATGAGTGAATAGTGGGTGTCAAGCCTCCCCGGTCCGCGAAAAAGATCAACTAAAAGCGGCGCAGAGCGACCACGGCGATGTCGTCCGCCTGTGGTCCGGTGCCGGCCAGCTGCACCAACAGCCGGCGGCAGAACACGTCCAGGTCCGGCTCGACCTCGGCGGCGCATCCGGCCAGGGCCGCCAATCCGACGTCGATATCCGCGTCCCGGCGCTCGACCAGCCCGTCGGTGTAGAGCACCAGCGTGCCGCCCCGCGGCAGGGTGAACTCCAGATCGTCCGGGCGGGGTGCGTTGATGCCGAGCAGCGGGCCGCGCGGCGCCAGGAAGGTCGCGCCCTCGGCGGTGTGCAACAGCGGCGGCAGGTGACCGGCGCTGGCCAGCCGCACGGCCCCGGTCGCGGGGTCGAGCGTGAGCAGGCACAACGTGGCCGAGTCGGTCGGCAGCACGGCCCGCATGAAGCGGTTGACCAGGTCGAGCACGGTGCCCGGCGGGTGGCCCTCCACCGCGTACGCCCGGACTGCGTGCCGCACCTCGGCCATCACCGTGGCCGCGTGCAGCGAGTGGCCGGCCACGTCGCCGATCGCCACCAGCAGCTTGCCGCCGAGCATGGTCAGCTCGTAGAAGTCGCCGCCCACCTCGGTCTGCGCCGAGGCCGGCTCGTAGAGCACCGCCCGGTCCAGGCCGGGCACGTCGGGCAGCCGGGACTGGAGCAGGCTGCGCTGCAGGGTCACCGCGATCCGGTGCTCCTCGTCGTACGACCGCTGGGCCTCCACCGCCGCCGCGAGAGCCTGGGAAAGCTGGCGCAACACCGGGAAACCGGGGTTCTGCGAGCTGCTCGGCACCGCCACGTAGACCGGTGGACGGTCGGTGCGCAGCCGCGCCGCGGCCACCGCCACCGTCTCGCCCTCCGGCCAGTCGGTGACGTCCCAGTCGTCCGGATCGTCGGTACGCACCAGCGAGCCGACCGCGACACTTCCCTCGGCCAGCGTCCAGGGCCGCACCACCGGCGGTGAGCCGACCGCGGCCAGGCTCTCCCCGTCGACCGTGTCGGCCAGGACCACGACCGGACCACCGAAGATGTCGTACGCGCCGGCCGCGGCCGCCCTCAGCAACTCGGGCAGGGTGGACGACGAGTTGATCGCCAGGGTGGCCTCGGCCAGCTGCACCATCCGGGCCGCCAGCGACTCGGCTCGTTGCCGGGCCGAGTAGTAGCGCAGCACCGACTGGCAGGTGGCGATCAGTTCGTCCGGCTCGATCGGCTCCACCAGGTAGGCGTCGGCGCCCCGGTTGAGCCCCTGGGTGCGGTCGACCACGTCGACCGCGTGCGCGGACACGTGGATCACCGGCAACGCCCCGAACGCGGGGTCGGTCTTGATCTGCTCGCAGACGTCGAAGCCGCTCATGTCCGGCAGCTTCACGTCGAGCACCACCAGGTCGACGTCCGAGCCGGGCAGCATCCGCAGCGCCTCGCCGCCGGTCTCCGCCTGCTGGACCGTGAAACCGGCCCGGGTCAGCCAGCTGACCAGCAGATATCGCTTGGTGGCGCTGTCGTCAACGACGAGGAGCGTGGCCGGGTTCATGATCGGGTGGTGGCGGGTAGGGCCAGTGTGAACGTGGTGCCCTCGCCGGGTGTGGAGGCGACGACCCGCAGGCCACCGCCGAGGATGCCGGCCAGCCGACGGGCGTACGGCAGGCCGAGTCCGGTGCCCTTGCCGGTGATCGCCCGGCTGCCCGGCACCTGGTAGAACTCCTCGAAGATCCGCTCGTGCAGCTCGGCCGGAATGCCCGTGCCGGTGTCGGTGACGGTGAACTCGATGTCGTCGTCGACAGTGCGGACCGTGAGCCGCACCTCGCCCTCGGCGGTGAACTTGATGGCGTTGGTCAGCAGGTTGCGCAGCACCCGGGTCAGCAGCACCTCGTCGGTGTGCAACATCGGAATCGACGGCTCCTCGACCACGAAGTCGACCTCGGGCCGGGTGGCCAGCGGCCGCAGCGTGCCGCGCAGCTGCGCGAAGACCGCCCGCAGATCGACGTCGGACAGCTCCGGGTCCATCCGGCCGGCCTCCGCCTTGGCCAGGTCGAGCAGGTCGTTCACCAGGGTGAGCAGGTCGCCGGCGGACGAGCTGATCAGCTCGACCTGACGACGCTGTTCGCTGGCGAGCGGTTCCGAGCCGGGGTCGTTGAGCAGCCGGGCCAGCCCGATCACCGCGGTGACGGGTGCGCGCAGCTCGTGGCTCACGTTGGCCAGGAACCGGCTCTTCGCCTCGCTGACCGTGCGCAGCTGCTCCGACTTCTCGTCCAGCTCGGCGTAGAGGGCAACCACGCCGCGGTTGGTCTCCTCCAGCTCCTGCGAGAGCTGGTTGTAGAGGGCCATCACGCCGCGGTTCGTCTCCTCCAGCTCGGCGTTCAGCCGGGCCAGGTCGTCGCGCTGCGCGCGCACCTCGTTCAGGGCGACGATGAGCTGCTGGTTCTGCACGCTCAGCTCGTCCAGGGGCGTGCCCGGGACGTGTTGGGCCAGCCCGGCGCGTATGTCGTCCATGCGTTCCGGGGTCAGCCTCGGCGCACTCGCCGGCAACCGTCGGGCCATCCAGACAAAGGTACCGGGTTCGCCATCGCCGACCTCCAGGGTGTCGACCAGCCGGCCGACCTGACCGAGCTGCTGCCTCAACTCGGCGGCGTTCCCGGGTTGCGGGCTCGTCACCGTGACACGCAACCTCGTTACCCCGTTGGACTCCGCCTCGAACACCACTTCGGCGTCGTGGCCGGCGGCCAGCATCACCCGGCCCACCTCGCTGAGCGCGGTGGCCAGCCGGGTCTGGTCCTGCTGTTCCATACCGGCCGCGCGGGCCACCTCCCGGCCCAGCTGGCGCACGACGAAGACGTCCTGTTCCATCCGCAGACGCATGCGCATCAGCGGTTCCGGGGCGGGGCCGGCGGCGCTCACGGTAGCCGGGCCACCAGCACACCGGCGTCGTCGCGGCGGGTACCCGCGTCGCGCAGCACGGTCGCGGCGATCACCGTCGGCGATCGGTGCAGCAGGCCTGGGTAGTCGGCCACGTTCCACCGGTCCACCACGCCGTCGCTGTGCATCAGCACGATCGAGTCCGGGGTGATCGGATAGTCGTACTCGCGGATCTGACGGCGCTGGTGACCGGCGATGCCGGGCAGCGAGATCATGCCGCGCCGGCCGTTCGGGGAGATCACCGTGCCGGAGATGTTGCCCAGCCCCGCGTACCGAACCAGGCCGGCCGTCGGGTCCAGCTCGGCCACCGCCAGGGCGGCACCACGGGTGTGGTTGAGCCGGCGGTGCAGGACCTCGACCACGGCCGCGGGCGGCGCCGCCGGGGTCTCGGCGAATGCGCGGACCGCCTCGTGTGACGCGGCCGCGGCGAGACCGCCGTGCCCCAGACCGTCGCACATGAGCAGTTGGTAACGCCCGCCCACCTCCCGGACGGCGTAGGCGTCACCGCTGACCGATTCCCCGGTCAGCGGGCGGGTCAAGCCCGCCGCCCAGGCGGGCGCCGGCGGATCGGCCGACCAGACCTGGGCGACCAGGACGGTTCCCTTGCCGGGTACGGAGTGCAGGTCGGACCAGGAGGACTGGCGCACGATCGCGCCGAGCCCGATGCCGAGAGTGCCGGCCGTGGAGTGCCCGTCGCCGACCGACCGCGCCAGGTCAGCCATCCCCGGCCCATGATCGATCGCGATGATCTCGACGCCGGCCTGCAGCTCGGTGCGCACCGTACGGACCAGCAGCGTCCCCTGGTCGGCGTGCTTGACCAGGTTGCCGGCCGCCTCGGCGGTCACTATCGACAGATCGGCCGTGCGGTTTTCCGGCAGGCCCAGCTCGGCTGCGAGACGCTCGGCCGCGCGCCGGGCAGCAGAAGCTGTCGCGGCGGCCTCGACCCGAAACCAGCTGCCCCCATCCAGGAGCCCCTCGGGTAACGACGCCACCGTGTCTCCGATCATCGGCACCATTTGGTAATGGTGATAGTGGTGCCCTGGCCGACGTCGGTCACGATGTCGAACTCGTCCACCAGGCGACGGGCGCCGCTCAAACCTAGTCCGAGACCACCGCCGGTGGTGTAACCGTCGGTGAGAGCCAGGTCGAGATCGGCAATACCCGGTCCCTGGTCGGCGAAAACGATGCGAATGCCCTGCCGGCGGCCGTTGTTCACGGTGGCCACCTCGGCCGACCCGCCGCCGCCGTAGACAAGGGTGTTGCGGGCGAGCTCACTCGCGGCGGTGACGAGTTTGGTCTGGTCGACGAGGGACAGCTTCACCGCGACGGAGACCGTGCGAACGAGCTGGCGGACCCGGACCACGTCCTGGTCCGAGACGATCTCGAGCTGCTTCCCCTCGTCGCTCACGACGCGGTTACCGCAGGCGTGTCCGCCTCGTCCTCATCCTCGTCGTCCTCGTCGCCGTACTCCTCCGCCCGCTGGCGGGCCAGCAGGTCCATGCCGAGTTCGACGTTGAGGGCGGTGCGGATGCCGGGCAGCGACAGGCCCAGCTCGACCAGGGTGATCGCCACCGCCGGGCGCATGCCGACCACGACGGTCTCGGCGTCCAGCACCCGGGAGATCGAGGCGATGGTGGCCAGCGTGCGGCCGACGAACGAGTCGACGATGTCCAGCGCGCTGATGTCGATGATCACGCCATGGCAGCCGGTGGACACGATCCGGTCGGCGAGATCCTCCTGCAGTTGCAGGGCGACCTGGTCCTCCATGTCGATCTGGATGGAGACCAGCAGGATGTCACCGATCTTGAGAACCGGAACCCGCTCCACCTCAGCGCTCCCTGGGCTTGCGCGAACCGCTCTTGTTGAGCACGTAGCGCAACGCGTCGGCCAGCGTGGCCTTGGTCGCGATGTCACCGAACTCGATGCCCAGCGCCACGATCGTCTGGGCGATCTGCGGGCGGATGCCGGAGATGATGCAGTCGGCGCCCATCAGCCGGGCAGCCACCACGGTCTTGAGGACGTGCTGCGCCACCTGGGTGTCGACGGCCGGGACACCGGTGATGTCGATGATCGCGTACGGCGAGCCGGTGTCGACCAGGGTCTGCAGCAGCCGCTCCATGACCACCTGGGCGCGCGCCGAGTCGAGCGTGCCGACCAGCGGGACGGCGACCACGCCCTCCCACAGCTTCACCACCGGGGTGGACAGCTCGAGCAGTTGCTCGGCCTGGTCGGCGATCAGTTCCTCGCGCACCCGCACATAGCTGTCGAAGGTGAACAGCGCCGCGGCGTCGACGAAGGCCGAGAACGCGATGTAGTCCTGCAGGGAGGCGACGTCGTCGCCGAGCTTCGGCAGGATCGCCTCCTTGAGGGAGAAGACACTGACCGCCGTCTCGGTGGTCGAGAAGCCCTGCCGGGCCCGGTTGCTGGACAGCTCGGTGAGCTGCGCGCGCAGCTCGTCGGCCGGCTCGTGGGTGAGATCGGTGGCTCCACCGGCCAGCGCCAGGTGGAACCCCTTGAACAGGTCCGCGGTCTGTCGCTGCAGCTCGGTGCGGCTCAGCCGGCCGCGCAGACCCTCGGCCACCCGGTCGGTCCAGATGCCGACCAGAGTGTCCTGATTTTCCTCGAGCAGGACGGCGAACCGACTCGCCTCTTCCGCACTCAGCGCCACCGCTGTCTCCTGACTTCCGTTCGCGGACGGGCCGGACTCTATCACCGCAAGGTCCAATATTTGCTGTCAGTCAAATAACGCAGCAAGGTCACAATCGCCGAGCCCCATCCTGCCGATCACACCACACCTGGAGTACCGTTCTGCCCATACCTGGAGGTCCTGAATGTCCCTGACGGTACAAACCGAACAGCGCGCCGACATGGTCGTCGTGTCGGTGGCCGGTGAGCTCGACATGGCCACTGCACCACAGTTGCAGGACCAGATCAGCGATCTGCTGGAGAAGGGCCGCACCCGCCTGGTCTTCGACCTGGCCGAGGTGTCGTTCTGCGACTCCACCGGGCTCTCGGTCTTCGTGCGCGCCAAGAACAGCACCGACGACGCCGGCGGCACCGTCCGGCTGGCCGCGCCGCAGCGCGGTGTGCTGCGCATCCTCGAGGTCAGCGGTCTGGTCGAGGTGCTCCGCACCTACCCGACGGTCGACGAGGCCGTGACGGCCGAGGAAGCAACGCTCGACTGACTTTTACCCGCTGCCCGATGGGCGTAGTTTGTCGCCGACCGGTGGTGGGAACCTGCTGCCGGACGGACCCCTCCGGCATGCGGGAGCGCTCGTGAGCAAGATCCTCCAAGGCTTCAAAGACTTCATCATGCGCGGCAACGTTGTCGACCTCGCGGTCGGCATCGTCATCGGCGCCGCGTTCACCACGGTGGTGACCACGTTCACCACCGGCTTCATCAAGCCGCTGATCCAGTTGCTGGGTGGCGGCACCGGAACCGGCGCCGGCGCCTGGGAGCCCCGCAAGGGCGTCATCTTCGACTACGCCAGCTTCCTCAACGCGATCATCACCTTCGTGATCACCGCAGCTGTTCTCTACTTCCTGGTGGTCTTCCCGCTGAACGCGCTGGCCGAGCGCCGCCGCCGGGGCGAGGAGCCGCCGCCGAAGGCGCCCAGCGAGGACATCGTTCTGCTCACCCAGATCCGCGACGCGCTGGTCGCCCGCGGCGACAACCCCGACGCGCCGCCGTACGGCCGTCACCAGGAGCCACCGCGCTGACACGCCGCAAAAAAGATCATCCAGGCCGGGTCCTGTTCGAACAAATGTTCGATACAGTGCCCGGATGGAGCAGCGTAAGCACTGGTGGAACGGTAAGTGGGGCCGCATCGCCCGCAAGGATGTCTACCTGCGGGTGAGCGGCGACCAGTGGTATGTGGAGCAGCGCGCCGGCGGCGCCGACGGGGTCTCCCACTTCTTCGAGTACGACAGCGAGGACGCCGCCCTGGACACCGTGCGGGCGCTGCTCAACGGCCCCGACGAGTGGCGCGAGCTGTCCGTCCGCCCACCCGCCCGGTAAGACCTCAGGCAGCCTGCCGCTCGTCGTGCTCCGCGGTCATCGGCCCGCGGGGCACCAGCCGCAGCCCCGGCCGCAGCGCCGGCGCCGCCACCTCGTCCTCGAACCGAGCGCGCCACCCCGACCAGGTGTCGGCCCGCGCCCCCGGCGGCGCCGCGAACCCGCCCGGGATCCGCGTCAGCGCCACCACCAGCAGATAACCGAGGATGACGAACCCATGGCTGACCAGCCGGGTGGCGTCGACCCGGTCGCCGGTGAGGTCGTTGACCGAGAGAAGCAGCAGCATCCCCACGAACGCGGTGAGCATCGGCACCAGCCCGGACGGCCGGCTGCGGCGCAGCGCGATGAAGAGATAGCCGGCCCCCACGGCGACGTTCCAGGCGGCCGACTCATGCCAGAGATGCCCCGACGTGGCGCCGGTTCCCGCATGATCGTGCACGCCCGCGACCCCACCGCCGATCTGATCAAGACCAAGAATCAGCTGTACGGCTCCCACCGCCGCGAGCGCGATGTAGAGCGCCGTGGCCGGCGAGAACCACCGCCACCACTGCCTCTTGGCCGGCACCGGCGGCAGAGCAGCAAGGATGGCCGCGCTGAGATCGGGCGCGACACCGATCCCGGTGCGGGTCAGCCGATTGACCGTGGCCGCCCGATCCAGCCACTCCCGGCACCCGGCGCACCCGGCCAGATGCTCATCGACCAGCTCCCGGCCGGCCGGGTCGTCCTCGCCGTCCAGCTGCGCGGACAACATCTCGCGCCACCGCTCACAAGCCATATCTTCATAGTCGCCCAGGGGCGGCGTGAAGTTCCCGCCCGGGCCGACCGGTCAGCGGAAGCTGGGCGGGCCGACGACCGGCGGCCGGGACTGGCCGCCGCTGCCGCCCATCAGCCGCTTCCGCTCCCGGAAGGCACGCAGGTTGGCGGTGTTTCCACAGGTGGAGACGTCGTGCCAGACACCGCTGTTGTTCCGGGAGGTGTCGAAGAAGGCGGCCCGGCAGTCCCCGTTGTGGCACAGCTTCAGCCGCGGCCACAGGCCGGCCTGCTGGGCCAGCAGGGCTTCGGCCCACAGCGCCGAGGCCAGCCACCGGGTGCCGCGACCGGTGGGCACCATCCGCACCCAGCCGTCCGCGTCCGGCACCAGGCTCACCGGCACGTCGGCCGGCGGCAGCGCGCCATCCAGATTGTCCGCACCCGCGGCCAGGATCACGTTTTCGAACGTCGTGCGGAGCCTGCGCAACGACCGCAAATCACTCGATGAGATGAGCAGCGTCGGGCCCGGCAAACCGGACACCCGGGACCAGGTTGTGATCGCCTCGGTCAGCCAGCGCTGGGCGTCATCCGCCGACAGAAGCAGGTCCGAGCCGTAATGCATCGTCGTGCGGGTGTTCAGCAGCTCCTGCACGAGCGCGAGCCCGGCGGGGGCCTCACGTACGCCGTGCCGGGCGCTGGCCATCCATGACATAGCCGAAGGGTACTTGACTCTTTTTCATGACGACGTCCACCTCTCGTTTGAACTCGCTAAGTGATCGTGGCCACACACGTCACAGAAATGAGGCGAATGCACCTTCCGCTGGCCATTGTGAACGTTTTTCGGCAATGATCCTCACAGGGACGGGAGGAACACATGGTGCGGAAGGCTCTGACTCTCGCGGTGGCGATCGCCGCGACTCTCACGCTTGCCACGGGCTGCAGCTCGGACGATTCCGGCGATACCGGGGCACAAGCCCCCACCGACGTACCCTCCTCGGCACCCACCGCCGCACCCAGCGTGAGCGAGTCGCCCAGCGCGACCCCGACGACGCCCGCCCCCACCGTGACCGCCACCCCGGCGCCGAAGAAGCTCAAGATCGGCACCAAGGGTGACGACGTGCTCGCCGTCCAGCAGCGGCTCATCTCGCTCGGCTACTGGATCAACAAGGCCGACGGCAAGTTCGGCAGCACCACCCAGCAGGCGGTGTTCGCGCTGCAGAAGGCGGCCGGCATCGGCCGGGACGGCACGGTCGGGCCCAAGACCCAGAAAGCCCTCGACGCCGGGATACGGCCGACGGCCAAGTCCAAGGCCGGCAGCGGCTACCTCGTCGAGATCAGCCTGAAGAAGCAGTTGCTCATGCTGGTCAAGGACGGCCAGGTGGTGACCACGCTGAATACCTCGACCGGATCCAACGAGAACTACGAGTACGAGGGTCAGACCTACCTGGCCGACACCCCCACCGGCCACTTCAAGGTCGGCCGCCAGATCGACGGGACGCGCCACGGGCCGCTCGGCGACCTGTGGCGCCCGAAGTACTTCAACGGCGGCATCGCCGTGCACGGCTCCCCGAGCATCCCGCCGTACGCCGCCTCACACGGCTGCGCCCGGCTCTCGAACGCCGCCATGAACTGGATCTGGGCCACCGACAAGATCCCACTGAAAACAAAGGTCTGGGTGTACGCCTAGTCTTGTC
>NZ_BOMY01000072.1 GCF_016862435.1 Paractinoplanes tereljensis
ATTGATCGAGTCGTCACTGGCATTCTTGAACACCAGATTCCGAATGATCACGTTCTTTACGCCGGACAGATTGAAACCGCCACCGGTGACACCGGAACTCGCGCCGACCCCGAGGATGGTCTTGTTGGAGGCGACGGTGTACATCCCGGCGATCGTGATCAGCCCCGACACCTTGACGGTCTGCGAGGTGCTTGAACTGAGCGCGGTCTTCAGCGCCGCGGCCGTGCTGACGGTGACGACCGTGCCGCTGGACCCACCGGCGGTGCCACCGTTCAGGCCGGCGAACCCGACCGGGCTGCTCTCCGCGGCGGACGCGTGCAGCTGCCCGACCGCGATCACGGTCCCGACGGCCAGCACACCGGCGGTAGCCGCGGAGACCAAAGTGATGAGGCGACGCATAGAGTTTTCCTTCCGGAGATGGGAGCCGCCTAGTAGTGCGTCCGCCATCCCGGAGGTAACCGAAAAAAGGAGAACTTAAGGTGCGCAAGCATCGATGGCTGGCAACCGCAACGGCGGTAATGCTGCTGGCCGTCGCAGGCATAGCGGCTTTCTGGCCACGCAGCTCACCATCCAGCAGCACCGCCGACGAGCCGTATTACGCCACCACCACCGAACTGGAACAAAGCGCTGAGGCAATAGTCCGAGGCAAGGTCGAGAGGACCCACAAACAGGGCGACGAGACGGTGGCCACCGTGCGGGTAACGGCCGTAGCGAAGGGGGTCGCCGGCCCATCGATAGACGTCATCTACGCCACCGCCGGCCCAGAGATCCCGGAGGGCATCCGCCGAGGCGGCGACTACGTCCTACTGCTGCAGGTGCGCAACGAATCCGCCTGGAACCTGGTAAACACCACCCAGGGCTACTACCCGGTGGTGGACGGCCGCATAACCACCGCCCCCGACAATGCGGTCCCGCTGAGCGCATCCGTCCAGCAGAGCGTTTCCTAACCCAGCTGTCGGCCGCAACCTCGCCGCCGATCTTGTGGACTCGCCGCTCGCTGCGGACAGCGAACCCACAACCCGGCGCCGCGCCGGCCGTTGGCCGTGGCCCCATCGCCGATCTTGTGGACTCGCCGTTCGGTGCGTGCAG
>NZ_BOMY01000073.1 GCF_016862435.1 Paractinoplanes tereljensis
GCCGTTCGGTGCGTGCATCGAATCCACAACCTGGCGCCCGGTCGCTCGCTGCTGCGGCTCCGTGGGCCGATCTTGTGGGCTTGCCGCTCGGTGCGAGCAGCGAATCCACATACTTGAGCCGTCGGCGCTCGAACGGGGCACGCCGAGCTGGAAATACGAGGATTTAGCTGGGCGGTGGTTGCCGTCATGACGGCGTTGGCCGGAATTCGGGTACTAAGTCCAGCATTTGGCCGGTGGCCCGCATGGTGGAACGCGCGGTTGACGGATGGGAACGGCGAGCCGTGGCGGGCTCCATGTCGGCCGGACGGAGCGGGCTCTCGGAACTCCGGCCGCGCCGCGCCGCGCTGGGCTGCGCCGCGCTGGGCTGCGCCGCGCTGGGCTGCGCCGCGCTGGGCTGAGCTGCGCAGCGCTGGGCCGGGTCGCGCCGGGCTGCGCCTGCGCCGGGTCGGGGTGGCTATGTGGTCACGTTGAGTGGGGGTGCGGTTTGGGGGACTACCAGCAGGGTGACTATGGCCAGGACTGCGGCTACTGCGGCCAGCACGCCCAACGCCGGCTGCAAGCCGCCTGCGGCTGCGCCGAAGCCGGCTACCAGCAGGGGTGAGGCGAACTCGCCTACGAACAGGAAGCCGGTCCACAAGCCTGTGCCCCGGCCTCGCTGGTCGAAGCGCAGGCGGTTGGTGGCCCAGGTGAGCAGTACCGGCAGCAGCAGGCCGGTGCCGGCACCGGTGATCATGGCGCCGAGTGTCACCAGGGGCACGTTCGGGGCGGCGAAGACCACTGCCAAGCCCGTTGCGGCCAGGCCGAACGCTATCGGCAGCAGGGTTCGTGGGCGCTGCCGGGACAGGCGGGCGAACGATGCTGAGCCGGCCGCGGTGGCCAGGGACATCGCGGCGCTCACCCCGCCGATCGCGGCGCTTGAGGTGACGCCCAGGTCGTCCAGGACGAAGGACAGCTGGACTATCAGCGCGTAGAACACCACGCCGCCCACCAGGGTGATCAGGCAGGGGACCAGCAGGCCCCGCCAGGGGAGTGGGGGCAACTTGGCGGGCCTCGGGCCGGTGGCGGGCTGCCACAACAGCTTGGTCATGGGTACGACCAGGAGCAGTGCTACGGCGTACACCCAGAAGGGGGTGCGCCAACCGGCGGCGCCCAGCGCCCCGCCCAGCGCTAGGAACACCGTGGCCGCGAGGGTTGCGGCCAGGGTTTGCAGGCCGAGGTAGCGGCTGCGTTTCGGGCCGGACCAGTAGTCGGCGATCAGCGTGGTGCAGCAGGTCATGATGGCCGCCTCGCACAGGCCTACCACCGCGCGGCTCGCGATGATCTGGCCCAGTGAGCTCAGGTAGAGCGGGGCGGTGCCGGCGATCGCGTAGACGACCAGCGCGACGATGAGCAGGCGTTTGCGATCGACGGCGTCGATCACGATCCCGGCGAACGGCGCGGTCAGCCCGATGATCAACGCGGGCACGGTGAGCACGATCGGCACCAGCACGTCGGCGCCGGCCACCCCGGCGAAGTGATCCTCCATCTTGGGCAGGACCGGCGCGATCAGCACCGCGCCGAGCACGGCCAGGCAGCTGCCGGCGAGCAGCAGCGCCAACTGAGCCGGCCCAGCCTGACGCCCGGCCGAACCGTCGGCTGAGCTGGGGTCCGAGGGGTGGTCCGATATGGGTGGGGAATCCGAGGGTGAGGACATGGTGGGGTGGCCCTTCGGCGGTGGAGACGCGGGTCACACCGGACTATCGGGGGGCCGCCGGGCTATCCGGAAGAGGGGTTTCGGCTATGGGGGACATAACGGGGGCTGATAGTTCCCGGCCCACCGACTCCAGGACGCCGCGCAACCAGGCATGCGCCGGGTCGTGCCGGTAGATCGGGTGCCACCAGAACGCCTCGGCCAGCGGCACCACATCGAAAGGGCACGGCAGGATGCGTACGCCGGCGGGGGCGGCCAACCTCTTCGCCAGGCGCTCCTGCAGCAGGGCGACCCGCCGCGTGCCGGCCACCAGGAACGGCATCGGCAGGAAACCGTCGGCGACCACCTCGACCCGCGGCTCGATGCCGAGCAGCCGCAACTGCTGGGCAGCGGGCGCGAACGCGGTGCGCAGGTTGTAGAGCACAACCCACGGCAGCGTCGCCAGATGTTCCAGGGTGAGGGCGTCGCCGACCACCTCGTTGTCCGAGGACACGATGCAAACCCATCGATCCTGGTAGAGGTCCAGGTAGGGGAAATCGGTCAGGAAGCCGTGGGGCAAGAACAAACCATCGGCGGTACGCAGGGTGTCGGCCGCATGGTCCACGGTGTACGGCGTGGTCTGCTGCAACCGCAGCCGCGCCCCGGGCGCGAGCTCGCCGAGCCGCCTCGCCAGCAGCGGCCCGACCTCCGTGGCCGCGTAGTCCGAGGTGATCACCGTGAATTCGCGTTCGATCGTGGTCGGGTCGAAGTCGGGGGTCACGTCGAAGACCCGGCGCACCCCGGCCAGGGCCGGCCCGGTCAGCGCCAGCAACTGCGCGGCGAGCGGCGTCAGCTCGTAGCGGTTGCCGGTGCGGGCCAGCAGCGGATCGCCGAAGTGCCGGCGCAGGCGGGCCAGCGCGGCACTGACCGCGGGCTGGCTGACCCCGAGCGCCTCGGCCGAGCGGGTCACGTTCCGCTCGCGCAGCAGCGCGTCCAGGGTGACCAGCAGGTTGAGGTCCAGGTTGGCGAGCACCCGGTCGACCGTCACGGCCGGAAGTATAAGCACGCCTGATGCTCGGCATCAGCAGTTGGGACTTTCCTGATGGCCGAAAGCCCCTGGACAGTGGTGGCAGTCACATCCCGGCAACAGGGAGGTAATGATCGTGCCTGCCGTACGAAATGTTCTCGTGGTCGGTGGCGGGGCGGCCGGGGCCGCCGTCGCGATCCTGCTGGCCGAGGGCGGCGTCTCGGTCGATCTCATCGACATCAAGCCCGACATCGGCGCCCTGGGCTCGGGAATCACCCTGCAGGGCAACGCCCTGCGGGTGCTGCGCCGGCTCGGCATCTGGGAGCAGCTGAGCGAGCAGGGCTATGCCTTCGACACGCTCGGCCTGCGTGCCCCCGACCCGAACGGCACCCTGATCGCCGAGCTCGACGACATCCGCACCGGCGGCGCCGACCTGCCCGCCACCCTCGGCATGTACCGGCCCGACCTGGCCCGGATCATGCTGACGCGAGCCGAGGCGGTCGGCGTCAAGGTCCGTTTCGGCACCACCTACACGGTGCTCGACCAGGACGGCGACGGCGTGTCGGTGACCTTCGCGGACGGCACGGCCGGGCGCTACGACCTGGTCGTCGGGGCCGACGGCATCCGCTCCTGGACCCGCCGCACGCTCGGGATCCCCCTCGAGACCGCCAACGTCGGCATGGGCATCTGGCGGGCCTTCACCGCCCGCCCGGAAAGCGTGACCCGCACCGACCTTTACTACGGCGGTCCGAGCTACATCGCCGGGTACTGCCCGACCGGGGCGGACACGCTCTACGCCTACCTGGTCGAGGACGCTCAGGATCGCAGCACGCTCACCCCGGAGCAGTCCCTCGACGTTATGCGGGGGCTCGCGCAGGCCTATCACGGGCCGTGGGACGACATCCGCGCGACGCTCACCGACCCGTCCCGGATCAACTACACCTGGTTCGAGAGTCACCTGCTCGACGGGCCCTGGCACCGCGGCCGGGTCGTGCTGATCGGCGACGCCGCGCACGCCTGCCCGCCCACCCTGGCCCAGGGCGCCGCCCAGGCCCTCGAGGACGCCTCGGTGCTGGCCGAACTGCTGCTGCGGGAATCCGCCCTGGGCGACGACCTGTGGCAGGAGTTCACCGGCCGTCGTTACGAGCGCGCGAAAGCAGTTGTAGAAGGCTCGCTCCAACTTTGTAGATGGCTGCTCGCGCACGAGCGCGGCGACGTGCCCGGCCTGATGGGCCGCATCTCCCACCTGCTGATGAACCCCGCCTGAGCGTTCCAGAGGACTGCCATGAACGAGCGACTGATCACCCACCTGCGGCACGTCGACCTGGCCGTGCCGGACTACGACAAGCAGCTGGAGTTCTACACCACCATGTGGGGCCTGGAACCCACGGTGACCGACGGCGGGATCGCCTTCCTGGCCGCGGCCGGTTCCCCCGAGCAGTACTCGGTGCGGCTCCGGAAGGCCGCCGAGAAGCGGCTCGACCTGATCGCGTTCGGCGCGGCCACCCCGGCCGACGTGGACGCCCTCGCCGAGCGGCTCGGCGCCGACGGCGTCCCACTGGTCGGCGAGCCCGGCAAGATGCAGACCCCGGGCGGCGGGTACGGCTTCCGGTTCTTCGACTGCGACGGCCGTACGGTCGAGGTGTCCTGTGATGTTGATGTTCGAGCCCACCGCAAGCTCGAAGAGGGCGAGGCCGTCCCGGTCAAGCTCTCGCACGTGGTGATCAACTCGCCGAACCCGGAACAGAACGTTGCCTTCTACGAGAAGCACCTCGGGTTCGCGCTGTCCGACACCCTGATGCACCCGCGGATGGGGTCGATGATGTGGTTCCTGCGCACCAACCGCTGGCATCACAGCCTGGCCATCGCCCGCGGCCCGCACGTGGCGCTGCACCACGCGTCGTTCGAGATGCGCGGCATCGACGAATACATGCGCGGCACCGGCCGGCTGCTGCGCGGCGGCGTCGAGAAGGTGTGGGGGCCGGGCCGGCACCTGGCCGGCAACAACACCTTCTCCTACTTCCTCGACCCGCACGGCAACACCATCGAGTACACCACCGAACTGGAGGAACTCGACGAGGACAGCTGGCACCCGCACCTCTACGACTTCTCCGACCCGGCGGTCTCCGACCAGTGGGGCACCGCGAATCCGATGAACGAGTTCGTCGCCAAGCAGTCGTTCAACGACCCCGACCGCGGCATCTTCGTCGCCCCGCCGGTCTGATGCGCATCGCCACCTGGGCTTTCCAGGGTGAAACGCACTCCGGCGTGGTGCGCGACGACGCGGTCCACCCGTTCGCCGACGGGCTGACCGCGCGTCAGGTCGTCGAGCTCGGCGACGCCGCGTCGGTGGAAACCCTGGCCGGCGTACCCCTCGCGGAAGTGCGATTGCTTGCGCCGCTGCAGCCTGCCTCGCTCCGCGACTTCGTCGCTTTCGAAGAGCATGTCGAGGGGGTACGCCGTAGCGTCGACGGTCGCGGCGGGGTGCCCGACGCCTGGTACGACGCCCCGACCTTCTATTTCACGAACCCGCACACGCTGCTCGGCCCGGACGTCGACATCGCTTTTCCGGCCGCGTCGGTGGCCCGCGACTTCGAACTGGAGGTCGCCGCGATCGTCGGGCCGTCGTCCAGGATCTTCGGGTACACGATCTTCAACGACTGGTCGGCGCGCGACCTGCAGAGCCGCGAGATGCAGGTCAACCTGGGCCCGGCCAAGGGCAAGGACTTCGCCGGCAGCCTCGGCCCGTGGATAGTCACCGCCGACGAGCTGGACCTCTACAAGGATGCCGACGGCTTTCTGGAACTGTTGTGCACGGCCGAGGTCAACGGGGTCGAGGTCGGGCGGGATCTGCTGTCCAACATGGGCTGGACGTTCGAGACCATGCTCGGCCACGCCGCCCGGGACAGCCGGGTCGTCGCCGGTGACGTGCTCGGTTCCGGCACCGTCGGCAACGGCGGCTGCCTGGCCGAACTGTGGGGCCGCACCGGCAGACAGGAACCGCCACCGCTGCGGGACGGCGACGTCGTCACCCTCACCGTGCAGGGCATCGGCCACCTCACCAACCGGATCACCTCGGCGCCACCCAGCGAACCCGTTCCGCCCGCACGTCCTCCGAAAGGCAGGCCCTGATGTTCGAGTACTTTCCCGGCAACTACGTCTGGAACCTCAGCGTGGTGGCCGCGCTGAACAGCGGCGGCCTGATCGACGAGGTGGACCGGGCCTGCCGCCCGATCCGCGACCTGGCCGCCCAGGGTTCCGACGTCGGCACCAAGCAGCTGATGGCGTCGTTCACCGCGGTGGTGGACGACCTCGAGGCGCAGGCGGCGGCCGCCCCCAGCAGGAGGACCGCCGGGCAGCTCTACTTCCGGGCCACCAACTACCTGACCCAGGCCGAGCGGATGCAGAGCGCTCACGACCCCGGCCGCCGGGCCATCTACCAGCGCTGCCTCGACCTGATGCAGAAGACCTTCGACAACCTCGACCCGGACACCATCCGGGTCGCGGTGCCGTTCGAGGGGACCACGCTGCCGGCGTACTTCAAGTCGGCCGGGCCCGGCGCACCCTGCGTGATCATGTTCAACGGGCTGGACTCCACCAAGGAGCACATGTACGTCTCCAGCTTCCCGCACGAACTGGCCGCCCGCGGCATCTCGACGCTGATGGTCGACTGCCCCGGCAGCGGCGAGGCACTGCGGTTCGGCGGGCTCACCGCCCGGGTCGAGAGCGAGGACTGGGCCGCCGCCTGCGTCGACTACCTGCTCGCCCGCGGTGACGTGGACGCCGCCCGGATCGGGCTGGTCGGCTGGTCGCTCGGCGGCTACTACGCACCCCGGGCCGCGGCGTTCGAGAAACGGCTCGCCCTGTGCGTGGCGTGGGGCGCCAACCACAACTGGGGTGAGGTGCAGCTGCGCCGGCTGGAACGGGAGGGGGAGAACCCGGTACCGCACTACTGGGACCACGTGATGTGGGTGTGGGGCGAGACCGACCTCGACACCTTCATCAAGAAGGCCGCGCAGGTGCACCTGGACGGAGTTGTCGAGCAGATCACCGTGCCGTTCCTGATCGCGCACGGCGAGAACGACCGGCAGATCCCCCTTCGTTATGCGCACCGGTCTTATCAGCAGGCGATCAACAGCCCTCGGCGTGAGCTGCGGGTCTTCACCCCGGCCGAGGGTGGGGCCGAGCACATCGGGCTCGACCACCTGCCGTACGTCAGCGTGTTCATCGCCGACTGGATCGCCGGGACGCTTTCATGATCGACCGCACCGATCCGGCCGGCGCCATCGCCGCGGCCGCGAAACGCTGCTCCAACTGGGGACGCTGGGGTGCCGAGGACGTACGCGGCACCATGAATTTCCTGACCGACACCAAGCGGGTGGAAGCCGCCCGGCTGATCCGTCGCGGGGTTTCCTTCTCCCTCGCCCAGTCCTTCGACATGGACGGGCCGCAGAAGGGCTGGCGGCGCCGCACCAACCCGGTGCACACCATGCTCGACACCGGCACCGACGCGGCGGCCGGCATCCAGGGCTTCCCGCACGGCATCGGCGGCGCCGACGACGTCATCGCCATGCCGTTGCAGTGCTCGACCCAGTGGGACGGCCTCGGCCACATCTTCGACCACGGGTACGCCTGGAACGGCCGGCTCGCCGCCGAGACGGTGACCAGCCTGGGCGACCGCGTCACCGGCATCGAGACGGTCGCCGACGTGATCGCCGGCCGCGGCGTGCTGCTCGACGTGGGCCGGGCCTTCGGTACCGACGGCGAGCTGCCGGACGGCTTCGCCATCACCACTTCGCATTTGACCGCCACGATTGACCGGCAGGGGCCGTCGTCGGCCGTCGGGCCGGGCGACATCGTGCTGGTCCGCACCGGGCAGCTGGCCCGGACCCGGCGCGAGGGCTGGGGCGACTACGCCGGCGGCCCGGCCCCCGGCCTGTCCTTCACCACCGCCGACTGGCTGCACACCAGCGAGATCGCCGCGATCGCCACCGACACCTGGGGTTTCGAGGTGCGCCCGAACGAGTTCGACGACGCCTTCCAGCCGCTGCACCAGGTCGCGATCCCACACATCGGCCTGTTTCTCGGCGAGATGTGGGACCCGGACGCCCTGGCCGCCGACTGCGCCGCCGACGGTGTCTACGACTTCTGGCTGACCGCCGCCCCGCTGCCGATCACCGGCGCGGTCGGCTCCCCGATCAATCCCATCGCGGTGAAGTAACTGTGCGTGGGCTGAGAGGGTGACCCAGTTCTCAGGCCGGAAGTTTGCTCGTTGGGCAAATTCGGGCTGATGCTGGAAGTCGGACCGCGGCAGGGGCGCTATCGGTCCCCGTCGCGGAGGTGCCAGATGGATCGTCTGCGGGTAGTGGCGGCCCGGCGAGCTCTCCGTGAGATCGCCCTGGTCGCCGTGCTGTTCCTGGCCTACAAGCTGGGCCGGCTGCTGGTCGAGGGGCACGTCAGCGAGGCCTTCACCAACGCCCAGAGCGTGTGGGACTTCGAACGCCTCATCCACCTGCCCAGCGAGGCCGCCCTGCAGGCGGCCGCGCTGCAGCACACCTGGCTGGTCCGGGCCGCGAATTGCTTCTACGCGTACGTCCATTTTCCGGCCACCGCGGCCACTCTGATCTGGTTGTACCTGCGTCGGCCGGCGATCTACCTGTGGTTCCGGCGCACCCTGGTCTCGCTCACCGCGCTGGCCCTGGTGACCCACGCGCTGTTCCCGCTCGCGCCCGGGCGAATGGTGGCCGCCACCGGCCTGGTCGACACCGGCAAGCTCTTCGGCCCGTCGGTCTACGGCTCACCCACCACCGACACGCTGAGCAACCAGTACGCCGCCATGCCGTCCCTGCACGTCGGCTGGGCCCTGGCGGTGGCGATCGCCCTGATCACCGCGTCGCGCTCCCGGTGGCGCTGGCTGTGGCTGGCCCACCCGATCACCACCCTGCTGGTGGTGGTGGTAACCGGCAACCACTACTGGCTCGACGCCATCGCCGCGGTAACCCTGCTGGGCCTGGTCCTGGCCGTGGTCACCCCGCTGTCCCGCCAGACCGCGACCGAGCCGCCCGCGACCCCGGTCCCGGTCCTCGCCCCCGCGCCAACCGTGCCCGCGCTGACCGCCCCGACCCTGCCGTCCGAGGGAGTCCCCGCATCGGTCCTGGCGGCCCACCGCCTCCTCCAGCCCTACGCCCCGCTAGCCGTCCTGGTCCCCGGCGCACCCCTGGCCGCCCTGGTCACCCAGGCTTTCGCCCCCGCCAAGCAGGCGCCCATCCCCAGCCCGCGGGCTTCCACGACCAAGGCGCAGCCCAAGCCGGCCCCACCGCCGGCGATCGCCGCGGCGCCGACAGACCAGGGAGCCGGCCGGGCTGACCGGGAAGTCAGTCGGGTTGAGCCGGCCGCGAGGTCGGCCGGCCCGGCGCTGGCCCGGCCGAAGGCCGGAACGCCGTCGCCGGATGCCGCCGTCTGCGTGCCGCGGCAGCGCATTGAGGGTGAAGCCCTCACCCGGCCGCCTGTCTCGGCCCGTCCTGGTCCGGGCGCTCCGAGATCCCGCAGCGCGCCCCACCGCTGACGCGATAAAACAGGGGACCCGGTATTTCTGTGGAACCCCGACGCCGTATCGAAGAAGGCGCGGAATTCACGCCAAGCGTGCGGCGGCCCGGAGAGCGCGGCCACGCACGGAGAAGACGCCGGTCTTGGCGAGAGAAGCGCGCTGAATCGTTCGGTGCGGGGGATTCGCTGAGGGCCGGCGCCAGTAAGTTGGGGCGGTGGAGTTGAGCCGGTGGGTGCCGGGTGTGCAGGCGGTGCGCACCTACAAACCGGCCTGGCTGCCGCGCGACCTCGTCGCCGGGATCGTGCTGACCACGCTGCTGGTGCCGCAGGGGATGGCCTACGCCGAGCTGGCCGGGCTGCCGCCGATCACCGGCCTCTACACCTCGATGGTCTGCCTGCTCGCCTACGCGGTCTACGGGCCGTCCCGGGTGCTGGTGCTGGGGCCGGACTCCTCGCTCGGGCCGATGATCGCGACCGTGCTGGTCGGCGCGATCGGCGCCGGCGCGACCGCCGAGGAATCGGTCGGGCTGGCCGCCACCCTGGCGCTGATGGTCGGCGTGCTGCTGCTCGTGGCCGGCTTCGCCAAGCTCGGCTTCCTCGCCGACCTGCTGTCGCATCCGACCCAGGTCGGGTACCTCAACGGCATCGCCCTGACGATCCTGATCGGTCAGCTGCCGAAGCTGCTCGGCTTCTCGGCCGACGGCGACGGGCTGCTGGCCGGGGCCGCCGACCTCGTCCGGGGCATCGCCGACGGGCAGGTGGCGCCGACCGCGATGGCGATCGGCGTGTTCGGGCTCGTGGTGATCGTGGTACTGCGCCGGCTGGCGCCGAAGGTGCCCGGCGTGCTGATCGCGGTGGTGCTGTCGACCCTCGCGGTGTCGGTGTTCGACCTGGCCGTGCGGGTGGTCGGGCCGCTGCCGCACGGGCTGCCGACGCCGGAACTGCCGTCCGCCTCGCTGGAAGATCTCGGCCTGCTCGCGGTGGGGGCGTTCGGCATCACCGTGGTCTCGCTGACCGACACCATCTCCACCGCCTCGGCGTTCGCCGCCCGCACCGGCCAGGAGGTGCGCGGCAACCAGGAGATGATCGGAATCGGCGCGGCCAACGTCGCGGCCTCGTTCTTCTCCGGCTTCCCGGTCAGCACCAGCGGGTCGCGCACCGCGGTCGCCCAGCAGTCCGGCGCCCGCACCCAGCTCACCGGCGTGGTCGGCGCGATCGCCATCGGCGTACTCCTGCTGTTTGCTCCGGGCCTGTTGAAAAACCTGCCGCAACCGACCCTCGCGGCCGTGGTGATCGCGGCCGCGTTGTCGCTGGCCGACCTGCCGGCGATGGCGTCGCTGTGGCGGCGCCGGCGGGTCGAGTTCTGGCTGGCCGTCGCGGCGTTCCTCGGCGTTGCCGTGCTCGGCGTCCTGCCCGGCATGGGGGTCGCGGTCATCCTGTCGGTGCTCAATGTCTTCCGCCGGGTCTGGTGGCCCTACCAGGCGGTTCTCGGCCGGGCCGACGGCGTGAACGGCTTCCACGACACCCGCGTGCATCCGTCCGCCCTGCTCCTGCCGGGGCTCGTGCTGTTCCGGTTCGACGCGCCGCTGATCTTCGCGAACGTGCGGGTCTTCCGCGAACGCCTGCGCGCCTTCGCCCGCGACGTGCCGGACCTCAAATGGATCGTCATCGCGGCCGAGCCGATCACCGACGTCGACACCACCGCGGCCGACGTCCTGGAGGAACTCGACCGCGAACTCAACGCCGCCGGCATCTCGCTGGTCTTCGCCGGGATGAAGACGCCGGTCCACGAGAAGGTCGACCGCTACCAGCTGACCCGCGTCATCGACCCGGCCCACTTCTTTCCGACGATCGACGACGCGGTCGCCGCCTACCAGCGCGAAACCGGCGTCACCTGGCCTCAGCCCTCGTAAACCGCCTTACCGTCGACGAACGTCAGCGCGACCTTCGCGTCGCCGATCTCCGCGGCCGGCGCCGCGAAGATGTCACGGTCGAGAACAACCAGGTCCGCCCGGAAACCCGGGCGAACACTGCCGGTGTCATCCAGGCGATTCACATAGGCCGACCCCTGCGTGTACGCCGTGAGCGCCGCCGCCAGCGTGAGCGCCTGCTCGGGAAGGAAGCCCGCGTAGTCCTCGCCGTGATGGGCCCGGTTCACCGCCACGTGGATGCCCTGCAGCGGATCCGGCGTGCTCACCGGCCAGTCACTGCCGCCGGCCAGCCGCGCACCGGCCCGGGCCAGGTCACCGAACGGGTACTGCCAACCGGCCAGCGCCGGATCGAGGAACGGGATGGTCAGCTCGTCCATCTGTGGCTCGTGCGACGCCCAATAGGGCTGCATGTTCGCGGTCGCGCCGAGTTGTTCGAAACGCGGTACGTCCTGCGGATGCACCACCTGCAGGTGGGCCAGGTGCGGCCGGTTGTCACTCGAGCCGTTGGCCCGCCGGGCCGCCTCGACGGCGTCCAGAGCATTGCGAACGGCCTGGTCACCCAGGGCGTGGAAGTGCGGCTGAAAACCCTTCAAATCCAACTCACTGACGTACGCCGGGAGCTGTTCCGGGTCGATGAAGGACAACCCGCGGTTCGCCGTCACACACCCGCACGAGTCGCGGTAGGGCTCGGTCATCGCGGCCGTGAAGTTCTCGGCGATCCCGTCCAGCATCATCTTCACCGAGTCGCAGCGCAGCCGCCCGACGGTGAACCTGGACCGCTTGGCCTCCAGCTCGGCGATCTGCTCGGCGCCGCCCTCGCGGTCCCACCACAGGGCCCCGACGACGGTCGCGGTGAGCGATCCGGTTTCCGCCGCCTTCAGGTACGCGTCGGAGATGTCGTCGTAGCCGTTCGTCGCGCAGACCATGGCGTCCTGCCAGGCCGTGATGCCGAACGCGTGCAGCAGCTGCTGAGCTCGCATCAGCCCGGCGTAACGCTCGTCGGCCGTCGTCGCGGGCACGTGGATGAGGTCCATCGCGCCCTCCTGCAGCGCGCCGATCGGTTCGCCGTGCTCGTCCCGGTCGATCCGCCCGCTGGCCGGGTCGGGGGTGTCCCGGGTGATGCCGGCCAGCTCCAGCGCGCGGCTGTTCACCCAGGCCGCGTGGTGATCCCGGTTGAGCAGGTAGACCGGACGGTCCTTGACGACCTGATCCAGCTGCTCCCTACGCGGCACGCCGCCCTCGAAGCTCTCCATCGCCCAGCCACCGCCGACGATCCACTCGGCGTCCGGGTTGGCGGCCGCGAAGTCGCCGATCCGGCGCTGGTACTCGGCCAGGTCGGTGGTGCCGGTCAGGTCGCACTGGCCCAGCTCGACCCCGCCCATCACCGCGTGGATGTGCGCGTCCTGGAAGCCGGGCAGCAGCAGCCGCCCGTTGAGATCGACCAGGTCGGTCTCCGGACCGACCAGATCCCGCACGTCGCCGACGCCGACGATCCGCCCGGCCTGCACGGCCACCGAGTCGCTGCTTACCGCACCGTCGGAGAACACCGCTCCACCGTGAAAGACGAGGTCTGCGTGCATGGTGTCAACTCCGTTCCGGGGGTGGCCTGGGGTGGCGCTAACCGAATCATCGCGTGTCGCGGATGGTCAAGGCTGTTGACATAAGCTACCGCGATGGCTGCTGATCGCCTGGCCGCGCAGCGGCGACGCCGACCTACCCGCTCGGGCACGGTCCTGAGCTACGAGCTGATCGTGGCTACCGCTATCCGGCTGATCGACCTGCACGGGGGCGACGGCCTCAGTGTCCGGCGGCTCGGGGCCGCGCTGGGGGCCGACCCGACCGCGCTGTACCGCTACTTCCGCAGCACCGACGACCTGGTGCTCGCGGTCGCGGACGAGTTGATCGGCAAGGCCCTGGACGGATTCGCACCGGGGGAGGACTGGCGGGAGTCGCTGGCTTTGATGGGCCGGCGGATCTACACGGGCTGTCTCGCCCGGCCGCGCACCGCCGTACTGACCGCGGCCCGGGTGACCGGGCGGGTCCACGAGATCCGGGCGGTGGAGATCGGGGTGGGCATTCTGCGTGGTGCCGGCTTCCCCGACGAGGCCGCCGCCCGGTGTTATCACGCGTTCATCGACCTGACTCTCGGCTACGCGATGCTCGATGCCGCCGCTTCATCGGCCGGCGATGTCGCAGCGTGGGCCGATGTCTACGCAGGGTTACCGGCGGACACGCATCCGCACATCGCGGCCTCCGCGGAGGCGCTCGGGCGGTCCATGTCGGGGTCGGCTTACGCCGTTGCGCTGGGGTTTTACCTGGATGGGCTCACTCTTGAGTTGGAATCCTGGCGAAAGGGTGGGGGCCGATTTGGCGCCGCGGGAAACACGCTGTAATGTTCTCCAAGTCGCCAGGGAGACGGGCGAGCGAACGGAAGCCTTCGGGCAGCCGGAGCGGCCGTCCTGGAGGCAACCCCGAGAAATAGTCGCGGTGAATAACCGTGTAGTGTTTCGCGGGTTGGACGAAGCCCCGAGGGCAATACAACA
>NZ_BOMY01000074.1 GCF_016862435.1 Paractinoplanes tereljensis
GAAAAGGCCCACCCGGGCAACCGGGTGGGCCTTTTTGCTGCCCAAATTCGGGGGAACCGAAAAGGCCTGATCGAATAATCGATCAGGCCAGACCCGTGAAAGACGGGGATCAGGAAACGCGGTGCCGGCGGCTGCGCCAGTACGCGAACGGGCCGCGGATTACTCCACCGAGCTCGATCAGGGTGAGCGCCCGCGGGTAGGAGCTCGTCTTCGTCTGGTGCTTGGGGCTGCCCGGGCCCAGGACGTGCTTGACGCCGGCGCCCAGGCGCTGGAGCATCTCGGGACGCTCCTGGCGGTTGGCCCACCAGCGCTTGGCGATCATGGCGGACATGCCGACGCCGTAGTTGAAGATCTGGTGGCGTAGCGCCGCGATCTCCCGGTGGTGCTGGTGCCAGACGAGCGCGGCCGGCTCGTAGACCAGGGTGCGGCCGCTCTGGATCACGCTCAGGTAGATGTCGAGGTCTTCGCCACCCTTGGCGGGGGTGCCCATGCCGAGTTTCTCGTCGAAGCCGTTCAGTGCGCGCAGGGCGTCGACCCGGAAGGAGCCGTTGGCGCCGGTGCCGAAGACGCCCGCCGCGTACGGGTAGAGCTTGCTGGTGCCGCGGTGGTCCTTCAAGTCGTACCGCCGCTGGTGGAAGCCCTTGGAGAAACCGCCGAACTCCTCGAAGAGGTATTGCGCGGGGGTCTCCAGCTCCATCGGCAGGATCATGCCGGTCACGCAGGCGACCGACGGGTCCTGGCGGAACACCTCGGTGATTGCCTCCAGCCACCGGCTGTCGACGGCGATGTCGTCGTCGAGGAAGGCGATCACGTCGCCGGTGCTGGCGGCCAGGCCGGCGTTGCGGGCCCGGGACAGGCCGGGGCGGTGTTCCAGCACCAGGCGCACGTCGTCGATGCCCTGCTGCTGGAACAGGTCGGTGACGCCGGAGGTGTTGGGGCGGTTGTCGACCACCACGATCTCGTGCGGCGTGATCGTCTGGGCCCGGACGTCGTCGAGCACCCGGAGCAGGCCTCGGGTCGCCACACAGGTGGTGATGACGACCGTGGCCCGGACCGGCGCGACGGCCTGCGCTTCGGCGTGGGCCGGCTCGGCCGGGTAACCCTCGGAGGCGATCGCCTCGTCGAGAGCCTTGCGCACCTCTTCGGGGGTCAGGCCCTCGTCGGGAACCGTCACCGGGACGAAGGCGACCGGCCGGCCGGAGCGCCGGACGAGCACCCGGGCCGGTCCGCTCGCGGTCATGGCCGGGATGTCCTCGTCGAGGTCGACCTCGACGATGTGGGTGGGCCGGAACGAACTCGGGTCCGGCCAGCCACCGAAACGGTCAAGCAGGGTGCTGATCACGAGCGAGCACCTGCCATGAGACGCCTTGCCAGCCGATAGCCGCGGGTCCGCAACCGTTCGCCCTTCCACGAGATGGGTGCTCCGGTAGCACCGATGACGCGGGCAACCTGCTCGCGCTCGGTGTCAGTGACGACCGTGAAGCGGGCCACCGCCAGACAGTCGTCGGTCTGGTGAGAGATGGCGTTCTTCACTGCGTGGGCGTTGATATACCCCGCTTCGGCGATCGCTGAACGGGTGCGCCGCGAGTGACTGCCATGCGGGTACGCGAACGAGTCGACGGTCATGCCGAGCAGGTCTTCCAGGTGCTTGCGGGAGTCGACGGCCTCTTTCAGTTGCTTCGAGGCATCGAGCAGATCGAGGTGGGGATGGGTGACCGAGTGGGCGCCGATCTCGAGCGAGGCGTCTGCGGCAATGTCACGCAGGGCCGCCGGCGAGAGCATGCCGGGCTGGTCGAAGTAGCCGGTCGTCATGAAGAGGGTGGACGACAGCGACAGCTTGTCGAGGATCGGCAGCGCGACGTCGGCGAAGTCGGCGAACCCGTCGTCGAAGGTGAGCGCGATCGCGTGCTCCGGCAGCGGCTGCTCGCCTCGCAGGCAGGCGCCGAGCTGGCGGGCGGTCAGCGGAACCCGGCCACTTGCCTGCACCGCCTCCATGTCCTCGCGGAAGCCGGCCTCGGAGACCGCGAACGGGTCGCGGCTCTCGGCGCCGGTCGGCGTGATGGAGTGGTAGAGAAGGACGGGAACGAGCGTCTGGGGGGACATAGCTGTCGGTCGCCTTCGTCGTTTGCAGGAGCTATGGCACGCAGCCATCGCCGCGGGGACCAAGGCTAGCACCGGTTCTATGCTTAATCCCAGGTGTTCCTTAGTCGCCAATGAGCATTCTGTGTTAGTGCGACCAACACCTAGCCCACCCGGCCAAATCCACCAGAAAACGTGCCCACAATCTGTCCCATAGTTGGAACCCAACCATAGAACGAACGGCTAGACGCCCAGCTCAGAACCCCCACCGGTGAACCCAGGCTACCACCATGAAACCCCAGCTCAGACCGCAGACGAGCGACAGGCAGAGGCCACCCCGCCCCACCGCTCATGCCACCGGGGTGGTCTTTTCGGTCAGACCTGACCCACCGGTCGCCCCACCCACCCAACCTGTCGTCCGGCCCGGCATAGGCAAAGGTGCAATGCGGCGCCAGAGAAACCACCTGTTCTCCATTGCGTAACAATAGAGAATTTGCTAAACACTGGCCCCCCAGCAAATTGCCAGCACAACCCCATTGCTTTCGAAATGCGCAAGCCAAGAAGTACCAAGCGAGGCCAGGTGATGATGTAGCTGCCAAGGTCTCCAGGCACGGCCATGGACAGGCCCACCGAGCTGGGCCACGCATAACAACCGCAACCCACCCAAAACAAGGACCGCCCCCGAGGGAGCGGCCATCGTAACGTGGGCCTCCGGGGCTCGGCTCCGGAATAGGAAGAGTGGGCCGCCGGGGATTCGAACCCCGAACCTAAGGATTAAAAGTCCTCAGCTCTGCCATTGAGCTAGCGGCCCGCGAGCATAGGGTACCTGGGGTTGCCGGCTGGGTTCATCCGGCTTCCCCAGCATCCGGGACAGCGGGACCAACCCGTGTCGACCTGTTAAGCCGGCGGCCACCCGTACGCCAAGGTCCTCGGGGATTGTCGCGGTTATGCGCCGTACCGTTGGCATCGTCGCCCTTGTCGCTCTTTCCTCCGTCGTGGCCGCGCCGGCCCAGGCCGGCGCCAAGGCCGACCGGGAGATCACCGCTACCGTCGAGACCCCGGCGCTCTTCGACGACGAGGCTGGTGGGGACGCCGACGCGGACGATCCGGCCATCTGGATCAACCGGGCCGACCGGGCGAAGAGCCGGGTCATCGGCACGGCCAAGAACGGTGGGCTGCGGGTCTATGACCTGGCCGGCCGGGAGGTGCAGTCGATCGCGCCGCCGGCCGACGGGCGGTTCAACAACGTCGACCTGGTGACCGGGTTCCGGCTCGGCGGGCGGACGGCCGACCTCGCGGTGGTGACCGACCGCGGGCTGGACCAGCTGCGGATCTACCGGATCGAGTCGACCGGGCGGCTCACCGACGTCACGGCGGCCGGCGCTCCGCTGTTGTTCAGCAAGGACCAGGACGAGGTGGCCACCCAGGCGACCGGATACGGCCTGGCCGCTTACGGCCGCTATGCGGTGGTCAGCCGCCGGCACTCCACCCGGCTGGGGATCTTCCGGCTGGAGGAGCGCGGCGGCCGGGTTACCTACCGCAACACCGACCTGCTCGACCTGCCCAAACAGTTCCGCCTGCCCAATGGCGAGACGTGGGCGCCGTGCGCGGAGCCGGGGGAGGACCCGCAGATCGAGGGGATGGTGGTGGACGCCGCGGCGGGCGTGCTCTACGTCGCTCAGGAAGACGTCGCGCTGTGGCGGATCCGGCTGGACCGGGACCGGTTCGTCGGGGTGCCGCGGGTGGTCGAGCGGGTCGCCGAATACGGGGTGCCGGCCACCTATGACCCGGCGACCGAGGAATGTGTGGCGGGGGACGACGACCCGGGCTTCGGCGGGCGGATCCACGCCGATGTCGAGGGCGCCACGATCTACCCGACCGGTAAGAAGGACGGCTACCTGATCGTCTCGAGCCAGGGGGACAGCCGCTTCTACGTGTACGACCGGGGCACCAACCGGCCGCTGAGCAGCTTCCGGGTGGTCGACGGGCCGCGGGCCGACGGCGTGCAGCACTCGGACGGGGCGGCCGCGACCTCGGAGGCGCTGCCCGGTTACCCGCAGGGTCTGCTGGTGCTGCACGACGGCGAGAACACCCCGGACGACGGCCGGGTGAGCACCGACTTCAAATATGTCGACTGGCGGGCTCTGCGTCTTTGAGTCTTTCCCCGCCTGGTGCATGAACGATCGACGGCTACCGTCGCCTCCACATAGGCTTTGCCACCCGGCAAACGCGGGGGCGACGGAAGGCTGACAGATGCCGAACTTTTCAGTCGACGTCCGGACGGAGGCCGACGGAAGTCTCGTGATCACCCCGCGGGACGTGTTGGACGCCGAGTGCGCCGTGCAGTTCCGCCAGACGCTCGTGCACGCGGTTCGCAAGCTGCGGCCGTTGCGCCTGATCGTTGACCTGGCCGAGGTGCCGACGGTCGATCCGATCAACCTGGGCACCCTGGCCGCGCTCTGCGACCTGGCCGACGACCACCGGGTGGTCGTCTTCCTGCAAAATGCGTCAGCCGAGATCGCCGACGATCTGCGGGCGGCCGGTGTCCCGTCCCAGCGGCTCCGCAAGCCGGACCGGATCACCGCCTGACATCTGGTGCGCGGCCAGGAAACCGGCCACCGACGCCGACCAGGGGAACTTCTCGGCCTGGGCGCGGGCGGCCTGTCGCCGGGCGTCCTCCGGCCGGGACAGCAGGTCGAGGACCGCGGTGACGTAACCGGGGCCGTCGCCGGCCGCCGCGAGACCGGCCGCACCGATCACCTCGGGCAGGGCACTCTGCGCGCTGACCACCACCGGCGTACCGCTGGCCAGGGTTTCCAGCGCGGACAGCCCGAACGTCTCGATCGGGCCGGGCGCGATCGCCACGTCGGCCGAGGCCTGCAGGGCGGCGACCTCGAGCGGGTCGGTCAGGTGGCCGAGGAAGCGCACCGGTAGTCCCCGCGAGGCGGCCTCCTCCTGCAGGGCGTGACGCAACGGCCCGGCTCCGGCGACCACGAGCACCGCCCGTACGCCCTGATGGCGCAGGCCCTCCAGGGCCGCAAGTGAACGGCGGGGTTTCTTCTCCGGCGAAAGCCGGCCGCAGTGCAGCAGCAGCACGTCGTCGGGGCCGGCCCAGCGGGACCGCATCGCGGGATCGCGGCGGTCCGGGGTGAAACGGTCGAGATCGACTCCGAGCGGGACCAGGTCCACCGGCGCGCCGATCCGGGCGAACTCCCGGGAAGCCCAGCGGGTGGTGCACACGATCCGGTCGTGGTCGGCCGCGGTGCGGCCGTTCAGCACGTCGGCGACGCGCCGGCCGGACGCCGGACCGAACAGTCGCAGCAGGCCGTCGAGGCTCTCGTGCGACACCATCATGGTCGGGATGTCGCGGCGCCGGGCCCAGCGGCCCAGCCAGCGCAGGGTGGTCCGGTCGGAGATCTCCAGCCGGTCGGGGCGCAGCGAACGCAGCGTCGCGGCCAACCGCCGCCGGTCCAGAAGCACCCGATAACCACCCAGGCCGGGCACGTAGGCACCGGGCAGCGTGATCACCCGGCCCTGCTCGGTCTGCTCGTCGGTTGCCTTCTCGCCCGGGATGACCAGCACGGACTCATGGCCGGCCGCCTGATAGCCGGCGCCGAGGTTGCGCAGCGCGGTCTTCAGCCCGCCGGATCGGGGCGCTACGTAGTTGGCCACCCGCACGATCCTCACGCGGCGACCGCCGGGCGCTCGAACACGCTGAGAGCGGACACCTCTCGATAGTGCCCGATCAGCTCGTCGCCCACCGCCGACCAGCTGCGGCCCTCGATGGCGCGGCGCCCGGCGGCGCCGAAAGCGGCCCGCCGGGCCGGGTCCCGGGCGAGGTCGGCGACCGCCGAGGTGAACCCGGCCGCCTCGAACGGCGGGACCAGATAGCCGGTGCGACCGTGTTGCACGAGGTCGACCGGGCCGCCCGCGTGGGGCGCCACCACCGGGAGGCCGCTGGCCATCGCCTCCTGCACGGCCTGGCCGAACGTCTCGTAGGGGCCGGTATGGGCGAAGATGTCGAAGCTCGCGTAGATGCGCGCCAGCTGAAGTCCCCGCCGTACGCCGAGGAATTTGGCTTTGGGTAGTGCTTTTCGCAGGGCCGGCCCGGCCGGGCCGTCGCCGACGATGACCAGGCGCACGCCGGGCAGCCGGCTCACGTCGGCGAGCAGGTCGATCTGCTTCTCCACCGCCAGCCGGCCGACGAAACCGACCACCACCTCGCCGTCCGGCGCCAGCACGCGGCGCATGCCGGCGCTGCGCCGAGCCGGATGGAACTGCACGTCGTCGACGCCGCGCCGCCACAGGTGGATGCGTTCGACGCCGTGCGCGCCGAGTGCGGCACGGGACTCGGTCGACGGCACCAGCGTCCGGGATGCGGCATTGTGCACGGTCCGGATCCATCGCCAGGCCGCACCTTCGGTCATTCCGACCTTATACGCGCGGGCGTAGGCCGCCACGTCGGTCTGATAGACCGCCACGGTCGGCAGTTTCAGCGATTTGGCGGCCGCCATCCCCCACGCACCCAGCACGAACGGGCTGGCCAGGTGCACCACATCGGTGCCGTGCGCGCGCATGGCACCGGTCATCGTCGGGGTGGGCAGACCCAGCCGAATCTGCGGATAACCGGGCATCGGCAGCGACGCGATCCGCACAACCGGATAGGGCACGTCGACTCGGACATCTCGCAGGGCGGGTGGCGGCTGCGGGGCGATCACCATCGGCTGGTGCCCCCGGCGCAGCAGATGCTCGGCCGCCCGCACCACCGAGTGCGCGACCCCGTTGACATCCGGCAGGAAAGACTCCGTAACCAGAGCGACTCGCATGCCCACACGATGATCTGCGCCGATGTCCGCCGGCCCAACAGAACCCAAACCCTCTTGGGCGTACGCGCGACGTGTCCCCAACCGCACCAGCCCGAACCGCCGAGCAGCGCGACCGCCGCGGCCGAAACGGCCGCGACGCGACTATCGCGTGATCTTCGCCAATCGCTCGGGTGTCGGCCAATGCACGTCATGCGCCCAGCCGAACCGCTCGAAGAACCAGATCACCCGAGCCGAGACGTCGATCTGCCCACGTTGCACCCCGTGCCGGGCCTGCGTCGGGTCGGCGTGGTGCAGGTTGTGCCAGGCCTCGCCCATGCTGAGCAGCGCGAGCGGCCAGAAGTTGGTGGCCTTGTCCCGGGCGTTGAACGGGCGCTCCCCGATCATGTGACAGACCGAGTTGACCGACCACGTCACGTGGTGCAGGAAGGTGATTCGCACCAGGCTCGCCCAGAAGAACGCGGTCACCGCGCCCAGCCAGGACCAGGTGAGCAGGCCACCGAGCAGGGCCGGCGCGATAAGCGTCAGGATGGTCAGCGGCCCGAACAGTCGATGCACCACCCGGATGTCCCGGTCGGCCAGCAGGTCCGGCGCGAACCGCTCCTGGTTGGTCTGGTCCCGGTCGAGGATCCAGCCCAGGTGCGCGTGCCAGAAGCCGCGGGCCAGGGCCACCGGCGAGGTGCCGAACAGCCACGGCGAGTGCGGGTCGCCCTCCTTGTCGGCGAACGCGTGGTGCCGCCGGTGGTCGGCCACCCAGTGCAGGATCGGCCCCTGCACGGCCATGCTGCCGGCCACCGCGAGGGCCAGCCGCAGTGGGCGCTTGGCTTTGAAGGAGCCGTGCGTGAAGTAGCGGTGGTAGCCGACCGTGGTGCCGAGGATGGTCAGCACGTAGAAGAACACGGCCAGGGCCAGGTCGAGCCAGGTCAGCCCCCAGCCCCAGGCGAACGGTACGGCCGCGATCAGCGCCAGGAACGGCACGATCACGAAGAGGTAGACGGTGATGTGGGCGGGCAGCGGCCGTCGGGCTGCGAGGAGGGCCTTGGGCCCCCGGCGCTCGGACATGCCGGTCAGGCTAGGGCAGCGCGACGAATCCCGCTCAATCGTTGGGTAGCGCCGACGCGTATTCCCGGAAGCGCTCGACCGCGCGCCCCGACATCGCCCGGCCGTGGCCGAAGACCGCGTGCTCGAAGTTGTGGGTGGCCAACTTGGCCACGCTGCGGTCCTGCTCGGCCGGGTCGGCCGAGACCTGCTTGGGGCCGCTGACCAGGGTGCCGTCCTTGCTGCCGCTGGCCGTGTCGCCGGCGAAGAGCACGCCGCCGGCCCGGTCGAGCAGGTAGGAGACGTGACCGCGGGTGTGCCCGGGGGTGTGCACGGCGGTGAAGCCCGGGATCGGCTCGGACTCCTCGGCCGTGATCAGCTGATCGATCTTGGTGGGCTCGACCGTCACGATCCGGCCGAGCAGGCGGGGCAGCAGGCCGCTCGGCTTCGGCGGGGTGATCGCGCCGGTGATCACCGGCGCGTCGGCGGCGTGCGCGAACACCCGGGCGCCGGAGCGTTTCCGCAGGTCGGCAACGTTGCCGACGTGGTCGAAGTGGTAATGGGTGAGCAGCACGACGCGCACGTCACCGATCTGTTTGCGGATCTCGTGCAGGCCACGCTCGATCTGCTTGGACCGGCGCGGTAGCCCGGTGTCGACAAGCACCACCCCGTCGTCGGTCACCACCAGATGCACGTTGACAAACCCGAGGCCAAGCTCGAACACGCCGTCCACGATCTCTCGCACGGCCCCATTCTGCCGTACCCGGCCGTTGATTCATTGACGTCTATTTTTAAGGGGCATAGCCTGGCCACGGAACGGTGTCACGTCGTACCACGAGGGCGCATACGCGCGGGCGGAGTCCATCCCGTCTGCGGATCCCCCATGGGCGGCGTCTCCCCGGCCTTCGGCCCGCCGCTCTCATCCCCTCCTGAATCGAGGAACTCGATGAGACGTCGCGTCGTCTGGGCACTGGCGTGCCTGGTGGCCGCGTTCGCGGTGGTCGGTGCGCTCAAGCCGGCCTATGCCGCCGCCGGTTGCCGTGTCGACTACACCGTTCCCAGCTCGTGGCCCGGTGGATTTCAGGGGTCGGTCACCGTGACCAACCTCGGTGACCCGGTCTCCTCCTGGACGCTCGGCTTCACCTTCCCCACCGCCACCCAGAAGGTCACCCAGGGCTGGAACGCCACCTGGACCCAGTCGGGCAGTGCGGTCACCGCTACCAACGCCGGGTGGAACGGGTCGGTGGCCACCGGTGGGTCGGTGAATGTCGGCTTCACCGGCACGTTCACCGGGACCAACCCGGCGCCGACGGTGTTCACCCTCAACGGTGTGGCCTGCACCGGCTCGGTGCCGACGACCACGCCGACGACGACCACTCCCACCACTACTCCGGCGACGACTGCGCCTACCACCGCGCCCACCGGTGACCCCTGGACTCCGCCGTCCTCGCTGGTGCAGCCGCTCGCGGCGGTCTGGTCGCACGAGGAGTCGACCTACAGCAACCTGTACGGGTTCAAGAACTACGGCTGGGACCAGCTGTTCGCCGGGGGCGGTGCGATCAACTACTGCGTGCGGTGGGACTCGACCGCGCACGTCACCGCGGCCCAGCGGGACGCCGTGGCGGCCGCTCTGCAGCGGCAGTACCAGAAGTGGATGGACCAGATGCTCGACAACGGGTCGGGCTGGAACAACTGGCCGTACAAGCAGGTGCCGGTGAAGGTGGTCGGCTGGGCCGTGCGGGATCGGGCCCAGCTGGAATGGACGGACACGTCGGTCGACATCTACGTGAACGACATCAATGAGAACGCGCCGCAGTGCGGTACGCCGTGCGGGCGGTTCTTCCACCAGGACGGCAATTACTCCGGTTGCCCGGGCGGGGCGTCCCACCATTACGACCACTCGCTCTGGCTCACCGCCGGGTTCAGCGGGGGCGCCGGTGGCGACTGGGGGCAGCGGATCGGCTCCGAGTACTACATGAGCAACCTGAGCACCGACAACATCCACATCCTGTTGCACGAGATGGGGCACACGTACGGCCTGGATGACTTCTACGACTGGGACCCGACGCCCGGCCAAGGCTTCATCATGAAGGCGGGCAGTGCCACAAGCATCACGGAGTTCGACAAGTGGATGCTTCGGGACTGGTGGCGTCATCTGAAGAGTCGTTACGGCCGATGACCGCGGGCCGCGCTGAACGGGGCAGCGCGGCCAGCACCAGCAGACCGGCCGCGAGGTAGCCGGCACCCTGCACCGCGATCACCGGGACGATCCCGGCCCGGCCGGCCAGGGTGCCGGCCAGCACGATGCCGACCAGCATGGCGCCGGCCCGCAGGGCGGTGATCGCGCCGAAGACGCGGCCGCGGTAGCTGTCGTCGGTGGCGGTCTGGAAGACGGTGACCAGGCCGGCCACGGTCAGTGCGCCGGGCAGACCGACCAACACCATGATCCCGTACGCCGGCCAGGTCGCCACGTGCACCAGCGGGTAGAGGAACAGCACCAGATCGAGCAGGCCGAAGGCGACCGCGCCGCCACCGAGCAGCAGCCGCGGCGCGAACCGGTGTCCTACCAGGGTGGCGAGCGCGCCACCGGCCAGCCCACCGACCGCCTGAGCGGCCATGATCGTGCCGTAGGTCTGGTTGCCGCCGTGCAACACGTCCCGGACGAACGGTGCCATCAGGGTCATCATGATCGCCTCGCCGACGCCCGTGATCAGCGCGAACACCATCAGGACGCGCAGCGTGCGGTCGGACACCGCGATACGCGTACCGTCGAGCCACTCGCGGAGGACGCGCGGAGCCGCCGCCTGCCCGCCCGGCCGGAGTGCGCGATAGCGGATCAGCGCTAGCAGGCCGGCGGCCGCGGCAAACGTCGCGGCGTCGGCGACGGCGATCAGCCGGATGCCGCCGGCGGCGGCCAGCACCCCACCCAGCGCCGCACCCACCAGCCGGGCGACGTCGCGGGCCTGCCCGTTCAGGGCGTTCGCGGTGACCAGGCGATGCGCGTCGACGAGCGACGGGACCAGGGCGGCCTCGGCCGACGCGAAACCGACCGCCAGGGCACTTTGGACGGCCGCCACCGCGTAGACCAGCGGAACCTGGCTCGGGTCGGTGACCAGCAGCAACGGCAGCAGGGTGACCGCCAGCAGGAGGTTGCAGCCGATCATCGTGCGGCGGCGGTCCCAGCGGTCGGCCAGCACGCCGGCGAACGAACCGAGCGTCACCTGCGGGATCAGGGTGGCCAGCACCATCGCCGCGCTGGCGAGCGCGGAGCCGGTGAGGGCGTAGACCTGATAGACGAGACCGGCGCTCAGGATCCAGTCGCCGGTGAACGAGACGAAGTTCGCGGCCAGCAGCAGACGGTAGTCGCGGCCCATGTCACGCTCCGCTCTCCGTGGGACGCAGCGGGACGGCGACCAGGGTGACGTCGATCGGGATCGCGCCCGGCGGCCGTTTGCTGGTGTCACCGAGCGGGCGTCGCTTGACCAGCGGGTCGATCAGGGCGTTCCACGCCTCTTCGAGCTCGATCATCTCGTCCAGGGTCAGGTAGACCAGGTTTTGCGAGATGCCGGCGTGCTCGGCCCAGCCCGGCTCGGCGTCGGCCCGTCGCTGATGCCAGTCGGCCAGCTGGGCGGCGGTGCGTTCGAGCAGGTAGTGCTGCAGCGCCTCGATCTCGTCCCAGGTGTTTTCGGCCGGATCGAACCGGTGCGACGTGTGGGTCACCCGCCACGGGCGCTCGCGGTTGTCGCCGGCCTCGGCCGGTTCGACGTAGCCGTACTTCGCCAGCTGGCGCAGGTGGTGCGAGGCCAGCGCCTGGCTGACGCCGAGCTGGCGGGCGGCCTCGGCGGCGGTGATCGAGCCCTCGCGGCCGACCAGAGCGTGCAACTTCAGGCGCAGCGGATGGGCCAGCGCACGCAGAGTCAGGGGGTCGCCGATCACTCTGCGTTCGGCGGGTTGATCGCTCGACGAATCCAAGGACATGCTTGGAGTCTTACATGGATGTCAAGCGATTGCTTGGAGTGTCGAACACGTGCGGGGTAGCCGGATCGGCCAGAACGCACCCCCTTGTGAGGGTATTCGCTGGTCAGGTGGCCTTTAGGGGGCCAGGATCGAACCTGGCCGCAACGGGGGGCCCGAAATCGGATCGGAGAAGAGGGTGGCCGAGTACGACGCCGACCAGTTGAGTGCGGGATTCCGCGCTCGCAACATGCTGGCCGGGTATGTGGGGCGCGGAGGACGGCCCAAGGCCGTGGCGCCGACGATTCCGCTGATGGCGACGGAGAAGCAGTACGGCTGGTTCCCGGTCACCGTCGATAACCGGGAGCGGCAGATCGCGGTGATCACCAACCTGCGGTTGATCGTGGGCGAGGAGTACGCCCTGTGGCAGTTCACCGGCGTACGGGCCATCCCGGGCGAGTGGTCGGTGGAGCTGAACGTGCGCGGCCGGGAGGCGCCGCTGATCCTGAGCGGACCGTGGGTGCCGTGGATGAGCGTGGTGCTCTGCTCCGAGCTGTACGGCACGGCCTGGCCACCTGGCTCACTGCCGGCCCCACGCCGCCGGCAGGTGGCAGTCTGCCCGGGTCGCCGAGGAGGCTGATCCGTCCGGCCGCCGGCTTGTGAACAGCGTGAAAAATGCCGATCGGGCCCGTAGACCGCGCCGCCTCGCACTGCGACGCTAGCGATGTGTATGACTATGACCTGTTGGTTTTGGGCTCTGGGCCCAGTGGGCAGAAGGCCGCTATCGCCGCGTCGAAGTTGGGGCGTCGGGTTGGCATTGTGGACCGCCGCGACATGATCGGCGGGGTCTGCATCAATACCGGGACCGTGCCCTCCAAGACGCTGCGGGAGGCCGTGCTTTACCTGACCGGCCTCAGTCAGCGCGACCTCTACGGGTCGAACTACCGGGTCAAGGAAGACATCACGGTCAGCGACCTCGCGGCGCGCACCCAGCATGTGATCGCCCGGCAGACCGATGTCATTCGCAACCAGCTCGCCCGCAACCACATCGTGATGCTGACCGGGACGGCCCGGTTTGCCGACGCGCACACGCTGCAGGTGGACGGCGGGGACGGCCGGGACAACAAGGTCACCGCTGACAAGATCATTGTTGCGGCGGGGACCCGGCCGGCCCGGCCGGACAGTGTGGACTTCGATGACCGGACGATCGTCGACTCCGATGGGGTGATCAACCTCGAGGCCGTGCCGCGCAGCATGGTGGTGGTCGGCGCCGGGGTGATCGGCATGGAGTACGCCTCGATGTTCGCCGCCCTCGGCACCAAGGTCACCGTGGTCGAGCGGCGCGAGAAGATGCTCGACTTCTGCGACGACGAGATCATCGAGTCGCTGAAATACCACCTGCGCGACCTGAGCGTGACGTTCCGGTTCGGCGAGGAGGTGGCCGCCGTCGAGAGGCACTCGACCGCGGCGCTGTGCATCCTCAAGAGCGGCAAGAAGATCGTCGCCGACACGGTGATGTACTCAGCCGGCCGGCAGGGCCAGACCGAAGGCCTCAACCTCGAGGCGGCGGGATTGACCGCCGACCGGCGGGGGCGGATCGAGGTCGACGCCAACTACCGCACCGCGGTGGAGAACATCTACGCGGTCGGCGACGTGATCGGCTTTCCGGCACTCGCCTCCACCTCGATGGAGCAGGGGCGACTGGCCGCGCACCACGCCTGCGGCGAGCCGGCCCGCGTCATGCACACGCTCCAGCCGATCGGCATCTACACGATCCCCGAGATCAGCTTCGTGGGTAAGACCGAGGACGAGCTGACCGACTCGGCCACGCCGTTCGAGGTGGGCATCGCCCGCTATCGCGAGCTCGCCCGCGGCCAGATCGTCGGCGACTCGTACGGCATGCTCAAGCTGCTTGTCGCGCCGGACGACGGCCGCCTGCTCGGGGTGCACGTGTTCGGCACCGGTGCCACCGAGATCGTGCACATCGGCCAGGCCGTGATGGGCTGCGGCGGAACCGTGGATTACCTGGTCGACGCGGTCTTCAACTACCCGACGCTGTCGGAGGCGTACAAGGTGGCCGCCCTCGACGCCTCCAACAAGATCCGCAACATCACCCGCATCGACGGCTAGG
>NZ_BOMY01000075.1 GCF_016862435.1 Paractinoplanes tereljensis
GGGGCGAGTCTTGGATTCGGTCCCTTGCCGCGCCTGGTGTCGCTTGCATCCGGATACACGCGTTCGCGCCTCAGGCGGGGCGCAACTCCGCACATATACCCGACTCGGGAAGAAGACTCGTGGTGCAGCCTGCCCAGTTCCGCAGCACCCTTGGCTGGATCTCGGGCGCTGTCATCAATTCGGCGATCCGGTCCGTGGCCTGCAGACGCCTGCCCACCCTGACCCGGGCGTAGTAGCGCATGAGCGTGGCCGGATCATGGCCGAGCCGCTCAGCGACCTCGTGGACGCCATAACCGGCGTCGAGAAGGGTCGACGCGATCAGATGCCGGATCTGGTGCGGGCCGATCGGCCGGACCTTCGCCGCCAACAGGCCGGCCAGGATTACGGCTGCGGTGGCGGCCGAGGCCGCCTTGGTCATCATCATGAGTTCGAAGCCAGGGAGGCGCGGCCGGCCTGTAGCCCCTCGCCAGAGGGAGTAACGGGGGTCATTCCGCGAGCGCGCGTGCGTTGTCCCGCGTGATGTCGTTGGCCGGGAAGAAGCATTCGATGCGCAGCTCCTGCACCGTGATGTCCTGGGCCGTGCCGAGCGTCGTCACCGTCGAGAAGTAGTCGAACCGGCGGCCGTCGCGGGCGTACTGGATGGGCACGACCGGCGTCGTGGGCACGGTGGCGTCCAGCGACCGCAGCGAGGGCGGCACGCCCGGGTAGGCCAGCACCTCCCGCAGGACGGTCTGTGCCCGCTCGTCGGTGATGCCGCCGATGGCCTCGCGGCGCGCCCGGCGCACCAGTGCCTGGCACACCTCCGGCCAGTTCGTCACGTAGCGCCGGACGCCGTCCGGGTGGAACATCCGGCGGAGGACGTTCGGCGGCCCTGGGACTGCCGCGTCGTGCCCGGCCTGCAGAAAGCGGAAGAAGCGGGCAGCCGCGCCGTTGGCCTGCCGGATGTTCCAGTCCCGATCGATGACCAGGGCCGGGTAAGGCTCCTGCTGGGCCAGGATCGCGTCCAGGGCGTCGCGGATCGCGGCCAGAGCCGGCACGTCGAGCGCCGACTCCGGGTAGACCGGCGCGAAGCCCGCGGCCAGCAGCAGGATGTTGCGTTCGCGCAACGGCACATCGAGCACCTCGGCCAGCTTGAGCACCATCGCCCGGGACGGCGCCGACCGGCCCGTCTCGATGAACGACAGGTGCCGCAGCGAGACCACCGAGCCGGCGGCCAGCGCGAGCTGGCTGAGCCCACGAGCGTTGCGCCAACGCCTGATCAGCGGGCCGACCTCGGGCATCGTGCCAGTATGCGTCATTTCCGGTGTCCCCCCGGCTTCAGTGTTTCGGCTCCCACGCGTGCTCGCGCAGCGGCTCCTCGAGCGGAAGGTCGGCGACGTTGGCCGCATAGTTGGTCATCGTCGAGATCGCCACGCCGGTGACGACCTCGAGGACCTGGTCCCGGTCGAAGCCGGCGGCGCGGAACCCCGCCAGGTCGGCCTCGTCCAGCCGGCCTCGCCGCTCGATGAGCGCCCGGCTGAGCGCTGACAAGGCGGCGAACCGCGGGTCGGCCGGAAGCTCGCGCTGCCGGATCGCGGCGACCTCGGCCGGCGGCACACCGTCGGCGAGGGCCTCCAGCGTGTGGAACGCGACCGCCCAGGCACAGTTGTTGGTCACCGCGTTCGACAGCAGCACCACCTGCCGCTCGGCCCCGGTGAAGGTTCCCTCGCCCCGGAAGTGGCCGAAGGCCGAGAAGAACGAGCTCATCAGGGGCGCCGAGTTCGCCATGACGCCGGCTGCGCCCGGGATGAAGCCGAAAGCCTCGTGCAGGGACGCCAACGGTTGCTTGGCGTGGCCCGGCGCCGTGTCGATCGTGTGGATCGGAAAGTCGGTCATGCCGGCAACTCTGCGCCGGCGGCCGCCGCCCAACAATTCCCTCGGAGGTAAAACCCGGGCGTCATCCGACGAGGGCGGCGCCGGCGTACATGGCCGCATCCGCAGCGGTCGAACGCACCCTCGGCTCGTCGTCGGAGTGCCACTGCGGAGTCGGCACGATGCCGGGCGGAATCAGGCTCGTCCCCTCGAAGAACCGCGCGATCTCGGTCCGGCTGCGCAACCGGCTGGGCACCCCGCTGCGCAGGCCGGCCTCCTCCACCGCGGCGGCCGTCTCCGGGGACATGAAGTCGGCCGTGGCGTGGCTGACAACCAGCCAGCTGCCGGCCGGCAGAGCTGAGACCAGGTCCCGCACCACCCGGTACGGCTGGTCGGCGTCGCTCAGGAAATGCAGCACGGCCAGCAACGTCAGGCCCACCGGCCGGCGCAGGTCGAGCGTGGCCCGCAGCCTCGGATCGGTCAGGATCCGTTCCGGGTCGCGCAGGTCCGCCTCGAGATAGGCGACGGTGCCCGCGCTGCCGTCGGCCAGCGTCCGGCCGTACGCTCCGACGATCGGGTCGTTGTCCACGCAGACCACCCGCGAGTCCGGCGCGATCGCCCGGGCCACCTCATGCGTGTTGCCGGCGCCGGGGATCCCGGCGCCGATGTCGAGGAACTGCCGGATGCCTCGGTCCCGAGCCAGGTGGGTGACCGCGCGGCGCAGGAATCGGCGGTTCTCCACGGCGGCCGTGCGGATCGCCGGAAGCAGGGCCGCGATCTGGTCACCGGACTGGCGGTCGGCGGCGAAGTTGTCGTCTCCGCCGAGCCAGTAGTTGTAGCGCCGGGCGGGATGAGCGACCGTGGTGTCGATCCGTGAGTCTTTGCTTCTCATGCCGGCGAAGTTAGGCGGGCGTCGCGGTCGATCGGTGGCCAATGACCATGCCGGTCACGTTTTATACACCTAAGAACAGTGACTCCATCGATTACTCTCTTATCCCGGAAAGAGAGCAGGCTTCCATACGGGGGGATAGCCGTGAAGCACGTTCGAGTCGCCGTAGCCGCCAGTGGTCCCATCAACGAAGCGGGAATTGTCAGCCATTTGACATCGCGGCCCGACCTCCAGGTGCTGCCGAACGAGACCAGCCACGACGCCGACGTCCTGGTGATCGAAACCGAGCAGCTTTCCGCCGACATCACCGCCACGCTACGGCGCTGGGCGGCCGACACCGGCGTGCCGGTGGTCCTGGTGATCGGCGACATCGACGACGGCGAGCTGCTGACCGTAACGCGGTACGGCGTGCTGGCCATCCTGCCCAAACGAGCACTCACCGCCGAACAGCTGACGCACAGTGTCCGTACGGTTGCCCAAGGTGGCGGGATGATGCCGCCCAGCCTGGTCGGCGGCCTGGTCCGGCACCTGGAGAAGTTCCAGCGGGAGGTGCTGGCGCCCAGCGGGCTGCACGCTGCCGGCTTCCTCCAGCGCGAGGTGGACGTGCTGCGGCTCATGGCCGACGGGTTCGACACGAATGAGATCGCGAGCAAGTTGTATTGCTCCGAGCGCACAGTGAAGAACATCTTCTCCCGGATGTCGCAGCGCCTGAACCTGCGTAGTCGTTCGCACGCCGTGGCGTACGCGCTGCGCACGGGCGTCATTTAGCGGTCATCGTCCCTCGCGCGGGGGACTTCAGTGGGCCGGCCCGTTCCTAGCATCGATCTCATGACCCTCGATTCCGGCGTGCTCGGCCGGCTCCAGACGTTGCCGGCCGGATACCGGGACGTAGCGATGGCCGCGGTGGTGGCGATCCTGTCGTTCACGCCGGGCCTCGCCGACAACGGCACGGTGCTGGGGCTGGCGGACCGTGCACCGGTCGTTCGACCTGGTGGCGGCCGTTCTGGTCGGGGCGCACGCGCTGCCGCTCGCGGTGCGCAGCCGGGCTCCGAGGTGGTGCCTGGGCTGCAGAGCGCGACGTCGATGCAGGTCTCCGAGCGTGCGGTCAAATACGTGCTCTGGGGCCTGATGCGACGGTTCGCCCGCGTGGAGTCAGCCGGCCAGACCCTTCTCCTCCGGCACGAAACCCACTTTGACGCCGAGTTCGTAGCTCGGGCCAGCATGGGACCGAACTTTGCCGGCAGCCAGAATCCCGGCGTCGCGCCCGAGGTTCACCACCTCTTGTACTTAAGGGCGTGTGCATGGGCCATGAGGTCAGCTTGCAGCCGTTGCGCCCGCAAAGGGCGTTCATTGGCCCGATGCGATCTGCGGTCCGGTTGTCGGCGGCGACGGCGTTCGGCGCGTTCCGCCGCGACGCGCTCGGGCTGTTCGCGGAGGTCGCCCGCGCGCCCGACGGGGTGGCCGTCACCGGTCTATGGGGTCGTGAGCTGGTGTTCATCACCCACCCCGACCACGTCGCCCACGTAACGCGGGACAACCATCGCAACTACACCAAGGACGCGCCGGTGTACCGGGCCGCCCGCCCGTTTCTCGGCTCGGGGCTGACCGTGTCCCCGGGTGGTGAGGACTGGCTACGCCGCCGCCGGCTGGTCCAGCCCGCGTTCAGCCTGGAGTCCCTCGCGAACGCCGCGCGCATTGCCGAGGAGTGCGTCGGCGACCTCGCCGATCGGTGGGCGACCGAAGCCGGCGCCATCGTCGACGCGGCGAGCGAGATGACCGCTCTCTCCATGCGCCTGGCCTGCCGCACCCTGTTCGGCGCGGAGATGACCGCGGCGACCGTCGCCGTCGCAGCCGACCTGCGGGTGGTGTGCGACTTCGTGGTGCAGTACCTGGCGCGGCCGTTCCCGCCGTTGTTTGTGCCGACCAGGGCCAACCGGCGCTTCCACGCCGCCATGCGGCGGGTCCGCGCCACGATCGCGGGTCTGGTGGCTCAGCGCAACACTGACCTGATCGCCCGGCTCGTCGCCGACCGCGAATCCGGCAGCTCCACACCGGACCAAGTGGCCGACGAGCTGCTCGGCATGTTCTTCGCCGGGCACGAGACCCTCGGGCACACGCTCGCCTGGTGCTGGCACCTGCTGGCCGGGCATCCGGAAGCGGCGGAGACGTTGCGCGGCGAGCTCGACACCGTCCTGGCCGGACGCCCGCCCACCACGGCGGATCTGCCGGCCCTGGAGTTCACCCGCTGGATCATCGAGGAGACGATGCGGCTATATCCGGCCGTGTGGATCACCATGCGCCGGGCCGTGGCGGCCGACACCATCGGCGGATATCCGATCGCGTCCGGATCGTGGCTGGCGTGGAGCCCGTACGTCGGAAACCGGCACCCGGACGTCTGGGAGCGGCCGGATGACTTCTGGCCGCAGCGCCACGACGGCGAGCATGGCCGGGGCGCCGCTCATCGCCGCCATTCGCTGGCCCCGTTCGGGCTGGGGCCACGCTCCTGCCCGGGATCGAGCCTGGCGATGATTCAGGCCGGCCTGACCGTCGCCACCGTCGCCCAGCGATGCCGGGTTGCGCCCGGGAGTGACGCCTCGGCACGGCCCGATCCGTCCATCACTCTACGTCCCTCCGGTGCGCTGCCGGTGCGGCTGGCCGTCCGATGAGCAGATACCTCACCGGCGCCTTCGCCC
>NZ_BOMY01000076.1 GCF_016862435.1 Paractinoplanes tereljensis
GTCACGTTGAGTCCGGCGGCGTCCTACTCTCCCACACCCTCCCGAGTGCAGTACCATCGGCGCTGGAGGGCTTAGCTTCCGGGTTCGGAATGAGACCGGGCGTTTCCCCTCCGCTATGACCACCGAAACAGTCTTCAGCGGAACAAACCAGCAACCCCGTTGGACGGGGGTGGTTGTTCGTTTGCTGTGAATCACACAGTGGACGCGTCGAGCAAAAAGTTTAGGGTGGTTAAGCCCTCGGCCTATTAGTACCGGTCGACTGAACCAGTTACCTGGCTTACATCTCCAGCCTATCAACCCAATAGTCTATTGGGAGCCTTACCCACTCAAGGTGGTGGGATACCTCATCTCGAAGCAGGCTTCCCGCTTAGATGCTTTCAGCGGTTATCCCTTCCGAACGTAGCCAACCAGCCGTGCCCCTGGCGGGACAACTGGCACACCAGAGGTTCGTCCGTCCCGGTCCTCTCGTACTAGGGACAGCCCTTCTCAAGTATCCAACGCGCACGGCGGATAGGGACCGAACTGTCTCACGACGTTCTAAACCCAGCTCGCGTACCGCTTTAATGGGCGAACAGCCCAACCCTTGGGACCTGCTACAGCCCCAGGATGCGACGAGCCGACATCGAGGTGCCAAACCATCCCGTCGATATGGACTCTTGGGGAAGATCAGCCTGTTATCCCCGGGGTACCTTTTATCCGTTGAGCGACACCGCTTCCACACGCAAGTGCCGGATCACTAGTCCCGACTTTCGTCCCTGCTCGACCCGTCAGTCTCACAGTCAAGCTCCCTTGTGCACTTACACTCAACACCTGATTGCCAACCAGGCTGAGGGAACCTTTGGGCGCCTCCGTTACCCTTTAGGAGGCAACCGCCCCAGTTAAACTACCCACCAGACACTGTCCCTCGACCCGATCAGGGCCGCAAGTTAGATACCCAAATCCAACAGAGTGGTATTTCAACAATGCCTCCACCTGAACTGGCGTCCAAGCTTCACAGGCTCCCACCTATCCTACACAATTACATTCGGATACCAATGTCAAGCTATAGTAAAGGTCCCGGGGTCTTTCCGTCCTGCCGCGCGTAACGAGCATCTTTACTCGTACTGCAATTTCGCCGGGCCTGTGGTTGAGACAGTGGGGAAGTCGTTACGCCATTCGTGCAGGTCGGAACTTACCCGACAAGGAATTTCGCTACCTTAGGATGGTTATAGTTACCACCGCCGTTTACTGGCGCTTAAGTTCTCCGCCTCGCCCTTACGGGCTAACAGGTCCCCTTAACGTTCCAGCACCGGGCAGGCGTCAGTCCATATACATCGTCTTACGACTTGGCATGGACCTGTGTTTTTAGTAAACAGTCGCTTCCCCCTGCTCTCTGCGGCCATACCACGCTCCACCCGCAAAGGGGCTTCACGCGTCCGGCCCCCCTTCTCCCTAAGTTACGGGGGCAATTTGCCGAGTTCCTTAACCACAGTTCGCCCGTCGCCTCGGTATTCTCTACCTGACCACCTGTGTCGGTTTCGGGTACGGGCCGCTCGGAACATCGCTAGAGGCTTTTCTCGGCAGCATAGGATCACTGACTTCACCTGATACGGCTCGGCATCACGTCTCAGCCTT
>NZ_BOMY01000077.1 GCF_016862435.1 Paractinoplanes tereljensis
TTTTAACCTTCGGGTTTCTGCAGGTCGGTTTGGGTGCGGGCGCGGTGGATGGTTTTGCCGACGTCGTGGTGGGGTGCGCGGTGTCGGTTGGGGCTGCCCGGTGGGCGGCCGGGGCCGGGTCGGGTGGGTTTCGGTGCCTGCGCGGGGTGACTGGTCTGCGGCCGGAGGTTTCTAAAGGCCCGCCGGACTCTGGCGGGGCTTAGCCGGTCGGCTCGGGTCGGGTCGGCGGGTTTCTCCCAGGGGCGGCGTAGGTCGTCGGTCAGGCTGCGGGCCAGGCGTAGTTGGGTGTGGGCGGCGATGATCAGCCAGGTCCAGGTGTCGGCGGCGGCTGGGTCGCGTAGCCGCGGCCGGGTCCAGCCGAGGGTCTGTTTGAGCAGCCGGAAGGTGTGTTCGAGGTCGAATCGGCGTAGGTAGGCCTGCCAGAGCAGGTCGACCTGGGCGGCGCTGAGGTCGGGCGTTGAACACCACAGCCAGATCGGTTTGGGGTTCTGCCCGGACGGGACACGGTCGACGGTCAGCCGGATGAGGGTGCCCTCGAGGATGGGCAGGGGCCCGCTGTGGCTGATCCAGGCAGCGCGGCGAGTCAGCCGGGGATGCACCCGATTGAAGGCGACGGCCTGGGCCATGCCGTAGCGGCGGGTCTCGGTCCGGGTGTGGTGAGCTGGTTGCGGCCAGGTGCCCTCGTCGGACAGCCGCAGTTCTGGGCCGTGGTGGCGAGGGCGGCCGACGGTGGTGGGTGTGCGTTGCGGCGCGGGTAGGCGCATCACCCGGCTGGTGCGCAGCCGGCCGAGGATCTGCAGAGGCAGGCCGGCCAGGTCATGGGCCAGGCGGGCGGTGTCGTAGCCGGAATCGGTCACGATCAGGATCGGCGGGTCACCGGGGCGCCAGTGTCCTGCGGTGATCAGCCGGTCGATGACCTCACGTAGTTGAGCGCAGGCCACGGCCATCTCGTCATCGGCCGGCCCGAGCCGCACGGCATCGAGGATCGCGGTCCAGGACGTGCGGCCGGTCTCCAGGGCGGCCACGATCGAGTAGGGCCAGCCGGGAACCCGCTGGTCCTGGGCGCGGGTCTGCCCGGACACGTGGCAGTAGAGCCGCTCGGGGCTGGTGTGGGCCTCACGCCGAAGCCAGGGCGACACGTCGATAGCCAGCACGATCCGCCCGTCAGCAGCCAGCGGGAACGGCACAGTTGTTACCGCCCGGCGCAGCCGGCCCAGATCGACCCGGCCGTGGTTGATCGCGTCATACAGCGCGCCATGACCCCGGCGATGCTCGGCGGTCAGACTCAACCCCACCAGGCTCTCGACCGGACCGTCGGCGCACAACAACGCGTCGGCCAGCTCGAACAGGGCGTCGGATCGCCGGGTCAGACAGGCGTAGAACTCCTCCCGGAACCAGCCGAGTCGCCGCAGCGACTCGACGCGGTCAACGGGGTCAGGCACACTACTCATCACGGCCTTCGGATCAGGATCATGGTCATCTTCAGCGAGACGACATGATCACCGAAGGCCGTCTCTCTGTCCAATCACGACACCGTGAAACAGCAGGCAGACCAGCCCGAAGGTTAAAAGACAAG
>NZ_BOMY01000078.1 GCF_016862435.1 Paractinoplanes tereljensis
GGGGGGTGTCCCTATGGGTTTCGTCAAGCGGCGAGGGCGTGGTCTGTCGGCCGGGTTTGGTAGGGCGTTTGGTCGCGGAGCATGGCGAACAGGACGTCGCAGCGGCGGCGGGCGAGGCAGATGAGGGCGGCGTTGTGGCGTTTGCCTTGGGCACGCTTGCGGTCGTAGTAGGCCCTCGATGGCGGGTGTGCCAGCGACGCGAACGCGGCGAGGAAGAACGCGCGTTTCAGCTGCTTGTTGCCGCCCTTGGGCGGGTGCTCGCCGCGGACGGAGATGCCGGAGCGGCGGGTGACCGGGGCCAGGCCGGCGTAGGCGGCCAGATGACCTGGGGTTTTGAAGGCGGTGCCGTCGCCGACCTCGAGCAGGATCCGGGCTGCGGTCCTGACTCCGATGCCGGGCATCGAGGTCAGGACCCGGGCAAGAGGGTGCGCATCAAGGATCCCTTCGACCTCACCGGCGACCCGATCACGCTGCAGCAGGACATCGCGAAGGCTGTCGGCCAGTCGGGGCAGGATCTTCTCCGCCGCGGCGGTGCCGGGAACGGTCACGGTCTGCTCGTCCAGGGCGGTCATGACCTGCCCGACGAGGCGTTCTCCCATGCGAGGGGCGTTCTTCGAGGCGATCTGAAGGAGTTGGGAACGGCCGGCTTTGCGCAGCCCGGCCGGGCCGCCGCAACGCGACAGCAGCTCCAGTACCGCCTTGTGCTGGACCCTCGGTCCGAGGACACGCTCCAGCGCCGGGTGGATCTGGGTGAGCAGCCCCCGGATGCGATTCGAGATCCGGGTGGCTTCGCCGGCGAGGTCGTCGTCGAAGCCGACCAGGACCTCCAATTCCGCGAGGGTTTCGTCGCCGACGTCGACCCGGCGCAGTGTGTGCGGCAAGCTCCGGGCAGCGTCCGCGATGACATAGGCATCCCGGGCATCGGTCTTCGCCGCACCAGGGTGCAGATCGGCGATCCGGCGCATCGCCAGCCCGGGCAGATAGGCCACCTGGTGGCCGCAGGCCCGGGCGACCGCGACCGGCAACGCTCCGATCGACGCGGGCTGGTCGACGACCACGAGGATCCGGCCGTGACGGGCGAGTTTGTCGAACACCTGCCGCAGCTTGTTCTCGGTGTTGACCAGCGCAGCGTCATGCAGCCGTTTCCCGCCAGGGTCCAAGGCGACGGCGTGGTGGCCGTCCTTGCCGACGTCGAGACCGAGGAATACCTGGTAGTCGCTGTGCACATCGCCTCCCCGCGACGTCACCTGTCAGCTCGATCGCCAGTCCGGCGTCGACCGTCGGCAGCCACGTTACGAGGAGACCTACCCCAACCCACCAGGTGGTCGTGTCCCTATCAGCGATCCGTCGACGCCACCCGGCCTGGTGACAACACCCCCCGGATCATCCGTACGACAGGGGCAGTAAGTCATGCCAGGCCGGGCGACCGAGCCGTCCCCGGCTGGGGACGATCAAAAAGGTAAC
>NZ_BOMY01000080.1 GCF_016862435.1 Paractinoplanes tereljensis
ACGGCCTACACGCTTACCCCAGGACAACCACCGCCTGGGACCAGCTACCTTCCTGCGTCACCCCATCGCTAAACTACTACCCCACAAGTTCCCAGCCCTCCCGCTTTTGACCCGAAGGTCGCCGGCGTTCGAGGTGGTTAGTACATGAAGGTTCGTCTTGGGCGTTCCTTTGCGGGTACGGGAATATCAACCCGTTATCCATCGACTACGCCTCTCGGCCTCGCCTTAGGCCCCGACTCACCCAGGGCGGATTAGCCTGGCCCTGGAACCCTTGGTCATTCGGCGGAAGAGGTTCTCACTCTTCATTCGCTACTCATGCCTGCATTCTCACTCGTACAGCCTCCACACCTGGGTCACCCCGGCGCTTCGCTGGCTGCACGACGCTCCCCTACCCATCCACACGACTACACAACCAGACTAAATCTGGAAGCGGATCGCTTGTGTGAATGCCACAGCTTCGGCGGTGTGCTTGAGCCCCGCTACATTGTCGGCGCAGAACCACTTGACCAGTGAGCTATTACGCACTCTTTAAAGGATGGCTGCTTCTAAGCCAACCTCCTGGTTGTCAATGCGATCCCACATCCTTTTCCACTTAGCACACGCTTAGGGGCCTTAGCTGGTGATCTGGGCTGTTTCCCTCTCGACTACGAAGCTTATCCCCCGCAGTCTCACTGCCGCGCTCTCACTTACCGGCATTCGGAGTTTGGCTGATTTCGGTAAGCTTGTAGGCCCCCTAGACCATCCAGTGCTCTACCTCCGGCAAGAAACACACGACGCTGCACCTAAATGCATTTCGGGGAGAACCAGCTATCACGGAGTTTGATTGGCCTTTCACCCCTAACCACAGGTCATCCCCCAACTTTTCAACGTTGGTGGGTTCGGTCCTCCACGCAGTCTTACCCACGCTTCAACCTGCCCATGGCTAGATCACCCCGCTTCGGGTCTAGAACACGCGACTAAAGACGCCCTATTAAGACTCGCTTTCGCTACGGCTACCCCACACGGGTTAACCTCGCCACGTGCCACTAACTCGCAGGCTCATTCTTCAAAAGGCACGCCATCACCCCCACCGTTACCGGCATAAGGCTCTGACGGATTGTAGGCGAACGGTTTCAGGTACTATTTCACTCCCCTCCCGGGGTACTTTTCACCATTCCCTCACGGTACTCGTCCGCTATCGGTCACCAGGAAGTATTCAGCCTTACCAGGTGGTCCTGGCAGATTCACAGCAGATTCTAGGAGTCCGCTGCTACTCGGG
>NZ_BOMY01000081.1 GCF_016862435.1 Paractinoplanes tereljensis
ATCCGCCGGATGACCGCACCGCCGGACCTCCGCGACTTCGACGAGCGCATCGCTCAGGTGCGTCGTGACAAGGAGTCCGCGATCGACGCGCAGGACTTCGAGCGCGCCGCCCAGCTTCGCGACAACGAGAAGCAGCTGCTGACCAAGAAGGCGCAGCGGGAGAAGGAGTGGAAGGCCGGCGACCTCGACGTCGTCTCCGAGGTCGACGACGAGCAGATCGCCGAGGTCCTGGGCAACTGGACCGGTATCCCGGTGTACAAGCTCACCGAGGAGGAGACTTCCCGGCTGCTGCGCATGGAGGACGAACTCCATAAGCGCGTCATCGGCCAGGAAGACGCCGTCAAGGCGGTCTCGAAGGCGATCCGGCGTACCCGGGCCGGTCTGAAGGACCCGAAGCGGCCGTCGGGTTCGTTCATCTTCGCCGGTCCGTCCGGTGTCGGTAAGACCGAGCTGTCGAAGGCGCTTGCCGAGTTCCTGTTCGGCTCGGAAGACGCTCTGATTCAGCTGGACATGTCGGAGTTCCACGACCGGTACACGGTGTCGCGGCTCGTCGGTGCCCCTCCCGGCTATGTCGGCTACGACGAGGGTGGTCAGCTTACCGAGAAGGTGCGGCGTAAGCCGTTCTCGGTGGTGCTGTTCGACGAGATCGAGAAGGCTCACCCGGATGTGTTCAACACGCTGCTGCAGATCCTCGAGGACGGCCGGCTGACTGATGGTCAGGGCCGGATCGTGGACTTCAAGAACACGGTCATCATCCTGACCACCAACCTCGGCACCCGGGATGTGGCCAAGGCGGTGTCGCTGGGCTTCCAGGCGTCGGAAGACGTCGAGAGCAACTACGACCGGATGAAGGTCAAGGTCAACGACGAGCTGAAGCAGCATTTCCGTCCGGAGTTCCTCAACCGCATCGATGACACGATCGTGTTCCACCAGCTGCGTCAGGAAGAGATCCTGCAGATCGTGGACATCTTCACCGCCCG
>NZ_BOMY01000082.1 GCF_016862435.1 Paractinoplanes tereljensis
TTGAGCTGGTCCGTGCCCTGATGCGTGAGCTGGGACTGCGACCGTGCCAGCCGCGGCCCTGGCGGCACAGCCTCACCGTCGCCGGCGACACACCGCACCGCATCCCGGACCTGATGGACCGCGATTTCACCACCGACCGGCCGGGACGGAAAATGGTAGGTGACATTACCTATATCTCAACCTGGCAGGGCTGGCTTTTCCTGGCGACCGTGATCGACTGCCATACCCGGGAAGTCGTCGGCTGGGCAACGGACGACAACTACCGCACGCCGCTCATCGAGAAAGCAGTCCGGATGGCCGCCGCGAACCATCGCCTGGCCGATGACGTGATCTTTCATTCCGACCGCGGCAGTAATTACACCTCGGCCGACTACGGCGTCACTCTCAATAAGCTCGGAATTCGCCAATCCGTCGGCCGCACCGGCATCTGCTACGACAACGCAATGGCCGAATCGTTCTTCGCGACACTGAAGAACGAGCGAGTCCACCGCACCGTTTATCCGACCCGCGAACATGCCCGCCGTGACATTGCCAGATACATCGAGCTCCGCTACAATTCCCGCAGACGCCACTCGCAACTCGACTATAAAACGCCGCACCAGGTCCGGTACGAGTTCGAGAATCGGCAGCTAGCCGCGTGAATTGAGCCTAAATAGGCCTGTCCGAAAAAATCGGGGCGGCTCA
>NZ_BOMY01000083.1 GCF_016862435.1 Paractinoplanes tereljensis
GAGCCGCCATGATCTTTCCGGACAGGTGCACCAAGTAGAATTGGTTCGCCTGGGAGGGAAAGTGAATGGCTCGTCCGAAGAGAAGTTTCTCGCCGGAGTTCCGGCGGGAGGCTGTGAAACTCGTCATTGATGAGTCGCGTCCGATTGTTGACGTGGCACGCGAATTGGGTATCGGCGAGGGCACGTTAGGGAGCTGGGTGGCTCGATATCGCCGCGACCACGTCGACGAGGAACCGACTCTGTCGGTCAACGAGCGGGAACGTCTGCGGCAGCTGGAGCGTGAGACGCGGGAGCTGCGGATGGAGAACGAATTCCTGAAAAAAGCCGCAGCGTACTTCGCCCGGGATCATCGGTGAGTGACACGTTCGAATTCATCGACGCCGAGTACGCAACCTCCCAGCAGGACAAACACCCATTGTCGCCATCGTTGACGAAAATGTGTGTATGGCTGGATGTTTCCCGATCAGGGTATTACGAATGGCGGAACAAGCCGGCCTCCGCGACTTCTCGCCGGCGTGAAGAATTGAAGACTTTCATCGTTCATTTCTTCGAGGCGTCCGACGGCACGTACGGCTACCGGCGCGTCCACGCGGACCTGGCCGAACACGGCATCCCCTGTGGCC